>CAVYSX010000007.1:0-61271 GCA_963771285.1 uncultured Acidobacteriota bacterium
GAAGCCCGTTTGTAAACCGAGAGATGCGGCATCCGAATTTGATGCGATTCAGGGTTACCTCTGGCACTGTTGACAGTGTCCTCCAACGCGTTCCATTCGTAAGCTGTCGTGTCCGACACCACTTTCTTTGATTACGCTGGCAGGGGAGGCATGTATGTCTAAATGGATGGGAATGATTCTGGTCTGTGCGGCGATTCTTCCAGCCTATGGTCAAACCTTGTCATCCAAGTTTCAGCCAGGCACGATCACTGCCGTTACAGCTCATTCAAATGCCCCGGGAGAAACCGTCAGCGATGTCGACCGTTATGACGTTTCGGTCAAGGTTGGCAATACGATCTACACCGTGTTGTACACGCCGCCCAACGGCGCAAATGCCGTCAAGTATTCTGCTGGATTCGAGCTGTTGGTTTCCGTCGCAAGCGACAGTTTGACTTTCAACAGCAAACTTTCAGGAACGACCGTTCTACCGATTGTAAGCCGGCTGACACTCCCAGCTCAAAGCAGCCTCGATTGGTCCAAAGCGCCTAGTCAATACTTCAGCTTGAAGCAGCTACATCTCTCGGAGACGCTCGATCTTAGTGAAGATCAGCAGACCAAAATTAAGCCATTTCTGGAACAGGAAACCGGTGAGGTGGGACAGATTTTCGGCAACCCCGTCCTTTCCCGCAAGGATATGCTAGATCGGTGGGAGAAGATCGTGAAGTCATCAGACCAGAAGATAAAACCGTTCCTGTCTCAAACGCAGTTGGAGAAGCTTCAGGACCTGCGCAAGGAACAGAAGCAGGCACTGAAGAAGCTCATCGCCGAAGCGAAGGCCGGCAACCAGACCTAAAGTCGGATCAATAACTTTGGCAGTCGCGGTCGTTGTAAGCTGCGGGGCTGTCTTGGGGCGGCCAAGAAGGTGAAAGATCGTTTATTAAGAAGTTTCTGGCTAAGGAAGTTCTGCTCAGTCTTCGAGAGTCGGCAAGGTCTTCAGCACCTCGCTGGCTCTGGGCCGACTGATAACAGGGTCGTCTTTGCGGATTTTTCCGTCCCGGAAGACCAGCACACGTTTCGCGAATTGTGCAATATCAAGTTCGTGAGTAACCAGTACGATCGTTAGCCCTTTATCGTTTAGGTCCTGGAAGATTTCCATGATCTCGACTGAAGTACGACTGTCGAGATTGCCGGTGGGCTCATCAGCCAGCAGAATGGAAGGACAATTCACCAAGGCGCGTGCAATTGCAACCCGCTGTTGTTGTCCTCCGGACATCTGCGAGGGGAAATGCTGCGCCCGCTCGGCGAGACCAACCATTGTCAACGCATCGGAGGCACGTTTTCGACGTTCTGTTTTATCGATCTTTGCGTATAGCGTCGGCAATTCTGTGTTTTCAAGAGCTGTGGTGCGCGCCAGTAGATTGAACCCTTGGAAAACAAACCCAATCTTCTCGTTCCGAATCAGTGCCAGAACCTTCTTGTCGTGTTTCGAAACATCGGTGCCTTCAAGTAAGTAGCGTCCCGCGGAAAGGCGGTCGAGACAGCCAAGGATGTTCATGAAGGTGGATTTGCCACTGCCACTCGCCCCCATGATCGCCACAAATTCGCCGCGGTGGATCTCGATGCTTACACCGCGCAAGGCATGCACGCGTGTCTCGCCCAGTTCGTAGTACTTGTGCGCGTCTTCGACGCAGATGATCGACAAAGCCGCGGAAGCGGTTGGAGTGGCTCCGAGTTGGTTGGCAGCAGGTGTGGTTCCCATGGGTAGCCGAACTGCGCCCTATGGCCTAATGCCGCCGAGAGCTTGGCCTTTGGGCAACACGGATCGAATAATTACGTCGTCCGATTCTTTCAGCTCCCCTTTAAGAACTGAGCTGACCTCCGTGTACGCGTGGTCTGTGATTCCAAGAGAAACCTTCACTGGTTCCATCGTCTTGTCCGGATGCAGTTTCCACACTACGGCAGTCTCAGCTTTTGGTGTGCGAGGGAGATTCTGGGCTCCCGCAGCCTTCCCATCCCCGGTGGCCGCAGATCCAGACGCAGCTTGTGCTCCATCAATTCCTTCGATTCCGTAGTGCTTATACAGAGCCAAGACCTGTTCGGTAGCCAGCGGGGGCTTGTATCGCAGTGCAGTGTTGGGCAGTTTCAATGCGCTCTGCACCGTAGCCACTGGAATGGTCACGTATGCCGTCATACCGGGAAACAGTTTTAATTCAGGGTTGGCAAATTCGATGATGGTGTCATAGGTGACCACACTTTGCACCATCGTAGGATTCATCCGGACTTGGCTAACCACCCCTTGAAAAGTCTGCTTCGGGAGGGCGTCCACCTTAAAGGTGACCGCCTTCCCGACTTTGATGTTGTCCACGTCCGACTCGTCAGTCTTGGCATACACCCACATCTTCGTAAGATCCTGCGCGATGGTAAAAATGGTTGGCGCTTGCAGAGACGCCGCTACGGTCTGCCCCACGTCGACATTTCGCGCGACCACTGTGCCGTCGATCGGAGAGCGAATTACTGTGTAGTCGAGATTGGTCTGGGCGACCGTGACCGCAGCCTCTTTGAGGCTGATTTGGGCCTCGGCCTGGGTGATATTCGCCTCCGCGGCGTCCACCGATGCCTTCGCCGCTTCGTAGTTCGATTGAGCAAGGTCCAGTTGCTGCTTGCTCATGACGCCATCTTTGGTCAAGCCAACTGCGCGATCGTAGTCGGCCCCGGTCTGCACCAAAGCGGATTTTGCTTTTTCCAGGTTGGCCCGGGCGGCCGCCAGGTTAGCCTCTGAGTTTTTCAAATCCGCCGCGGCCTGCAGCAGAGCCCCCTTGAACAACGCCGGATCTATGAGAGCGACAACGTCCCCCTTATGCACGCGAGAGTTGAAATCCGCATTCAGTTTCGCGATGGACCCGGACACCTGCGATCCCACTTGAACCGTGATCACGGAGTTGATGGTTCCGGTAGCCTCCACAACGTCGTGGATATCACCGCGTTCCACCTTCGCGGTGAAATGCTGTACTTGCGTGTCCCGGTTCAGGCCTAACGCGACGAACAATCCGGCCACGGACACAACGACCGCTAGGATGAGCCACTTGCGTTTTGTCATTTTATGTCTGGCCCCGAAAATTACAAACCGTTCACTCGTATCGCAGCGCTTCGATCGGATCAAGTCGAGACGCCTTGCGCGCGGGGTAATATCCGAAAAATACCCCGACCGCGATCGAGAACATCGCGGCCACCACGACCGCCTTGACCGACATATCGATGGGCCAACCCAGAGTCTGTCCAACCAAATAAGAACCAAAGATTCCGAAGACCACACCGGCAGCACCGCCGACGAGGCTCAGCATGATCGATTCTCCCAGGAACTGAAGTTGGATGGCCGCTTCGGTAGCTCCCACAGCCACGCGCACTCCGATTTCACGGGTGCGTTCTGTAACGGAAACCAGCATCACGTTCATGATCCCAATTCCACCCACGATCAAAGAAACCGATGCGATTGCGATCAGCAGAATAGTGAGAGTCTTGCTCGCGTCGAGCTGCGCTTGAATGATGTCTTCCGGATTCCTGATATTAAAGTCGTCCTCTTCCTCAGGACGCAGGTGGTGTCGATCCCGGAGTACAGCCGTTGCTTCCTGCCCGGCCATCTTGACCGCGTCGGGTGAAACTGCCGAGCAAAGAATGTCGTCCAGCCATGTAATGCCCTTAATCTTCTTCATTGCAGTTGAGTAAGGCAGGATGATCGTATCGTCTTGATCCTGCCCAGAAAGCGAAAGCCCCTTCGGATGAAGGGTCGCCACCACCTTGCAGGGAAGGTTACTCACTCGCATCACTTTTCCGATCGGACTCTCAACGCCGAACAACTGATCCCGAACCGTCCGACCAATCACGCAAACGTCGGCCGCGCGATCCGTATCTTCCTGTGAAAAGATCGCGCCTTGATCCACGTACCAACGTTTGATGTCGAAGTACTCGGGCGAAACGCCGCGGTAGGATGTATGCCAATTCTGATTGCCGTAGACCACCTGCACTGGATCATCGACGTTCGGAGAAACACTCTTGATAAGAGAAATCTGGTTCTTGATCGCAATAGCATCGGCCATCACCAGTGTGCTGGTATCATGCGTGCCCGTGCGCACTCCGTTGACCGCCCGGCCTCCAGCTTCGATCCAAACGAAGTTGTCTCCGAGGTTGTTCAGCTGTTGCTGGACTCGCGCCTGTCCCGCGTTGCCGATTGCCACGACACAGATGACCGCCGCAATCCCGATAGTGATCCCAAGAACGGTCAGGATGCTTCGCATCTTGTTTCTGAGCAACGCAACCGATGCGGATCGAAAAAGCGCAGCGTAGTTCAACGTTCCAATGCCTCCTCGCGCGCCGTTGCCGAAAAAGATAAGTGTACTTGACGATAAAGTCGCTCTCGTAGAACTGAGTCTGCTGAGACGATCAGGTGTAGTGGCACACTATCAATATACTGTTGCCTACATTAAGGCTACGTGAAGCTGATTTCACTGAAGGGCTCGCGGTGCAAAAGTGCTACAGTTTGCGGTAGCATCCCGATAGCGCTCATTGACGGGCGGTCAAAACGTGTAATGGCCGGTTAACATCATTTGAGAAAACGCGGTTGATTCTCGTTCAGGCGAGTTGAGAGGCTGCGTCTTGCAGATTGCATGCCCCGGCCCGGGCCGCTAACGGCCGTCCCTGGCGTTTCACACACGTCGCGTTAATGGTTACAAAAAGATGCGTAGCCGGGCTCGGCGCACCTTGACATCAGTCGACATCATGCCCTGCGTCGCCAGCGCGCTGTGCCAGGATTGATAACGGCAGGTTCGTTCGATAGTTGTAAGAATTTAGGCTCGCCACGTAGTGTGGACAAGCCTGCTCCGGTGATGGTGCGTGCGCGATGCGCCTGTTCTATAATTTCGGCCTGATCCCTCTCGGGGAGGTAGATGAAATCTAACACCGCAAACATCTCCGTTGTGTGTTTCCCCCGCCATTCGCGTAGGGCTTCCCGATAAAATTTGTCTTTGCTCATGAGAAGATGGCGTCCTTGTTTCGTGCCATATTCTCATCCCGCTCGCTGAGTTGTAACTATCAGTGCTGACAGTGACGCACTAGCAAATGCGCAGAGGTGTGGGCGAAGACGACTGGCGTAACTCGCGGGTACACTTTTTGCGGTCGCAGCTCACTTCTGCGGCGTCTGCCGAGGGAGAATAGCAAATAATCAGTCGCCGCATCTGCCAAGGTGCAGAACTCCTGAGTGCACTGATATCCCCAGTCTTTCGTGAACCAGCCCACCCTGAATCCGGTCCCTTGCTCCTGGATGAACAGCGAAGGCGTAAATCTCTTGGCATACGATTCGTCCAGCAATGCCCCGGCAAGCCCGGGATGTTCCTGAAAGTATTTAGCGATGTGGACCATACTAGTTCAACTCCATACGCGAATGTGGCACACATCTACAGCCCTTCTAGTAAGTATCTGGGATTCGCTGCTGTCAGTTCTGCCATCTTGAACCGAAGGCGGGGTTTCTGTTATAAGGCAGTTGTCTGGTCACTTCGTTGTCGCAATCGCTGCTTGGGGGAGACAAAAACTGAGGCAACCGCCTCCTCGACCGCTTGTCTCTAAGAGATGAGCATTATACGGCGCTGCGCGGAATCTCTCAGTTCCCCGGCGTAAGACTTCGACCTCCTAAGCCCTTTGGAGTTCGGATGTGGTTCAGCGGCAAATCTGATGTGAGCAGGAGAGCACTCACTCTCCGTGTTCCCGGTGTCTCGTGTTCCAACGAGATTTTCTCTGCGGCTGATCCTCTTTCATTCTTCTCCGAAACCACTTCAACAATTCACCGCACTGCCGGAGGAATGTATGGCGACGAATTTCGTCCAGATTGAGAACGACTCGGAAATTAAACAGCGCCTCGAAGCCGAACGCGCGCGCCTTAGAAAAATTGCCGGTCTCGACAAACCAAGCCATTTCCATCGCCCGGTCGAGCGCGCCTTTACAGCGGACGAACGTCCTAATGTGACGATTTTGTTTGGGGGCTTTACCTGGAAGCATGAGGACCTGATTCGCGCCGTATTCCAGGGCTGCGGTTATCGCTGCGAGAAGCTTCCGGTGCCCAACGTAGCGGGCTTCCAGACAGGGAAGGAATTTGGAAATAACGGTCAGTGCAATCCCACATATTTTACGGTCGGGAACCTGGTGCAGTACCTGCAGTTTTTGGAGAAGGAAGGTCTTTCGCGGCAGCAGATCCTGGACAACTACGTGTTCTTTACCGCCGGCTCTTGCGGACCGTGCCGCTTTGGTATGTACGAGGCAGAGTATCGATTCGCGCTGAAGAATGCGGGTTTCGACGGTTTCCGCGTGCTGCTTTTCAAAGACAGCGACGGCATCAAGGCAGCATCGGGAGAGCCCGGGCTCAAGTTTACGATCGATTTCGGTTTCGGCATGCTGAACGCCATGCATCTGGGCGACGTCATCAACGACCTGGTTTATCAGGTTCGTCCATTTGAAGTGAACCACGGTGAAACGGATCGCGTATTCCGTGAGGCGGTGGATGGGTTGTGCGAGGACCTGAAGAACCGCAAGTCATTCGAGATCGAGGAGAGGGCGCCCGATTGGGCGAAGCCCAAGTTTAAGAAAAACAAAGTCTTGCGAAACACATTCAACGTCTTCGGAAAATGGCACGAACACATGTGGGGTAAGGATTACTTGAATGCGCTGCACACCGCGCGGGAGAAGATGAACTCGATCGAAGTGGACCGCACGCGGGTGAAGCCTCTGGTGAAGATCACGGGTGAATTCTGGGCGCAGCTTACGGAAGGCGATGGCAATTTCCATATGTTTGAGTTCCTGGAGCGCGAGGGCGCGCAAGTCCTGGTCGAGCCCATCGCAACCTGGGTGGCGTACCTGATGTATCAGGCCAAGGCCCATGCCACGGCGAAATGGCCGGTGAACCGCCCGCACCGCAACCCGGAGTGGTACGAGGTGAAGAAGAATTTCGCCAACTACATTGGTTTACGCAAGAAACTTTGGGGAATCGGCGCGGGCGAACGCATGTGGAACTTCTTCTACCATCGCACCATCAAGCAGCTAGGCGGAATTACGCATCATCTGGCTCCGCAGGCCGAGCTCGCCGAACTGGCAAACCCCTTTTACAACCAGTTTGCGCGAGGCGGCGAAGGACATCTCGAAGTGGGCAAGAACGTCTATTACACCGTGCACAAGCTCTGCCACATGGTGCTGGCCCTGAAACCGTTCGGCTGCATGCCCTCGTCGCAGTCGGATGGAGTGCAATCGGCGGTCATCAATAAATTCAAAGAGATGATCTTCTTGCCGATTGAGACCTCCGGCGAGGGAGAAGTGAATGCGCACAGCCGCGTGCAGATGGCGCTAGGCGAGGCCAAGGTAAAGGCTAAAGCTGAGTTCGAGCAATGTCTCCAAGCGACGGGCAAGAGCATGAGTGAAATTCGCGAGTACATCGATGAGCATCCGGAACTGAAGAGGCCGTTCTATCACGTGCCGCACCGGGAAGGGGTCGCGGGTACGGCGGCGCAATTCATTCTGCATGTGAGTGAACGAATCGATAAAGACAGGCGATTCCACAAGCGCGCACGCGTGCAGGTAGAGACTGCGCCCGCGCTATCCGGGGATTAGCGCCGTCTCAAACGTTCACACCATTTTGTTTTGGTCCCGAAAGAGAGAGGAAATTCATGCACGACCATAAGGGCGCGCAACTCATTCAGATCACTTCGATCGAGCCTCAAGTACCGCTCGTCCGACCGGCGAAGATGCACAAGCCTCATGATCACAAAACCAAGTTCTTGGTCGGGCTTGACGTTGGCTCAACCACGGTGAAAGCCGTGGTGGTCGACGCCGCCACCGATCAAGTGTTGTGGCAGGACTATCAGCGGCATGAAACCAAACAACCGGAAAAGACGCTGGAATTTCTGAAGCGGATGGAAGCGGATACAGGGATCGACCGTCATAACACCCGCATGTTTCTGACGGGCTCAGGCGGAACTGGAATCGCGGAGCAGATTGGTGCGAAGTTCGTGCAGGAAGTTACCGCGGTTGCCCTGGCAGTTGAGAAACTGCACCCCGAAGTGTATTCGGTCATCGAGCTGGGCGGACAAGACGCCAAGATCATCGTTTTCAAAGACGATGATGAGTCCGGACGCAAGAAGAAAATTCCGTCGATGAACGACAAGTGCGCCGGCGGAACGGGTGCGGTCATCGACAAGATCAACGCCAAGCTCAAGATTCCCACGGAGTTGCTGGCCGAACAGAAGTATCGCGGAATCAAGCTGCACAAAGTTGCCGGCAAATGTGGCGTGTTCGCGGAAACTGACATTAACAGCCTTCAGAAGGTCGGCACTCCGCCCGACGAATTGATGGCCTCGCTGTTCGAAGCGATTGTGTTGCAAAACCTGAGCGTTCTCACGCGTGGACACACGCTGCGTCCGCACGTGCTTTTGCTTGGCGGTCCGAATAGTTTTATTCGCGGCATGCGCGAAGCCTGGCAGGCCAATATTCCTCGCATGTGGCAGGAGCGCAAGGTTGCGGTTCCGGACGGCGCAAAGCCGGAGGACCTGATTAAAGTCCCGCAAAATGCGCAGTATTTTGCCGCATTAGGCGCAATTGAATTCGGCCGCAGCGAGGATGATTGCATTGGTTGCTATCTTGGCTACGACAGGCTGATCCACTACATCGACTTCGGGCGTCAGGAAGAAAAAGCCAAATCGGGCGGTAAAGGCCTGGTTGAAAATCCGGGCGATCTCGACGGATTTAGAAACGCGTATCGCCCGAAGAAGTTCACGCCAGCCCTGTTTCAGAGCGGCAGTACTGTCGGGGGATTCATCGGAATTGATGGCGGATCTACGTCCACGAAAGCGGTTCTGCTGAATGAGAATGGTGACATTTTGTGCAAGTCCTATCAGCTTTCGAATGGGAATCCGATCCAGGACACGATTGAGATGTTCGAAAACCTGCGAAGCCAGGTGGAGGCACAGAACGCAAAGCTGGAGGTGCTTGGCGTCGCAACCACAGGCTACGCCAAGGACATTCTGAAAGATGTTCTCCACGCCGACGTCGCGCTGGTCGAAACGGTCGCGCACACTGAGTCGGCGCTGAAGTTTTACGAAGATCCACACGTGATTGTGGACGTTGGCGGACAGGACATCAAGATCATCATCCTGAACAACGGTCGCGTGAAAGACTTCAAGTTGAATACACAGTGCTCGGCGGGCAACGGCTATTTCCTGCAATCCACGGCCGAGGGTTTTGGACTGAGCGTAAATCAGTATGCCGATCTTGCGTTTTCGGCGCAGGCCATGCCGGTATTTGGATATGGCTGTGCCGTGTTCATGCAGTCCGACATCGTTAATTTCCAGCGTCAAGGCTGGCGGGCAGAAGAGATACTCGCAGGTCTGGCCGCGGTATTGCCGAAGAATGTTTTCCTGTACGTCGCCAGCATTCCCAATCTTGCCGCCTTGGGATCGCGCTTTGTTCTGCAGGGAGGAACCCAAAACAATCTTGCCGTCGTAAAAGCGGAAGTGGACTTCATTCGCAACAGCTTCCGCGCCACCGGCAAACAGCCCGAAGTCATTGTGCACGAGCATTGCGGAGAGTCCGGAGCGATTGGCGCCGCGCAGGAGTCATTGCGGCTGTGGCGAAATGGCCAGCAAACCACGTTCGTTGGCTTGGAAGCCGTGCGCAAAATCGAATATCGCACCACGCGCAACGAAGATACCCGTTGCCATTTCTGCAAGAACGATTGCCTGCGAACTTTTATCGATATCCGAACCCAGCCCAAGGATGACCTTAGCTTCGTGCCCATTCAAAAAGTCACGAAAGTTCCGCTGATGAACGGCGAACAGCGGTTGATTATCGCCACTTGCGAGAAGGGAACTGTCGAGGACCTCAACGACATGAAGGAAATCAAGTTCGGCCTCGATACGATCCGGGCAGCCCACCCGAACTTCGTCGATGTTGCATCCAAAGAGGTCTTCCGCCCGGTCAACGCGAAAAATGTGGCCGATCCTCTCCCGGAACGCGGCTGGGCAGGCTGGAACAAGACTGCGAAAGCGCGCCGAGCCTTGATGGAGAATCGCGGCAAGATCCGCATCGGCATCCCGCGCGTGTTGAATATCTATACTTATGCGCCGCTGTTCAACGCATATTTTGAGAGCCTCGGCGTGCAACCCGAAAATGTTATTTATTCCGACTACACCAGTTCAGATCTCTATCGCGCTGGAGCCAGCCGCGGCGCGATTGATCCCTGTTTCCCGGCAAAAATTGGAATCTCGCACGTCTACAATCTCATTCAAGAAAAGCATCGCAAGAAACCGCTGGACGCAATCTTTTTCCCCATGTATGACGTCCTGCATTCTTCTCTGGTGAAGATTGTCGGCGCCAATGCGTGTCCTACGGTTACGGCTACTCCCGAAACGGTGAAGGCTGCATTCACGAAGGAGAATGATGTTTTCGCCGAGAATAATCTCAAGTACATCGACCCCGTGCTGAATTTTGCCGACCGGAAGTTGTTTGCCCACCAGATGCTGCAAGTTTGGCAGCCGGTTCTGGGACTCTCACAGGAGGAGAACGATCGCGCGGTCGAGTCCGGGTTCGAGGCGCTGAAACAATATGAAGACGGCATCCGTCGCCGCGCACGCCAGGTCATGGACCAACTTGAGCGCGAGGACCGCATCGGCATTGTCATGCTGGGGCGCCCGTACCATCACGACCCTGGCCTGAATCATGAAATTCTGGATGAATTCCAGAAGCTGGGTTATCCCATCTTTTCGCAGAACACACTTCCTATCGACGAAGATCTGCTGGAGCGGCTTTTTGGCGACGAGGTGCGCGCGGGAATCACCAGCCACCCGCTCGACATAACTGACGCCTGGAAAAACTCATACTCTTGCAGTACCAACCATAAAGTCTGGGCAGCAAAGTTCACCGCGCGACATCCAAATCTGGTGGCGCTTGAAATATCGAGTTTCAAGTGCGGCCACGACGCGCCCATCTATGGCGTGATCGAGGGCATCATCGAACAATCGGACACGCCCTACTTCTGCTTCAAGGACCTCGATGAAAACAAGCCCTCAGGCTCAATCAGGATTCGAGTCGAAACCATCGACTACTTCCTTCGCCGTTATCGTGAGGAAGTTATCCGGAAGCGCAAGGCCGAGCAGGAAATCAATGCACAGTTGGCCGCGCTCGAGGCCCAGCTGCGTGGAGAACAACTTGTATCGGAATTGCAGGCCCAGCCAGCGAATCGAGAAATACAGGAGATGGCAGCCGATTGACGCTTGCGATGAATTGCAGGCTGACGTACGAGCGTCCCATTCGCGGCTTTATCCGGCTTGCAGGCTCTTCTGCGAAAAAAAACAAAAAAAACAAAGACGATTTTCTTTAGACGGCGATAGATCGCATTTCACCGGGATGATGTCTCGGACAGCTAGCACCCCGGCTCCGTAGTGGCACCGACGCCAATTCGACGATGTGAGCGGCACTCTGATTGGATACGCTTACGAGACGGTCCCGAACAACCCTATCATTACCGGAACGACGAAAGGCCAAGATGTAATCATGTTCACCCTGACACGCTAGGAGGGTTGGCGGGAGGAAAGAAATAGCGCCATCCCAAAGTGTTGCAAAATCTCGATTTCACTCATTGACCCGAGTCGGGCTTTTGAGTGCGTGCTTGGCCTTAATACAACGACGCGTAACTTCGGGGAAGGACTCAACCTTAATTCGATTGCTTGATTAGACACGGATTGAAGGTCATTTGGATCGCAGTTGAATTTCTCCTGCCGCTATGTCTCGAACTTACTTCTTTCCCACGACCAGCACTTCGAATTGTCCGGATTCCGCAGTGGAAAGAAAAAGCTGATGGGTCTTGGAATCGAGAGCCATCGTCTTCGCTCGCGGCAAAGTCTTCACCGTCTCCATGACCGAGTATTTGTCAGGACTGTCCTGGTGAATCACCGTGATCGTGCCTTCGCCGTTTGAATTGAAGATCAACCGGTTATCGGGATCGAAAGCGGTCGCATCAACGTGATCGCCAATGGGCAGCGTCGTGATCACCTGACCAGTATCCGCATTCATCACTGCCATGACTTTGCTGCGGCAGCCGATGAACAGCCGACGATTGTCGCGGTCGATGGCCAAACTCGAAGGCGATGCGCACGGCGCAGTCGGCCAGCGCTGCTCGACTTTGAGCGTCTTTGAGTTGATTTTCAAAACCAGACTCTCATCTTCCAGGTTGTTGTAGACGTATCCCTTGCCGTCGGCTACGGCAAACTCCGGGCCACCACCCAAGTCGATCGTGCCGGCAACTTTTCCATCAGCGGCTTCAATGACGGTAGCGCTGTTGCTGCCGCCGTTAAACGCGAACACTCGCGAAGTCGCAGGGTCGTACATGATCGCATCCGGCTTCTGGCCGGTTGGCACATGCCCGATGGTATTCAATGTCTTCAAATCAAAGATGACGACTGACGCCGCCTGGCCGGCGCTGATAAATCCGCGCCCGTGTTCGGCGTCGATAGCGATGCCGTGGACTCCCGGAGTGTCGGGAATCTTGCCCACTATCGCTCCCGAGTCGGCGTCGAGTACCTCGACTTGGGTGCCGTGGGAAACGTAGACGCGGCGGGCTGCTTCATCCACCGCCAAATAATCCCAGCTGCCCTGCCCGGGGATCGGAATTTTCTTCGTGATCTGGTAGCTGTCTGCGCCCGCTGCTGAAAGCGTGAGGGACGCGGCGAACAAAACGATCAACGCTATGTTTTTCAAGATTGCCTCCCGGAATTGTTTCATCAATGGCACGAGCCGCTGCCGGAATCATGAAAGCTTTTTCCGGCTTGCGGCACAAACTCCCAGTCGTAGCCCGACGCATGCAGGGTCAACTTCAGAACTCCAAACGTATCCGCATTTCGGACTTCGCTGTTCGGCTTTGGCGGGCCGAAAGTTCGATGAGAATTCTTGCCGCCACTTCCGACAACGAATTCGCGGATGCCGCGCTTGGCGTCAGGCTTTCCATCCGGATCCTGCGGCGCAAATCGCTCATAGTCATGATCGTGTCCGCCGATAACTACGTCCGCATTCGCCGCATACAGAGCATCCCAGATAGGTTTCATTTGCGGATCATTGCCGTGCTTTTCGCCAGAACTGAATAGCGGTTTATGAAAGTATGCCAGGGTGCAAGTCGCGTTGTGCTGCGCCAGGTCCTGCCGCAACCACACTCCCTGCGGGGACGAAGCATCGCAGCCTCCGACGTCGCCGCACTCGCTATTCAGAGCGATAATGTGCCATGCTCCCAGATCGTAACTGTAGTACGCCTTTTTAGGATCACCCGCGGCTGCGCCAAAGTACCGCGAATATCCCGAGGCACCGTCGCTGTGATATTCGTGGTTTCCGGGCGCGGGCCTCGTACGATCCTTAAAGCGGCCCCAGGTTGGTCCGTAGCATTTGGCAAACTGCTCATCGGTTCCGTCGGGATAAGCAAGATCGCCCGCAACAAACACTGTGCCTGGAATATCGTCGATCAGTTTTGCCGTGGCCTCGGCACCTGACAGGTCGTCGCAGCTGGCAACGTCGCCTGCGCCGACGAGCACGGGATCTGCCCCCGGCGAATCTGATCCCGACAACCTGATCGCGGTATAGCCGGGCGCAGTCACGCCAAAAATCAGCGCCGCAAGTATGAGTACACGTTGCATGCAAATCTCCTAGGCCGGAACCGCAATCTTAATACTTAAACCTGAAAGGAACCTGAATTCGAAGGCACAATCGAAACGCCTGCAGTTCCTTCGAAACTCAGTCGCAATTCGACGGCGACTCACCGCACTCTGGGACCTCCCAGGATGAGCTCGGGTGCGCCTTCAATATCCAACGGGAGTTGCGCGCGTAATCGTCGCTCCGGCAATCTAGAACTCGAACCGAAGCATGAACTGGATTTGCCGCGGCAGCCCGGTACCTGTGTTCGGGGAAGCGGCGTTGTCGTTGTTGTTGTTGAAATTATTGGTTGAGGTGATCCGGCCGAGATTGCCAGCGGGTTGCAGAGTCCACGCCCCGCTTGCCGCCTGAACATAGTTAAAATCCAGGTTTGTAGTATTGGGATCGCCCAACTGAACATGGTTGAAAATATTGAAGAACTGCACCCCGAATTTCATGGCGACCCGCTCGGTAAGTTTGGTCGTCTTCATCAGAGCCAGATCAATCTGCCATGAAGCTGGCGCGCGAATAAGACCATTCGGGGCATCCCCAAATCGCGCCAGCAATCCATAGGACGCGTAGGGAACGCCAAATTGATCGGCCCCTTGGGCTAGCGGAGGTGGAGCAAATGCTGCAGGATTGATCGGGATGGTGTAATTATGCACGCCTCCCGGCAGAAGGATTGGCACTCCGGGAACGAGGTCGGGGCGCTGGGTTGTCTGATCGTTTCCATCGCGTAGCTGAGCGGACATGCTGCTGCTGTTGCCCATCGTTACCGTCAAAGGATGGCCGGTATGCCACAAACCCACGCTGCTCAAGCTCCAGCCTCCAATAACCTTGTCCACAACACCGGTCTCATGCAAATAGGGTTTGCCTACGCCAAAAGGCAGTTCGTAAACCATATTGGCTGTGAAGCTGTTGCGAACGTCGAAAACGCTGGGGCCCTTATCGCAGGCCAGGCAATTCACGTTTTCCGGCCCGTTCGACTCTCCTCCGCCTACCGAGCCATCATTAATCGAGTGCGACCACGTGTAGCGGGTCTCGAAAGAAAGACCGTTGGTGAAGCGGCGATCTAAACTGAGCATGAGCGCGTGGTAAGTGCTCGCGCCAATATCAGATTTGTAATCGACCGAACCGTAGGGATCGCCGCCAGGATAATACTGATCCAAAGTCCGAGTGCAGTTTCCGTTGTGGTCGGGTGGGGTTATGCAGAAATTTACTCCCCCGCGCGAAAACAACCTCACTCCGCGCGATCCAATATATTGAGCTGACGCCAGAAACTTGTCGGGCAACTCCTGGTCTACGGTCAATCCCCAGGTCTCGACATAGAGGTCGCGACGCCCGTGGCGTTGTAAAGCGCGAGGTTGCTCCTGCGTCTGAAAAGCCCCACCACTCAAGTCAGGGATCGCTTGCTGATAAGCCGGGATGAGCGGGGTACCGGGGCCAGACGGGTTGAGATTGCGGAAGGCCGTAAAGCGATCGCTTTCCAAGCCCGCGTTTAGATCGTCATTCTGAGCCGCACCGTGATAGATTCCAAACCCGGCCCGAACCACCGTTTTTCCGTGCAAAGCGGCTGGCGTCCAAGCCAGACCCACACGAGGATCGAAGTTCAAATAGTCCGCGTTGTACAAAGGAGGGTTCTTAGGACATGGTGCGGTGTTGATCGGCGCCGGATAAGGACCGTTGGTCGAACCCGTTCCCAGACAGACTCCGTGGAATTCATTGAGATCGAAAACCGTGGTTCGATTGTCGGCTTCATGCGCGACCCCGTAATACTCCCATCGCAACCCCGCGCTCAGGGTGAGATTCGGGGTCGCTTTCCATTCATCCTGAAAATACGGCATGTAAAACATGCGGCGATACTTGTGGCAACACCACGAAGACGTAAAAGCAATGCCATATAGCGACGCGTTTACGAAGCCGGTGTCCGCGCTGCCGCTGTTGTCTTGAAAGGAAAGCGTGTTGCTTTCCGTCACACCTTGATTCAATCGCACCCGGCGAAGCTCGATGCCGGTCTTGAACGTATTTCGCCCGTGAACCCAAGTCAGGTTGTCCACCACGCCAAAGGTAGTGCCGACCTCGTGATCGGTCTGGTCATTGTTAATGCTCACCCAACTGTTGGTTTGGACAGAATAAGGCAAAGGGCTCGCCTGCGGATTGATGAAAGGAGCCCGATTGACGAAAAACTTGGCCTCATTCACCACCCGCGGAGAGAAAGTCTGTTGCAGGGCGACGAAGTAGTTCGCGGGATGATTGATGGTTTGAATCAGATCGTAGGGTAGCGAACCGCTGCCGTTCGTGCCGCTCACCAGGCTGATGTCCCGCTGGGCACGTCCATACAGGTTGGTTCTGTCGTTAATTTTGTAGTCAATTCGGAACAACCAGGTATCCTCGTGAACGGTCGTGGGCGCGGGAGCAGTCAACAAGTCAGAGTCCGGCAAACCTTGAGCGGCCTGACTCGCAAAGGCTCCGTCCGGATAAACAAACAACGGGGTGCAGTTGCCGACCGGGCCCGTCGATGCGCGCCAGGCGTATGCCTGGAGAACGGAACACATCTGTGGTGACTGGGCCAAGGTCGCCCGGGCGATAGTGGGTGAAGGCACAAGCACCTGATTTGTAGTCGCCGCATATTGCCGCAGGCCTTCGTAGTTTACGAAAAAAAACAATTTGTCCTTCTTGATCGGCCCACCAAGAGACAGGCCGTACTGTCCAAACCGGAAGGGTGGGATGGCGGGCTTTCCATTCACATCGAAATCGTTGAAGTTGCGCGCATCGAAGACGGAATTTCTCAAGTAGCCAAAGAGCGAACCGTGGAAATCGTTGGTGCCCGACTTAGTGACGACGTCTACCTGGCCACCGGCTTGGGTGCCGTATTCCGCGTCGTATAAGGCGCTGCTCACGCGATATTCTTCCACCGCGTCCTGGGAGATCTGCAAGCGAGTTTGTGATTTCTGCGCCTGCTCCTGAATTCCGCCCGCATCCACACCGTCGAACTGGAAGTTGTTGTCGTCGCGCGCGCGACCGGCAAAGCGAATGGTACGCTGGTCGCCGCCGCCGTCATCCTGGGCGAACGGAGCGAGTAGAGTGAAGCTGGCCCAGTCACGGCCGTTGTTAGGAAGATTTTCGATCTGATTAGCGTCAATGACCGTGCTTGCTTCGGCGGAGCTGCGCTCGGCGGGAGCGGCGGAAGCCTGGACTTCGACCCTTTCCGCCACGGTTCCGACATCAAGCCTGACGTCCAAGGTTCGGGTCTGGCCGACCTGAAGGATCACATCTTCAATGACTTTGGTCTTGAACCCGATAGCCGTCGCGGTCGCGGAGTACCGACCGACCGCAAGGCCAGGAAAGCGATAGTAACCCTTAGAGTTGGTGGGTTGTTCCTGGGTTGCGCCGGTCTCTACCGCCAGAATTTTTAGGCTTGCCCCGCTGACCACGGCACCGGTTTGGTCAGTCACCGTACCTTCCAAAACGGCCCGATCAATTTGAGCGACCGCGAGCCCAGACATGATCGCCAACAGCGCCGCGACCACGAGAACCCATTGCACAAAAGCGCCAAATCCGAGTGCGCGAGACCGAGATCTTAGGCGCATAGAACCTCCCGCACACCGCACTGTTCTAGCCCAAACAGCCAACCACGTATGGCGCGAAAAGCGCACGAGAGACATGCCAACCTCCAACCCGTATGGAACGAGGATAAGTTTCTCAATCTGAATCTGTTGGCTGCTTTAATTTGCGAGTGTAGGGAGGGCTTATGAAGGCGATGTTAAAGGAAGGTTAATATTTCTTCAGACTGTGATCCGGTGCCCTTTTCCGGTCTAATCTAATCACGATTTCCAGTTGCATCCGGACGCCAATGAAAGTGCTGGTTGTTGAAGACGAACGAAGAATGTCGGAATTGCTTCGGCAAGGATTGTCCGAGGAAGGTCACTCCGTAATGTGCGCTGCCGATGGCTCCGCAGGGTTAGAAATGCTCCGCTCGCAAGCGTTCGATGTCATGATCCTGGATGTGATGATGCCGAAACTCAACGGCTATCAACTTGCCACTCGAATGCGCGCCGGAAACGACTCTACAGCGGTGCTAATGCTCACCGCGAAGGATTCTGTTCCTGACATCGTGCACGGTCTGGATGTAGGCGCCGACGACTACATGACCAAGCCGTTTTCATTTAGTGAACTTCTGCTCCGACTGCAAGCCATCAAGCGGCGTGCCGAACGATCCTCGGCGGCCGTTGTTCGTGTGGCAGGGCTTTTTTTGGACCGAACCAGCAGAGAGGTTTCGCGCGATGGCATTTCGATAGCACTCACACGGACCGAATATAGCCTGCTTGACCGACTCCTGCGCCACCCCGGAAAAGTCGTATCGCGGGAGACCCTAATCGAATCCGTGTGGGGATCGATTGGCTGCGTCGAGGGAAACACACTTGACGCTTTCATGCGCCTGCTTCGGAGGAAAATCGACGGCCCGGGGCAACTGAGACTAGTTCACACGATCCGCGGATCCGGTTACTCCATCGGCACGGAGACACAGTCGTGAGGAGACTCTCGATCGGTGTTCATTTGACGCTTTGGTATGTCGCGATCCTGGCAATTTCAGAACTCTCGTTCGGCGTCGGAATGTGGGTGGTTTTACGTCACAGTCTTTATGCGATTGCCGATGACTCGTTAAGAGTCCAGGTTGAGGATCTGACCAGCTTCCTGCAAGCCCAGAAGAAAAACGCCACTGTTCACAAGCTCCAGGAAGAAGTTTCCGAGGCCTATGTTCTCGAGCACGCTGGCGACTATCTGCAAGTTCACGACGCAAATGGAGAAGAATGGATTTATCGTTCGTCGTTCATGGAGCAACATCCGCTACACGCCGTCGAACCAGATTTGGGGAAAGCCACCGTTTTTCAGAACGTCTATCTCGGCGAGAAGCCGTTCCGCTTCTTACAGCAGCGGATTGAGGTGAACTCCCGCGCTTACATAGTGCAAACGGGCGTGCGCGCAGACCAGATCCTGACCACTCTCTCGCTGTTTCGTGGATATCTCCTGTTGCTTACGCCGCCACTGCTGTTGGCCGCTGCCGCAGGTGGTTACTGGCTTAGCCAACGTGCATTGTCTCCGGTTGACGCAATCACCCAGACAGCCCGGAACATCAGTGGACAAAATCTAACCGAAAGGCTCGAACGGCTAGATGCTGGCGATGAATTGCAGCGCCTTTCTGACACGTTGAACGAGATGCTTGACCGTCTGGAAGACGCCTTTCGTCGTGTCACACAATTTACCGCTGACGCTTCCCACGAACTACGCACTCCGATTTCACTCATTCGCACGGAGTCTGAAATCGCATTGCGAAGGTCAAGAAGTATCGAAGAATACCGTCTGGCTTTGCATCACATTCTCTTAGAGGCCGAACGAACCTCTTCCCTGATAGAGGAGTTGTTATCGCTCGCGCGCGCCGATGCCGGGCGCGAAACCTTGCACCTGGAAGTATTCGATATCCGGTCGCTGGTCACAGAAATTGCGGCAGAGTGGCGGCAGTTGGTGGCGCTTCGAAATCTGGAGTTCCGCCATACTACCTCGGGCGGCGACCTTCCAGTCCTCGCAGATCGCGTTGCCCTAATAAGAATTGTGGCCATTCTGTTGGATAACGCTGTCAAATACACGCCCCCACCTGGGATCGTCGAGCTTTCGGTCGAACATTGTGACAACCGAGCCATAATCGTAGTGCGTGATTCAGGAATTGGCATACCTGAAGAAGATCAAACGAGGATTTTTGAGCGGTTTTATTGCGTCAACAAAGCACACAGTCGAGAACTTGGTGGTGCCGGCCTGGGCCTGGCGATTGCCAAATGGATCATCCAACAACATCACGGCGTAATCACCGTTCAAAGCACTCCCAGAAGAGGATCGAGCTTCTCCGTCGAATTACAACTTCAGCCCGCGCCAGTCGCCGTTACGCCGACGCCGGGAATGGTTTCACCCCGGTAAAAGCCGAATCTGCGAGTCTCCTAAACAAGGAATCAGGAACGCGCCCGGGACTTCCATTCCCACGGCATTGGTCGCGAAGATTTCTGCTGGCGGGGATGATTTCGCAATGCCAAGCGAGTCGGCTTGAGAAGATTCGCGTCCAGTCACCTTGGAGTCGTGCTGCAAGGACAGAACCTGGAGAACCGCGGATGAATCCCTTTCAGGGCCAACGGATGGTTACGCACCTGATTGAGATCCAGCGATCCATGCTCTCCGATCTTTGGAACAGTTCGGAGCGGTGTGCAGTGAGTTCCACAAGAGAACAGAACAGCACAGTAGAGTTTGCGCCGCGTTACTTCTTATCAGCATGTCGCGATCTCCATCGGTCTATTGATCGACACATGGAAATGAAAAAGAAAAACAGGACCCCAAGAACGAGCCTTGAGGATCCAATCGCCATCTTCGAGGATCCGGGCGGGAATCAGTTCGCGCTCTCCAGCAAGGTCAATCACAAATGAACCCCGAAATGACCCAATGACAGATCGGAGCGCAGGTCGGTTCCTCCGTGGCGGACAACCGTTGAAACATCGCGATATCGCTCATTGACCTCAATCGAATGTCCAGCGCGTCGCAGTTTTTGGGAAGGTCTTTTCTATAAGGCCGAATACACGGCGCGGCCGCACGCGGTAGAGGGGTTCAGTGCCGCCGCCGCTCATTCCATATTTGC
Source organism: uncultured Acidobacteriota bacterium (assembly GCA_963771285.1). Taxonomy (GTDB): domain Bacteria; phylum Acidobacteriota; class Terriglobia; order Terriglobales; family Acidobacteriaceae; genus JABDBE01. Next base: position 20,357 of record CAVYSX010000007.1, read on the forward strand.
TGAGCGATGTTGGTTCTAACTTCTTCGCAATAGCTGGGTCTCTGATCAGTTTGGCGACACCTTCCAGAATCACCGCTTCAGCAGCATTCTGAGTGCCCACAATACAGTTTGGATTTTTGGCCAAGTTGCGTGCTTTTTGGGTCTTGCTACCCGTGCCGAACCAAAACGCACCGTCGAACCACAGGCCCCAAATGATCATGGCATGGGGTCGACCATCGGAGCGCACCGTGACGATCCAGTACTCGCGAGAGTCCGTCAGAGTCTTCACGGCCCATTTCCAACGCAGCATCCCGGTTTTGCTCTTGCTAATGCCGTAGCCGGGTATTTGCGGTCGTTCAGTTCGCGGTTCTACCTTGCTCTTTTTCAGACTTGGCATAAGGACCTCCGATATTGGCTCGCGTGGGTCTACAATCGCGGGCAAACCGCTCCCGGATTGTATCGGATTCTCCTGCTCGGGGGATTAACTGTTGAAACATCTCAATTGCACTCAAAAACCTCCTCAAACGTGAAGAGGCCTGATAGTGACAATCTATGAAACCGGCCAACAGGAAAGGTCCGATAGGATGGTCTATGTGAGCGAATACGAACACATCGTTCAAAACGAACATGCCGCTTTTTACGGTTATTGCTTTCGGTGCTGGCGCAATTCTGTTTGCTTTCGAGGGATGTTTGCTACCTGAGGGTCTATGGATCGGTAATACATGCGGCTGCTTTGCTGCTTCAACTTTCTTCGGGATTGTAGCTTGGCGGCCCGGAAGACAATGGCCTTTGATCTTCGCTGAGGCGGAGTGAGAGTATCCGCGCGGGGGCGTATGCTTCAGGGCATCTAACTACCTTAGACCAACTAACACCTCCGCAGCACGCAGCGCGGCCTAGCGGCGGCAGGATTCACAATCGTCCATGCGGAGGCCTTGTCATATTTGACAGTTCCCGCACCGCAAGCCATCAGCTAAATATCGCTACACCGGTAAGCGCCCGACGAGGCATCCTCAACTCATATCGCCTGCGATTCGCAGACTGAAGCGGTCAGCCGGGTCGTTGTACGAGTCTACTTAACTTGCACGACGCCGCACCGCCAAGAGGACACCATGATCTGACGCATCGGGAAGATGTGGGATGAATTGATCCGCATCTCTAATATGCAGTTCAGCTCCGAGGGGAGAGCGGTGGCCATGAACCCATTCTTCACTTCTTCCGGTCTGCTCGCGCTCGTCATGCTGACGCTCCTTGAGATCGTGCTGGGCGTCGATAACGTCATCTTTATTTCGATTCTGTCGAGCAAACTTCCCCGGTCGCAGCAAGGCTCGGCTCGGCGGATGGGACTCGTGGCAGCAATGGCGATGCGTATCCTGCTTTTGTTTTCCGTTGTCTGGATAATGAGGCTGACGGCTCCGCTTTTTGATGTCTTGGGGCGACCCATCTCCGGGCGTGATCTCATCCTGATCAGCGGGGGTTTGTTTCTACTCGGGAATGCGACCATCGAAATTCACGAGCAACTGGAGGGCGAAGAAGGGCACAGCTCGGCGCGAGTGCCGCCGTCGTTTGCTGCTGTCATTACTCAGATCGCGGTGCTGGATATCGTTTTTTCGTTGGATTCAGTTATCACGGCCGTCGGCATGGCCGAAGAAATCAGCATCATGGTCACAGCCGTGATCCTGGCCGTCGGCGTGATGATGTTATCAGCGGGGCCCATCAGCTCCTTCGTTAATCGCCACCCGACTGTAAAAGTCCTCGCGCTGTCATTCTTGTTGCTGATTGGGGTCTCGTTAATTGGCGAGGGCCTGGGCGTGCACATACCGAAAGGCTACATCTACTTTGCGATGGGTTTCTCAGTGTTTGTGGAAGTGATCAACCTGCGCGTCAAACGACTCGCGGTGCGTCCACCTGCATGAGCAGGTCGCGGCTCTTGCGAAACCGATGCGCATCCTCCAGCTTCAGCAAGCACGTCAGCGCGATCAGCGTCCCCGCTCCCTTCACCTGTTCCAGCCGCGCCACTTGCGGATAACTTCCCCTGGCGACCTTCGCGATACTGGTTGTATTTCTGAATTCGTTCGCTGAGCGCCGAGGTCGCTGCCGGCAGCGATTCCAGCGCCGCCTACAGTTCGGGGCTTAGCCCTTGGGCTTTTTCCGGATTCAGTTTCCGCGGGGCACACCCACGCAACCGCTCTCCGTAGGACTTCGCCAGCCTCGCGCCGTGTTGATCAGCGCGGTCCGCGAACGCACCAGCCGGCGCGCGCCCGGATCACCGTCAGATCCGCTTGCGCCTTCGCGCTGCGATGCTTCACCGGACACAGCAACTGCGGATCGATCCTTACTAACCGTGCCAGCGTTCACGCATCCAGCCGATCGTCTTTCTTTCGACTCTCTCCGATCAGTCGCACCTTGCGCGCGTGCGCCACGATCACCTCATGCCCCAACTCCGTCAGCACCCATTGCGAGGAAGGATCGTGCTCTCTTATTAGGTACCTAGGGCGCGGCGCACGCGAAACTCGTCGCACTATTCGGATCGCCACTGCCTTTGTACTTCGCTGCCTGCGGATACGGGCACAGAGGCCGCGTCATCTTCGCGTGCGTTGGGTCCTGGTCCTCGAACTTCGACGCAATAATTGTTGACGGCGCCGTGCCCTTTTCCACCCACTGCTCCAAAGACGCGTCCACGCTGTGCTGCGGGTCGTCGAACTTCAGATCATAGACCGCTCCGAACGAATCCGGCCCCGGGCCTCCGAAGCAGTGTTGAAAGCCCGGCACCATGTAGAGGCGGACGAAAGAGTCGACATCTTTTTGCCCCATCTTCTGGATGACGCTCTCGTAATAGTCGATCGTGTTCAACGGCGTGATCGCCGCATCACTCCAGCCGTGATAGAGAACCAACTTTCCTCCCCGGGCTTTGAATGGCTTGAGGTCGGGATCTGTAGCGTTTACGGCTTGCGCGGTTCTCTCATTGGCCGCTTTCAGGTCCGCATCAACCTTGAACGTCTTGTAGTCCCAATCGGACTTCCCGAATACAAAGTCGGAAAAGAATCCGTTGGCGAAAGACGCCGTGAAACTCTTCCCGGGCTCCGGGCCGGTGATCCAGAGTCCCCAGCCGTTTTGGCCCTCTTCGGCGCCGGGCAGATAGCCGGGGTAAACCACGTGCCCTTTGGAATCAAGCATTCCCGCGTAGAGTTTCTTCAGCGCAGTGACTTGCGCAGCTGTCAGGCATTTGTCGGAATCCTCTCCCTTGCACTGGATGGTCGCGGGATCAAAGTGACACTGCCGCGGATCGTTCAGAATCCCATCGTGCACGCCGTCCACCTCGTCGCACGCGGCGTTCACCGCCGCTGCAATCGCGGGAATCTTTGCCGGAGGAATGAAGCTGGCCGAATCCACCGTCAGGACCTGGGTGTCATAAGCAAAACTCGCGAGCAGAGCAGTAAAGTCGCTCCCCGGAGCGCCGACTAAGATTCCGTCATAGTCCTCGGGATAACGTTGGGCTTCCATCAACGCCTCACGCCCGCCGCTGGAACATCCGGCGAAGTACGAGTGCTGCGGAGGCTTGGAGTAATAAGCCGCGATTACTGTCTTGGCGACGCGCGTCATCTCATGAATTCCGCGATAACCGTAATCGATAATCTTTTCCGGGTGCCCCATCGCCCAGCCCGCATCGAGCGGAGATGATCCCGTATGGCCCGTGTCAGTCGCCGTCGCGGCGTACCCCGCCTTCACCGAGGTTGCGAGTTGCACATTGTCAATCGATCCGGCGAATCCGCCAACGCCGATCCCTTCCAGCTTGCCATTCCATCCCGAGACCGGAAGCCAGACTTCGAGTTTGATGTCGGAGTCTGAGGTCGGCTTCGCCTCGGCAACGACACGGCAGAATGCCGGAAGACTCTTATATAAAAGCGCGAGTTCGCCGCCGCTCTTCGGCGCGGGAGGGCCGTTGAACGTGCCCGCCGCAACCGTCTGCGCAAGCGTAATCGTGGTGTTGGGAATTTTTGCCGCAGTCAGGCGTTCGCACGCGTCCTGGGCGTAGGCTGGTGCGCCGGACAACAGCAGTATGAACGCGACAGCCCATCGGGAAGGTACTTTCTTTCATTTGTGCTCTCCTGAGTCTCCAGCTACTGCGGCCCTGCCGCTTTTTCCATGAAAGCCGCCTGATCCGCTTGCATCTTCGCCATCCTTGCCTTCGACCGTAGTTCTTCGCATAGTCATGACTTGAATTCGCGTTAAGATCGGACGTCAGTGATGACCGGTGGGCGCCAGCGTCCGTCCGGCCCTGGCGTTCCGTCCGACCACTCGGGCACCGGAGCGATGAACTCGGTCACTGGCTCCGGAGCACCATTAAAGTGTGGAGCCAGCAGAACCGGGGCGTCAGTGCCAAGCGGGGCTGCACCCCAAGTGTGAGCGTCTTTCACGGGAACATAAAACATGAGATGGGGAGCGCAGTTCCCGCATTTGCTGTTAAGGAACCCTTGCTTCGACTGCATATAGGCCATCGCGCCAGGCTCGAGGGCCGGCAGTTCCCCCTTATCAATCGCGGCCTTCATACCCTCGTTCATTTCAGCTTTCGATTTTCCAGCCAATGCCAATTTCGTCCTAATCAAAAGTGATCGGCAGCAGCGTCCTGGCAGCCGCCGGGTTGTAGCAAACCGGACCGCGCCTCTTAGGGTTCCAAAACTCGGGACTGTTTTCGAATTGGTCCATCCACGAGCGGTCTACGTTGCAGACAAAGCCGTTCTTGCCTTCGACCGCAGTTTCATAGCCCTGCCTTCCGAAGACCAGAACTGTGGCGTCGTTGGCAACGGATGTCGGAGCCGCGCTTCGCGCCAAGGCGATTTCGGCATCGCGATCCATAAGGTATTGCTCGAGGGGCGCCATGCTGGTGGGATACGGATTCTTGGCGTCCTGTGCTTGCGCGTGCCGGGCTGTGCCCAGGGCGAGGGCCAACGCAAAGAATGCCAATGCGATCATCTTGACTGTCTTTCGTTTCATGTGATTTCTCCTTGAATCGCCCCGCGTAACGATTTTGTGGTCCTGCAACAGATTGCTGGTTGTCACGATTGCTCCCCTTGATCTGCAACTGTGCAGTTAACTGAGCGGAGCCGGCGATCCATCCGACCACGCACCTGTAAGCATGATGAATATATTGAACGGTTCCGGGCCGCCCGCCGGCCCGCCTCCAATGGGAGAGTTATCCATGTTTGCGCCCCAGTCCGCAGGGTTGATCCGCGGGGTGTAAAACATCATATGAGCCAGGGTGTGGGCCCCATCCTGGGTGGCGCTCTTATCGGTGAGGTAGCCCTGCTTTGAAAGCATGTAGCACATCGCGCCCGGTTCCAGAGCCGGCAGTTCCTTTTTTTCCACGAGCAGCGTTCATGCCTCCTCGATTTCGTCCTTCGATTTTCCCGCCACCGCCAATTTGGTCCGCATATAAGTGAAGGGCAGGACGGTTCGCGCCGCCTGCGGGTTGTAGCAAATCGGACTGCGATTCTTAGGGTTCCAAAACTCCACACTCTTGAATGGACTCGTCCACGCCCGTTCGACGATGCAGACAAACCCATTTTTGCCTTCGGCTCCGGTCTCAAAGCCGTGTGATGTCAGGACCATGACGGTTGCATCCTTGGAAATGGATGACGGAGCTGCGGTCCGTGCCAATGCGATTTCGGCGTTACGATCAGGCATGAGGTACTGATCCAGCGGAGCCATGCTGGGATACGGAGTTTTGGAGTCCTGTGCTTGCGCTTGCCGGGCCGCCCCTAGCGCAAGGGCCAGCGCAAAGAGTGCCAATGCGATTGTCTTGACTATCTTTCCGTTCATTTGATGTTCTCCTTGTTGTCGTGAATACTTTGTCAAAGTTCTTCGCGTGCTTCGCCATAGCGCTCAGGCCATCCTCAGTCATAACGAGGCGTACCGTTCGATAAGTTGCAGCCACGGCCTCGGGTTGCTCGTCTGCAACGTAATGCACGCTGTTTTTGATGACTTCAATCTTGACGTTTGCACACCCATGATCCCGTAAAGCTTCGGCAAAGCCCGGCATAAGCTTCTCGAAAGGCGAGTTTTCTCCGGGCGCCAGCACCAGAGGCAGGCTGATCGCACTCTGTTGCGCCGCATTGAATTTCTCATTTGCCGGAAAAGCGCGATATATCTCCAACGCCGCGCGCAGATGTTCGGGAGCGGCATAAGCCCGGGCATAGCGGGCGACATCCGCGTCGCTAAAGGTGTCGCTGTCGAGAAAATGGCGGAAGTAAATAGCTTCGCGCCCGGCAATCAGTTGTTCGGGCAGGTCCGGCGTCTGCTGAAAATTGATATGCCAGGTAATGCGGACTGGTTTTAACTGCGTCCCACGACCCAAGGCCCGGCACCGGTGCGTCGAGCAACATCACTCCGCGGCTGGTTTCCGGATACCGGCGGGCGAAAGCATAGGCCACCATGCCACCAATATCGTGACCGACAACGTAAACGTGTTCCAAATGCAGATGTTCCGCCAATTGATGAACGTCTTCCGCCATATTTGCCGCGTCATAACCGCCTGCCGTCGCCGCCGAACCGCCTATGCCGCGCAGATCAACCGCCACGACCGTAAACTGCTTCGCCAACCGCGGCATGACCCGGTGATACGCGTACCAGTCTTCGGGGAAGCCGTGAAGCAGGATGACCGCGGGCCCAGTCCCACCGCGCACATAGTGGAGGGTTGTTCCGTTCACCTGCGCAGTGTCGGAGACGAACCCGCGCCCCAGCGCCGCCAGCCCTGGATCGATCCGCTGCCTTGGCGATGACTGGCCTTGGATGACGGCGCATGCCGCCACCACAAAAACCGCCAAAAGCTTCAAAATCCACCGATCATGCATCCGCATGTTTTGCCGTTTCGCTGGGATAGGGTGCCCCAGCACCTTGGGTTCCTGAACCTCGACTTGGGTTCATTTCCTTGTCTGGCAAGAAATGGCGAGCAACTCCATCGCTCTCGATGGACGACGTTTCCGGCCTCCGATTCCTGCGGGCGCGTCAATCACGAACCCAAAAGTCAGCGGGAAAGTTGCTTCTGATCTTTTTCCGCTCCTTCCCACGCCTCGTGGGTTAGAACGCATTTCCAGTTCCCGTCTTTCCAAATCCATACGTCGATTTCGCGTTCCATCACATCGAAGGGTTTGCCACGAAATGCGCCTGCGTTCTGGACCTTCGTCGTCACCCAGGCGACATCTCCGTAGAGGCGTATTCTGGGTTCCGAAACCTCATATGCACTGTGCGTCAAGTAACCCTGCATTATTCCTTCGGGAAAGATCGACTTCCCTTCGCCTACGCCGCCTCTCGCGGAAATAACGGCCCAGTCATCTGAGAGGCAGCGTTCAATGCCCTCTCGCATCGTTATTTTGCAATGCTCTTGCGAATTCTTCTTCCGCCGCCAACACGCTTTCCGCAGTCGGGCCAGGCGCAGGCTTTGCTGCCCCAGCAGTTTTAGGTGACGCTATGGGTGCGATAAGCAAACCCACAATGCTCAATGTAAGAATGCCATTCAGAATGCGCATACTCCCTCGTTTCGTGGGCTCTGTACCTCGACTTGAGTTGCCAAACGGTTTGACCGGGCGACGGCAGAACCCGTCCTCATCGATCCCGTAAGCTTCATGTCATTGAGACATTCCTACATAGCCGGCGCATCTGTTCCGTCCGACCACTGGCCAAGCGGAATCAGAAACACGGTCAGCCGCTCCGGCGAGTCTTTGCCATTGAATGCAAGGATCGGCGAGCCTGGCAAGTCCGCGCCCCAAAGCGCCGGGTCCGTTAGTGGAGCGAAAAACATCAGGTGGGGGCGCCAGTGCCCGTTACGGTCGTTGTACGTTTGCTTTGACATCATGTAGCACATCGCCCCTGGTTCCATCGCCGGCAGTTCCTTCTTGTCTACGGCGGCTTTGAGATCCTCGAACATCTGAGCCTTGGATAGTCCCGCCAATACGAACTCAGTCCGCTTGATAATGACCGGAAGGAAGGATCGCACGGCCGCCGGGTTGAGGCAGATTGGAGCCCGTCCCTTGGGATTCCAAAACTCGGGATCGTCGAATGGGGCGATCCATGATCGTTGCACCACGCACACAAAACCGTTCTTGCCTTTGTTCGTGGTTTCGTAGCCATGCTGTCCGAGGACCATGACCTCGGCATCCCTCGAGATGGATTCTGGAGCGGCGCTTCGCGCCATGGCTATCTCGGTGTCCCGGTCTGCTATCAGGTACTGGTCCAGCGGAGCCATGTTGGGATACGGAGTTTTGGCGTCCTGTGCCAGCGCTTGCCACGCGGGGCTCAGCGCCAAAACCAGTGCGAAGCTTCCTAGTGCGATCAGCCTGACCATTTTTCGGTTCATTGATTTTCCTTTCGATACGGATTGCATATTCGGGATCTATGATGATTGAAACCCTTTGAATTGGTTTCCTGATTTCCATTCCCTCCTGCCTGGAGTAAAACCGCTGTCGCGCTCTTTCTCATTGAGACACTCCTACATAACCGGTGCGGCCGTTCCATCCGACCATTTGCCAACCGGAATCACGAACTCGGTGATGGGCTCCGGACCGTCCTGAAACTGCGGATTCAGCGTGACCGGCGAGTCGGGCAGATCCGCACCCCAGGAGGATTTGTCTGTCAGTGGAAAATAGAACATCAGATGAGGTACGTAGTGCCCAAGAGCGTCATTAAGGTAGCCTGCCCGCGACATCATGTAAGACATCGCGCCCGGCGCCGGTGCCGATAGCTCTTTATTGTCGAATCCGGCCTTGATGCTGTCGATCATCTGAGCTTTCGACAGCCCGGCTAATACCATCTCCGTCCGCTTGATCGTGAGGGGCAGAATGGACCGCGCTGCTGCCGGATTGAAGCAATGCGGCACACGCACTTTGGGGTTCCAGAAGTCAGCGGAGTTGAATGGGCGACATCCATGATCGTTCCACCATACAAACAAAACCGTTCCTTCCTTCGATGGCGGTCTCATAGCCCCGCCACCCGAGGACCAGGATCTTTGCGTCGCTGGATATAGCTTCCGGGGCAGCGCTTCGCGCCAAAGCGATCTCGGCGTTGCGATCCGGCATCAGATATGTGCTCGATCGAAGCCATGCTTGGATACGCTGTCGAGCGATACCTCATTCCGATTGCGGCTGGTAAGGGTTAACTTCAGTCCCACGAGCCACGCAGACGATAGCCAAGGCCCCGGCCCAGACCCAGCGGCTTGTCATCACTCTGTTTTTCAATCTCGACGAAGTGACCTTTGCCGCTTGCCGCTTCTGGAGGCGCTCCCCAAGCGCCGCGTTGAGCTCCGAGGAGATGCCTACTTCTGGTGACTCAACTTCCCAAGCCAATAGTTCTTGGGAAACACTCCGGAAATCGGCAGCAAGGGTCTGGCACTCCGGGCACAGTTCCAGGTGCGACAAGGCCTCGGTGGCTTGGTCCGCGGACAGTTCGCCGTCGAGATAAGCCATGAGTTCTTCCTGTTCGATCGGATGTCTGTTCGTGTTCATTGCATGCCTCGTCTTCGTGGGTGCGGCTGCCAGGTGCTCGCTCTCAGGCCAGGATTGGTTTTTGCCTCCGACTCCAGGTAACTCTTCAATGCGAGACGCGATCGAAAAAGCCTGGATCGGACCGTATTTACGGGAATTCGCAACAGCTCCGCAATGTCGGAGTAACTCAGTTGTTCGTATTCGCGCAGCATCAAGATTTCGCGGTCCGGCGAATCCAGCTTTTCCATGGCTTGCCGGACCCAGAGCACGTACTCGGGAGTTCCTTCAGTCTTAGGCTCGGGAGCGGACTGTCCGAATGTGTTACTCGTCGAGAACTTCCGCCGTTCCGCAGCCAGCAGATTCAACGCAATGCCATACAGATAGGTTCGAACCAAGGCTCGCGGCTCATAACGGGAGGCTGCGCGGATCACCGCGAGGAAAGTTTCCTGGACGAGATCCTCCGCCCGCTCGGGGTTATTCAGCCGACGCCCGAAGAAGCCGTACAGTGGCTTGCGATAGCGGGCAAACAGCTCCTCGAAAGCTGCGCGTGACCCGCCCTGAAATTCCAGCATCAAGGCTTCGTCGCTAGTCATAGTCGGTGCGCCAGCTCAATCCGCGTAATCCTTCTGCGGTGTTCTTCACATCGTTCATGCTTCTTTAATGTCACAAGAAGCCAAAAGTTCCCGCTCCGTTCCATTCTTCCTGTGTTTTGTTGAATCTCATCAACACAACGAGGGTTAGGAACAGAGCCCTGTCAGCAGCCCCAAACCATCATCTATCGGAGGAACCAATAGGTCAGCCCATCTTCGGGACAGGCGCTTTCGTGTTCTGTCCGGAAGCGTTGGAGGACGGCACCGACGTCTGATAACCGTCTGTCGTATGGATGAGGATTTTCGGCATCACCGGATATCGATTTCGGTGCTGCTCTCCTCGCGAGAAAGATCTCCGCATCGCGGGGCATCGAGTACGGCGAAACAGGCGCCCTGCTTGGCAAAGGAGTTTTTGCACTTTGGGCGGCTCCTTGCGACGCCAGGAAGAAGACCCCTACGGATGAAATTTATTTGCGCCTCCTCGGACATTGTTTTCGGGAAGTGAGTTCGTCTTTTGCGCCACCCTCTTGCGCAAGGTTGCGCGGCGTTCGGTGGCGGCCGACCAATACCGCTCGTACTTCGCAATCCACGGTATGCTGGCCTTGGGAGCACCCGAGTTTTCCGTCTGGAAGCGCGATGAATCCGCAAGCTCGATGTCCCGTTCGAATTGACCTTGGCACCCTTCCATCAGGAAAGATCGGGCTGATTCACCCGGCTAAGAGTCGGTGTCACTTCCGCAACTTTCCCCATTTATTTTCGCGGTTGGGCAAGGACAAATGGCGAACAATCGCGATTACGCTCAAAACCTCTCAATGAGCGAAATGGCCGGTTACAACAGTGAGACTGGTGCCTCAGCTCACGGCGGGAGTGACGTAAAGGCCGGGGACGTGACTAGCGTCAAGACGGAAATGTTCACCCAGTGAGCCACTGGCAAAGTGCCTTCCCGAGATAACCGCTTCCACAGCGGTCAACAGATCGACCCCCGCCATCGCTTTCACGACGTAGCCCGATGCTGCCAAAGTAGCCGCTTGTTGCACCACAGCGGCATCGAATTCGGTGGTCAGAAAAATGATTTTGGACTGAGGAACCACTCGGCGAATTTGGCGAGCCACTTCGATCCCATTCAACGTGGGGAGCCCGATGTCCAGAAGAATCATGTCAGGTTTCAGTTGCACCGCTTTCTGAATCGCCTCTAGTCCGTCGGACACCTCACAGATGATCTGCAAATTGCGCTTTTTGTTTAGTGCAGTGGAAATGAACCGCCGAAAGGGTAGGTGATCCTCAACGACGAGGACGCGGACTATCGAGTCATCGGCCATGGTTTTTATCATGAGGCAATCCCAAGACAGAAAAATGGTTAATTCTGCACACAGAACTCGGATACTTGACGTAATATCGCGATTTCACTCCTTGAATCGGGATCGGGCTTGTCAATGTGTGAAATGGCTTGTTTACAACGGTTGCTGGCAGACCGTAGACTCAAGGCCGTTAATCGAACCTAGCCGCTGGTCACGGCTTGCCTCTTATGAATCTCTTCCAATTCCCACTTCTTGCGCTTGTGCTAGCTTTCCTCGTGCAGTGGCTCGCGGCTCAGATGGGCAATTTCTTTCGCGAGAAAATAGGCCTCTTGGAAGAAGGGCAGCAGAGCGATTTCGGCATTGTGGAGGCCGCTACCCTGACACTCCTGGGCCTTATCATCGGATTCACCTTTTCGATGGCCGTCAGCCGGTACGAGCAGCGCAAGAACTACGAGGAAGCGGAGGCCAATGCGATCGGCACCGAGTACGTCCGGGCGGGCTTGCTGCCTGCCGCCGACGCAGCCCGGGTGCGGGAGTCGCTGACGGCGTATCTGGATCAGCGTATTTTTTTCTACCAGACCCGTGATGCTGGACAGCTTGCGGAGATCGACGCAACCACTGCCCGGCTGCAGAGTGATCTGTGGTCGACCGTGGAGGCGTCTGCGACAGCGCACCCGACACCCGTCGTCGCGCTCGCCGTTGGGGGTATGAACGACGTCTTGAACTCGCAGGGATACACCCAAGCTGCGTGGTGGAACCGCATCCCAGTTGCGGCCTGGGTTTTGATGACGGCCATCGCGATTTGCTGCAATGTGCTGATCGGCTATGGTGCGCATTCAAAGAATCGGGTCCTGTTATGCATCCTGCCACTCGTGGTATCCATCTCGTTCTTCCTCATCGCTGATATCGACAGTCCGCGTAGGGGCTTGATCCGCGTCGTTCCGCAGAACCTATTAGCGCTCTCTCAGTCCTTGCATCCGCGTTAGAGTCGACGAAATCCTGTTGCAAAATCTCAATTACGCTCATTGACCAAGGGCAGGGGTGAAAAAACGGCGCAAGCTTGAGCAACGGCCTGATAGCGTCACTTGACTTTTCCACTTCGGTACGGCGGGAGTACCATCGGCTAATTGAAGAAGACACTAATCTCGCAGAATCGAAGCGTCCAGTGCGAGAGCAGGCTCGGCTATTCGACTTAATCACAGATGCCATCCTGGTGAGGGATGTGGCAGATCGAATCACATTCTGGAACCAGGGCGCGTCACGCCTGTACGGTTTCACGCGAGAGAAGCTGAAGGCCGAATGAGCCACGACTTACTCGGTACCGAATTTCTTCAGCCGCTCCAAGAGATTGAAGATGAATTGGCCAGTGACGGGGACGGGCTGGTGAGCTCCGACACACCAGCGCTAACGGAGCGTGATGCACAGCGGAAACATCACTCAATTCTTGAATCGAACCGCGACATCAACGAGAGCAAGCGAGCCCAAGAGGAATAGTGCCGCCTCGCTGCCACAAATCGCGCAATCGCCTCACTCGGCGGGCATCCAGGTCTTGTCAGGGTTGTATTCCGACATGGCCGCCGCCACCTTTGCCGTGTCCGGCCCAAGGTCTTTCTGAAACGCCCTGCCATCCTGGTTGATGATAAAGGTCATCACACCGGAGGTGCGGTACACCGCGGGATAGGCAAGAAACGCGATGCCGCTGGTCAGAACTCCATTCACCCAATAATCGCGGGAGCCTCCCCTCGCGGCCTGTCCTTGGCGGGTCAGAAGGCGAAAAATGTAGCCATGGAACGGGGTCGGCTCACCTGCCTTCCGGGTATAACCTTCGTCGGACGCGCTTGCAAGCAGCGGCCCGACGGGACTGGGAGGCTCGTTGTCGGCAGTCTTCCAGTAGAGCCCGTCGTGCTTCCCTTCGGTGCTGAAGAGCTTGCTGGCGTAGTGCTTCACCGTTTCGTCATCGTGCGTGATGGAGGCATACTCCTTCTGGGCATCGATCAGCGATTCCAGGACTTCGATGGCGCCGTTCTCGTTATTGCCGATGCGCCGGTAGAGGATCTCCTGGATTCCATTCTGGGTGTCGAAGTACCATGCCCCCCCGTGTTCTTCACCAGCGAGATGGGCATGGGCCAATTGTCAGCCCCAATATAAAGGGTGGCAGTCTGGTCCGGTTCGATGACAACGCGATGCATCTGCTCATAGTGCGAGGCGAACTTTGCAATCAGATCCTTGTCCGCCACATCGTCGCCGGTGTGTAGGACGCTGTCCGCGTTCGAGCCGAAGATTGCCTTCAGGCTGCTGGAGTCATCGGACTTGGCCGCCTTGTAAAGGGCCAGCGCCGCCTCGCCGGGAGTGGAGAAAGTCTTTTCATTCGCCGCCTGCGCACGGGAACCGGAAGGATAAGAAAGACAGAGCAGGATCAAGACGGCCAGACACAGCACTACGGCGCCACGGTGATCGGGCGATGGCCTTTCGCGAAGTTGCAAAGTACGTTTCACTGAGTTCCTCCTGACTTTTCGGGTTGCGGAGACATCCTAGGCCAGAACCGGACTGCCGGATCGGCGACATCCACCTGACCTCTCGCGGGCACCACTGGCCCCTGATCGCGGCCGAGGTCCATCGCGGGGAGGGACTCACCAACCTGGCTCCGCGTTATTTTTTACGGCCACCCCCACGGCTGCCGACGCCGCTTTTGGCGCCACCGCCGCCGCCGCGATTGCCTCCTCCTCCACCGCCACGGGGCTGGGCTGTATCGCCGCCGCGGTTGCCGCCTCCTCCCCCACCGCCACGGGCCTGGGCGGCATTGCCGCCACCCCGGTTGCCGCCGCCATTCACGCTCTGCTGGCCCCGGGCGCTGTCGTTGCGGGCGTTTCCACCCTGCTTGTAATTCCCCATGGCGTTGTTGCTGGCTCCTCGGTTCGGCTGATTGCCGTAACCCCGCTGCTCAGTGCGCTGGTTGCCAACGCCTTGGTTGCGATTGCCGGCTCCTTGGTTACGGTTGCCAACGCCCTGGTTGCGATCGCCGACTCCCTGGTTACGGTTGCCAACGCCTTGATTGCGATCGCCGACTCCCTGGTTACGGTTGCCAACGCCCTGGTTGCGATCGCCGACTCCTTGGTTACGGTTGCCAACGCCTTGATTGCGATCGCCGACACCTTGGTTACGGTCGCCAACGCCTTGGTTGCGATCGCCTACTCCCTGGTTACGCCTCTGATCGAACTGCGGACTGTTGCCCCGGTTCAGGTCATTGCGATTGGTGTTGTTCGCATTGATACTGTCCCGATTGACGTTGTTGCGATTCACGTTGTTGTAATTGTTCCGATTGACGAACGTGTTGGAGTTGGAGACGTAGACATTGTTGTTGTAGTTCACGCTGGAGTTATTCCAGCCTGTGTTCCAGGAGTTATAGCCCCATCCGCAGCAATTGTTGTTGTTGTTGATGGCCGCGCCCACCAACATGCCAACACCGAAGGAGACCAGGCCTGTGGTCACCATGGCTTCAGTGGAGTAACCCGGCGGGGGCGGGACGGGGGCGCCGTAAACTGCGGTGGGATTGTAGCTGGGCACATACACAACATCTGGCTGTGCCGGCTGAATCACGATCGTCTGCGGCGGCGACTGCACAACCGTCACCTGCTGCTCCTCGCCCGAGGACGCCGCAACGGGCTCGCTTCCCGCGGGCTGATTCTCGACCTGAACATTCTGCTGGGGGGTCGACTTCAGATTGCCGGCCTGGTAGGCCCTCTGGCGCATCACCTGTACGGCGTTCATCACGTTTTGGGGTGCGTTGAAATACGCATCTCCCAGGGACGAGGTCCACGATAGGTTAGTGGCCATCTGCTGCAATACATCAGAGAATTGGGTGAGCCCTTTTACGCTGACGTCCCACGGCTGCTGATCCGCCGATTGCATCAGCTGCGGGCCCTTGAGCCCCCCATTCTGCTGCATCCACTGCCAGGCGGCGGTGATCTGGTCTGGGAAAGTCGAACTCGCAAGCACTATGGCCACCAGGTTGTCCGGGAACAGCGCGATCGGAGCCACGAGTTGGTAGAGCTGGTCTGGAGTCGGCACGGCATAGACGGTGGTGGGCGCCTGCTCCTCCTGCCCGGTCTGCGATTCCTTCTTTTTGCAGCCCTCGAGCCCCATGGAACTGACCACCAAAGCGACGGAAGTTACAACGGCAATGACTCGCTGGGAGTTAGGCATCGAAGTTCCCCGGGACGGAACATACTCGCAATGGGAATCACTTGAAACCTGTCAATATTGCTAGGAATGGCATCCAATTTCTGACGCTGGTTGCCGATTGCGGACAGAGGGCTCTCGCAGACGTAGCGAAGCAACCACCGACATCGCCTCTTAAGGGCTCCGCGACAATTCACGGACACCGGGCTTGAACCCGTCGCGCACGATTGCAATTCTACGAATCGGTTATCGTTTGAAACACTTCGACAATACCCTAGTTTCCGTGCTACGTCGGAACAAGCAGGGAAGTCCTTAAGCGGTCTCGGGCGACACGTTACATCAACTGAAGTAAGGCCGGCCTCGGCGGGATGCGATAGGCCCCCAACTTTCGACGCGCTCGAAGGCGCAAGAGATAAAGGAAACCGGCGATGAAGAGGATTAGCACTGTAGCGACCGAGCAGAACAAGAATGCTGCAGAGCAAAAACTATGGGAGCGACTGCGCGGCTGCAGTCCGCGCAAGCTGAATGCCGAGACGGCACGCCAACTGAGTCCGGAACTGGAGGCGGCACCGGATAGATTTACGCTAAGCGCTCGCAAGCCGAGAAGCCCTAGTGCGGCTTTGCAGAGATCCTGGTATCCACCTGTATCGCAGCGGAAGGATTGTCAGTCTTGCCTAGGTCAATCCAAACTCCACTCAGCCGTCCAGCCGAATCTCGAGTCAGGATGGTATTCTGCTGCTCGGCGACACCGTTTCCGCCCAGACGCACGATATCGATTGTTGCATCCGTGACATTCAGACCGTCGTGTGGAGCACCGGGGTTCCGCCGCTCAATTTGCTGCGTGGTGGCCTGTTCGCCTGCCGCGCCGTTCCGGCGAACAGTGGTTGCGCGCCGGACAAGTTGCAGATCGTCGTTGCCAGCCGCACCCGGAACGTTGGTCGAGTAAGTTTCGACGGTGTCGCGTTTTTCTCCCGAGCCGGATTCCGTTTGCTTGCTGACGGTGCGCTCGACAATTGCGAGGTTGCCGTTGGAATCGGGTCGCAGCAAGCGTTCTTCCTTGCTTTGTCCCTGGTCGTTCCCCCGTTGGCTGCCCTCCCTTACCTCACCGAGCTGCCAGTGTCCAGCTCCATCAGAAAGCAGAGTGGATTTCTTGAATTCGACCGTACCGTCGTTACTTTGCTTCTGACTTTCTTCGATCTGCACGGTAGGAGTAAATCCTCCGTTCACATCAGGCGTAAGCACGGTGGTTTTTACCTCCCGCACGCCCGGACCAGCTTGCCTGGAATCCTCCACTTCGCGCTGTACAACCTGCATTGTACCGTTTGCGTCCGGATTGGAAATCTCGCGGACCACCTTCTGTTCGCCGTCCGGAAGAGTGCGCGACTCTTCTTGTCTTTCACGAAGCAACATCCTCTGACCATCCGAGCCTCTGCCAAATGTCCGCTGGATGGTGCGAACTGTCGTGCTGTTGATCCGGAGAGACTCCTGTTCCGTATCGAGGTAAGGCACGTACTGCCCGTCAGGACCCAGCGCTTCGACCGATTTCTTGTCGATGACTCGACCGTCGGCCTCGATATGTGATTCGCGGCTGCGGGTTGGATTTACAACCCCGCGAGGGTCCTGTTGCTGGCTGCTTGCAGTCCAATTGGAATTGTTCCCAGGGATATCTTGCGCAAGAACAACCTGCGCAAGGCCGAAAACGGCCGCCACGAAAAGCAGCCAATACGATTTTCGGAATCGGCCAAATCCCATAAGCCGGAATTTCCTTCTCATTCTGAAAACTGCGGCAATTATACAACTCGCTTTCTCCGAGGCTCATTGAGAATGACGAGTGAAATCGCTATTTTCACCAACGATGAAGTTTTGGCGTCACTTCAACTCCGGACAGCAGGAATGGCCGGCAGCTTATAGGTTCTGTTCGTCCGACTGCAAAAACTCGCACATGTGCAAATTCTTTCATCTTGACCTGGCACCGTTCAACGACAGACTTGTAGTCTTTTGTTTCCGCGCGCGTCGGCATTTTCCAAACCTGCGGGAGGTGGTATGCGGTACAGCGGGCCTCTGCTCGCCATCTTACTCACGATCACTCGAAACAGGAAATATTTTGATGTTGCAGTATGCCTGCTCGGTTTGCTATGTGGGTTCGATGAGACCCAGTCGGGCTGTCGAGTTGCCATCTCAGAAGCTAAGCCCGGCGGAGCTCGCCGGTGATTTCCACATTTTCCGGGAAGCTGGAGCAAGGGCATCCCGGCATCTATCGATACACGACGAAGCCGGAAATGGACCAACTGTTTCACGATACAGAACTGTCGTTTTCCCGCGGGATGGATGCTGTTTCGTTTTATCGAGAACTCGTTCCCATTGTCGCTGCGGTAAAATGCGGTCACACTGGGCTGTCTCTGCCTTCATCTCTTACCAGGAATTTCTCGCTGCTGCCGCTGCGAATCCGAGTTTTGGATGGCCGCATCTACGGTGAAACGCGACCTGGCCACCGCTGACGCAGACCTCGAAGGCAAGGAAATAAGCTCCTGGCTGCGAATAAGATCGTGAGCGCCCTGCTTGCCGGGGCGTTCGGCGATGGAGACGTTAAGAGCTCGCGGCAATGGGATGTCTCTGGGTCGAATTTCAATGCGAGTATCATCGCGCTCCTCGGTTTGCAGTCACCGTACAGGATTGTTTTCCAAGGCACGGCAGCTCCGCTGGATTTGCAGGGAATCGACCACGACCAGCTGATGCAAACCTGGAAGGCCAGGTATCCGAAGGATTTGGACTTGCTGCCTTCGCCGGATCCCAGTTTGAAGTTTCTCGATGGTGAATCGATCGCCATCATGAAAATTGCTGGCTTCGGTCATTCCGAAGCTGATGCGAAAAGGATTGATCTAAGGGGATTTTTCAAACGCTCGTTCACGGAGATAAGCGAGAAAAAAACAAAAGCTCTCATTTTGGATCTTAGAAATAATGGCGGAGGTGAGGATGAGATCGGAAAGATTCTCTTTTCATATTTTGCCGTTGGACCCTTTAAGTGGTACGACGACATAGTACTGAACGGTATCAATTTTGACTTTTTGAGATATGTCAGCGATCCCGACCCCATTCCCGCCGACATCGTCCAGCGGCAGGCCGACGGAAAGTATCACGCCATAGGACACCCAAATTGGGGCGTTCAACAGCCGTTGGAGCCACACTTTACGGGTAAGGCTTATGTGTTGATGAACGGGCGAAGTTTTTCGACAACCTCAGAGTTGCTGTCGCAGATGCGCTCGCACCATGCAGCGACCTAGATTGGCGAAGAATCGGCCGGAGCCTACTACGGGAATAACTCGGGCTTTGAGCCCACCATTACTCTTCCGGCTTCAAGAATAACCTTGCGTGTCCCCCTTGCGGCCTACTACCTGGCAGTGCAGCACGAGGGCTCGAATTCATCAGGCGTCTTGCCGGATTATCCAGTTAAATATTCGATTCAAGACGAGCTGATGGGATCGGATAAAGACACTGAAGTCGCGTTGCGATTGATCCGGGGACACTAGTTCCGGGCTGATACGTAGCTTGCCATGTAAGTCTGCGGGAAGTGGAAATGTCGTGACGCACAGTCACGGCACCTCATCTTTTGAGAAAAGATAAAGGGGCGGGCGGCCGTGAGAACCGAAATGTCGATACTGTCAATCGACATCGACCCGCGACCGCCCTGTAAAAACGCAACTATAGTAGTCCGCGAACTCGGGGGACGAACCCGGACATGATCCTTAACCGGTTACTTCGTTATGTGCGCCATCCAGTTGCCAAACTTCTGGCCGTTGACGTACTGGCCGACCATGGTGGAACCGTCGGCGGAGATGCTGACAGCGTCGGTCAGGGTCGTGCCCGCAGGAATCTTGGCCCCGAGCTTGTTCAGTACGCTCGCGAGTTTTTGCATATGGGAAGAGGACGAGGAAGTCCAGGTAAACGCTTCGATCCCGTGACCGAATTGATCGCCGCTCCAGCCCACTACCCGTCCATTGTCAGAGATGCCGTTGGCGAAGCTTTGATCGGTGTTTATGTGCGTGAGTGTGCCCAATTTGATCAGCCCCCGCTTGTCGGAATAAAAGAACGCAATCCCGTACCCGCTCGCGCCCGGGGACTGTCCCACGATCTGCGTGCCACTGCTGTTCACAGCCGAAGCCTCGCCGATCGTCTTGGCACCGAGAAACAAGTCGTGTTTTCCACCCACCCAACGCACCGGACGCCGAGGGCCCGTGGGGTCTTCCCAAAAGCCGACGATCGTCTCCCCATTGGCCGAGATGGCGCTGGCCCGGCTGCTATGGTTGCCGGCCGGATGCCCCAGAGAGAGGTTGCCGGTGTTCGCCGTCCACTCAAAGCCTTCCGCCGCGGTGCAAGTCCAGGCTAGTCCCACGGCTATCGAGCCATTGCCGCTTACTCCGTAGCCACTGCCCCAGCTGTTGCCAATCGTCGTGCAACCGTTGTGAGGATGGCCCAGGTCAACCAGGCCGCTCGCGTTCCAGATCGCCGGCCTGCTGAAACCGTCCGATCCGATGTAACCGCTGATGATGGTGGAGCCGTCGCGCGAGATTCCGATCGAGCTTGAGTTGGGGTCGCCGGGGCCGAGATCCTGAAATCCGCCCGCCGCGGTCCAGCGATAGATTTCGCCACCGTAGTTTGCAGCCATAACGGTGCCATCGCCGGAAAGGGCATAGTTCGACCACGTGCCCTGCACTGGGTCGGTCATAATGTGAAACTTTGCGGTTGCCGCCTGCGCCTGTAGGCAGAGGCTTGAGAGCAGGCACAATAGGCCTGCGTTAATTAAGCATTTCTTCATTGGTTGGGAATCCTTTATCTAGTTTGGACTTTTACTAAAGTGATGATTAAGTATACAGCGTAAAGTATACACTGTAAACGTTATTACTGAAAGATTATTGTGCGACGGGCACCTCCCATTATTAGCGGCCGGTCAGTATGTATCTCGTTCGGAATCACGGCCGTGAAACAATGAAAATCCATAGTTTGACAGCCGCTCATGTTCGGCATACAAAGGTTGCAATAGAATTCTGTTCTCGCTCTCGGAGGGCAGGCGCAACTTCCTGTTGAATGCTCTCGGATGTTTCTTCGATTCGCACAGCGTAGCAGTGGCTCTTGACTCCCGCCCGAGACAGTTTCTTCTTTAACCCTATCCAGCCGGCCTAATTGGCCAGGAGGTTTATCTTCCATGCGACCCAAGAAATCTGGTTTTACTCTGATCGGAATTCTGGCAGTGCTGACGATTGCTTTAATACTTCCAACCGGCGCGGGAGCCTCCGGCACAGCTAGGATCCTGTACAGCTTCAAGGACACGCCTGACGGCGCGGCTCCCTTCGCGGGCGTAATTTTGGACTCGACCGGCAATCTTTATGGCACGACTAGTCAGGGCGGCAGCGCTGGTATGGGCACCGTATTCAAGGTGACCCGCAATTCGGACGGGAGCTGGACGGAGAGTGTGCTGTACAGCTTCGCCGGGGGCAGCGACGGAGATGAGCCTGAAGCCGAGCTGGTCTTCGACGCGGCTGGCAATCTTTACGGTACCACCGTTGGCGGCGGAGATATTGGTTGCTGGATGCGGCACGGTCTTTCAGCTGACGCAGAATTCAGACGGCACTTGGAAGGAGAGCGTGCTGCATCGCTTTACCGCGGCCGACGGGTTGCATCCCTTTTCAAGCCTCATCTTCGACACGACAGGGAATCTTTACGGCACTACCGTATGGGGAGGTGATATCTCCTGTGACCAGGCCAACAAGGGGCTGTGGAACTGTCTTCAAGTTGACGCCTAACGGTCAGGGAAGCTGGACCGAGAGCGTGATTCATAAATTCGAGAATAGCGACGGATATGGGCCGACTGCACCTGTGGTTTTTGATGGGGCGGGAAACCTCTACGGTACGACCGGCCAGGGCGGTACCAGGAATCAGGGCACGATTTTCAAGCTGGCTCCGCAGTCAGACGGGACCTGGACCGCAAGCGTGTTGCATAGCTTCACTGGGCGTGGCGACGGACAAAATCCTTCAGGCGGGCTGGTTTTCGATGGGGCCAACCTCTACGGCACGAACCTTCAGGGAGGCAACACCAACAACGGAGTAGTGTTCAAGGTTGATACAAAAGGTCATTTGAAAGTGTTTCCGAATCATCCGGGGAGCGACCTGCGCGCCGGCCTGATCGTCGGTCCAGGCCATACCCTTTACGGTAATTCCGTTTCCACCGGGCCACTGGATGGCGGGGGCGGAATTATTTTCAAATTGACGATCCAATCGGGGGGTGTGGGGACGTTCACTGAGCTCCATCGCTTCCATGGCAAACCGGCTATGCATCCTTGGGGTACCTTGGTTCGCGCGAAGGGCGGCAACCTCTATGGCACAACCCAAGCTTGCGGCAAGGGAGAAGGGTGCGAAGGCACGGTCTTCGAGATCAAGCCCTAGCGTGAATCTTAGAAGACTGATCTCCCCCTCAACTGGTTTCCTTCAGCTTCTTCAGCGACGCTTCATACGCAGCCGTTCGGTTGCTCAGAGTTGGAGGGGACGTTGTGTAAGACCACCTCCCAATTCGCGATTGCGTTCTTCTTGTCCCCTACGGCGGTATAACCACGCGCTAGTCCCAACGATGTCCAGAATTTGTCCTGCGGATGTTGCTGTCGGTTGAAGGCGAAGATTTTCATCGCTTGTCTTTCTTGTCCTTGCGGAGCAAGCCCATGCCATAGGCATAAACGGAGTAGGCGTCGGTCCCCGGCAAGTGCAGTGCTTTCTCCATCAAGGCATCTGCGTCAGATTCTCGTCCCATCGCTTCCAACACCGCGGCTTTCGTGGAAAGCGTGGAAAAATCTTCGTGAGCCGATGGTGGCCCCGCGGAACGGCCCGTTGATCGCCTTGTCGGCCCACTGCAGGGCTTCCTCCAGATTGATCTTGTTGTCAGCGCAGAATTGCGCCGCATTTTGCCAGTCCTGGTAATTGAACCCTGCCCACGACTGCAGGTCCTGCCGCATCTTCGCAACATAGAGCTGCGTTCACATTGGGGACTTCAATTTTGAACGGGATGCGCTTCTTTTCCCACTGCAGGTAAGCCACCGCAGAGTCAGGACGGCGATCGTCAAACCCGTAGGTCAGAAATTCGGTGAAGGGTGCGTCCTCGGGCGTGACCGGTACGCGCAGAGCATCGTCCTGAGGATCGTATTGGAAACTTCCCCAGCCCAGGTGATTCGAGAAAACCCAATTCCATGGCCCTGTCTTTTCCACGTCGAGAAAGAGAGCGTAGGTTCCCGCTTTCAGGTCCTTGCCTTCGACCTTCACGTCGTTGGAAAAGGTGATCGTGGTGCTCTCGTTGGCGCCTGCTCGCCACGGCGCGCCTTTCGTTGGCCCGAAGCCCTCGTCAACGAATCCGTAGTGAACCAGTTCTCCCCAGATGTGTCCCGTCCGATCGTTGTTGTCCGGGTTATGGACCTTCGGGCTGTGGTAGTCGATGGAGATCTTCACTGGCCCGATCCATTGCGAGACTTCCGCATGCTCATTGTCTCCGTTGGGAGGCGTGGACAGCTCCGATGTTTCCTGAGCGGTAACTGTTATCGAGAAATCAGAAACATAACTGCGGCGAGTGCGTATTTCACGGAAGACCTCCTGCATGATGGAAAGCAACACAGATTGAGTTGGTCCCTCGGTCGAGACGGGACCGTCGGCATCCTGCGATCCAACCTGTTGATGGTAGTTTTAGACTGTGCTGAACCCGAACGGTTAGCTGTCGATGTCGGTACGAGTACTGTTGTAATCCTGGGTTCATCTGTGAGGCCATTGCGACTGGACGTGAAGCACGGTAATTAATGGAGAAGATATTTTTTGAGCGTAGTGCACGATCTGCAATTTGTGGAGTACCCTTCACATGCTTCTGACCCGCCTTTCCTCCAAGTGGATTCTCTCTCATTCCAGGTACAACTTTGCCGGCCTGGCTCGCAGCAAAGGGCTTCAGCGATGCAATGCCGATTGTCTGAATTCGGACGGAGACCGGCCATAAGCGTCGCGGAATGCGGCGCTGAAATGGCTGTGACTGGAAAAGCCCAACTCCTGGCTTAGATCCGTCAGGTCGTCATAGTGGGCGAGAAGGTCCAGCGCCCGGGCAAGCCGCAGGCGCAATTGATAGCGGTATAGCGGCAGTCCTTCCACCTGCTGGAAGACTTGTGTGAGATAGACCGGAGAGCCGCGCACTTCAGCGGCAATTTCGGCCAACGACCAGCGTCGCGCCAGATCGCTCGCCAACACAAGTTTCACTCGGTCCACCAACCGCTGCCGTCCCAGAGTGGCTCCCGCAACGTGAGAGGTGCGCGAACCCAGAGCCCTTTGCACGAGGGTCAAGGATAAGGTCTCGGCTTGAAGGGGTTCCGCGATTTTCTGGCGGAGACTGTGTCGTAACAATGCCACCAGCGCTTGAGTTCGCGCGTCAATTCGCAGGCGCGGCGGGCGAAACAAAAGGTTCGCGCCCTGGCGCAGAAAGGCAGTCGGCGCTAGCTCACGCAGCATTGCTTCACTGATAACCAACGTCAGACTGGCGTCACCACCCGGCACGGGATGACTGATCCGGTAGCCTTCAAAAGCATTGAAAAACAGGACTTGGTTCGCTTCGGCTACGGCCTGGTCTTGTCCAACGTGCCGCACATATACGCCTCGGTACGGAAACACCAATTGCGTGGTCGTCGTGCACTCTTCGGTGCTTTGATGGCGGCAGGTACCCCTGCAGTACGTGTCCCGAATGGTAACGGTCGGAGATCTCAGCAAGGATTCAACAACAAATTCCGGGAGCGATTTGGGTTCGTTCCTCAACGCCATATTCTCTACCAAACCGGTTAAGCGGCTTTCTTTGGATGATAGAAGCGAGGGGCCAGATCCAAGGTTATCACCGCGCTTTGACAGCCGCTTATGTGTTTCGGTGGGCCGCCTCCAATCAGCGGACCGCGGACTTCGTCCGCGGTCCTTGTTTGCCTTAGAGGCTCGACGCTGGACCCTAAGGCGCGGATGCCAGTTCTTCTTTCTTCGACACTTGTTCTTCGACCAGCAACCAGTGCGCCCGCAGTTCTTTGTCGAATTCTTCCCATCGTTCTTCCGGGAAAAAGATTCTGGCATCCTTGAATTCGACACGACGCCGGGTGCCTGGAATGTTCTGTGCAAGCCAGTGCGACCACTTCACCGGGAAATACACGTCATCCGTGCCCCAGACGATCAAGGTTGGCGCCTTCAACGTTTTTAGCTGTGGCTCAATGGCAAGAGTGTGCTTGTTGTCGAAAGCTGCGAGGAAGCGTTCCAGGTCGTGCGTTCGCTGAGGGTTCTTAACGAACGGACGCAAGTAGGTTTCGATGCTGTCGTCGCTCAGCTGTTCGGGATGCTCGTAGGCCGGTCCCAAGGCCTGGGGAGATCGGTAGATACTCTTGTCCGCCAACATCGCATCGAGCGTTCCGCGTAAACCTCCACCGGCGGCCATCGCGAGGAATGGCTTGAAGGCCTCGGGCGGCCAGTTATCGTGGGTGTCGCAGTCGGTAAGTGTGAGGCTTCGCACCCGCTCCGGATACAGTGCCGCGAAAATCTGTGAAATGCCTCCACCACTGTCATTGCCTACAAGATCCACCTGATCGATGTTCAAGGCATCGAGAAATTCCTTGAGCATCTTCGCATTGGCGGTGACCGATACGTCCTGATTCGGCGCGATTTCGGTGTCGCCGTGCGCCAGCAGATCGACAGCAATGGAGCGCCTGATATCCGACAAATCCGCTAACTGGTGACGCCACAAATGGCTGTTCAGCAAAACGCCGTGAACGAATAACGCAACCGGTCCAGTACCTTGCTCGACATAGCTGATACGCCCAGATGCGGTTTGCACGCTGCGCCGGGCCGGCGATGTTTTGTTTCGCGCCGCTGCCGCCGCGCTCAATTCCTGTTTCGAAGTCATTACGTTTTCCTTTCCGTACGCTTGGCCTAACACCACCACACCTAGGCAAAAGGCTGCGATTAGAATGTTCGTCCTCCGTAGTGCGACGGGCCGGGCTAGACGCTGCCGTTGGTTAACGCTCGTGAGTAGTAGATTCGCTCGCATAGCTCAGCCCCGCCTCGACGAGGAACTTGCTTCTTTCAGCTTCTGGGCGCACTCGTCGCAGCACACCTCAACCGTTTTGCCGCCAATCTTGACCTTGATAGATCCTTCATCCAGCTTGCAGTCGCACGCCGCGCAGGTTTTCTCGACCATGGTTTTGTTCCCCAGTAGGATTCCCGAAGATCGGGTGACCCCAGTAGGCCACTCAGGGCGAGAGCGCCGCTATCAGAATCTTTAGTGATTTGCTGGAGACCCGCTACGGGGATGGAGGTACAAGATCGTCCCCTGTCCTTCGGTGAGCAGCAAGTGGATCGTTGCCGAAACCTCACGATGTCCAGAAACAGGCTTATCGGAACGTCCTTCAGCCGAGTTCAGTCAGAATCAACGAACCTGACATGCACCGGTCAATGCATTGATGCAGCGTATCGCGATCTTTATTCGTGCGCGCCTTGCTTAACATCTCGGAGCGGCTTGGTTTGTCGCCATCGAGTCCCGGTCCACGTGGCTAAACGAATTCCACGGCTCAATCGAATACTGCTTAGGAAGTCGGGAAGCGGCGTAGCCTCCGTCCACTACGCTTTGGTGAATGAATGATCCTTCGGGAATCTTGCGATACCAACGGCCGCGGGGAAAATACCAGGTCAGGCCGTGAGTTCTGGGATCGCTACGCGGGTAATACTCCAGCAGCCACCACGGCCCTTTTAGCGACTCATGGGTGTGGGCGTGAGCATCAGGCTTTACATAAGCGGGAAGAAATGAAAGTCCGGGAGGAACCGGAATACGACCCAAAACAATGTCAGCCCTGGTGGGATTAATTCTGAGTCCAGCTTTCTGGGCCTCTACCAGTATCCACTCGAAAGAAACCTTTGAGAGCCCCGCGTCCGGTTCCGCGTAACTTCCGCCGACATCGGAATGAAAACCCGAGAACCATACTTGGCGAATGTCCTGATCTTTTAATGGCGGACCCCAGAGATTCGCCTGGAAGCAACAACGGTGCTCGTGGATTGAAATGGCATGGCGGCTGGTGCTGATAATTGGGTTTTGTCCCGCGAAAGGTAAATCAATCGGCGACGTGATCCAGCCGTAAGAGCTGACCGTGTCCCAAAGCCCACAGAAATAGACCTTCACTTCGCGGGAGAAAGCGTACTTGAAATTGTTTTCGGTAGTAAATGTAGGTATTTCGCGTTTGGTCTCTTTTGTACGCTGCGCATATAGACGAAGAATGTAGGGAATCAGACCTTCATTGCCCCCTTCCATCAGTCCGAAAACATGCAAAATGCTGGCGATAGCTCGGGCTGTGTAAGCGCCGCGACTGAACCCAAAGAGAAAGATTCGGTCCCCCTCCACATACTTATTCATGAGGTAGCGGTAGGCATCCGCTACGTTGTCGAGAAGTCCCGCACCCACCCCCAACCCCAATGCGCGGGTCCACTGTTTTTCAACCCATCCCCGTGCATTGGGTGCACCCATCGTACCCACACCAGGATGGTAGTAGGCAATCTGGTCTGCACCGATGATCAGGGTGTTGTAGAGCTTGACCACGTTCGAGTCATTGTTGGGGTTATCGAAACCATTCCCGGTGCCGTCACAGCACAAGACAATATTCTTGGGCACGCGACCTCCTCGATTTTCTCCGGATCTCTAGGAACCTTGATTCGTAAAGGAAATAGATGTGCAGGGTTGATTCTAAGTCGTCGGGTGGTGGTGTGCGCAACCCTCAAGCAAGAGCGATGCAACCTGCGCTGGACCTGTCCCGAGCGCCTAGACCAAGGATGGAGGGGTGGGGTGCTTACGGGCTTTCGAGATGCGCTCGTTCAACACACTCTTGACTAGTAACTTTGTCGTTATATCGGCTCCCCCGCTGGATCCCTCAACACCTTGGAAACTAAGCTGGTCCATATCGTGACACGATATATATTCATGATGCTATCAGACGCTTACGGGGCAAACGCTTACCTCCGGCCTTAGGTTGTTGTGACTGCCGTCGTTTCTGTGTGTATTCCTCGGAATCGCGAACTATAAACGCTGGACATGGACAGGAAAACTCCTGCTGCCTGTCTTTAACAGCGCAAAGTCGGAACGAATCTGATCAGTCGTTTACAGATATTTGGCCTGCTAGGGCCAAATCGCAGCAGAAAATCGTCCGCTTCATTCCATCTGGAGTGGATGTATTTCGTCGGAGACGCCGACTTAACGTATGATTATTTCTGCACTTGTCGTTGCCGGTTTGTATAGCCATCCCGATCGGTGTTCAAAGTTCGAAAATCCAAAAATCCAGAGTTGTGAGCGACTAACAGCCGCGATGCCGTGATTTTTGGCGTGCGACTATGCTCCGAGTGCTTTTCCGCCGCTCGCACTCTGGCACCGAGGTCGATTCCTGGAAGCTGTTTCTGGCAGCGTGGAAAGCAAGTATGAACTAATCGAGGGTGCTGCTGAGACCGCCGGCGAATCATTCGCTGACGGTTCGGCGATCGAACTGGTTCTTTCTTCAACGGACAAAACGGTTGCTTTGCTTTTCTGGGCACATGGCAAAGATCCGACCTTAGCTCCATACATTCGGCGGGAAGAAAAAATGTATGTCCCTGTAGTCCATCCTTCAGTTTGGTCAGCGACGGCGCTACCTACCAGCGTGCGTAGATTGACTGACGGCTCTGCCTTTCAGCAGCTTTAGAAGTGCCGACCGAAACCGCGCAGGGTCTCGGTCAGCCGAAAATCAGCTTTCGGCGCAAGTTCACCGCCCATTTATTTCTTGTCTGCTTTATCTTCCTTGGCTTCGGCGATGCGGGCTTGTTGGCCTGCATCGACTACGGCTTTCACGAATGCTTCCACAGTTTTCGGAGTTGGCCCCTTGCCTGAAAGGATGGTTCGAAATTCCATGTGCTTGCCATAAATGGCGCGGGTCGAGTCGTTGTCCTGCTCCACCACTGCACCTTCTAGCGTCAGGCCGGCGAATACACCTTTCGAACGCGAGTAGGTCAGCACTTCCGTGTTCATCTTCCAGTCAGTTCCAGCGGACGCATGACGACCCACTGGGCCCGCGGCACCCGATGCCTCACCCGTGAGTTCAAATTTGCTCGACAACAAGTGCTGGAAGCCCTGCTCATTCATGACCAGCATGATCAGATCCACGCCTTCGACGCCGATCTGCAATCCCCAGCTACCGCCGCCAACGGAAACGAAGGCGGGCGCGGACCAGCCAGTCGCTGTACGGCAGGAGGCCACTCCACGGCCGTGCTTGGCGCCAAAAATGAAACCACCTTTAATCAGGTTCGGCACAACCAGGATGCACTTTGCGCTGCTCAGCACTTCTTCGGGAATACCTTTGTCCGGAGTTGACATGATCTCGCTGATAACTTCCACCGATTTTTGCATGCGCTCGGTCGTGTCCTCACGAGCTGAGTCTGCCCAAGCGAAAGTTCCAACCAAGCCCATCAAGCTCATCAGTAAAACTGAAATTGTTTTTCTCATGAATTTCATTCCTTTAGGAATTGCGGTACTAAGAACCAGAGAGTTTCAGATGGGCTGACTTAGCTCAGCGCATCTGAAAGAGAGAGAAGAAGTGCTCGTCTCTCGATCATGATCGCCCATGCCCGAAACAATAGCTGGTCTGAATTGCTCATTTCAGGTTGCGGTCGAAACACAGACCGGGACGACTTCGAGCAGGCCGTGACGTATAGGTCCTCTTAAAATTGAGCAATCTTGCACAGAACGGATGCCATCGATGTGTAATCGTGGAGCTGTCAAATACCCGAAAGAGCTGACCAGCTTTGCGTGCTTTCCTCGCCCATCTTCGTACCTTGCGTAGTTCACTTAAGGCGTCGCTGGGAAAGTTCCTGGCAATGAAAACATCGCGCGGAGATTTTGGGCCGCAGAGGATGTGCCCGTTCTGCGGGTTAATCACCTCGCGATCCAAGCCATTCTGTCTGGAGTGTGGGAAGTCGTTTCAAGGTGTTCAGCTGTAGCCGAAGATGTGAGGCCGCGATGATCCGATTCGACGAATGATTCGAAGAGATACACATGCTTTGGAGTTAGATACTCCTCTTCAGCTTCGCGTTCCTGCACGCCCGCCGGCAATAGCCAACGCAATTCCTCCGGCAATCAGCACCGCGCTGATGATCGGGGACACACGTTCACTATGGCTAGTTTGGATGCCGATGTTCACATCACCAGCCTTGATGCCATGCGTTTCGCTACTGGGAATGGGCACAATCAAGGACGCGATACCGAATACAATTACTATCAGACCGGCGATCAGCAGCATCTTCATTTGGCTCCTTCGCGGGTTGAAAAATACAGTAGTTCACTTTTTCGCATCCTCAAAAAAAGCACGCTTCGGATACGAGTACCGTGCCAGGCAATGTCTGGTTCGCTCGAAGTCATCGAGTGCCGCCTCTAGTCACAGATAGTGCCAGTTTAGATCCTGCTCATTTCTGGAACTGTGCAATTGTGAACAGCTGTCGCAATTGTGGGTAGGTACTATTCAGCATGTTCGATCGAGCCGTTACGGTCGGTGCCGGATGCCTTCAGGCCCTGACGACTGCTCTAACTTTCCGTACCTAAGCACGCACGTTTCTAGGCCGGACTGATGGGTCCGGCCCTTTTTTAGCTTCCGCGCCGCCGACGAGCTGCCGTCGGAGTTACCTGGGACAAAGCTGAACCTTTTTTCACAGTACCTCGCAAGGAATTGGGAGAAGCTCAGTTTCGACCGATAGGGGACGGTATTGACTAAGCCCGAAAGGACGCTACAGTGAACAATAACTACACAAACACAGGTACCGATGCTCTGCATTCAGACATCGTCAGGCGCGCGAAAGGAGGCGATTCGGATGCCTTTGCCGCTCTATTCCATGCGCACAAGACGCGCATCTATTCGGTATGTTTGCGGATGACCAACAATGCCGCGTCGGCAGAGGATTTCACCCAAGAAGCGTTCTTGCAGGTATTTCGCAAGATCGAGACCTTTCGTGGACGACTCCGCGTTCTCCACATGGCTTCACCGCATTGCGGTCAACACAGTATTAATGCGTCTTCGCAAGAAATCTGTGCGTCAAGTTTCTCTCGACGAGCCCTACGGCGGCCGCGACGGCGCGACCCTGGCCCGCGAATACGGGATGCAGGATGCGCGACTGGCGGGCTGCGTCGACCGCGTTGCATTAGCGTCCGCAATCAGCGCGCTTCCTCCTGGCTGCAGGACAATGTTCCTGATGCACGAAATCGAAGGCTATGAGCACCAGGAAATCGCGGAGATGCTAGGTTGCTCCGTGGGAAACTCGAAGTCGCAATTACACAAGGCCAGGCTACGAATTCGTGAGCTGCTGGCCCATTCGCAAGACATCGAGGTCCCCAGCGATCCGAGTCGACGAGTCGATCAGCAAACCCGCAAAACCCCAGCGTGACACCCGGCGTCCGCCAATCTATCAGGATGTAGCGATGCCGAAAGTATCAAACGCGCCTCAACTGATTGCCAGGAATGCGTAACGGCTGACACTACGCTGTGCGTGATCACTGGGTGCTTCGCATTCGTTGAGCACCGCATCTAGTCACAAATAGTGTTGATGGAACGTCTATTGGAAAAGTGCGGGAACCTAGTCGTGGAGAACGACGTTGAGCAGCGAACTGTGGACTTGCAATCCGCCTTCGATCCCGCCGGCGTATTGAATGAAACCCAGTTTCCTGAATCGGTTCATGAAGAAGCTTACTCGCGAACGCGTGGTTCCAACCATGTCTGCCAGCGTTTCCTGGCTTATTTTGGGAACAACAGTCTCGGGCACACCTTCCTTGCCGAAATGAGCCAGCAACAGGAGAACGCGGGCCAGCCGCTTTTCACTGGAATTAAACAACTGGTCAACCAGATCTTCCTCATAGCGGATATTCCGCGCCAGCAAATACGCGACGAACAGGTCGGAAAAAGCATGTTCGCGATGCAGCGCTTCCATCATCGCCTTCTTGCCGATGCGCAGAAGGGCGCAATCCGTCATTGCAGCTGCGGAGCCCATGCGCAAAGTCTGTCCAGCCAGCGCGCCTTCACCGAAGAAGTTCCCCTCGCTTAACATGCCTATGGTCGCTTCTCTGCCGGTTTTGGATACGACGGTCAGTTTCACCTTGCCGCTCTGGATATAAAAGACCGCGTCCGCCCCGTCTCCCTGCGCGAAGATCGTTTGCTTCTTGACGACAGCCACATTTTTCCTGCCATCGCCAATGGTCGCAAGGAAGGTGGTGGGATCGAACTCGCGCGTCTTTTTCCCGTTCGACGTCTTAGGAGAACTCATCAGTCACGATTCTAGTCCAAGGAACTGGTTAATTGGCATAAATCGTGCCAAACGGCCAATCTTCGTTCGGCCTGCGGTGCCAAAGTGAGCTCTTCTGCACAGTATTTTGCGAGCCCATGAACCAAGCTCAAGAGATCGAGGCAAGTGGAACTTCCATGGCACAAGACGTCCAAGTCGGCACGATTCTGATTAGGGAAAATCCAGCCATGGCGCAGGCCCTCGAGTTCCAAACCGAGCCTTACTCTGACACTTGGGGATTGCTCAAAGCGTTTGACGGGTTGGCTATGGATCGCAAGATCCATGCGGCAGGATGGAACTTTTTCTTCATGGCCGGAGAGCTGAAAATAATGTCTTTCGGCGCCATCGAGACCAAGAGTATTCACAAGGCAGTGGGCAGCATATTGGGAAAACTGAAGCCGCTGAACTTCAATTGCCTTGAGGTTACCGGAATCGTTGCCAAACGATTTCTGGGCGTGCCCTACACCGTTGTTTCGGCACACTCGCGCCATATCCAACAGAGTTGCTTCCTCGATAGCCTGGACGAACGGCGGCGATCCCAGCACGGTGCTGAGCAAGCCAGAAGTTGAGTGTTTTTTGCGCTTCCCCACGCCATAGTGATTAGCCAGTTACCTTTCAGCGCCATCCAAGCGGCGATCTCTGTGCGGATCCGTGCGGGGTTGACCGGTACTGAGTTCGCACTTCTCTCCGGGCTTTGCGCCGCAAGTGGGGCAACGAACCGCCAGGGCTTGTTTCAGTTTGGCTGTCATGGCTACATAATGCTGCGCCAGTCAGCAACAAGCTGTTCGATTTTGATCAGTTCATTCATTTCAGCGTCGCTGATTTTGTGCTTCTGCCGTGCCTAGGTCCACGGTGAATTCGTTATGAGCGTTTTTGAGCCGATGCGAGAGCCGCGAAAAGAGAAGTGCACGCAGAATGTTGGGGGCGAAACACGGGTTCGCAGCACATTTTGTTCGCTGTCGCCTTCGTCTCCAGATCCCACTCGACGCATATGTGGTCAATTTTGATCAGTTACAAATCCACTTTCCCTGAATACTGAAAAAAGCAAACTCTACCGATGCACGAAACGCCAAGCTGTCAACCGTAAAAGACTGGGCGACTCAGCGTGGCCTTCGACCAAATCGGATGGCGCGTCTGGCTTATTTGGAAATCTGACCTTCATCCGCAGCCGTTCTCCACCACCTAGGAACGAATGTCGCTACCAAACACAGTGCTATCCAAAGCCGTCTTAGAGGTTGTCAGCCCGCGCATCCTGCCGACGCTGGATGCGTCAGTTGGCATTCGATCGCAATCGAGGCCATCGCTGCCTACACGCATCGCGGTAGTAGGGAACTATCTTCCGCGACAGTGCGGAATTGCCACGTTTACCACGGACTTGTGTGCGGCCATATCCGCCGAGTACGGAACCGCCCGATTGCTGGCGCTGCCGGTCAATGACACGGAACTAGGGTATGACTATCCTGCGCGGGTCCGATGGTCACTCGCGCAGGACGATTTGCGTTCGTATCAGGAAGCCGCTGAGTTCTTGAACTTCAACAATATCGACATGGTCTGTCTGCAACACGAATATGGAATCTTCGGTGGAGCGGCCGGAAGCCATGTCTTGGAGTTGTTGCGTAGCCTGAAGATGCCTGTCGTGACCACGCTGCACACCGTGCTCCGCGAGCCGAACCCTGACCAACTCATGGTGATGGAAGAGATTGCGGAGCTTTCGGATCGCCTTATTGTCATGAGTCAGCTCTCGTCCCAGTTCTTGCAGGAAATCTTCAAAGTTCCCGGCAGCAAGATCGATATGGTTCCTCACGGCGTTCCGGATTTGCCATTCCTCGATCCCAATTTCTACAAAGACCGCTTCAAGGTGGAAGGAAAAGCGGTACTGCTGACCTTCGGCCTGCTCTCCCCGAACAAAGGTATCGAAAACGTTATTCAAGCTCTGCCAGAGATTTTGTCCAAACACAAGCACGTTGTTTACCTGGTGGCGGGAGCGACCCACCCTCATATTCTCCGGCGCGAAGGCGACAAGTATCGAGATCACCTGAAAGCTTTGGCGAAGGAAGTGGGAGTGGAATCGCAAGTGATTTTCCACAACCGCTTCGTCAGCCCCGAAGAGATGGTGGAGTTCATTGGAGCTGCTGACATTTACATCACTCCCTACCGTCATGAGGCGCAGGTGGTTTCGGGGACGCTCGCCTACGCACTCGGAGCGGGTAAGGCTATCATTTCAACTCCGTATTGGCACGCGATTGAATTGTTAGATGACCGCCGCGGCGCGCTGGTGCCCTTCCAGAATCCTGGTGCGATCGCAGAAAAGACGATCGAGCTACTCGACACGCCCGCTATAAGGCATGCGATGCGTAAACGGGCTTACATGTTCGCCCGGGAAATGGTGTGGAAGAGAGTTGCCCAAGGCTACATGGAGAGTTTCGTCCGGGTGCGCAGTGACCGCATGGAAAAGCCGCATGTTCAGTTCTCAGCTCGCAGGACCGAGAAAACGCTGAATCAGTTGCCCGAATTGAAACTCAATCACGTGAATGCGCTTACGGATGACACAGGCATCCTGCAACATGCAATCTTTACCATCCCGAATCGGGCCGAGGGATACACCACCGACGACAACGCACGCGCTCTCATTTGTACTGTGCTTTTGGAGCAGCTCGGAGATGAGGGATTAGCCAATCCGGATTGGCCTTTCCGCTACTTGGCATTTTTGCAGCATGCCTTCAATCCCGAAAAGAGGAGGTTCCGGAATTTCCTCGGCTACGACCACCACTGGATGGAAGAGCAGGGTTCGGAAGATTCTCACGGTCGCGCGTTGTGGGCTCTTGGAACAGTGTTGGCTCGATCCACAAGTCAGGGTATGAGGGGCGCTGCCGGACGATTGTTCGAGATCTCCCTTCCGGCGGTCATCGAGTTCTACAGCCCTCGCGCCTGCGCCTACGGACTGCTGGGAATCCAAGAATATCTTTGTTCGTATCCCGGAGACCGAGACGCCCAACGAGTACGCTTCGCCTTGGCACGAAGATTACTGGACATGTACGAATCGATCCGGCGACCGGATTGGAAGTGGTTTGAGGATGTTCTGGCTTACGGTAACGCCAGATTGCCCCAGGCCATGCTGCAGGTGGGTTCAGCCTGCTCGGATGATCGCATGGTTTCCGCCGGCCTTGAAGCGCTGGATTGGCTGCTAAGAAACCAGCGTTGTGAAACTAATGGCCACTTCGTGCCGATCGGCTCGCAAGGCTTTTATCGCCAAGGTGGTGAAAAGGCGCGCTTCGACCAACAGCCCATTGAAGCAGCCGGCGCGGTTTCCGCCTGCCTGGAAGCGTACCGTGTCACACGAGACGGTCGTTGGCGTAGCGAAGCTTGGTCAGCTTTCAACTGGTTTCTTGGCGACAACGATCTCCAGATTTCTCTTTATGATTCGGTCACTGGCGGTTGCCGGGATGGCTTGCATCCCGACCGCGCCAACGAAAACCAGGGAGCGGAATCAACCCTATCGTTTCTGATGGCGCTGCTGGAAATGCGCTCGCTGCCAGGCAGCGGGGAATCCAGCGGTCAATTATTTGATGCTTCTACGAACTCGATTTTGACCACCCCAATGAGTGAACACCTATGAGCGTCGCCACAACCACCCGTCACGAGCCGCTGCTTCTTCGGCATCCTGCGAACCCAATTTTGACTGCCAAGGATTGGCCATATCCGATCAACAGTGTGTTCAATGCGGGTGCGACGCTGCTGAGCGACGGATCCACTTTGCTGCTTTGCCGCGTCGAAGACCGGCGCGGCCTATCCCATCTTTGCGCCGCCCGCTCGCGCAACGGAGTGGACAATTGGCAAATTGATAAGGAACCGACGTTGATGCCGAGTCCGAGGGAGTATCCCGAAGAGATCTGGGGCATTGAGGACCCGCGCATCACTTTCGTGCCTGAGTTGCAGCAATACGTAGTCACCTATACGTCCTATTCACGCGGTGGTCCGGGAGTGTCCCTGGCCCTGACCAAAGACTTCCGAACCTTCGAGCGATATGGCGTCATCATGTCGCCGGACGACAAAGACTCCGCGCTCTTGCCGCGAAGAATTGATGGATGCTGGGCTCTTATTCATAGGCCGATGACGCCGTTGGGCTCGCACATGTGGATTTCCTACTCTCCCGACCTCCGCTATTGGGGCAGGCACAGGCTCATGCTGGAGGCACGCCGCGGCGCCTGGTGGGATGCCAACAAGATTGGTTTGTCGCCGCCGCCGATCGAGACTTCCAGAGGATGGCTCGCGTTCTACCACGGCGTGCGGCACACCCCTTCGGGCTGTCTCTATCGGCTTGGCTTGGCTCTGTTCGACCTTGAGAATCCAGCCAAGTGTCTGCTGCGGGGGGATTCGTGGATCTTTGGGCCGGAAGCTGAATACGAACGCCACGGCGACGTCGATGATGTTGTGTTCCCTTGCGGATATACGATAGACGCCGATGGCGACAGCCTCAATCTTTACTACGGAGCGGCCGACTGCTCGATTGCCCTGGCTCGGGCCAGCGTTCGCTCTCTACTCGATTGGCTCGATGCCAATGGAAGTTCCCAGCGCAGGCGTGCCGAGGACTTATGAAATCCGTGTTGCGGATCGTCCAATTTCGCGTTCGGGTGTCATCACCAGCGGATGAGTCGCGTGTTCACCATCAGGAAACGTACCTACGGCGTGTGCTTTCAATGCGGACAGGAATTCGAGTATTCCTGGGTTTCGATGCATCCCGTACGGGAGAGTGTCGCCACAGCTGGTTGTGAGCTGCCGCATCATCCTGAAAGAGAACAAATTCACGCGATTTGAGCCGATTTCAGCACAGGCCTCGAGTTCCTCGTTCTTCACATGTGAGCTATCTTGCTCAGACACGAAATCCTGCATCTGTCATTCTTTATTATCCTGAGTGTGTCGCGGGAGCGACGACCGCCAATTCTTAGCTCTCACTCTTAGGCCGCTGTGGGTAAGGTCCCACTCCGTCACATCGATGCGGCCACATCCAGCCGATTGGCACATCACCCGTGTGTATGCCGTGGGACATTCCGGCGGACACGTGACCCTAAAATCTTCGAAGAATGATTCAGGCAGCCCCTCGCATCGGATGCCAGGGTTAGCCCGCGCAACAAGAAAGGTCAAAGATTATGCCCTTAATTCAACTCCTGGAAGTTCTCATCGTGGTGGGTGTGCTTTTGTGGTTGGTCAATCGTTTTATTCCAATGCAGTCATCCATCAAATCGATCTTGAACGGAGTGGTGGTCATTGCCGTAGTGCTCTGGCTGCTCAATGTATTTGGGCTGTTTCACTCCCTTTCCACTATCCGCATAGGAAAAGGTTGACGGCCTGGCAAAAGAAGTACGTAGGGACATTTTGTCGATAGTAACGACGAGATTGCGTAACCGGCAGATAGCTGCCAAGGAGAAACATATGAAGATGAAACTGTTCTTAGTGGCCGGAGTCGCAGTGAGCTTGAGCGCGCTAGCGCAAACCAATCCTCAACCGACCGTCGCCCTCACGCCCATGGCGCAGACGCCTACGTTCCGCGTAGTCGTAACCAGCCGCACCACGCCCGCAGTCAATTATCGGCATCACAGCGGCGCCACCAAGGTGAATTTTTCGGGCACGGATCTCATGCCCTCGGCGAATGGTGAAGCTGAAGTGAACAGCAAGCGTGGAACCATCGAGGTCAAGGCGGAATTCGGCAATCTGCAGAGCCCGAAAAGTTTCGGCAACGAGTATTTGACCTACATCTTGTGGGCGATTTCGCCCGAAGGGCGCGCCGTGAATCTGGGCGAAGTGCTCGTCGGCGGAGACGGCCGCAGCAAGCTGCAAGTCACTACGGATCTTCAAGCTTTCGCACTGATCGTGACCGCAGAACCTTACTACGCAGTTCGGCAACCCAGCAACGTGGTAGTCATGGAAAACGTGATTCGCAAGGACACCAAAGGGACCGTCGAAACGGTGAACGCGAAGTACGAACTGATGGAGCGGGGCGGCTACATTCCAACCGGGTACAAGTTCGACCCAGTGGTTCTGAATGCCAAGCTGCCGTTGGAATTCTTTGAGGCGCGCAATGCGGTACGCATCGCGCAGTCGGAAGGCGCGGAGCAGTACGCCCCCGAAAGCTATCAGAAAGCTGTCCAGTTGATGAATAACGCGGACGCATATGCCACCCGGAAGAATGTTCCGGACAAAGCGCTGATCGCAGTCGCCCGGGATACGGTCCAAACTGCTGAAGACGCTCGCG
Organism: uncultured Acidobacteriota bacterium; assembly: GCA_963771285.1. GTDB lineage: Bacteria > Acidobacteriota > Terriglobia > Terriglobales > Acidobacteriaceae > JABDBE01. Next base: position 58,494 of record CAVYSX010000007.1, read on the forward strand.
CCATCGCAGTCAAGAAGATGGATGATCAACGTATCGCCGACAACCTGCAGAATTCGGCCAACGCGCAGGCGCAATCGCAAGCGCAGGCGGACGATGCGACCCGGCAGAAGGAACAAGCTCAGGCGGATGCGGCAAAGGCGCAATCCGACATGGCCGCAAATCAGGCAACATCCGCGGCTGCGGTTTCAGCCGCTCAAGCGGATGCCGACCGGTCTCGTCTAGCTGCTCAGCAAGCCGACACCGATAAAGCCGCCATGCGCGCGCGCTTGTCAGAGCAATTGAATTCCATTCTGCAGACACGCGACAGCGCACGCGGGCTGATCGTCAGCATGTCGGATGTTCTGTTCGACACGGGAAAGTACTCTTTGAAGTCGGGTGCACGCGAGAAGCTGGCGAAAGTCGCCGGAATTCTGCTCGCTTATCCCGGACTCAACATCGAAGTCGGCGGTTATACCGATAACGTCGGCGGCGATGACATGAATCAGAAGCTCTCTGAGAATCGCGCCGGTTCGGTGCGCGACTACTTGGTACAGGAAGGTGTAACCACGAATTCAGTGAGCGCAAAAGGCTTCGGCAATCTATGCCGGTAGCGTCGAACGACAACGCTGCGGGCCGGCAACAGAACCGCAGAGTTGAGCTTCTGGTATCCGGCGATGCCATCGGCAATCCGGCTAACGTCACCACGGGAAGCTTGCAGTAAGGCAAGACGATTCGAATCATTTATTGGAGGCAAGACTCATGAAACTAGTCAGCATTTAATTGTCGGCACTGCCTTTCTGTCTTTGACCCTGGGAGCCGCGGCTCCCGCGTTTGCACAGGAAGAACACGCGCAGGAGGAACACGCCCAGCAAGAGGACAAAAAGGCGCAAGCGGACAAGCCTGCACAGCAAGAGGAGAAACACGCGCAGCAGGAAGAGAAAAAGTCAGAGCAGAACAAGCCTGGCCAGCAAGAGGAAAAAAAGGCACAGCAGGAAAAACCAGGGCAAAAGGAACAGCAGGGGGAGCGCGCCAGTGGGAACCACGGCCGCATTCCTGACGACCGTTTCCGCGCCAACTTCGGTCACGAGCACGTGTTCGTTATCAATCGTCCTGTGATTGTTGAGGGGCGTCCGCGCTTCCAGTACGGCGGCTATTGGTTCGGGTTTAATCAGCCTTGGCCAACAGGCTGGGCATACAGCGACAACGTTTACGTTGACTACGTCGATGGAGGGTATTTCTTGTTCAATCCATTCCATCCCGGCATTCGCGTCGTGATCGTCGTCATCTAGCGGCGTTAACACCTGAGAAAGATCGTTTCCGGTGGATATGCAGAAAAAAAGGAGTAAAAAATGCTTGGAACTGTATTAATCGTGATTTTGGTGTTAGCGCTTCTCGGAGCGCTGCCACGCTGGTCGCACAGCCGCGATTGGGGTTATGCTCCGACCGGCGGGTTGGGACTGGTCCTTATGATCGTGGTCATTCTCCTGGTTCTTGGCCGCATTTAGGCCATGCGCTGGCCGTCCAAACCGTCAGGCGCCGCCAAAGGGTGGCGCCTGCTTTCGATCCGCATCGTGGCATGTCTCCTTGTAGTGCTGATGTGCAGCGGCGGCTCCTCTGCATACTCCGTTTTGACCCACGAGGAGATTGTGGATCTGCTGTGGTCGGATGAAATTCGCCCGCTGCTGCTCAAGCGATATCCAGGATTGACAGAAGATCAGATTAAAGACGCACACGCTTACGCCTACGGAGGCGCGGTCATCCAGGATCTGGGTTACTACCCGTTTGGTAGTACGGAATTCAGCGACTTGGTGCATTACGTTCGCAGCGGAGACTTCGTTCGCGAATTGCTAGTTGAGAGCCAGGATGTGAACGAGTACGCCTTCGCGCTGGGCGCGCTGGCACACTATGCGTCCGATATTGCCGGCCATCCCGCAGTCAATCAGGCGGTTGCGATCGAGTATCCAAAGTTGCGAGCGAAGTTTGGCAAGTCGGTCCGATATGCGCAGGACAAAACGGCGCACTTGAAGACCGAGTTCGGTTTCGACATGGTTCAGGTCGCGAAGAATCGTTACGCATCGCAGCAGTATCACGATTTCATCGGCTTTGAAGTGTCCAAGCCGTTGCTCGAACGCGCCTTCCCGGTCGTCTACGGAATGGAACTGAAAGATGTTTTGCCTCATGAGGACCTTGCGGTCGGTTCGTATCGTTACTCCATCAGCCACATGATTCCCAAGATGACTCAAGTCGCGCTGCAGACCCATAAGAAAGACATGATGCGCGAGCAGCCTGACTTCGCAAAACAGAAATTTCTGTACCGTCTTTCCCGCTCAGAATATGAGAAAGATTGGGGAAAAGATTATGAGAAACCGGGATTTGGCACTCGCGTTCTTTCAACCCTATTGCGATACATGCCGAGGATCGGCCCCTTCAAAGCGCTGGCCTTCAATAACCCGACTCCGCAAACTGAGGATTTGTATTTCAAGAGCATCAATACAACGGTCGATCAATACCGGGTCTTTCTCGAAGCGGTGCGCACGGATACCCTGGTGCTTCCTGATTGTGACCTGGATAGCGGCAAACTGACCAAGGCAGCGGAATACTCCCTGACCGACGAAACGTATGCCAAGTTGCTGTCCCAGTTGTCGGGCAAGAAATTTGCTTCGACGCCGCCGGAGTTGCGCGCCAACATCATAGACTTCTATGGCGACCTCTCGGCTCCCATCGAGACGAAAAAAGAATCAGGACAAATGGCAGAGCGTCCTGACATCACTGGACCAATTAAGGTCGGCTCCTCTGGCT
>CAVYSX010000008.1:0-58976 GCA_963771285.1 uncultured Acidobacteriota bacterium
TCGCCGTCGGTCTCGATCACCGCCATGTCGACGGCGTCGAGCGAAGTGCCGGTCATGAAGCCGAGGACACGCATGCCGCGCTTGACTGCCACAGGCCCGGCCTGTAGCCAGCGCGCCGATGACCGAGCCGCCGCCTCGCAGCCGCTACTACCGCTCGCACTAAGCGAGCGGCCGGTCATCATGCCCGCCGCCCATCGGTCGGCGTCGGGCTCTTGCCAAGAGACGGTCTCCGGCCGAAAGCCAGCCTAAAGGAGCCGTCATCCGATTCACGCCGATTTCAAGCCGAAGTCCGACCTCGTGCGCGCTGCTCGAACGCGGGTACATCTACCAGGTCACCGATATCGAGGGCGCTCGACGCGGCGCCGCGCAAGGCGTCGATGTCGGCCTACATCGGCTACGACTGCACCGCCGCCAGCCTGCACGTCGGCAGCCTGGTCTCAGATCATGATGCTGCGATGGCTGCAGCAGACCGGCCACAGGCCGATCGCGCTCATGGGCGGCGGCACCACCAAGGTCGGCGATCCATCCGACAAGGACCAGCAGCGGCCGCTGCTGACCGACGCGGTGATCGACGCCAACCTCGCCGGCATCAAGGCGCGTCTTCGAGACCTTTCTGCGCTTCGGCGAGGGCCCACCGACGCGGTGATGGTCGAACAACGCCGACTGGCTGGAGCAGCTCGGCTACATCGAGTTCCTGCGAGAGTACGGCGTGCATTTCACGATCAACCGCATGCTGACCCTCGAGTTCGGTGAAGCTGCGGCTGGAGCGCGAGCAGCCGCTGAGCTTCCTCGAGTTCAACTACATGCTGATGCAGGCGACCGATTTCCTGGAGCTGCACCGGCGATTCGGCTGCACCCTGCAGATGGGCGGCTCGGATCAGTGGGGCAACATCGTCAACGGCGTGGAGCTGGTCCGGCGCATGGACCGGGCGCAGGCATTCGGCCTGACGACGCCGCTGCTGACCACGTCTTCCGGCGAGAAGATGGGCAAGACGGTGGGCGGCGCGGTCTGGCTCAACGCCGACCGCCTCAGCCCCTATGACTACTGGCAGATGTGGCGCAACACCGAGGACGCCGACGTCGGCCGCTTCCTGAGGCTGTTCACCGACTGCCACTGGACGAGATTGGGCCGGCTCGCCGCGCTGCGGGGCTCGGAGATCAACGAGGCCAAGAAGCTGCTGGCGAACGAGGCCACGACGATGCTGCACGGCCGCGCCGCGGCCGACGCGGCGGCGGACGCGGCGAGGGCGGCAGCGGAAGGGCGACTGTCCCAGGACATGCCGACGTTCCGATCGACCGATCTGGGCACCCAGAGTGGCAGTATGGCAGGCGCCGGCTGCGATTCTCGTCGCCTCCAAACTGGTGCCTTCGATGTCAGAAGCGCGCAGGAAAATCTCGGAAGGCGCCGTCCGCATCAACGATGCGGTTGTCACCGCCGAGATCAAGGCGATCGCGTGGACAGACCTCGACCCGGAATATGGTGCGTTCAAAGTTCAACTCGGGAAGAACCGAAGCAAAATCGTGCTTGTAAAGCCAGAGTAACTTCCCCCAATCCCGTCATGGCCGGCCGTAAGTGCCGGCCACCCAAGAACACCCCGCGAGACATGGCCGTGCTCTGGCACGGCCACCCAACGATGGGCGTTCATGGGTCGCCGGGACTGACGCCCGGCGATGACGGTCTGGCAGGATCGAAACGGCCAGGGCGTTTGCATTGGCCCGGGCGGAGCTAGCAATGCGCGGAACAGGTCGAGCCACTCGGGATTCTCGCGTTCGATCAGATTGATCTTCCAGTCCCGCTTGTACTTCTTAAGCTGCTTCTCTCTTCGGATCGCATCCACGATGAAGTCATGCGGTTCGTACCAAACCAGCCGCGTCACACCGTAGCGTTTCGTGAACCCCTCGAACTCGCCGTTCTTATGGCGAGCAATCCGCGAAATCAGATCGCTGGTGACGCCGATGTAGAGCGTGCCATGGCGACGGCTCGCCAAGATGTAGACTGCGATGAAGGGCTCGACGCCAACCATCTCACGAACCTAGCGCGCCGCAGGCCTCCCCGCTAAATCCCTTCGCGAAACCACAAGAACGGAGACCCCCCCATGCCCCTCTCCCCCGGCGACAAGGCGCCCGACTTCGATCTGCCTACACACGACGGGCGGGTGTCGCTGGCGGGGCTGAAGGGCAAGGCGGTGGTGCTGTACTTCTACCCGAAGGACGACACCTCCGGCTGCACGGCCGAGGCGCAGGGGTTCACCGCAGCGGCGGGTGATTTCGCCAAGGCCGGCGCGGCGGTGGTCGGGGTTTCCAAGAACTCCGCCGCCAGCCACGGCAAGTTCCAGGCGAAGTACGGGCTCGACCTGACGCTGGGGTCGGCCAAGGAAGACGATGTGGTGGAGCGCTACGGGGCCTGGGTCGAGAAGAGCATGTACGGGCGCAAGTACATGGGCATCGACCGCTCCACCTTCCTGATCGACAAGGCCGGCGTCATCCGCCGGGTCTGGCGCAAGGTGAAGGTGCCGGGCCACGTCGCCGAGGTGCTGGCGCAAGCGAAGTCCTTGGCCGGGGCTTGACCAAAGTCGCGGTGGGCGGCGGGGCGAAACGCCGCGGCGCTCGGCTGCCCTCGAAAGTCGTCGTTGGTTGACCGTTCAAGGCCGAGCACGGCTTTCTACTGACTTTCCAGACACGTTTGTTGATTCGGGTCCTGGACGAGGTCGCGCCGAAACCACCGCGCGCGGCATCGACTCTGACCTTGCGGCGCGGGAACAAGCAGAGGCGGCGAAACATGGTTGCGCAACCTCCCCGGATCGAGGCATATCGCCGGGTGACTGGACGGGCGCAGGGCAGCGGGGAGCTATGAGCTTACGACGCTTTGCGCGCCTGGCGCTCTGGCTCGAGGAGCTCTTTCCGGAACGCCACCTCTATCTGCGTTCGGGCGGCGAGATGCGCGGCTTCGTGCTGACCACCGAGCGCCAGCTGTTGATGGCGGGCGGCATCGCCGCCGTGGCGCTCTGGATGGGCGTTTCCACCGCCGCGCTGATCGTCGGCGCCGTCACCCCCTCCAAAGGCGACCAGGAGGTCGCCCGGCTCCAGTCGCGCTACGAGCGCTGGATCGCCGACCGCGACGCGCGGCTCTCCAGCGCGGTCGCCCAGCTGAACACCGGCGGCGGCTCGTTCCAGCAACTGGCGGACAACGCCGAGAAGCGCCACGAAGCGCTGGCCATGCTGCTCACCGACGTGAAGGGCGAGCCGGGGGCCGCGCAGGCGCTGGCCCCGGCGCTGCAGGTCCAGGACGACACCCAGGCCTCGCCGGCGCAACGCATCCAGTCGGTGGAGCAGGACCAGGACCGGCTCATCGACGAGGCCGAGACCTTCGCCAAGAACCGCGCCGACCGGTTGAAGCTGGCCTTCCGCCTCGCCGGCCTCGATCCGGCCGCCTACGCCGGCGCCAGCGACGGCCTCGGCGGACCGCTGATCGAGGGCAAGGACCCGCGCGCGCTGGCCGCCGTGCTCGACATCGACGAGGATTTCGCCGGCCGTCTGCAACACGCCGCCGCCGATCTCTCCAACCTGCAGTCGCTGGCCTCGTCGGAAGCGGCGATCCCGTTTGCCAAGCCGACGGTCGGCGCGCGCGAGACCAGCGGCTTCGGCGTGCGGTCCGATCCCTTCACCGGCCACGCCGCCTACCACCCCGGCCAGGACTTCGCCGGCGTCTATGGCAGCGCGATCGACGTCACCGCCCCCGGGATCGTATCCTACGCCGGCGTACGCAGCGGCTACGGAAATACGGTCGAGGTGGACCACGGACACGGATTCAAGACGCGATATGGCCATCTTTCCGCTATCTCTGTGACCGTTGGCCAGCACGTGGCCGTCGGCCAGAGGATCGGCGCCATGGGCTCCACCGGACGTTCAACCGGCACGCACCTGCACTACGAGGTGTGGGTGAACGGCCGTCCCCAGAACCCCCTGCAATTCGTAAAGGCCGGCGACTATGTTCAGCAAAACCAGTTCTAACACCCCGCAACCCGGTTCGACCCCGACGGGCTCTACGACACCGCCCCGGCGTCCCCCGTCAGCACGCCGAGCGCGGCCCCTTCCGTGCCGGCCCCCGAGCCGACGCGCACCAGCACGCCCCGCGCCCCGAAAGCGCCGTCGATCATCGGCGCCGACCTGACCATCGAGGGCGATGTCTCGGGCGGCGGCGAGATCCAGATCGAGGGCACCGTCAAAGGCGACGTGCGCATCGAGCATGTCACCGTCGGCGACGGCGGCGCGGTCGAGGGCGGCATCTACGCCGAGGCCGTGGAAGTGCGCGGCAAGGTGTCGGGCTCGATCACCGCCAAGCAGGTGCGGCTCTACGGCGCCTGCCACGTCGACGGCGACATCACCCACGAGCAGCTGGCGATGGAAACCGGCGCCTTCTTCCAGGGCCGCTCGCTGCGCCTGCAGCGCCCGGCCCATGCAGCCCAGGCTGCCGCCGCGCCGAAGGTCGAGCCGCCACGCGAGGCGCCCGCCTCGGCGTCGACCAACAGCGCCAAGCCGGCATCGGCGCCCGCCACACCGGCGTCGTAGCCAGAGACCCGCCGCGGCCACGACCCCGCGGCGGGACCTGCCCGTTCAAGCGAAGCGCGCTGCGCCTACCCGCCAGGCGCCCAGCGCGCCGACGATCGCCAGCGGCAGCGCCAGCGCGAACAGCCAGAACGCCGAGGCCTGCGCGGCCGTCTGGCTGACGCCGGCCGAGAAGCCGACGAGATTGGCGATGATCCCCGCCAGGCAAGCGCCGGCGGCGTTGCCGACCTGGCGCACCGCGTTGATGCCGGCCGAGGCGACCTCGCCCTCGGGTCCGGCGGAAGCGATCACCCGCCGCCCGGTGAATCCCGACGAGAGCCCGAACCCGGCGCCGAGCACCGTACCGGCGGCGAGGATCGACGGCACCGGGCCGGTTGCGCATCACCAGCGTCAGCCAGGCCAGGCCAACGACGATGCAGACCCCGCCCAGCCGGATCATCGGCCCGTGCCAGGCGGCGCCGCGGCCGGCCACCGCCAGGGCGGCGACGGTCCAGCCCATCGACTCCAGCCCGGCCGCGTAGCCGGCCTGCGAGCGGCGTCAGGCCGAACAGCTTCTGCAGCAGCGCGGGGCCGTAGACGCTGAAGCCCATCGCCGCGGCGGCGAGCGCGAAGTACGAGAGGTAGCCCGCGCCGATCACGGTGCTCAGGTCGCCGGCGGCTCTGGGAAAGAGCCCGCCCTCCCCGCGCGGCGCCAGCTTCACGGCAGCGACGAAGGCGACGAGGCTGACCGCGCAGAGCGTCAGCGCCAGCGTCGCGTAGGCAGGGATATGTCTCGCACGTCACCCATGACTTCGGAAGCATTCTGAAATTCATCGAAGAGACTTACCGCCTGCCCTCCTTGGGGTATGCGGATGCTTTGGCCGATGATCTTTCGGATTGTTTTGACTTTCACCGGCACAATCGTTTCGTCAAGATCAAGGCGCCACACGATGCGAGCTATTTCCTGAACGATAAGCGGCCGCCCACCGATCCGGACGACGACTAAGGGTATTCAGAGCGTACACGGTTTTTAGGTTGAGCTGGGGGTTGACGAGCGTCCTGCTAGGATAGCCTCGTGACCCCGCTACTCGATATTCGTCACCTTTCCGTTGAGTTTCCTGCTGAAGGCAATCGTGCCGTTGGCACTGCGGCGGCTGCGGTTCGTGACCTCACCCTGAGCATAGCGCCCCAAGAAGTCGTTGGCCTGGTGGGCGAATCCGGCTCGGGAAAGTCCGTCATTTCGCTCGCCTTGATGCGCCTGCTTCCGTCTCACGCACGAACCTCGGGCGAGATTCTCTATGCGAACGGCAACGGCGGATCACGTGATCTGCTGCAGCTCTCTGGCGAAGAAATGCGCAAGTTGCGGGGCTCTCAATTAGCCATGATTTTTCAGGAGCCCATGACTGCGCTGAATCCGGTCATGCCGGTCGGTGATCAGATAGCTGAAGCCGTCAAAGCGCATCAATCAGTTTCAAAGAGAGAAGCGTGGGATCGGGCCGTAGCGGTGATGGATGACGTCGCGATTCCTAATGCCAACCTTCGTGCCCGCGACTATCCCCACCAGCTCTCGGGCGGCATGCGTCAGCGCGTGATGATTAGCATGGCCATTGTGAATCGTCCCCAGTTGTTGATTGCTGACGAGCCTACTACCGCCCTCGATGTGACCGTGCAAGCGCAGATACTGGAACTTCTTGCCGAGCTGCGGTCTAAGTGGGGCTTGGCTATGCTCTTTATTTCGCACGATCTCGCAGTCGTGTCACAGGTCGCGGACCGCATTGCCGTGATGTATGCCGGCAACCTGGTGGAGATAGGATCGAAGCACGATATTTTCCATGCGCCAGCCCATCCTTATACAAGAGGCCTCTTGAACGCCGTGCCTACGCTTAAGACGGACCGCACGCACCCCCTTCAGACGATTCCCGGGACTGTGCCGTCCGTGCAGGCGCTTCCCGCGGGCTGTCCGTTCGAACCGCGCTGCGATTTTCGAATCGCGGAATGCGCGCATGCACTGCCGCTTCTGGCAGAAGTAACGCGCGGTCACTGGGCGCGGTGCCCGGTGCTGAATAAAGCCGGGTCGCAATAAACTGCGTTCAGGGGTCTATAATCGGCAATTCTGCTTTTGCAACCATGCGCGTACTTCTGTTAAGCGATATTCACAGTAATCTCGAAGCTCTGGAGGCTTGCCTAGCGGCCGCTCCCGCTCACGACCTTGTCGTCAATCTGGGCGACACTGTGGGTTATGGCGCCAGTCCCAACGAGGTCATCGGCCGAACCAGGTCATTAGGGGAAATTTTTGTTCGTGGCAATCATGACAAAGCAGTGTGCGGCCTGATTGACCTGAAAGACTTCAACCCCGTGGCGGCTCTGGCTTCGACTTGGACTCGCGCAAAGCTCACACCGGAGAATCTGGAATGGCTCCGTTCTTTGCCGCAAGGTCCTCTTCAGATTGATAGCCTTCCCGACGCCCAGTTCGTGCATGGCTCCCCCGTCGATGAGGACGAATATGTAGTGACGGTACGCGACGCTGTGGAACCCCTGCTCATGGCTCCAACGCCGGTCACGTTTTTCGGGCACACTCATTTGCAGGGGAGCTTCGTTCTAAACGACGACCACGTCGATGCCTTCCATCCGCCATATAAGACGGTAGGGAAAATCGAAACCTCGGAGTTTCCGCTTAAGAAGGGCCTGCGCTATCTGGTGAACTCGGGTTCGGTGGGACAGCCGCGCGACGGCGACTGGCGCGCCGGGTTCGCGCTTTACGACGCGAGCGCCCGCATCGTCACTTTCTACCGGGTTCCTTATAACTTAAAAAGTGCGCAGGACCGTATTCTGGCGGCTGAGCTACCGCCTCGCCTGGCGACCCGATTGGCCGCCGGAAGATGATGGATTCCGATTCACGCGTTTTTGTTATTCTGCCCATCGCATCTCATGAAGAAGGCCAAATGAAAAATTTTCGTTGGAGCTTAGGAAGACTTGCCAGCTGCATCGTTTCGGCATGTTGCTTGATCCCGTTTGTTCTCGTCCATGCGCAGAGTCCTTCGCCGGTTCGAGAGTTTGATCAAGTGGCGATTTCGCCCGATGGAAATCGCGTTGCCTGGGTGGAAATTTCGGATTTTGGTGGCTCGTCGATCTATGTGCAGGATCTGAAGGCGCCGGGCTCGAAGCCGAAGCGTGTTTCGGCGGCCTCAGGCGGACATGCCGCGAGCGAAGACACGCCGGTATGGTCGCCCGACAGCAAACATCTGGCGTTTCTATCGGATTTAAGCGGGGATGGACAATCGAACTTGTACCTGGCCAATGTGGATGGCGGAAGCGCTCGCAAGCTGACCAGCCTCAAGGGTTATCTGGCTGGCCCTGCGTGGTCTCCCGATCAAAAGACGCTGGCATTCCTATTCACCGAAAACGCGCCGCGAGTCGCCGGTCCATTAATGCCGATGACGCCCGAGACTGGGGTTATCGACCAGAAGATTTACGAGCAGCGTCTTACCACAGTGGACCTCGCAACCGGGGCAATCCACCAACTTTCGCCAGCGGATATCTACGTCTACGAGTACGATTGGGCGCCCGATGGCAAGAGCTTCGCCGCCATCGCCGCGCATGGCGAGGGTGATGCAAACTGGTATTTGGCCGGACTCTACACGATGGATGCGGCCGGTGGAGATCTCAAGCTGGTTTACAAGCCGCCACTCCAGATCGCGGTGCCGCGTTGGTCGCCGGATGGCAAGACCATCGCGTTCATCGGAGGCTTGATGAGCGACGAAGGGGCAATTGGCGGCGACATCTTTACGGTGCCGGTGGCGGGAGGCGATGCGCACAACGTCACGACCGGTATTGAGGCTTCACCTTCATGGATCTACTGGGAGTCGCCCGGCAGCCTCCTCTTTACGGAAAATATTGACGGCCAGGCTGGCGTCTCAAGGCTCGATGTAGCCAGCGGAAAAATCTCATTGCTGTGGACCGGACAGGACAGCATCACCTTACAGACTCCGGGTGGGCCCGCATTGGCGTTAGCTTCAAACGGGAACTCCGCAGTAATTAAAGATTCATCGGCGCATCCCGCCGGAAATCTGGGCGGGAGCAATCGGCGGATGGAAGCAAATTACTCACGTCAATGATTCCGTGAAGCCGCAATGGGGTCCGGTGAAGAGTTTGCATTGGACCAACGATCACATGAAGATCCAGGGTTGGCTTATGTATCCCACGGATTACGATGCAAGCAAACGTTATCCCATGGTCGTTGTAGTCCACGGGGGACCCGCTGGAATCGAGCGCGTCGAATGGCCGGGAGTTTTCTTCAATGCCTATGAACTGTCGGCACACGGTTATTTCGTCTTCTTTCCAAATCCCCGTGGAAGCTTCGGGCAGGGAGAAAAGTTTACCGCCGCGAATGTGAAGGACTTTGGCTACGGTGATTTTCAGGACATTCTGAAAGGCGTCGACGAAGTAGTGAAGACCGTGCCCGTCGACAACGACCGCATCGGCATCACCGGCTGGAGCTACGGCGGCTATATGACGATGTGGGCTGTGACCCAGACGAACCGCTTTCGCGCCGCGGTGGCCGGGGCCGGTCTGGCAAACTACCAAAGCTATTACGGGCAAAACGACATCGACGAATGGATGCCGCCATACTTTGGCGCGAACGTCTACGACGACCCCAAAATCTACGCCCGGAGTTCGCCGATCACTTTCATCAAGAATGTAAAAACGCCAACTTTAGTGGTGGTGGGACAGTATGACGGCGAATGCCCAGTGCCGCAGTCGCGTGAATTCTGGTATGCGCTAAAGGCATTAGGCGTCGAGACGCAACTCGTAATTTATCCCGGCGAGGGGCATGAGTTCCTTCAAACCGAACACCGTCGCGACGTGACCGAACGCATGACGGGATGGTTCGACCGCTACTTGAAGAAGTAATGAAGATGATGGAGGACGGGCGTCCTCGGCCTGTCCCCAAGTGTAAACTTTGCCATGCCGTCATATTCTTCCCGCACGCCACACACTCGAGAACTATTTACCGAGCGCGAGTCGCCGCCCGCGCACCACCTGGTTGCCTTTAGCGACGGAGGGGCGCGCGGCAATCCCGGCCCATCCGGATACGGCGTCGTCATTCAGGATGAGGCCGGGAAAAAAGTTGCAGCGCTGAGCGAATACCTTGGCCACCAGACCAATAATTTTGCGGAATACCAGGGATTGATTGCTGCGCTCGAATACGCAGTCACCAACGGCCACAAAGCCCTAAAGGTAATCAGCGACTCAGAACTGCTGGTGCGCCAAATCAAGGGCATTTACAAAGTGAAGAACGCAGCCCTGCAAGATCTACACGGCCGCGCCAAACAACTAATCGCGCAACTTGAATGGTTCTCTATCGGCCACGTTCTCCGCGGCCACAACGAGGAAGCTGACCGTCTGGCGAATGACGCCATGGACAAAGGCATGGGGCGTGTGGCGCGCGCGCCCGCGCCCGTTAAGCCAGCGTTTGAGGCTCCGGATCGCAGGGAATTCAGCGGAATCGTACGCGACGGCAAGATTGAACTGCTGGATGGCAAACTTTCCGAGGGCACGCAAGTCGAAGTGAGAGTGAAGAAATAAACGATGGAGGACGGGCGTCCTCGCCCGTCCACTTGCTGGGAAGATTCCCGGCCCTTGGTTCTTACGATTTCTAATCGTCGATCACAGGGTTCCGCAGTGTGCCTACACCCTGAACGGTCACCTCAACAACCTCGCCCGCGACCACTGGCCCGACACCCTTCGGAGTGCCGGTAGCGATCAAGTCGCCGGGAAGCAGCGTCATCGCTTGTGAGATGTAGCGAAGCATCACATCGAGCGAGAAAATAAAATCCTGCGTGTTGCCTTGCTGGCGAATTTCTCCATTGACGCGCGTCTCGACGCCAACGCCGGCCCACGGATCAATCTCATCGGTCACCACCGGGCCTACAGGGCAAAACGTGTCGAAACCTTTGGCGCGAGTCCACTGGCCGTCTTTGTTTTGCAGATCGCGCGCGGTCACATCGTTCACGCAGGTGTAGCCAAGAATGTAGGGACGAACATCTTCGTCGTCGGCGAGCTGGTAGAATTTCTTGCCGATAACTACTCCGAGTTCGCCTTCGTAGTCTACGCGTTGCGACAATTTCGGACGACGAATTGCTTCTCCCGGCGCCAGCAGCGACGACGGTGGCTTAAAGAACAGCAACGGCTCGCTCGGAACTTCATTGCCCAGTTCCGCGGCATGCTCGCGATAGTTGCGCCCCACACAAACAATTTTCGACGGCTCGACTGGAGCACGCAGCCTTGCCTCAGCCAATACCAGATGGTCCATGCGCTTGGAAGGCAGATCCTCGAAGCTTCCGCCCGCGTCGGGAGGCGATTTCAGTAGCAGTCGCGTGATTTGCTCCACACCGGCCACAGCTTCCACCAAACCGTAGCGGCGCTGTCCGTCGACTTCAAACGCACAATATTTCATAGAACCTCAAGGTCTTGGCTTTTAGCATTTGGCACTTGGCACTCAGCACTCGGCACTCAGCTTTCGTTTTGTGTCGCCGGCTCCGGCGCCGTAGTCGCCACTCACAGCTCAACTATTGCTAAGTGCTAAGTGCTAAGTGCTGAATGCTGAATGCTGAATGCTGAATGCTGAATGCTGAATGCTATGGTACCGCTTCACTAGCTTCCTGCGACGGCGCGCTCTCGTTCGCCCGCACGTCCGTGGCTGAAACAGAATAGAAATATTTCTTTCCGGCTGCGATATTCGTATCGCGGAATGCCGGGGCCTTTACCAAATCCTGGTTGATCTTCACCGCCTGATCGCTCTCTTCGCGACGAAAGACGTTGTAGCCAGCCAAGTCCGCGTCCGTATCCGGCGCCCAGATCAGATCGATGAAGGGCTGCTGACCTGTTCCGGAAAACGCTGCCTGCAAGCCGGAAGGCACGGCGGGTGGAAATATATCGTGAGCGAAGACCTTGATCGAAGGTGTGTCGTTGCCTTCGAATCGGATCTCAGCGACACCAGCTTCGCGGACTAGTGTGACCACGGTCGCGCGGTATGAATAGGTCTTCTCCCAATCAAAACTGTGATCCACAAGTTGCGTCGGCGAGGAGGCTATCCAGTGGAACTTCTCCAACCACAGCATCGAGGCTTGCGCCCTCTGCGCGCCGATATACGCGATATAACCACTGCTGCCCGGCGGTTTCAGGCGGCGTGATTGCCTTCCAGCTCAGGACAATTCCCTCCGCCGCCACTTGTGCGGTGAAGTCGCTTGGCGGCGCTAGAGCCGCAGCCGCAGGCACGCTGACGACATTTGAGAGGCCGGCGCTTCGTCCGCGTTCATTCAGAGCGGAAATTGAATAGAAGATTTGCGCAGCAGGATTTTCAGCCAACAACGCCGGCTGAAGATGATCTGTGTAGTTTCCCTGAATTCGTGCAGCAGAGGGTTCGAGCTTCGTTTTTTGCAGAGCTGCTGGAACAAGCTGGGCCGCGGGAACTTCACCCACGGGCTTCGCGCAGTCGCTCATTGGAGTACTTACGCTTCTGCAAATACGGGTGACTCCCAGATGCCGCACGGCCAGGTGGTCGGTATTTTCTGTGGGCTGCGTCCACGCCAGATAGACGCTGTCCCCTTTGCGGACCGCATGCAGGTCGCTGACTGGCAGCGGCAAGTCCAATGATGGAGGCTTGGGAATTCCAGGGACACCGCATCCCACGAGGGCAGCGTTTGCACAGAACAATAGCAACAGCTTCGAAGTGGCGGAACTCATCGCAGGAAGGACAAGGTTATCAGATGGAGATAGCCCCGCAAATTTTACGGAAGACGCCCGTCCTCGGCTCTACAAAATGTATCGCGACAAATCTTGATCCTTCACGATGTCAGCGAGATTGTGACGCACATAATCCGCGTCGATCTTTATGTGCTCGCCTTTCTTCTCGGGCGCTTCGAAGCTGATTTCATCCAACACGCGTTCCATGATGGTATGCAGGCGGCGTGCGCCGATGTTCTCCGTGCCTTCATTGACGCGGAAAGCGAAGCGCGCAATCTCTTCCAAAGAATCTTTGGTGAATTCCAGCTTCACCCCTTCGGTTTCGAGAAGGGCAGTGTACTGCTTCACCAGCGAAGACTTCGGTTCAGTAAGAATGCGAATGAAATCTTCCATGGTCAGGGACTGCAACTCCACCCGGATGGGGAAGCGCCCTTGCAATTCCGGAATCAAGTCGCTGGGCTTCGAAACATGGAACGCGCCGGCCGCCACAAACAGAATGTGGTCGGTGCGGACCATGCCGTAGCGCGTGTTCACCGTGGTGCCTTCTACGATCGGCAAAATGTCGCGCTGCACGCCTTCGCGTGAAACGTCTGGCCCATGGCCGCTTTCGCGGCCTGCAATCTTGTCGATCTCATCGAGAAAAATGATGCCCGAATCTTCTACGCGATCAATCGCAGTTCGCGTCACCTGATCCATATCGATCAGGCGTTGCTCTTCTTCCTGAATCAGATACTCGAAGGCCTCGTTGACCTTCATCTTCCGTTTCTTCGTACGCTGGCCGAAGATGTTGGGCAACATGTCCTTGATATTGACATCCATCTCCTCGACGCCTTGATTGGAGATGATTTCAAACGAAGGAAAATTTCGTTCGCGCACGTCGATTTCCACGATGCGTTCGTCGAGCTTGCCTTCGCGCAGTTGCTGGCGAAGTTTTTCTCGCGTGCGGCCCTGCGAGTCGCTGGGCGATGCGGTCGCGCCTTCAAGTACAAAGCCCGCAGGCGTCGCCTCCGCGGGACGAGGCGGAGTCGGCGGAGGCAGAAGAATATCCAGCAGACGTTCCTCGGCGTTGAGTTCCGCTTTGTCCGACACGTCTTCGAGTTTCTCTTCGCGCACCATCTCAATGGCAATCTCAACCAGGTCGCGAATCATGGACTCAACATCGCGCCCCACGTATCCGACTTCGGTAAATTTCGACGCTTCGACTTTAAGAAAGGGCGAGTTTGCAAGTTTTGCCAGCCGGCGGGCGATTTCAGTCTTGCCCACACCCGTGGGCCCAATCATGATGATGTTCTTAGGGATGACTTCTTCAGCGAGATCCGGCGGCAGCTTTTGCCGCCGCATGCGATTGCGCAGTGCGATCGCGACGGCGCGTTTGGCGTCTTTCTGTCCGACGACGTGCTTGTCCAGTTCAGCAACAATCTCACGCGGCGTGAGCTCGTCCAGCGCGATTTGTTCTTCGTCCACAGTTCCAGGTAGATAGATGGCCATAAGTCAGTCGGTAGTCGTTCGTCGCAGGCGGTTGGTCTGGGTAGTTAGGCTGACGACCAGCGGCCAATTACTCAGGACTAGAGTTCCTCAATCGTAACTTTATCGTTGGTGTAAATGCACATCGTCCCTGCAATCTTCATGGCCTCTTCCGCAATTTGGCGGGAAGTCAACTGGGTGTGCGTCACGAGTGCCTGAGCCGCCGCTTGCGCATAGGGGCCGCCGCTGCCGATAGCCGCGATTCCGCCATCCGGTTCGATCACGTCGCCCTGACCGCTCAGCAGAAACGTCTGCTCCTTATCGGAAACCAGCAGCAACGCTTCGAGATGGCGCAAGAACTTGTCCGTCCGCCAATCCTTAGCCAGTTCCACCGCACCCCGGCCAATATTGCCATGATACTGCTCTAGCTTGGCTTCAAAGCGGCTGAAAAGTGAAAATGCGTCGGCAGTTGAACCCGCGAACCCGGCGAGAATCTTGTCTTGATATAAGCGGCGGATTTTCTTGGCGCTGTGTTTGATCACGCCCTCGCCGAGCGTAACTTGCCCATCTCCAGCCATGACCACATGACCGTCCCGGCGGACGCAGAGCACAGTCGTCGAACGTATCAATCGCTTTCTATTCATGAGCGCAATTCTTGATTATAACAGTGGCGATCGTCACCAGTCGTTACAGGCCACAATTCAGCAGAGGTGCCGTTTCGCTACAAGGATTGAACGCGTGCAATCTCAAACCCATCACTACGTGACAACGTCTGCAACTCGTGCAGCGTCGACGCACGCCCGCACATCGTGGGTGCGAATGATATGCGCACCCTTCAGGATCAACGCGGTCTCGGCTGCAACGGTGCCATAGAGCCGGTCTGCTATCGGCGCGTCTTTGCCATGACGCCCCAGCGCTCGCCCGAGGAAGGACTTTCGCGACACTCCCGCTAACAACGGATAGCGCAGTTCGTGGAACTCATCAAAGCGTTTCAGCAGCGGGTAGTTGTCTTCGTAGCTCTTTCCGAATCCGAACCCGGGATCGAGCACAATCCGCTCCCGCTTAATTTTTGCCAGCAACGCGAGATCAGTCCACTCCCGTAGCTCGCGTTTGACCAGAGTTACAAGGTCGGATACGGGCGGCAAAGACCGCCACTCTTCGGGACGTCCTCGCATGTGCATCAACACAGCCGCGCACTTCAACTCCGCCAGCGCCTTCGCCATCTGGCGATCCCAGCGAAACCCACTCACATCGTTCACAATTTCGGCTCCAGCCTCCACCGCCGCGCGCGCCACGTTTGCTTTGTAAGTATCGACCGAGATGCAGGCTTCGGGATGCTGCCGTTTCAGGGCAGTGATTACAGGGATCACCCGCTGCAGTTCATCCGTCTCACTGACGGAAGAATTGTCCACCGCCCGATTGGGAGCGGAGTGCGCAGCTTCCTCAGAAGGCAGAACGCGGGCGCCGGGTCGGGTGGACTCACCACCAACGTCCAAGATGTCCGCCCCGTCCTGAAGCAACTGCAACCCGTGCTCGATGGCGCGATCAGGATCGTAATAACGCCCGCCATCCGAAAACGAATCCGGCGTCACGTTGATGACACCCATCACCAGCGTGCGCTTTCCCAGTTGCAGGCGCCGTGACCCCAAATTCCATTCGAACACTGGACGCATGCGCCCGATTCTAAACTGTGCGTGTCGAAATTGATTGTCGCCAAATGTAAAGTTGGATTGCGCTCTTCCAGTCCAACATTTCAAGAGGAGTTTTCAACAGGAGTTTTCATGGCAAAGCAAGGTCGTTGCGTAATTGTCGCAAGACTTTGCAACTGTTCCCAACAACTAAACAAATCCCGCGGCCAGGGCCGGATTTCGCTTGACATTCCCGGTGACCACGTTAGGATACGTGTCCGCGGGCTGCTTGCAATTTCAACAGACTGACCGTAAGACGGCCCATCTTTTTAAGACCAACGTACCAAAAAAACTCAGGAGGACTACCAAGTGAAAAAGGTTATTCTTGCCGTACTGCTGGTTGCATGTTTCGTAGGCGTTTCATTAGCAGCTGACAATGCCAGCGTGGTGCGCCCCGGCGTGACTCCGGGCGCAAAGGTTGCCACTCATCCCTTCATCAACAGGTCCGCGATGGCGGGAGTAAAGATCTTCGTTTCCGACGCGGTCGATAACGTCGTGAACATCTACAACCCAACCGGCAAGCAGATCGGTCAGCTAACCGGCTTCAGCCAACCGCAGGGCCTTGCGGCCGACGCCAAGGGCAACCTCTACGTCGCCGACACCAACAACAGCCAAATTCTGGTCTATGCCCCGCCGTACACGAAGGCACCGAAGAAGTTGAAAGATCCGGGTTATTTCCCAGCCGGCGTCGCTGTTGTCACGATCGGAACAACCACCTACGTCGGTGTGTCGAACATCTGCTCAGCTCCGAATTGCACTCAGGGCGGCTTCAAGGTCTACAAGAACAACATAGGCCAGAAGGCAATCCAGAGTTCTTTGATCTATCGCGTGTATTTCTGCGGGTTCGACGCCAAGGGTAACCTCTATGCTGACGGCCAGGACTCGAACGGCAACGTGGTGACCGGCGTACTGTCCAAAGCTACCTCGGGCGGCAAAACCTTCAAAGCACTCACCACGGGCAATGGAATCAGCTTCCCTGGCGGAGTTCAGGTAACCAGCACGGGAAAGATTGCAATCGACGATCAGAACGTCGCCTCGGTGTTCACCTACAACCCGCCCAAGGGCAGCTCGCTGGGCAATCCGATCAAAACGACCGGGCTCACCGGCTCGGGCGATGCAGTCACCTACGCGTTCAACTCGACCGACACGGACCTGTGGACTGCTGATGCCCTCAACGCGGCCTCGCTTGAGTTTAAATATCCGGCCGGCGGAAGCGCTGTGAAGACGATCTCAGTTGGCGGCCAGCCGATTGGCGTCGCACTCGTTCCGGCACAGAAGTAACTTACTTTTTGTCACTGCACTGGGCGGACGCGCTTAGCGTCCGCCTTTTTTCATGCGAAGATCGAGTTTCGGTCTAGCGCAAATGCCCCAACAAAAACATCGCCGCCGTGATGATGCCGGCAGGAATGCGGGTGTCGACCTCCATCGCCGCCACATCACAGCCCCACAGGCGGGGCGAACGGAATCAGGCTCTTATTCAATGCAGAACGCACTGTCTGAAGGAGACGAAGGTTTCTGTTGACCGGCGACGCGGAGCTCGGCGCTTACTGGGCGCAGAAAACAGGCGTTTTCTGGCCATTGCACTTGGCGTTTTCGGCTTGCAGGCGGCTGGAATCCGCAGGCGCCTCGACCGCTTACTTCTGCGTCCCCGTCTACGCGGCAGCGGCGTGGTCGCCTTGGTTGCTGCCCGCGCCGGATAATGCTCGCAACGCCAGCGGTGTCGCGAACATTGCCAGGGTGAAGAGTTGATCGCCAAGCAGCGCGTGGCGGAAGAATGGGAGGCCCAGAGCGTAACAGGTCATCAACCCGGCAATATTCTTCGGATACATATTCCAACAAGCCCACACTGCGAAGTTGCTCAGTAAGAAGAACGAGACGGAACTCGCCAGAGCCGCCCCGATCAAGCGAACAGGTTTTGCATTGCCGCGCAGGTTCGTGCCCAGCCAGAGGATGCCTGCATACCATACCCAGCTCACGAAGTGGTCCCAGGAAAACGGGTAGGCCCAGACTAGCTTGGTCAAAACCACATCTGAGGCGGCCAGCAGGACGAATGGAATCCAGAGCTGACGTCGCGATCCACGTGCGCCAAAAAACAACAACGCACCTGCCACAGGTGTAAACATCCAGGGATGGGGCAGGAAGCGAACCGCAATCGCAAGCAGCACAAACAAATAAGCCAGCATGAATCACCTCAAGAAAGTCGAACCACGATTGTGGCGTGTACGGGCGGCGGCGTCAAGTCAAAGCATTGTCACGGGAGGTGGTTCCCGCAGATGGTGAGGACTAATCGGACGCTGGTTTGCGATCTCGTCCGCTGCCGAATCCCTCGTCGACCACTTTCAAATCGCGATCCAGTTTGACGAACGCCGAAAGAACACTGCGGTTGGTCCGCCCCGGCTGTTGAAACCGCAAGTCTCGGAAGCGAACGATATAACCCGACTCGACAGGCTCAGTCTCGGTGATGGGATACTGCGCCCAGTCAAGAAACACACGTCCCAAGTATGAGCGCTTCGCCGCCAGGGTGACCGGAGTCTCTTCCGGTTTGTAAATCACTTGCATTTCGCCTTCGGGATCGGTTTCGGGAGTCGCCGAATCTACCATCGTTGCCGCGAAGAAGTTCTGGGTCTCTACAACTCCCACCCAGCGCAGTGGAGTCCACCACAGCGGGAATGCCGAGGCACGAACCGGGTCGGCATTCTGGTAAGTACGAGCTTCGAGCGCATTGACCGCGCGGCGGTGTTCGTAATCCCGCACGCCCCACAACGCCACCACGCCTAGCAACGCCAGAGTTGCACCCCATCGCCCTGCCGGCACCTTGCGGCGCACTCCAATTTCACGATCAACGAACGAGAACAGAGACGGCAGAACCAACCCGGCGGTCAGCAGAAGCAGCATGATGGGTTCGACAATGAATACGATGTCCCACGAATACCACTTCTCGAAGAATGGCCAGAAGGGGCGCACGCCATAGTTGTTGGTGAAGTCGAGCAGAATATGGCTCAAACCGGCGAGATACGCGAATAGGAATAGCAATCCCCAGCGCGGCGGAAGCT
Source organism: uncultured Acidobacteriota bacterium (assembly GCA_963771285.1). GTDB lineage: Bacteria > Acidobacteriota > Terriglobia > Terriglobales > Acidobacteriaceae > JABDBE01. Next base: position 18,497 of record CAVYSX010000008.1, read on the forward strand.
TGGGGTCTTTGAGCTTGCGTCCGCGCAGCCGCCAGATCAAGTAAATCAGGCCGACGACTACGGCCGAGGTCAGAATAAGACCCAGGAACGAATGGGTGAATCCGCGATGGTGGGCAAATCCAAAGACGCGGCCATTCACTTCGCCCAACACGTCGACATCCGGCGCTTCCGCCGCCAGCGTGACCGTGGCTGTCGCCAGCGCAGTTTTGCGGTTCAATCCGGCTCGTCCGATGCAGGCGCCGGTCAGAAAATGAGTAATTGGTTCCAAATTTGATTAGGCCTTGATCCAAAGCAGAAAGAATACATGACTCTCGTGCTGCAGCACGCCGAAGCAAGTTAGATGTAGATATTACTGCCCTCGATGCGGAACTTCGCCCCACCGTCGGCTCTGTGATCCCGGATAAGACGAATCGACGAACTAGGGGTTACTCATCACTCAATTGCGCGGCGGACGCAAGCAAGATATCCTGCGATGCGAAGCTTGAGCCCCCGAACCCATGGCCAATCTCTTTGAGCTACCCCGATACATTGCAGTAGAAGGTCCGATACGCGTCGGCAAGAGCACACTGGCGCGGGTTCTGGCGGATCGCTTGAACGCGCAGCGCGTGATGGAGGGCGAGGACAACGCATTTCTGCGAGCATTTTACGAGGGCGAACGCGGGGCAGGATTTCAGGCGCAGTTTGCGTTCCTAATTCGCCGCTTCGAGCAACTACGAGCGCTCGACCTGGGACCGCGATCGCAGAAAACCGTGGTCACAGATTTTATTTTCGAGAAGGACAAACTGTTCGCCTGCCTGAACCTGACCGACCAGGAACTCGATACCTACAATCGCTATTACAATTATTTTCGCGAGCAGATACCCACGCCCGACCTGGTGATTTATCTCCAAGCCACCCCTGATGTGCTGAAAAAGCGGCTGAAGAAAAAGAATGCGCCCGGAGAGAAGGCGATTAACGAAGAGTATCTGGAAGAAGTGATCAAGGCTTACGAGCACTTTTTCTTTCACTACACGTCTTCCGACCTCTTGATCGTGAACACCTCGGAGATTGACTTCGTGGAGCGCAACGAAGACTTGCAAGCGCTGCTAAGAAAAGTCTCCGCGCCGATCAAGGGGACGCAGTATTTCTTACCGCTGGGAAACCAGGAAGCCGCCAGCGCCTAACTCAGGTGGGGACAGCCGCACTCGGCGGCCCGTCGAGCCGACTCTCAGACTACCGTCAGGGATTGATCAGTGAGTTTGGTGCTCCAAGTTGGGTAGATTACGAAAACCACACAAAGTCGCACAAAATAAAAGCCTTCCGTGACATTGGGTGCCTGAGCCCCAACGACACTCGACCAACAACGGCTTCTAAGCCTACAATGGCCTTCAGCAGCATCCAAGATGGGTACGGGCTCTATCCGCCGAGGCGGAGGGGCACTGGAGGACATCGTGAGTCTTGTATCAAGTGGCGAACTCCGCCAAAAAATTACCGTCACTTCCCTTCGCGAAAAGAAACTTCAACATCAACCTATCACCTGCCTGACTGCGTACGACTACGCCAGCGCACGTTTGGTCGACGAAGCTGATATCGACATTGTGCTGGTTGGCGATTCGCTGGCCATGACCATGCTCGGCTATCCGGATACGCTTTCCGTTACGGTGGACGAAATGCTTCATCACACCAAGGCGGTTCGACGAGGCGTAAAACATGCGTTGCTCGTCGCCGATATGCCCTACGGTTCCTATCATCTCGGCACGGACGATGCCGTGCGCAACGCAGCGCGTTTCATGAAAGAAGCTGGCGTGGAAGCGGTGAAAATCGAAGGCGGCGAAAAACGCGCCGACCTGATTCGCCGTGTGATTGACGCCGAGATTCCCGTGGCTGGGCACATCGGCCTGACTCCGCAGTCAGTCAATGTGATGGGCGGATACAAGGTTCAGGGCAAGTCGCTGGCGGCGATCGAGCAACTCATGCGCGACGCTGTGGCGCTGGATCGAGCGGGCGTTTGTTTTATCGTGCTCGAGGGCATGCCGCGCGAGGTAGCTTCTCTGATCACGGCGGAAGTTGCGGCTCCGACCATCGGCATTGGCGCGGGACCCGATTGCAGCGGCCAAGTGCTGGTGTTCCACGACATTCTGAATCTAACGTTTGCCCCGCCCGCCAAGTTCGTCCGTCGCTATGGAGACGCGGCCGCGCTCATCGCCGATGCGGTGCACGCCTTCCGCGACGATGTTGTTGCCCAACAGTATCCCTCGGACGGCGAATCCTACCATTTGCCCAAAGAAACTCAGCAGGGGCTGGAAACTGTGCTGGAACGCAAACGGGGGATGCGGCGATAATCACTGGTGATGAGATACCTGGTTCTCAACTTTCTGGTGATGAGCATCGCTGTGCTAGCCGGCTGCGCGAAACCTCCGCGATCCCCGGAGGAAATGGCAGCTGCAAGCCCCGAGACACGGCTTGGGCAAATTCCGCTTGCTGACTCGCAAAAATACTCCAGCATGCGGGACATGAAGGCCTGGCGAAATCCCTACTTGATCGTTAAGACGGACGGTGTCGCGCTGCTGGACGCGACCAATAACGAACAACAGAACGTAAATCCCGACAAGTTGCTCGACGCACTCTCTAACTTGTCCGCGTCGTCGTGGCCCTACGGTCGCGTCGTCGCAATACAGGAGGTCGCTACCACCGGTTCCGAGGACGATAAAGCCAAGTTGCGGAAGAACCGGGCGCTGGTTGCGGGCGCGCTCGAAAGCGCGAAAGTGCTCATCAATTGGGTGCCGTCATCGTGAAAGTCCGGCGTTGCGTAAGCAGGGCCGCTGTTTGCGGTGGCCGTCCTGCGAGCAGCCTCGCTCCCAGCCGCGTGCAGAATTATTTTCGAAACCTCATGCGGGATACCGGCGCTCTCCGAACTTAATGAAGAGTCTTCAAACCATCGCCGATATGCGTATGGCTTCGCGCTCCGTCCGCCGGGAAGGGAAGCGATTGGGTTTTGTCCCTACCATGGGCGCGCTTCACGAAGGCCATCTTTCGCTGGTGCGGGCTGCCAGGGCGCAATGCGATGTGGTGGCAGTCTCCATATTTGTAAATCCGCTGCAATTCGGGCCGAAAGAAGATCTGGCGAAATATCCGCGTCCCTTCGAGCGCGATTCTGAACTCCTGAAAAAAGAAGGCGTGGATTTTCTCTTCGCGCCGGCCGCGGAAGAAATGTATCCCGGAGGCGCGGTCACCTATGTCATCGTCGAAAGCCTGAGCGATAAGTTGTGCGGCAGGTCGCGGCCCGGCCACTTCCGCGGCGTGACTACGGTCGTGGCAAAGCTATTTCACATCGTGGAACCGGACTCAGCTTTCTTTGGCCAAAAAGATGCCGCCCAAGCTGCCATCATCCGCCGCATGGTCAGCGACCTGAATATGCCAGTCGAGATTGCCGTGCGCCCGATTGTGCGCGAGCCCGATGGCTTAGCCATGAGTTCTCGCAATGCGTATTTAAAACCAGACGAGCGCAAGTCCGCGCTGATCTTGCACCGCGCATTGACCGAAGTGAAGAATCAATTCGACCAAGGCCAGCGGCGTGGCGCCGCTTTGATCGAATCAGGGAAACAAGTGTTGGCGCAGGAGCCTGCCGTTCGCCTGGACTACCTCGAAATCGTAGATCCGGACACCCTCGATCCCATGGAAGCGATCACGCGCCCAGCTCTGGTTGCCGTGGCTGGATTCGCAGGAACCACCCGCTTGATTGATAACGTGCTGCTTTAGCGGTAATAGGCAGGCTCAAATCAGCAGGGACAGGCTTTTCGCCTATTTCCGCAATCAAGAAGGTTGGTAGCGCTAACAGGAATCGTACGGCTTTCCGATACCGGCACCCTGTGGCTGCGAAATTACCTTCGTCACTCGCTCTTTCAGGGAAAGAAGATTCTCATCTTCAAACACGGATTCGTACAGTAAAGAGGGTGTCGGAAGGATTTGGTAGCGGTAGTGGGATTCGAACCCACGGTCTTCGCCTTGAGAGGGCGACGTCCTAGGCCACTAGACGATACCGCCACAGCCTCTGTTCACTTTACACTAAAATTTACACAATCTTTGCTCTGGAAATCATGAGGCGCGCCACAAAATTTCTTGCAACATTCTGATAGGCCGCCGGTTATAGCAAAATCACGAGGCGCATCCTAACTCCTAGACGATAGCGCCGCCGGGATGAGGTTGATTATAACAAGCTTGGACTGGCCGGTCCCATGAAGGGAATTAGCAAATTGTCGGGCTTGCATTTTTCTATTTTCCGCTTGACAGACCCTGCCTTGTAGACGGAATATCAATAGCGAATAAAAAGCGAAAACGCTAAAAACTTCACCCCTGCTTGAAGCCCTGGCGTTCTCTGCAACCTTGAGGTCTTCATGTCGTCTTTACCGGTGGTTTCCCCAGCGGCCGGGGGCTGTCCCGTTGGCTTTGCGGCTGCAAAGTTGCCCCGGCTGATTTTTGAACGATTGGGCGCAATGCCCAAGTTGGCGGGAGTGACTCCAGCATCGCGCCTGGAAGCGCGGCCAGCGCCGGAGATGGTCTCGAGCGGAGTGGGCGCGATTGATGCGCTTACTGGAGGATTTCCCCGTGGCTGCCTGACTGAAGTTTGCGGACCGGCTTCGTCCGGGCGCACCAGTGTGTTGCTGGCCGCCCTGGCGGCGGCCACGCGGCGGGAGGAAGTATGTGCTCTGGTGGATGTGAGTGATGCATTGAATCCCTTATCGGCGGCGGCCGCGGGGATGGATTTTGGAAGATTGCTTTGGGTGCGGTGCGGGTTGCGTTTGCAAAAACCGGGTTCACCACAGAGACACAGAGGCACAGAGAAAATCAAAAATAACAAGAATCTAGAAAACTCCCGGATAGAAAAACCGGTCGAGCAGGCTTTGCGGGTTACGGATTTGCTTTTGCAAAGCGGCGGCTTCGGGATGGTGGTGATCGATCTTGGCGATACTCCGGTGATGGCGGCCCGCCGTATTCCGCTGACCTCGTGGTTCCGCTTTCAACGGTCAGTGGAGCACACATCGACGGTGCTGTTCGTCATCAGCCAGGTGCCATATGCGCAGACTTGCGCGTCGCTTTTGCTAAGAGTTTCAGGGGCGAAGTTATCAGCTTTCAGCGGCCAGCTTTCCGAAAAAACTTATCCGGCTCACGCCCAGCTTCTGGATGGAATTCAAGTGCAAGGAGAACTATTGCGATCCCGGCTTGAACGCAAACCAGCGGGATCGGTCACGACTGCATTTGCCACAAATCTGCGAGCCGGATAGTTCGTTGTTACAGAAAAGCCGGGACGCCAGAGCAATAAGCTGAGAGCTGACGGCTGAATGCTGACGGCTAATTTTATGCCCTTTGCCTGCATCTTCGTTCCTGATTTTCCCGTGGAGGCGCTGTTGCGTGCCGAACCGGAGTTGCGCTCGCGGCCTCTGGCTGTGCTGGAAGGCAAAGCTCCCCTACAGAAAGTTTTTGCCGTGAATGAAAAAGCGCGACGCGCTGGTGTGATGCCGGACATGAGCAAGTTGCAGATAGAAGCGTGTTCGGGAATGGAGTTGCGTGTCCGATCTCTGGCACAAGAATTGTCTGCTCATGCTGCGTTGTTGGATTGCGCGCAGTCGTTTTCACCGCGTGTCGAAGATGCCGGTTACGACACGATTATTTTGGATCTGGCCGGATTGGAGCCGCTTTTCGGACCTCTGCCTAAAATTGCGCACGCTTTGGCGCGTCGTGCTTCTGCTTTTGGACTCGAGGCATGCGTGGCAGTTGCTGCCAATCCAGATACAGCCGCTCTGGCTGCGCGTGGGTTTTCTGGCGTCACCGTAATTTCTCAGGGGAAAGAAGTGGAGCAGTTGGGGAGTTTGCCCGTGGAAGTTTTATTTTCGAACTCAGCGGACGATCGGGATGCAGCGCAACTCTTGCAGACTTTCAACCGCTGGGGGATTCGTAAGCTACGCGATCTGGCTGCATTGCCAGAGATCGCATTGAGCGAGCGCCTGGGGCAGGCGGGAGTCCGTTTGCAAAACTTGGCGCGTGGGAAAACGTCGCGCACCCTGGTTCCAGTCGATGCGCCGATGATTTTCGAGGAAGTGATCGAACTGGATTATCCCCTGGTGCTGCTGGAGCCGTTGGCATTTCTGCTGGGACGATTGTTGGAGCAGGTGTGCGCTCGTTTGGAGGCACGCGCTTTGGCAACGCAAGAACTGCGGCTGAGTTTAGAACTGGAGAACGGATGTCATGATGAAGAAGCTTCAGTGAGTTCTGGAGAGACGGGCGCCATGCGGCAAGCTCAGTGCAGGCTTTCTCCGGTTCGCATGCTCGTCGGAGTTTTCAGCGTACTCTTTGTCTTCCCGTTCCCCTGCTGGACCCGCGGACTTTTCTCAAGCTGTTGCAATTGGATTTGAATGCGCATCCTCCGGGCGCTCCCATCGTCAAGATTCACCTGTCTGCAGAACCGGTACGCCCACGGCCTGGGCAGAGCGGGCTTTTTCTTCCGCCATCGCCGGAGCCGGAAAAACTCGAGCTGACGCTGGCCAGAATTGCTGGAATTGTGGGCGAAGACAAAGTGGGGTCGCTGGAACTGCTGGACACGCATCGTCCGGGAGGATTCCGCATGCAGCACTTCGCGCCTGCGCGAAACATTATTACCCCACCGGCGCCCTTCGAGAAATTTAGGCGCGAGCGTTCCTTCCGCAAGTGCCGGGCAGGTTCTCGCTGGCGTGAGCATGGCCTCAAGTCGCGGTACGGGCGAGGATTCCCGCGCTTACGTGGAAGGCCTGGTGACTGCGCTGCGCATCTTCCGTCCGGCAATCAATGTTGTGGTCACCCTGCAAGGCGGCAAGCCAGCAGGCATCACTTGCACCGAGCGCAAAGAACTGGCAGGAGAAATTCTTTGGGCTGCAGGGCCCTGGCGCTCCTCCGGCGACTGGTGGGGACAAGAGGCTTGGGCGCGCGATGAGTGGGACATCGCGGTGCAGCTAGAAATCACCATTGCCTTATACCGTTTGGTGCGCGATCTGCTTGGTGGGCGATGGTTCGTGGAAGGAACATATGATTAGTTTTGCAGCGCTCAAGCATTCAGCCATGGGACGTCGTGATTTTGCTGACGGTTGAATGCTGATTGCTGACTGCTGTCATGTACATCGAGCTTCACTCCCGCTCTGCTTTCAGTTTTCTCGAAGGCGCTTCTCTGCCTGAAAACCTGGTCGCAGCCTGCGCCAAGCTGGGCATGCCTGCGATGGCCTTACTTGATCGCGACGGCGTTTATGGCTCTCCGCGTTTTCACATGGCGGCGAAAAAAGCCGGGATCAAGGCGCACATTGGGGCAGAAGTCAATTGCGAATATTTCTCAAATGTAGGCGTGAGCGTCCACGCTCGTGCAGCGACTGGAGACAATGCTCGCAGCAGCACGGGCGAGGAGGACGCCCGCGCCCACATTAGTTTTGAATTCCAGCTTCCACTTCTCGTTTCTTCCCGGGTTGGCTATCAAAATCTCTGCCGCCTGATTACGAAGATGAAGCTGCGTTCCGCGAAAGGCGAAGGCGCGGTGCGGGAAGAGGAACTGCAAGAACACGCCACAGGATTGATTTGCCTTACTGGCGGAGACGATGGGCTACTGGCAATCGCACTTGCTCATGGTGGCATGGACGAGGCGCGCAGTTGCGTCGAGCGATTAACCAATGTTTTTGGACGGGAAAATGTTTATGTTGAGTTGCAGCGGCACTTTCATCGCGAGCAGGAATTTCGCAATCGTGCCGCCATCGAAATTGCCCGTTCGCTTCAGCTTCCGCTGCTGGCAACCAATGGAGTTTGCTATGCCGGTGTTCGCGATCGCGAACTGAGCGACGTTTTCACCGCCATCCGTCACCATCGCACGCTGGCCACAGCGGGACGTCTTTTAGCGCGCAATTCTGAGCGCCATCTGAAATCGCCGCAGGAGATGCAAGCGCTCTTCGCAGACCTGCCCGAAGCCATCGCCAACACGCGGGAACTTTCTTCCCGCCTGACTTTCACTTTCAAAGACCTGGGATATGAATTTCCCCAATATCCCGTGCCCGAAGGCGAAAACATGATGTCGTTTCTAAGAGAACGCACCCGGGCAGGCTTCCAACAACGCTATGGCCGAGCCAAGGAAGAACTGCGAAATCGCGCACAGCGCCAGATCGAGCGCGAATTGACTTTGATCGAAAAGCTCAAGCTCGCTGGTTACTTTCTTATTGTCTGGGACCTGGTTCGCTTCTGCCGTGAACAAAATATTCTGGTGCAGGGCCGCGGCTCCGCAGCCAATAGTGCGGTTTGTTATTCGCTCGGCATTACGGCTGTTGATCCCGTAGGCATGGAATTACTTTTCGAGCGCTTTCTTTCGGAAGAACGCGGCGAGTGGCCGGATATCGATCTTGACCTTCCCAGCGGCGATCAGCGCGAGCGCGTGATCCAGTATTTGTACAAACGCTACGGCGAGCGTGGCGCCGCTATGACGGCCAATGTCATCACCTATCGCAGCCGCATGGCTTCGCGCGAAATGGGAAAAGCTCTGGGCTTTGATCCGGAGACTCTCGACAAAGTTTCGGCTGCTGTTTCTACCTGGGAATATCGCGACGCCAACGATGCGCTTGATCACCGATTCCGTGACGCCGGGCTGGATTTGAATCATCCTCGCCTGCGAAAGTATTTCGAGCTATGTATTGCGGTGCAGGATTTGCCGCGCCATCTTGGCCAGCATTCCGGTGGCATGGTGATTTGCCAGGGGCAGCTCGATTCCATCGTGCCGCTGGAACCGGCGTCTATGCCAGGCCGCGTCGTGGTGCAGTGGGATAAAGAAGATTGCGCGGACCTGGGCATCATTAAAGTGGACTTGCTTGGCTTGGGCATGATGGCGGTGCTGGAAGATTCGCTGCAACTCATTCGCGAGCCACTATCGCGAAGAAGTCGATCTCGCACATTTGCCGGCCGATGATCCGACGGTGTATTCGACTTTGCAGAAAGCCGACACCATTGGCATGTTCCAGATCGAGAGCCGGGCGCAGATGTCGTGCCTGCCGCGCCTCCGTCCGAAATGTTTTTATGACATCGTGGTGCAAGTCGCCATCATCCGCCCCGGACCGATTGTGGGCAAAATGGTGAACCCTTATTTGCGGCGGCGCATGGGGCGCGAGGTAGTGAACCATCTGCATCCTTCACTCGAGCCTGTGCTGGCGCGCACTCTGGGCGTGCCGCTGTTTCAGGAGCAGTTGCTGCGCATTGCAATGGTCGCCGCCAATTTCACCGGAGGCGAGGCCGAAGAACTGCGTCGCGCTATGGGATTCAAACGCTCGCGCGCCCGCATGAAAGAAATTGAAGACCGGCTTCGCGCGGGCATGGAACAGAACGGCATTTCGAAGGAGTCGCAAGAACAAATTGTGCTTTCGATTTCTTCATTCGCTTTGTATGGATTTCCCGAGTCTCATGCTGCCAGCTTTGCGCTCATTGCTTATGCCAGCGCGTTTTTGAAATGCCACTACCTCGCGGCGTTTACGGCTGCGCTGTTGAACAATCAGCCCATGGGTTTTTATCGTCCGGCAACGATTGTGAAAGACGCGCAACGGCACGGGTTGAAGGTGTTGCCCATCGATGTGACGAAGTCGGAGTGGGGATGCACGCTTGAGCACTCAGCACTCGGCACTCAGCAATCAGCCAATCCTCGAGAACATGTAAGTTTGCGTCTGGGTCTGCGCTACGCTCGCGGATTGCGGGAAGAAGCGGGGCAGGCAATTGTCCGGCAACGCAATCTCGCTGCTTTCGTTTCGATTCGTGACCTCATCCATCGTGTGCCCGAACTGCGAAAAGATGAGTTGAATACTTTGGCAGAAATTGGGGCGTTGAATTCCATCGCGAATTCACCACAGAGACACAGAGACACAGAGGAAAACAAAGAATATCGATAAAGTCTTCTACGTGCCTGAGCCTGCCCCGAGCTCCGCCGAAGGGTGTCTCCGTGGTGATTTCGTTTTTCATCGTCGCGATGCGCTCTGGCAAGTCGAACGCGGCGTGCGTCATGCTGGTCCGCTGCTCGACGAGTTGGCCGAGGCCGACGCGAAATCCCCGCTGCATCCTATGAATCCGGAAGAGCGCCTGGTCGCGGATTTCCACGGCACAGGTATGACTGTTGGACCGCATCCCATGGCCTATCACCGTGAACGAATGGAGGCACTAGGAGTCCGCAAGGCGAGCGACTTGAGTGATATTCCTGATGGACAAAACTTGCGGATCGGAGGTTGCGTCATTTGCCGTCAACGTCCTGGCACTGCCAAGGGATTTGTTTTTCTCAGTATTGAGGACGAGACCGGTGTGGCCAATGCGATTGTCACGCCCGATTTATTTCAGAAAAACCGGCTGCTGCTGAGTTCCGCACAATTTTTAATGGTGGAGGGAGTGCTGCAGAATCAAGACAATGTCATCTCGGTAAAAGCTCGGCATGTGATGCCGTTGTCTATCACGCGCGCGGAGACTTCCTCGCATGATTTCTACTAAGTCTTTCCTGAAGCACTATTTCTCGGCTGACTCATGCTCTGGAAGCAAAACTCCAGAGCTGCTACAGCGCGATAAATCCGAGGGCCGCGAGCATCGGAAACAACAAGGCGTACGAAAGGCGACGGGTTTGGATCTGCTAGCGCACTATTTCACAGCCCTTCGTTCGGAAAGTTTGTTGCAGGCAGATTAATTTCTTCCAGCTTTACACAAATTTACGGCAAACCGGTTTATGATGAAGTTACACCTCATACACACATTTTTGACCATTTTGGCGTCGGCCAATGTGTATCTGGCTACTCATAAATTCAGTTCATTCATATGAACTTATCAGTGAAGGAGTAACAATCATGGCAAAAGCAAAAACTCCCACCGCAAGCAAATCAACCAACAAACAAGTCATCACCATGCCGGATGCCGGTTCCACTCTCCAGGTGAAAAAGAATTCTTCTTCGGCCACCGTCGCTCCCATTGATTTGGAGTCGAAAATCCGCCAGCGCGCGTATGAACTTTATGTGGAGCGCGGCAACACCCCTGGACACGAGAACGAGGACTGGCTCCAGGCCGAGCGCGAGGTTCTGGCCCGCATAAATCAGCAGCAGACCGCATAGCTTTGAACCGCACATTCCCCTGGGGAAGGCTGCACAAACTAGCGGCTTTCCCTGGCTTTGCGGTTGCCTCCCGGCTTAGTTTCTGAAAAACTATCCCCAGAGTCCCCCATGTCCCAAATAGGCAGTTTTGCGCTTCTCCTCGCGTTGGCGCTGAGTGCTTACTCAATGCTGGCGGGAATCGCGGCGCTTGTCCGCAAAGGACCGGGGCCGGAACGTCTCGGAGAAACTGCGCGCCGCGCCGGCATTGCCAGTTTCGCAGTCGTCTTTCTCGCGGCGCTGGTCTTGGTTGTGGCCGCTTTCCAGAATGATTTCTCCATCGCTTACATTTTTCATCACAGCAATCGCGACTTGCCCGCGCCCTACAAGTTCGCCACGCTGTGGTCCGGGCAGGAAGGGTCGTTGCTGTTCTGGTCGCTGCTGCTGTCTGCCTACGGGTTGGTTCTGAGGCTGCGCTACAAAACTGACACACGCCTCTTTGCCCATGCATCGGTCATCATCGCCGCGGTGCAAGTCTTTTTTCTGCTGCTGCTGAACTTTGCGGCGAATCCTTTTGGCATCATGCAAGGTTCACTCCCGCCCGACGGCAACGGCCTGAACCCGCTCCTGCAGTATCCCGAGATGGTGATTCATCCGCCCATGCTGTATCTCGGCTACGTGGGATTCACGGTGCCATTTGCCTTTGCGCTGGCTGCACTGATCATGCGCTATCCCGGCGAAAAATGGATTCAAATTACCCGCCGCTGGACCATGGTGACTTGGGGGTTTCTAACCTGTGGTGTGTTTCTCGGTGCGCATTGGGCCTACTCAGTGCTCGGTTGGGGCGGGTATTGGGGATGGGACCCGGTGGAAAACGCTTCGTTGATGCCGTGGTTGACGGGTACGGCCTTCCTGCACTCCGTCATGATGCAGGAAAAGCGCGGCATGCTGAAGACGTGGAACATGTGGCTGATTTTTTCCACCTTCATGCTGTCGATCTTCGGAACATTCTTGACGCGTAGCGGCGTGGTCAGTTCGGTGCATGCGTTTGCGCAGTCCTCCATTGGCGACTGGTTTGTGGGGTTTCTCGCCATCATCTTTGCGACCTGCCTCTTCTTTTATATTAAGAACCGCTCACACCTGCGCAGCGAGCACAAACTGGAGTCGCTGGTCTCGCGCGAATCCAGTTTCCTGTTCAACAATCTGTTGCTGCTCGTCGCATGCTTCACCGTGCTTTGGGGAACGCTCTTCCCGGTGCTCTCCGAATGGGTGCAAGGGACGAAAGTTACCGTCGGCCCACCATTTTTCAATCGTGTAAATATCCCGGTCGCGTTGCTATTGCTGCTGCTGACTGCGCTGGGCCCATTGCTCGCGTGGCGCAAGACATCGCTTGAAAGCTTAAAGCGCAATTTCTTATGGCCAGCGCTCGGCGCGTTAGTGACGGGGATTTTGCTCATTGCATTCGGCCTCCGTCCCTGGATCGACCAGACGTATTTTTATTCGCTGATGACCATCATGCTTTCAGCTTTGGTGGCTTTCACGGTGATCTCCGAGTTCGTGCGGGGCGGGCGCGTGATTGGACGGCATACTGGCCAGAATCTTGTGGCCTCCATGGTGCAACTCGCTCATCGCAATACGCGCCGGTACGGAGGCTACATCGTTCACTTCGGCGTTGATCGTCATCATGATCGGATTCGCGGGCTCTGCGTTCAATCAGGACAAAGAACAGGAGATGGGCTTCGGCGACAAGCTGACGATTGGACCGTACACCCTGGTCTGCCAGTCCTATACGCAGGATGACAACCCGAATTACGGAAGCGAGTGGGCGGTCATGAATGTTTTCAAAGGTGGAAAACAGATCGCCACACTCAATCCCGAACGCCGTTTCTACAAAGCCAGCCAGCAGACTTCGACCATGGTCGCCAACCGCTCCACGCCGCAAGAAGATCTGTACGTGGTGTACGAAGGTCAAAACCTGACCACAGGGCGACCGATTATCAAGGTTCACTTGAATCCTCTGGTGATGTGGATTTGGATTGGTGTCTGGATCATCATCGCGGGCACGGCAGTCGCGTTGATTCCTAATGCAGCCCCGGTGCGCGTGCGCGCTCCTGCACGAATGCAAGCCGAGCCCGTCGGGGTGGGCGATTGAAACCCAACATATCACCGGGCCGATTCCTGTCCCGCTTTACCGGGCGCACTTCGCAGCTGACTTGTTTGTGTGTGGTTCTGTTGGGGTTAATGGGCGCAGGCGACCAGTCCGCTCGCGTCAACGATCTCGGCCATCGCATGATGTGCGTTTGTGGCTGCAACCAGATTTTGCTCGAATGCAATCACGTGGGCTGCGCCTATTCCGACCGCATGCGCGCCGAGTTGGTAGCTGCAGTGGATCGTGGCGATAACGACGATCTGACCCTGCAATCATTTGTCCAGAAGTATGGCGCCACGGTCCTGGCCGCGCCGACCAAAGCTGGCTTCAATCGCGTAGCCTGGATCATGCCATATTTCGTTCTGGTGTTCGGCTTGACGACGGTCACGTTGATCGTGCGTGCTTGGAAATCACGTCCGCTGGTACTTCCAGTTGGCTCCGTCGCTGCCGTCCACGGCGTGGAACTCGAGCGCTTTCGCAACCAGGCGCAGAAGGACACAGAAATATGACGGTCGAGATCCTCGCTTGCGCCATGATCACGATCGGCGTGCTGGTTTACGTCTTCTATCTTCCGGGTACCCTGTATATGGGACCGGAGAAGACTCGCGTGATCTATCTGCGGGAGCGCAAAGAAGCGATTTATGAAAACCTGCGCGACCTGAATTTTGAATTCAGGGCAGGCAAGTTTCCGGATTCCGATTACCAAACTATGAAGACTTCTCTGGAAGAAGAAGCCGCCGCTGTTCTGGCGGAAATCGCGCGGCTGGAAGATGCGACGCAAACACCGCGAATCCGAAAAGGAGCCAGAGTTTGAAGCTCTCGCTTAAATTCATTGCAGTTTTATTGCTTGCTATAAGCGCTTTCGCATCTGCCCAAACCCTCACCGGCACAGTGACGAACGGCACCACCGGCAAACCGGCGGCGGGCGACGAAGTGGTCTTGCTCAGCCTGGGCCAGGGCATGGAAGAGGCGGGCCGCACCACGGCCGACGCCAAGGGCAAGTTTCAGCCTGAAACTCGACGACGCCACCGGTCCTCACCTGGTCCGAGCCATTCACCAGGGTGTGACTTACCACCGCATGGCGCCTCCCGGAACGACCTCGGTTGAGGTGCAGGTGTATGACGTTGCGAAAAAACTCGAAGGCGTTAGCGTTACCGCCGACGTGATGCGATTCCAGGCGCAAGGGAACGAGTTGCAGGGCATCCGCCTGTTCGCGGTCAACAATGTTTCTGATCCGCCGCGTACCCAGATGAACGACCAGAATCTCGAATTCTATTTGCCTGAGGGCTCACAGATCGACCAGGCGATGGCGATGACTGCCGGAGGGCAGCCCATCAACTCGGCTCCAGTGCCGCAGAAAGAAAAAAATCGGTACGCTTTCGTCTTTCCTCTCCGCCCCGGCGAGACTCAGTTTCAGGTGAGCTACCACCTGCCCTACAGCGGCGAGGCTAGCATCAACCCCAAGTCCATCTATGGCGCGCAACACTTCGTCGTAGTGCTGCCCAAGGCGATGCAGTTTTCTCCGGAACCGGGCGCAAATTTCCAATCGATGCAGGACCCGCGGCAGGCGGATGCAATCGTGCAGGTGGCGTCAAACACTACGGTAGGCCAGCCGCTCGCATTCAAAATTTCCGGCACAGGGACAATGTCCGAAGGAGATGAGAGTCAGGGGGGAGGCGCAAGCCCCGTCGGTGGCGCGCAAACCAGCGGCTCCGCCGCGGGACGCGATTCCCGCCCCGGCGGTGGCCTCGGCCCACCGATCGATGCTCCCGATCCTCTGGAAAAATATCGCTGGTACATTCTGGGCGGCTTCGGCGTTGTACTTGCCGGCGGAGCGGTTTACATCGCCAAGCGCTCCAGGAGTGTTGCCGTGCCGGATTTCGGCCCAGTCGATGTTGAAGTTTCCGAAGTGCCTCCCACCAAGCCCAAGCCTATAGATCGTTCTGCCATGCTGCTCGAAGCATTGAAGGAAGAAATGTTCCAGCTCGAAGTCGAACACAAGCAAGGACGAATATCGCAGCAGGAATATCAGCGGGCGAAGTCGGCACTCGACCAAACCCTGGAGCGAGCCTTGAAGCGCGCAACCGTAAGCAGCTAATGGTGTTCGGACGGGCCTCCGCCCGTTACTCCAACCCAGATGAATCCCCCGCCTGCGCGTACCATCTAATAGTCGGGAGAATACCTATGGGAAACACCTTCAAAACTGCGTTCCTGTTGACGCTCCTCACGCTCCTGCTCATGTTCATCGGCCGAGCCTTTGGCGGCGAGAACGGTATGCTGCTGGCCCTCGGGTTGGCCGTAGTGATGAATTTTGTCTCATACTTCTATTCGGACAAAATTGCGCTTGCCATGTATCGTGCCCAGCCGGTCACGCGCGAGCAATTGCCGCGCGCGTACCAGGCGGTCGAAAGGTTAACGCAGAAAATCGGCATCCCCATGCCGAAGATGTACGTCATTCCCACTGAATCGCCGAACGCCTTTGCCACCGGACGCAATCCGCAGCATGCCTCGGTCGCGGTCACCCAAGGCATCCTGAACTTGCTGAACGACGAGGAGCTGGAAGGCGTCCTTGCCCACGAACTCGGCCACGTCAATAATCGCGACATTCTCATCAGTTCAGTGGCGGCCACTATCGCCGGAGCGGTAACGATGCTCGCCAGTATGGGACGCTTCGCCATGATCTTCGGCGGTATGGGTGGCGATCGTGACGACCGCAGAGGCGGGGGACTCGGCGCACTCTTGATGCTGTTCCTGGCGCCCGTCGCGGCATCGTTGATTCAGCTCGCCGTTTCACGCTCGCGCGAGTATCAAGCGGATGCCACCGGCGCGCACATCACCGGCAATCCTTATGCTTTGGCCAGTGCGCTCTCGAAACTCGACGCTTACTCGCGACGGCTGCCCATGCAGGCAACGCCCTCGACTGCACATTTGTTCATTATTCAACCCTTCCTCGGAATGAATTTCGGCAGCCTTTTTTCCACGCATCCCCCAATCGCAAAACGCATCGAACGTTTGACGGGGCGGCCCGCAGAGTTTACGCAGTAGGCCGCCTGCCAATTTCACCAATCTTTGGAGAAGTGCAAATGTCACTCGAAAAGGTCAACCTTGCCGACAAATTCGCCCGCTTCGATTTTGTGAAGGAAAACGCCACTCAACAGCGCATCGTGGGAGAAGTCAACGATTGTTATGTGAAGCTGTCAAAATTCAAAGGTGAATTCATCTGGCACCAGCATGAGAACGAAGACGAATTGTTCTTGATTATCAAGGGCAAGCTAACCCTCCGCCTGCGCGATAAAGATATCGAACTGAAGGAAGGCGAGTTCTTCATCGTGCCTCGGGGTGTAGAACACTTGCCAATTGCCGAAGAAGAAGTCCACATTCTCCTGGTGGAACCGAAATCTACGCTCAATACAGGGAATATCGTTGGCGATCGTACAGTTCCCATAGTCGAGCGGATTTGAGCGATCAAGACTCAGAGATCAAAGAAAAGCTTCTCTCTGTGCCTCTGTGACTCTGTGGTGAACGATTCTCGTCCGTGACCAGCGTAACCACGCAGCCGTATCTCGTCATAGTAGAATCCATCTAGTGTCTCCCGAAGCCGCCAGCGCCGTTTCTCATCGTGCCACCCAACTGGAAAATGCTCTCCGCAAAGTCATACGGGGCAAGGACGACATCGTTCGGCTGGCCGTGGTCTCGCTGCTTGCGCGTGGGCACTTGCTCATCGAAGGCGTGCCGGGCGTCGGGAAGACTACGCTGGGTCAGGCATTGGCGCGGGCTCTCGATTGCACCTTTCAACGGGTGCAATTCACCAGCGACATGCTGCCTTCAGACGTTTTGGGAATTTCGATTTACTCTGCGATAGAGCAAAAATTCGAATTCAAACGCGGGCCGGTTTTTACCAATGTGTTGTTGGCTGACGAAATCAATCGCACCACGCCGAAGACGCAATCCGCGCTGCTGGAAGCCATGAACGAAGCCCAAGTCACCGTGGACTCCCACTCATTCCCGCTGCCGCAGCCATTCCTCGTCATCGCGACGCAGAATCCCGTCGAGCATCATGGGACCTATCCGCTGCCCGAATCGCAACTCGATCGTTTTCTAATGCGAGTGCGCATGGGCTATCCCGACAGCAACGCTGAACGCGAGATTCTGCGTTCCGAAGCGGGCACTACGCAACTGGACGCGATGCGGCCCGTCCTGGCCAGCGCTGACGTTCTCGAGATGCAGAACGCGGTTACGAAAATCCGGGTGGATGAATCCCTGGTCAGCTATGCTCTCAGCATCGTGAAAAAAACGCGGGAATCCGAACACTTCTCGCTAGGCGTCTCCCCCCGTGGGTCGCAGATGCTCTATCGCGCCGCCCAGGCAATGGCATTTCTCGAAGGACGAAGTTTCTGTACGCCGGAAGATTTCAAACCGCTGGTTGTGCCCGTATTCGCGCATCGGGTCGTAGTGAATGGACTTTATTCTTCGACCCTCAAAAAGTCGGAACAGGCCGAACAGGCTATCCAGGAAATCGTGGAGAGCACTCCCATCCCGGTGTGAAGCCGTTTCCGCCCTTCGTTTCCGATCCACCGCTGGCGTTCACCGCGGATGCGCGTCATAATATTCTTTCATGTCATTTCTCCGTTACCTCATGCTGCTGTCACTGATCGTCTGGCTGGGCGGTTTGATATTTTTCCCGGTCGTTGCAGCAACCACGTTTTCGGTCGTCTCCAACCGGCATATGGCGGGCATGGTCGTTGGCCGTTCGCTGGTCACGCTGCACTGGATGGGTTTGGTTTCCGGCATTGTGTTTCTGGCAAGTTCCTTGCTTTACGGCAAGCTAAGCGGTGGCACGGCGCAGCTTTTCTCCGCCCGTCACGTGCTTATTGTGTTGATGCTCGCACTCACACTCATCTCGCAGTTCGGAATCATTCCCCGCATGGATACGCTGCGAGCCTCTATCGGCGAGATTGATTCCGTCCCTCCCGACAATCCGGCCCGCATGCAGTTCGACGCGCTACATGTATGGTCGACGCGAGTGGAGAGCGGAGTGATTCTTCTGGGATTGGTGGCGGCTTACCTGACGGCTTCAGCTTTCGCCGTCCCACGACTCTGAAATCCGTTCTAGCTCGCTCGCATTGGCGATCCGCGCCACATCATTTATTCTTCAAAGGCACAAGCTGAGAGCCAAGAGCTAACAGCGAAAAGCTTCCATCATGAAAACTGGCATTATCGGCCTGCCGCAGGTAGGCAAGACCTCTTTATTTCGCATGCTGACCAAGGCGAACCTTTCGGAACAGGCTTATGCCAACCCGCGCGAGGCGCATATCGGCGTGGCCAAGGTTCCGGACGACCGTCTCGATCGGCTGGCCGCGCTTTACGATCCCAAGAAGCTGACACACGCTTCCGTCGAGTACGTGGACGTTGGAGCCATCGGCCAGGATGCTCTCAAAGAGACGGCGTACCTCGCTCATCTACGTGGCGTCGACGCTCTGGCTCACGTCCTGCGAGTTTTCGATGATCCATCGATTCCTCACGTCGGTCCGGTAGATCCCCTCCGCGATGCCAAAAATGTCGAATTCGACCTCATGGTCAGCGACCTGGGCCAGATCGAAAAACGCCTGGAGCGGTTGGAGAAAGATCTCAAGAAAATGCGCACGCCGGAGCTCGAAAAAGAAAATGACTTGCTCAAACGCGCCAACGCTCACTTGGGATCGGAACGGCCGCTGCGCGAAATGGAGATGACTCCGGAGGATAAGAAGCGGCTGCGCGGATTCATGTTTCTCAGCGAAAAACCCATCCTCTATGTGCTGAATGTGAATGAAAGCACCGAACTCGGAAAGGATCTGGAAGCGGCTGCGGACAAGTATAAGTTGACTGAAATCGCGTCTCGTCCCAATGCCGGCGCCGCGGCGATTTGCGGGAAAGTAGAAGCTGAACTCGCGGAGATGAGCGACGTCGACGCCGCGGAATTTCTTTCCAGTTATGGCCTTAAGGAGAGCGGTCTGTCGCGGCTAATCCGCACGACTTACCTCCTCCTCGGCTTGATATCATTCTTCACGGCCGGAGAAGATGAGTGCCGTGCCTGGACTATCCCGGTGAATACTCGCGCTCAGGACGCAGCTGGAGCAATCCATACCGACCTGCAGAAACACTTCATCCGCGCTGAAACCATTCGCTGGGATGAGTTGCTCGATGCCGGTTCGGAAGCCAATGCTCGGGCGCGCGGCACGCTACGTCTCGAAGGCAAAGACTACATCGTCAAGGATGGCGACGTGATGCACATCCGGCACAGCGGCTGAACTTTCAGTTCACGGCGTCTCGCCCTCATTGAGAACTGCTATCATCCTGCTTCGGCACATGCATCCCATCCTTCTCAGTCTGCTGCTAGGGCTTACTGCGGCCGCCGCCAACGTGTTTGGGGGCGCGATCATCGTTCAGCGGCACTGGGAGCGCTCGTACCTCAAGTATTTTGTCGCGCTGGGCGCGGGGTTCATGCTGGCCACCGCCATCGTGGAAGTTTTTCCAGCAGCGCTCGAGTTGCGCCCCCGGAGCGGAGCCTTCCTGGTTCTCGTGGGCTACTTGATCGTCCATTTCTTCGAACATACCGTGACCCCGCACTTCCATTTTGGCGAGGAAACGCACAAAGACCAATTTGTTCATGGGCACAAGGGATATTCGATTCTGGCCGGCTTGGTCATCCACACATTTTTTGACGGCATCGCGATTACTTCCGGCTTTCTGGTCTCCAACTGGCTGGGATGGATCATATTTCTAGCAATCTTTCTGCACAAAATTCCCGAGGGCTTCACCATTACCTCGGTGATGTTGGCGAGCGGTCAAAGCCGGAGTGTGGCCTGGGGAGCGTCGGCGCTACTGGGAGCGGCGACATTCGCAGGCGTGCTGACGATGGCGGTCTTTCAGCATCAGGTAGGCTTCGGGCTGCCGTTATCGGCTGGAGTAACGATCTACGTAGCCGCTTCGGATCTGATCCCGGAAGTGAATCGCGAACCCGGAGTGAAGATGGCGTTGGTGGTTTTTCTCGGAGTCGGCCTTCTGTTTCTGTTGGACCACTTCGCCCGCATTCACTAATCGCTAGTCCACCGTGTGTTTGGCGGTGTAGCCCTCGCGGGCATTGATCAGAACTTTCACGTCCTTGCCCTTCTGATCTCTCACCTTAAGCGGTCCGCCGTCGGGTGCAACCACTTCAACCTTGAGCTTACGGTAACTGCCATCCAGCTTGGGGTTGGTCGGGTGGTAGGCAATCATGTACTGATTACGGATATCGCCGCCGATCTCGCGGAAAATTTCGGAATATTCCGCTTGAAATCGAGGGAAAAAGGCCCGCCCGCCGGTTAGGTGTGCAAACGTGTTCATTTCGTTGTCAGCCTGCAGGAAGGCCAGCTGACCAACGGCGGGATCATCTCGTGCGCCCGTAGTCGTGCTGTGTGGCGCCGAACTGCCGTGCGATTCGTAATAATTCCGGACCTGCCATCCCACACTGACCGGGAAAATCGTGATGTCCTTCGTGTTTTTGACCTTCTTCAGGACCTCGTCAAGATTGATCTTGCTGAAGGTGTCGATTCCGGTGCTAATCAAAATGATGTATTTGTGACCGTCGATCCGGTCCATGCGATCGAGAGTGTCATAGAGAGCGTCGAACAGGTTGGTATCGCTAAACATGGGCACGCGCAACTGACTCAGCGCCCCGTATACCTCTTGCTTGTTCTGCGTGAAGTCCGCGAGCATGTACGGTTTCTTGTCATAGGAAATCACCGCCAGCCAGTCGTCCTTCTTCAACGTACTGGCAAACGTGTAAGACCCCGTCAAGATTTCGCCGAGGTACTGCTCGTTCGCGTACCCCGCGCCGAACTCGACCAGGAGCGCGGCGGTGATTGGCGCGTCCGAAATGCTGAAGTTTGTGACCTTCTGCTCCACTCCATCTTCGAAAATACGGAAATTTTCCTGCTTCAGGTTGGAAATGAACTGCCCATCCTTGCTCGTAACCGACACCGGAACCTGCACCAGCGGCACATCCACGCGGATGGAATAGTCCGGCATGCCTTCAATTTTCTTGGGTTTCTCCGGAGGAGGAGGTGGAGGCGGCTCGTCTTTCTTCTTGGGCACGGCGTAAGGACCCACGTCACCTTGCGGACCGCCCGCAGCTGCCGGTTCCTCGGTTTGTCCCTTGGAAGGAGCCGGCCCCGACTGATCCTGCGCGGCGAGCTGGGGTGCGAGAAACAAAGCGACAGCGCCTACTAAAACCAATGTCAACAACAACATGCGCAACTTCATCCCCGCCAAAAGACGCCTGAGTTCCGGTGCCTCGCTTGCGGTAATTTGCCGAACACCATCTGAAATCATTTTCGAATCCTTGCAAAACACCCTATGCTAGTATAGACGCAGTGCTGCGCGAATGGGATGTTCTGCCCGGCTTCTTTAAACCCTCTCCTAACCGGTAAGATCGTCTGGGAGCGCACCTCTTGATTCAGTGCTTTAGGGGACCAGTTGGCGGTCTTCTGGGGAAACATGTGGGTGAATTTGTAATGAAACGAGTTGTTCCCGCCCTGGCGATTCTCTGCGCGGTTCTGTCTTCTGCAATTCAGGCGCAGTCTCCGAAAACAGTCGAAACCATTCCCGTTGATCAGATTCACGCCGGAATGCACGGTGTAGCCTACACCGTGTTTCAGGGAACGAAGCCGGAATCGATGGATGTTGAAGTCCTCGGCGTGTTGAAGAATTCGAATGGTCCGAAGGGCGATGTTATTTTGATCCGTCTGGGCGGCGCCAAAGCAGAATATACCGGCGTTGTCGCCGGCATGAGCGGTAGCCCCGTATATCTGAATGGCAAGTTGGCGGGTGCGCTCGCATTCCGTATCGGCGAATTCTCCAAAGAACCAATCGCCGGGGTTACACCGATCGCAGAAATGCTGGAGATTAGCGCTCTCGATCAGAGTCCAACCAACGCGCCAATCCAAGCGACGCCCGCAGCACGCTGGCCGAGCAAGACTGCCAGCCCTGGAGTTCCCACCCTCCCGTCAGACAGTTCGAGTGTGCAGAATTTCGCGAATTATCTGAAACCCATCGAAACGCCGCTGGTGTTCAGCGGATTCTCCGAAGACGCGATCAGATTGTTTGCGCCCCAGTTTGCCACTGCTGGAATCGTTCCCGTGATGGGCGCTGGCTCGGTCAGCGATGTCAAGCAGCCTGAGGCACTAGAGCCGGGTTCGGCGGTCAGCGCCATCTTGGTCCGCGGCGACATGGACATCGCCGCCACTTGCACCGTTACCTACATGGACGCGCAGCACCTGCTGGCTTGCGGCCATCCGCTGATGCAGTTCGGCAGCGTGGATTTGCCCATGACCAAGGCGCAGGTGCTCGCGACTCTGCCCTCGCCGATGAATCCGTTCAAAATCGTGAATGCCACCGAGACCGTGGGATCTTTCGTGCAGGATCGCCACAACGGTATCCTGGGAGAATTCGGCAAGCAAGCGAACATGATTCCGGTCACTCTGACCATTCATGGAGAATCCGCCGACAAACAATTCCACTACGAAGTGCTGAATAACGCCCGCCTGAGCCCCGTAGCAATGATGGCTACGGTGTTCAGCGCGCTGCACGGTGTGAACGAGTATGGCGACGAAACCACCTACAGCATGAATGGACGCATCCGCGTTGCCGGATACCCCGATGTGACCATGCAGAACATGTTCGCGGCCGCCGACGGTGGGCAACCCGGGGCCATGCTCGCAGCGATTTCATTGGGCGAGCGCTTCAGCCGCATCTTCGACAATCCGTACAGCGTGCCCGCGATTGGTGGCGTGCAGCTTGACTTCAACATTGACCGCGAACGCCGCTGGGCTCGCCTGGAAAGTGCGCGTACCGATCTCACCGAAGCGCGACCCGGTGACGACATCACGATCGAAGCCATGCTGCGACCCTACCGCGGGGAAGGCGTCGTGCAACACATCCCGATTCACATCCCGGCATCGACTTCCAACGGACCTCTGCGCATTCTTGTCAGTGATGGCGAAACGCTGGACCGCGTACGCCGCGGCTCCTCGTTGCTCGGTCGTAAGCTCGACCTGGCTGCGACCATCAGTTATTTGAACAAAGAACATGTGAACAATCGGGTATACGTTTCGCTGATGGAATCTGATCCCGAAGCCATGATTGCGGACAAAGTCATGCCCACGCTTCCACTGTCCATCATGAACGTCATGGACGGCATGCGCGGCACTCAGGACATGGTTGTTTCAAACGAGTCTTCGGTGAATGAAACCGCAACGGCCCCGCTGGATTACGTAGTCGCGGGCGCGCAAGTACTGACGATCAACATCAAGTAATTGCTCGGTATAGCGCGGGCGCCCCGCCCGCGAACGATTGGCTAACTGGTTCGTGGTAACCTAAGCGTCTCCTCCAAGAACTGCGCGAGGTAACAAATTGATCCGTTTGCGTTCTTTATTGCCAGCACTCTTCCTTGTCCTCCTGTTTTCCTTCGCTTTTGCGGAGGGTACACATACCTGGGAGCAATCAAAATTTGAAGATCTCGTAAAAGGCACCACCAAGGGGATGGCCATACGGAGCACGGGCGGGCTCGAACTGGCCCCGGCATTTAAAGCCTTGTCGACCACTCCGTCGACCTACATATGGTCCATCGCGGCCGACGCGGAAGGCACAATCTACGCCGCCGCAGGTTCCCCCGCGCGCGTATACCGCATTACTCCCGACGGCAAGTCGACGGTCATCTTCGAGCCGCAAGAGCTCCAAGTGCAGGCGCTTGTCGTGGACAAGAGCGGAGCGATTTTCGCTGCCACCAATCCCGACGGCAAAGTTTACAAAATCGAACATCGCCCGGCCCCGACCGCTGGAAACACATCCGATAAGAATTCCGCGGACAACACCAAAGACTCGCAGGAGAAAGCAAAATCAACCCTCGATCCCGCCTGGAGTTCCTCGATTTATTTCGAACCAGGTACCAAGTACATCTGGGATCTGCTCCTCGACGCCGGCAACCTCTACGTCGCAACCGGCGACCACGGTGAAATTTTCCGGGTCACACCAAAAGGTGACCACTCCGTCTTCTTCAAAAGTGACGAAGCCCACATTCGCGTCATGGCACTCGATGCCAATGGCAATCTGATCGCCGGTTCTGACGGCAGCGGTCTGGTCTATCGAATCTCGGCATCGGGAGAAGGATTCGTTCTCTACAGTGCGCCGAAAAAAGAAATCACTGCTCTGGCGATCGACAAAGCCGGAAATATCTACGCGGCCGGAGTCGGCGAAAAACATGGTGGAACCGGGTCGACGAGCTTTCCCTCCACGCCAAGTCCCATTCCATCTTCGCCGCCTCCCGCTTCTATTGCGGGACCGCAAACCGGCATTGTGATCACTGCTTCTCCAGCGAGTGCGCCCCCTGTATCGTTCTCTTTTCCCGGGGGAAGCTCCGGCGCCGCGGGTGGCTCTGAAATTTACCGCATTGCACCAGACGGTTCGCCCAGCCGCGTGTGGATTTCTCACGAAGATATCGTTTACGCGCTCGCCTTCGATCAGAAGGGAGCATCTCCTGGCAGGTACGGGAAATCGCGGACACGTTTTCGCAATCACCGGTAATGACGAATTCACCGACCTCCTCAAAGCCAGTGCAACCCAAGTGACCGGATTTGCCAAGGCGCCGCAAGGCGGCATTTACGCGTCGACCAGCAACCTGGGAAAAGTCTTTCTGCTGAGCGCGACTCCTGAATCCGAAGGCACTTACGAGAGCGACGTCTTCGATGCGCACATTTTCTCCCGCTGGGGCCGCGCCGAGTTTCGTGGCACCGGCAACATCGAACTTTTTGCCCGTAGCGGCAATGTCGACAATCCTGATCGCAACTGGAGTCCCTGGAAGAAGCTCGATTTGCAAAAAGACGGCCAGGTCAGCGCTCCCTCGGCGCGCTTCGTCCAGTGGAAGGCGGTTCTGCGTTCCGGCGAACCTTCGCCGCGCCTGGAGAGTGTCACGCTCAACTATCTGCCCAAAAATGTGGCGCCGGATTTTGACGATGTGACAGTGCAATCAGGAGTGCGTTACCAACCGCAGCCCAAGACGAGCGCCGCCGACTCGAGTAAGGCCAGCGCTCAAACGCATTTCGATGTGCCTCCTCCAATCACGCGCGACCGTGATTCTATCGGCGTGAAGTGGACTGTGCACGACGACAATGACGACCAGATGGTTTATGCGGTTTATTACCGCGGAGATGGCGACGCTCGATGGCTGCTGCTCAAGGACAATCTCACCGACAAGTTCTATTCCTTCGACGCGTCGCTGCTTCCCGATGGTGGATATGCCATCAAGGTGGTTGCCTCCGATGCCCCGTCACACTCTCCCGGCCAAGGGTTGACCGCAGAAAAAGAAAGCCTTCGTTTCGAAGTGGAAACGACTCCACCGCAAATCGAAAATCTTTCCGCTTCGGTGGACGCGAGCCAAATTCACGTAACCTTCCGTGCCACTGACAGCTTTTCCAATATCAAGCGTGCCGAATATTCAGTGGACGCAGCCGATTGGCAGTTTATCGAACCCGTTGGGCAACTCTCAGACTCGAAGAGCGAAAGTTACGATTTTCGCGTCGCGCTGCCGAACGCCAGCCCAGCCGCTACGGGCAAAGGCCCCGGCATCGAGCATGTAATCGTAGTCCGGGTCTACGACCGCTACGACAACATGAGTGCAGCAAAGACGGTTATTCGGGCTAAGTAGATTGGGGCACAACCCTCCAAGGAGGGCGGGCGCGCTCCTAAACCGATCGGGTTCTAAGTCAGTAAGCTTGTCCGCGCGCCGTAATTCAGGAAATTGCCAGGCCCAGATTGCAATCACCACAAGCGTGCCGATGCCTCCCAAAACCACCGCCGGAACAGTCCCAAACCACGACGCAGTCACACCCGACTCGAATTGTCCGAGCTCGTTGGACACGCCAATAAACAGCATATCCACTGCATTCACCCGTCCGCGCATTTCATCCGGCGTGCCCAACTGAATCAGGGTGCCGCGAATGATAACGCTGACCATGTCCGTAGCCCCGACCAGCAGCAGGGCAATCAACGACACAACAATACTGCGCGAGACGCCAAACAAGATTGTGAATACTCCAAACCCGGCCACGCACCACAACATGGTTGGCCCGGCCCGGCCGCGCAGCGGACGATGGGCCATCAGGATCGCCATGGCTGCCGCGCCCACTCCGGGCGCGCTGCGTAAGAGTCCCAAACCCCACGGGCCAGTCTTAAGAATTTCGCGCGCATACACGGGAAGCAAAGCGACGGCGCCGCCAAGCAGCACCGCAAACATGTCCAGAGAAATCGATCCGAGAATCACCTTTTGCCGCCAGATGTAGCGGAACCCCGCAAGAACAGTGTGCAGGCTCGCCGCTTCGTGCGTCCGCGCTTTGGTGCGCAAGCGAATCCGTAGCGTGGACAATAGTGCGGCGACCGCCGTAAATGTCGCCCCTAAATATACTGCCGACGGGCCACGGAAGAATGCGTAGATCAACCCTCCCGCGGCGGGTCCGAGAATGGTTGCGCTTTGAAACACACTCGCATTCCACGCTACGGCGTTGGGAAAATGTTCTTCTGGCACCAGTTGCGGCAGCAGCGCTCGGCTTACCGGCCCGCTAAAGGAGCGGACCACGCCTAGCAATAGCAGCACAGCATAAATTGGATAAACACTCCCCCGCAGCGAGTGTGAACCGTGCCACGCGATCGCCAGCAAGAAGGCGGCGCATACGGCGAATCCGCCGTAACACAGCATCAGCAACCGGCGGCGATCATAACGATCGGCGGCGTGCCCCGATGCCAGAAACAGAAAAATTCCCGGAAGAAACTGCGCCAGACCGACCAATCCCAAATCCAAAGGCCGCTTGGTGATTTCGTAAACCTGCCATCCCACCGCGACCGACTGCATTTCCAGTGCAACCACAATAAAAAACCGCGCCACCTGGTAAACGGTGAAGTCGGGATAGGAAAACGCAACCCCGCCTCCGAGTTTGAGATCTCCCGTTGTGGCCACTGTTCCCCTACTGTGCCACAAAATCCGTATGTGTTGCCGGGGACGCCTTCGTTTGCCGATTTTGAGGGAATAGAAGGCAAGCGAGCAATGAGACAATGACCCAATCGCGCGATGATTCAATGGCTCAATCGGCTCGGCTGGCTGGCGTGCTTGATCTATTCCACTATCCCTGCATTTTGGCTGATGATTCATTCCCGGGCTGACTACTGGCGCTCGCAGAAACGCTCGCCATACTTCAGACTCCTGCCCGCGTGGATCGCCATGTGGATCGTGCTCGGATTGTTAACTTTTACTTGGCGGCGTATTACCCTGTATGCCAGCGCCTGGACCTGGATTCCCGCGATCATCCTTTTCCTAGCCGGTCTTTGGATTTATTTGCAGTCCGGAAAACAATTCAGCCGCGCCCAGCTCGGCGGCTTACCCGAGATCTTGCCCAGTCATCCCGAACAGAAGCTAAGTACCAGAGGAATTCGCCGGCACGTGCGCCATCCCATCTATCTTGCCCACCTGTGCGAAATGCTGGCCTGGAGTCTGGGCACCGGACTGGTGGTGTGCTACGCCTTAACGACATTAGCGATCGTGACGGGAGCAATCATGATCCAGCAGGAAGATAACGAGTTAGCACAGAGATTCGGGAAAGAGTACAAAGAGTACCGGAAATCCACACCGGCGATCCTGCCCTCCATGTTTTCACATAACGCCGAGTAACGCTCACCTCGACGCCAATAGACGTCAGCGAAAGTTTTTTTGCACGGCCACTGTCGATTTTGTAGCATCCTCTTCGTCTATCCCGCAGTACAGGCAAGGAGGCCTGAACAACATGCAATACGTGCTACTGATTTATGGGGCTGAAGACCGTTGGGGCAAATTGGATGCGTCCGAACGAGACAAGATTCTTCAGGAGTACATGGCATTCGGCAAAAGCATCGCTGCCAGCGGCAACTACCGCGCTGGCAATGAGCTGGACGTTACGGCGAAGGCCACAACGGTGCGCATGCGGGAGGGAAAGCGACTTGTGACCGACGGCCCTTTCGCCGAAACCAAAGAGCAGCTCGGCGGCTTCTATCTGGTCGAGGCAAAGGACCTGGATGAAGCCATCGCCATTGCGGCACGGATACCTTCAGCGCGCTGGGGCACAATCGAAGTACGGCCGATCATTCCGCATGAGCGGCCCAGCTAGCGTTCTCTCGGCTTCCCGGCTACTCTTTCGGAGAGGCTGCGGATGGGTGCTGAACCAAACTTTTTCGAGCATGGCTTGCTCGAGCAGGTTTATCGGGAAGAGTCAGGAAGGATTCTCGCAACTCTGATTCGCCTCCTCGGTGATTTCGATCTGGCCGAGGAGGTGACTCAGGAAGCATTTGCGGTTGCGCTCGAACACTGGCCGCGCAACGGACTTCCGCAAAACCCGCGCGCCTGGCTCGTTTCCACTGCTCGAAACAAAGCGATCGACTTGCTCCGGCGTCGTGCTCGATTCGAAAAGAAGCAGGAGGAACTCCAGAGTCTCAGCAGCCTGGAGCAAGATCTCCGGCTGAATGCGGAAGAAGAGATGCTGCGTCAGGTTACGATGAGCGACGATCGCTTGCGGCTGATCTTCACTTGTTGTCACCCCGCGCTGAAAATGGAGGCCCATGTCGCGCTTACATTGCGTACTCTCTGCGGTCTCAGCACCGAGGAAATTGCGAAAGCATTCCTCGTCCCCATTCCTACCATGGCGCAACGCTTGTTGCGAGCCAAGCAAAAAATCAAAGATGCTCGCATTCCTTATCGAGTTCCTCCACCGGCTGAATTAGCGGAACGATTGTCAGCCGTCATGCTCGTCGTCTATCTGGTATTCAACGAAGGCTACAACGCTGCCTCCGGAGACGTACTGGTTCGGCGCGAACTCTGCGCTGAAGCCATTCGCTTGGGCCGATTGATCTGCGAGTTGCTGCCCAAGGAGCCGGAAGCCAAGGGTCTACTTGCGTTGATGCTGCTCCACGATTCGCGGCGCGATGCGCGCACAGGAGAAAATGGGGAAATCCGGCTACTCGAAGAACAGGATCGCTCGCAATGGAATCAGGTGCAAATTGCGGAGGGGTTGGCGCTCGTGGAATCCGCATTGCGAACCGCCCCGCCCGGTCCTTACTCCGTGCAGGCGGCCGTTGCCGCTGTTCATGCGAGAGCCGCGCATGCTGACGAGACAGACTGGGCGCAGATTGTTGCATTGTATGAGATCTTGCTGCGTCTCCAGCACTCGCCGGTCATCGAACTGAATCATGCTGTAGCTGTAGCGATGGCGCGGGGCGCAGAAGAAGGACTTCGTTTGCTTGATGAACTCGATGCCGGAGGTGAGCTTCGCGGATATTATCTGTTGCCGGCCGCGCGCGGAGATCTTTCTCGCCGCCTGAATCGGTGGGACACTGCAGCTGAGGCTTATCGCCAGGCGCTCGCGCTCGTCAACAACGAAGCCGAAAAGCGCTTTCTCGCCAAGCGCTTGGCAGAAGCCGAATCAAAAGCCCGCGAGTCGTGACTCTCCGCGCACTCCCCGCAACAGGGAGCCGTATAATCTGCGAGTAGCCGGACCGTCGGCCAACGACCCAGATCCGCACTCATGAACTTTGAACTCTTCATCGCGTCCCGCTATCTTCGCGCCAAGCGTCGCCAGGCCGTGATTGGCGTCATCACCGGCATTTCTATCGCTGGGGTGGCGGCGGGCGTTGCGTCTCTGGTGGTCGCGCTCGCCATCAACAATGGATTCCGCCAGGATCTCCAGGATCGTCTTCTGGGCTCGACATCGCACATCAACCTGCTGCGCATCCAGAGTGACGGCATCAAAGACTGGCGCCCGCTCATGGATCGGCTGTCGAAAGAGCCCCACATCATCGCAACCGCGCCGGCAATTTATGAACAGGTTTTGATCTCGCGCGGGCCGCGGGCTCGCGGCGCCGTGCTGAAGGGAATCATTCCCGGCGATGAGAAGAAAGTCAGCGATCTCCTGGGTTCGGTCAAGACCGGTTCAGCTGATGCACTAGAAGAGTCGCCAATTTCACAAGCAGCGGGCGGAGGCGTCAGCGCTACGCAACTTACGTCTCCTACCGACCTTCAAGGAGTCGAGACTCGGGTGGCTGCCATGCCTCCCGTCATTCTCGGTAAAGATATGGCCGAGGAGCTGGGCGCAACGGTTGGTTCGATCGTGCTGGTCACCAGTCCACAAGGCGAACTCACGCCCTTCGGAATCGTGCCTAAATACAATCGCTTCCGCGTCGCGGGAATTTTTAATTCCGGCTTCTACGACTACGACAGCTCCTGGGCATTGACGCGGCTCAGTGACGCGCAGCAACTTTTCGGCCTCGGCGATCTGGTCTCGGTAATTGAGTTCAAAGTCGACGACATTTACCAGGCCGACCAAATCTCCCGCCAACTGGAACAGGCTGCTGGCAAGGGTTTCATGGCTACCAATTGGATGGAGCAGAACAAAGCGCTTTTTCGGGCGTTGCGGCTGGAACGTCTGGTTACGTTCATCACCATCGGCTTGATCGTATTCGTGGCGGCGCTCAACATCCTGATCTCGCTCACCATGATGGTCATGGAAAAGACTCGCGACATCGCCGTCCTGATGTCGATGGGCACCCGCAAGTCGCAGGTACGCCGCATCTTCATCACCCAGGGCGTGCTGATTGGAGTCGTTGGCACAGCGATTGGCTTAGTGCTCGGCTATGCGCTTTCCTGGGCGGGCGGGCACTATCATCTGCTGTCGCTGGCGCCTGAGGTTTACTCCATCGACTACGTGCCCTTCGCCCCTCGCGCAATGGACGGCGTACTGGTAGCGGTCGTTGCAATCGGCGTTTCGCTGGTTGCGACGGTTTATCCGTCCTGGTCGGCGTCCAGGATTCTCCCCGCCGAAGCCTTGCGCTACGAATAGACTTGTCGGCGAATCCGATAAACTAGGGACAGTCTGCCAAAGCGCATGCCTGAAACCTACATCCTCGGGATCGAGAGTTCCTGCGATGAGACCGCAGCCGCCGTAGTGCGTTCGGGCGAGCAAGTAGTCTCGAATGTGGTGTTCTCGCAGATTGCCACGCATCAGCCTTACGGCGGAGTCGTCCCTGAACTAGCTTCGCGCGAGCACTTGCGCGCAATCGTGCCGGTAGTTCGCAAAGCATTGTCGGATGCGGGGCAGTCGTATCAGTCCGTTGATGCGTTGGCCGTTACTCAGGGGCCCGGACTCGCCGGAGCGTTGTTAGTTGGCATCAGCTATGCCAAGGCATTGGCCTTTGCGCTCGACAAACCGCTGATCGCCGTGAACCATCTCGAAGGCCACATCCACGCGGTGTTGCTGGAGGAACGGCAAAAGGGTGGATTTTCGAATCGCGGTCAGGAACTGAAATTTCCCGTGCTCGCACTGGTCGTGTCGGGCGGCCACACCCATTTGTACCTGGCGGAACAGCGCAGTGAAAGCTGGTTCTACCGGAATCTCGGTCACACCCGCGATGACGCTGCCGGAGAAGCTTTCGACAAAGTCGCAAAATTGCTGGGGCTGGGATATCCCGGAGGGCCGGTCATCGACAAACTGTCCGCGCATGGCGATCCCAACGCGGTCGCCTTCGCCTCGCCGCAGCTCAAGCACAAAGATCGCAACGAACGAAGCATTTCTCGCGAACACGACGGCCCACGCTTCGATTTCTCCTACAGCGGAATCAAGACCGCCGTGTTGCGCTATATCGAAACCCACGAGATGCATGCATCCATCGCAGCGCGACGCAAAGAGCTCGCGACGATCCCGCAGCCGAAAATCGAAAACTATCTCGCTCACTGCGACCGCCAGACGCTCGACCTGATAGCTTCATTCCAGCGCGCAATCGTAGAGGATCTGATTGCAAGAACGCTGGCGGCGGCGCGTGCATATAACATCGCGACGCTCTTCGTCACGGGAGGCGTGGCGGCGAATCAACAATTACGCCAGCAATTCACGCAAGAGGCGCACAGAGAAGGGCTGTCTGTATATTTCCCCTCGCGCCCACTCTCCACCGACAACGCCGCCATGATCGCCGCGGCAGCCTACCCAAAATTTCTGGCGAAAGATTTTGCGACGATGGACTTTTCAGCAGAGGCAGGGATGGCGCTGAGGTGAGTAGCACTCAGCATTCAGCACTCAGCAGTCAGAGGGGAAGCACGCGCGGAGACCAGTGCTCTAAAAAGATTAGCTGCAGCAAATAGAAGCCAAGTGCTAAGTGCTGAGTGCTGAGTGCTCCGTGCTAACTCCCGCTCTTAGCAGCCTTCGCTCCCAGCAGTGCCTGAATCGCCTTGGCGAGTTGGTCTTCGATGTCGATGTCTTTGAAGATGGTGTAGTTGGCGCGCTTTTCCGTGTGTTCGAAGCCGCTTTGCTTCCCGGCGACAATCACGATCGGAATATTTGCCAGGCGAGGTTCGTTTTTCACTGCGGTGATGAGTTCGCTGCCGCTCATCTTCGGCATTTGCATGTCCGTGACGATGATGTCGGGCTGAACCTTCTTCAATGTCTCGAGCGCTTCCAGCCCGTTCGTGGCCGACTCGACAGTGAAGCCACGCTCCTCCAGGAAACGGCACACCGTGTGCCGAATCAGCATGGAGTCGTCCACCACCAAAGCCACAACAGACATGACCTCTCCGTGGGCAATTATTCCCAGGCTGACACTAACAAACAGTGAGCGTTGCAAACAAGGAAAAGCCCTTGCGCACAGGTTACTTCCGTCACTAGTAGTTGAGAGGCGGGGCGCAAATACCCGGCTGCCTGCGCATCGAAGCCGGGCCTGCCTCGCTGGCTTGTCAGGCAGGAGGCTCGCTATCCAGCTTGCTTTCTTCGATAGCCATATCCTTGAATTCGCTGGATTCGAAGATGTCACCGCACTCCAGGCATTCAACAAATTCAGAGTCTTCCTCACGGGCCACGATCTGCACGCGCGGATGCTTACACGTATTCATTTTGCTTCTCTTCTCGGGGATTGCGACGGCGGGATTGAAGTCATAAACCGGGCGACGACCGTTCGCCCAGCCAGGCTGCACTGGGTTCGCCGGAAATTTGCCGTATTTTATCGCCACGGCTTGGCTTGTCAAGTTCTTTTCAAAGGAAAATCAATCAGTCTGCGGAATAGATTCTTCATTGCGACTCAACATAGCCCACTTTCATACCCCCCACATCCGATGCAAATAAAGAATACGACTCAAAAGGTCGCCATCAGTTAAGCCATTCCATAGCATATAGTTGCCGTTAGATGAGACGATTTCACCCATTGCGTGTGGAGGGTTGCATTCTGCCGTCGAGACCCTTAGAATAGTCATATCCGACTTAAAAGGTCGCAATTGCCAAGTGGACGCTGAATGCTCAAGTTAACCAAAAAAGCGGACTACGGTTTGATGGCAATGAAGCATTTGGCCGAGCGTGCTCCGCAAGGCGCGTGCAGTGCCAAGGATGTTGCTGACGCTTACGGCATTCCGCAGGAAGCGCTAGCCAAGATTTTGCAGCGGCTGGTCAAGGCCGGCTTGCTGCATTCGCAGCATGGCATGAATGGCGGTTACACGCTGGCTCGCGATGCCGCAAGAATCAGCGCCTTTGAAGTCATTCGCGCGATCGACGGCCCGCTGTTCATCACTTCGTGCATCACGGTTCGCGGCGAGTGCGATCAGACCGATCGCTGCACTATTCGTGAGCCTTTGCGCCGGGTCAACGAAAGCATCGAGCAAGTATTGCGGCGCATCAGTATCTCAGAGATGAAAGAAGAAGCACACACTCACGAAGAGCCTGAAACCAAAGCCAAGAAACCGGCTGAGCTGGTGACGATTACATAAAGGTAGGAGAGCAATCATGAGCACGGAAGTAAAGATCCCCCAGGAACTGCACCAAGCGCAAATCGCGCCGAACGGAGTCAAGCTGCCGGTTTACATGGATAACCACGCCACCACGCCGATGGATCCGCGGGTGCTGGAAGAGATGTTGCCGTTCTTCATGGAGAAGTTCGGCAATGCCGCCAGCCGCAATCATTCGTTTGGATGGGCGGGCGAGGAAGGCGTGGAACTTGCGCGCGAGCGCGTTGCTAAATTGATCGGCGCGACCCCGAAAGAAATCATCTTTACCTCGGGCGCGACCGAGAGTGACAACCTCGCCATCAAAGGCGTGGCCGAGATGTACAAGGAGAAGGGCAATCACATCATCACCGCGGTGACCGAGCACAAAGCTGTTCTGGACACCTGCAAGCGCCTGGAGAAATACGGATTCCGCGTCACATATCTGCCGGTGCAGAAGGATGGGTTAGTCGATCTCGAAGAACTGAAGCGGGCAATGGATGACAAGACAATCCTGGTTTCCATCATGTGGGCGAACAACGAAATTGGCGTGTTGCAGCCCGTGACCGAAATCGGCAAGCTGTGCCGCGAGCGCGGAATCATTTTCCACACCGACGCGACGCAAGCGGTCGGCAAAATCCCGGTGGATGTGAATAAGAACAACATCGACGTCATGTCGATTTCCGCGCACAAGATGTACGGCCCGAAAGGCGTCGGGGCATTGTATGTCCGGCGCAAGAATCCCCGCGTGCAGATTTCCGCCATCATCGACGGAGGCGGCCATGAGCGCGGTATGCGGTCGGGCACGCTGAACGTCCCTGGAATCGTTGGCTTGGGCAAAGCATGCGCCATCGCGACAGAGGAGATGGCGAAAGAGTCCTGCAAAATGGCGGGGCTGCGCAATCGCCTGCGCGACAAGATCATGAACCGCTTGGATGAGGTTTACATCAACGGCTCATGGGAGAACCGTTTGCCCGGGAACCTGAATATCAGCTTCGCTTATGTGGAAGGCGAGTCGTTGCTGATGGGCATCAATGACATCGCAGTGTCCAGTGGTTCGGCCTGCACCTCGGCGACGCTGGAGCCATCTTATGTATTGAAGGCTCTGGGCACGGGCGATGATCTGGCGCACAGCTCGATTCGCTTCGGCCTGGGACGCTTCAACACCGAAGCCGAAGTAGATTACGTTGCGGACCGCGTGGTTGAGACGGTTTCGCGTCTGCGTGAACTTTCGCCGCTGTACGAAATGGCGAAAGAGGGCGTGGATTTGAAGAGCGTCAAATGGGCGGCTGAGTAGTTCGCGGAAACCGCGTAGCAACGTTTCCCGCGAGACAGAGTTTAGAGTTTACGGATTCAAGGAGAAATAAATCATGTCTTACAGCGATAAGGTTCTGGATCATTATTCCAATCCGCGAAACGTCGGATCGATGGACAAAAACAGCACCGAAGTCGGCACCGGCCTTGTCGGCGCTCCCGAGTGCGGCGACGTTATGAAGCTGCAGATCAAGGTCAACCCGCAAACCAACATCATCGAAGACGCGAAGTTCAAGACCTTCGGATGCGGTTCGGCGATTGCTTCTTCCTCTCTTGCCACGGAGTGGGTCAAGGGCAAAACCGTGGAAGAAGCGCTGCAGATCAAGAACACAGAAATCGTAAAAGAGCTTTCGTTGCCTCCGGTGAAGATTCACTGCTCGGTGTTGGCGGAAGACGCGATACGCGCCGCCATCCACGACTGGAAGCACAAGCAGGAAGCGGCGAAGCCGGTAGCGGTAACACAGTAGTGTAGGCGCGGGCGTCATCGCCCGTGCTTACCATGAACCGCGACTGGCACCAGCGAGAGCCTGCCCTAAACGAAGGCGACGGGACGCTCGCGCCTGATTTGAAAATATATGAGCGCTACCACAACAACTGCGGCGCCCGCGAAGGGCATTCAGGTAACCGACAAGGCCCTGACCCGCATTCGCACGGCGATTGTCAAAGAAGGCATCTCGCCCGAGCAGGGTGGGCTGCGCCTGGGCGTGCAAGGCGGAGGATGTTCCGGCTTGAGTTACAACATCCGCTTCGATACCCAGCCGCGTGAGCGGGATCGGGTGTTTCAGTTTGGCGATGTGCGAGTGTTCGTCGATCCGAAGTCGTTCATCTACCTGCACGGCATGACGCTGGACTACCAGGAAACGCTGATGCAGCAGGGATTCATGTTCGTAAACCCGAATTCCTCCAAGTCCTGCGGCTGCGGCACCTCGTTCTCAGGCTAAATAAGTAGTGGTGTGGCGCGTGTGTCCTCGCCCGCGACGGTTTGTGCAGCATCGCGTGCAGCCGAAAAGCCCAAGCGGGAAAAAATAAGGGCAGATTTGTCTATGGCCACAGAATCCAACACGAGTTCTTCTCTGATCATGCCGGGTGAGGCTACCGCCACCTGCTGGTCGTGCGGAGCCATGCGGGCCGCACACTTCTGCCAGGCCTGCGGCAAGGTTCAGTCCCCGTTGCCGGTGGACTATTTCACATTTTTCGGGCTGACAAGAAAGCTCAATCTCGATACGGCGCTTCTGGAACAAGGATTTTACGAGATGAGCCGGAAGCTTCACCCTGATCTCAACGCACGCGCGACCCCACAGGAACAGCAATGGATACTGGAGCAAAGTTCGCACCTGAACGACGCCTACCGCGCCCTGAAGGATCCAATTAAACGCACCGAATATCTGTTGCGTCTGGAAGGCGTTGAACTCGAAGAGCAGTCGAAAGCGGCTACTGAAAAGGCTCGCGCCGCCGGCGAAATCAAAAAACAGGTTGTTCCTCCAGACCTGCTGGAAGAAGTCTTCGAGCTGAATCTGCAACTCGAGGAATTGCGCGCCCAGAAGAAACTGGGCGAGGACGATCCCGCCCTCATCGAAGAAATAGGCAGGCAAAAATTTGAACTGGAAGAAAAGTACGAAGCGCTTTCCCAGGAGTTAACCAGGCACTGGAACGAATGGGACAAGCAAATCGTTAGCGGCACGGAAGAAGGTCGCCGCAAAGTTCGCGACCAGATGGTGGACTTGCTGAACCGCCGTTCCTACATAAGAAATTTGGTTCGAGACGTGAACGAAGTTCTGGAAAGCTAGCTGGCATTTAGCGAATTGCCAAATGCCAAGTGCTGAATATTGAGTGCATATGCCTGACCGCATTGTCGGAATCGATCTCGGAACCACGAACTCACTCGTGGCCTTCCTGCAAGGGGACAGCCCTGTCGTAATCCCGGGCGAGGACGGGCTTAACCTTGTCCCCTCGGTTGTCGCTCTGGACGAGCGCGAGCAAGTCATCGTCGGCAACGCGGCGCGCAAGTATCTCATCGAGACACCGAAGCGTTCCGTGTATTCCATCAAGCGGCTGATGGGACGCGGCGTCGAAGATATTCGCGAAGAGCTGAAGCTGTTTCCGTTTCGCCTGGCAGATGATCTTCAGCCCGGAGAGGTCATTCGCATCAAGCTCGGCGACAAGACGTTCACGCCGCCTGAGATTTCCGCTTTCATCCTGCGGCAGCTCAAGCGTAACGCGGAGCGTTTTTTCAACGCGCCGGTGACTAAAGCCGTCATCACCGTCCCCGCATATTTCAACGACGCTCAGCGTCAGGCTACAAAAGACGCGGGCCGTATCGCCGGACTTGAAGTTCTGCGTCTGGTCAACGAACCCACTGCGGCATCGCTCGCCTACGGTCTCGATAAGAAGCAGAATGGCATCGTTGCGGTCTACGATTTGGGCGGCGGAACATTCGACGTTTCCATTCTCAAGTTGCACGACGGCATCTTTGAAGTGGTCGCCACCAATGGCGACACTCACCTCGGCGGCGACGACATCGACAATCTACTGATCACCATCGCCCTCGACGACATTCGCGGCGATATGGGACTCGATCTCTCGCGCAACGGCGAGGCCCTCGCGACCATTCGCAAAGCGGTGATTGAAGCGAAGATCGCGTTGTCTTCGCAGCCCGCAACCACGCTCGATATCGAATTGCCGCAAGGCCAACGCTACCAACGCGAGATCACGCGCGAACAATTCGAGCAATTGATTCAACCCATAATCGATCGCACCGTCGGACCCTGCAAGCAGGCGCTGAAAGACGCTGGCCTTAAGCCGCAGCAAATCGACGAAGTCGTGCTGGTCGGCGGTTCTACCCGTATTCCCAAAGTGCGCGTGCTGGTCGAGGAATTATTCCAGCGCAAACCGCACACCGACCTTAACCCTGACGAAGTCGTGGCTCTGGGCGCAGCCGTGCAGGCCAATATTCTCGGCGGAGGTTCCGAAGCGACCGAGAACATGTTGCTGCTCGATGTGACGCCGTTGTCACTGGGCATCGAAGTTGCCGGAGGCGTCACCGACAAAATCATTCTGCGCAACTCGACCATCCCCGCCTCGGCTACGCAGTACTACACCACCCAGATCGATGGACAGGCCAACGTCGCCATTCACGTCCTGCAGGGCGAACGCGAACTGGCGAAAGACTGTCGCTCGCTGGCGCGTTTCGATCTCAAGGGAATTCCGCCGATGTCGGCGGGTATGCCGCGCGTCGAAGTGAAATTTCTCATCGACGCCAACGGCATCCTGCATGTTTCCGCGCGTGAACAGCGCAGCGGTAAAGAGGCCGAGATCGAGGTTCAGCCGAGCTATGGCCTGACCGACAATCAAGTCGAAAGCATGATTCTCGATTCCTTCGATTACGCGGAAGAAGATTTCCGGCAGCGTCAGGTGATTGAGGCCCGCAACGAGGCCGAAACGATTCTGGCGGCGCTGGAAAAAGGGAAGAAGAGTCCAGCCTGGGGCCAACTCACGACCGGCGAAAAGAAAAAAATCGCGAAACTGGAAAAAGGTTTGACGCAGGTCAAAACAGAAGACGACTATGCCGCGATTCGAAAAGCTATCGACGTCCTAAACCAGGGAACCATGCGACTCGCCGAATTGATGATGGACACGGCGGTAAGCACAGCTCTCAAGGGCAAGAACATGAATGACGCGGACGCTGGTGAAGCCACCGAAACCGGCCATTCCGTCGCCAGAGCAGAATTCGAATAGAAACCCTGTGTTCCCTGTGGTTGCACCTGTTAACCACAGAGAATACAGAGTGGCGCAAGGTCAGGAGCAATCATGGCAGAAACAAAAAATGAAGGAAGCGGCGTCGCGACAATGGCAGCCCCAGAGAATACCGTCCAGGTAACATTCCTGCCCGAGGGCAAGACCGTCGAGTTTGAACACGACAAGCTTCCCTACAAAGATCATGGCAAGAAAGAGTCAATTCTCGACGTGGCCTTGAACTATGGCGTTCGCCTCGACCATGCCTGTGGTGGTAACAATGCTTGCACCACTTGCCATATCTGGGTGAAGGAAGGCGCCGAGAATCTCTCCGAAATGGAAGACGACGAAGCCGATCGTCTGGACATGGCCGCCGACTTACAGTTAAACTCTCGTCTCGGCTGTCAGTCGGTGATCACCAAGCCCGGTAAAGTCGTGGTCGAGATCCCGGCGTGGAATCGCAACTACGTTTCGGAAGAACACTAGGAAGCCGTTGGCCGGTAGTTGTTGAGTCGTTATTCAAAGACCAGGATCCAACGACCTGAGCCAACGAGCAACGATTCAATGGAGCCCTTCATGCCAAAAGATTTAACGTGGGATCACGCGGAAGACATCGGCATCCTGCTTTCCGAGAAGCACCCCCAAATCGAACCCCTCACCGTGCGCTTTACGGAGCTCCACCGTTACGTCACCGAATTGCCCGAGTTCAAGGACGACCCCAAGAAGTCCAATGAAGGCAAGCTGGAAGCCATCCAAATGGCATGGCATGACGAGTTTCTGGACCGTACCCAGGCGTAATTCGTACTTACACTTGACAAGTTTTTTACTTCGCTGTGACATGCCCTGCTCGGCTCTACCCTATTCTGCGATCACCTCCTGAGTTTCACTGGATCGAGGGTGACGCACTAATCTTCTATCCTCATGTGAAAAGGGCACGGCAAATGCCGTGCCCTAATTTTTTACTCTTCCGAACGCTAGCCTACAGTTGCAGGAACCGGTTCTTCCACGCTGGCCTCGCGCAAGAACTTCGCAGCTTCCTCGGGGGGCGTGGGATTGATGTAGAACCCCGTACCCCATTCGAACCCTGCTGTCTTCGTGAGCTTCGGCATGAATTCGATGTGCCAGTGATAGTGATCATTGGTCGGGTCTTGCACTGGCGAAGTGTGAATCACCAGATTGTAGGGAGGATTGTCCAGCACCCGGTCCGCCTTCATCAGCAGCGTTTTCAAAGCCTTCGCCAGATTTTCAAACATGTGCGACGACGAATTCTCGAACGCCGACTCATGCTGCTTCGGCAGGATCCATGTCTCGAAAGGAAAACGCGGAGCGTATGGAGCCAGCGTGAGGAAGTCTTCATTTTCACCCACCACGCGAATCCCTGATTCC
>CAVYSX010000009.1:0-225466 GCA_963771285.1 uncultured Acidobacteriota bacterium
GCGCTTCGCAGTTGCGAAATCCAAAATCATCTCCAGTGCAATGCCCTCAATGTCTGACCATGCCTGTTTTGTCCTCCTAGTGATTTGCCAATTGATCCGCCACCCACGGCGCGTCAAGTCCGGGCGCGGAACGAATCGGTATTTGCTGAGTTCGCGGAACAAGAGGAATTCCTTGTGTGCCATGTCGAGCGCCTTTTGGTACTTCTCGGGAGCAATTTTTCTCAAGCGCGGATTGGGGACCAAAATCCCAGCGCGATAATAAAATGAGGAATCGGAATTGAGAACATCTCGTTCCTCTTGGGCAACACCCCAACTGGGTCTATCTGATTCCAGTCTCCTGCATTAGCATAAGGATGTTCACAATCTTGTTTCCGCGCTGCTTCTCAGCTCGCTTCAAATAGGCGAGGAAGCCACCCATAGTCGTACCAACGGCGATAATAGGAGAAGGGGGGCTTGGGATCTTTGCCTACTTGGCGATGCTGATAATCCATTCCCCCCACCTTAATCTAGGAGATTTTGCGGCCCAATATATCGATTCCCATCTTCGAGTGTAACATATGGCTAGTTATCATTGCCCATGGTAACCAGCATTTATTTACATGAAATACCATCCAAGGCAGAATTAGGCGTCGTGTTGCGAGGAGGAACTACATCATGAAACGCCGAAATGCCGATCCCTCAAGCGAAAACGAGGTCCACAACCGAGAATTATCTCTGGAAGTATTGGCTCTAATGAGGCGGAAACATCTGTCTTTTAGGACCGCCACGAAGGCTGTCGGAATCGACCCCAAAACTGCCTTGCGATATGTGGGCTCCGCACTCCGACAAAAGGAAACAAATGGACGTTATTTTGTTACACCACATGACAATATTCCTCGCACGGTGCACGCGATCGTGCGTGGCGGAGGAAAGACAGCGGTAACCGTTGACGATTCACGGATAGCCACCCGACTCGCTGAGCACTTGAACGCGGTAAGAGCGTTTGCCCGCAGAGGGGACTCATCCGCACTGGAGAGCTTCAAAGAAGAGTCGTTCCAAGCTTCCGAGGGCACTTTCTATTTCGAGACTGATCTAGGTGTGCTGGCTCGACTTGGAGATGCAGGTCAGCTTGCCGTCGAAGGACTCTATCGCATGACCCAGGGAGAATAACGGAATGGACTGCAATCCCGTCAAAACAGCGGTTCGAAGCACACGCCGGAAGAGACGGCTCGGCAATGGGGAGCCGGTCTGTTTGTTGTGCGGATATTCAGAGCACACCGCTCTAACCCCTGTGACGAAGAAATTTCTTCAGGATCATCACGTGGTTGGCTGGAAGAGAGATGTTGAGTTGACATCGGTGCTTTGCCGCAACTGTCACGCTCTAGCCAGCGAGGACTTGTTGCAAGAGGACATCGACATGCAGCGTGAAAGCAATCCTAATGCGCTCGTTGCGTCAATGTTGGACGCCTTGGCAGTTTTTCTTGAAGCCCTCGTCGCCGCTGTTCGTCGATGGGCCCATATATTGAGAGAAACGATAAATGAGGTTCGCAATGACTGAAAAGATGCCAGTTTTCTTGCGTGCCCATACAAAGGTCGCCAAGTCCACAACAAATAAACCTACAGAGACTCCGACGCCACGGCCCAACTCGACAGTTGCCCGTGAGCGACCTTCTGCACCCAAGTGGCCCGAATATGCGTTAGTGCTTGACTGCGAGACGACGACCGACACGCGCCAGGCGTTCACCTTCGGGATGTCTCGGTTTTGTCACGCGATCGGCAACCAATTTTCTTGTATTGAGGAAGGAATCGTTTATCCCGATGATCTGGCGGAAACCGACCCCAATGCGCTCGAAATTCTGAGGCGTTATGCGGCTGAAGTTGAGGCCGAAACACTAGAAGACTACTCACGACAAATCCGCGTTCGAAGTCGGTCAGAATTCGCAGAAGACATGGTGGCTCGCCGGGGTGAATGCCCGAGCGGAGGTTGTGGGTTTTAACCTTCCGTTCGATCTTTCCCGGCTCGCCCTTGATAATCGTACTGCCAGGGATCGCAACGAGGGTTGGTCCATGGTTATGTTCCAAGATAGAGACCCCGAGTCCGGCAACCTGCGGGAGAACCCGTTCAGGCCGAGGATCATAATTACACCCAAGGACAGCAAGGCGGCATTCATTCGCT
Organism: uncultured Acidobacteriota bacterium; assembly: GCA_963771285.1. Lineage (GTDB taxonomy): Bacteria > Acidobacteriota > Terriglobia > Terriglobales > Acidobacteriaceae > JABDBE01. The sequence continues at coordinate 2,156 of CAVYSX010000009.1, forward strand.
TCGCAGGCATCAGTATGCGAAGCAAAGAAACGAAACAAAGGCTCTTTTCTTATTTCCCAGGTTCTTTTCTAGACTTGCGGACCTTTGGCTGGGCTCTGCGAAATAAATCGTACCGCCTGCAATCAGCGTGCAAAGATTTCGGCGTACCTAGAAAATTGGATCACGCTCCACCGGCACGGTGTGTCGGGATGAAGTTGAATACTGCCGCCAAGATGTCCGAGCGACAGTTGCCCTCCTGAACGCGATGCGCGTGGAGTTTGACAAACATCCGATTGACTTGCGACCGGAAGATGCTTTCTCGCCTGCATCGATCGCCAAAGCATATCTGGAAGAGATGAACCTGATCCCGCCTGCTCAGAAATTCACTATTTCAGACGAAGTTCTTGGTTCAGCGATGCAGGCTTACTATGGGGGACGAGCAGAGGCTCGGATTCGGCACACGCTAGTTCCTATCGTTCACACGGATTTCATGTCCGAATACCCTACCGTCAATACATTATTAGGACTGTGGCCACTTCTAACCGCAAAGGACATGAAAATTGATGGACGCGACTGACGATGTTCGGCAATTACTTGCAGAGGTAGAGCCGGAGCAGGTGTTCAGACCGGATTTCTGAAAACGGCTGACTTTTTTTGCGCTGGTTGAACCTACTGGCGATGTTTTGCCCGTTCGCGCTCCCTACAATGGAATAGGAAGCAATATTGGGGTGAATCCGTTCACGTCGAAAGATCCAGTTTGGTATGCCGGGCCAGATTTGGCCGCTGCGACACTGCTTACTCGCCGCCCTCCATCGATTATTCGTGCACTACGGTTGGTGCCTGATGGCCAACAAGAGGACCTACGGCCAGTAAATCTCCGGGGGCATGATCAGGATTGACCCACGCAGGGATGATTTCTTCAAAGTGGTGATCGAAGCACGTGCTCGCGTTAAGTCAGATTCCTCATTGCCCGAGTCTGAAAGAGAAGCTCTTGGGTACTTTCTAAAAATCCTCGCTAATGCCGGGTCCTATGGGCTTTTCGTCGAAGTTAATTCGGAACGCATGGGCTCAGACAAGAAGACTGGCAAACCCGCACGTGCGAAACTCTTGGTGTTCTCCGGCGAGCACCTGCATCCGCAGACTTCAGAATTTGTTGAAAAACCCGGTCCCTGGTACTGTCCGCCTTTCGCAGCCTTGATCGCAGCCGGAGGACGATTGTTACTGGCTTTGCTCGAACGCACGGTCACCGATGCGGGAGGAAGTTACCTGTTCTGTGACACTGATTCTATGGCGATTGTCGCTTCCGAGACTGGCGGACTTGTGCCTTGTATTGGTGGAAATTATTACCTTGATGATGGGCGCGAAGCCATCAAAGCTCTTTCGTGGGACGAGGTTGCGGGCATAGTCGCACAATTCGAACGGCTGAATCCATATGACAGAGAGGCTGTGCGTGAGCCCATTCTCAAGGTCGAAAAGGTGAACTTCGGTCCAGACGGAAAACAGCGGGAACTTTACGGCTATGCAATCGCTACCAAACGATACGCCCTTGAGTCGGAACACAGACCGTGACAATTAATGTGGTGAAGGCCAGTGCTCATGGCTTAGGGTTTCTTTATCCGCCCAAGCCAGAACCCGACGCTCCATTTGATGTTCCGTTGTGGGTAATCGAGGCATGGGAATGAACTCCGCGTAAAGCAGCCGGACTTCCCTGCGAAACGCCACCATGGTTCCACTTACCAGCAATGATGCGCTTCACAATTACAACTCCCGAGGTACTGAAAGTATTGCAAGCTCGCCAGCGGGAACTCCCCTATCGCGATCGCGCAAAACCCCTCAACTTCGTGCTTAGTCCGATTCTGGATGAGCTAAGCGGACATCCGATAGGCGTTGATCCTAATCGGTTTATGCTTATTGCGCCGTTCACGAAAGAATCGGAGCGCTGGTACGAACTGGCGTACGTTAACGTTTACGACGGAAAGGAATATAGACTCGGACCGCCGGGAAAAAGATTAAGTTACGAGGCAGAACCGAAAACATACGGCGACGTGGTGAGCCAATATCATTGGCATCCGGAGGCCAGAAGTCTGGCCCCAGATGGGAGCCGTTGCAAGTCACAAACGAGCGGACTACTCCAGCGCACTCCGGTAACAGCTGAGGGATTCCGCTACATCGAAAAGGACACGGATTGCCTATGGAGCAGGGCGAAGACATTAGCATGCTTGATCCACACGTGCTGGAATATCGACCGAATGAAACTTCGCGACTAACGACCGATCCTGATCTCCAACGCGATGCCCGACAAGTTTCGATTCGTGATCTAGCTGAAGAGGCGGAGGTGAGTGAAAAAACCGTGAAGGCTGCCCGACGCGGGGAACGGCTTCGGAGATCCACTGTGGGAAAAGCTTAAGAACGCGCTTTGTCAATTGCAAAAGCCATTGTTCTCGCTTGATCCATAGAGTTGGAGGGTTGGACGCGTTGCACGCGCTTGCGGAAATGCCCAAAGTGCCGAGCATCGTTTCCAGCGCCTGCCAGATCACGAATGTTGAGATCTGCATAGCGATCCACTCCGACAAAGGCGAACGTGTACTGCATTTGTTATTTAGCTCAAGTGTAATCCAGTACTCGGGGTGAGTCTTCGAGACAAGCCTTAGCGTACAATATGTCCGTGTTTTATCATGCGCGTGTTGTTCTAAAACCTGAGCGAGCTAAAGATTCTGCGAAAGTAGCATTGAACCCGACCTTGATCGCGAAGACCTGCTCGCCAAAATAGCGGCTCCTTTCGTCGAGGGAAAGCAGTTTTTTTGCGGAGTCGTTGTCTTGCCCTCTAGGGTCGAAGAGCTCAAATTCAATCGAACGAATCAGAGGTCGAGCGACTTGACCCCCTTCATAGAGGCACGCCGCAGAAGTTCAGGAGTCTTTTTCGCTCATCCAGCCCTATGGGAGGTTACCTGGGAGGGCGAAGACATTACCCGCGAAATCTTAGACCAAGTTAAGAATCTCTACAAGACGGGGGAGGCGGGCAAGTCTGACAGTCGCCCAGACCGCGTCTTTGTCGTATACGGACATGACCACCAGGCGGTCGATCAAACAGAGATTCTCATTCGTAGATTCGGGTTGACTCCCATAATTCTCCGGGATGCTCCGAGTGGTGGACAAACGCTGATTGAAAAATTCGAAACCTATTCAAATGTCGGTTGCGCGATCGTCCTCCTTACTCCCGATGACATAGGCGGTCTGGATGTTGATCACTTGTCGCCCAGAGCTCGCCAAAATGTGGTTTGGGAGTGGGGATACCTTGTGGCAAAGCTGGGAAGAAAGCAAGTAGTCTGCCTCTACAAAGGTTCCGTGGAGATGCCGTCTGACTTACACGGCCTAGTCACAATTCACATCTCCGGCGATATCCGGGAAAAGGCTGAAGAAGTCAGGCGAGAATTGATCGCTGCAGGCTGTAAGATTTCGTGAAGTTGGAGGAACTCATGTCAGAATCACTGGCGGATCGGCTGAAGAGACTTGCTGAGCAACAGAAAAAGGAGAGTGGGGCGTCGCAGGATGCTAAGCAGTTTCAGAAAAGTGAATGCCTTCATTTCCGATAACGCCAAGCCTGAATACGATCAGTTACAAGTCTTAATCAAGGGGCGAATTGACGAGGTGAATCCGAATCTCGGGGACTTGCCACAATTTCAATTCAATCCCGGCGCTCGCATGATTCAGCAGGGCAACGTGGTTGCTTACATGAGTTTTGACAAGCCAATCATAAACCGCCCGGAGAATGCTCTGATACTTGCTTTTCGGCCCACATCCCGACGCGATGTACTTCTTAACAGAACCGCCTCCGGCACAAAGGTATCGCCTCCAGGCAGCTGCAACAGATTCTCTCAAGGGTATCGTGTGGGTTGGCGATCTGGGAGAACTGACTAGCGATCAATTGGGGGATTTCATTCTCGAAAATTTGACCCAATATTATCTACAACACAAGCCAAGCTGACGAGTGGGACCTGTCCGGTCGTAACGCTGCGTCTACGGCTATTCATAGTCGAGCTTGAGTATGACCGCAGTGATTTTCTGCGCTATTTCCAAAGAATCAAACGGCGTACCGTTAGGGTCTCTTGCTGTTTCGGCAACGAATTTACCTTCCTTGAACCACACCGTGGCTCGAATCGGATTACCGTAACGATCTGGATATTTCGTCAAGAGAACCCAGACATCAGAACTACATCTGTGCGACGAGTGTCTTCTCCATCCGTCACTCACGGGGACGCCCGTCTGGCTGGTATCGTCGGAGCGTATGCTGTTACAACCTGTCTGAAATGGCCGTGCATTTGATTCGCTGGTCTCCATTTGGTCAGTCTACCATTATCACCGACTAGCCTAGTTTTGCCGACAGGCCCCAGGGTGGGGTACTTTCGAGGGGGATATAATGCTCACTAGCTGAGCCCCTGGTCTCAATTGACAGTCGATGAGGCCGCACCTAGACTGGATTGGCTTGGTTCGTGTCCGATTTCGGTACATGCGAACCGGCGATCGGACTTCCGAGGACGCTTCAATGGCTTGGTTGCAAAACAAGTTTGAAAAGAACTTTCTGATTACCACGGTTGACTACGTCTTTAACTGGGCGCGGAAGTCGGCGGTTTGGCCGATGACTTTTGGATTGGCCTGCTGCGCGATTGAGATGATTGCGTCGTCTACGGCGCGGTTTGATATTGCGCGCTTCGGCTCGGAAGTATTTCGGCCCAGCCCCCGGCAGAGCGATTTGATGATCGTGGCCGGTACGGTCACGCTGAAGATGGCGCCCGTGGTGAAACGCATTTATGACCAGATGCCCGACCCCAAGTGGGTCATCTCGATGGGAGCGTGTTCGTCGGTCGGTGGTCCATTTAATACTTATGCGGTGCTGCAAGGCGTGGACAAGATCGTGCCTACGGATGTGTATGTGATTGGTTGCCCGCCGCGTCCCGAAAACCTGTTTTACGCGCTGCTCAAGTTGCAGGACAAGATTGATCAGATGTCACTGGCAAAGAAACCGACGGAAGTCCGGCTTGCAGAAAATATGGTCGAGAACTTCAAACGCCAAGTCATGATCGCCCAGACGCTGCAACCGAAATAGAAAAAGCAGCAGTTGGCATTTAGCAATTAGCCTTTGGCCTTTAGCCAAACCCAGATGGTGCGGCTTTCTCGGGGCGGGTGGTTCTCGATGACCAAATGCTAAATGCCAAGCGCCAAATGCTGGTCAAACTCACCACCCAATCCGACCTCCCTCCTGAAAACGAAGCTCGGGAATTTCCCTGTGCCGACAAAGTCATCTGCGTTGCGAATGTTGGTGGAACGATCAGCGCGATGGACAATTACTGCCTGCATCGCGGAGGGCCGTTGGGCCAGGGAAGCGTCGAAGGTGGCAAACTGGTGTGTCCGTGGCACGGATGGCAATGGGATCCGAAAACAGGTGAGGCCGCGCACAATCCGAGCGCCAAGGTTGCGGTCTATCCGTTGAAACTGGAAAACGGCGACGTGCTGGTCGAGTTGTAGGGACGCAGGGCTGGCATTAGAGCCCCGAGTTGCACAATGAAGATTTTCCTCGGCTTGGCTTCTGACCATCTTCGCCCTGTACGAGTGGGAGCAGATCCGGTCGCGGCGAAGGACGACATCTAGAGTCGACAATTGCGTCATCGAGCTACAATGAGTCGAGGGACATTGCGCTGGCTAGTCTACTACCGAGCCGTCGGGGAAAACTGGCTTCACGTTCGAAGATCCCACTGGAGATGCTGCGCACGGAGAAGAAAAGAGTTGATGTTGGTCGATTTCCCTTCGGTCCTTCCGGTTCCGGAATTGCCGCACGCGCGAACCCGACGGACGACTCATGGCGGCTTGAAATTCCGGACACATATTCGTCGCATGAGTTGTCCGGAGTAGGAGACCGGTTTAGTGCGAGAACGGATATCCCGAGGCCTTACACTACTGACGATTACGTCCCACGAGTTCGTGGCGAGGCTTTCGGGCTGGACCAGTTTCGAAGATGGAAAAGAGACATTCCGAGGCGCGCCCCGGCGTTATCTAGCACTGAGATCTATCCCAGATATTTTAGAAATCCCCCCGGCTGATTCTCGAACCCTGGGAACACCTGGTCGAGCGCTTTATTCCCAAGGTGCTTGTACACCGCTTCTCCCAATACTTGACGGAAGTCGGTGGTTACGGCCAGGTCACGGCCTTCGTAGAGTTGCGATTGGTCGAGGCCGGGCCAGCGTCCGTAAACTTTGCCACCTTTGACGGGGCCACCCATTACGAACATCACGTTGGCGTGGCCGTGATCGGTGCCGCGGTTTCCATTTTCGCGCGCGGTGCGTCCGAATTCCGACATGGTGACGATCACGGTATCCTCTGCCAGGTCACCAAGGTCAGTCCACAGCGCGGCGAGCGACTGCGAGAAATCGTGCAGGACGTTGGCAATCTGGCCCTGGGTGCTGCCTTCGTTCACGTGATGGTCCCACCCGCCGATGTCGGCGAAGGCGACCTGTACTCCGAGATTTGCTTTGATGAGTTGCGCGAGTTGCTTGAGGCTGTCGCCGAAACGCCCGTTCGGGTAGTCCGCGCCTGGTGCGGGCCTGTATTTTGTGGGGTCGGCGGACTTCAGCATCTTTACCGCGTCGAACGTTTCTTGCCCGGTACCGTGCAATACGGAATCGACCGAGTGCTCGTACATCGCCTCGAAAGTATTGGCGTTGGGCGCGCCTTTAGGATTATTTCCGCCCACTCCGAAGTCGTTGATGTTGTTTACTGCAATAGCGGGCTCGCTGCCGGAAAGAATTCGTGGCAGCGATGGCCCCAAGGCGATGGCCCGGAACGCAGACGGATTGGCTGCGGCGGCCTTAGCGATAGGTTGCGCAGAAGGGGAATGTAGCGCCCGGTTCAGCCAGCCATCTTCGGTCGCCTTTATGCCGGGCGTGCCCGATTCCATGAAGTCTTGCGCGTCGAAATGAGAGCGGGTCGGATCAGGCGAACCCGCCGCGTGAACGATTGCAAGTTGCCGCTGCTTCCATAGCGGCTGAAAAGGAGACAGGGCTGGATGCAGTCCGAAAAATCCGTCGAGATCGAGTACAGAGCTCCGTGGAATATTGATGGATGGCCGCATCGCATAGTACGCACGTTCCTGATGAGGCACCACGATGTTAAGGCCGTCGGCCGCTCCGCGCTGGAAGATGACGACGAGACGCTTGTTGCTCGCACCCACCGACTCGGCACCGTAAGCGGCGCGCGAAAGAAATGCCGGAATGGCAGCGGTGCCGATGACGGCGAGCCCGCCATTCCTCAGGAATATTCGCCTTGTAATCGACATGAAACTGCTCCTGACTCCCAGCTTCCGGCCTTGGCTCTTTCTTCGTATCCCAAACGCTAAGAGCTATCTTTTCTGAAACTCGGGGGATCCCAACAGCAACGCTGCGACTGCGGCGACATTCGGTGGCCGCGCTGGATCGTCCAGTTTACGCTTGCTGATTTTCGGGTCCTGCAACCGCGCCAGGATCACATCGTGCGTCTGTTTAGAAACGTCCGTGGCCAGCAAATTATTTTCGAGTGCGTCCAACGTCTTTTGTGGATCGGCGGGTACTTCGTTCCGCCCTAACAGCCCATCGCTATCTACCTTCACACCTCTTACTTTTCCGGAAGTAAGAACTAAAGCGTAGTTCATTCGGCCCAGAAGTGCTGAAGAGTTGACCCAAGCGCCGGCTTCCATGGAATAACCAGTCGGCGGCTGCATGCCGTAAAGCGGCATTCCCATGCTCTGCAGCTGATACGCGCTGGGCATAGCGTCGGTAATGTCAGCTCCAGTCGCACGCAAGGCGGAGACCATAAATTCGAGCGGAGTCTTTACCTTGGCGCGATACGTTTCCGGAGCCCAGAACTCCGGCGAATCGAGCATGGTCTTCAGAACCTCGCGAATGTCGCCGTCTTTTTTCAGAAAGGTTTGGGCCATCCGTTCTACAAGAAGTTGAGGTGGATTGTCGGAGACGAACCGCATAGCCAGTTTGTTACATACGAATTTCGCCGTCGAGGGGTGGTGAGCCAGAATGTGCAGTACTTCCAAACCTTCCTTCTCACCCTTCGCTTTGATCCGGTGGCCGAGTACCAGCTTGTCCCCAGGCTCGTGCGTGCGCTCCTCGAAAGTGAAGCTGGCGCCCTGCCGCGGCTGCTTCAGCGTCCAGCCGGTGAAAACCCGCGCCACTTCCGTGACGTCCTGCTGGGTGTAGCCACCATTCACGCCGAGAGTGTGAAGCTCCATGAGTTCGCGGCCGTAGTTCTCGTTCAGGCCGTTGCGCTTCCCCTTGGACTGGCCCGTCTGGCCACGATTCCTGGCGCGTCTTTTCCAGTCATTGTTGGCGTGCTGAGGGATTCCGTTGGCGACGTCAGAATTTGGCCCCACGCTCAACCAGTTATCCAGATAAAACAGCATAGCTGGGCTGCGAGCGGTCGCAACCAGCAGGTCTTCAAACTTGCCAAAGGCGTGCGGGCGAATTACATCGCGTTCATAGCTCGTAATCAGATAGCGGTCGGCGTCCTTGCCAATAAATACGTTGAAGTGGTTGAACCAGAAGTCGGTCATTACTTCAAGCAACTGGCGGTCGCTATACGTCGCACGCAGCAGCTTGCTTTCGATCAATTCATTGGCGACCACTTGCTGCGGAAATTTTAGCGCTTCGACGGTTTCGCGCTGCCGGGGATTCATGCCCTCTAGAAACTCACTCCGTTTGTCGCCCTGCAGAGAGTTGGTCAACGCGCGCTGTTCTTCCGGCGACATTTGCAGGACCGCTTTCATGCGCTGATCAGGAGGCATGTCCAGCAGGCCCTCGATCTTCGCTTCGGCGTCGAGACGATCCTGCCGGCGCTGCGCACGTTCATCTTCGCTTATTTTGTCAGTCTTGCCGGAATCGCTGTTGCCGCCGTCTTGCTTGCGTTCCTCGCGATTCTGATAACGCTCCAGCTGGGCCTGATAAACGGCGCGCTTGAGCGGATCAGACGGAAGCGATTGCTTTCCGTCGGCGATGGCTTTGATCATTTGCTCGGGCGGAAAGTTTTCCACGATCTGGCGTGTGTCCATACGCAGAGTGCGGAACGGCGCCAGACGCGCTTCGAGTGCACTGTCATCAATCTTGTCGGGATGAAGTTGCTGGTCGATCCACTTATCGACTCCCGTTGTCATCAGACGATCGACATCACCAGGTCGCGGACCAAATGCCAGCCGGTTCAGCGCGTGGACGGCACGTTTTTGCTCATCCATCTGCGGAACTGTGGAGAGGTGCTTTTCCTTCTTCTTGCCGAAGGCTAGTTGGAGCGGCAGAGCCGCTCCGAGCGCGGAGACCGCAAGAATCAGCTCGAATTTACGGAGTTTGAGCATCGCATGGACGGAGGAGCGTCGTTAGAATTATGAACCCAAAACCAGGCAAAAGTTGCTGGCAGATAAGGTTACCCGAGTGCTTTCTGCTACATATGGCTAGCGATCCACTTTGATGATGACGGATGTAATGTCATCGTCTTGAAGATTGCCTTTTACGAAGGCCCGCGTAGCGTGGAAAATCCCTTCCGCGATTTGCGATGCAGGCTCGTGGATGTGGGATTCCGTGAAGTCGAGCACACGCTGAGCGCCGAACTGGTTTCCGTCGGGCGTAGTGGACTCGGTCACGCCATCGGTGAGCAGCACCGCAACCTCGCCCGGAGCGAGGTCGATGGGCGCGCTTAAGTAGAACTTGCTATCGGGGAACAAACCGAGCGGCGGGCCGGAACTCTCAAGTGCGCATTTCACTTTTCCAGACTCGAGCAATACGAAGCCGGGGACATGACCCGCGCTCGCATACGACAGGGTTCGATCACGGGGATGCAGTCGAGTGAGCGAAAGCGTGACGAAGTGGCCAGGTTCAAGGTCGTTCAACAACATCTGGTTCAGCCGAACCAGAATGTCATCGAGTTCCAGTTGCATGGCGGCAAAGCAGCGAAGATAGGCGCGAGTAAGCGCCGTTACCAGCGCAGCGCTGAAGCCATGCCCTTTCACATCGGCTACGGCAATGATCAGGGACCCGTCCGCCATAGCGATGAAGTCGAAATAATCTCCGCCGGTCTCGTCGGCCGGGTGAGCCGAGGCGCCGATGTCGAACTCGGGCACCGTGGGAGGCGCGGCGTAAAAGCGCTGCTGTATATCGCGGGCGAGTTGCAGCTGGAACTGCTGTTCCTGTTTTTTTCTAAGTTCAGTGATGTCTTGCGAGACCGAGACAAAGTGGGTCAATTGACCCGACTCATCCCGCATGGGAGTGATGGTCTGCTGGGCCCAATAGAGCTCGCCGGTTTTCTTGCGGTTGATCACCATGCCCTTGAAAGAAAGGCCTTGTGCGAGTTGGGCCCACATCTGCCGATAAAACTCCGCGTCATGCAGGCCTGACTTGAGTATCCGCGGCGTCGACCCCCAGGACCTCGTCGCGAGGGTAGCCGGTCGTAGTCTCAAAAGCGGGATTCACATATTGGATCACGCCTTGTTTGTCAGTCAGCACCACGCTATCGGCAGTCTGATCGACGACCTGCGAAAGCAGCAGAATGGTTTGCAGTGCTTCCCGGCCTTGCGTGAAATCGTGGAACATTACAACGCCACCGGAAATCGTGCCATCTGGAGTCCTCAATGGCCACGCATTGACCCGAATCCATATTCCAGCTCGTTGCTGAGAGTTTCGAACGAAGACCAACTCGTCGACTACTTTCTCTCCCTGAATGGCGCGAACCAACGGAAGTCGCTCGGGCGGGATGACACTCACCTGGTCAGGTAGATACCACCCATCGACCGGCGTTCCAATGTCGGGATCAATTTCGGTGCTCCCGACTCCCAATATTTTTTCGGCGGCGGGGTTTGAAAATAAGAACCTGCCTTCTTCGTCCGCGACAATGACTCCCCAAGGGAGGCTCTCAAAGATGATTTGCAGCGCATCGGCTTGCCGTGCGAGCGCTTCATATCTCCACTCGATTGCTGTTGCCATGGGCCTCTGTCTTAACGTCTTTCGGAAGGGTTTTGCGTCGTTTGTGGAGCAACAGCTTTTGCAAGCTGCGCAGTTCTTTGGTTGATTTCGGGCATACCGAGCGGGAGATGAATTGCTGACGAATACAGGTCCACTATCGGCCTGGTTCAAGAGAACTTTAGCGATCGAAGAGGAACTGCGGCGCCGAGCCGGTACACAGGCGAAACACTGATAAATGCCCCAGCCATACGAAGTCCCGCGTTGGGTACTCTGGGAAAAAGGTGGCTGGACTCAGAGAAACCGGGATCACTGTCTAAGTAAGGTACAACCGGCCGTGATTCATCTTGTGCTGCAGGCTGGCGGCAAGCTGGTCGATGTCAGCGGCCGCAATGTCAGCTCCCGCGCGGTCATGCAGAAACGGCGTCCGGTTGCTGCCTACAGTATCGCGACGTATTTGCAGAAGCAGAGCGTGCACCGTATTCGGATCGAATTTCAGCGGCGTCAGACGCACGATTTCACTCAATGTCCCGCCCAGTGAAAGTCGTTCGCGATAAGGCCGTTCGCTGGTCATGGCGTCAAAAGTGTCAGCCAGGCCAACGATGCGCACCGGCATGGTCACATCTTCGGCAAGCAGCCCGTCAGGATATCCTGAGCCATCGCTGCGCTCGTGGTGCCAACGCACGATTTCCGGAATGCTCGGCCAGGGAAACTGGACGCCGCTGACAATCTGATGGCCCACGACGGTATGGTCGGCCATCTCGCGAAATTCGTCGGCATCCAACGCGCTGGGTTTGCCGAAAAGGCGCTTGTCAACAGCGACCTTGCCGATGTCGTGGAGATATCCGGCGGAGCGAAGCGCGGCAACTTCGCCAGGATCCATGTTCATGGCTTCGCCGATCGCAGCCGCATATTTTCCTACCCGCAGCGAGTGGCCGTGAATGTTGACATGCTTCACGTCGATTGCCGTGGCAAAAGCCTCGAGGGCATTGTCGTAGAAGCCGTGCAACGACGCCATGAGGCGCAAATTTTCCGAAACGCGCTGCGCCAGAGTTTGCGTCAGCGAGTGATTGTGGATGGCGAGCGCCACGTAGTGGCAAAGCAGGTCAAGCGCTTCGAGTTCCGCCGCATCGTACGGGCTGTCTCCGTCACGCCGTCCCAGCGCGATGATGCCCACCAGCTTGCTGCCGACTTTCAAAGCAACAATGCACTTGAAGAGTTCAGGCGCAACGTTTCCATTCGCACTTAGAAAAAAGTCGTAGGAACCTGGATCCAGAATCACTGGTTGGCGCGCTGACGCCAGGGCATGCACATGCTTAGGCAGTAGAGGAATGACCGCCGGCTCCGGCATTAATGTAAATCCCGTAGCGGTGATCGAGGTGAGGAGAGAAGGGCGGTCGCTGTAAATGAAGAGCGCACCTTCGCGAGCTCCGCCCGCTTCCAAAGCGGCGGACAACATTGCCCGTGCGGTCTGGGGAAACTCGCGCTCCGCCGTCATCTCGGGACCGAGATCGGAGAGAGCTTCGACCGTTCGCAGAAGGCGCCGGAAATTATCTTTTTGCACGGTCACGCGCTGGGGGGAGCAATACCAGAGCAAAAAAAGAGTATCACGCAGCCAGTTAGCAAACTTGTTAGTTAGTTTGGTGCATAGCCGTCGCACAACATAACAAAGGAGAAACCTCCGGTCACGTTGCGGCTCACGATTTCTGTTTTCTGCTTTTAATCAAACGGAACGTCATCTCGGTGGCAGGACTCGCGATGCGCTTTTTCCAGGCAAAGAACAAGTCGGCGTAAGTTGATGTGATGTAGTCGCTCGGGCTAATTTGCAAAATACGAGCAGTTCGATCGATCCAGCGCGATGGCCCTTCTATCTCACCGAAGTTGCCGATCGGTGTTTCATCCACGACCACGTGGCCCTTACCATCACTCCACTCGGCACGGAATTTCTCATAGCGAAAGATTGGGGCGAAACCGAGGGCGTGCAGAATGTTTTCCATCCTGGCCCCGTCTGCGACCTTGGTTTGGTGCTCAACTCGCATCTTGTGCCGACCAGCCTTGCCTTTAGCTTTATGGGTCAACAGCCACTCTGGCCCATATTTGCGTAAGCGCAGGAGTTCACCCCGTCTGCGGAGAACGTCGCCCGGCAGATCATAAAGAGTATTAATTTCGTGAGTGCGGGGAGTGAGCAAACGAAACCCTGACTCGCGCAGGCGCTGGCTGAGGGGGCGCATGTTCTCGATACGAAACTTTATTTCGATTTCATTTCGCGAGCCCATTGCACACAGTATAAGACGTATCGGCTCAGGAGAATGTTGGGAGCTTCACCAAATCATTGTGGGGTACCGGTTCCAAGGGGTGACCGGCCTTTCGCCATGCGGTCAATCCGCCGACGATAACAAACGCGTTGAATCCGCTTTCCCGCAGATGCAGCGCCACACGGGCGCTGGTGGCTTCGCGTGCTCAAGTACAGTAGACATAAATGTCTTTGTCTTTAGGGAGAGTCTTAATTTCCTCGGCGAGATTATTCGGTTCAATGCGGATGGATCCCTTGATGCGGGTTGTGCCGGCATCGTAGTAGCCGTGGCTGCGGACATCGACGATCAGAACTTTGTCGCTTTCTTCTGACAGTCTGCGGGCTAGTTCCTCCGCCTGAACGCGCGGAACTACACGATAGACTTTGTTCTTACGATATAGCTGCACGCGATACATGGTATAGCCGACCGCCGCGATAAAAAGCACTTCGCTAAAGGCGTGGCCGGCTACCTGAAAGCCGCGTGATATGGCAGCCAGGAAATCGCGAAAGACGAATCCCAGTCCGCCGTAGGCTGCGATGTAAATCAGCGCACCCGCTAAATCAAATCGCAGAAACTGCGTGGGCCGCATCCTCATGCTTCCCGCCAGAGGCGGAGCCATGGTATTGACGCCGGGAATGAATTTCGCGAACAGCAACGTCGTTTTGCCTCGCTTGTAAAACGACTCCGCCGAGCGCAGGATGCAAGATTCGGGATTAACCGAAAGCCGGCACAAAAGACCGAGGAGTGTCCAGCCCATGAAGCGGCCAAGAACGAAAAGCAAGCAATCGCCCAATAGCATCCCGCTCAAAGCTAGAAAAAAAACCCTGGGAGCGCTCAGACTTCCGCCAGCAACCGCGGCGCCTCCGGCGACCAGCGCCAATGCGGCTGGAACCGGAAGCCCTATGGCTTCCGCCATCACGACTGCGAAGATGAGGACGTACCCGTGATGCGCGATCAGTGAGAAAAGATTATTCATCGGCCGCTGCGTTAGACTGTAGCTCTTAGATGGAACGTTTGCTTGAACGATTCAAACTCGCAAAACAGGAACATAATCGAAATGCCCTCAAAAACCAAGACTTCCCGACCAGCGTCGCAGAAAAAGCGCACTGCCAAGAAACTCTCAACCGCAAAATCGGCCAAGAGCGCGCGTCGTTATATTAATCTGCCAGACCACGCAGCGTCGCTGCCTTTCAGCGATGCAGTGCTTGTGGGGGACACGCTTTACTTGTCTGGCCGCATTGGACTTGATCCAGTGACCGGTGAAGTGCCCAACGATATCCACACGGAAATTCGTCTGTTGCTCGACGGTTTCGAGGCCGTCCTGTCGGAAGCAGGCATGAGTATGGATGAGCTCGTTTGGGTGCAGATCTATGCCCCCGACCTCACGCTGTGGCAGGCCTTCAATGCGGCTTACGTAAGAAGATTCTCCAGGGAGCTGCCCGCGCGCGCCTTTCTCGGTTCAGGACGCCTGATCTTGGACGGCAGATTCGAAATGATGGGTGTAGCCGTGCGGAGATAAGAGCACAGGCCTCTTCCGTCGGCGGTTGTGTCTTACTTTTCGCGCGCTACCACGAACTCGGGAGCCCACAGCAACGCGCGCTTAATTTCGCCATCTGGAAAATCGCAGATTGCATTTCGCGCGAGCTCGGCATATCGCATTGCACGATCGTAAGCTGCTTCCAGAGAACCATAGCGGTTCAATATTTCGAGAATCTCTCCGTGGGTCACGTCGTCGAACGTGCGATCCCGCACCACCGTGGCGATGCGCTCGCGTTCTCTTGGAGTGCAGCGCTCCAGGGTATGGATGACCGCCATCGTAACTTTACCCTCCCGCAGATCGCTGGCTACAGGCTTGCCCAACACATCCTCGGAAGCGGTCAAGTCCAGCGCGTCGTCCACAATCTGAAAAGCCATCCCGAGATCGCGCCCGTATTGTGCCAGATTTTCTTCCTGCTCAGGAGTCGCTCCGCCCAGAATAGCTCCGATCCGCATACAAACCGAAAACAGGCACGCCGTCTTGCGGAATATGAGATCGAAATGTTCGTCCGAGGAAATTAGCTTGCCCAGTTTCTCCATCTGCAAGAGTTCGCCCTCGACCATTTGCTGCGTCAGATCGATGAGCGTGTCCAGGATGCGGAAACTGCGTTCCTGCACCGCGATCTTGAACGCCTGCATGTAGAGCCAGTCGCCGGCCAGCACGCATTTGGAATTTCCCCATTGCGTGTTCGCTGCCGGACGGCCGCGCCGCGTCTGGGCTTCGTCGATGATGTCATCGTGAACCAGCGTAGCGGTATGAATGATCTCCATCACAGCGCCCAGTTTGACGGCGCCGCGTCCCCGGTAATTAAACAGCTTCGCGGACAACAGCAACAACATCGGTCGAATGCGCTTGCCGCCGCCAACCCGCAAATATTCGCCGATCTCGGTGATTGCTTCCACACCTGAAACCGTGTCGCGCCCGAACTCGCGTTCAATGGCGGAGAGATCTTCGCGAAGTAATTCGAAGATCCCTTTTCCGTTAATGATGGCTGGCGTGCTCAATGATTTGGTCCCAAGCAAAACCCGAACCGGAGCAAATCGCTCAGTTAGTCCGGTAGTTCACGAATTGCAAATCGATACCGAGATCCTGTTGCCGTAGCAGCCCGATGATCTCCTGCAGAGAGTCACGGTCTTTCCCGCTCACTCTGACTAAATCTGCCTGAATCGAAGCATTCACCTTTTTCTTGGAGTCCTTGATGATCTTCACAATCTGCTTCGCTTTTTCGATGGGAATGCCCTGCTGCATTGTGATTTTTTGTTTGGCGCTTGCTCCAGCGGCCGGTTCCACCGGACCGTAAGTCAGGCCCTTCAGTGAAACGCCTCGCTTAACGAGTTTGTTCTGAAAAATCTCATTGACTGCCTTGAGCTTATATTCGTCGATCGAGTGCAAAAGAATGGCGTCCTTGCCCTCAAGTTCGATGTTCGACTTGGAATCTTTCAGATCAAAGCGAGTATGAATTTCCTTAAGCGCCTGTTGCATCGCGTTGGCGACTTCCTGCAGGTCGAGCTTGCTCACAATGTCAAAAGTGTTCTCAGGCATGGTTGTTAGCTTCTCTTAACTAGATTACGCAATATACAGGAAAGATGCTCTAAACAAGCTAAATGGAGTTGCGATTTTCGGGAAGCGAAAAGAAACGGTAGAAATTCTTCGTAGTCTGCGCCCCGATTTCTTCCGTGGAAAGGCCGCGCAATTCCGCAAGTTGCCGGGCCACTTCCTTTACGAACAATGGTTCATTGCGTTTGCCGCGATGGGGTACTGGCGCCAGAAATGGAGAATCCGTTTCAATCAGTAAGCGATCGAGTGGCACCTGCTTCGCGCTGTCGCGGATCTGCTGCGCTTTGGGAAATGTCACATTTCCCGCGAACGAAATCATGAACCCCATCTCCAGAGCGCGCTCGCCATGCGCCCACAAGCCTGTAAAGCAGTGCAGGATGCCCCCCAGTCCGCCCGGTGCCCAATGCTCTTTCAATAGACGCAGGCAATCCTCCCAGGCGTCTTCCGTCTTGTCGGACGGTCGGCAGTGGATCACGATCGGCAGCTTGGCTTCTCGCGCCAGCTCTAACTGCTTTACGAATACCTGTTGCTGGATGTCCCGCGGCGAGTGGTCGTAGAAATAATCCAGTCCGATCTCGCCCCAGGCTATGACCTTGGGTCGTTTTGCGAGACGCGCCATCTCCTCGAAATCCGCATCGGTGGCCAGTTTGGCTTCGTGAGGGTGAATCCCGATGGTCGCATAAATGAATTCGTATTTCTCCGCCAGCTTGATCCCGCAGTCGAGCGAGCCCGGTCCAGTTCCGCTGCCGATCGCGACAATGCTCTCAATCCCAGCCTCCTGGGCGCGCGCAATCATCTGCTCGCGGTCACTATCGAATTGCTCCATTTCGAGATGTGCGTGAGAATCTACAAACATAGACTGGACATCATGTGGGTAGCGGCTTCTGATCCATCCCTGCCAACTAAAACTCGGCAGAAGAAGTTTCTACTTCAACCTCGTCCCGACGGGCACATCCTCGAGAAAGCTTGCCAGTACAGCTTTTCCGCCCTCCGGCGATGCAGCCACGATCATTCCATTGGATTCCAATCCGCGAAGTTTGCGCGGCGCGAGGTTGGCCACGATCACCACTTTGCGTCCAATCAACATCTCCGGCGCGTAGGACTCCGCGATTCCTGCCACCACCTGCCGAACCTCGGTTCCGAGGTCGACTTCCAAACGCAGCAATTTGTCCGCGCCCTTCACTTTTTCCGCAGCCTTCACCTGGCCGACTCGCAACTCGACTTTGGCGAAATCATCGATGGTGATCTTCCCATCGGGAGCGACTGCTGCAGGTTTTGCTGCAGGGCCTGGCGTCGCGATCGCTGCGGCTGCTGCCGGCTGCGCGTCGGCCGAACTTGGAGTGCGTTGTTGCTCTTCCATCTTCTGCATCCTTTCGATTGCGCTCTTGTCGGCGCGTGGGAACACCGCTTCAACGTTACCCAGCTTGGAGCCCAGCTGGAGCTGTCCCCATTTCAAATCTGAGATTGAAAATTTGCGAATCTCTCCCAACCCCAGCTGCGCCCAAATCTTCGCTGTCGCATCTGGGATGATGGGATGCACCAACGCAGTTACAATCCTCAACGCTTCGGCACTGGTGTACAGAATCGTGGCCAACCGCGAGCGGCTCTCTTCATCTTGTTTTTCGCCCAACGCCCAGGGTTCATTCTCCACAATGTATTTGTCCACCGCTGCTACCAGACCCCAGGCAACTTCCAACGCGCGAGAGAACTGGTACTGGTCGAACAGCGCGCCACTCTCCGCGATCACCTGACGCGCGGCTTCAGCAATCGCGTTGTCTCCCGCCCGCTGCGATATCGCTGCCGCGGGGTACGGTATTTCACCCCGGAAGTAACGTGCGATCATGGTCAGAGTCCGGCTGGCAAGATTGCCCAGTCCATTGGCCAAATCGGCGTTGTAACGCTGAACCAGCGCATCAAAAGAGAAAGATCCGTCCTGGCCGAATACCACCTCTCGCAGCAGGAAATAGCGCAACGCGTCCGCGCCCAGCACATCGAGAATTGTTTCCGCACGCACAATGTTTCCGCGCGACTTCGACATTTTGCTTTCTTCAAACAATAGCCAGCCGTGCGCAACAATCCCCTTGGGCACAGGCAAACCTGCCGCCATAAGAAACGCTGGCCAGTAAACACAGTGGAAGCGGACGATTTCTTTCCCGATCATCTGCACGTCGGCGGGCCAAAACTTGTCGTATAAGGCCTTATCGTCGGAGCCGTAGCCGAGCGCGGTAATGTAATTGGCGAGCGCGTCCAGCCAGACGTAGATGACGTGTTTGGGATCATCTGGCACCGGAATTCCCCAGGAAAAAGTCGAGCGGCTGATGGAAAGATCGCGTAGACCCGAACGCACAAACGACATGACTTCGTTGCGTCGCGTTTCTGGACGAATCCAGTCCGGATGCTCGGCGTAAAGCTGCAGCAACTGGTCGGCGAATGCGGAAAGTTTGAAGAAGTAATTTTCTTCCTTCACTGTTTCCGTCGGCCGTCCACACTCGGGGCAGGGCGCGCCAGGGCCAACCACGTCAACGTAGAGTTCATCGAACACGCAGTATTGTCCGGTATAGTTGCCCTGATAGATGTACCCGTTGTCGCGTATGCGGCGCCACAGCGCTTGCACCCCGCGTTTGTGCCTGTCGGACGTGGTGCGAATGTAGTCGTCGTAAGTGATGCCCATCCGGTCCCAGAGTGCGCGGAACTCGGAGGAAACTTCGTCGGTGAGTTGCTGCGGAGTCTTGCCGGCGGCCTGTGCAGCCCGCTCGATCTTTTGTCCGTGCTCGTCGGTCCCGGTCAGAAAGTATGTTTCCGCACCCAGCATGCGCTGCCGGCGGGCAATCGCATCGCAGGCAATGGTGGTGTACGCATGGCCGATGTGGGGCCGCGCGTTGACGTAGTAAATCGGCGTCGTGATGTAGAACTTCTTGGCCATAGCTATTCGGGGAGACTTGGCAAGCCGCGTCTCTATAGGGGTTTTCTGTTGGAGACGTCGCTTGCAACGTCTCCTTCCGAGCCGCGCAAATATTCCTGGATTGCCGCCTGCATTACGCTCTTCAGTGGCACATGGCGCTCGCTTGCGATGCGGCGGCAGTCCTCGTATTCCGGCGCGTAGTTTGTGATGGCTCCATTCATGCTGGCGACTTTCAAACGGACATCACCCCACTGCGTGGTTACCGTGATCCATTTTCTGGCAAGCGTCTGGCGTCTTTCTTCGCGCTGACGCACGCCGAGAGTCGTGGTCTCGGCAAAAATCAGTTGTGACAACTTAGGCGCGTCTTCGGGTCGGCACAAAACACTCAGCAGCATTCCGGGCCGATTTTTCTTCATCTGTACCGGCATGCCAGAGACATCAAGCGCACCTTCTTTGAGCAAACGGTCCATCACGTATCCGAAGACCTGCGGGTTCAGATCGTCGATGTTGGCCTCAAGCATGGTAATCGTGTCAATCGAAGTTCCGGCTGAAACCTCAGGCTGAGCCTCGCCAAGCGTAAGCCGAACCACATTTGGATTCCCGCTGATGTCGCGCGACCCAGCGCCATAACCCGCCTTTTCAATCCTCATGGCGGGAAACGATGCGAATCGTTTTGCCAGTATCTTGACGATCGCAGCTCCCGTTGGCGTGACCAGTTCCGCTTGAACGCCTGAAGAATAGACGGGAGCTCCTTTTAATAATTCAAGCGTCGCAGGCGCGGGCACCGGAAAGGTTCCATGAGCGCACTTCACCGTGCCACCGCCCACGTTCAGCGGCGAACAAACAACCTCGTCCACTCCCAGCGCTTCGGCTCCGACCGCGGCGCAGACGATGTCCACAATCGCGTCCACCGCTCCTACTTCGTGAAAGTGCACTTTTTCAATGTCGCTGTCGTGGATCTTCGCTTCCGCCGCGCCTAAAGCTTCAAAGATCGCAATGGCGCTGATTTTAGCCAGCTTGCTGATCGAGGATCCGTTGATGACTTCGCGAATCTCTTTCAAGCCGCGGCGATGGGTGTGAGAGTCGCCGTTCTCATGCTCATGTGCATGATGGTGGGCAGCCTTGGTCGTCGGCTGTGATAAGAGCGCGCTGGCTCGAGCGGCTGCCAATCCCTGCAATGCGTAGTTGTGTTCCAAAAGTTCGATCGGGCCCGCGTCCTGCGAGTGTTCGTGCTCAGCACCATGGGCATGATCGTGTTTAGAATCGGCCAGTCGCTTCTCTTCCTGCTGCTCCCAGTACACTTCGCGCGGCAAGTCTTTTTCGCCATTCGCGTAAACGTCAACTTTAATTGCGCTGATCCCGCTGCGGTTTACGCGCGAAACTTCCAGCCGCGCCCCTATGTTCAGCGCCGCAACCGTCTGCTGCAGCAACTCGGGCGACACCCCGGCGTCGATGAGCGCGCCCAGAAACATGTCGCCGCTCATGCCCGAGAAACAATCAAGGTAGGCTATCCGCATTGGCGAAAACTCACAAACCACGGAAGACACGAAGCATTCAACGAAGGTGGTTGCGTGGGAGTTCTTTTTACCCTGTTGTGTCCTTTTGTGGTTATCGAAACCTGAACTTTCATCATAGGGAAGGTGTTAGTCGTCGTCAAACCGTGGCCGGGCACGCTCTGCTACAATCACTTTTTTCCTCAACAAGTTCGAGGGACTCTTGTACCGACACCTGGAACGCCGTCTAGCCCAGCAATTACGCGAGTTTCTGCGTCGTACCTACGATTGCGACCTGGCGAGGATCGTCATCGATCAACCGCCGCGGGTAGAACTCGGCGAGTACGCATTGCCACTTGCCTTTGAGCTGGCCAAGAAGCTGCGAAAGCCTCCCCGCAAAATCGCCGAAGAGATTGTTGCTGGAATCGGGCCGATCGAGGGTTTTGAGAAACTCGAACTCGCCGGAGCGGGTTACATCAATGCCCGCATCAAGCGCGATTACCTCGCGCTTGCCCTCGCCTCCGATGAAAAGCCGAAAACCGCGATTCCTGACGGCAAGATTCTGGTTGAACATTCCAGCATCAATCCCAACAAAGCGGCGCATATTGGACACCTGCGCAATGCCATTCTTGGCGACACTTTTGTTCGCTTGCTGCGCTTCGCCGGCAGGGAAGTGGATGTCCAGAACTACATCGACAACACCGGCGTGCAAGTGGCGGATGTGATCGTGGGGTTCTTGCAGCTTGGAAAAGAAATCGCGAGCCGAAATCGAAACGCTCACCCAGCAGCCGCGTTTTGATTATTACTGTTGGGACTTATATGCGCAGGTTTCGCAGTGGTACGAAAAAGACAAGCAGAACCGCGATGCGCGACACCAGGTGCTGCAGGCCCTGGAAGAAGGTGGCAACGAGACCGCGGCCATCGCCGATTTGATTGCGGTTGCAGTGCTTCGCCGCCATCTCGAAACCATGGACCGGCTCGATATTGAATATGATTTTCTGCCGCGTGAGAGCGAAATCCTGCACTTGCATTTCTGGGATGCGGCGTTCACGAAACTCAAAGACGGCGGCGTCCTGTCTTTCGAGAGTACGGGCAAGAACAAAGGCTGCTGGGTAATGCGGCGGGCGGGAACCGGCAAAGACTCCGCAACCACAGTGAACGCAGAGGTTGCCGAGGAAGATCAGAAAGTCATTGTGCGCTCCAACGGAACGGTTGGCTACGTCGGGAAAGATATCGCTTACCACCTTTGGAAATTCGGTTTACTGGGACGCGACTTCGGATATCGCAAGTTCTATCGATATCCCAATGAGCACGAGTGCTGGATCTCCACCACCGACGGCGAAGCCGGCCATCCTCACTTTGGCGATGTAGCGGAAATTTACAACGTCATCGACGCCCGGCAATCCGAGGCGCAAAGCACCGTCGTGGAAGCGCTGCGCGGGCTCGGGTACAACCAGCAGGCCGATCATTACACGCATTTTTCCTACGAGATGGTCGCGCTTACGCCGCGTTGTGCCGCCGAGTTGGGTTATCAATTGTCCGACGAAGACAAGGCGCGTTCCTACATCGAAGTTTCGGGCCGTAAAGGTTTTGGCGTTAAAGCCGACGACCTGATTGACACTCTCATCGCTAGCGCCAAGAAAGAAGTCGATTCCCGCCATCCCCAGTTGAGCGAAGCCGAGCGCGCAACCATCGCGACTCAAATCGCGATTGGCGCGCTGCGTTACTTCATGCTGAAGTTCACCAAATCTTCGGTCATCGCGTTCGATTTCAAAGAAGCGCTGAGTTTTGAAGGTGAAACTGGGCCATATGCGCAATACGCAGTCGTGCGCGCCGGCAACATCTTCCGCAAAGGCGGTTTGGATCCAGATGTTTTCTCTAGAGACTTGGCTAGCTATGTCTCGAGCGACGACTTAGCAAAGCACCTGGGAACCGACGAAATCTGGGAGTTGTGGCTGGCCGCATCGAAGACTTCTTACATCATCGATCAGAGCATTGCAACCACGGAACCCGCATATTTGGCGAAACACGTGTTCCAGTTGGCGCAGCTGTTCAACGCGTTCTATCACCGCCATCCGATCCTCAACGAAGCCGATGAAGGACGAAAGAAATTTCTGCTGGCAACAACGGCGGTTGTGCGTCGCGAACTAACCCGAGCACTCGCAGTGATGGGAATTACTGTCCCCGCCGCGATGTGATGCCTGTCGCGTAAACACCCGCCCGCGCTACCCGCCGAAGTTCCTGGCAAACTCCACCAGGCTGCGCACCGCGATTCCCGACGGCCCCTTCGCAATCCACGGCTTGCTTTCTTCCATCCAGGCCGTCCCCGCAATATCAAGGTGCATCCACGGAGTATCCTCGGCAAATTCTTTCAGAAACATCGCAGCGTTGACGGCGCCGCCCCAGCGCCCGCCCGAGTTCACAATGTCAGCGATGTTGGATCGAATATTGTCTTTGTATTCGTCATCTAGCGGCAGCCGCCAGAATTTTTCGCCCGCCTGCGCCAGCGCCCGGTTGAAACTTTCATACATCTTCTCGTCATTTGCAAAAACTCCGGCATTCACATAGCCCAGAGCAACCACGACTGCGCCCGTGAGCGTGGCGGCGTCGATCAAGTGGGTGCAGCCCAGTTGTTTGGCGTAACACAACCCGT
The DNA here is from genome assembly GCA_963771285.1 of uncultured Acidobacteriota bacterium. Taxonomy (GTDB): domain Bacteria; phylum Acidobacteriota; class Terriglobia; order Terriglobales; family Acidobacteriaceae; genus JABDBE01. The sequence continues at coordinate 25,550 of CAVYSX010000009.1, forward strand.
CGGCAAGAACCAGACGCCCTTCCGCGTCGGTGTTAATAATTTCGATTGACTTGCCCGACATCGCAATCTGAATGTCGCCCGGCTTCTGTGCCTTGCCCGACGGCATATTTTCCGTGGCGCAAATAATCGCAGTGACTTTCGTCTTGGGCTTGAGCAACGCGATGGCTCGCATCGTCCCGATCATCGCCGCGGCCCCGGCCATGTCGTATTTCATCTTCTCCATGCCATCGGCCGGTTTGATCGAGATGCCTCCGGTATCGAACGTGACGCCCTTTCCGACCAGACCCAGCACCGGAGTCGCGGGTGCATTCGCTGGCTCATAGCGCAATACGATCAACGCAGGAGGCTCATCCGAACCCTGGGCTACGCCCCAGAAGGCGCCCATTTTCAGTTCCTTCAGTTTGTCCGCTCCGTAAGTCTCGACCTTCAATCCGACTTCCTGCGCCATTTTTCGGGCGCGCTCGGCGAGAATCGTCGGCGTCATATGATTGCCCGGCTCGTTGACCAGTTCACGCGTGAAATTCTGCGACTCTCCAATCACTCGGGCTTCGTCCATAGCTTTTTGCAGGACGGGTTGGCCTCCCGTCACGGCCACAGTCATCGCATCGATCTTCTGATCTTTGCGGTCGCTCTTGTAGGTGTCAGGCTCAAAGTTGCCGACGAAAGCGCCTTCCACGATGGCCTTCACCGCGGCATCGCTGTTGATCCCGTCGGGAGCAAGAAATGTAAAACTGCGAATTCCTTTCGCCTTCAACGTGCGAACTGCCGCGCCAGCCAGCTTGCGCAGGTCGGAGACGGTGAAACTCTTCGCTTTGCCTCCACCCAACAGAAGCAGCCGTTTGGCTTTCATTTTTGCCGGATGATGCAGCAGGGAAGCCTCAAACATTTTGCCCGTAACTTCGCCGCTGCCCGCCATCTCAGCGGAAGCGTCTTTGATCGTGCTATCGCTGGTGGCTACGACGGCTTGCGGCTTATCTTTCGTGCCGTGATCGAGAACCACCACGGCCAGGCATTCCGTTTCAATTTCTGCGGGAGTGGCAAAGGAAAGTGTTGTTTTCATAAGTGGTGATTCCAGTATCGTCGGGGCGCGGGGAAAAGTGCAAGCGTGTGCTTCAATGTTTCGTACCAGGCGTCTCCATAGTTCCCACTCCGCATCCCTCCGCGGAAGATGCTTCGCTTTGCACAACATAACAACTGTACTCAAGGGTACTGGCACCGAAGTCACATCGCGGCTTTAAGCCTGCGGGTTAGCATCAGATCATGCTGTGTCCTAAAAAGATGCGGCGGGAGGGCCTATGCGTGAGATCAACAAATTCCTGTGTGTCATGTGTGTCGGATTGTTTGCCGTGGTCGGCGCGTATGGGCAATCCTTGGGTGACGTGGCTCGAGCGCAGCGTGAGAAGCAAGCCAAAGATTCGCATTCCACGCACAAAGTCGTCACCAACGAAGACCTGCCTGAAGCAACGGACGACGAAAGCACCACGGTCGTGAACGACGAACATCTAAGTGTCCCCGTGCCTCCGCCATCCAACGACGAACGCGCCGCCGCGCATTGGAAAGCCGCCATCCTGGCGCGAAAGAATGCAATCGCGTCCATGCAAACCCAGATCGACCGCCTCAACGCATCCATTCACTTTGTGGAATCGGATCGCTACTACAACGGTGTTCAGCACAACGAGCGCCAAGTCGCAAAGCAGGATCAAGTGCAGCGCATGCAGAAACAGCTCGACGATCAAAAGAGACAGCTCGAGGACATGCAGGAGCAGGCGCGCAAAGCCGGACTGGGAAGCGCGGTTTACGAACCCTGAGTTTAGCGAACCTCGAATTTACGAACCTGAGCTTACGAACCCGAGTTTACGAACTTAGAAGAGCGCCTATTCCGGATCAATCGTTCGATCCAGATAAATCCAAAGCACCCGCGAGAAGAGCGTCAGTGCAGGCGCGAGCGGCAAGAACAGCAGGATGGCCCACAGCACTATCTTCTGCATCGACCACGCGGTAAAAGCCCACAAGAGCAGTGCAATCGCAACAATCGTCATCAAAGCCAGCCCATAGCTGATGTACATCGCGCCGAGAAAATAGCCCTGCTCGCGTTCAAACTTCAGGCCGCAGTTCGGGCAGAGTTCGTGCATGCGAGGAAAACCGGTGTAAATGGACGTCCGGAACATCCGCGCCGAACGGCATCGCGGACAAAGTTGGCGGAGTACCGCCGAAACCGTCGATACCGGAAGGCCAGATTTCATGATGGGGAATCGCTACTTCTTGCGCGCCGGTGCCGGGGGTATGCGGCGTACCGGCACAATCGCGCCGCGAGCAGGATCGGCGGCCGCGCTGGCCCGCGAGAGCACTTCTTCCTGTATGTACTTCACGAAATCCTGGATCTGCCGCTGCATTTCTTCCATGCGTTCGCGCATCTGCAGAATGATCGCCATGCCGCTGATGTTCACCCCTAAATCGCGAGCCAGTGAAAGGATAAACTCCAGCCGCTGCAGGTCTTCATCGGTGTACAGACGCGTGTTGCCGTCTGTGCGCGATGGCTTCAGCAAACCCTCGCGCTCGTACAAACGCAGTGTCTGCGGATGGATGCCGTACATCTCAGCCACGGAACTGATCATGTAGGCGCCCTTGGATTTGCGCTTCGTCATCGATCAAAGTCTACAACAAAAGGAAAAGGCCAACGACCCGAGTGGATCAGTGGTAACCTACCCCACTTTTCGATTGTCTGGAAAGTCTCAAAGAGGCGCCGGAAAACACCGGGCGGACGAGGCATCCGCCCCACTGGGTGATTCGTTTGAATTCAGTGCGTGGCCACAAAGCCCACACTCATCTGGCTTCCAGACGGAACATAAGATCCGACAACTGCGCCGCGGTCGTTGACTCCGTTGATGTCCGTAAGTACGGCATGGGGCACATCTATCTTGTAAATCTTTCCGGCGTGCAGGAATGCGCCGTGATCCACGTCTTCCGCATCATTCCAATTGATGGCCACGTCAAGGCTATCGTTGATCCCGTATGTGAAAGTGTTCGCCGCGCCGAACACCTTGATTTTGGTGTACTTCTTGCCATCGTAGGTGGCGCCTTCCTCACTACCGTCGGGCCTTGCCCAAAATAGAGTGATCACACCGTTTTGGTTGATGCCGAAAGCGCCGGTCGCGGTTGAACCCGGCACGTCGATGGTGTGGTAGGTCTTTCCCTCCCACAGGAACCCGTGCGGGTTGGGAAGCCGGCCCTGATAGGTTCCGCTAATCTCTCCTTTATCGTTAATGCCGTAGGCCCACGATTGCTCCGCTCCGGGTGGAGTTATGTCGGTAAACTTTCCATGCGCATACACGAACCCGTGTCGATCGTTGGAAGAATCAATGTAGTAGCCAACTATGGCGCCGTGGTTATTGATGCCGAAGCACTGGGTGGCCCAACCATTAGGGTTGTCGATTTGGGTAAATTTTCCGTTGGCCAGCTTGAAACAATGGTGGAAGCCGTCACTCGATGTGTAAGGCCCCACCATCACGCCAAAGTTATTGATCCCCCAAACTTCGGTATTCAACGCGTGTGGCACTTTGACGTTCTTGAATTTGAAAGTTAACTTTGGTTTGTCTTGTGCCTGAGCAAATATCGTCAGCAGGCATGCGACGACCACGACAACTGAAAATGGTTTTTGTGTCCGCATCGAGCTAGCCCCCCAAAAGATTCCACAAAGTGGCAATTTCACTATGATTGACGCTTCCATGGCTTGGCGGATAGCGGGGAATCCCAGCGTCCCGTTTGGAAGGGTGAACTGTGCAATTTGAGGGACGATCAACTCAGGCGATGGGTTCGGGCTTTCCCGCCGCCGGGGCCCAGCCTTGCGGTTTTAGCGCGTAATTGACAAAGTAGGCCACCACGCCAGCAGCGATCAGCAGCATTCCAAACACAAACGAGCTCATGCCCAGCACTTGCTCGGTCTCGCTGCGCACCACTGAGAATCCCAACAGCAGCATGGGTGCAATGCCCACGGCGCAGGCTCCGAACATTCCACCAGGAACCCGGAACGGGCGATTTAGTTCAGGCTCGCGCACCCGCAGCACAATCAGAGCGATGAATTCCAGCGACAGGCTGACCCCGTACAGCAGGATATCGATCGTCACCAGGCGCTCGAAACCGAGACCCAGGCACAACGCCCAGCCGATCGCGCAAACCACAATCGCCACCCACGGAGCCCGCGAGCGCCTATGCAACTTGCCAAAGATGCTCGGCAGCATTCCATCCTGCGCCATGGCCAGCGGAAGGCGGGAATAGCTCATGACCAGAGCGTTAAACATTCCGAAACCGCTGATCATGCCGCCCAGCGCCAGACCAATTCGTAGCAACGGGCCCCCAAGCAGTCCAGCGATGTCTGCCCAAAATCCGGTTTCCCATGCGCTCGAAGAAAGGCCGGTCATCCACATGGCGGCTACCGGAACAATGTAGCTCAGAGCCACGATCACCACCGCCGCCAGCATGGCCCGCGGGTATGTCCGCTGCGGGCGTTCGACCTCCGTCGCGATGGTCGAAGCGTTGTCCCAGCCCATGTAATTCCACATGCAAATCAGCAACCCGGTGAGAATGTCCACCGAGGAGGTAGTCGGTGTCGTCACCGCGTGAGCCAATGCCCCGACCTTGAATGGCGCAATGGCCACGATCAAGATGAACGGCGCCGACAGGACGACCAGAAGCCAGAGCGAAGTCGTCGAAACCACCCGCACCCCGGCGATATTCAGCAACGCACAGACAATGACAACGCCAAGTCCCACCATCCACCCGCGATATCCCTCGGCAAACCACGGAAACAATCGGGTGAGATAGAGCACAAACAGCGTGGGATAAATCGCCATGTCGAATATCGAAGCCACCAGAGAGAGCCAGGCTTCCTGAAATCCCCAGAAGTTGCCCATCGCCCGACGCACCCAGGCGTAATATCCGCCTTCATAGGGCAGCGCGCTCGAGAGTTCGCCGATCATAAAAGCCGTGGGAAGGCTCCAGAGGATTGGAGTCAGCAGCAGAATAAGAATTGCTTTGCCGTAGCCGGCGCCGCGCACGATATCTTCTGTGCCATAAGTGCCGCCGGAAACCATGAAAAACGTGGCAGCGACGAGCGGCCAGAGAGTTAGACGAACCGATTTTTTCCGGCTGGAGATGACGGTGGGCGGCTGGAGTTGTTGACGCGGCGCGCTAGCTGTTGCCAATTTCGATGTGTCCCTACCTTGGGCGAATCACTCTCAGCCACCTCGTCTCCCTTGCTTCCTATGAAAGCAGCGAGGCTCCCGGTGAATTTGCGAATTCCAGGCATTGCGGCGAAGTTAGTTCGCAAAATAGAGATTACGGTAAATTTCCACAGATGCAAGATATTTTTCAAAATAATTGAGAGCCGGCGTCGTACTGAAGTAACGATCGTTTGACCACAGAGGGCACAGGGGTCACAGGGTAATAAATCAAGTCCATTGGAATCGCAGTTGCCCCCAGGTCGGGTTTCCCCTGTGACCTCTGTGCCCCCTGTGGTAATAAATTCGTGTCGGAATGACGATGCTGCTGCCGGGTGTTTTTCCCCCATGACCTCTTCGCCCCCATGGTCATAGATCACAGCCAAGTGAACGCAGACTGTGCTACAGAACCCTCAGGAGACTCAGATAATGGCCGCTCCAAACCAGGCCCCACACGTTAATCAAATCACCGGCGCAGTTGTAAACGCCGCCATGAAAGTCCATTCAGTGTTAGGCCCAGGGTTGCTGGAGAGCGCATACCAAGCCTGCCTTGCACATGAATTGCGATCCCGCGGACTGCACGTGGCCACCGAAGTAGGTCTGCCGGTTTTCTATGAAGGGAAGAAGATCGAACTCGGCTACCGCATCGATCTGCTCGTAGAGAACATTGTTGTCGTCGAAGTGAAATGTGCCGAAGCAATCCACCCGGTTCACCAGGCTCAATTGCTGAGTTACATGCGGCTAAGTGGCAGGCAGGTCGGGTTGCTGATCAATTTCTATGTCGCCCATTTACGGGATGGCATCAAGCGAATGGTTGACGGTGCGGGCTGGGAGAAATGAGTTTGACGTTCGGGTTCGCCTAGACGTCTTTGAACAATTCCGCTCGCGGATCTTCCGGATTTAGCTTTGCCAACTCACGCAGCAGTTCTTTGGTTTTTTCGTCGCGCGGCATCGGAACCGTGAGTTTGATCTCGACGATCTCGTCTCCCCGGGCGCCGTCCCGCGTTGCCGAGGGCACACCTTTTTCACGCAAACGTAGCCTCTGCCCCGACTGGGTTCCCGGCGGAATCTTCAGCATGGTGCGCCCATCGATGGTCGGGACCTCAACTTTGGCGCCTAAAGCCGCCTCGGTCGCGGTAACCGGCACCGTGAGATAGATGTCATCTGCCTCGCGCCGAAAAATTGGATGGTCGCCAGCGCGGATAATCGCGTAAAGATCGCCTGCCGGCCCTCCGTGCGATCCAGCATTTCCTTTACCGGCAAGGCGAATGCGCTGGCCATCCCGCGTCCCTGCCTTGATGCGAACTTCCAGTGGCTCCGTGCGCTCGACCGTTCCGTCGCCATGGCACACCGGGCAGGTAGAAATGTTCTTGCCCGTACCCTGGCAGCGCTGGCAGCTCACATTGAACTTCATGCGGCCGCCGGTCTGAGTAACTTGCCCTGAGCCACCGCAATCCGGGCACTTGCCGGGAGATTCGATGTATCCCTTGCCGTGGCAATTTCCGCAAACGTCACGCCGCGTAATGTTCAAGCGCATCACGCCGCCGCGGATAGCCGTCCAGAACGGAACATTGACCTGGTATTCCAGATCGGAGCCAGGCTCCGGGCCTTCCTGCGCCGCGCCCCCGCGGCCGCCGAACATGCCCGAGAAAATGTCTTTGAAACCGCCCGCGCCACCGCCGCTGGCTTTCTTGCCGCGCGCCCCTTCGAATATGTCCGAAAAATCGAAGCCGCCAAAATCTACATTGACTCCCTGACCTCCGGCGTTACCCGGTTGCCCGCCTCGGAAACCTCCGGGAAATCCGCCGCCGTCTCCCCGCCTCCGCCTGCCCGCGCGTAAGCGTCGGCGGTCGCCGGATCGATGTTGTCCGAGTAAAACCCCAGCTGATCGTAGATCTTGCGCTTCTTGGGATCGCTCAGAACATCGTTGGCCTCGGAGAGTGTTTTGAACTTCTCCTCCGCCCCTTTGTCACCAGGATTTACGTCAGGATGGTATTTGCGCGCCAGCTTGCGAAAGGCTTTGCGGATGTCCTCAGCGGACGCGGTTTTCTTGACTCCGAGCGCGGCATAGTAATCTTTGGTTTGAGTAGCCATTACGATTTACAAGTTCTATCATGACGCCATCTAATTTCGGATCTTGTGCCGTTCCGCCTCCAGCACTCCGATCCGATCATACTTCGGCGTATCCACGTAGACGGGAATTCGATTCAATCCCGTCAGCGTGGGCGCAAACACATACCAGCGGCCTTCGTCCTCCGCAAAATTCAACAGATACTCTTGTCCATTCACTTCAAATTGCACGTTGAACCTCCTCGCCCCCACAACCAAGCCACGAACCGCACCGTCGACCTGACGATCCTTAAATCCATGCCGCTTCGATCCGCGCGATCCGTGGCCCCCCCGCGATGTTATTTCTTGTCCTCCACATCCACATATTCCGCGTCTATTACGCCTTCGTCTTTGGCTTGGCCGTTGCCTCCGGGGGTTGGGTTTGCTTCCGGAGGTGCGCCTGGCGCGGGCTGGGCTGCTTTGTACATTTGCTCGGCCAGTTTGTGCGACGACTGCGTCAGGGCTTCGCGGGCTTTGTCCATCTGCGCTTTGTCGTTGCTTTCGATGGCCTTCTTGGCGTCGGCGATTGCGTTCTCGACGTCGCCGCGTTCGGAGCCGGAGATTTTATCGCCTTGCTCCTTCAGCATCTTCTCGACGTTGTAAACCATCGAGTCGAGTTGATTCTTGGCGTCGATGGCTTCACGCTGGGCCTTATCTTCGGCCGAGTGCGCGTCCGCTTCTTTGGCCATGCGCTCGACTTCCTCTTTGCTTAGACCGGAAGACGACGTGATCGTGATCTTCTGATCTTTGCCGGTGGCCATGTCTTTCGCGGTCACGTTGAGGATGCCGTTGGCATCGATATCGAACGTGACTTCAATCTGAGGCACGCCACGCGGAGCCGGGGGCAATCCGGTCAAATGGAATTTGCCCAGAGTGCGGTTCTGCGCCGCCATGGGACGCTCGCCCTGCAACACGTGAACTTCGACCGAAGTCTGACTATCGGCCGCGGTCGAGAACGTTTCCGTCTTGCGGGTCGGAATCGTGGTGTTGCGCGGAATCATCGGCGTAGCGACGCCGCCCAACGTTTCGATCGCCAGGGTCAGCGGAGTCACATCGAGCAGCAACAGATCTTTTACTTCGCCGCCCAGCACGCCACCCTGAATCGCCGCGCCGATCGCGACCACTTCATCGGGGTTGACGCCCTTGTGGGGCTCTTTGCCGAACAACTCTTTTACCAGCGCCTGAATGCGCGGCATACGAGTCTGTCCGCCGACCAGCACGACTTCATTGATCTTGCTGTTATCGACGCCCGCATCTTTCATGCACTGCTTGCAGGGGCCGACCGAGCGCTGAATGATATCTTCGACCATCGATTCGAGCTTCGCCCTGGTCAACTTCTTCACCAGATGCTTCGGACCGCCGGCATCGGCGGTGATGAAGGGCAGATTGATCTCCGTCTCCATGGTGGTGGAGAGTTCGATCTTGGCCCGCTCGGCGGCGTCACGCAGACGCTGCAGGGCCATTTCGTTGCCCTTGCCGCGCAGGTCGAGGCCTTCATCTTTCTTGAATTCGTCAATCAACCAGTCAACGATGCGCTGGTCGAGGTTGTCGCCGCCGAGGTGAGTGTCACCGTTGGTGGCTTTGACTTCAATCACGCCTTCGCCAACTTCGAGCACGGAAATGTCGAACGTTCCGCCGCCGAAGTCGTAGACCGCGATGGTCTCATCCTTCTTCTTGTCGAGACCGTAGGCCAGGGCCGCAGCCGTGGGCTCGTTGATGATGCGCTTAACATCCAGCCCGGCAATTTTGCCGGCATCTTTGGTGGCCTGGCGCTGGGCATCGTTGAAGTAAGCGGGCACGGTGATGACGGCTTCGTTCACTTTTTCGCCGAGGTAGTCTTCGGCCGCCTTCTTCAGTTTCTGCAGAATCATGGCGGAAACCTGCGGCGGGGTATATTCCTTACCCTGCGCCAGCACGGCAACGCCGTCGCCCTGCTTCACGACTTTGTAGGGGACCATTTTGATTTCTTCGCCAACTTCGTCGAAGCGGCGTCCCATAAACCGCTTGATGGAATAAACGGTGTTTTCGGGGTTGGTGATGGCCTGGCGCTTGGCTACCTGGCCGACCAACCGCTCGCCGGTCTTGGTGAATCCGACGATAGAGGGCGTAGTGCGCCCACCTTCTTCATTGGGGATCACCTTGGGCTCGCCGCCTTCCATGACGGCAACGCAAGAGTTGGTGGTTCCCAAGTCAATACCGATAATTTTGGCCATAGCTGGCTCCTTCTGAATTTAATAAGTCCTGTGTAATCAGTAGATGAATGATTACGAACGACCCCATCCTAAGACCTGAGTGAATCGTTGTCAAGGTTTAGATGCGGAAGGGGATGGGGAGGATGCGGTAGTGGCTAGCAAAAAGAATCGCGTTCCCCAGCGGGTTCACGCGAATTTTCCCCAATCCGGGGGTTACGTCCGCAGAACGTGTGCGTCATCGGGCCAGGGCACGCGCGATATAATGACCGGAGATTTAGCGGGTGTTACACGATGACCGTCGAGCAACAGGTGCTTGAAAAGCTTCGCGAATTGCCCCTCCAAAAGCAAGAGGAGGTACTTGCCTATATAAGCCGTCTGAAAGAAGAGGCACGACGGCGGCCCCGGCGGAGCCTTGCGGGCCTTTGGGCAGACCTGGGTGTGAGTGTCAGCGACGAAGACATCTCCCAAGCGCGTCAAGAGATGTGGGGGAATTTTCCGCGGGACGCTTCCTGATGGCGCTGGTTTTGGACACGCACGCTGTGATCTGGTATCTCTCCGGCTCAAAAGAACTCTCTGGAATTGCGCGCACAGCCATCGCGACCGAGGAGGAGAACGGCGCGAGCATTTTCGTTTCGGCAATCTCCCTCGTCGAAGTCGTTTATCTCGCGGAGCGAGGCCGGTTGCCTTCCGCAGCGCTGCACAGTTTGGAGGAGGCTCTGACAGATGCGACCGGAAGCCTGGCGATTACGCCATTGGACGCCGGGGTAGCTCGCGCTGTTCAGGGAATTTCCCGCGTTGCCGTCCCTGACATGCCGGACCGAATTATCGCGGCAACTGCTTTGTACCTGGGCGCGGAACTCGTGACGCGAGACCGTCGACTCCAAGCCGCACTAAAGAATCGTGCTGTTTGGTGAGTTCCCACTTTTGCAAAGCCGAAAGGGGGCCAGCCACCTGGGGGATCGGGGAACAAAGCAAGTGATGTGCTGACCGGCCCGTTTTTCTAAACAGTGAGGTGCCGGTTGATTTCTGCTACCCTTTTGGCAAGCCAGTGCATATGCCCCCAGCAATCACTTCGGAGACTCAGCGGAACACTGATCGTTTCTACACGATGGTGAAGAGTCTCCACGAGTTCGACAAGCAGGAAGTTACAGGTGTCGTTAACACGCTCTTGTCAACATCGGAACGGGAGCGCTGCTTCATAGCGACCTATTATCGCGCGGCAGGCAACGTGACGAGTCTTCTGGAGTTCAAACACGCGAAACACTTTCAAGCTATAGCAGCGTTGACGCGAAACCTGTTCGAGCTCTCAGTCGATATCAAGCTGATTGACCTGATCCCAGACGGCCCCACAAAGATTAGGGAATTTACTGATGTGGAAAAGCTTCGGGCCGCTCGCAAAATCCTACAATTCAAAGCTGCTAACCCGAACGCCAAGTTGGATACGGCGCCCTACAGCTCATTTGTCGCGGGTAACGAGGATCGTATAGACGCCGCGAGAAAACTGTTGTGGCCTAAAACGAAGAACCTATCGCACTGGTCAGGACTTCGCATGGGCGAGAGAGCCGAGTTGCTGAAGTCACCGTTCCAAGAGATTTACGAAGTCAAGTACCCAATGCTGAGCTGGTACGTCCACTCTGGGCTAACGGGAGTTGTAAACCTAAATGCCGAGACGTTCACGGTGTTCTGCGGCATTGCCGGGTGCCCCGCTCCTTGCGTTCTTTGGGGGCTGGCCCATGCTTTCACCCCACGCCAACCGCGGGTGCCCTGCCCTTCTCGCGCACTTTGCGAGAGGGCGGGGCTCTCTAACCGAAATCGCGGCGGCGGATGACTGGGTAAACTCCAACCTGCTCACGGCGGCGGGCTGTCCACTGGGATTCGATCTCCACCCCACAGTTTTCCCCGGTAGCATAGTGTCGAGCGCTGCTCCAGGCCCAATCCTCTGGGCGCGTGACCAGTCCGCGTTGCACTGGGTTGCGGTGGATGTAATCCAGCTTTTCCATCAGTTTCCGTTCACCGTAAACGTTGAAGTCATAGTAGCGGGGCTGCCAGAACGGAACCTTCGGCAGTTTATTCAATTTCTGCGAAACCACTTGCTTCAGCATTTGCAGGACTACGGCGAGATTGGCACGCTCGGGTTCGCTCAACAGCAGATGCACGTGTTCCGGCATGACGACAAATCCGGTCAAATAGAACCCGTACCAGCGCCGCACTCTCTCCAGGGTGATGACAAATGCGTCGCGCACCTGTGCATTCCCAGCAACGGGGCGCGACGATAACAACTGAACGTAACGAAATGAATGTCACCAGTTTGTTGATATCGCTTCAATCCCCAGGGCATGGGGACGAGATTACTTCTTCGCGTCAACTCCCGCTGTGACGGATGAACACACTCGCGTGACCAGAAGCACAAATGTCCGCAAGTCTTGCGGTCACGAGAATGCTGCTAAAAGCCCCGCCCTCTCGCAAAGAACGCGAGAAGGGCAGGGCACCCGCGACTTGGGTGTGGTGAAGGCATGGGCTGGCCCCGGTTGGCCGCGTGAGGCAGGCACCCGCCCCTTGCGAAAGAGCCGCAAGGAGCGGGGCACCCCGAAGGTGAAGCTTTGTCGGGTAGGGTCCGAGCCACCCGCCGTGACGGAAATGCTAAGAATTACTTGGCCGTGCCGTCGAACAGGTCTTCATTCTGCGTACCGGGAACGCGTGAGTCCGTCCAGGATAGGTGGAAGCTGCCATTCGTTCCCACGGAAGACCCTTGGTAGTCCCCATACTGGTTGCCATCTTCGTTGCCTGTGGTTTCATCTGACTGCTTGCTGGTGACTCGCTTATTCGCGCCCCAAGTGCTTCCCCCATCGGTGGAGAGGGCAATGAAGCGGTCGGTCTTGCGCGATGTGGAATCACGCCGAGTATCGTAGAAGGAAACTCCCACGGTACCGTCTGCCGCAATCGAGATGGAATTGTGGAAGTGATAGGCGTGATTGGTGTCGTCGTTGACCTTGCTTTCCTTCGACCATGTTTTGCCACCGTCGTCAGAGAAGCGGACGTAGATGTTGGTGTTGCTGCCGTTGGGATCCTGGTCAAAGTAGCTTACGTAGAGCCGCCCGGCATGGGGGCTGCCTGCAGGAGCGACTGCGGTAAAGGGAAAGGGGAGCACGCCACGCTCGGCTTGAGGAGGAATGGAGATGAAGAATGTGGTGGTGTCGATACGATAGTTGGTGGCGACATGAGGCGTGCCGAAGGTCTTGGCGCCATTGGTAGACTTCGCTACCCAGATCTTCTTGCCGCCGTAGTCTTCCCAGGTGGCATAGACGGTGCCATTGGGAGCAGTGGCCACGTTTACGCCAATCGTCCCACCGGGGCCGGCGGCAGCGCTGCGTTGCCAGTTGTGGATGCCATCGCGCGAGTAGAGCACGTAAGGGGTGTTGCCTGTGCCGTTGTCGTCGTAGCCGACGTAAACACTGCCCTTGAATTTGCTGGTGGCGGAGGTATCGATCGCGTCCATGTCGCGGTCGGGAGCGGTACCGGCATTGAGCTTAAGCTCGGTCCACTTCTTCTGGCCTTTCTTGCGGTAAGCGATACGTTCGTCTCCGCACTCGTAAGAGAAGAAAGCGTCGCCGTTCGCGTTAAAGGCGTCCCAGGTGTCATAACAAAAATCGGTGGATGGAGAGCGGTAGGTGTTGGTGAAGGTGAGGCCGCCGTCAGTGGACTCGTAGAGAGATGCGGTGAAATTGGCGGTGAGATCATTGACGCTAGTGAGTACATGCTTTGGGTTGGTGGGATCGACTGCTACGCTGGTCTCGCTCTGTGCGCCGGCTTCATTGCTGACATTGACGTTCTTGCCCACGATGATCGAGCCGCCTCCCATTTGCTGAGGAAGTTGTTGAGTTCGGATCGGAACGGTATTGAATGGGCCCGCATGGGGAGTCTGGGCGCTGGCGTCTGAGATCGTCGCGCTCACGCACAAAAGGCCGAGAGCCAGAAGACTTAGCGTGGAGAGTATCTGCGAAACTGTTTCTTTCATTGCTGATCTCCTACCGGATTAGGATTTCCTGACAACGGGCCAGTTCCAGAAGCAGCTTACAACCGGCGGGGAAAATGCCCACAGAAAGGAGTTTCAGGAAGCGATGTGCCCCAAGTTGCCGAGAACTGAAGGAATACTATGTCCGCTAGTAGCGGACGGTCAAGATGCAGAATTTTGCGGTAGTCATCTGGAGGATCGCGAGTTCACTGCATCAGGGGCACGTCAGCTGGCGCCCGCGTCGCCGTCTTACAAGGCTAATCGAATTTGTCTCCAGTCTGGTGGTCTTCGATCTGGAAAGTCAGAAAGTCGTGGATCGCATTCAAAGCGTCGTGATTCCTGGTTGAGATCCGTACCTCGCCGCCATCGGGCAACTCCTCAAAACTGTAGGAAATCTCAGCCCGTCTGTCCTTCATCTCCGTAACACCCGGCGGCACTTGGCTGTGGACAAACATCGGAATGGAAAAGTCGCCATTGGTGAACATGACGACGATATGCGTCAGGTGCGAGCGGATTGCCTGAACGTTCGGCGCGTCCTTACCGTCGTTAGCAGTCACTTCGATTGCGCCGCCGTCCGGCAGGAGGCGAAAGTGATGGATCGTCTTGTCGTGAGGAAACCCCATGGCTTCATCGCCGTTCTTTTCGACGGTTGCGTGATGGGCGGTGTGCTGATCGTGCATAGGGCAGTCTTTCATCGTGTCATCCGGTTTTGCCTCTTGAGCCAAGATCGGCGATGCGAATAGTGACAACAAAAGCGCAAGTACGAAATGTTTCATGGCCGTGATCTCCTTTTTAGATTGTCGGTTGTGGACTTGGTCTTCCGCTTGTCCACAAGCGAGTGAAGCAGCATTGCCTTGCTACCCGGCGGAGTGCGTTTCAATGTCTTCTTCCAATCGCGAACGAGCTTTCGCATGTAGCTTTGGGTTTGCTGAAGCGACGTTATGCGTTGGCCGAGTGTACGCAGCTTCTCCTCTGTCAGGTTTAGCACCCGATTGCAGGGGACGCCGCCATTATCCCGAGTTCGGAGAATGTCAGAGAGTTCGTTGAGCGAAAAGCCCAGTTGGAGCGCCCGCTGTGCAAGCTGTACTCGCTCGACGGCTGAAGCAGGAAACATCCGGTAACCGCCAGCGGTCCGCTGTGATGTCGGCAAAATACCGAGCCGCTCATAGTGGCGGAGCGTGTCGGCACTGACGCCGGTCATGCGGGCGAGTTCTCCCGAGCGCAAAAAATTGGGACTCACGACATCAGTATGAACCCTGGAATCGGTTCCAGAGTCAAGACCTTTTTCTACCGATCTGATATCGCCATTTACGCTCAATACACCTAGATGAGTAGGTAATGGCCGGGTTGCGGACAGTGACAAGCGCAGCGCGGAGATTCTTAGTGCGAGGATACGGCCTTGGCGGGATGCTCTCCGATTGCTGCAAGCGCGATTTCCGAAGAGATTTCATTGCCGACGCCGTCTACGTAACGAACATCAGCGGGCCCCTCCCGGATTACAAAGTACATACAACCATCGAGACAGGTTTCCTGGTGCGTGTGTTCGGCGGGAATGTAGGCGTAGGCCCCTTGGCTTAGAATCTGCGCTGCCTGGCCCTTCATCATCAATTGAAAAGAGCCGCGAACAAGCAAGACCTGTGCATTCGCCGAATGAATGTGCCACGGTACCTTGCATCCGGGTGCGAGCCTTGAGAGGGTCACCGAAGGGCCGGTTTCTGGATCACCGCGTTCGACGGCGTAGGTATAGCAGTCAGGCAAAACGGGGCTGGTACGAAATACGTTTTGTTGTGCTTCTCTGATCATCGGCTCTTGATGGGATTGCGCGACCGCCAGCACTACGATTAGCAGCATTGCCAATGAGAGAGTTGCTCGAACACACATCAAGATACCTCTGTGGTTGACGATACACCGTTAACGTAGGCTTTACTGAGGGCACCCCGGATCATTTTTGTCGGTAAGATCTGATTTGTCGGGTAAGATCCGAGGCACCCGCCCAGCCCCCGCCCCCATATTGACAAGGGTGCGAGTACAGGTGTAGCGTTCTGCCACTCGGCGGCGCTGATTTCCCCCACGCGATCCTGAGCCGGTCTTTGTTGTTTGTTTTTGTCCCTGCGTTTCCAGCCTCCGAGAAAGATCTCGTTTAGGAATGGCCGCGCAAGAGCGGCAAATTTTTCGATAAGGAGACAACATGAAAATACTTAAGTGCTACGCGGTGTGTATCGCGGCGATAGTTTTCAGCGTCCTTCAGACCTCAGCTCAAGTGACGGGCAACGGCACTACGGGGACAGTCCCGATCTGGGTGGGAACGACTAAGTTGGGAAATTCGTTGATCGTTCAGAGTGGCGGTAATGTGGGTATCGGCACCAAGAAACCTACTGCAAAATTTAACGTTGTTACTCCAAGCAAAACGGCAGCTGCGATTTATGGTAACGCAGATGCAACTTCAGGAAACGCCAGCGGTATCTTCGGTGTTTCTGCGAGCACTACGGGATTCGGCGTGAGTGGTTTTGCAACCGCGACCACTGGCCTGACGTATGGAGTGTTATGGTGGAAGCTCGAGTCCCAGCGGCTACGGCGTTAGTGGAGTTAACAGCGCGGTCGGCGGAATTGGCGTGAATGGCGATGAGATCTCCACGAGCGGTTTTAGCACCGGCGTGATTGGCCAGTCGCATAGCCCCGGCGGTCCTGGCGTATTTGGAATAAATGGTTCCAGCACTGGCGGCATCGGAGTACAAGCGGACATTGAGAGTACGGACGGCAGCGGCTCGGCGGGCAATTTGTCGCTCATGGCGGCGCTGGAATGATTCTGAATGGTCTGTCCGGCAGCAACTACACTCGGGTCTTCAGCGTCGATGCAGAGGGCAACGGATTCTTTGCCGGCAAACTCAGCAAAGGCAGCGGCTCGTTCAAGATCGACCATCCGCTTGACCCTGCGAACAAATATCTGGAGCATTCGTTTGTGGAGTCTCCAGACATGATGAACATCTACAACGGTATCGTCGTGCTGGATTCGACAGGAGAAGCTGCTGTAACCTGCCGGATTATTTCCAGGCATTGAACAGCGATTTCCGCTATCAACTGACTGCGGTTGGAGCGCCGGGACCGAACCTTTACATCGCGGAGGAGATCTCGGGCAACCGTTTCAAGATCGCCGGAGGCAAGGCCGGCAGCAAGGTTTCCTGGCAAGTTACGGGCATACGTCAGGACGCCTACGCGGCGGCGCACCGCATCAAGGTAGAGGAAGAGAAACCGGCGCAGGAGCGAGGACATTACTTGCATCCCGAGTTATTCGGTGCAAGCGAAAAAGAAGCTATCGGGAACCAACCGCCAGCGACATTGCCAGCAACAGTGACGATAGCAAGCCAAGGTGGGGTGCGCTAGGGGATGCGCCTGCGACCACTGCGTGACGCCGGCACCCGCCCCTTGCGAAAAAGCCGCAAGGAGCGGGGCACCCCGAGGGTGAATTTTGGTCGGGTGAGCTCCGGGCCGGTCGCCGAAACAACCCCCGGCCTTTCGCAAAGAACGCGAGAAGGGCCGGGGCACCCGCTCTTGGGTGCGGTGAAAGCGCGGTTCCATCCGCTAG
The DNA here is from genome assembly GCA_963771285.1 of uncultured Acidobacteriota bacterium. Taxonomy (GTDB): domain Bacteria; phylum Acidobacteriota; class Terriglobia; order Terriglobales; family Acidobacteriaceae; genus JABDBE01. Next base: position 42,662 of record CAVYSX010000009.1, read on the forward strand.
GCTATGTTAGTTCAGCCTTGACGTGAAAGCGGATGCCCTCGCGGTTCTGCAGAAAACTCATAATTTTGAAAAGATTGTCGGCGCGTGGATTGCCGGTGGGTCCAAGCATCCGCATCAGACTCTTTGACGGAATGTGTGTAGCTTCGGCAACTTCCGCGAAGCCTACCGTGGCGTTGATGTAGTCCCGGAGAATGGTTTTCGCTGTTGCGGTATCGCTGCTAAGCATGCACTCGACGCCTTCACGGAGGAGTTCCTTGCGGAATTTCGGATCGCGCGCGGCGCGGGCGCGGATGGTTTCCTTGAAATCGCGGGTCAGGGGCATTGTTTACTTCCTCCGTTTGTAGTCCTGCCAGTTGGCAACGGCGGCGTTGATGTCGTGCTGTGGCGCTTCTTGGTACCGCCGCCAAGCAAAATCACCAGGCGTTCCCCGTCTGTTCCCGAAATACACCCGATATGCGGAGCCGAAATCGATGCGGCACTCGAACACCGGAACCGACTCCTTTGACGTTCGAAAAATTGCCGCCAGCCAGTCTCGGTCAGGGGCCGTTGAGGCCACCTTGGCGGCCGCCTGAGCATTCAAGCGATCGAACCAGGCGGCGTATGGAACTGCAACGCGACCTCGCGGTCGTTGTATTCTCGAACAGTTCAATCATGATTATGGTAACATATACGTTACCATTGTCAAGGATTTAGGTAACGTCTTCTAGTGGTTATGTGGCCAAGCTGAGGAGGGGAACTCGATCGCTCCCTCGCGCCTACGGGGTCCTCCCGTCGCCAGATGGAGAGAGCGGGTGCTCCAAGGGACAACATTCCGAGTGTGGCGGGTTCGGGAGCAGGTCTGGTGAGAAATGCGGAAGCCGGTTGCTCGACATCTGCGTAATGAGTCTTTCCTGCAATGATGGGCTTGTTGGGAATAGTTTCGTAGGCGTAGCCCGTCAATACCGAAAATGGAGAAAAGTGGCGGCCAGTAATAATAAAGACCGAGACTCGCGCCCATGCGTAATGAAGCTCACCATTGATAACGAACCTTAGTCCCAGATAGCGGTTCTTTAAGCCCCTTCCTTTATTTCCCCATTGGCCGGTCCACTTGAAAGTAGAGTTTCCGGAATGGCTGCGCTCGACCACAGTAGCGAGACCAGCACGCAATTGAAATCGCCTGCCGGGACCGATTTGCTTTCCAGCCTTGAACGCCTTTGCATGGTACGCAGAGGCAACGACTGCATTCGGCCGAGACCCATAGGCTGATATTTGTAGAACTTGAGTGCTGGTGTAAGTAGTCGCGTCAGTGAAGATTGAAAAGTAGAAATCGAGCTTCCGGTCGTTGTTAAGATCGAGTCCCAGGCCTTGGGGCGTAATCGGCGAATACGTCTTCGTGTATACAATTTTCGCGTCAGCCGGTTGAGCCAAGGCCAGAACGCTCACTCCGGCTGCGCCCGCCGCGAGAGCATACATGTTGAGCCGCTGATGGACCGACTCGGAAAGGGTGGCTGTCTCGCGAGGCACTCGAGAGCGTTTCATAAGGACCTTCGGGTCTAGAAGAGGCGCTCATTAGGCCGCCGCTCGGGTTGGGAGTCAACCGCTGCTATTTCAGGGGGCGCTGTCGGGCCATAGCAAGCTTCTCCCCTTGCGAAAAAGCCGCAGGGAGCGGGGCGCTCCGAAGCGGAATTTCGTCGGATAAGGTTCGTGCCACGCGGCTTTGATCCAAGAAATAGGGACAGCCCTTTATGGCTGTCCCTTATGGACTTCTCTCAGGACGTCAAGAATCTCGATCTCGTGGGTAATCTCGAGCACCTTCTCCATGTTTGGAATAGGCGTCTGCATTAGGGTTACGGCGTAAATTGAAACGCCACGGCCCGATCGATAGTCGTGCCAAAAATATTACCGGCACCATCGAAGATCAGTTCACCACGCGGGATTCCTCCGTCGGCCTCTCCTGTGAAGTTGTACAGCACGGTCTCATGCCAGCCGGTGGATTGCCGCGTCAGTTCGAAGATGACTCCACTTGGATCAAACTTGCCGCCGTTGCCGGTTGTCCCCAGCAGGTGGCCAGCTTGATCGAGAACAACCCCGTCGCCTGGGGTCGCTCCATCCTTGAGCTCTCCGGCAAATATGTGAATCACGGAATGCTTATATGTGCCGTTCGAGTTTGGCGACAGCTCGAAAACCGTGCCACAGCCAGGTTTCGAGCATTCCAACTTGCCGAACTTGCCGCCAAAAGTGGTTGTGCCATAAAGATTCCCGGCAGAGTCCGAGATCAATCTCCCAGAGGGAAAATCTCCATCAGCTCCGCCTTTGAAACGGTAAATCACACCATAGTGCCATCCGCCTCCGGAAACTGGAGTGAACTTGAATACCGTGCCAGAGCCATAAAATTTTCTATTCCACCGCAAACCGCCATGCTGTCGAGCCGTATAGATTACCGGCAGCGTCGAAAAACAGCGCCGCATCGGGACCGCTTCCATCGTTTTTCTCTACCCCAAACCGGTGGAGTATGGACATCTTCCATGGTCCGCCCGAAGCGGGTGAGAGTTGGTAAACAATATTGTTGGTGACGCCGTAGAGATTTCCCGCAGAGTCGAAGACCACGCCACTTGTGGGAATCGAAGCGTACGTGTTGAAGTTGTGAATTACGCTTTCCGCCCAACCCCCGCCGCTTTGCGGCTTGAGCTTGAACACCACGCCATCATTGTACTTTCCCCCAGTCATGGTGGTGCCATACAGATTGCCGTGCTTGTCGAAGACCAGTCTTTGTGGACTAACGGGATCATTGCCGTCGGCTCCGCCGGTGAAGCTGTAGAGTATGGACTGCGTCCAGCCTCCGCCGGAAGCTGGGGAGAGTTCGAAGACGCTGCCGAAGAACCCAGTGCCTCCGTCCGCGGTTATGCCGTACAAGTTTCCGGCATGGTCGAAAACGACACCGCCGGGAGTGCCACTCCGGCCAAATGCGAATAGCGCTTGCTCGTTCGCTCCCCAGGCCAGGGTAGTAACGAGTAAACTCAAGACCGCAATCATGCTGCATAGAAGCGTAATTTTTTTCATCGAAGCACCTCGGCATTATTGTCCAAAATGGTTTATTGCGCGGACGCACGCGTGCTCGTCGCAAACAGGGTGGCGGCAAACAACAAGGAGTAGCGGTCAAGCAAAGGGAAATGCTTGGGCATCGCATCGTGATAGTCCTCTTCCCGGAGTTTTGAAGTGGCCAGAACCGGGATTGCTCTCGGGAGCGCGAAAGCGTGCGGCCATCTTACTCCTCTTTAGCCCACCGAGCTATTCACCGAAGCGCCGATGATAGGTATTGCCGGAGAGCGGATTCTGAACCATGTACATCATCGCCGGACTACCGTATGGAAGTCAGGGCTTGAAACGTAGATGTCGCCGATCGACCTAATCAACATCAACAGAGCTAGTGGTGAGGACCACCTTGAGGGCGCCGGCTCGGGCCGCGTTTCCAAACGTGTCGTACGCTTTCATGATCTCGTTCATTGAAAAGCGATGAGTCACGAGTTTGCCCGGCTGCAATTTGCCTGAGCGCACGACATTCAGCAACATGGGCGTGGTCACTGTGTCCACCAGCCGCGTGGTGAGCGAAATATTGCGGTCCCAGAGTTTTTCCAGGTGCAATTCGACTGGTTTGCCGTGGACGCCGACATTCGCGATGCGTCCGCCCGCAGCGACAATGGCCTGGCAGATATCGAAGGTCGCGGGAATCCCGACGGCTTCGATGGCTACATCAACGCCCGCACCCTCTGTTAGTTCCATTACCTGAGAGCGGCGTGCCCATCGGCGCTATTGACCAGAGTGGTCGCGCCGAACTGTTTTGCGACCGCGAGGCGTTTGTCATCCAGGTCGATCATGAAGATCGCCGCCGGCGAATAGAATTGCGCGGTCAGCAGAACGGCAAGCCCCACTGGCCCCGCTCCCACGATCGCGACGGTGTCTCCGGGCTTTACTTGCCCGTTCAGGACGCCGCACTCAAAGCCCGTCGGCAAAATGTCGCTCAGCATCACCATGGCTTCTTCATCCCCCCCGGGCGGGAAGTGGTAAAGACTTCCATCGGCTTGCGGGATGCGCACGTACTCCGCCTGAGTTCCGTCGATGGTGTAGCCCAGAATCCAGCCGCCGTGGCGGCAATGGGAGTACATGCTGCGCTTGCAGAAATCGCACTTCAGGCAGGCGGTGACGCAGGAGATGATCACTTTGTCCCCGACGTGAAACTCTGAGACGCCCGTTCCGACTTGCTCGACGATTCCAATGCCCTCGTGGCCGAGAATGCGTCCATCGGTCACCGCGGGAAGATCGCCTTTAAGAATGTGAAGGTCGGTTCCGCAAATTGTCGAAGTGGTAATTCGCACGACGGCATCGCCCGGATCTTGGATCGTAGGGCGCGGCTTGTCTTCCCACGCGGGCTTACCCGGACCGTGATAGACCAGCGCTTTCATGGTGGCGCTCTGGCTTGCGGGATACGGGATTCGTAGTTACTGGTTCGAGTTCAGCAGTTGTCATGGGCGAATCCCTTACGCTTGCTTCACGAGTAAGAATTCGACCTTAATAACTTGCGAATTTCTTCTTCTGAGCAAGAGTGCTCATTCTTGTCGACAGTAGGGGATATACCTTTCGGAAGAGAGGGGAAATATGGACCACAACGAGTCAATGCGAAAATTTGAACACCTGATGATAAAAGAAGCCGATCAGGCCCACGAAGCGGCAACCGAACTTGAGGCTTTGGTTTCGGTATTGCCGAGTGAGAAGTCCCGACAACTGGCGCAACTGCAAGTCAAAGCCAGCCACAAACAGTCTAAAGAATTTCGCGAGCTGGCGCTGAAAGTCAAAGAAAGCTAGATAGTGTATGGGTTCGTAACTTGTCGGGTGAGGTCCGGGCCACACGGCACAATGGTCTAGTAGTTCTAAGCTCCTATGATTCTTTCTGCCTCGCCCTGATGGCGCGGCGCTGCATTGCCACCTCAATGGTCGACTGCAGTTCGCGACTCTGGAAGGGCTTCAGAATGAATCCGTCGTACTCAGTTCCCTTGGCGCGTTCGACCGTCAGGGGGTCGGAATGGGCGGTCAGATAAACAATCGGCACATCCACAAGCTCACGGATCTCCCTGGCGGCTTGAATGCCATCTTTTTCACCTCTCAGGCGAATGTCCATAACGACAAGGTCGGGGTGTTCTTTGGCGGCGATAGCGATGCCTTCATTGGCAGTGTCAACCGCTGCAATTACTGAAAAACCGAGACGTGACAGCCGTTCTTTAAGTTCTTCGGCGATCAGGATTTCGTCTTCGACTATCAGAGCACGGGGCTCGGCGGACTTGATGGGGTCAACAATCATGATCATTCACGGTGAACACCAAGCGCGCTGATGTTCGGGAGTCAATTTTACCAAGTCGAACGAACCGCTAATCTGCTGGGTCAAGGACCGCACTAACCTCAAGCCGAGAGACTTACTTTATCTGACGTCGAGATCCTCGGGAATACCTACTCCGCTGTCCTCGACGAAGAGGCTGCATCTCGCCATCGGCCCGGTTACGCAAGGTCAGCCTAATCTCACCCCCAACCCTATCGGGAAAACCGTGTTGAAGGCGTTAGAGATCAATTCGTTGAGTATCAAGCCGCACGGGACAGCCAAATCAGCGCCCATCGTGAGAGGTTCCAGATCACTTTTCAGCCGCACCGGTGGGCCCGGAGTCTGATGCGACGCGAGGATGTCCTCGGCGAGGGCCTGCGCATATTCCGCGAAGTCGATGCGAGCCAGATTCTCCGACCCATAAACCTCTCGTGCACCAGGGCCATGGAATGCACACGATTTTCCATGTCACGAAACATTTGCACGGTTTCCTCGTCCCTTGTATGTATGGACTGAAGGTAGAAGAGACTACAGATTACCGCCAGATTGTTCTTAACCCGGTGATGAACCTCCCGCAAGAGAGCTTCTTTGCGCTCCTCACTCGCGCGTAGTGTTGCCGTTACTTGCTCTGATGTTTTCGCTCTTTGCACCAAGGCCAAGATTGTAGGGATCTTGAAGGGCAGTACGACGGCTGTCATTAGCGAGGCCAAGGCGGTGAAGATTTTCACGGCAGCAGAAAAGACGTAAACCGGTTTCCAGATCGTGACCACTTCCATGAAGTGGGTACCACCACAGGCGATGATGAACAGACCGAAAGCGAGGAATATCCAGTGAAAAGGCATGTCGCGCCGGGCCTTGTAAACCAGGTAGGCCAGGGTCACTGAAATCGCGAGGTAAGCGAGGCCGATCAGCGAATCCGCCGTGACGTGGGACCAAACCAGCGCCGGACGGCGGAGATAACAGAATACATGTGGCAGGTAATCATTGGATCCGAAAAGGAGTGCCACCAGTGCGGGCCAGAGCAGGAACGGTCCGATGGTAAGCACGGTACCAACAACGATGACATAAACCAAACGCCTAGTGAACGGGGAACGTTTGAAGGAATCGAGAGTGACTGCAGGCGTCGACATGGGCCCTCCGTTCCAGCAGAGTCTGTCGAAAACTGACCCCAGGGCTTCAAGAATCTGGTTCTAGAAATCCAACTTAAGAAAACGTGGCCGCCCGTGGGGGCTTCCGGGCGAGTTCCGCTCGGAAGCTGCCTTGGCAGCGGGAATCTTCGCCGAAGCCATCATTGTGTACCCGTCAAATGTTTCCGTCAACCGTGACGATAGATGAAGGAGACGTTGTGCGGATGAACCGGCGACCGCCGGAACCCGCCCTTGCGAAAAAGCCGCAAGGAGCGGCGCAGCCCGAACCTGAATTTTCTTCGGGTGGGGTTCGGGGCGGGTCGCCAATGTCCCTTACAGTCGCTTTCCAGCAGCGTGCACTTCGCGGTCGTTCATCTACTGTTTAACCGCCGTCCAGTTTCCAGAGTCCCCGTTGGTGCAGCCGCCGGCTGGCGATGCGTAAGCTCCGGAGGCAGTCGTGAATCCGCTGTCAGCGGCGCCGTCGAACGTCACGACTTGCGCGTTTTCGTCGGCGTCTAACGTTAGGCTGTTGCCGCTCAGCGGCCCTGTCAGCAAAGCGGTAGTTGCGCAAGGCGTACCGCTCAACTTAAGCTGGCCACTAATTGTGCTCTTGCTTTGGGTGAGCGTCACCGTCCCCGTCACTACGGCGTCAGAGAAGTCGACGTTGCGGTCACCTTCCAAGTGCCGCTCATCGGGTGGGGCTGGGACTGCCTCCGCCGCATCCCGAGAGAAGCAATACCAGGACGAGTAAAAACACGATGGGTTTCATGGTTATCCTTTCGTGGGCGAATTGATCCAGTGAGTCCGGTCAAAGAAAGGGATCTTACAACCCGGGGAAGATTTTTCCCTTTGCTCTGTCCAGCTGCGCTTCGATGACCCGAAGACTAGCAACAGTAAACCGACAGCATCAGTTTCCGCATGGTTTGCGGACCTGCTCTTTCCGAGGCGCTCATTCTAGCATCAAGCTGGAAATGTTCCGCGCCTTCTCCGGCTAGAGGCGCAAGACTTCGCGGCTGGGTAAACTTCCTTCTCACTTGTTTTGTTCCCATCCTGCGCTACAATGCCTTTCTTGCAATGGGCGGTTCATGCCCGTTTCTGCTGGTATCTTTCTGGTTATCCATTGATGTGCTTATGTTTCCCGCAAGTGCTAGAAATCGCACTACACTAGAGACGAATTTTGAACCATCCGCGCGATGGGATGTGAATTCACGTTCGAAGTCTTAACGAGGAGAAGGATCATGAGATCACGGATGATGCTGGTTGCGTTGGTGCTGCTGGCGGCGACGGCGATGGTGGCGCAGACATTTCGCGGAACCGTTCTGGGCACAGTCACGGACCCCTCAGGTGCGGTAGTTTCTGGGGCAACGGTCAGAGTGAAGAGCGCCGATACCGGACAAGAGCGCAGCACGCAGACTGGCGCGGACGGCAGCTATTCCGTTCCCGAATTAGCAGTCGGCGCCTACACGGTCACGGTGACGCAGACTGGATTTCAGACCTCGGTGACGACGGGCGTGACGGTGGATGTGGCGACCGATAAGCGGGTGGATGTGTCACTCAAAACCGGTCAGGTGACGGAGCAAGTGCAAGTCTCCGGGGAGTTGCTGCCGCAAGTGGAAACGACGTCGGCTGAATTGGGCGGCACGCTGACGGCGAATACCATTGAGAGTCTGCCGGTGAATGGACGCGATTACACCAAACTCATCTATTTGAATCCGGGAGTGGCGGGATCTCCTGATCAGATTACGGATTCGCCGGGATCGTACGGCACATTCTCCATGAATGGTTCGCGCGGCCGGTCGAACAACTTTCTACTCGACGGTACCGACATGAACGACGGCTACCGCAACGATCCGGCGATCAACGAGGCTGGGGTATTCGGCGATCCGGCGACGATTCTGCCGCTGGATGCGGTGGCGGAGTTGCGCGTGCTCTCCAATTACGAGGCGGAGTACGGACGCAATAGCGGCGCTGTCGTCAACATCGTGACGAAAAGCGGCACCAACAAGTTCCATGGTTCAGCGTTGGAGTTTTTCCGCACCGGTAAAATGGGAGCAAGGAACTACTTTAATTTCGCGCCCGACCCGAAGAATCCGTTCAACAATAATCAGTTTGGAGGATCGCTGGGTGGGCCGATCATCAAAGACAAGACTTTCTTCTACGCCGATTATGAAGGCCAGCGCGAAAATGGAGCGCAATCCGGAACCAGTTGCGTACCTGACCCGGCGGTAATCGCGGCGACTGAAGCGGGTTTAGGCGGGGCGGTGAGTCCGGTATCGACCGCAATCCTGGCGCGAAATCCTTACCCGGTGCCGAATATCCCTGGCGCGTACAGCGATGCGGCTGGTTGCACCAACCCCGCCACCGGGCGTTACGACCAACAACCTGTCGACGGCCACCAGCTTCTTCAACCGCGTGGACAGTATGATCGCGAAGATCGACCACAACTTTAACAACAACAACATGCTGGCGGGGCGATATTACTTCGGCGACAGCAACCAGAGCTTTCCTTTCGCCCAGTTATCGGGCGGACTATTGCCGGGTTTTAATACGGTCACGCCGACGCGGGTACAGTTAGTCGCGCTTTCGTGGGTGAAGGTAGTGAACTCGAAGCAAGTCAATGAAGCTCGCCTGGGTTGGAACCGATTTGTGGAAGGCTTCCTTGCCGAGGACTCCAGCTTCATTCCCAGCTCGATTGGCTTGAATACGGGCGTAGGGGCGGCCGATGGCGGGCTACCGCAGATTTCGGTGGGCGCGTTTTCGCCGATTGGCTCGACTTCTTCCGTGCCACGCAACCGCGTAGATTCCAACTGGCACTTCGTGGATAACTATTCGTGGAAGGCCGGCAAGCACGACATCAAGTTTGGATATGAGTATCGCCGTACCACCATCACACACGTGATCGACCACAATTTCCGAGGCACGTTGGGTTTCGATGACCTGACGGCGTTCCTACAAGGAACACCTTCGGGAGGCGCCCAGGTTAGCGGCGACTCGCGACGGCACACCTTCCAAAACAGCGATGGGCTTTTTGTCCAAGACAGTTTCCGCCTGACCTCTCGCATGACTTTGAACTATGGCCTGCGGTGGGATTACTTCGGCGTGATCGGAGAGAAGAACGGGTTGATGTGGACTTTCGATCCGGCAAACGGCGGCAACAATGTTCAGACTAACCAGTTGTATGGCAAGGACCTGAATAATTTTGCGCCGCGGGTTGCCTTTGCTTACGATCTCACAGGGAAGGGACAGTCTGTGATTCGCGCCGGATGGGGATTGTTCTACGATGCGTTTTCGCAAGATTTGTTCCTGGGCCACCTGCCCTGGAACTGTGTTTTCTGTCCGGGGCCGGCTTATCCGGGGTTGGGGCCGCAGGCTCTGGCTACGGGTAGCGCGGTTGCGCAGATTCTTCCCGGCCAGCCGGTATACGGCGCGGGGTCGCCGGAGGGAGACTTCTTCTCGGTCGATCCGCACATGCGAACACCCTACATTCAGAACTTCAATCTTAATTTCCAGCAACAGATTGCAAGCAAAGCAGTGGTTGAGATTGGTTACGTAGGCTCGCGGGGAACAAAACTGTTCCAGTTCTACGACATCAATCAACCAAGCCATGCCGCGATTACGGCGGCGGATTTGGCCAATGGAGTGAGCGGGTACGGTGTGCCGAGGCAATATCCTAATCTGTTCTATATCAACCAGGAGAAGTCGTCGGCTAGTTCCAGCTACAATTCGCTGCAAGCCAGCCTGCGCACCAACAACTGGCACGGACTAACCTCGCAGGCGAACTTCGTATGGTCGCACTCGATCGATTCGGCCAGCGATCTGGAGGATTTCCTGCCCAACCAGGCGCAGCCGCAGGACAGCACGACTCCGCAAGCGGAGCGTGGAAATTCGAGCTTCGACATTCGGCGCCGTTTCACCTGGAACTTCACCTACCAATTCCCCAAGATGAGCGGTTCATTTGCCCGGCTGAAGAACGGCTGGGGTCTTAATGGAGTGCTGAATCTGCAGGACGGACAACCTTGGCAGTTGAACTATGAATTTCAGGGAGACTATTCCGGAGCCGGGGAAGGCTTTGACCGTCCGGACATTATCGGAACGCCGCAGTACTCGGGAAACCCGGCGCAGTATTTGAACCTGAGCGCCTTTGCGGCTCCGTGCACCTGGAATCCTGCGCTTGATCCGGGGGCGACCGACGAGACCAACTGCGTGGCGGGCACGCGACACTTCGGCGATCTTGGGCGCAATTCGCTGCGCGGCCCGAGCTTCAAGGAGTTCAACTTCTCGGTATTCAAAGACACAGCGATTACGGAGCGGGTGAATCTGAAGTTCCAGGCGGACTTCTTTAACCTCTTCAATCACCCGAACTTCTCCAATCCGTCGATGCCGAATTTTATCGCCAACATCGGCTCGCCGGATGCGGCTACGGGTCAGCACAGTGGCTATTACCAGATCACTGCCACTGGCGACGTGGGTATTGGCAACCCCTTCCTGGGTGGTGGTGGACCGCGCGGCATTCAATTGTCAGCCAAGGTCACCTTCTAAGGAACGCTGTGGTTTTCAAGCTCCTCTCGCGAAAGCGGGAGGAGCTTTTTGTTTTGGGGATGTGGCGGGATTCGGAAGGCTGCGGTGCTCAGAATCTAATGTTGTGGTGGGAAAGTTAGGTCTTGTTGTGGGACAAGTGTGGTCTGCGGCGGAGGACAAGAGCGCCGCCCTGCACTTATTGTGAGGCCTCGCTTACGGGGACGATTTTCGTAGTGGTGCGGAATTTCTTGTAGTCGCGATAGGTGATGTCGTCTTCGAGGTTGAAGTCCTTCAACAAGGCGACCCGGACATCTACCTTTACGGCGATGTGTTGCGGGAGCCAGACTTCGTCGTTGATGCGGGTTTGCTCGATGAGGATGCGCGATCCCTTGTGCAGGCGGGCCAGGAATAGCCCGAAAGAAACCGTGTCGATGCATTGAATGTCGAGCTTCTTCCACTGCGATTCGTCTTTGTCGATCCAGGCGCGGAAGCGGAACTTGGGCAGGATTTTGGCTTCTTTGAGATGGGGCTCGTATCCGGGACGGGGCTCGCCGTCGATGACGTAGGCATCGCGGCCGTCGAAGGATTCGATGCCCGCGAACTTGAAGTTGTAGGCGTCGGCGACTTCGCGCACAAATTGGCGGCTCTGTTCGCGGTCTTTTTCTTCTTTCTCGGCGCGCTTTTTACGATCTTCTTCGGATTCGTTCTTGCGCTTCTCAATCAGCTTCTGAATCTTTTCTTCTTCTTTTTTGGCGTCTTTATCGGGGAGCGGTTTGTCATCTTTGGCGATCAGGCGCTCGACCTGGTCGCCGTAGAGTTCCATGATTTCCGAGGTCTTGATCTCGGTGGATTTCACCTGGCCTTTGCCGTCGAGCTTATGTTCTTCTTCGCGCTGAATGTAGGTGTAATCTTTCTGCTTCTTGTCGTTCTCCATGTCTTTTTCGGCGGTCTGGCGGATCAGATCGCGGATTTGGTCCTGGGAAAGGGAGGCGGGAGATTTGTCCTGGCCGAGGACGACGCTTGCGAGGAAAAGAAGAAGGAGAAGAAGGATAGACCGGCGCATGGACATGTTACGAAGGATAAACCCGGATGGTTCCCGAGAGTTGCTGGGGACGACGCGACCCTAAATCTGATGGATTATTTTTCGGCGCGGCCCAGGCAGCCGGCGCGAAAGGAGCGGTCGTCGAGGCGGTGCAGGCGCTTGCTCATGCCGGGGCGCAGCAAGGGGAAATGGCGGATGGTGAAGAGATAGTTGGCGATGAACCAGAGGGGTTCATCCGTGGTCATCCAGTTTTGGCGATCGAAGCGAGCGAGGTTTACGGGGCGGGAAAAGTTTCGCAGCGAGCGTTCACGGCGGAGATTGAAGTAGACGTCGAAATAACTCAGCGCCAGTTCGCGCAGGGTGCGGTAGACGGGTTCGCGATAGCGGCAGCCGGTGTAGTTGGATTTGGCGATGGCGCCCCAGTGGCCGTGGCTGCGATAGATGGCGACGACATGGTCGGTGTCGTGTTCGGCTTCGAGGTCAAAGATCAGCGCGGGATATCCGTTGGCGCGCAAGTGCGGCGGCGGCGAGCGTGGCTCCCTCAAAACAGTGTGAGGTGTTTTCTTTGAGGACGCGGCGCGGGGACCAGGCGGTGTCGGCCAGGTGGTAGGGCATGTCATCGAGATAACGCTGGATGCCGTGTGGGGTTTTCAGGCTGCGAAGTTTGCGAAGTTCGGCGGGGGTGAAAGTGTTCATCTCTGGATTGAAGTCTATCCGACGGGAACGCGAAAAGCGTTAACCACAGAGGACACTGGGGATCACAGAGGAATCGGGGGAAGCAGCGCAGGCAGATAGTTCGACTTGGATTGAAGTCTATTCGACGCCAACTGGAAAAGCTTAACCACAGAGGACACTGAGGATCAGAGGAAATCATTCGGCCAGCTCTCGCGGATTGTCTACGGTGACGTCGGGCGGGGCTTCGCACAGGGTGTGGGGGGCGAAGCCGTAGGTTACGCCGCAGGTCCACAATCCGGCGTTGCGGCCGGTGAGGACGTCGACGGAAGAGTCGCCGATCATCAGGGCTTGTTCAGGACGCGTCTTGGTTTCGCGCAGCAGCGTCTGGGCGCCTTTGGGGTCGGGCTTTTTGGTGGAGAAGCTGTTTCCGCCGTAAATATGAATAAAGAACCCGCCGAGGCCCAGAGCTTCGACAATCGCTTTCGAGGGGATCACCGGCTTGTTGCTGAGCACGGCCATCTGGCGCGGGAGGCCGTTGGAGTTACGGATTGCGGTCAACATTTCTTTTATGCCGTCGTAGACGATGGTGTGGTCGAGTTTGTGCACGCGATAATATGCGAGGAAATGCTCCAGAGCTTCTTTGACGGAACCTTCATCGCGGGGATCGCCGAGCGCGCGGCGGACCAGCATAGGAGCGCCGTCGCCGACATAAGAAGCGATTACGTCGCCGGGAAGTTCAGGGCGTCCGAAATGTTTGAGGGTGGCGTTGACGGAGTGGATCAGGTCAAGGCGCGAGTCGATCAGGGTGCCGTCGAGGTCGAAGATCAGCAGCTTGATCTTGTGGGGGTCGAATTGGCGGTGAAACTTGATCATGAAGTCGAGGGCAAAGGCCTTATCCGCGGAAGTCGCAAAGATTTGCGCTCATCTTCCTTCTCTCTGGTTACTTCCAGTATATTCGGAAGCCCGGCATAGGATTTACAATGTGAGGTTCGACTTTTTGGTTCGGGATAAGGCATTCATGGCTACGAAAACGGATTCTAAGCCGGCGGGCGTGGCTGACGCGAAACTCAAGGGCGGGAAGACTTACGAAGGTCTTTCTCGCGAGCAGTTGATTGAAGCGTATCGCGTCATGTTTACGTCGCGGCGGTTGGATGACCGCGAAATTCTGCTCAAGCGGCAACAGAAGATTTTCTTCCAGATTTCTGGCGCTGGACACGAGGCCATCGGCTGGGCTGCCGGGGTTACGCTCAAGCCAAACTTCGATTGGTTTTATCCGTACTATCGCGACCGGGCGCTGTGCCTGGCTCTGGGTGCGACGCCTTATGAAATGTTGCTGATGGCGGTGGGCGCGGCGGATGATCCGCAGTCGGGCGGGCGGCAGATGCCTTCGCACTGGGGATTTCCCAAGCTGAATGTGGTGACTCAGTCCTCTCCGACGGGATCGCAGGTTTTGCAGGCGGTGGGTTGCGCGGAGGCAGGACGGTATTTTGCGGCGCACCCTGAAGCCGCAAAAAAGAGCAATGGCGATTACCGCGAGTTCAGAGATGTGCAGTTTCGCGGCGATGAAGTGACATACGTTTCGCTCGGCGATGGCACCACCAGCGAAGGTGAATTCTGGGAGGGGATGAACACCGCCGCCAACCGGAAGTTGCCGGTGGTGTTCGTGGTGCAGGACAACGGATATGCGATTTCTGTTCCGGTCGAAGTGCAGACGGCGGGCGGAAATATTTCCCGGCTGGTTTCCGGTTTTCCCAATTTTCATTTTGAAGAAGTAGATGGTACCGACCCAGTTGCGTCGTACGCGGCCTTTGCGCGATCCGTGGCTTATTGCCGGGCGGGCGAAGGGCCATCATTTATTCATGCGCATGTCATTCGTCCGTATTCGCATTCGCTTTCGGATGACGAAAAACTTTATCGGCCCGACGCGGAACGCGAGCGCGACGCGGCGCGCGATCCCATTACGCTGATGCAGATGTTCCTGATCCGCGAGGGCATTCTCGACGAGAAAGCGATCAACAAACTGGAGAAGCAGGTCGAAGACGATTTGCAGATCGCGGTGGATCAGGCGCTGGAAGCGGCTTTACCCACCCCCGATTCAATCACTCGTTTTGTATATTCACCGGACCTGGACGCATCGTCACCCGCGTTTTCCACGGAGCCGGCCGTTACCCAGGCTGGGCCCGACGGCAAGGCTGCCGCGCCGAAAACGATGGCCGATCTGATCAACTCTACTTTGCGGGATGAGATGCGGCGCGATGAGCGCATCGTCATGTTCGGCGAAGACGTGGCGGATTGCAGTCGCGAACAGTATCTGGAAGAGAAGCTGATCAAGGGTAAAGGCGGCGTTTTTAAGCTGACGTTTGGCTTGCAGCATGAATTCGGCTCTGACCGGGTTTTCAATTCTCCGCTGGCAGAGGCGAACATCGTGGGCCGCGCGGTGGGCATGGCTACGCGCGGGTTGAAGCCGGTAGTGGAAATTCAGTTTTTCGACTACATCTGGCCGGCTATGATGCAACTTCGCAATGAGCTGCCGCTAATCCGCTGGCGCTCGAACAATGGGTTCGCGTGTCCGGCGGTGGTGCGGGTGGCGATTGGAGGATATCTCACCGGCGGCGCGATTTACCACTCGCAGTGCGGAGAGAGTATTTTCACCCACACGCCCGGAATGCATGTGGTGTTTCCCTCGAACGCGCTGGATGCGGCGGGGCTGTTACGAACCGCGATTCGCTGCGATGATCCGGTTTTGTTTCTCGAGCACAAGCGGCTGTATCGCGAGACTTATGGACGCGCGCCCAATCCCGGGGCGGAGTACATGATTCCATTCGGCAAGGCGAAGATCGTGCAAGCGGGTACCGACTTAACGGTCGTTACCTATGGAGCGGTGGTGCCGCGAGCCCTGCAAGCGGCGCAGAAAATAGAGCGCGAGCAAGGGGTGAAAGTCGAGTTGATCGATTTGCGCAGCTTAAATCCATTTGACTGGGATACGATTGCGACCTCGGTGAGCAAGACAAATCGCGTACTCGTGGCGTATGAAGACACGCTTAGCTGGGGTTACGGCGCGGAAATCGCAGCCCGGATCGCGGACCAGCTCTTCGATCACCTCGACGCCCCGGTGCGGCGGGTGGCTGCGAAGGATGTGTTTGTCGCGTATCAGCCGATTCTTGAAGACGCCACCCTTCCGCAAGCGGAGGATTTGCTGCGGGCCATGAAGGAGTTGGCGGAGTACTAAGTGCGAGAGTGCTGTGCAAGCGCCATGGCCCCCCGAAGGTGGTTGCTGGTTACTCCGGTAACGCGGTAACCACACGGAAATTGTTTTCCCTCTTCTTGCAGTGAGATGGCCTTCCGCAGATCGCCTTTGCGCGTAAATCCTTGACGCGTCCCCAAGTCGTTGTGAAAACGTCTCTGCGAGCGGGCATTCGCACGCCTGATGGTCTGCGGCGTGCTTTGTTTACCTCGGGGAGCCGACCTTGAGTTTCCCACCTGCTCGATTCTCACGTTGAGGGTTTGACTTATGCGGATAAAGTACTTGCCCACAGTCTCAGCAAATCGATTTCTAGCTTTGCTTGCTATTAGCGTGATTCTGGCGAGTGGAGCGTGGGCACAGACTCAGCAGGTGCTTTACAGCCTTGGCGTCGTGGTCGACGATGGAGCCGGACCCGCGGGAGGCTTGGTCTTAGACAAATCCGGCAATCTGTATGGCACCACTGCGCTGGGGCGCGGGCACGGGCTGGATCCAAATGGTTCAGGTACTGTGTTCAAGCTGACACGAAAGACTGGCGGTGGTTGGGCGGAGACTGTGTTGCACACTTTTTCCGGTAAAGATGGAGCCGTGCCAACTGCAACGCTGATGCTTGACAGCGCCGGCAATCTCTACGGTACGACGAATCAAGGCGGAGCCAGCAATGCCGGCGTCGTATTCAAGCTCACTCGCGGTCAGGGCGGTAAATGGACCGAAAAGGTTTTGTACAGCTTCACTGGTTTAAACGATGGCGGTTTTCCGGTCGCTGGCGTGATTAGTGACGCTGCGGGAAATCTGTATGGCACCACGCAACTCGGCGGCGTTTTTGGCAAGGGTACAGTGTTTGAATTAACCCATGGGACGAGCGGCTGGACGGAGAAGGTGCTCTACAGCCTGGGTCAGGCTGGAAAATTTCCCCTCGGCGGACTGGTGTTCGATGAGGCCGGCGTTCTTTATGGTACGGCGAAAAACGGCGGCAAGACCAACTCCGGCCTCGTTTTCAAACTGGTTCCCGAGCAAGATGGCACCTGGAAAGAAGTCGTGCTTTACGATTTTCTGGGCTCGGCAATTAACAATACCGATGGAAGGTTTCCGCGCTGCACGCTGGTGTTCGACAGCCGAGGCAACTTGTATGGCACAACCCGAGGCGGCGGCCTTTTTTCTGGCGGCATCGTTTTCGAGCTGACGCCTCCTCCCACTAAGAGGGGCACATGGAGCGAACGCGTGCTCCACTACGGCGGCGACACTCACGGAAGCGGACACAAGTTCTTGTCCGGCGTAGTATTCGATTCGTCGGGCCGGCTATACACGACATCGGAAACCGGTGGAACGTTCAACGCGGGAGTTGTCTTCCGGCTGACTCCAACCGCGAACGGCCTCTGGAAAGACAAGCCGCTGTACACTTTCACCGGCGCGATCGATGGCGGGTCTCCTATGGCCGGAGTGGTGCTGGACAAGCGCGGTAATATCTACGGCACGACCTATACCGGTGGCGACGCCGGAAATGGCACGGTGTTCGAAATCAAACCGTAGGCGCGTTCCGCAGGATGCTGGCCGCTTCCTCTGGAGACTTCCGTCTCCCCTCAAATCCTTTTCACCCTCCACTCTGTAAAAATACCGTCAAATCGTTACTGGGCGCGTGTTTCCCGGTCTTTTCAGTGCTATAGTTTCAACCCGCAAGAGAATCACAAATTTTTTGTTTCCGGGCGCCAGGTGTCTCGGGGGGAAATGGAAAAATGAAAAACGGAACAGTTCGGTTTGTCCGCAAGATCTGGTGGCTTGGGGTGGCGGTCCTACTGGCCAATATTGCTTTCGCCGCGCCGACCGAAAAGGTGATCCATAGCTTTACTGGTGGCAACGACGGAATTGATCCACAAACTACGCTGGCGCCGGATGGAGCCGGTAACTTTTACGGCACTACGGTCAGCGGCGGAACCGGCGCTCTTTGTGGGAACGGGTGCGGCACCGTGTTCGAGTTGTCGCCGGTTGCCGGAGGCAAGTGGAAGGAAACGGTGCTCTACAACTTCACGGGTGGCAGCGACGGTAAAAATCCTTACGGCGGCGTTATTTTGGATGGCAAAGGCGACCTCTACGGAACCACTGTGGCCGGTGGATCTGGCGGAGCCTGCGCCGGCGACGGTTGTGGTGTCGTGTTCCTGCTGTCGAAGAAAGGCAAGAATAGCTGGGTTGAAACCGTGATGTACAACTTTACCGGCGGCAGAGACGGTTTTGGTCCCGGCGGTGCGTTAGTTTTCGATGCAGTTGGCAATCTTTACGGAACGACACCCGACGGCGGCAACCTGCACAAATGTAACGGCGGCGGTTGCGGCGTGGTTTATGAGATCTCGCCGGTCAGGGGCGGCGGTTGGAAACAAACCGTGCTGCACACCTTCACGGGCGGTGCGGATGGTGCCGTGGGATTCGCTCGGACCGTTGTTCCTCGACAAGGCGGGAAATTTGTTCGGCGTCTCGGAGCTGGGCGGCGATGCGTCGTGCCAATGCGGCACGGTGTTTAAGCTTGACCTCGGCGAGCGGCAATTGGAATTTTAAAACCCTGTACGCCTTCAAAGGGCTTCCGCAGGCAGGTTATCCCTACGGTGGTGTGATTGCGGATGCCAAAGGCAATCTCTACGGGACAACCGGCTATGGCGGCGCGAACGGCATGGGTTCGGTGTACAAGCTAACAAAATCGGCAGGCAAGTTTAGCGAGAGCGTGCTGCACAGCTTCACCGGCGGCAGCTGACGGTGGTTTGCCAACTACGACTCTTGATGTTTGACAAAGGCAATCTGTACGGCACGGCTTCCGCTGGCGGCGACGGCAATGGCGATGGAGTCGTGTTCAAGCTCACCCCCAAAACCGGTGGCAAGTGGACCCAGAGCGTAGTGCATCAGTTCAAGAACGGAGCCGATGGAGCGAATCCCTATGAGAGCGTCGTACTCGACAAGGCGGGCGATCTCCTGGGCACCACAAACGTAGGTGGCGGCAGTGGGCAGGGAGTTGTGTTCCAAATCACGCCGTAGATGGATTGACTCCGGCCGCGCCAGAACGCGGCCGGAGATATTTCTTACCTCTCAAGCTTCGCTAAATAAGGCGCGGTAGATTCCGCCGCCCAGTGCTCCCCCAATCAGCGGGGCCACCCAGAACAACCAAAGTTGTTGCAAAGCCCATCCTCCGACGAAGATTGCCGGCCCGGTGCTGCGCGCCGGGTTCACCGAAAGATTCGTAACTGGAATTCCCACCAGGTGAATCAGAGTCAGGCAGAGGCCGATGGCAATCGGCGCAAATCCTTTGGGTGCGCGATTGTCGGTGGCTCCCATGATGACAAAGAGGAAAAACATGGTTAACACAACTTCCGCGACGAACCCCGCCAGCAAAGAGTAGCCACCGGGCGAATGTACGCCATATCCGTTCGAGGCGAAGCCGTTGTTCACGTCGAAGCTGGCTTGCCCGCTGGCAATCACAAACAGCACGCCCGCCGCTGCGATGGCGCCGACTACCTGGGCCACGACGTAGGGGAGCAACTCGGACGCAGGGAAGCGCTTGCCGACCACCAACCCAGCGCTGATTGCGGGATTCAAGTGGCATCCGGAGATGTGGCCAATTGCGAAGGCCATGGTAAGTACAGTGAGGCCGAATGCCAAAGCGACACCGGCAAACCCGATGCCCAACGTGGGGAACCCAGCCGCCAGCACGGCCGCGCCGCATCCACCGAACACCAGCCAGAATGTTCCGAAAAATTCCGCCACGCACGCTTGGTCAGGCTCATGGTTTCTCCTCCGGATTTGGAATTAGTTGGCAGGGTCAAGCCGCTTTGGATTTTGCTTTGCCGCCACGACCGCCGCCGCTGCGAATGCTATCAAATGCGATGGGGCCCGCGCCAAAAAATATCAGCGCGAAAGCGATCGCGGCTAGGGTAAGCGGGAACTCATATCCGCCCTTGCCCATGAACCCGTTCTTGAAGTGGATTTTTCCGATTGCGACCCCCATATCGATCACCATGGCGATACAAACGAAGCGGGTGAAAAGGCCGGCGATCAGGAGAATCCCGCCAAGAAATTCCGTAGCCGCCAGGGGGAACGCAAGCCAGGAAGGAAGTCCAAGACTTGCGACCATATGCATCACGTTGGAAATTCCGCCGAATACTTTTCCGTAACCGTGGCCAATCATGACGGCACCTAAGACCAGCCGTAAGACCAAAAGCGCGAGCGGTTGTAAACGATCCAAATAGCGCAAGATGTCCTCCCTTGAAACAGCCAAACAGATTAACCCAGGAGGCGGGATAGCAGAAGTAAGAAGTCAGAGGCGGAACGCATGCAGAGCCAAGGCATTTTTCCCATCGCATCCGCGAAAACAGGTCCTCAAAGCTTAGTTTTCTCTACCTGAATTATCACCATGTTGGCGGTAGCCTTTGCTGGCTGCGCCGCAACTCTCGAGATTCGCCGAAGCTTCGAGATGTCAGGCGCGATTTGAACGGATTCTTTGATGTTTTCGGCTGCGAGCTTACGATGGACTTGGGTTTAGCGTTGCTGCTTCTTCGCGAATCTGGCCGCTGGCAAAGGCTTTCCCGCCTGTGCCACGACTTTCGTACCGTCTCTAATACTTTAGTTACGGTTCCAGCAACATGGGGGTATCCGACCTGGGGGCGATACTGCATATAGTATTCACATAACAATAAGCCACAATATATTGATTTCCCTCTCCGGCCCTGATTTGATTACTTTCCAGAAAACAGGCACAAAACCCTGAAATTCTCGGAGATTGGCCTCTTGCCGGTGTGCTTTCGGGGCTGAGATATGCTCGGAACACCTGAATTCACAGAAACACATGTTGTGGGAGGAGTTTTCCGCAGCATCGCCGGACAGGGCAAGCGGCAACGGCGTTAGTTCTTGTGAAAAGGGTTTGGAAACTATGGCCGACTCACGAGAAGTCATGAATATCCGCCAGGCGTCGCAGTACCTGGGAGTGAGTCCGGACACGCTCTACAAGTACGTAGGCGAACAAAAGATTCCGGCTTTCAAACTGGGAAACCGCTGGCGCTTCAAGAAATCGAAGCTCGACCAGTGGATGGAAGAAAAATCCAACCAGATGGAAGTGAAAAAGGGAAAAAAACCGAAGGCGGCCTTTAAGGCTGCCGGGCAAAGCTAAAAAGGCGGTCACATGTTTGGATTCGGATCGAAAACGATTGTTGGTCTGGATGTGGGGTCCTCGAGCATCAAGGCTGTCGAACTGAGGAAGGGCCGCAACGGCATTGAAGTGGCGCACCTGGGTCTGGAACCGCTGGCTCCAGATATTGTCGTCGATTCCATGATCGTGGATTCGGGCACGGTGTCGAGCGCGATCTCGAAGCTGTTCACCGACAATCAGATCAAGACCAAGAGCGTGGCCACGGCCGTCAGCGGACACTCGGTGATCGTGAAGAAGATCTCGCTGCCTTCCATGAGCGACCAGGAATTGGCCGAAACCATCCAGAAGGAAGCCGCGCAGCACATTCCTTTCGATCTGGCGGACGTGAACCTGGACTATCAGATTCTCTCCGAAGACGCCGGCAACCCGCAGATGGACGTGTTACTGGTCGCCGTCAAGAAGGACAAGATTCTGAACTACACCAACGTACTCTCGATGGCCGGCAAGAACTCCGGCTATTGTGGACATCGATGCGCTCGCCCTGCAGAACTGCTACGAGTACAACTATGAGCCCGCGCCGGGCCAGGTGGTGGCTCTTTTGAACCTGGGCGCCAGCGTGATGAACATCAATATCGTCAAGGGCACCACGCCGCTGTTCCCGCGCGATGTGAGTGTAGGTGGGCATCAATACACGGATTCTTTGCAGAAAGAACTGGATCTAAGCTTCGATGATGCGGAGTCGCTGAAGCTGGGGAACAAGGTTGGCACGGTGAGCGAGGACGCGAAGACGCCGATCCTGCAACAGGTGACGGAAATCATCGTGCTGGAAATTCAGAAAACCTTCGACTTCTTCCGCGCCAGCGCCGCGGGTGAGCACATCGAGAAGATTTATCTGGCGGGCGGCTCTTCGAAAGTTCCTGGCTTGATTGAAGCGTTGCGCCAGGAGTTCTCGTTGCCGGTCGAGATTTTCAATCCATTCCAGAAAATCGCTCCGCCCACCGATGGACATGGAGCGGAACTGATCGAGCATAACGCTGGCCAGCTGGCGGTAGCGGTGGGTTTGGCCTTAAGGAGTTTTGAAAACCTATGATCCGAATCAACCTGCTGGGACAAGCAAGACCGAAAAACAAACGTGCCGCGGCTTCGGCGGCGGCGGTCATGGAGATGGGCGAGGTCGGCTCACCAAAGCTGAAGATCGTGCTGGTGGTTCTGCTCGCGGGAACGCTCAACGCGGGTTACTGGTATCGGCTGGATAAACAGAAGCAAAGCATTGCCGCCAAGATGGAGGTGGCAGAGCAGAGAAACCGCGAACTTGCCGAAGTGAAAGCGCGATACCTGGAGCGGCAGCGCCAGGCGGACAGCTATAAGCGCCGCGTCGATGTAATCGATCAGCTGCGCGCCAATCAGTCGGGACCGGTCAACTTGCTGAACACCATCGGTGACACCATCAACGGCACCGAAGCGGTGTGGCTGAGCACGATGAAGGATCTTGGTCCGAACGTCGACATTGAGGGCATGGCCTTGAGCACCGATGCCGTGGCCACTTTGATCGAGAACCTGCAAAAGACCGGTTACTTCAAGAACATTGAGATCAAAGAGACTTTTCAGGACGACTCGTACAAGGATATGCAGGCCTTCCAATTCGTTCTGACCTGCGAAAAGGGAAAGTCCTAAGGCGGGAGATTATGGGCAACTTTAGCGAAATGTCGGGCCTCAAGCAGTTAGCTACCCTGGTGTTAGGGGCGGCACTGATCACCAGCGCACTGTACTTCACGTTGTTCAAGTCCCAACGGGACACGAACACCCAGGCGCAAAGCGCGCTGGAAACCAAGCTGCGCGAGAATGCGGAACTCGAATCCTACGCTCCCAAGCTCAAGGACATCGACCGGCAGCTGGCGAACTTGAAACAGCAGCTGGAAATCGAGCGGCGCATCGTGCCTGACGACAAGGAAGTGGACGGCTTCATCAAGATGCTGGATGCCGAAGCCTTGAAGTCGGGTATCGAGATCCGCCGCTACACCGCCAAACCAGTCTCGAGCCGCGAGTTCTACACGGAAATGCCGTTCGAGGTCGAACTCGACGGGCCTTACTACTCGGTGCTCAATTTCTTCGACCGGGTGGGAAAGCTGGAGCGGATCGTGAACATGTCGAACCTGCTGATTGCGAACACCAAGCGGGGCAGCGACGCCAAGACCAAACACATTTATAACTACGCGGCGAACGAGAGCATCGTGGCTACCTGCAACGCGACCACATTCTTTAGCCATGACTTGGCGCCGCCCGCAGGCGTACCGGCCAAAGGTAAGGGAGGCCTATGAAACTGACGACTGGAATTCTTATTCTCGGGTTGGGCCTGGGAACAGTCTGGGCACAAAACCCCAGCATCATCGATAGCACGAAGGCGAAGTTGACGGCGGCACAGCAACAGCAAGCTGCAGCCTCCAACGCTGCCTTAGCGGCTACGAATGGCCAGAACTCGCAGTCATCGGTCGCGGCTCCGGCGCAAGCAAAACCGGCTGCCGCGCCACAAGTCAAAGTGGCGACGCAGCCGACAGTTGCTTCCAAGCCGTTAGCTCCGGCGGTTGCGCCAAAGGCGGCCGCGAAGGTATCGGCTCCGGCTCCAAAAGCAGCTGCCACAAGCAAGGCCAAGAAGACAACGACCGTCACCGTAAAGAAGCCGGTTCAGCCTAAGGCTGCAGTAGCAGTCGAAGATAAGAAGAACCCGCTCGAACCGAAGAAGGACGAGCACAAGAGCATCAGCATGGCAGGCGGACGCCGCGATCCATTCATTAGTCCAGTGGTGAATCACACCATGGGTGGATCGGGTTGCAGCACCGGCAAACGTTGTCTGGCAGTGGATCAGATCGCCCTGACCGGAATTGTCAAGGCGGATGGCGGCATGATCGCCGTGGTGGTCAATGCCATGAACAAAGCATATTTCCTGCGCGAGAACGATCCCGTGTTCAACGGTTTCGTGGTGAAGATCACGGGAGATTCGATCATTTTCAAAGAGACGTTGCAGGACAAGTTAGGCAAGTCGTTCACACGAGAAGTGACAAAGAAGATTTCGACCCCGGCGGTTTAACTCCGGGTAGAAGCGTCCGGCCCGGTCCGGCGCACAGAACGAAATTTTGAGAGAACAGATCACGAGGCGAGCAAAGCGCGCGCCCGTGGGGAGATAGGGAAATGCGAAAGCAACTGCTGGCTGTTTTGCTACCGCTGCTGATCTTGGCTCTGATCGCCGGCGCCGAGACTCAGAGCACGAGCACTGGCGTAGATCGCGCCACCGTACAAAAGGTGGACGTGATGCACGCCGATGACGGAATCAGCGTGGAGATCACCGCCCACGGATCAGTGACGCCGAAAGTCAGCACCTTGGCGTCGCCGGCCCGCATTCTGGTGACTCTGCCCAACACTGTGACGACCACCACGCAAAATCACATTAGCGTGGCGGGAGGCGGAGTGAAGGGCGTGCGCATTGGTACGGACGGCCACCAGCCTCCCACCACCAGCGTCGTAATCGACCTGGTGCAAGCCTGCGCCTATGACCTGGTGTCGGGCAGCGGCGACAAGATCATTGTCAAGCTGCACTCCGCGCCGGTGAAGGCCAGCGCGAAGGCTGCTCCAGCAAAGTTGCAGACGGTTGCCATGGTGCAGCCTGCTGCTCCGGTCGAGCCTCTCGCGGCGAGCAAACCAGCTCCCGTGACGGCGGCTTTGGCCCCGGCTCCAGTCGAGACCAAGAAGACCGCTTCCGCGACCGACTTCGTAGTTGTGGAGCCTTCTTATCAACAGAAGAATACGACGGACCCGGCACCGGCAGCCGCAACCACGGCTACGGTCGCTGCGCCGGACGCCGCCAAACTGGCTGCGGCCAAGTTCGTCGACAAACCCGAGGGCAATCTGCTGCCCGCGCCCAGCGCTGCCATGCAGCCCCAGGACGGTCAAGCAGCGCCTACTGCACCCATACAGCCGGCGGTGAACCTCGCTGCCGAGCAGAAGGGTGAGAGCCATGTGGTCACGCCGATCACGGCCGCCAAATACACCGGCGAGCCGATCTCGGTGAACCTGAAAGACGTTGACCTGAAAGATTTCTTCCGCTTGATTCACGAGATCAGCGGCCTGAACGTGGTGCTCGATCCGACCGTAAAAGGTCAATTGACCATCGTGCTGGACGATGTGCCGTGGGACCAGGCACTGGACATCGTTCTGAAGAACAACGATCTTGCCCGTCAGCTGGATGGCAATGTATTGCGCATCGCCACGGTAGACACGATGCGTCACGAAGCTGAATCGCGCCGCGCGGAGCAGGAAGCCGAAGCTCTGGCCGTCGAGAAGCAGACCGTGACCCGGTTCCTAAGCTATGCGCACTCGAAAGACGTCATTCCTACCGTAAAGAAGTTCTTGTCACAGCGCGGTGATGTCGTCTCCGATGACCGCACCAACGCCGTGATCATCTCGGACATTCCCGCGGTGATGCCGAACATTGACCGGCTGCTCACGCAGCTCGACCGCAAGACGCAGGAAGTGGAAATTGAAGCCCGCGTAGTTGCCGCAACCCGCAGCTTCGCCCGTGAAATCGGTACGCAGCTGGCATTCGGTTGGGGCAATGCAGCCACCTCCGCAGGCGGCGTGCCGGCAGTTGGCACCACCCCGACTTCGGCGTTCGGTGTCGCCCCGCACTACCCGATTATCGGGAGCACGGCGCCTACACCGACCACAGGATCACAGATTCCCTTGTTCTCCAACCTGGGCGCGACCAGCCCGACCAGCGGGTTCTCGCTCCTGAACGTGAGCAACGCGGTCCGCATCGATGCACTGCTCTCAATGGCTGAATCACGCGGCTTGCTGAAAATTCTGTCCCGTCCGCGCGTGGTTACCCAGAACAACATCCAGGCTCTGGTCCGGCAGGGCGTACGCGTGCCTATCGTGACGCAGGCGCAGTTGGGTGGTCCTCCAACTGTTACTTACGTCGATGCTTTCCTGCGGTTGACGGTGATTCCACAAATTACTTCCGAAGGCACGATCTTCTTGAACGTGGACGTCGAGAACACGACGCCTGACTTCGGTCGCACCATCAACGGCAACCCGACACTGATCACGCAACAGGCGACCACGCAAGTCCTCGTCACTGACGGTGGCACGGTGGTCATCGGCGGCGTCATTCAGACCAACAACTCGATTAACGTGTCGCAGGTCCCGCTGCTGGGCAGCATTCCATGGCTGGGCAACCTGTTCAAGCACACGACGGTCAGCACCTCCAACCAGGAGCTGATCTTCTTCATCACTCCGCGCATCATCCAGACATAGCGGAGTAGCGAGGTAGAAGGAAGACAGCCGCCAGTTTCCGCGAGGAAACTGGCGGTGGTGTTTTAGGCGTGGCGTTTTAGGGCCTGGTGTTTTAGGGCGAAGAGAACGTCATTCAGGCTTGCGGTTCGCGAGTAAACATCAGCGTCGGCCTTCCTTTGTAGGTCGTAGATTGTGCCTGCCGGTATCCGCATTTCTCCGCCACGCGAACGGAAAGAACGTTTTCAGGATGAATAATGCAAGCCGTCTTTCCCGATAAGAAATGCACGTCTCCCCAGGCGGTCGCGGCACGGACAGCCTCGGTGGCGTAGCCCTTGCCCTGTTCCTGCGAAGAGAGGACCCACCCAATCTCCGGGATTCCGTCCAGAGATGGTTGCAAGTCGCGTTTGTAGTCGGCGAAGCCCACTTCTCCAATAAATTTTCCCGTCTCCTTTTCTTCAATCACCCAATAGCCGAAGCCCAGCAGCGACCAGTGTCCGACGTAGCGCAGAAGCCTCGCCCACGACTCTTCTCCGGTAAGGGGCTTGCCGCCGATGAACTGAGTCACCTGGGGATCCGCCCACATGGCCGCGCAAGAAATGAAGTCCGGCAGACCGTGGCCGCGCAGTTTGAGCCGTGCTGTCTCTAAGACGGGTACGGCGACTTGAAGAATGTTCGTCATTCGTGCGGTCATCATTGCTGCAGTCTACCGAGTTGACTGCTGCAGCCACAATTGCAAACTGACCCAAGGCGCGGCACACGCGGCGAGCTCTCAGGTTCTCTTGCTAGAATTCTTATATGGATCACAAGGGTCGGCTGAAGAGGTTGCAGGGCGCTCTCGACGACAATCGTGTAGACGCGCTGCTGATCACGCATCTCCCCAACGTTCGATACCTTTGCGGGTTTACCGGGACCGCGGGCGCACTGGTGATGGGGGCGGCGGGAGGCTCGTTCTTTACCGACGGACGCTACAAGGAACAGGCTCGGAGTCAGGTGAAGGGGTGCAAAGTTGTAGTCGCGGTTAAGCCACCGCTGGCGGCGGCCGCGGAGTGGTTGATCGACCGCGCAGGGAAACGATCTTCCGCAATCCGAAAGTTGGGTATCGAGAGCGACCATTTAACCGTTGCGGGACGGACCCAAGTGGCTAAACTGCTTCGGGGCAAGTTTCAGCTGCGCGAAACGCAAGGATTGGTTGAGCGATTCCGCATGATCAAGGATGTGGACGAGATCGAACGCCTGCGCGAAGCTGCCCTGTTGGGAGCGAGTCTCTTTGAGCGAGCTTTGCAAGTGATTCGACCCGGTATGCGCGAAACACAAGTTGCGGCAGAGATGGAATATTCCGCGCGTCAGGGCGGAGCGGAGGAAATGTCTTTTCCCACGATCATTGCGTCCGGAAAACGCTCGGCGCTGCCACACGGACGAGCTTCGCAAGCGACGATTCCGGCGCGAGGATTCGTGGTTTGCGACTTCGGTGTTATACTCGCGGGCTACTGTTCCGACAGGACGCGGACGGTGCATGTGGGGTGTCCCCGGGCTGAGGATCGCCGGATGTACGACGCGGTGCGGGAAGCCCAACTGGCTGCCGTCGATAGCGTGAAGGCCGGCGTCAGTGTAGGCGAAGTCGATCAGGCAGCTCGCAAATTGTTGCAAAAACGAGGCTTAGCGAAGCACTTTACGCACTCGACGGGGCATGGTGTAGGCTTGGAGATTCACGAAGCGCCACGCGTGGCAGCGGGACAGACGGAAGTTTTGCGTGCGGGCATGGTGATCACCGTGGAGCCTGGCGTTTATTTTTCCGGAAGCGGCGGCGTGCGCATCGAAGATGTTGTGGTGGTAACGAGGGGCGGGTGCGAAGTCTTGGCGCCCGCTAGCACGGAACTCATAACGATTTAGAACTATTCTTTATTCAGCTGTTCGTTGATTCAGCTATTCTTAGATTCTTAGCATTTCTTAGTAGGGAATTGGAATTGACGTCCGGACTCTCAGGTTCGAACGAGAGAAACAGGAAGCAGTCCCACCGTAAATCATGAATCAGAAAGAACTGAAAGAACTCATCGAGTTCTTAATTGAAAAGGATATTGCCGAGTTTGAGTTGGAACGCGGCGATGTCAAGGTGCGCATAAAGCGCGGTGTCGAGCACGTGGTTTCTGCGCCCGCACATTTTGCCATGCATGCGGCCCCGAATCCTGGGCCTGAGCTGGGATTAACTCCGGTTGTCGTTTCGGCTCCGCCGCCCGCCGCTGAACCCGCGGCTCCTACGGTTGAAGCGGGATTGCACACGGTGCGCTCGCCGATTGTTGGGACGTTTTATGAATGTCCGTCACCAGGATCGCCTCCGTTCGCCAAGGTCGGAGATGCAGTCGAGGTGGGTCAGGTGCTTTGCATCGTGGAAGCCATGAAACTGATGAACGAGATTGAGGCAGACGTTGCCGGCGAGATTGTGAAAAAGCTGGTGACCAACGGACAGCCGATCGAGTACGGGCAGGAATTGTTTGTGATCCGGCCGAAGAAATGATGGTTCAGGGCAGCTGATAGGGCGCGGGTTATCGCGCCTTTTTGTGTTTGTGGTGAGATAGCTCGGGAAGATGGAAGGTCCCTCGACTTCGCTCGGGACCGACGGATTCATGAGTTGGACGATTTGACTCTGCATGTTTAACAAAATTCTGATTGCGAATCGCGGTGAGATTGCTTTGCGGGTGATTTGCGCCTGCAAAGAGCTGGGCATCCGCACCGTGGCGATTTATAGCGAAGCAGACCGGCACTCGCTGCATGTGAAGTTTGCTGATGAGGCGATTTGCATTGGGCCTCCTCAGCTGGGGCAGAGTTATCTGAATATTCCTGCGGTGATCAGCGCGGCCGAGATCGCGAACGTGGACGCGATTCATCCTGGCTACGGCTTGCTGGCTGAGAACGCCAACTTTGCGGAGGTCGCAGAAACCAGCAACATTAAATTCATCGGGCCGCCGCCGGAAGTCACGCGGCTGATGGGCGAAAAAGAAAAGGCGCGGTCGGCGATGAAAAAGGCCGGCGTGCCGATTCTTCCGGGCTCAGACGGCATCCTTGCCAGCGAAGGCGAGGCGATGGAATGGGCGCGGCAAGTCGGGTTCCCGGTGATCATAAAAGCGTCCGCGGGCGGCGGTGGGCGCGGAATGCGGATCGTGCGCAGCGAAGAAGAGCTTCCCGGTTTGTTCAAAGCAGCGCAGTCGGAAGCCGCAGCCGCCTTCGGCAACGGCGACCTCTACATGGAAAAATTCATCGAGCGGCCGCGGCACATCGAGTTTCAAATTCTGGCGGACCAGTATGGCAAGGTCGTCAGCCTCGGAGAGCGCGAGTGTTCGATCCAGCGGCGTCATCAGAAGTTGCTGGAGGAGTCGCCCTCGACGCAGGTTTCGCCGGAGTTGCGCGAGCAGATTGGCAACGTGATTTCGAAAACGCTCTCCGAAATCGGCTACGTAAATGCCGGGACCATCGAATTCCTCATGGATGAAGATCGCCGGCTTTACTTCATCGAGATGAACACGCGCATTCAAGTGGAGCATCCGGTCACGGAGATGGTTACCGACGTCGACCTGGTGAAGAGCCAGATTCTGATTGCGGCGGGCGAGCGCCTGGAGAATGTGCTGCAAGGGCCGATCGTGCATCGCGGCCACGCTATTGAATGCAGAATCAATGCTGAGCATCCGGAAAAATTCACGCCGTCGGCGGGAAAAATTACGGTGTTTAATCCGCCCGGTGGCACGGGCGTGCGCATCGATACCGCAGCGTATGCCGAGGGCGTGATTCCTCCCTACTACGATTCGCTGATTGCCAAGCTGATTGTGCGCGGCAAAGACCGGGCGGAAGCGGTTTCGCGCATGTCGCGCGCACTGGAGATGTTTGTTGTCGAGGGGATTTTTACGACGATCCCGCTGCATCGGCGAATTTTGGCCGATCCCGATTTTCGCGCTGGGAACTTCGATACCACGTTCATTGAGCGCTTCTTGGCGAAGAATGGGAAAGGGCACTAGGGATTTGGGGATCGGGTAATTTTGTAATTTGGCAAGCGAGCAATTGAGTGAAACTGCCCACGGTACTGAGCCACCCAATGGCTCAATTCTTCGATCATGATCTTGCCGCGACTCTACGCCATCGTGGATGCTTCTCTTTTTCCCGAAGCAGAATCGCCTCTTAAGTTCGCCGAGCAATTGGTCGCGGGCGGTATAACCCTGCTGCAATACCGGAACAAAAGCGGCGATACGCGGGGAATGCTGAGCCCCGCGAAAGAGCTGAGACGCCGGCTCGGCGATTCCGTCAAACTGATCATGAATGACCGGGCTGATCTTTGTGTCGCCGCGGGGTTTAGTGGAGTTCACGTAGGCCAGGAAGATTTGTCTCCGGCGGGCGCGCGCAGCGTGATTGGCGATCGGCTGTGGCTCGGAGTGTCCACGCATAATCCTGAGCAGGTTCGCGAGGCTGACCAAACTTCGGCGGACTATATTGCGATCGGGCCGGTGTTTGCGACCGCGAGCAAGGCGAATCCTGACCCGGTAATCGGCGTGGAAGGCCTGCGCCGGGCGCGGGCGGTGACCCGGAAACCCTTGGTGGCGATTGGCGGCATTAACCGTGCCAACTGCAGATCAGTGATCGAGACGGGGGCGGACTCGGTGGCGGTAATAGCGGACCTGATGCGGGAGCCGCGAAAATCAGTTGAGGAATTTTTGCGCATCTTAGGATAGAGTCGTTGACGACCCGAGCTTCGCTCGGCGGACAGCCGGGGCGGTCGTCCCGACGTAACCCATTTTGAGCATCGACACCAAACCCGCCACCGCCAGCGACTGGGCAACCCACTCGCAGCAAGACAAAGAGCTGGTGAAAGGCCTGGGCCTGACCAGCGCCACCATGCTGGTCATGGGCTCGATGATTGGCTCGGGCATCTTCATTGTCTCCTCTGAAATATCGCGGGAAGTGAATTCTCCGGCGCTGCTGATTGGAGCGTGGCTGGTCACGGGGTTCATGACCATCGTTGGAGCGCTGTGCTACGGCGAACTCGCGGCGATGATGCCGCGGGCCGGCGGCCAATATGTTTACCTGCGCGAAGCTCTGGGGCCGCTCTGGGGATTTCTCTACGGCTGGACGCTGTTTCTGGTCATTCAAACGGGAACCATTGCCGCTGTGGGCGTGGCTTGCGGCAAATTTCTCGGCATTTTCGTGCCATCGGTATCTTCCTCGAATTGGATCGTTCACTTCTGGAAGGTCCCGCCCATTCATATTGGACCCATGGTTCTGGGCAATATGGATGTCGGCCTGAACACGCAGAATCTCGTCGCGATTCTGGTGGTGGTTGCGCTTTCGGTGATCAACATTTTCGGATTGAAGACCGGCGCACTGATTCAGAACGTTTTTACGTTTGCCAAAGTCTCAGCGTTGCTCGGCCTGGGCCTCCTGGGATTATTTATCGGACGGAACGCGCAAGCCTTGGCCGCCAACTTTCACGGCAACTTCTGGAACAACGCCGGACTGGGCGCGCAGCATGCCGTCCAAGTCGGAGTCGGCGGTCCGATGGTGATGGTTGGAACTTTGACGATTCTGGCGGTGGCGCAGGTGGGATCGCTATTTTCTGCCGATGCCTGGAACAACGTGACCTTCACCGCTGGCGAGGTGAAGAATCCCAGCCGCAATTTGCCGTTGTCGCTTGCTTTGGGCACGGGCGTTGTCATCACGCTTTATCTGGCTTGCAATTTCGTCTATCTGAATGTGCTGCCTCTGGATGGGGTGGCCAACGGCGCCACCATCCTGGAACGCGGTATCAAGTACGCCACCGAAGACCGCGTGGGCACGGCGGTCATGACGCAGATGTTCGGTTCAGTCGGCGGCTTGCTGATGGCTGCGGCGATCATGATTTCCGGCTTCGGCTGCGATAACGGATTGATCCTGGCCGGCGCCAGGGTCTATTACGCTATGGCGAAGGATGGTTTGTTCTTTCGCAGCGTGGCGAAGTTGCATCCTACCTACAAAACGCCTGCAGTTTCCCTGATGGTGCAAATGGTTTGGACGTGCGTGCTCTGCGTCTCCGGCAGTTACGGGCAACTTCTGGATTACATCGTTTTTGCGGTACTGGTGTTTTATATTCTTACAATTGTCGGGCTATTTGTGCTGCGTCGGACGCATCCCAATGCAGAGCGGCCCTACCGGGCAGTTGGTTACCCGCTGCTGCCGGCGATTTACATTGTGATGGCTTTATTTATCGACGTCGTACTATTGCGGTATAAACCGCAGTTCACGTGGCCGGGGTTGATCATTGTGTTGCTGGGGATTCCGGTATATTTTGCGTGGTCAAGGCATTCGAAAAAGGAACAGTACGCACATGACTAGGAGAAACTAAACGGATGGCGAATCTGCTGGCTACCAAGCCACTGAACCTTTTGATGGAAGAAGCACGTGAAACGGGCGAACATAGCCTTAAACGTTCGCTCGGGGTTTTCCAACTGACGGCGCTCGGTGTAGGCGCAGTCATTGGCGCCGGCATTTTTGTCATGGTCGGACTTGGGAGCGCAGTACGCAGGCCCTGGGGTGACATTGTCATTCGTTTTGTCTGGACTGGGATGCGCGTTTGCGGGCCTCTGCTACGCGGAGTTCGCCGCGATGATTCCGCTGGCGGGCAGCGCATACACATACGCCTACGCGACTTTGGGCGAATTGCTGGCCTGGATTATCGGCTGGGATCTGACACTGGAATACGCCATGGGCGCGAGCACGGTGTCGTCGGGATGGTCGAACCATTTCATCGAATTGCTGAATATCTTCCATCTGAGGATGCCGCTGTGGTTGGCATACGATCATTGGACAGCGCTGAAGACAGCGGAGAAAATGATCGGCAGGCAGATGGCGCCAGGCTGCGGATTCCACCCTGGTGCCGGGTTCAGCAGGCGTTCCTCGACAAGGTAAGTGCTGTTGTGGCGGCCCAATCTCCCGAGTTACTGCAGAGAGCGCATGATCTGCTGGGCGCGCCGCATTTGTTTGGCATGGAAGTCGGCTTCAACCTTCCGGCCTTTGTGATTGCTCTCGTGATTACTGCGGTGCTGGTGATTGGAATACAAGAGAGCGCGAGATTTAACAGCGCCATCGTTGTGATCAAGGTTGCGGTGGTGTTATTCGTCATCGCGCTGGGGGCCCGGTACATCAATACCGCCAACTGGGGCACCGACTGGAGTTCGTTTGCGCCTCACGGATTCGCGGGGGTTGGCGCCGGAGCGGCCTACATATTTTTCGCATACATTGGCTTCGACGCGGTTTCGACGACTGCGCAAGAGGCCAAGAATCCGCAGCGGGACTTGCCCATCGGCATGATTGCGTCGCTAGCGATATGCACCGTTCTTTATATCTCCGTCGCGGGCGTATTGACCGGGATGGTGCAATGGCAGCAGATTAACATCGAAGCGCCTGTGGCCCGCGCATTCCTGGACCGCGGCTTGACGACAGCGTCGCACATTATCACCCTGGGTGCTTTGCCGGGCTGACGAGCGTGATGCTGGTGATGCTCATCGGCCAGACACGCGTGCTCTACGCCATGGCGAATGACGGCCTGCTGCCGAAAAAGTTTTTCGCCGCCGTCCATCCCAAGTTTCGCACTCCCTGGAAAAATACGATTCTGGTTGGGCTGCTGGCCGCGACCGTGGGCAGCCTGACCCCCATCGACGACATCGGGAAAATGGTGAATATCGGAACGCTACTGGCGTTTGTGATCGTGTCGATTTCCGTGATGGTATTGCGCTATACCAATCCCACCCAGCCGCGGCCGTTTCGCACGCCATGGGTGCCATTGGTTCCGATTCTCGGTGTCATCTCCAACGGCTACATGATGTACAAACTGGGCTGGGTCAATTGGGCGCGTTTGATCATCTGGCTGGTGATCGGACTGGTGGTGTATTTCACGTATGGCCAGAAGCATAGCCGGGTGCAGGCTTTGGAAGCCGCAAAGGGCGGCCGCTGAAATTGTGTAATATAGTTTCTTCGGGCCTTCCGCGCCTATGCGGAAGGCTTTTTGTTTCATAGTCGCTGGAAGGCTCCATTCCCGGGGGATAATTTTCGAGCGTGAAGATCGTCACTGCTGCCGAGATGCGTGAAATCGACCAGGCGACCAGCCAGCGCTTTGGCGTGCCGTCGCTCACGCTCATGGAGAACGCTGGTACGGCCGTTGCCAACTTCGTTCTTTGCGATACCGCTCGGTCGAGCGGATCGGTGTGATCTGCGGAAAAGGCAACAATGGCGGCGACGGCTTTGTCGCCGCACGCAAACTTCAGGCTACAGGGAAAGGCGTTCGAGTGGTCTTGCTGGCCGATCCGGCGGAGTTGCGCGGCGATGCAGCGGAAATGTTCAAGAGGCTAACGGTCGCGCCTATAGTAGTCCGTTCCAACGAAGACTTGAATACTGACCAGGTTCGGGCAGTATTTGAGTCCGAGGTTCTGGTCGATGCGATTCTGGGGACGGGTTTCCGCCCGCCTGTCGGCGGTCTGTACGGCGAAGCAATAGCTCTGCTGAATGCGAGTGCGGCTCCGATTGTTGCCGTGGACATTCCTTCCGGCGCCGATGCGGATGCGATGGAACAGCGGGCGGGTACAGTCGCTAAAGCGGACGCCATTGTCACATTCACGGCGCCGCGTCCGGCGCATGTTTTCGGAAGACTGACAGCCGGGCCGACGCGGATTGTCCCGATTGGCTCGCCCGATGACGCTATCGTTTCGTCGACGCAGCTCAATTTGATTACTGACCACGATATTGCGCCCTTGATTGGGCCGCGGCCACCCGCTTCCAACAAAGGAAACTTCGGACACGTGCTGGTGATTGGCGGGTCGGTAGGCAAGGCGGGGTCGGCGGCTATGGCGGGTATCGCTGCGTTGCTGAGTGGGGCGGGATTGTCCACTGTGGCTACGGCAAAATCGGTGCTCGCGACCGTGGCTGGATTTCATCCTGAGGTCATGACGGAACCGCTCGAAGAAACCAGAGATGGAAGCATAGCGTTGAGCGCTTTGTCCCGCGTAGAGAAACTGGCGGAAGGGAAGATGACCTTGGCGATCGGGCCGGGCGTTTCGCGAAATTCCGACACCGCCAAATTGGTGCGAAATCTGGTGCAGAAAAATAAGGCGCCAATTGTCCTGGATGCCGACGGACTGAATGCGTTTGAGGGACACACGGCAATCCTGAACGGCAAGTCGCGGACGCTAGTGCTCACGCCTCATCCCGGCGAAATGGCGCGGCTGGCGGGTTCCACGCGTGGACGCCGTACAACGCGACCGGCTTGCGGTCGCCCGCACATTCGCGCGAGACCACGAATTGGTCCTGGTGTTGAAAGGAGATCGGACGCTGATCGCTCAGCCTGACGGAACGGTGTGGGTCAACACTACCGGGAATCCTGGAATGGCTACGGGCGGTACGGGAGACATTCTCACCGGAATGATTGCCGGCCTGCTGGCGCAGAATCCAGGCCGTGTGGCCGAGTCCGTGATCGCCGCCGTCCATCTCCACGGGCTTGCCGGCGACGTGGCCTGCGAAAGCACGGGTGAACAGTCGTTGATTGCAACGGATTTGCTGAATGCCTTGCCTGAGGCCTTCCGCCGCGTGCGTAACTCCGCTGACGAGGCGACCGTGGAAATTTAGCCTCCGAAGCACTGTCCCTAGGGCCATTAACGTATCGGTTAACACTGCGAATAGATTCAAGGTGCTTCGGTAATCTCCCGCGTAACCCTGGCTCGTGGCATAGTGAATTTGTCTATGACACATTTTCCGCAGGCCCACCCCCAAAAACGCTCCGCCCGAATCCAGTTTCAGAACACGATTCCTGTCGTCATCAAGCTGGATGACGGCCGGAGGACCAAGGCTAAGCTGCAAAGCGTCTCAGAGACCGGCGGCATGCTGCGTGTAGCAAGGGCACTGGAACAGGGGAATCTGGTTGAGGTGGACATTCAAACCGAGGCCGGTGCAGTGCAAGGCATGGCGGAGATGCTGAGCCCATCGCGCGCCGTGACGGACGGTATTTTGCAGCCTTTCCGTTTTGTGGCCCTCGAGGACGAAGCACATCGAGCATTGCGCTCCGTAATGGACGCTCGCCTCGACCCGGACTTCGTGGGCTTGCGCTCCAGCCAGTGGGTTCCACCCAAGCGGCAGTAAGTTCGACGCCGCACTCTCGCTATACTGGTCTTCAGACCAGCATGGAAACGCGAGATACCATCTCCCAAGAATTCGTTACCCATTCCCCGGACGAGACGATTGCTCTGGGCCGCAGGCTCGCAGCTATGCTTGTCCCGCCGAAGATTGTGCTGCTGCGCGGCGATCTGGGAGCGGGCAAGACTACGCTCGTCAAAGGCATCGCTGGGGCTTTCCATGCGGCGTCGGAAGAAGACGTGACCAGTCCGACCTTTACGCTGATCCACGAATACCACGGGCCTGAGGCCAATCTCTATCACATTGATTTGTACCGGGTGGACACGCCTCGGCAGCTGGAAACCTTGGGGTTGGATGACCTTATTTCGGAGAACGGCATTCTGCTGATCGAGTGGGGAGAGAAGTTCGCACGGTTTGAGCAGGAAAGAGATGTGGAAATCGCCCTGGAGCGAATTGGCGAAAACGATCGGCGAGTGCGAGTTACCAGCTAATGGCTCTCACCACAGAGGCGCAGAGAGAAAATCCTTTGGGTTTCACAAGATCTAAGATTTTCTCCGTGACTCGGTGGTCAATGGATATTCTCTAGAATCCCATGATGTTGTAGCCGCAGTCGACGTAAATCACTTCCCCAGTGATGCCGGAGCTGGCGTCGGATGCGAGAAAAACTCCCGTTGCGCCAACTTCGTTCACATCCACGTTACGGCCCATCGGAGCGCGCTCAGCGTGCGTCTTGTGCATATCGCTGAAGCCGGAGATGCCTCGTGCCGCCAAGGTCTTGATGGGGCCTGCAGAGATGGCGTTTACGCGAATGTTTTTCTTGCCCAGTTCAAAAGCTAAATAACGCACCGTGCATTCCAGGCCGGCTTTTGCCACCGCCATCACGTTGTAGCGGGGCACGACTTTTTCCGAGGCGTAATAGGTCATGGTCATCATCGACCCACCTTCATCCATAAGCGGCGCGGCAGCGCGGGCTACCGCGACGAGCGAATAAACGCTGACATCGAGTGCAACCCGAAAGCCTTCGCGGGTGGTGTTGATGAAGTCTCCCTTGAGTTCGTCGGCCGGAGCGAATGCGACCGAATGGACGAGTACGTGGAGCCTGCCGTAGCGTTCTTTCAATTCACCAAAGAGGTTGGCGATTTCCGCGTC
Organism: uncultured Acidobacteriota bacterium; assembly: GCA_963771285.1. Lineage (GTDB taxonomy): Bacteria > Acidobacteriota > Terriglobia > Terriglobales > Acidobacteriaceae > JABDBE01. The sequence continues at coordinate 80,303 of CAVYSX010000009.1, forward strand.
GTTCGAAACATCGCACTGAAATGCCTCAGCGCCCGGCAGGGAAAGAATCAGATCTTTGGCCTCGAGCGCCATGCGCTCGTTTTGATAAGTGATGGCCAGCTTGGCCCCGGCGGCGTGCAAGCCCTGTGCGATGGACCAAGCGATGCTGCGTTTGTTGGCAACTCCAAATACAACTGCTACCCGACCTGCAAGGCTGGAGGACATCCATGTCTCCTAATGAAGAAAAAGAATACCAGAACCGCGGTTTACCGCAGAGGGGCTGAGGCACAGGGAGAAACCAGCGGTTCAAAAAAAAGATTTTCCCTGTAACTCTCGAGTGAAATTAGTCTGCGGCTACGGGGACGTCCGCCCTCACCGGCCAGCTTGCACTGACAAATGCGACTGCGTACACCATGCCAATGATGGAGAATCCTGCGACCAAACTTATCTGCGCGACCGCTCCCACCAACCACGCCAAGCCGATTTGTAGCGCAGTTCCCGCAAAATAAAAAGTGTTCTGCACCCGTCCCATGAAATGTTGCGGCACTTGCTCCATGATGCCGGTATTGATGGCGACGCCGGTAACGCCGCGCGCAGAGCCCATCATGCCGTAGAGCAGAACCGCGATGAAGAAAAATGACGACAGCGGCGCCAGGATTGCGCTGATGGACAGCAATCCCATCGAAATCGCGATGGAGCGGCGCGTGCCCAGTTGTGCGATGAACCATGGCGCGTACAGCGCGCTGGCGAATGCGCCGGTTCCCCAACCAGCATTCAGCCAGCCGTAGCCTTTGGCGCCCTCGTGGAAAATCTTGTCGCTCAAGGGAGGTGTCACCACGACACCGGTCATCATGGCGGCGAGAAATAGCGCCCAGCTGATTCCAAGCAGCACCAGTTTTGGTTTGCCACGCAGGAACTCGATGCCTTCGCGCAGTTCGCGCACGAATCTTTCGAACGCTGTTTCAGCGGCAACGAAGTCCGAGTGCAACTCAGCCGGGCGGGGAACCACGTGGCGTCCCTTGCGCACTGCGAAGTAGCAGAGAAATGAAACCAGATATGTCGAGAAGTCGATGAGCAGCACGCCACCGAGGCCGATGCGGTTGTAGACGAATCCGACAATCGAGCCGGCGATCAGCCAGCCTCCTTGAACTCCCGCGAGCAGGAAAGTATTCGCGTTGACGAAATCTTCTCCGGGAGTCAACTCCTGAATTAACGCAGTGATCGTCGGCCAGAACATCCAGAAGCCGGCGGCGACGAGCATATTCATGACGTAGAGTTCCCACACCTTGGCCTTGCCCATGAAGGCGAGAATCGAAACGGTGAGAATGATGGCGGCCCGGACGGCGTCGAGCAGCATGACCAAGCGGCGGCGGTCTTCGCGATCAATGATGACGCCGGTGAAGGGCAACATCAGCAGGGCGGGAATGGTTTGCAGCACGGCGAACGTGCCCAACGCCATTTCCGAATGCGTGGCCTGCAGAATGTACCAGGCTACGGCGGCTGAGTTCATTCCGCTGCCCAGCATGGAAATCACATTGGCCGCGAAAACAAAGCGCAGCGCTGGCTTCTGCAGAATGGACCGCATGATCCAATTTAAATGATGGAGAGAAAGTCGCCAACCGGCCGACGTTCCCACATCAGGTTCGCCAATGCAGTTGAATCTTGCGGGCTTCCCAGAATAGATAGACGATTAACAGGAGCATCGCGGGCTCGATCGGGTGCTTGTAGCGCGGGAAGGGATTCACCAGGTAATACGGCAGCGGATAAATCAGCAAGAAACACGCTAGCAAGAATCCGCCGCGAACTCGATTGCGAATTGTCAGCCACAACCCTGCGAAGGCAAACGCCGCCGCGATAAAAAAGTTGGTATGGCGCGAGATCATCAAATCGTATCCGTTGACGATAGTGGCTTGCGGAGGCGCGATCCAGAAGTACACGGCGCGCTCTGCGGTGAACCACAAGAATCGCCCGGGATGCTCACGAATGAACTGGCGAACTTCCAGCTGTTTTTCCACCATGAAACCGAGTTCCCCGAGTTGTTGGAACCTGCGCATGGCTTCGGGATTGTTTCCGGGGTGCTCGTCGCGGGTCCACAGGCCTGCCGACTGATTGTTGTTGGCCTCATACATTTCCAGCGGAAGATTGTCACGAACAAAGATGAATTTGCCGAATACCTGGTAGTTCCGAATCAGCCAGGGGCTTATCACCAGAGTTGCAACCAAAACACACAACGCAGCTCCGACCAGTTGCGGACGGCGCCACGGCAGACGATAAAAAAGCCACAGCAAACAGAATGGCAACATGCTTAAAACCGCCGTGTTGGTCAGCCCGATGATCCCCCACAGCAATCCGAACGCGATCCACGTGCGGCGTGGCGGTTCGTCCGACATGCGAAGCGTAAAGGACAGGCCGACACTCAGCAGAAATGTGGTGAAGCTGGTTTCCCACACCACCCTCACCGGCCAATAGATGGCATATGGGAAAACCGCCCAAGTCCATGCGGCGGCTCGACCCACGCCCACGCCATACATTTTTTCCCCGATTCGGTACAGTGTGAGACACGTGAGTGCTGCGAACACGCTGTTGAAGGAGAGAATCACCCAAGCGGAGAGCGCACTGTACACGCCACACAACCTGAATACTCCGGCGAGAATGTACGGATAAAGCGGAGGCGTCCACGCGCTCGGTCCGGTGGGCAGGTCCGTGGGAGAACTGAAGCCCTTGCCGGTGGCTATCGAGCGCGCGATGCGCCCCATTTCCCACCCAAATTGGAAGTGATCCCGGCGTGGTGTGATGCGGTAAGTATGGCCGATGGTGATGACGGCCAACCGCAGCAGGAGAGCAATCAAGACAATGAATAAAATAGATTCACGAAAGGGATGCTGAGCGCCTGCCACGGGGATCTTCTCGTCGCCGCTCATCGCCCCGACTATAGCACGCCCATTTCCTAAGCGGACGCTAATGCCCGGCTAGTTCGGCCGAGAGCAAGTTGGCCTTGACCGCCAGATTGTAGGCCCGTTGAACGTCTTCGTCGGCTGCTGCCGCTTTGGCCTGCTCCATGTAGTTTTTGATTTGCTTCACCGTGTCTTGCTGGCTAGGGCTGAGTTCACGTCCGGCAATTTTCTTGAGGTTTGCATCGGCTGCCTCTAGCTGCTTATTAGTCTCGCTACTCTCTCGCTTAGCCTGCTGTTCGCTCACCGTAGGCGACAGATCCACGGCAGGCTCGGTCGTTCCTCCGTTCTTTATTACGGTTTTCGTAGGCTCCGTTCCGGTGGGATTATCTGCTTTGGGCGCGCGGTGGGTTTTTTTTGTTGTAGCTCCAGTAGTTTTCTTCGGTGCGCAATTGGCCTTCTCTGTCGAGTCGGGCGGTACCTTCGCTGGACAAGGCGGCGTGGTCGGCTTTGGTCGCGGCGCAGTCGCCTGCTCCGACGCTTTTTGCGGGTCCTGCGCTACAGCCGGAGAAGAACTTTGCGAGGTCCGTTGCGCTGGGTGGATTTTCCTGCGGCTGCGCATCCTGGGAAATAACATTCGCAGGCCCTGCGGACGTACTGCTCCCGCCCGGCAATAGCAAGGTCAGACAAATTCCGAAAGTAATGGCCAGAGGCATTTCACTCAAGAATTTGGAACACTTAAACTCTGCGCGACCGCTGGATGGTCTCCCCGCCATGCGGCTCGTCTCGAATTTCAGCAGCTGGAAGGTGAAGGCGGAAAGTCGTGCCCTGTCCCTCTGCAGTGTCGAAATCAACCGAACCATCGTGCCATTGCAGAGTCTGATAAGTTTGTGCCAGCCCGATCCCGCTACCGGTTTTCTTGGTGGTGAAATACAGTTCGAAAATTTTCTCTTGCAAATCGGGGGCGATACCGACTCCCTGGTCGCGAATCTCGGTGACCACGCTATCTTCGTCCCGCCGGGCGGAGATCGTCAATGTCCCACCTTTCGGCATTGCCTGTACGCCATTGAGAACCACGTTCAAAATGGCTTGTTTCATCAGGTCGAGATCCACTCTGACCTCAAGACGCTCGGAGCCAAGAGCGCGATTTATCGTAACCCCGTGCTGCTCTGCGTCGGGTGTCGCGAGCATGATCACATCCTCCAGCAGGCGGCGCAGGTCAATCTCATCGAAGCGGAGATCTCGCGGACGGGTGAAATCCACCAAGATCTGCACCACGCGATCCAAACGATGGATCTCACTCCCGATGATGTCGATGTGGCGACGCGTGTCCGGATCGATCTGCTGTAGCTTGTTTTGCAGCAACTGCAAATGCAGGACAATCGCATTGATGGGGTTTTTTACCTCGTGGGCAACGCCGCGGGTAGTGCGCCCGCTGGCCGACATCTGACGCGAAATTTCTATTTCGTCCTGAATGCGCCGCACCGATTCGGCATCGCGCAATGTCAGTAGTGCGCCGATCGGCGAGCCGCGTTCCTGAATGAAATCGAGCGAAACTTGCACCATCTTTCCGTTGGCGGATTCTACTTCGCGCTGGGCTATAGGATGCCGCAGTTGAAAACCATCAAGCACCAACGCTCCTAATGATGAGTTTTGGCTGAAAACGTCCTTCACCGTATAGCCCAGCAGTTCGCGCCGCGGACGGCCCAAGAAGCGCTCGACCGAGGCGCTTACCAACACCACTCGCGAATCGCGGGTGAACAACATCAAGCCATCCTGCAGGTTGCCCATGATCTGATCGACGTTGTCTTTCAACGCCGAAAAGATCTCCTTCGCATCCCGCATTTGGCGGCCCAGGTGGGCGATCTTCAAAGTCACCAATCCGTACTCGTCGCTGCCGGCGTCCTCTTCGTTTACGACCTCGCCTGCACCGGCTGTGACATTGTCGAGACTGCGGCTGATGCGTTCCAGCGGCCCCAGAGCGATATTCGAGAGACCCGCCGCCAGGACCAGCGACAGCAGGATTGATATCCCGGAAAAAATCACGGCGTGTTGCAGGCGCGGCGTGAGTTCACTTTTCAAAAATACCGTAGACACGCCGAGTCGGATGCTGCCGAAGTTCTCGCCGTTCAGCTGTAGCGGTACGCTGACATCGTAGACCGTGGGCGGGTTGTAAACCATGCGGAGTTGCCGCCGGAACTTGGCATTCTGCACTAACTGGAAATCGGGGCGGATGGCGACTGTCTTGCCAACCATATCTCGATTCGTGTGCAAAATTGCTTTCCCATCGGAGCCTACAATCGCGGCGTCGTAGATCATGGGCCAGTTGCCGACGACGGAGTCCAATTCGGTGTTCAGATCAAGGTTGGTTCCGAGGTAGTATGCGATGGCGCGACGGACCGCAACCGGATTGTTGGTGTCAACCTTGGTGCTGGTGAGATCGGGAGTTGCATTGGCCGCAACGGTTGCGAGTTGCAAGTTCAGAAATGCGGCTGTATCGTGCGCGCTGGTAACTCTCTGGCGCAAGATCTGCGAAACATAGATATAAGAGAATGAGCACACCATTGCCGCCACCATAAAGGTGATGGCGAGCACGAGCTGGGTTTTTCGCCGCATGCTGCAAGGCTTCTTCGTCGGACGCCGGGTGCCTTCCCGGCTGGACGGGCGTCTCGCCCGTCCTCGAGTTACTCTTCTTTCAATGCGGCCTCTGCCGCCGCGTTGCCGTATTCCTTCAACTTATTGTGCAGGGTTTTCAGGCTGATGCCGAGAATCTCCGCCGCCCGCGTCTTATTGTTGCTGGTCGACTCGATAGTTTTCAGAATCAGCATGCGCTCTGCTTCTTCCACCGTCGTACCCACTCCCAGATGCACTGCGGTCGGGTCCTCGGACGAACTGCCGATCGTTGTCTGACCGAATGCCGGTGGCAGGTGTCTGGTTTCGATGACTGCGCCTTCGCACACGATGACACCGCGCTCTAGAGTGTTGCGCAACTCGCGCACATTTCCTCGCCAGGCGTGATTTTGGAACAGCGTCAAGACCGCATCGCTGACCGCTTTCACATTCCGGCCGTGCTTGGAACTCATATCTTTAAGAAGTGATTCCACGAGCCCGGCAATGTCGTCCTTGTGCTCACGCAATGGTGGCATATGAATGTTAAAAACATTTAACCGGTAGTACAGGTCATTGCGCAGCTCGCCGCGTGCCACGGCCTCTTCGGGGACCTTGTTTGTGGCTGCCAACACCCGCACATCCACGGTAGTTTCCACTTTGCTGCCCAAACGCCGCAGGGTGCGATCTTCGAGCACGCGCAGGAGCTTCGCCTGGGTTGCTACCGGCATTTCGCCAATTTCATCCAGGAGCAACGTCCCACCCTCGGCCAGCTCGAAGCATCCGGTTCGGCGTTCGAGCGCGCCGGTAAAGGCTCCCTTTTCGTGGCCAAAGATTTCGCTCTCAATCAGAGTCTCCGGGATTGCGGCGCAATTGATCGGCACGAAGGGTTTGTTCCGTCGAGGGCTGAGCTCGTGAATATTGCGCGCAACCAATTCTTTGCCGGTTCCACTCTCCCCGGTGATCAGCACAGACGCGGTGCTTGGGGCAACCATCTCAATCAGGCGAAAGACCTCTTGCATCTTCTTAGATCCGCCTACCAGGCTGCCCAACGAGCCGGCGTCTCGCAGCTTCCGGCGGGTGACTTCCAGTTCCACCCGGGTGCCCAGCAACGCCGAGGCGTTCTGCAGGATGGTGCGCAGCCGGTCGGTGTCGATAGGCTTCGTGATGTAGTCGTAGGCGCCCATTCGCATCGCTCTGACCGCGCTATCGATCGTTCCCTGCGCCGTCACCACGATGACCGCCATGGTTCTGCTATCGCTGGCGATTTTTTCCAACAATTCCAACCCGCCCATGCGCGGCATCTTCAGATCGGTCACCACGATGGAGGGCGACCAGTTCGAAACCTTTTCGACGGCCTCCGCGCCGTCACAGGCGGTATCGGCCCGATAGCCCCACCCGGAGACGAGTTCCGCCAATCCGGTGCGCTCGTTCTCTTCATCCTCGACAATCAGCACTTTTTCCTGGCTCATGCTTTGGCTCATCAGGCTCTTCCGTATTCATTATTGAGGCTGGCCCGCAGTTGCTGCAAGGGCCGCGCCTCCTTCGATGCTGGAAACGGTCTTTGGATGGCCGTTTGAGCGGGCATGCACACGACATAATTTTGTGCCGGTGGGCAGCGTGGTGGATGGTTTCGTGATGTCGTTCCGTCCCGGGGTTATCGATCCATCTGTCTCAAATCAAGACACTTCGCCTTAACATTCTTGGCATGGCCCGCTGGACGGAGCCGAGGCAGTTCGAGTATTATGGCTGCTCTAAACTTATTTGATAAAAAGTTGCAAGTTCGTAGACGGCCAATGCATTAATGACATCTTACGTGTTCACCATGCGGTGGATTCCCAGTCTTGTACGGTGCATGGATACACAAGCTATCAGAGGAAAAATTTAGGAGGACGATATGTCGTTTCATCCCAATAAGGGAAGTGGATGTAAGTTGCTTATCAGTTTCGGGTTCATGCTGACCGTTCTTCTGTTATCCGCCGCCGCGTTGGCGCAGGAAGATCAAACGCCGAAGTGGGAAATCTTCACCGGTTACCAGTATCTCCACCCGGGCGGCACGGTGCCCGCGGCCGGCTTTCCGGCAACCAGTCCGTTCGGAATGCAGATGCCGGATATGCCGAAGGGTTTTGGCACCAGCCTGACCTACAACTTCTCTAAGCTCATCGGGCTGGAGGGCGATTTTGGTCGAAACTGGGCCGACCGCGCCGATGAGACGACAACCTCGATTGGTCCTAAACTGGAAGTCCGCAAGGAAGGAACAGGCTTCTTCGTAAACACCTTGCTCAGTTGGAACCATCTTAGTTCTCCCGGGTTGAGCGGAAGGAATGGAATTGGAGCCATCCTCGGAGGCGGTATGGATTTGGTCGTAAACCGCCGCTTTGGGATACGGGTTTTTGAGGCGGACTATGTTTGGGCGCGCCAGAATTATTCTGACGTGGTTTCGTCATCGTTTCCCGATCTGCGACGCGTCTCGCTGTCAGGCCTTCGCCTGCGTACCGGACTGAATTGGTATTTCGGGTACCCGCAAACGGCCACCCCGGTTTCGGCTTGCGCGGTGCAGCCGAGCGAGGTGATGGTGGGTGAGCCAGTCACGGCGACTGCGACTCCCACCAATTTCAATCCCAAACACACCTTGAACTATGACTGGAGTGGCACCGGCGGAAAAGTCGCAGGCAAGGACAACACTGCCAGCATCGATACCAACGGGGTTGCGGGCGGCACTTACGTTGTCACCGCTCACATTACCGATCCCAAGATGAAGAAGGGTGGAGAGACGACTTGCACCGCGAACTACACGGTGAAGGAGCCGCCAAAGAATCCTCCGACCATGTCGTGCTCGGCGAACCCGAGTTCGTTGCAGGCGGGTGGAAGCTCGACAATCACTTGCACTTGCACCAGCCCGGATAACGTTCCGGTCACGGTTGGCGGATGGACCGCCAGCAGCGGCACCATATCCGGCGCGGACAGCACTGGAACTTTGAACACAACCGGTGCGTCGGCGGGTCCAATAACGGTGGGCGCGACTTGTACGGACTCGCGTGGCCTCAGCTCTCCGGCCGCGACGACTCAGGTAACAGTAGAGAATCCGCCGCCTCCGCCACCGCCACAAGCCAGCAAGCTGACGGATTGCGATTTCACCAACATGGCGAAAATCGGCAAGCCGTGGCGCGTAGACAACGAATGCAAAGGTAAGCTCGATGACGTGGCCAAGAACCTGCAGCAAAATGCAGACAACAAACTGGTCATCGTCGGCAACGCCGAACCGACAGAGAAGCGCAAGAACCTGGCGGCAGAACGCGCCGTCAATTCGAAGGCTTATCTGACGAGTGGCGAAGCCCAGTTGGGAATTGACCCCAGCCGCATCGAAACCCGCACCGGCAGTGCTGGTACCAAGAGTGCGGAATACTGGATCGTTCCGGCCGGCGGTACCTTCTCCGGCGACGGAACCCAGCCTGTGGATGAGACGGCCGTGAAAGCGGTTCCCGACCATCCGCACGCGGCCGCCAAGAAAAAGGCTAAGCCAGCCGCACAGTGATGACCCGAGGCTAGCTTTGTCAAAAACAAGGCCGGCCGAGCACAATGCTCGGCCGGCCTTGTTATCGCTTGTGCTCCGCTCTCGCCCAGAGATTTACCCTGATTTTCAACGATAAGCCATATCAAACCTCTGATCCGAGTAGTTCTGTGAAATCCTCTGGGCCAACTCGGTGCGCTGCGACGGTGTCCCCAAAACACTAACTGCCGTTCCCTTCGGTAACTTGATTGGCCCGTGTTACCCTGTCAATCTTGCCCCGGACGGCATTTCTGCCGGGGGGCAAACCGCTTTATGATTTCAAAGAACGTTATGGGCTGTAAATCGCTGTTATTTGTGCTACTCGCGCTGTGTCTTACCAGCGCAGCCTGGGCCGGTCAATGGACTGCCGTGGGACCCGACGGAGGCGATGTTCGCAGCCTGGCCTACGATCCTCAGAATCCGGACCATCTTTTCCTGGGTACCAGCACCGGAACAATTTTTTCTTCAACCGACGGCGGCCACAACTGGACGCGCCTTGCTCATTTGGGCAGCGGCGACGACTACGTGATTGACCACCTCGCTTTCGATCCGCAAAACTCGAACAAAATGTTTGCCGCTGCCTGGAGTGTGGAAAACCAGCAAGTCGGCGACATGTTCCGCTCGCAAGACGGTGGCAAGACCTGGGAAACCATTCCTGCCATGCACAATAAGTCGATTCGCTCGATGGCGGTCGCAGCGTCCGATGCCAAGATTATGGTTGCCGGCACAATCGACGGTGTGTTCCGCACTACAGATGCGGGACAGAGCTGGCAGAAGATTTCCGCCAACAGCCAGGAAATCCACAACATTGAATCCATCGCCGTCGACCCCAAGAATCCGGATGTGGTTTACGCCGGAACCTTGCATCTGGCGTGGAAGACTACCGATGCTGGCGCTACGTGGCATCACATCAACAAAGGCATGATTGAGGATTCCGACGTCTTCTCGATCATCGTCGATTCCTCAAATCCATCGATCGTGTTCGCCAGCGCGTGCTCCGGAATTTACAAGAGCGACAGCGCCGGTGAAGCCTTCCAGAAGATTCAGGGCATTCCGTTCTCGGCGCGCCGCACACGCGTTCTGAAGCAGGATCCCAGCAATCCGGAGATCGTTTACGCCGGAACCACCGAAGGCCTCTGGAAGACGACTGACAAGGGCAAGACCTGGAACCGGGTCAGCAATCCGGAAGTTGTGGTCAACGATGTGATGGTGGATCCGCGCAACTCGCAACGCGTAATGCTGGCTACCGATCGCGCCGGCGTGCTCGCCAGCGAGGATGGTGCGCAGAGTTTCCTGGCTTCCAACCACGGCTACACTCACCGCTATGTAACGGCGATTCTCGCGGACAAGAACCAACCCAACACGCTCTACGTTGGCGTGGTCAATGACCGCGAACAGGGTGGCGTCTTCGTTTCACAAGATGCCGGCCAGCACTGGACCCAGAAGAGCAAAGGCCTCGACGGCCGCGACGTTTTCACCCTGAAGCAAACCAGCAACGGTGAACTGGTCGCAGGCACCAACCGTGGCATGTTCATCCTGGCCCACAATGCCAGCGACTGGAGCCCGATCAACAACATCGTCAACCGCGCCCCCTCCGCACGTACTGCGAAGAAGGGAAGCGTCGCAGCAAAAGCAGAGATTCACTCCATCCTGACCGCGCGGGTGAATGAAATCGAAATCACCCCAACCACTTGGATGGCAGCTACTTCGGCTGGCCTCTTCACCAGTTCCAATCAGGGCAAGAGTTGGACCGGCGGCCCGGTCATGGGCAAGCAGGATCTGGTTTCCGTGCAAGCCAACGGGGAGCTGATCGCGATTGCCACCCACAACAATGTTCTGATTTCGAAAGACGGCGGCAAGACCTGGCAAGATTCCACGTTGTCGTCTTATGTCAGCGGGATTCGCAGCGTCAACGTGACGGCTGACGGCCAGATCATGGTTGCGTCACGCGAAGGCGCTTTCCGCAGCCCCAACGCGGGAGCGGGCTGGGAACACATGCAGAACGGCCTGCCTGACAAGAACATCAGCTCCATCAACTACGATGAAAACGGTAAGCGCCTTCTAGCCACCAGCACGGAAACGGGCGTGGTGTTTGAAAGCGTAGATGCCGGACACACCTGGACTCGCGGCCCGGACACAGGATACCCGCTGCGCAACATCAGCGTGGTGCACGGACACTTCCTGGCAGCCACGCCGTTCGACGGCGTAATCGTCCAGCCCGACAACGACAACCACAGCGCGTCAGCCGATGTGACCACCCGTCGCACCAACTGATTGCCTGCGTAAATAGTCTAGAAAAAATGCTGTAAGAACCCGGGGGAGCGATACCAATCGCTCCCCTTTTTTGTCCCTTACCCAGCTACCGGATGCGTCCCCGGCCATTGGCGCCCGCCGTCCGAATCCCCGTGTAAACCCCTGGCGCTACAATCCGAAATGCGAGGTACTGGCGATGGTGAGGCCATTCCGTTTGCCAGTGCGACGCGGCTGACGCGCGGACGCGCTCACGAAGGCCCAAGCTAGGCGTCTAAAGCGCAGTGACAGCCCAACCAGACGTGGCCCTTACTCCAACCCTATCAAAGACGGAGATCCACCTCCGCGGAATCATTCTGCGCGAATTTGAGCAGGGACCCGGTTTGCGTATTCCATTTCATTGGCACTCAAATGCAATCCTTTCTTTTACTTTGACGGGCAGCGCGACCGAACGATTTCGGAGCCGAGAGTTTGATTTGACCAATTCGACAATCCTATTCAAACCTCCGGAGGAGGTTCATGCCCACGCCTATGGCAGGATTGGTTCCAAGGTGCTGGCGATAGAAATCGCCCCGACACGCCTTCTCGAATTCGGCTTACGCGGTCTGAGCCAGCTGGCCAGCGTTCGCTCTTTGCACGTGCAAAGCTTATTTGCCGCCTTGCGCAGAGAGATTCCGCGCCAAGACGCTGGAACGGCGCTTGTCCTGGAGGGGATCATCCTGGAGATTCTGGGCAATCTCGAGCGGGCAGCACACAGGCCCGCATGCGAGAGGACGATCGAATTGCTCACAGACTTTCTGCATGAAAATCATCGCGAAAAGCTGACACTTCACCAGTTGAGTCGGATATTCCAAACTCCGGCTGAGCAACTGTGCATGGCGTTCAGGCGGCAACACGCATGCACCATCGGCGAATATCAGCGCGAACTCCGTCTCCAATACGCGCTGACGAAACTACAACTGACGGACTGCAGCCTGATTGACATTGCGTTCGAGAGCGGCTTCTTCGATCAGAGTCATTTTTCGCGGGCCGTGAAATCGCGAACCGGGCTTACGCCGCGCGAAGTACGTACAAGTGTGGCTCATGACGGCGGACTTACAAAACCCAGGATTTTTACAAGACTACGAAGCGGAGCACGGCCCAGAATACTTTCATGAAAAAAGCAGTGCTTCTGATGCTCGCCTTGCTGGTCCCGGCTTTGATGGCACCCGCCTTGATGGGACAACTTGCACCGTCTTCCGCCGCGGTATCGCCTTTACCTTCGGTTAGCGCAGCACAGTGGCGCGAGGACATTGAGTTTCTTGCCCGCGAGCTGCCCAGGCTTCATCAGAACGCTTACCACGCGATCTCAGCCCAGCGGTTTCAAGAGGAGATTGCATCGCTCGAGAGCGATCTCACGCACCTCCGTCGCGAACAGATTATTGCTCGCATTGTACAGATTGTAGCCAGCATCGGCGACGGTCACACTGCGGTGCCGGTCGCAGCGCTGGCCAGCCAGGGATTTCATGTTCTTCCCGTCCGATTCTACGTTTACAACGACGGTATCTACGTGCAGGCGGCGGATCGCCAATACGGCGAAATTGTCGGTGGAAGGTTGGTCTCGCTCGGGAATGCGCAAGAGGCGACCTTGTACGATCGGGTCCAGACGCTCGTGTCGCGGGACAACGAGCAGACGATCAAAGACCGGCTGCCAGCCTATTTGATGGTGCCGGAGTTGCTATACGGCCTTGGCATTATCGATGACATCAACGCAGTTCCCGTAACCGTGGAGCGCGATGCGCGGCAAATCTCTGTGATCCTGCGACCGATCCCAATGCCGCAGGGTCCAGGGATGGAACTGCCTCCGCTAGCTCCCCTGACCGGCGACTGGGCGGACGCGAGAGATCGCTCTCCGGCTCTGGTTGCGTTGTGGCTGCAACATCAGGACAAGAATTTCTGGATGGAATATCTGGCCGCTCAGAAAACCCCTTACGTTCAATACAACCGCTGCTTCAACATGCCCGACGAATCGGTACAGCATTTCGGTCAGCGAATGCTGGCGGAAATCAACGACCAACCGGTGGAGAAGGTTATTCTCGACTTGCGGATGAACTCTGGCGGCGAAGGTTTTTTTAACAAAGGCCTCCTGGTGCCTCTGATCCAGTCAACCAAACTCGATCAGCGTGGAAAACTCGTTGTGCTGATTGGCAGGCGAACTTTTTCTGCCGCACAGTTTCTGGCTAACGATTTGGAGTACTACACGAATGCGGTCTTCGCGGGCGAACCAACCGGGTCGGGGCCGCAATTCTATGGCGATCACGAACACATAGTGTTGCCGAACAGCAAGCTGCCGGTATTCGTCGCTCCCACTCGATGGGTCAGCCATGCATCGCAGGACCGGCGTCCCTGGATTGCGCCCATTTTATCGGTTCGAATGACGATTGAGGACTATGCGCAAAATCGGGACCCCGTGTTGGACGCGGCTTTAGGCTATGTTTCGCTAGAACAACGTTTACATGCTGCATGGGCGGAGGGAACGGAAGCCGAGTTGCAGAAAATCTACCAGGACTTTAAGCAGACTCCCGAGAATCGTTTTTTGAACTTGGAAGCTGAGCTGAACCATACCGGCTATGCGTACCTCCAGTCAGCCGAGGTCACGAGAGCGATTTCGCTGTTCAAGCTAAATGCAAGCGAGCATCCGGACTCGCCCAACGCCTTCGATAGCTTGGGAGATGCGTATATGGGCGCAGGACAAAAAGATCTAGCGGTGGGAGCCTATCAGCGCGCAGTGCAGATCGATCCACACTTCGCGCCTTCCCTGGCAAGCCTGAAACGGATAAACCCTGAAGAAAACCGACAGTAACTTTGGGAACGGAAAGGCAGTCTTTAAATTCTTAGAACGTGAACGCCACGCCGCCGCGTACCGCACGAGCCGACTGTACTAGGTAGACGGTGTGCCCATCGTGTCCCAGCACCGGAACGTATCCCTCGGCCAACAAGTTACGGAGGTCAACTATGGCTTCGAGATGACCGGGGAAGAATCCGGTTCCAGGAATCGGTTGACGGATGAAAAGATTGAGATAAGGATCGGCCTGCCCCGCTGAAGCATTAAAGCTGTCAACTGGCGTGAGAGCCTGCCCGTCGATCCAGCGATAAGAGGCCATCCAGTGCGTCTTCGACTTAGGCACGGTGCCGGTTAATTTTCCGGCAATGCTGTGCCGGCTGCGGATGATCGTCGATTGCGAGACATCCTCCAGGCTCATGTTCGACGTAGGGAGATCGAGTACGCCCCCATACTCGTAGTCCAGAGTACCTGTGACCGAGGGAAGAATCGAACGCTGCATCACGACGCGTATGCCGTGCGTATGGTAGTCATTCCCCTGATAGGTGAAGGTTCCGGAGTAAAGGTCGGGCAAGACGTTGCCGCTGTCCGTAGTCAATTCGCCAACCCCGGTGAGCGCCGGATCGGAAACACGATCCGTGTAAGCGGCAACTTGAAAGTTATTCTTGCCAGCCCGGTGCGAAAGCGAAATCTCCTGGTGACGAGCGTGTTCGACGGCTGCTGTGTATCCGGTCATGCTGACCCGCGGCCCGGACTGATTCAGTCCGTCGGGAGCGGATTCGAAGCCTTTATCGACGCGGTTATCCGGTTCAGCCGTGGCGTAACGATATTCGAAGAGAGTGTCGGGAGAGAGATGGAAGTCGGCGGTTCCGAATGGACGGAACGTGGTCACTCGCCCCATGAACTGGACGGTCTGCAATTCGCTGCCAAACTTGAGTTCCAGGACATCGCCCAGACTGAATTGGTCCGCCGTGGTGAGCGCAAGCGCCTGGAAGCTGTGCAGGGTATTGTCAGGTGCTGGCAGGCTCCGCATGGTGAGCGCGAACAGCGGCTCCGACCCATCATCCATTTTGTGGCGGAAAGAAGCGCGCAATACCGCAGACGGGGAACTGGTGCCGTAGCCTACATTGCCGCGCAAGCCCACCGTGTCGGCAGAAAAAATTCCTCTTTCCACTGAGAAGGCCGTACTCATGTCTGGGGCGCCGCCATATCCTTCAGAAGGCGAGCCGGCCAGGAATGACAATGTGCCCTTCAGGTCATGGTCGTTCTTCTCGGAATCGGCAGATAGAACGGGAGAGCTGCCGTCGGCCAAACGCAAAATCGGTCGATTGGAAACCGAGCGAAGCACCCACTTCCAATCGTCATCATCCGCAGGGCCGCGTCCCGGTGCCACTTGAATAGCCTCGAACAGAGTGCTCAGAGTGATGTTCACTAACGCGGTGCCTCCACGAACAAGCCCGACGTGTTCCCGCAGCGCCGGCAAAAACGCAGGAGCAGACACTCTGAGGCTGTAGATGCCAGGCAACAGTCCAGCAGCCGAGTAGAAGCCGTTTTCATTAGTAAATACTTTGAGCGAGTGCGCAGCTGCGCCCATGACTTCCACCACGGCACCCATTTGCGGAATGCCGCTGGCGCTGCGCACATATCCAGAGATCGTACCGGGCCGGTCCACACTCCACGCCGGAAGCGCCAGGCCCAGCATTAGCACCGAGAACCCTAGCCTGCGGAGTATTCGCAACTTACCACCTCGCTGGAAACCAAACGAGATCGCTCTATTCGACGGCAAAGGTCGCCGAAGGATCAAGCGTCTGCTTGGAGATGTTGTCATTCACCTTGATCTGAATGCGATACACACCCGGATCGAGATTGGCGGCCGAGAGAGTTTTCTGCAGGGTCACTTGGTCGCCGACATTTCCCATCGTGTCCGTAGATTCCACAGTATGAACTACGGACTTATTCGTTGCTGCGTTGACCACATTGTATTCGACTGTCGCCGAAGCTTTATGCGTCTTATCGTCGATGCCGAGATTATAGACCTGCATCCAGAAATTTAACTTCTGACCGCGCTTGAAAACGATAGGTTTGCCATCGCCGGGCGGAACTCGAGGACGGACTTTGGTGGCGCCAATCACGAAGCTGCCAGTGCCGACGTTCTTGGATGCGACGGGTTCCATGAGATCGGCGACGATCAGCGAAGAAGCATCCAGCTTGTCGTCCGCGAAATCAGGAACTTGCACGCCTTTGCTCCAGGTGCCCACGCGGTCCCCATTCACGTCCTTCACCACGATATCGAAGCGATAGCGGCCGGGACGCAAGGGAACTGCCTTCCAATACACTTGCGCATTCTCTGCCGACTTGGCCAGCAACTCAGCTGGAATATCGGCCTGCACGACATCCTCGAACGTCTGTGCGATATGCCCGGTCAAAGTTGTGACCCGGCCAAAAATGTTAACTACGCCACGCTGCACGCCATCTTTATTCGCGAAAGTAATATCGCGGTTTTTTAACTGGATGGTAATCGGCACGAGCACGGTATCGCCGGTGACCTTAACAAAATCCGCGCGCACATCAAAAGGCATTAGATTTACGCTGATCTTGTGGCTGACGACTTCTTCCAGATCCTTGAACTTGACCGGCACGGGCGCCGATAACTTGGCGAACTGGGTAAGACGATCAAACTCTATGCTGGCATTGGTTGCATTTCCCGGACCCGAACCCAGCCTCTCGATCCCGCCATTCTGGAAGCGCATGGACTTATCGGTGAGCCCCATCTGCTCGTAGAGCGTCAGACCGCCGTTTGGCGTTTCGAGGAGTGCGTCTTTTTCCGAGCGGTCCATGGTCATGTGGAACTCGCCACACATGCAGGTGTCCACGAACTCGATAATGACTTCCTGTCCAATACCCTCGATGTAGCGATAGCGCCAGTCCTCAAACGGGAAGGTCGAGGTAGTGCCGCCGCCCTCTTCCGTCGGGCGGTCATAAGTTCCACCGGAATCATGGCCTTCGATTTCGTCGGGCGCACCGAACTTAATGTAAATCTGTCCGCGATCGCTCTTCCAGCCGGGAATTCCTGCGGCGTAGTGCTCGTTGGCATACTCGATGCGACGATAGTGTTCTTCCTTGAATTCGTTTTCTTCGGTGTCAGGAGTGGGGTCGCGGCGCTGCCAGAAGGATTCGATGAACTGATCGCGTTCTTCATCGTTCGAGAGCTGTTTGAAGGTCTTTCGCTCTTCGTCCGAAATGATGTAAACCACGTCTTCGTCGAGCCACTTTTTGTAGGTCTTGCTGAGTTCCTGCTTCAGGGCTTTGGCGTTTTCTTTCTTTTGTTTGTCGCTGACGGGCCGCTTGAGCGGATCATCGGATTGACTGGCCGGGGCCGGAGTTGCTGTTGTGGCTTTATCCCCACTACTGGGCTTGCTGTCCTGCTGGGCTACCGAAACGAGATTCAGCCCAAAAACGAACACCAGCAAAAACGACGGAACCGACCAACGACGCACACCTACCTGAAACATAGAAGGGATACTCCTCACACGCACGCTCGTACTAAACATTCTATGTCTTCGAGAAGTCGAAGGCAAGGTTAACCCCTACCGGACCAACAACATTGTAGGATGCACATCACACGGCGCGAGGTGCCCGCTTCGACCAAAGTAAATCGGACAAACTCCGACGAAATTCCGGCCAACTTGATCGCAGACGTCGCGGAAATGGCCTTTCGATTCAGGAAGATGCCAACGCACAGCGTAAAGTCACAACACGCCTGCCTGGGCGCACTTGCGATGACACTTGTTCATGACCAGTCAGCGCCTGCACCGTTGCTTTTCGCCAGGTTCCGATCTTCCCCTCGGCGTATACTCGTGCCGCACGTCGATTTGCGGGCGCGCTGCTCTATGAAAACTGTCGCTGGCGGAAACGTGAGCAGCACTGTGTTGTTGGCGATCCTCGCCGTGTTTCTTGCACCAACAGCATGGCCCCAGGCCTCAAGCGCTCCGGCAACTGCTAACCCCGTCACACAGGATTCGGGAACCATTCCAATCTTCAAAAATCGCACGGAGATCGTACTGGTCCCCGTGGTGGTTCGCGATAAACACGGCAAGCCGGTCACCGGATTGACCAAAGATACATTCCATCTGGAAGAAAACGGCAAGGAGCAGAAGATCAGCTCTTTCGAGGAGGTTGCAATCACGGCAAGCATTGCGCCTGCGCCAGCCGTGGAAGGCAGTTACTCGAACCTTCCCTTGGACGCCTCGCGGCGAGCCCGCGCCACCATCTTCGTGATCGATCTCATCAATACCTCCGAACTGCAAAGAACCGATGCGAAAGAGAGGCTCATCAAGTTCTTTTCCAAGGATGTACTGTCGGGAGAGCCAGTCTCCTTGCTCTGCCTCACTACCGACGGCGTCAAGGTGGTGCACCCGTTTACGTCCGACCCGTCTTTATTGGTTCAAGCCTTGCAAAAACTGAAAGTCGAGCACATCACGCTCGGATACCGTCGGGGCATCCTTCATGAAACGCTAAAGCAGTTGCGGGAAATTGCGGCCGCCTATGCTGGCATTCCGGGCCGCAAGAGTCTGATTTGGGCAGCCGGGCACATTGACTATCCCACTGCGCCAGGCTCTGCATTCGGAGACCTGGATGTAGCAATTAGAGATGAATTTGAAGAAACGTGGGGAGCGCTGCTCTCGGCCAACATCGCCGTGTATCCCTTCGGCCTGCTATCTCCGGCGCCGGGTCCGGGCGTCAACTATGGAATGGTTCAGGCTGCGGAGCAAACCCGCCGGGAATTCGCGGTTCGCACGGGAGGGGCTTTGTGCGAGGAATCCGGCGACCTTTCCGAGTGCTTCAACAAGGCCATCGAGGATTCCCGGTCTTACTATCTGTTGTCCTACGCGCTCGCGGCGGACGATCGCAAGCCGGGCTGGCGAAAGATCAAAGTGAACGTGTCAACTCCGTCGGTTGACGTGCGTGCCCGCGAGGGATTCTATTACGGGCCTCCCGTGCCTCCCGATAAGCCTGTCAAGCCGCACGCCGACGAAATCGCCGCGCTAGCTTCCTCGCTGGCGGCCAGCGCGATCCTGATTAACGTTCGCGTGCTGCCACCGCCCCCAAAACCTGAACCTCCGAGTTCTTCCGGGAAGGTAACGCGATATTTCCAGATCACCATTCCACTGGAAAGCGTCACTGTGGATCCCTCGCTACCTGACGCGCTTGATCTTGAGGTCGGCGCAATCGCGCTCGATAAGAAGATGAAGGAAGCGGGAGAATTTCTACATCCAGTTAAGGGCAATCCCAAGCCGGAGACATTGAAACAATTCGCGCAGGATGGAATACGCTTGCAGGAAAAGATGGATCTGCAACCCGGGGCCTACGACATGCGTTTCGTCGTGCGTGACAACGCCACTGGAAAAATTGGCACCGTAGTCTTCCCGCTTGAATTGAAATAGACCCGCGTAAACTATCGGGCGTCGGTTGGTCCCTGAAAATATAACATCCGTCTACGTTTTTCAGTCATTCGTCCGAAGGGCTTCGTTTCCAAGCTTCCCTCTGCTGTAACTGGGTTACAATTCGCGCGCTGCCCGCTTCGCTGGAGATTTATTTTCCGGGAGGAAGACTTATGAGCCGTGCGCAGATTATCTCGATTTTGGTTTTGCTGCTGTTGGGCGTTGCGTTGCTGACGGGTTTTGATCATGAGCGGCCCTATTGGCCGCAGTGGGGACGTAACGCACAGCACACTGGGATGGTCAACGTTAAAGGTCAGCCCCTTGACAAGAAACTCGCAGACATTGTGTATGACCCGTTCGTAAGGCAAGAGGTCGCGGAAAACGGGGGCGGATTGGCCGTCCACTATCAATCCACTCTGATCGATGGCGATAGCTTTTATATGCTGCTAAAGAGTGGGACGTATCGTTCGTGTCATCCGGTCGGAAACTGGCAGACCGGAGCGCGATGCGGGCCGAACGCGTGGGATGAAATGCAATGGAACGTCGTGCGCTACGATTGGAAGAGTGGTCAGGCGGTCTCTACCTGGACGTTTCCCACCGATTGGAAGCCCGAGCCGAACGCATCGAACTATACCCTTGGGTTCGTTGGTCTCGGAGATGGAGAACCAGTATTCCATCCAGCCCTGGCAAACGGACGTGTTTATGTCCCCGGCGCTGGCGGCACGCTTTGGAAGGTTGACCGGCACAGCGGGAAGGCGGAGTCGCACATCAACCCGTTCGCAGGTTCGCACGTTGCTCCGGCGAACACGTTTGTTGCCGGACCGCTGACCGTCGACGCGAATGGCGATGTTTATTACAACGCGATCGAATTGAAGGTCAAAGGCAATCCGTGGAATCAGAATGATGTGGTGGGTGCGTGGCTCGTGAAGGTCGCAGCAAACGATTCGTCGAGCGTAGTCACCTTTGCCACCCTGGTGCCGAATGCGCCGCCCGGGAACTCGACGAACTGTCCTGGAACGTTTTTTAATCTCGGAGATAACGGGGCGTCGCTGCCCTGGCCACCGACTCCAACGTCGGTTCCACCAACTCAGCTGTGCGGATCTCAACGCCCGGGAATGAATATTGCCCCGGCCGTCGCCCCCGACGGGACGGTCTACACCGTAAGCATGGCCCACTTTGATCCTCAGGTTGTGTACCTGATCGCGGTGAACCCAGACCTGACGCCCAAATGGGCGAAGTCGTTGCAAAACTTGTTGAGCGATGGCTGCGGCGGAATTTTGCCAATCGCGCAGCAGGGCGTGGACAACGAGCCGAATTCATGTCGCTTTGGAACTACAGTGGGAGTGGATCCAACAACAAACGCCCCGGGCTCTGGAGTGATCTCGGATTTCGGGACTTCTTCGCCAACCGTGCTCCCCGACAGTTCCATTCTGTTCGGCGTGCAGGACAATTACAACTTTGAACGCGGGCATCTCTTGCATTTCGACCCGACAGGGAATTTTCTCAACGACTACACCTTTGGCTGGGATTACACGCCCGGCGTGTATACCCACGATCACACCTACTCGATCGTGGTGAAGGACAATTCCTACGGGATTCCCGCGTACTGCTTTTTTAACAACCCCGTGTGTGCATTCGGGTCGCCCGGCCCGTACTATGTCACGCAGCTGGATTCCAGTCTGAAAGTCGAATGGTCGTTCCAGAACACAAGCACAGGCAAATTCAACCCGAACGGATTTGAGTGGTGCGTGAATGCGCCGGTCATCGATCGCGAAGGTCTGGTTTACGCGCTAAGTGAAGACGGCCATCTCTACTCGATTCCGCAAGGACACAAAGGCGTGTTCAAGACGTGGCACCAGAAAATCCAACTCAAGGAAGAACTGGGCGCCGCTTACACTCCTCTTTCCATTGGAGAAGACGGGAAGGTGTACACGCAAAATGCCGGGCACTTGTTTGTAGTCGGGAAGTGAGACCGCAGTGAGCTTGGAAACACGTCGTCGGTGATGGCGTGCTTCTAAGTGAGTTTTTTCATAGCCCAGTTCGCGCTTTCGGCGACCGCAGGGTCTTCGTCGGCCTGCATTTCTTGCAGAACCGTAAAGAACCGGCGGTCGCCGCTGTTTCCCATCGCGATGGCGGCGTTTCGACGCAGGCCATTGCGCTTGGTGCGGCGGATGGGCGAACCGCGAAACTTCTCTTGAAATTCCTCGCTGCTGATTTCGGCGAGCCATTCCAGCGCGGGATTTACCAGTCCTTCACGCGGCTGGAACTCCGCTGCGGCGGTAGGCGGTGACTTACGGTTCCAGGGGCAGACATCCTGACAGATGTCGCATCCGAAAACCTGACGGCCGATGCCGTCCCGCATTTCCTCGGGAATCGCTCCCCGCTTCTCGATTGTGAGATATGCAATACATTTGTTGGAATCGAGTTGATAGGGGGCGATGAAGGCGTTCGTTGGGCAGGCATCGATGCAGCGAGTGCAGGTGCCGCAGCGATCGGGCGCGGGTAGATCGGCTTCGAGTTCAAGAGAAGTCAGGATCACACCCAGGAAGAGCCACGATCCCAGCTTCTGATTCAAGATGCATGTGTTCTTGCCGATCCATCCCACGCCGGCGTATTTGGCGTATACCCGTTCTACCAGCGGACCGGTGTCAACATAGCAGCGCGTTCGTAGCGCTGGCGTTCCCCCGGCGGCAGCGAAAAAGCTGCAGAGTTCCTCCTCTACTCTGCGCAGTTTAAGCAGCACAGAATCGTGATAGTCCTCCTGGCTCCAGGCGTAACGCGAGATCCATCCGCGCGCAGGATCGGAGGTTTGCGTGGAATAGGGTGGGGAAGTGTTGTAGTTGATGGCGCAGACAATCACGCTGCGCGCCCAGGGCACGGCCGTTCGCAGCGAGGCCCGCT
The DNA here is from genome assembly GCA_963771285.1 of uncultured Acidobacteriota bacterium. Taxonomy (GTDB): domain Bacteria; phylum Acidobacteriota; class Terriglobia; order Terriglobales; family Acidobacteriaceae; genus JABDBE01. Next base: position 102,743 of record CAVYSX010000009.1, read on the forward strand.
TCAGATTTCCCTGGTCATCGCGCGACTCCAAATACTTCATCTCTCCGGCATTCCCCGCCGCAATCCAGTCGGGAAAATAGTCCAGCTCAGGAAAGTCGCGAACCGCCGCGATCCCTGCCAACTCAAATCCCGCAATGCGCGCAGATTGCTTGACGAGAGTGGCGATTTGGCGGGCCGGATTCAATTCAACTCCAGCCTACGATTCTAATCTTCGCTCGCATACCGCGGATGCTTCGCAGCTCCCCGACGATGGAGTTCTCTCGACAGCTTGTCGAGCCAGCGCAGCTCGACTTGGAATTGTTGGATCACCAGGCTGACCATCCACACTGCTTCGTGGAGGTTGTGGCCCACTTCTTTCCGAATGTCGCGCAGGGTGATTTTTTCGCGCTTCAGTTCCTGCAGCAGAAACTCGCGCCGGCGTGCCAGTTGTTGCTGAAAGACGCCCGGCCGCGCTTGCCAGGACAGCGCAACCCAGGTAAGAAATGGCGGACGTTCGCGTTGCGTTGTCCAGTCTTCACGCTCTAGAGCGTCGGCTAGCGCCGTACGGCCCTCGGCAGTCGTCGCAAAAACCCGCCGTTCGGGGCCGACTTGCGGCTGGTCACTGTCTGTGGCTCGGACCAACCCTAGGCGATCCAGTTTATCGAGCGAGTAATAAACTTGAGGCCGCGAGATTCCCGCCCAATCCTGCACCTGGCGGCGTTGTAGTTCGAGGTTCGCTTCATAGCCATGCATGGGCCGTTCCGCCAGCAGACTCAGCAAGACCAAATCCGGAGTGGTCAGTTCGCGTCTGTCAGCGGATGACATTGCGCGCCTTTCGTTGCCGGCTCCAATACCACCACTGGCATTGTTCCGCCGGCAAGTGAGGATTGCGGGCCTGTGCCACCGCGGCCCGAAACACATCCAGGCAACAAATGTCCTGGGGCTGCTTTGTCACTCGGCAGAGTTCCTCGTAAATCTTTTCCGCGTTTCTGCGGGAGAGCTGAGATACGCTGCGAATGCCGAGTAGTTTGAAATCCCGCAACATCGCTGGTCCGATTGAAATCAGGTCTTTGAGTTCCCGTTGTTCGAGTGTTTTGCTGAGCACAAGAATTCTCCTTGACAGGTCATGCTACGAGCTGTAGATTCATCTAGTCTAAACGAGACTAGTAAAGCTGACAAGAAGAATATTGGTCACGCGAGCCGTTACGTTCACGCTGTTGGTTCCTTCATTGTTGGTGGGGTACCAGTAGAAAGCAGCTTAAAGCGGAGGAAAAGGAGAAACCTATGTCCGTAAAGAAGATCACAGCCATACTGTTCGCGGAAGAGATTGAACCCTGCTTGAAGTTCTGGACAGAACGTATGGGTTTCGAGAAAACCGTAGACGTTCCCGAGGGAGACAAATTGGGCTTCGCCATGTTGCAAAAAGGCGGGGTCGAACTGATGTACCAGAGCTACGCCAGCGCCGAGAAAGATGTTTCCAGCGTGTCGCGAGACGTCCGCAAAGGCCCGTCTTTCCTCTATGTCGAAGTCGAAAACCTGGATGCGATCATCGGCGCCTTAAAGGGCATCGACGTTGTCATGCCCGTCCGCACCACGTTTTATGGCTCTAAAGAGATCGGTATAAAAGATCCAGCGGGGCACGTTATCATCTTCGCGCAGTTAGGCGCAGCTTGAGCGAACCAGAGCGCAACCGTCGGCGGAGCGTGTAAGCTAGAGCACGGTAGAAGAGCGGCTCTTCCGGGCCGCTCAGATGATTTGAATTAGAATACGCGGCTCAGCGCTGGTGGAGTTTTCCTCCGCCCTTCGGGCCTTTATCACGATGAACAAAGCGACGCGCGGTTCGCTGCTCGGTATAGAACACCTCGACGCCAAGGAAATTCTCGCTCTGCTCGCACTGGCGCGGAGGATGAATCCCCTGAAGCCACGTCCTGTGCTGCGAGGTAAGCGGGTAGTGCTTCTTTTTTACGAGCCGTCTACGCGCACTCGCACGTCGTTCGAAATTGCGGCTAAGTCGCTGGGTGCCATGACGACACTTGTGCTCTCCAGTGGATCCAGCATTGAAAAAGGCGAGTCGCTGCTCGATACCGGCTACACGCTGCGCGCCGTGGGCGCGGATTTGATTGTGATCCGCCACCCGCACGCCGGGGCTCCCTTGCTGATGGCGGCGCACTTGGACATCCCTGTAATCAATGCCGGGGACGGCATGCACGAGCATCCAACGCAGGCTCTGCTCGACGCTTTTACGCTCCTGCGCCGTAAGAAAACCTTGAAGGGGCTGCAAGTGGCGATTGTCGGAGACATTTACCACAGCCGCGTGGCGCGCTCCACCATTTATCTGCTGAGCAAGTTCGGCGCTCGCATCACGCTCTGCGGACCGCCTGAGTTCCTTCCCGAAGTCGCGACCACACTCGCGCCTGGGGTTCACATCACCCGCACCATGGAAGACGCGATTCGCGACGCCGACGCAGTCATGGTTTTGCGGGTGCAGAAAGAACGCCTGGCGGGAATGAAAATCCGCTTGCAGGATTACATTTCCAAGTACCAGATGACCGCGAGCCGCCTGAAGCTGGCCAAACGCGATGCGCTGCTGATGCACCCCGGCCCGATCATTCGCGGCCTGGAACTCACCTCGGAAGTGGCAGACTGCCCACAATCGGCCATCGTAGAAGAAGTACACAACGGCGTGCCGGTACGCATGGCCATCCTGGCGAAAGCATTAGGCAAAGCAAGCTAAGACGCGATCCATCTAGGTTGAGGTGGGGCCCTTGCTCCCGCAGTTTTCCGAGCCTGCGTATTCACACATAGACGATGGCGCCTCCGGGAAGAAAAATTGTGCTCCGCCCTGTTGTTACCAGGGCGGAGCCCGGCTACTTTTACTGTGGCTTCAGATTGATGGTGTCTTGCGTGATTTGGTCGAAGGTGGTTACAGCTTTCGCGTTGGCTTCAAACGCACGCTGCGCCACGATCAGATTGGCAAACTCGGTGGCGATGTCGACGTTCGACAACTCCAGAGAGCCTCCCGCCAGGGTTCCCCGTCCGCCGGTGCCTGGGGCTCCCACGACCGCCTGGCCCGATGCCAGAGTCTGCGAATAGTCGGTGGCGCCGACACGTTGCAATCCTTGTTCGTCGGCAAAGCTGGCCAGAGCCAATTGCCCCAGGGCGGCCGTTCTGCCATTGGTGAACGATCCGGTCACCGTGCCATCGGCTCCGATGCTGAAATCGGAGAGGGTTCCGCTGCTACTCCCATCCTGCTGCGTCGAAGAGGTGCTGCTCGGCGCTGCCACCTGCGTCATGATCGGGGTCTTCCCGTTGTACAGGTCCCACGCGAACGTCATATTCTTTGCCCCGTCGGTGAGTCCCGGAATCGAAAGCCCAGTAAGATTGGCGGCGGGAGTAAGCAGGTTTCCGCTTCCATCGAAGGTCATGGCTCCGGTAGTTACGACCCCTCCTGGCAGGCTCGTGTCTCCGGGGGGAACGGCCAGCGAGTATTTCCAGGCGTTGGGTCCGGTGTTGGTGAATGTGAATGTCAAAATATGGGTTGCTCCCAGCGAGTCATAAATGGTGACAGGTGTCGAGTAGGTATCACCGACCGCGGCTCCGGCGTTAAGATTCGTCGTGATGCCGACCGAACTGGTTGTTGTCGGCGGGCTGATGGTCCCTGCTCCCAGCTGCAATGGCGTCACTCCGCCGCCGGGATTCACCACCCCGTTCACTGCGGGATAACCTAAGACTTGTTGACCGTCGGAAGTGACCAGAAAATTGTTCTTGTCCACGGAGAAGTCGCCGGCCCGGGTATAGCTGGTGATTCCTGCGTTCTGTACCACAAAAAAACCGCCTCCCTGAATAGCGACGTCGGTCGGCACACCCGTAGCCGTGACGCTACCTTGGGTGAATGTTCCGGGCATGGAACCCACTTGGGTTCCGGCGCCCAGTTGGATGGGATCGCCGGAACCCGTTGTGCCCAGGTTTTGATAAAACAGATCGCTGAAAAGCACACGCGTGTCTTTGTAGCCGGTAGTGTTCTGGTTCGCTAGATTGTTGGCTATCGCTGACAACGCTGTAGCATCGGCGGTCAGACCTGAAAGTGGAATCGAAAAATTGGGCATTACTGGGCTCCTTGTACTGTCTGGTGCGTAGCCCCGCTCGGCATTGTGGTTGCTGGCGGTGTTGACCCGAAGGTGTTCTGCAGGGTCTGGTTAATCTGGCTCAGCTGATCGAGCATGTTGAACTGCACCAGCTGAGAAGTAAACTGCGTAGGATCAACCGGATCGAGCGGGCTCTGATTTTGTAGTTGTGCCACCAGCAGTTGTAGGAACATTTTTTGTGTGTCCGCCGCAGGGTTAGGGGCCGGGGTGCTTTTGGTGCTTCCTGTCGTCGCCGTGGCTGCGGAATTAAGTGTTGCCAAGCCATTCACGTTCATCTTCGTCCTCCTAGTGTTGCTTTTGTTTGCGGTAGTTCATGCGTGCACGCTCAGTCTCGCCCGCACTCTCGATCCGAGATCAAGCGCAGGAGAAATTTCCTGCGAGGTGTCGAAGGAGAAAATTGCGGTGGGTGGAGAATGCCCCCGGTTCTGCGAGTGCGGTTGCGAATTCCTACCGCCGGAAAATCCTGTTCCGCTTCCTGTGCTGCTGGGGAGATAACGGATTTGATCGAAATGCAATTCTTGTTGGCGGAACGTCGTCTGCAATCCGGAGATTTCCGTCGCCAGCAGACTGCGCAGGTCCCCGCGCTCGCTCCCTACCGTCAAACCCACCTGGCTGTCACGGACCGTAGTGTGCACCTCGACACTGCCAAACGCCTGGGTATGCAATCCAATATGCATTTCTGACTGTGCCGCTCCCGCCAGCAGACGGGCCATCTCGATCGGGCCAGCCGTAGCTGTTTTGGGAGAGTCTTGCGGTGGCGGCGTTGGAGCGGTTGACGCCTCGGGCAGGCTCCGGTTTGCCGAATCTGAACTCGCCGTCGACGCGACCGGGGTCAACAGGTTCAAAGGGCTCGCGGCAGCGCTAGCCTGTTCACCGACGGCCGCCTGAATATGGGCGACGACCGTAGACGCGGATGGCGCACTGAAACTGACGGTGCTCGATATAGACTCGGACGGCTTGACCGGCGCGTGTTCCTGATTTGCGGGAGTTTGTGGTCCAATGGCTTGTGATGCAGAAGGTTGTTTAGTGCGGAGATCAGCGATGGGGATCGGCTCGACGCCCTGCACCGGTAGTGCTGGACGAAGAGAGGCGGCTTTCGAAATGTTGCGCGGATTCAACGTAGTCGAATCCGATGTGAAAACTGACGATGACGGAAGCGGCGATCCAATGTTCTGCGTTCCCGCCTTTAATGCTTGCGATGCATTTGCCAGCCCTGCTTGTATAGACGAATTGACGGAAGGTGATGGCTCGCCCCCAGTCGTGACGAAAGGTATTTGCTTCGCAGTCGGACCGGGAAGCGCCAGCCCGAGTTGGGAATCGCTGCCAATCATTCGGGCAAAATCTGCGACTGCGAGCTCGGGATCTTGCACCGGTACTGTCGAGTCCGCAGGTTGCAAAGATGCAGGCGACGGAGATATTTGCTTGACGCCGTCTGGGATGGTCACGTCGGAAACCGGGTTTGTTTCGCGCGCCGCCGACTGCGTTGGAGTCCCGGCGCCGGGTACAGACATCCGGCCGCTCGCTTGCGGAAGAGCGTCCTGCGCCCTCATGGTGCGATTCGACAGTAACGAAAGCTCGGCGTTCAGAGCCGCCTTGCTGGATTCCAACTGCCCATCACTGGCTGCGCTGGGAATTGTGGCTGTCTGTTGAACCTGGTTTGCTGATCCGCCAGATTGGCTGTCTTGTGTAATGAAAAGGGGGCTGTTCGCTGCAGCCGAGTTTCCCGCTGCAAGCGACTTCGTAATGTCGGAAAATTGCGTCGTCGTGGTTGGTACGCCGAACGAGACTGCCAAACTCGCGGGCTTGACCTCCGCCACCGGTACTGCAGTTGACAACACTGGGCTTGAAGTTGAGGCCGGTTTCGACTCGGGTTCAGGTTTTTTCTCTACGCGCTTTTGCTGCGCCGGAACTTTTCCGTGCTCCGAGAGCAAAGTCGCGGGTCCTGGTGAGGTTTGACTGTTGGCGACCTGCAAGGCGTTGGCGAAATCGGTTTGGGCAGACTTTGCGGAGTCCAACGAAGAGTCGGTTCTGCCAGGGACTCCTGAGCATGCGGCATCGAGTTGGATAAGAGCAGTGACCACAAGATAAAGTCTTGCGCTGAGTTGTCAGCAATCGTGTCGATGCATGCGGAATGCCATCACCGCGGATTTCGGTCAGAGGGTTTGTGGACATCTACAAGTGGTTGAGGTTAAAGCTGAGCATGCCTTCTGCCGATGGAGCAACGCCGAGACAGGTGGGCTGGATGCTGAGGTTTACAGGCAAGACTTGCCCATATGTTCGGCAAAGACTAGCTGCGCCGCAGATAGGCGCGGCGCAACAGGAACAAGTCGTCGACGCGACGCTGATCTTGACGGGCTTCCTCTTGACGGTAGACTTCGAACTTCTGGCGGCGTAGGGTCTCCATGGCTTCCCGTTTCCGCCGCGCCTGCTGAAACTCTTCGCTGCGCGTGCGTCGAAGCAGTTCCGCGTCAGCCAATTGTTTTTCCAACTCGTCGCCCCGTTTGAGCAAAGCGGAACCGCAAAGGTCATCAAAGTGAAGTTCTGCTGCGCTCAGTCCCGATTCAAGATAAGTCCGTTGACGAGTCAAGATACGCTCTCTCTGCTCGTCCAGATCTGCCACCTGTTGTTGCAGGCTGATGACCCGCTGGTTCGCCAGTTGCAACAACAATTCTTTCTGTTGCTGCACGCTCTGCCGAACGCGTAACGGGACCTCAAGGCTGAATCGGAATGCCATGGTTTAGACGATTGCCAACATTCGGGTCACTGCGTCAGCCAGGGTGACGGCTTCGGTGGGGGTTTGCTGCAGAAAGCGATTCAGTTCGGGCAGAGTCTGCAAGGCCTGATCAAGAACCGGGTCACTTCCTTTCTGATAGGCGCCGATGCGGACCAAATCTTCCGATGCGCTATACGCCGCCAGCAGGCGTCGCAATTGCTGCGCCTTTTCCATGTGCTGCGGCGAGCACACCAGCGGCATGAGGCGGCTAATGCTGTCCAGAATGGCGATGGGCGGATAATGGTTTTGCGCCGCTAGGCGACGATCCAGCATGATGTGTCCGTCCAACAGCGCGCGCGCGCCGTCGACCAGCGGATCTTGCTGATCGTCTCCTTCCATCAATACGGTATAGAACGCGGTTATACTGCCGCCGCTAAACTTTCCCGCCCGTTCAATTAACCGCGCCAGTAAGGTGAATACGGATGGAGTGTAGCCCTTCGCAGTGGGAGGCTCGCCCGCCGCCAAACTAATTTCCCGTTGCGCCATGGCCAGACGGGTGAGCGAATCGACTACCAGCAATACGTTTTTTCCGCGCGCGCAAAAATATTCCGAGACCGCGGTCGCCGCCAGCGCCGCGCGGATGCGCAGCAGCGGAGACTGGTCGGAAGTTGACACTACGACCACGGAACGCTTCCTGCCTTCTTCTCCCAAAGCTTCTTCGAGAAAGTGCCGCACCTCGCGTCCGCGTTCTCCGACCAGAGCCAGTACGGTAAGATCGGCGGCGGTGAAGCGGGCCATCATTCCAATCAGCGTGCTCTTGCCCACGCCGCTTCCGCCAAAGATGCCAACTCGCTGGCCACGGCCGCAAGTCAGAAATCCATCTACGGCACGAATGCCGCAACCAATGGGTTCGCGGATGAGATCGCGCTCCAGTGGAAGCGGTGCCGGCGCATCCAGCAATTGATAATCGTCTGCTGCCCAGGGGCCAAGCGAATCGATCGGCTCGCCCATGCCGTCGATTACCCGCCCTAGCAACCCGTTCCCTACCGGGAGGGTTGGCCGGGCGCCCCAAGTCGCAACTCGGTCGCCGTAACGGATTCCACCCGGTCGACCAAATGGCATGGAGAGCACAGTCGTGCCGCGGAAACCGACAATCTCTCCCGGCATGACCGTGCCCGTTGCATCTTCGATCTCGCACAACTCGCCGACCGAGCAGAACGGCCCTTGCGATTCGACCAACGCACCAATCAATTGCGTCACCCGGCCCTGCCAGCGCAGGCTGGCACGGGATGCCAGGTATTTGAAATAAGGCGCTAACAATGCCGGCGCGGCAGCAGATTCGCTGGTCATGGATTTGCCATTCATGGATTCGCAGGACGTTTGGCCAGGAGATCGAGCAAGCCTTGCTCGATTTCTTTGAGCTGCGGCCCCACTCCCAGTTCGGTCGTGCCCAGCGCCGTCTGCAATACGCACTGATCGAGAGCCACGCCAGGGTCTTCCACTACCTCGGGGACGTTTCGCGCTTCCATGTGCTGGGCGAAATAACTGCGGCATTCCGAAACCTGTTCGGCATGAACTCGCACGGTGACTTGGGTTGCGATCTCCATCTTTTCCAGCGCGACTCGCACCATGCCCGCCAGCAGAAGTGGGTCGATCTGCGCTTCGCGGTGTAAGATCTTGCGCGCGATACCGAGCCCCAATTGCACCACTTCGCCCTCCACCTGCTGAAAGTACCGCGCCCGCTCGCGGGCAAACTCGAGCAGCGCTGCGGCCAGGCTCTCGCGCATTTGTGCCAGGCGAGCCTCGCTGAGCGCACGTTCGGACGACTCGCCTTCCCGTCGGCCAGCCTCCCGCGCGGCCGCTTCGCGTTGCGCCAGCATGGCATCGCTGGAGCACTCGTCTTTTCCTGCGGCACTGTAAGCTTGCGTCCCAACGGCATCATTCCGGGTTTCAACCTCTGCATAGAGAAAGCTCTGGATTTCTACTTTTGGTCGGACCTCTGGCGCAGGACTACACGACGTACTCATCTTCATCGCCTCCCAGGCTGATCTTGCCCTCGGCCTCCAACTTGCGAGCCGCCGCCACCACTTCCTGCTGAGCCTTGGTGACATCGCGCGACCGTACCGGCCCCAGCACTTCCATATCTTCCTTGAGCATTTCTACAGCCCGCGACGACATTGACTTGAAAACAAAGCTGGCCAGTTCTTCGTTCGCGCCGCGTAGGGCCAGCGCCAGCGTCTTCTTGTCCAATTGCCCAAGCAATTCGCGGATTCCAGCTTCTGGAACTCCCAGCAAGTCTTGAAAAGTGAACATCAGGTTGCGAATGCCGAGCGCGACCTTGGGATCGTCTTTCTCAATGGTCTCGAGAATTACCTTGGCCTGGGCTGGGTCCATGCGGTTCAATAAGTCGGCCACCCCCTGAAAACCTGCGTACGCCCGCCGATGCTGCTCGCCCAGAGCCTCCAGCCGCTTGTTCAGCGAAAGAGAAACTTTCTCCGCGATTTCCGGGGAAAACTGCCGCAACTGGGCCAGGCGCTTCAGGGACTCGGCGCGCAATGGTTCGGCAAAACGCATCAGCAACTCCGACGCCGGCTTGGCGTCGAGGTGCGCGAGAATCAGCGCGATGGTTTGCGGATGCTCACTTTCCAGGAACTTTGCCAGTTGTTGCGGATCCGCCTTCTGCAAAGAGTCCAGATTGCTGGCGCTTCTTTCGACCGCGTGCGAGACTTGGCGTAGCAGTTCTTTTGCCCCGTCCTCGCCAAAACTCTTAACCAACAGTTTTTGCGCATAGTCCTTGCCCCCCTGCGCCAGATAGTCTTGGGTAAGGACCATGCGATGGTATTCCTCGAGCACCGTCAACGCTGTGGCAGGGTTGATGAACCCCAGGTCGGCGATGGTCTGCGTCAGCTGTTCGAGGTCCTGCTCGGGAAGATTGCGATAGATCTGGCTGGCGACGTCCTCTCCCAGGAGTACCAACAGAACCGCAGCCTTCTGTAACCCTCCAACCGCGTTTTCGGCGGCTTTCATTGTTTTCCGCCCTCGCGCATCCAGGTCTGCACCAGGCGGCTCGCCGTGGCGGGTTCGGCTTTCACTTTTTCACCCAATTGTTTTTTCAGGGCGTTAGCGCGACGGCCTTGCTCAGCCCCTTCCGGCAGTTCAATCTCTGCCGAAATCCCATCCCCGGCCAGCGCCTTCGCCTGGCCGTGTCCACTTGGCCGGCAACTCGCGGAATGTGGTCAAAATCTGATTTTTCACCGGGCGCAGCATCAAAAAGTAAACAATCAGAAACAGCGCCAGCAAGCCCACGTAGCGTAACAACCCTGACCACTGCACCATCAGCTTGCGGGTATTTTCCAGCTTGCTCGGAGGAATCGGCTTCTCTACCGGCAGTGCTTGGAATGACAAGTTCTGCACTGCGAGCACATCGCCGCGCTGTTGATCGAAACCGATGGCCGCGCCCGCCAGCTTTTCGATTTCCTTCATCTCGTCAGCCGTGCGTTTGCGCCGGGTAGCGGTGGTGGTGCCATTCTTTTCCGTGGTCTCGATGGCATCGTCGACGAGCACGGCCGCAGCTATGCGTTTCACGCGTCCCGCCGGCTGCACGGTGTGACGCACGCTCTTGCTGACACCAAAGGTTTCACTCTCCGTCCGTGAAGACTGAGTCTCGGCGGTCAAGGGTACCGCCGTGGTGGCCGCGGCTCCAGGAACATTGCTGGCTACTCCCGGAATTCCCGCAGGTGCAGCGCCTCCGGCGTTTTCCTCCGACTTCTGCTGGGTGAGGGTCGCTGTGGTTTTGGGATCGTACACTTCTTCGGTGTTCTCGCTGCTGCTGAGGTCATATTCCACGTGCACGCTGGCCCGGACGTGCTCCGCGCCGACCACGGGATCGAGGGTGCGCACCAGGGTCTTGGCCAGTTCCTCATCCAAATCGTACCCCCCCTGAGCCGCCCCCGAACCGCGGGCGTGCAATAGCGGCGAATTGCTGTCCGCATCCACCACTGTGACATTCTCCGGACGCAGCCCGTCGACCGCACTGGCCACCAGCTGGGGGATGGCCAGCTGCGCGCGTTCCGAGAGCGCGCCTCCATGAGTCTTCAAAATTACCGCCGCTTTGGCTTCGCGCTCCTGCTCGCTGAACAGCGACTCGCGGGGCAACACCAGATGCACCCGCACCGCTTCCACTTCGCTGAGTGTCTGCAGGGTGCGTTCCAGTTCGCCTTCGAGGGCGCGCTGATAATTCACCTTCTCGGTGAAATCCGATCCTGCCCAGTTGGGCGTATCGAACAGCTCGAAGCCCAGGCGCGCATTGCGCGGTAACCCCTGCGACGCAGTTTCCAGGCGGCTGGCATCGAGCTGGTCTGCCGGGACCAGCAGGCTGGCGCCGTCGCTCGAGAGTTCATAGGGAATATTCTTGGCCGCCAGGCGGCTGCCCATGGCCTGCGCCTCCCCCGGCTTCATTCCGGAATAAAGCGTCACATACTTGGGCTTTCCAACTAGCGCTACGAACACCCACAAGGTCACTGCGACCAGCGCCGCCCCGGCCATCAGCAACGAGCGCTGTCCGAGCGTAAGTCCGCGCCATAACTCGCCGCCCTGATTCAGCGCCTGGCCCACTGACTTGGGTGCTTCCAATCCGCTCTCCTAGCCGCCTTGCGATTGCGCCGCTCAGAACTGCATGCGCGAAATTTCCTGGTAGGCAGCCACAATCTTGTTGCGCACCTGCATCATGAGCTCAAAGGACAGATCGGCCTGTTCCACTGCGATCATGGCGCTGTGCACGTCCATGCCACTGCCGTCGATCAGGCCGGCAACTTTGTTGTCGGCCACGCCCTGCAACTGCTGCACCTGGTCCATGGCGCCGCGGAGGGTCTCGGTAAAACCCCATTCCCGCGGTGCAACACTGTTGCCGCCAGCGACATTTTCACTGGGAAGAATTCGCAGACTGGATATCGGGTTTGTCATCTAATCTCTCGCTTGTCGAGGTTGGTTTTCAGATATCTCGACTGGGTTTCGCGGACTCAGCGCAACAGGTCCAACGATTCCTGAATCATGGTCTTGGTCGACTGCACCGCCGAGGCATTCAGCTCATAAGAGCGCACCGCGCTCAATAAGTCGGCCGTTTCCTCCACTGGATCCACTGCGGGATACGCGACGTACCCCTTGGCATCGGCATCGGGATGGCCCGGCTGGTAGCGCTCAATTGCCGGTTTGGCGTCGGCGATCACCTGGTCAACCCGCACGCCGCGAGCTGCCGTGTTCCCCAAGCCCGCCAGCAACGCTGGAAACTGCGGCATCCGCCGGGCGCGAAACACCACCAACTGGCGGTGATACGGTCCGCCCTCCGCGGTGCGTGTGGTCTCCATGTTCGCCATGTTGCTGGTGACCACCTCCGCCCGCTGCCGTTCCGCAGTGAGCGCCGATCCGCTGACCGCCAGCATTCCGAATAGATTCATGATCCGCTCCCTTCGTGAATCGCGCTGTTTAGCATTTTGAATTTGTCGCGCAGCAACTGTACCCCGGCGTTAAACCGCATCTGGGTATCCGCCAGGAGAAGGCTCTCGCGCTCCATGCTCACATTGTTTCCGTCGGGCCGCTCGATCAGGCCCTGCACCGGGCCGGGATAGGGGCGAGAACGACGCGTAGGACAAAGCACCATCGCCGCCTTCGTTGCTGTCTCCGCCCGCGCGCTCCATTTCCTGGCTGAAGTTGATGTCCCGCGTGCGATAGCCGGGAGTGTCGATGTTGGCCATGTTCGACATCACCAGTTCGCTGCGAAAAATATTCACATCCAGGAAACGAGCCAGAGTGGAGATCGTGGGATCGTTAAATATGGGCATAGCTCCTCCTCGTCGGCAGACCGTATTCGCGAATTTTGTTGCGTACGGTGCGCAGGCTAACGCCCAGCATTTCGGCGGCGCGTGAACGGTTGCCCCCAGTTGCGTCCAGGGTCATCTCCAGCAGGCGTTTTTCCACGTACTCGATCGACAATCCGGGACGCAGTTCGGCGTCCGCGGAAATAATTGTTTGCGACAAGAGTGCAGGTTCCGAGGCAGAGAGTTCGGACGGTTCCAACACCCCCACACCGATCTCACCTGCCGACAACGCCACCGCCCGCCGCATCAGGTTGGCTAACTCCCGCACGTTGCCCGGCCAGGAGTGGTGCCGCAAGCGCGCAAGAAACTCTGCTGTCATGCTGGGCGCTTGCCCAGTTCTGGCATACAACAAGGTGAAGTGCTCCGCCAGTTCGACGACATCCTCGGGGCGCTCGCGCAGCGCAGGGAGGCTTAGCGGAATCACGTTGAGGCGATAATAAAGATCGGCACGGAAACTTCCGGCTTTGATCATGGCTTCAAGCGGCCGGTTGGTAGTTGCGATGACCCGAATATCGACGTGGATCGCACGCGTATCCCCCAAGCGATCGACCTCCCGCTCCTGCAGACACGCGCAGCAGTTTAGGCTGCATGGGCAGCGGCATTTCGCCGACTTCGTCGAGCAACAGCGTGCCGCCGTTCGCCAGTTCGAATTTGCCCGCCCGGGCCGCGACCGCTCCGGTAAAAGCTCCCCGGGCATGGCCGAACAATTCGCTCTCCAGCAGAGTCTCGGGAAAGGCGGCGCAATTCACCGCCACAAATGGACCATCACGGCGCGGGACTGCGCCCATGAATCATGCGCGCCAGCAGTTCCTTCCCTGTACCGCTCTCCGCTTGAATCAGAATGTCGGCGTCGGTGCCCGCCACCTGCCGGGCACGCTCCACCGCACGTAACCATGCGGGCGATGTTCCCATCAACGGGCTCGCTGTCGCATTCGCCTTTTCGGCCTGCGCGAGAACCTGCGCCGCGGCGCGCTCCAGTTGATCGAACGCCACCGGCTTGACCAGATAGTCGCAGGCTCCGCCCTTCATGGCAGTGACCGCGTCGGGCACGCTGGCAAAGGCGGTCAAAAGAATTACCGCAGTGCGCGGCGCCAGGGCACGCGCTTCGCGCATCACCTTGAAGCCGTCGCCGTCAGGCATGCGAATGTCGGTCACGATCAGCGCATGCTGGCCGCGACGGAACTTGACCAGAGCTTCGCCGGTGCCGGCGGCGGTGTCCACGCGCCAGCCGCGACGCAGAAAACTGATTTCGAGCGCCGTCCGCATCCCCGCATCGTCGTCCACCACCAGCACCTTCTGCGCGGATTCCAAATTGCTTCCCGCCGCTGGCAAAGCCGGTGGAGCGCCAACTCTACAACTTGCCACCATCGGATTCATTTCTACCGAACCCATTTCTCCCTCGCTATTCCGGTGCGTTGTCGTTTTGCTTTAGGCACCAAGGTTTGCCTCACTCTTCGCCACCCTTGCGGTTTCACATGCAGGGAACTGAAGCCTAAAGGTGGTTCCGCGCCCCGGTCTGCTTTGTAGTGCAATGCTTCCCCCGTGTTGCCCCATAATAGTTTTGCATATCGTCAGCCCCAGACCCGGACTTCCGCAGGTAGTGAATCCGGGACGAAAAACAATGGCTTGATCTTCTACGCAAATTCCTCGCCCTGTATCCGTGATCTCAATGACGGGATGGGATTCTCCAGCCTGCGATTCGACTTGCCCGCAAATCTTCAGCACCCCGCCGTCGGGCATGAAACGAAACGCATTCAGCGCCAGGTTCAGTAGCACTTGTTCCAGGCGGTGCCGGTCCACAGGCAAAACGACGTCCAATTCCTGCCGCAACTCCAGGCACACTCCCGCCTGCCGCGCCAGGGGCCGCAGGAACTCACACGTCGAGTGCAGCAACTGTCCCAAGTCCGTCGATGCGAGCGCGGGCGCGGGCTGACTGTGATAGTGCAGGACGTTATTGACTGTGGCAGCGAGGGTGCGCAACCCCGCCTGCAGATGCTCCACCCAGTGGCGCTCTTCTTCCTCGAGATCGGATTCAGCCAACAGCCCCGCGAACAGCTCCATGCTGCCCAGCGGGTTGCGCATCTCGTGGGCCAGCAGGGTAGACATTTCCGCCAGCGCCTGTCTGCGGCTGAGAGCATCGCGTTCCTGTTCCAGGCGGCGATTTGCTTCAAGAGTTCGTTCCAAGTCACGGTTAGTGTCTTCCAGTTCGTGACGCAGCCGTACCACTTCGCATCGCAAATTGACGTAGGAGTTTTCCAGCGAGGCGGCCGCGGCTGAAAACGACGCGAAGGCCTGGGCGAGCGAGGTTTCGTCGAGCGGAAAGATCTCGGGCCCGGCCATCACCTGCATCGTAGGGATGGAAGCGCTAGACATGGGTCCCCGTTCTCGGAGACTTGGAGTGTGCGGTCGAGAAATACAAGTGCTCGCAGCGAATCCGCATTTCGCCATCCGCCAGAATCGAGGCCCGCTCCATCACCTGTTGCAACTCGCGCACGTTTCCCGGCCAGTCATGCGTCTCCAGCAGGTGCGCCGCTTCCGGGTCCAGCAACGCCGCGCCTTGGCGCGAGGCCAGCGCGATCGTCTGCAAGAAATATTGCGCCAGCCGCAGGATGTCGCCCTTGCGCTCGGCGAGCGCGGGCAGTTCCAGGGGAAATGCGGAAAGCCGGTAGTAAAGGTCGTCGCGAAAACTTCCCCGCGCGACGCCGTCAGCCAAGTTCGCGTTGGTCGCCGCCACCACCCGCACATCCACTTTCAGCGTTTCCGAACTGCCCAGCCGCTGCACTTCTTTCTGATCGAGAAAGCGCAATAACTTGGCCTGCAGGCTGAGCGGCAACTCGCCCACTTCGTCGAGAAACAGGGTCCCGCCCTGCGCCAGATGAATGCGGCCGGCATAACCTTGTACGGCTCCGGTGAATGCCCCACGCACGTGGCCAAATAGTTCCGATTCCAGCAGCGCCTCGGGAATGGCCGCACAGTTCACCACCGCCCAGGGTTTCGCGGCACGCGGGCTCAACTGGTGGATCGCCCGGGCCACCAGTTCCTTCCCTGTACCCGTCCCTCCCGTAATCAGCACCGTCGTCGAACGCGGCGCCACCAGATGCGTGAGCCGGTACAAGCGCATCATGACTACCGCTTGCCCGATCATCCCCGGCAAATGTGCTGCCGGAGCTCCGGCCGCAGCGCTCAAACCGGATTCAGGTACAAGGTAAGGCTTCGCTTCTTCCCCCGCGCCCGGCTTCACCCGCTTTTCAGGCCGAAGCCATGACTCCGCGCTTGCCACCGAAGCTGGGATTGGTGAGTCGCTGCCGGAATCGAGCAGCACGACTTCAATCCCGGGAAAACGCAGGCTGATAATCTGCATCAGTTCTTCCACGTCGAGGTCGCGCAAATGGCGATCGAGAAACAATATCCTCCACTGCCCGCTTTCCAGTTTCACCAGGGCGTCCGCGCCGCCTTGCACTTCGTGAATCAGCCCTTGATGTTCAGCATCGACCCGGTCATGCAAGCTGCGGCGAATTTGTTCGCGAAGCGAATTGCTGGGACTTACTACCAGCACACCGCCCGCGACGGAAGGTAGTAGAGTGGCGTTGGTCATGGGCTGATTTCATGCTGGGGAGATTAAAAGGCGATTAGAAGAGGATTAGAAATTTCTACTTCTGGCAAATCCTTCCCAGTTTAGGGGGAGGGAAGAAAACGGGAAAAAGTTGCCCGGCAGAACTTGTAGCTTCGCGGCCCCGCGGAACAATTCGGATTCGCCACAGGCCTTACTCCGCTGTTCGCGCCAGTGGCAGGCGCATCGCCAGCGTCAAGCGACTGCCATCGTCCTCGCTACGCAAGCTGCCACCTTCGTTTTCGAAGATGCGCGCTGCAATCGCCAAGCCAAGGCGCTGTTCCAACTTATGCCGCTTCCATTCCGCCATTTCCGGGGTGCCCGGATGCGGAGCCTTCGACTCAGACTCACCTCTGGAAACGGTTATCTCGACGATCGCCTCTCGATACGTTTCACCAACAGTAACGTTGATGTTTGCATTGACGCCACAGGAGTCGATCGCATAGGCGAGAAGTTGAAACACTGCCTGCCGCAACGCGCTGGCTCTGACGCTCACCAAGCAGTCCGACTGCGAAGCCATCGAGAACTTCGCACCCGCCGATTCTGCGACCGGCGCCAGATCTTCGACCACATCGCGCACACAAACGTTCAAGCTCAATGTGGTTCGCGTGCTGGTTGCATCCGGATTCCGCACCCTCGCCAATTCACGGAGCGCGCCGAACAGTCGCACCGTCGACTGCACTTGCCGCAACGCAATTTGCAGATTGTGCCGCGATTGTCTTGGCAGGCGCTCCGCAAGACTGACTTCCAACAAGCAGGTTATGGTGCTCAGGGGCTGACTCAGTTCGTGAAAAGTCTCGGAAAATAGCTCCCAGCATTCGCGATCGCCTGCCGCGCGCTCGACATTCCCCAGAGTTGTTCCAGCCGCGCTCACCCGGCTTGTGCCCGGGAATGATCGCTCAATTCGTAGCCCACTCCACGCACCGTATGAATCAGCCGCGTCCCGAAATTATCGTCAACTTTCCGGCGCAAGTAGTTCACATAAACGTCCACCACGTTGGTGCAAGTATCAAAGGACAAATTCCATACATGCTCGATGATCATGGCTCGAGTAATCCGCCGTCCGGCGTTGCGCATCAAGTATTCCAGCAGCGCAAATTCTTTCCCGGTCAGCTCAATCCGCCGTCCCGCCCGCTCCACCCGCCGTTCCACCCGGTCGAGTTTCAAATCGTCCACCACCAAGACCGACTCGGCCGGCAAATGGCTGCGCCGCAACAACGCCCGAATCCGCGCCGAGAGTTCGGAAAACGAAAACGGCTTGCTCAGGTAATCATCCGCACCCAGATCAAGACATTGCACCCGATCCTCAACCCGGGTTCGCCCCGTTAGCACCATGATCGGAATGCTGGGTTTGCGAGCACGCAGATAGCGCAAAATCGCAACCCCGTCGACCCGGGGCAGACTGAGATCGAGTACCACCAGGTCATAGTCAAACTCGCCTGCCATAGCGCGCGCCTGCTCGCCATCATTCGATACATCCACCGCATAGTGTTCCGCGTCCAAGCCCTTTTTCACGAAGCTGGCCAGCGCGGAGTCGTCTTCAGCGATCAGAATGCGCATAAGGTTTCTCTAACCTGCACAGGCCAATTCTAGGCAAGAATCGTTCGAGCACAAGGACTATCCGCTCGCACGAAAGGCCGTACTGTCCTGAAACGGGCCCGCAATGAAAAATGAAACGCCCGAACCCCGTCCGCCACTCACCCGCCCCTTCCCCCGCCAACGATAATTGTGTGACGTGGGCGCCCTCGCCCGCGTGCCCATAGCAACTATGACTCAGGGAACACTGAAATCTCTGCTCCTGCCAGGAGGCGTGCTGCTAGCGGCCGTTGTACTTCTGAATGGAGGATTCATATCGATCGCTCCCGCCGCCATCGATTTCTACTTCTACGCGGCCTTCGCCGCCGGCGTTGCCCTGGCCTTGCGATTCCATTCCAGTCGTGTGCTCTTCACCCTGATAGTTCTTTTTCTCGCAGAGCGAGCCGTATCCTTCTTCTCTGGCGGACACGTCGTTTCCATCGGCCCCGGTCGCATCGCCTTTGAGGCCATCGCTTTCCTGCTGCCCCTTAACTTCATCGCTATTTCGTTCGTGCGCGAACGTGGGCTCGGCGTTCCCGCCATCATGCCTCACGTCGGAGTCCTCTTTCTGGAATCCGTGTTCATCGCCATTCTCTGCCGCCCCGGAGCAACCGCGAGCCCCGCATTGCTCCACGCCGCTCTGCTAAATCGCTCGTTATTCCACTGGACACGAATTCCTCAGCTCGCCTTGTTCGTATTCGTTGTTACTCTTGCGGTTTTGCTCGCCCGCTACGTTCGCAGTCACAAACCGCTTGAAGCCGGCCTGTTCTGGTCGCTGGCCGCAACCCTTCTGGCATTGCAGAGCAGCAGCGGAGTCGGTCGCATGGCCACTGCCTACTGGGCGACGGCGGGATTGCTCCTCATCACTTCGATCATCGAAAACACTTATGTGCTCGCCTATCACGACGAACTGACGTCGCTTCCTGCCCGCCGCGCGTACAACGAAACGCTGCTCCGCCTTGAGGCTCCCTACTGTGTTGCCGTGGTTGACATCGATCACTTCAAGAAGTTCAACGACACCTACGGACACGACACCGGCGATCAAGTGTTACGCATGGTTGCTGCAGGATTGGCTCGAGTCACCGCAGGAGGTCAGGCCTTCCGCGTTGGCGGAGAGGAATTCTCCATCTTGTTTCCTGGCAAGACAATGAAAGAAGTCGTGCCACATCTGGAGTCGCTCCGTGCTCTTATCGAAGGATCCAAATTTCGCGTCCGTGGCGCCCCCGAACGTCGCAGCGCTCCTCGCGGTTCCGGAAGAAGAATGGAAGATAAGAAATCCATCGCCTGCAGACGTCGCCTTCCTCATGTCGCTCCCGAGTCCATAAGCGACCTCTCGGTGACGGTCAGTATCGGAGTGGCAGAGCCAGGCACCAGAATGCAAGAGGTCGAACAAGTAATCCAACTGGCCGACAAAGCCTTGTATCGAGCCAAGAAAGCGGGGCGCAATCGAGTAGAAACCGCAACCGAGCCTCGCGCCCGCACTCGTCAAAAGCGCAACATTGCGTAATGTAGGCGCGCGCGTCCCCGCGCGTGCATCGTGACAAGCCGCTAAGCTCGCGTAGGGATATATGTCCGAAACCGTCCATCGTGCGCGCATCAATTTCGTTATGGTGACGACTGTACTGGGGATTGGCTGAAGAGCAAGCGCATTCCTCACAGTCGCGGAACGATCGAACGGCTAACCAATCCGCACGTCCTGAAACGGAGATAACATGCAACCCAAGGATGCTGGAGCAATCGCTGATGTGTGTGCCCTCGCGAATCGTGGGCTTTCGAGTCGGCTGGTCGCAAGGGTCTTTCGTCTTCGAGCCACGACCCTGATCGGCATCTTCGCATCGGCCATTCTCCTGACAGCCGCATCGCTTGCTCAAAATGCCAATGAGAATGGCAGCGACCCCTCCGCCAAGCCGGGGGATGACTTCTACCGCTACGCCAATGGGACCTGGCTCAAGACGATAAAAATCCCCGCCGGCCAGACCAGCTACGACACGCGTGCCATGGTCAATGAGAAAACCGGCCAGCGGGTGCGCGATCTCATACAAGGCGCAGCTGCGGCCCATTCCGTAAAGGGGAGCAATGAACAGAAAGTAGGCGACTACTACGCCAGCTTCATGGACGAAGACAGCATCGACGCTAAAAAGCTGACGCCGCTGGCGAGAGAAATGACTGCGATTTCAGCCATCACAAATAAGGCCGTCGCTGTCAGCCTATCTCGGCACAACCCTGAATGGCGAAGTCGATGGACTCATCGCGAACGCCGATCACATTTTCGGCCTCTGGATCAACCAGGGCTTTGAAGATCCGAATCACAACGTCGTGCACCTCTGGCAGGGCGGCCTAGGGTTGCCCGATCGCGATAACTACCTTGACCCATCTCCCAAGATGGCGGAGTCGCGCACGCTGTACCAGACACACATCACAACGGTTCTGAAATTTGCGGGCATCGCAGATGCAGAGAGCAAAGCGGCGCAGATTTTGTCGCTGGAGACGCGAATCGCGCAAGCCTTCGCGCCCGATGCCGACGCTGCTGACACGTTCAAACAGAACAATCCGTGGAAGCGTGCCGAATTCGTAGTCAAAGCGCCAGGCATGGATTGGGACGCGTATTTCAAATCGGCCGGACTGGCGCAGCAGGACGATTTTATCGTTTGGCAACCTTCGGCAGTGACAGGCGTGTCCGCTCTGGTGGCGAGTGAAAGTACCGACGTGTGGAAAGATTATCTCAGCTTTCACCTCATCGAACACTACGCCAGCGTCTTGCCTAAGGCTGTGTCCGCCGACCCTTCCTCTGATCGCAGTAAAGCTGCCATAGCCGCCACCAATGCGGCGTTGGGGCAGGCGGTTGGCCAACTCTACACGCAGCGTTATTTTTCGCCGGAAGCCAAGGCGAAAGCGCAAGCCATGGTCGGCGACTTGATCGCAGCCTATCGCGCTCGCCTGTCGAATCTCTCGTGGATGTCGCCCGAGACTAAGAAAAAAGCGTTGGCCAAACTAGCCGCGCTCGAAGTAATCGTTGGCTACCCCGATGCATGGATCGACTATTCCTCGCTCGAGATCGTGCGCGGCGACGCTCTCGGAAATATGCGCCGTGCGGAAGCCTTCCTGCGTGCCCGCAATCTCGCCAAGTTAAAACAACCAGTCGATCCCATCGAATGGCCCATCAATCCGCAAATCCCTGGCGCGGTCATCATGTTCAGTCCCAATGCCGAGTTCTTCACCGCCGGGATTTTGCAGCCGCCCTATTTCGACCCGCAGGGAGACACAGCCTCGAATTATGGATCTGCCGGAGCCGGCATGGCACACGAAATCGGCCACAGCTTCGACGAACTGGGAAATATTTACGACGCTAAAGGCCGTCTCGGTGATTGGTGGACGGCGGAAGACAAAGCCGCCTACCATGCGGCTGCGGCGAAGCTGGTAGCGCAACTTGACGGTTACTGTCCGTTTGCCGGTCTCTGCGTCAACGGCAAGCAAGTGCTGACGGAAAGCATCGCCGACCTCACGGGACTGCTAGTGGCGCATGACGCTTACGTTCTGTCACTGAAAGGCCAGCCCGATGTAGTGATCGACGGGACCACTGGCGAACAACGTTTTTTTCTGGCCTTTGCGCAGAGATGGCGCAAGGCCCAGAGCGAAGCCGCACTGCGCAAGCAGATTGCAACCGACACCCACGCGCCGGGGGAATATCGCAGCGATACGGTTCGCAATGTCGATGCCTGGTACAAGGCCTTCGACATCACCCCGAGCGACAAGTTATTTCTGAAGCCCGAAGACCGCATCGGAATCTGGTAAGTTTCGGAGCAACCGGGAATGTCCCATCCTAATTCCGTGCTTTTTTGTTTCGAGCTTTGCCGCATTGGGATGGGACGCCAAGTTCTTCACGCAATAAACAGACCTGGGTTTCCACAGCGGCAACATCAAGCCTCGAGAGACCGCGCTCAGTCTTTCAGCGACACCGCCGGCACATAAATTCCCTTCAACTCCGAACTCCACCAAATCCCTGACTTCTTCTCCGCCGCACTGGCAAAGCGATACTGATAAAGCATCGCCCGCACATAACGCGGCGGCTTATTGGGAAACGGATTCCCGCGCAGTAATCCCAACACATCCGGAGAACCCTCCATCAGTCGCGCCATGAATCGAATAATCCAGGGATCGCTCTGATAACTACCCAGAGCCGCAAACCACATCTGCCAATCGAGGCGCGGCTGATGTGGCGCGACCCAAGCCGGTCGGCGCGACAAGTCTCCCGCTTTGTACTTGAACTCATAAGGAAGCCACGTCGCGCCGTCGTTCGATCCTTCAATTACGATTTCAGGGCGTGTCGTAGTCATGACCGCAAACAATCCATAGCTGTTGATGATCTGGAATGAAGACACGCTCTGCATAACAAACTCTGCTGGAAGCCATCGCACCCCCAACGGTCGCAGCACCTGAAAAAAACCCACAAACATAGCCAGCCCAGCAAACGCCCGACAAACCGCTCGAGCAAAAACGCGTCGCCGGTAACCCGACTCTTCGCGCGATATTCCACCTGTCGAGCTATGGCTTGTTGCGTGATCCCGCGCTACGAGGCCGCCGTCCTGATTGGGAGCGGCTTTAGCCGCTGACGCACGCAGCCTCGCCGCCACCATCCGCTCTAAAACCGAATCATCCAGCAAGAACAGACAAAACGAAATCGTCAGCAAATTAAAGAACGCATAATTTCCCGTCAAAAGAATCAGCAGTTGCAAAACAATCATCGCCCACGCCGCGAACATCCGAATCCTGCGCGGCGCGAAGATGAGAAATGGCACCACCAATTCCACAAAAAACACACTTCCTACCGACGCTCGCTGAAACCATCCCGGCAGTTGATACGCATACCACGCCAGCGGAGTCGGCAAAGGCTGGGTTTCATAGTGCACCGGCAACGCGGTGAAATGCCGCCAAGCGGGATCACCGCTTGCCAGCTTCACCACACCCGAGAGAAATACCAACCGAAACAACAACCAGCGATAAAGCCAAATCACAATCGGAGCCGATCCCAGCAAGATCGCCAGAAACCCAGCTTCCAGCAGAAGGGCGTCCCACTGATACCCCATGAACTCCTGCCCCGCCGTCACCAGCGAGAGATACAACAGAAACAAAGCAATCCGCACGATCCGCCAGCGCACCCCCAGCAATAGCGCAACTGACAAACAAATTCCTGCGATCCAAACCGCTTTGATCGCGCCATCGCTGGCGTTCCACCAAAAGAGAGTTGGGACCTGCCCCATTCCCGCCCCATAGTATTCACGCACCGAACGCAGGAAATCCGCCACGGGAGAAATTCCCCGCGAGCCGATCAACCCTGCCGCCTGCACGCCGAATGACCAGAACGCGATCAGGTAAATCGCCCCCAGCATTCGCAAGAATATCCAGCTTGCCAAATGAAAAGTCTCAGCGCGAACCGGAATGCCCCAGCATGCTCGCGTCACCCAATAACAAAACGACCGATGCCGCGCCACGATGCGGTAAGCGAATTCCGTGATCCATGCGAAGCCGGGAACGTGGAGATACATCCAAAGCATCCAGTTCTTCCCCGGCGCGAGCGCGAACAAGCTGAACGCCGCATGCGCCCCGCTACGCACTTCTCCATCCGGCAGGAAAAGCTGCACCGAAGAAACAAAATCTTTTCGGGGAAAATCAGGAAAGCGATCACCAATCTCTTGCGAAGCTAAATACTCAACCCCGCTGCCACTAAACTGCCGCCAATATTCAACCCAAGCCCGGCAAAACGAGCAATCCCCATCAAACACTAAAGTAGCCCGATGAAGAGAGTTGTTCATATGACTGGCCAAAAGCAGCGCCGACGTCCCTGCCGGCCGTAAGCGGCGTTCCGCACCCAAGAATGCCTAAGCCCGCAATCAGGAACTTCCAATCAAAACGCCAGCCACAAAAACCAACGCCCCGCCCAGCGCTACTTGCAGCGCCGCCGCCACCGTAGGCGTATCCATATAGCGATGCCGAATCCAGGTGATCACTCCCAACTCGACCAGGACCGCGACAAACGCCACCGCCAAAGCCAAATGAAAATTTGCAATCAAGAACGGAAGCGTATGCCCGACTCCGCCCAGAGAAGTCATAGCCCCGCAGATCACTCCCCGCACCCAGGGATGACCGCGCCCCGTAAGGCTTCCATCATCCGAGAGCGCCTCCGCAAACCCCATGCTGATGCCTGCCCCTACCGACGCTGCCATTCCCACCAGGAACGCATCCCAACTGCTGCGCGTAGCGAAGGCCGCCGCAAACACTGGAGCCAGCGTAGAAACCGAACCATCCATCAAGCCGACCAGCCCAGGCTGCACGATCTGTAAAACAAACAGCCGGCGTCGCGCCTGCTCTTCGTCCTGCTTTGCCTCTGGGCGCAATTCTTCTTCCTTCAGTTCCTGCGCCCGATCTTCGTGCGCGCGCTCTTCCTGCGCCAGATCGTCAAGCAATTGCCGAATGCTCGCATCCTGCGTTCGTCCCGCGGCTTTCTCGTAAAACAACCGCGTTTCAACTTCGATCGCGCTGGCTTCCTTGCGGACGACATCCAATCCCAGTGGACGCGTCAGCCACACCGGCGTGCGCTGCACAAAACCCTTCACATCCTGGCGCCGAATGAGCGGTATGTGCTCTCCAAATTTCTGCCGGTACAACTCAATCAGGCGACGCCGATGGCCCGACTCCTCGTCGCGCATGCCATCGAAAATCGCAGCCGACGCGGGAAAGTCCTGCCGCAACCCCTCCGCGAAATCGGCAAAAATCCGCTCATCCTCTTCTTCCAGTGAAATGGCCAGCGCCAAAATCTCTCGCTGGTCCAGCGCCTCAAAGTTCTTCATGGCCAATAGTGTAGCGCGGCGACCCGTCCGCCATGTTTGTCCTGCCAGTGATCACATCGAGACAGCATCGGGGCCCAAGCGAAACAAGACCGCAACTAAGCAAGATAACCATCGTCCTGTGCACGAAGTGGAAGGCTCTCGACAAACCTGGTCCTAGGCAGAACTGCAAGATATCTTTTACGAAAAACCCAGAAAACACGCCGCTGCCGGCCGGTCGGCAGCAGTCGGCGATCTCCGCATCTCGTTCAAAACAAACCGCTTATGCCATTACGCATTTGTACATACAATGTTCCACGTGGAACACTTCGCGCCAGCCCGAACGTTCCACGTGGAACACTCAGTCCGCTCGATAGACAATGCGGCCGCTCACAATGGTTGCCACAACTCTGCCCGTGAGTTGCCAGCCATCGAAGGGAGTGTTGTGAGACTTGGAGCGCGACTTCGCGGCCACATACGTCCAGCGTTTTTGAGGATCGAAAATGGTTACGTCGGCGTGAGCGCCACGCGCCAGCGTGGCGCGACCGCGCAGGTCAACCACGCGCGCGGGGCCTGCGGTGAAAAGTTCGACGATTCTTGTCAGAGGGATTTTGTGTTCGCGATGCAGGCGGGCGATGGCAAGGCCGAGCGCGGTTTCGAGGCCGGTGATTCCGAAACTGGCTCGTTCGAATTCGACGCTCTTTTCGTGCGGCGCATGGGGCGCATGATCGGTCGCGATGGCGTCGACTGTGCCGTCGGCGAGGGCCGCAAGAATCGCCTCGCGATCTTCGGCGGAGCGCAGTGGGGGATTCATTTTGCAGTTGGTGTCGTAGTCGCCGACATTTTCATCGGTCAAAGTAAAGTGATGCGGTGTGACTTCACAGGTTACGCGAGCTTTGCTGCGCTTGCCGCGGCGAACTGCCTTGAGCGCGTCCGCGGTGGAGAGGTGGGCCACGTGTATACGTGCTCCGGTGAATTGCTGAGCGAGTTGCACGTCGCGCTCCACGATGGACGCTTCGGCGTGCGTGGTCATGCCGCGCAGTCCTAGGCGAAAGGAAGTAGGGCCTTCATTCATCGAGCAGTTTTCCGTCAAGCGCGTATCTTCGGCGTGCTGAATTACCGGGAGATTCAGACTGGAGGCGGCGCGCAAAGTGTCGCGCATGATGGTGTCGTTGAGAATGGGGCGGCCGTCATCGCTGACCGCGACTGCGCCGGCGCGCTGCAATGCTCCGAAGTCCGTCAGCACTGCACCTTTGCTGGCGTGGGTTGCGGCGGCGATAGGGAACACATTGACCAGGGCTCCGCGCTCCGGTTGCTGAAGCCACGCTACCCACTCTGGCGAATCGACAACCGGTGAAGTATTGGGCATGCAGCAGACGGAAGTGAATCCGCCAGCCGCCGCAGCGGCGGTCGCGGTGGCGATGGTTTCTTTGTAGCTCTGCCCAGGTTCGCGGAGGTGGACATGGAGATCGATGAAGCCGGGGGCGACGATGAGTCCGCGGGCGTCAAAGGTTTGGTCGGCACTGCTGCGGATCTTATTGGGAGCCGCGATTTCCGCAACGCGACCTTCGCGCAGGAGTACATCCATGGGCGCGTCGAGCTTTGCGGCCGGGTCGATGACGCGGCCGCCTTTGATCAGCAGTGAACCTGATTTCTTGTTTGGCATTCGATTGCAGTCGGTGCGCAACTACGTCAGCCTAAGAGGTTGTAACAGAACACGACCTAGAAAGAAAAGACGGACAGCCGAGGCCGCCGTCTCGGCGTGCGATTCACGGAATGGTTTTGGCGGTTATGTGCCGAACCTTTCTGCGGCGCGGGCTTTGGCCTTTGCCGCTTCTTCTTCGCGGTTCTTCGGGGGTGCGGTGGTTTCCAGCGAATAAAGGAGGCGAAGCGAGATTTCGGCTACATCGTCGATGGCGGCGAGGAAGGCTGCTTCGTTGGCCTTGGACGGTTTATTAAAGCCGGTGATTTTCCGGACGAACTGAAGCGAAGCCGCCCGGACCTCCTCGGGAGTGACGGGCGGCGCGAAGTTGAAGAGAGTTTTGATATTTCTGCACATGGCTGACCTCAAGATGGCAAAACTCAGGATAGCAAAACTCAAGGGCGGGAGTGAACCCTGGCGGCGCGCACGATCTGAGCGAAGGGCTTAGCTTTTCGAGAGACTTGCGGTATAACCTTCGCGCGCCGGCGGAAGCGACAAGAAAATGATGAGAGCGATAAGCGGGAGGATGGCAACGATGAAGATGCTGCCTTCGGGGCCGGTAGTGCCTCCGCTGAGGATGGGTTTCCCCAGGGCGTGGGCGGCGAGCAGGCGATGCTGAATCATGAGTCCGCTGTCGGCTACTCCGTAGAGGAAGGACTGAGACCAATCCCACGAGGTGTGAAATCCGATAGCCCACCAGAGCGAACCGGTGCGCCAGAGGCTCAAGCAGAAGACCATCCCACCCAGCCCGGCCGAGAGTAGGCCGAGCGGGGATTCGCCGGCGTTCGAGCTATGTCCGAGGCCGAAGAAGATGGAAATTACGATGGCGGAAGTCCAAAAGCCCAAGGCTCCGCTGTGCCGGGTTTTGAACGCCCACTGGTACAAGCCGGTGACCGCGCGCGTGAGCGTGTACTGAAGATAGCCGCGAGTGAGGTATTCCTCGAAAACTCCGACGAGGAGGAATCCGATAAGCCAGAGAGCACCGTAGCCGAAGACGCCGGCTCCGAAAAGCAGGCGGCCGTCGAAGACCAGGAAGCCTGTCTTCCAGAGGGTGAAAACCAGCAGCGAGAGGCAAGCGAGTCCCC
This sequence comes from uncultured Acidobacteriota bacterium, assembly GCA_963771285.1. Lineage (GTDB taxonomy): Bacteria > Acidobacteriota > Terriglobia > Terriglobales > Acidobacteriaceae > JABDBE01. The sequence continues at coordinate 130,246 of CAVYSX010000009.1, forward strand.
ATGCAAGGCCGGCAAAGAAGTGCGGGAACTTGCGGCTGTCGCCCAAACCATAGACGGAGATAGGGCGACGTTCGATCTTCGACATGATCCAGGTGACGAGGAGGACAGCCAGAAGGGGAAGACCCTCCGCCAGGAATCCGAAGCGGAGTGAGATGTCAGCGTTCGCGGGAGCGTTTTTGTTTGAGGGGAAAAATTTGTGACCGATGACGTTTGCGATGACGATGAGTGCAGCCAATTGAGCGATGAAGATGAGCAGGCACCATCCGGCGCGGAGGCCAGAGTCACCGAAGAAGATCTTGCGTGTTGGGGATGGCGGCGCGACCGCGAGCGAGGAGTCTGATGGTTGCGCTGGGTCGTGGGTGGTGTGCAGGTCATCGGATTTCGTATTCACAGCAATCCCTCGTCGTCCAGACTATATACGATGCGAGGGAAGGGATAGTTCCAACGGGCATCGCGGGGACAAGTTCACCCGGAGTAACGCTGGGTGTCGAGCCAACCCGAAACACTGCACATCTGTTCAGCGCCCTCTGCGGCTGGTTCGTACACGGGCCGTGGGTAGCATGGGAATCGATCAAGCCTTCTGAGTCGTTCTTAATGAAGATTTCTTGATCTCGCCAACTTTTTGACTTGGGCACCCATCGCGGTTCCATCCCCAGGGTTGGTAGTGCGTCTCTAAGTGCATAGATTGATGGGACGCTCCGATACGACCCTTTGACCGAAGCAAAACCCTTCACATTTCTCCTCTGCGGTTCCCCGCTTGCAGTGCTCACGGCATCTCTAGCGCACCAACGACCTGATCCCTCGGAATCTTGTGATGGCAAGGAATGGACATGGCGGAAGCCGCAGTTGAAGTGCAAGCGGCGAACCCAACGGTCACCGAACCGGACGCTTGGAGGCACGTGCTTTGCCTGCCCTGCCAGTTGACGGTGGATTTGCCCATGCCGGGTTTCACGGTCGCGGATGTGGTGCGGTTACGGCGAAGTTCGGTGATCAATTCGCATTGGCGCGCGGGGGAAGATGTACCGCTCCGGCTCAATGGTGAGTTGATCGCGCGCGGCGAGTTTGAAGTGGTGGGAAATCATTTGGCGGTGCGTTTGACCGAGTTGGCCTGACCCCGATACCAGACAAAAAGGACGGAACGATATGGCAAGTGCGACCGGCGTTTTGGTGATTCACAGGAGCTACCTGGGCAGGACGCTGCGTTGGCTGGCGGCACTCCCGAGGGGCTGGCGATCGCGTTCGCAGCCACAGTTACGGCTGCGCGAGACTCTGGCTCTGGGGGAGCGGCGTTTTGTCGCGGTCATCGAGTTCGAGCGGCAGAAGTTTCTCATTGGCGGAACCGGGAGCTCGGTGGCCATGCTGACCGCACTTCCGCCCGCGGAAATGGAAAGCAGCCAGAGGCCAAAACCGTGGCCCCAATCTGGCCCCGAACCTGAAGCGGGCAGCGACCGCAGCGGGGTTCCCACCTGGGAATTCACTGGCGACGGGCCCGCGGTCGAAATGGTTCGCAGATAAGTCAGGATGGTTCATGAAGCAGCGCAGCAAAGCCCGGCGGCTGGTACTGGTTGGCGTTATGGGATTGCTGGCCCTGCCTTGTGGCGGGGCGGTGATCTCGCGACCCAGCCCGGCAGCGGGCGTGCCTTGGAACACTCCGGGCGGGGCCGCGGGATCGGTGCCATGGAACATCGTGGTGGTGCTTACCCTGCTGACGCTTCTGCCTTCGCTATTGTTGGCGATGACTCCCTTTGCCCGGCTGCTGGTGGTGTTTCACTTTCTGCGCCAGGCGTTGGGAACGCAGACGACCCCCAGTAACCAGACGCTGATCGGGCTTTCGCTGATCCTCACTTTTTTTCTCATGCAGCCGGTCATGGCGACGATTTATGCCACCGCGCAAGTAGACAAGAAAAAAGCCGGGCAGCTGGCGTCCGCCATTCAAGTGGCGTTTCAACAGCTGGGAGCTTACCCGTCAAATCCCTCGAGGATTCCGCCCATCGAACTGCCGTCCCTCCCTGACGATCCGACTGCACCCATCTCGCTGCCGCATCTGCAGGATTCGGACCGATTGAGTGATTTGCGAAAGGAATTGGGGATGGCCTTGGCCCCGGAGATATCGCGCGGCGAAGTCGGCATGCGGGAAGTTCGCGATGGTCTGGTAATCAGTTTGCGCGAAGGCGGCTTCTTTGACAGCGGCGTCGCCGAGCTGAAGGCCAGTTCTCAACCTGCATTCAAGCGCATGGCCAGCGTGCTGGCGGAGGGTGCATACACACTGCGGGTTGAAGGCCACACCGACAATGTGCGCATTCACAACGCTCACTTCAACTCTAATTGGGAACTTTCGACCGCCCGCTCGACTGAAATGATCCGTCTCCTTATTACTCAGTACGGTTTTGTTCCCCAGCGATTGTCAGCTGGCGGCTACGCCGAGTTTCACCCTATCGCGAGCAATGACACGCCCGCAGGTCGCGCCTTGAACCGTCGGATGGACGTTGTGGTATTGGCGGACCACGCTCCTGACGCCTGGGGACACAACCTCTCCTGATCTGACAAGCAGTGATTTGCCCTGTTGGTAGCTCATTGCCGATAGATAAGCTTAAAACAGATTCCACAAAAACTGGTTATACACATCATGGTGATACTGCACTTCCGGAGCTTTCACAAACGTTCCCAGCAGTCTCGGGCAGCGATCGGCGGAGGCCTGCTTTAGGTCTGCATAGCGGGTCTTGACATCTTCCCCCAGAAGCTTCGTCGTCCAATCGGCATTGCGGAAATTCGCCAGAGCGTCATAAATATTGTCCGGCAGATAGCGTTGTGCCTGACGCAGGTTCTTGATCTTCGCCGTCTCGCCATCAAGGCCAGTCTTGAATAGCGAATACAGCACCATGTATGGATTTGCATCCGGCGAGACCGAGCGGACTTCCACCCGCATACTCTTTTCATTACCAATCGGAATGCGAATCATGGAGCCGCGATCAGTGGGCGACGCTTTGATCTGGTTGGGAGCTTCAAAGTGCGGATCGAGCCGCCGATAAGCGTTGACGCTGGCGTTCAGTAACAAGCACAGATCATTGCCGTGCGTCAGGATACGGTCGACAAACGCCCAGCCCATCTTGCTGAGATTCTCTTCGCCCTTCTTATCCCAGAATAGATTCTTCCCATTTTCGCTGATCGATACGTTGGTGTGCATGCCGCTGCCGTTCACGCCCACCACGGGCTTCGGCAGGAACGAAGCGGTACAACCCATCCGGGTCGCAACCTGGCGGCAGATCAACTTGTAAAGTTGAATCTGGTCCGCAGCGGCCACTACTTCGCCGTATCCATAGTTGATCTCGAACTGTGAGGGTGCGACTTCGGGATGATCTTTCTCATTCTGAAAACCCATCGACCGCTGCACTTCCGCACTGGTATCGATGAAAGTGCGCAAAACATCACCGGGCAGCGAGTGATAGTAGCCCCCCGTGTTTACATACTCGAACTTGCCGGTCTCGTGATAACGGCGCTCCGCGTCGGGCCCCTGAAACAGAAAACCCTCAATTTCGTTGGCGGCGTTCAGCGTGTAACCCTTCTTCTTATAGAGGTCATCCGCATAGGTTTTCAGAACGCCTCGGATGTCAGCACTGTAAGGTGTCCCGCCTTTGTCGATGACATTGCCGAACACCAGCACTTTGCCGGGTCCAAAGATGTCCGACGGACCCCAATAAAAAGCGCTCCAGTCGATTCCGAGACGGAGATCGCTCTCGCGCTGTGCCGTAAAGCCGCGGATGGATGAACCATCAAATGTAAGATTGTCCCAACTCTTCAATAGGAACTTCTTGTCGTAATCCAGCATGTGCAGACGGCCCTCCAGATCGCTGAAGAGCACGGTCACGGCCTTGATACGCTTTTCTCCGCTCAGATACTTCAGCCGCTCCTCTTGAATCTTGTGAGCGGCAACCCGCTTTAACCGCTGTTCCTTCGCCTTCAGATTCATCTCTTCCAATTCGTCGTACGGAATGGCCAGGAAATTTCGCAGTTCGTTCGGCATGGAGCTCCTTAAATTTGAGAGTCACACTCGGTTAAAGATGAGTTTCGGGAGATTGGAACGTGGTTAGGGTAACTTGGAATGCGTCGCACTGCCAATCAAAAAACGTTATGACAGGGATTAACGCCGTTTATCATCGCCCAGCCTTTCGATAACAACCAATATTAAGTAGCCGCGCATCCTAAGTTGCGGGCGTGCTATGACAAACATTCGACCGATTGGTTTGGCAGTTCTCTTTCTTTTTGCCGTCAGCCTTGCGGGGTGCGGGGGTGGCGGCTCCAGTTCGATGATGACTCCAACTACACCGCCTCCACCACCCTCAAACACTCCGTTCTGGGCGCAATGGGGAGCGGACTCGCAGCATTCCGGAATGGTCGCGGTCGCAGGACAAAATCCAGCCCACCAACTCGCCGACATTGTTTACGATCCTTTCACTCAGCAGGAGCAGGCTGAAAGCGCGCCCGTGGTGGGCGAAGCCGCACTTTTGGCCCACTACCAGGCGCCCTTGATCGACGGCAACGATGTTTACATGGTCGCCGAGAGCGGCACCTACATCGCATGCAATCCCGCCGGCGCTTGGGCTCGTGCACCATTTCCTGCGTGCGGCCCGAATGCATGGAACTCGAAGGTTTGGGGCGAAACGCGATTCGCCTGGGAGGCCAATAAGCTCGCTCCCATCTGGACCTACAACAGCGATTGGAAACCGGAGCCCAGCGGCCGGGGACTGGGAGGCTGGGAGCCTGTGTTTCATCCCGCCGATGCCAACGGATTCATCTATGTCCCCGGAGCCGGAGGAACGTTGTGGAAGGTGAACAAGAAGGACGGGTCGGTCGCGTCGCATGTCAATCCCTTCGCGGGCACGGCAGTTGCGCCGAACAATACCTATGTCTCCAGCCCACTCTCGGTGGATCCTAAGGGTAACGTTTATTACAATGTGGTCGAACTCGCCGATCCTTCGCTTGGGGATCCCTGGGTCAACAACGATTCGGTAGGGGCGTGGCTTGTCAAAGTAACACCCGCCGACGCAGCCAGCACGGTAGCCTACGCGACGTTAGTGCCAAACGCGCCAGCGGCCTCCGCACAAAATTGTCCGGGAACGTTTGGGTTGCTCGGCGACAATGGAGCCTCATTGCCATGGCCGCCCAGTGCGACCGCGGTTCCGCCCACTCTACGCTGCGGTTCTCAGCGTCCGGGAATCAACCTGGCTCCGGCAATTGCGTCAGACGGGACAATCTACACCGGGAGTCGTGCCCACTTCGATCATCGCGTGACCTATCTCGTCGCGGTGAACCCCGACCTTACGCTGAAGTGGTCGGCTTCAATGCAAAATTTGCTAAGCGACGGCTGCGGTGTTCTGGTTCCGATTGGACCGACGAATGCCACGCCCAATGCCTGCCGCCTCGGCGCCACTCTCGGAGTTGATCCAACCACAAACGCGAAGGGTTCCGCATTGATCGAAGATGCGGGTTCCTCTTCTCCAACTGCGCTGCCGGACGGTTCTGTCCTTTTTCCCGCGCTTGCAGGTTACAACGGCTCGCGCGGACATCTCCTTAAATTTGACGCGGCGGGCAATTTCGTTTCGGCTTTTGACTTTGGGTGGGATTCGACTCCCGCCGTGTATTCCCACGACAACACTTATTCCATCATCATCAAAGACAATCACTACGCGACGCCGCTCTATTGCAATTACAACAATCCCCTCTGCACGCCGGTACAGGCTGCCTTCTATATCACGCAACTCAGCGCGAATATGCAGGTGGAATGGAAATTCCAAAGCACCAATACGCAAAGCTGCTCGCGCAATGCGGATGGCTCCCTCAACTGCGTTTCCGATCATCCCAGCGGTTTTGAATGGTGTATCAACGCGCCAGCTGTCGATCAGAATGGGACCGTCTACGCCAACAGCGAGGACGGCAACTTGTACACCCTCCCTCAGGGAAACACCGGCATTTTCACACAGCCCAAGGGATCCATATTCCTCAATCTCGCGATCGGCGCCGCATACACTCCACTATCGCTCGGGTCCGACGGAAAGATTTACACTGAGAACGACGGCCACATGTTCGTGGTCGGAAACTAGGCCGCCTGTCGTCCGAAAATTGGTGTAGACGGTGGCGCCCCGCCCGCTGGGCGGTCTCAATGCGAGGCCATCAATCATCATGCACATCGTTCTGGATAACGTTGAAGTCCGAGTGCTCGGATCGTTGATAGAAAAAGATGTCACTACTCCGGACTACTACCCGCTCTCCCTGAATGCACTGGTCAACGCGTGCAACCAGAAAAACAATCGCGACCCAGTAATGAATCTGAATGAAGAATCTGTACGCCAGGCGTTGGACTCTCTTCAGGAAAAGCGGCTGGCAGGCCCGGCGAGCGGCGCCGATAGCCGCGTAACCAAGTACGAGCATCGCTTGCAGGAAGTCTTCAATTTTACCCGCGGAGAAACTGCCATTCTTTGCGTTCTCCTATTGCGAGGCCCGCAAACCCCCGGCGAATTGCGCGGCCGCACGGAGCGCATGCATCGCTTTGAAGACCTGACTGAAGTGCAGTCGGCCTTGCAGCGCCTCATGCAGCGCGAGCCGGCATTGGCAAAAGTGCTCCCCAGACAACCCGGAACCAAGGAAGCGCGCTATATGCACCTGCTGTCGGGCGATTTGGAAGATAGTCGCGTACAAGATGCGAGGGAAGTCCAAGCCCGTTCGTCAATTCCAGGAAGCTCTGCGGAGAGCGATCGACTGGCGGAGCTGGAGGGTGAAGTCGAGGTCCTCAGGAAAGAAGTCGCCGACCTGAAGCAGCAGATGGAGAGCTTTCGCAGGCAGTTCGAGTAGGGTTTGCGGGAGCGTGGGGCTTGAGAGCAGAAACGAGTGAAGGCTCTCACCATCGCCACGGCGGATAACGCTCAAAACCCAGTCAATGTCGCAGGAGTCGAAACTAACACCTTCACGCCTTGCGTGAGCACGCGACAGGACGCCGGCGTCTAAATTTAAGGAGTCCGACGCTTGCCTGCTCCGCCGCTTCCGGGTTTTAGCCTTCCTACGTTACACTAAGAAACTTCACATACTTGCCGGAGGGATCTTATATGCCAGATGCCGCACTGAGCGGTGCCGAATTCAAAAAGCAATTGCGCGAAGGCCATCCCAAGATGGGGTTGTTCCTGAATGCGCACAGCCCCACGGTCGCGGAACAGCTGGCGCACAGCGGTTATGACTGGTTGCTGGTCGACACCCAACACGGCCCGATGAACTACGAGAAACTCTCCGCGATGCTTAGCGGGATCGCCAACGGTGGCGCCAAGTCGATGGTTCGGGTCGGCGGATACGACGACCGTCCGGGAATTCAGCAAGCCCTCGATCTCGGTGCCGATGGCGTGCTCGTGCCCTACATCAATACCGCCGAAGAAGCTCGCCAGGCGGTGAGTTGCACCAAGTATCCTCGCGTCGGAACGCGCTCGGTGTATTTCCCGCAGCGCAGCATGAACAAAGGAGGCCTGCTCGGCTATGCGGGCAATTTCAACAACGATGGCATCATTGCGCTGCAGGTAGAAACTGCATCGTGCATCGAAAACATCGCCGAGATCGCCGCTGTCCCTGGGGTCGACATTCTCTTCCTGGGCCAAAACGATCTCTGTATGTCGATGGGCCTTTATGAGAAATACGAATTCCCGCACATGTACACTTCGCCGGAGTTAGGCGCAGCCACGCAGAAGCTGGTCGAACACGCGCGCAAGAACAAAGTCATTCTTGGACTCTTTCTGTTCGGCACTTCGCGCGTTGGCGAGTTCCTAGAAAAGGGATTCACCTTCATCAGCGTCGGCAATGACCTCCATCATGTGCTCACGCAAGCTGGCGCTTACGTGAATGACATGGAATCCATTGCCAAAGAAAAAGGCAAGCCTTGGAAGCGACGGCCAACCGCGCTGTTCTAACCACGTGACCTGATATCGCGCTGGGCAGGTGTTCCCACTTGCCCAGCAATGCGAAGTTCCGCAATCGCTGATGCACTCGCGCGTGTGCCAGTGGCCACACTGTGTTCCTCAGTGCACGCCTTTCCCGCTCCCGCCACGAACTAACCCTAGTGGAATCAGGCTCTTTCCTAACGGCCGATGCCTTGCAATATTCCCAGCACTGGCGGGGGCCAGCACAGGAGGCCAATATGGCGAATTTCACAGAGCTCGGACTATCAGGGAAACCGGATAAAAAACCGGAGGGAAACACATCGTCAAACGTGGGACAAAAAACCGTAACTGAACCAAAGAAAGCTGGCGACAACAAGAAAACGGCAGCGCTCGCCGGCTCATTAATCGCCACGTCGTTGCTCGGAGTATTTTTTCTGGAGAGCGGCTGCTCCAAAAGTTCAAACCAGGCGGCGACAATTGCCGCTCCAACTCCGACCACAATCAGCCAGCCGACTATTGCCAGCCCACCGGTTCCGGCCGCGGTGGCCACTCCCACGCCGGCCAAGAAGAAGGCTCGTCAACGAAAGCTGGCGGCTTCTACTTACACCAATCCAGCTTACGGTGTTTCGTTCCGTTATCCGAAGCAGGATGGTTTGAAGGAAGGCGACAAGGCTAATCTTGTCTGGGACGGGCTCGGGCCGGTTGAAATGAATTTTGTTCAACCGGGTGGAACCACCGTCAGCGCGGTCGAGCTTCCGCGCAAATTGTATGCAGGCACGGACTTCAACTCGGCATTCTTCAATGTCAGCGTGAACTCAAAACTGAAGCCGGAAGAGTGTGCGCAGTTCGCATTTCCGGAGAATACCGAAGCCGACCCAGTCGTTCCGTTGAAAACTAAAGTAGGCGCGACCGAGTTCAATGTTCTGGAAGCTTTCGCCGAGGAAGAAACCAGGCAGGCCGACGTAAAGTACTATCATGTGTTCGAGAATGGAAGCTGCTATGAGTTTGCCCTTGGACTGGAAACGGCGGTAACGACGGAGGCCGGTGACGATGCCATGCCTAAGGTCAAGCCAGTCGATCACAACGAGGTATTTCGCAGGCTAAATTGGATCCTCTCCACGGTGAAGATCCCGCAGGTAGATCTTCCCACGAAGGATATTCCGGAAGTTGCAACCGAGACGCCGAGCGTTCCAGTAGCCGCAACCATGACGGAAGCTCATTGAAATAAGAATTGATGATAAGGGTGCCGTTTCGACGGCGCCCTTCTCGTTTTGATCGGGTGAATTTCCTTTCCTCTGGCTCCAGTATTAGACTGTTGTGTTTCGCACCTTCGTTCGCAGAGTGGGTTCCTAAACTGGTTTCGTTCGCGATTTTAACCTGGGAGATCCTAATGGCAACGGCTACCGCTCGCACCAATCCGCTTTCTTATCTCACCGATCAACTGAATGAACTTAAGGCGAAGGGCACGCATTTTCGACTGCGCGTGCTTGACGATGAACAGGCTGCGGTCTGCACTTTCGATGGCAAAAAGGTCATCAACCTCGCCTCGAACAATTACCTGGGCTTGACCACGCACCCCAAGCTGCGCGAGGCCGCGCTCGAGGCTACGCGCAAGTACGGCGTGGGATCGGGAGCGGTGCGCACCATCGCCGGCACAATGAAGATTCACATGGAGCTGGAAGAAAAGATCGCGCGCTTCAAGAATGTTGAGGCTTGTGTAGTTTTTCAGTCGGGATTTGCGGCGAATGCGGGAACGGTTTCGGCCGTGTTGGGCAAAGAAGATTTCATCATTTCTGATCAACTCAACCACGCCTCGATTATCGACGGGGCGCGCTTGTCGAAAGCGAAGATTCTGGTGTTCGAGCACAAGAACATGGCCCAGGCCGAAGAACGATTGGCGAGCGTGAAGAACGAGCCGGGCAAGAAACTGCTGATCACAGATGGCGTTTTTTCCATGGATGGCGACATTGGCCCGTTGCCGGCACTATGTGATCTCGCGGAAAAATACGGCGCCATTATGATGGTCGACGATGCCCATGCGTCCGGCGTTCTAGGCCGCAACGGGCGCGGTACCATCGATCATTTCAAGATGCACGGCCGCGTGGACATTCAGGTGGGCACCCTTTCTAAGGCCATCGGGGCGCTGGGAGGATATGTGTGTGGCACACGCGATTTGATTGACTTTCTCTATCATCGGGCGCGGCCGTTCTTGTTTTCCACATCCCATCCGCCCTCGGTCGCCGCGACATGCATTGCCGCCTTCGATGTACTCGAAAACGAACCGGAGCGCATGGAAAAACTCTGGGAGAATACGCGCTTCTGGAAAAAAGAATTGGGACTGCTCGGCTTCAACATCGGCGGCCAAACCACGCCGGCGAGCGAAACCCCAATCACTCCGATCATCATTGGCGATGGAAAACTCACCATGGACTTCTCGCGTGAGCTTTTCAAAGAGGGAGTTCTCGGCACCGGCATCGCCTTCCCCACCGTTCCCGAGGGAAAAGCCCGCATTCGCACCATCATGACGGCGACACACACGAAAGGCGAACTGCAGCAGGCGTTGGAAGTGTTGAAAAATGTCGGCAAGCGGATGGGGATTCGTTTAGACCTGCCAAAAAGATAAATCGCCACGGTGAACTTCAGTGTTCCGAAATTCACCGTGGCGATTCAATAAACCCAGCCAATTAGTACGCGAAGAACGGACCCGGCACCCCCAGGCGTTGTCGTCCCGTCGATCGCGGTGAATACTTTTCGCCCGTAGAAGAACGGCAGACCCCAATCGAATGCGCCGTCGAGCGGTCCGGCTACGTTGTTGAATGCAAAATCCGCCGGGTTCGCGATAACAGCGTCAAAGTTGGCTACGCTAAAACTAACCGTGTTGACCGTGCCGTTCGCGCCCGCGTTCGTTGCGGACAACGACAGGGTGCTGGTGGGGCAATACCATGAGGTGTTGTCTGTGCAGATCGGTATCGTTGCGTCAGGGAAGAAGATGCCGTTCGAGCCACTATCAATGAATCCGATCAGGCTCTGACCGTTGGCGGGGTATGTGGTTGTGAACTGACCTGACGGGGCAGCATAAACTATGGCCGATCCCAGAGCATTGTTCGACTGCGTGCCGATGCCGAATATCATACTTCCGGTGACCGTCGGACCCGCGACTGCTGGAAGATCGAGGATAACCCCATTATTGTCTCCAGTGAAATTGAACACGGGGTTCGTGACTTGCTGGTTGGGAATGCTGTCCCCGCAAAGAGTCCCGCACGATACGGGAACCGGCGTGCAAGTACCCACCGTAGACGGACAAAGGTAATAAGGCGGTACCTGCGGCAAGCTGCCGGTGTTAGGATCACAAGCCGTCCCGCAATCGAACGGCTCTGGACCCACACCTAAAATACCGTTTGCCAACAGAGAGGCTTGGTTATCCTCATCGGCGCCTGTTCCGCCTGTACTGCAAAGGCTCGGGATGGGATATGTGTTTGCCGGCGGATCCGCGATAACCTGAACCGAAGTCGCGCTTGCCACCTCGCCCGCCATCTTAACGTCCGCTGGCGCCACCGTGCCCCAAAGATATGACCCATCGCCGAACTGCACGCAGTTGCCTAGTGTGTTCCCGCTGCCGTCATTTAGCGGTACCAGCGCAATCGTGAGTTGGGAAGCCAAAACTCTAAGTCCCGAAGATCCGGTGTCCACCAGAATATGATCAACGCTTTGACAAGTCGTGGTACCAGGGACGCAGATATTGACCGTTACAAAAGCGGCATTGATATACGCTGGTAGAGTGGTGATGCCCCCGTCGACCACGATGGGCTGAATATTCTGTCCCGGAGGCGGTGGTACAGGGACGCCTGACGGCGTTCCACCGCCGCATGCTGCTAGAAGTCCCAGGGTCCCAACAACGAGTAAGAGTGAGATATTGCGCAATGTTTTCTCCTTATCAGATGGCATCGGGGTTCACTCCCTGCGGCACCATCTCCGGAACATAAGCTTTGCCGAAAAACGCCCGCATGTGTCCGCCGTTATGAAATACGAATCCGGGTTGCTGAATATTAACTGGCCGATGCCCGGGGCCGCTTTCTCGCTGGGTTTTCGCGCCCTGCGCGAATTGATCGAAGTATGTGCCTAGGATCTGCTGCATGTTGGGGATAAATGGCCCGTGCCAGCTTATGGCGAAAACCTTTCCCGCCGGCGAAATGTATTCCTTGACCACTGTGCCTGCGGAATCCTTCAGTTCATGCACGGTATACGCTTCCGCCTGCGTGGTCTTTCGGGTGGCCTTCATCTGCTGCTGATCTTGATCGACGGACGTAGCGTCGCCGCCGAGAGCCGCCAACGCGGGAAGTGGGAGAGCGAGCATGAGTAAAACCACTCCCATCCATGAGGTTCGTGACATCGAGGTCCGAAACTTTGATTTCATCTGAATCACTCCGGTTTCTGTACTGCGCAAGGCCAGCATAGGTTCGTTGTACTAAACCCATAAGACAGCGGCAAGTTGCGGTTCCCAGCTAGGATTTGCATTGTGGTTCGGTGGTTGCCTGTGCCTGTAAACATTGGTCAATCCACGCCATGAGTGCCGTTCTACTGCATCATCTTGCACATTATGAGATCGAACCCAACAACTTCCCCAATGTTCACCATTTACCCCAACGGCAGCGGACGAGAGTGTCCACGTTACACGACTAGATTTACAACATTTTATCTCTTTTGCGGGTTTGGCAGCTAAAGGGTTGTAAAGTCACTTTACTAAGCGCATTCCCCCGGCAGGCTTGGCGGCGCGCGATGTAAGCGGTAAATTGTTAGGCGGAGATGTTGATGTCTACCTGCGTGTCATGCGGTTCACGAGTGCCCGAGGCCGGACGTTTTTGTTCGTCTTGCGGTGCGTCCATGGTTTCCGGAGCCGTTGGAAACTCGGCGGATGATAGGACCATGGAGTATTTCCAGTCGAAGCCGAAGCAGGGGGCCAGAATGGCCTCGGGATCCGCCGCGAAAACTCCCAGCTCCACCGGTGCACTGTTGACGGAGGGCCGGTTTCTTCCTGGACGATTGCTGGCTGGACGCTATCGCATCATCGCGTTGCTGGGCCGGGGCGGCATGGGCGAAGTCTATCGCGCCGATGATTTGACGCTGGGGCAACCGGTGGCGCTGAAGTTTCTTCCCGAGGAAGCGACACGCGACGAAGTCATACTCGACCGTTTTCGCGGCGAAGTCCGCATTTCCCGGCGAGTCTCGCATCCCAACGTCTGCCGCGTCTACGACGTCGGTGAAGTGGATGGCCACACATTTTTCACTATGGAGTATGTGGACGGCGAGGATTTGGCGTCGCTGCTGCGGCGCATCGGGCGCCTGCCTACCGATAAAGCGTTGGAGATTGCGCGTCAGCTCTGCGCCGGATTGGCGGCGGCACACGCGAAGGGCGTTTTGCATCGCGACTTGAAGCCAGCCAACATCATGCTCGATGGCCGCGGCCAGGTGGTGGTCACGGATTTCGGCCTGGCGGGACTCATCGATCAGATTCCGGGAAGCGACGTGCGCAGTGGCACGCCTGCGTACATGGCGCCGGAGCAGCTTGAGGGAAAGGAAGTCACCGCAAAGAGCGATGTGTACGCGCTGGGATTGGTACTGTACGAAATTTTTACGGGCAAGCGTGCCTTCAGCGTCGAGTCCTTGCCTGAACTGGTAAGAGTGCGCAGCGAGTCAGCTCCGAGCAAGCCTTCAACTTTGATCAAGGATTTCGATCCAGTGGTGGAGCGGGTCATCTTACGTTGTCTCGAGCCCGATCCGGCGAATCGTCCGAATTCGGTTTTGAGCGTGGCAGCCGCGTTGCCGGGTGGAGATCCGTTGGCCGCAGCTCTAGCGGCGGGCGAGACGCCTTCGCCGCAGATGGTCGCAGCTGCTGGGGAGACTTCCGGAATCACTCCTCGCAATGCTGTGCTTTGCTTGGTTGGGGCGATTCTCGGCCTGGCCCTGGCGGCTTACATGGCGATCAGAATTAGCGGCATGGATAAGCTCGGCCTCGAACAGTCGCCAGAAGTTCTAACTCAGAAAGCGAAGGAGATCGCCGCCCAACTTGGGTATCCGGGCAAGCCGGTCGATAGTGCCGTCGATTTTTCCTACGACCAGGATTTCCTGGATTATGCCGAGAAAAACGACAAGCCGCATCCGCGTTGGAATGAAGTTCTCTCCGGGCAGCCCGCGCCTTTGCAATTCCGCTATCGCCAGAGCCCGCAGTATCTGATTAGCTCAGACTTCCGCGACTCGCTCCTGACGCCAGGTGTTGTGACGGATAACTCCCCGCCTCCAATCCTTTCGGGAATGATCAACCTCGCGCTCGATCCCCGCGGCCGCCTGATATTTTTCCAGGCAATCCCACCCCAAGTGGAGGAGACGGCAACCCAGCCGCACGCGGTCGACTGGAATGTGCTGTTTAGCGCAGCTGGGCTTGATCCATCGCAGTTCAAGTCAGTGGAACCGACTTGGACTTCTCTGGCCGCATCAGACACGCGGGCTGCGTGGACTGGAACATGGCCTGGGAGTGGTCGTCCCTTACGCATCGAGGCCGCGGCATTTCACGGCAAGCCAGTATTTTTTTCGTTGATTGGACCGTGGACGAAACCGTTGCGCTTGCGGCCGAACGAACCGACTGCGAGTCAGCGGGCCGGCACTTTGCTGCTCCTGGGACTGCTGCTTTCCGTTTTGACTGGGGCCGCTCTGTTGGCTCGGCGAAACTATATACGCGGACGAGGAGATCGTCGCGGTGCCTTCCGTCTCGCCTGGGTTATTTTCGTCGGCATGATGGCGTTGTGGTTATTCCGGGGCCACATTGTTCCTACTCTGGACCTGATTTTGCCGCTTGTTCTCGCGGTCAGCACCGCACTTTTTTTCTCCGGCTTGATGTGGATCTTGTATCTTTCGCTCGAACCTTACGTGCGCCGCAATTGGCCGCAAACATTGGTTTCCTGGAGCCGCTTGTTGATGGGCCGATTGCGCGACCCTCTAGTAGGCCGCGATCTCTTATTTGGAGTGATTCTGGGGGTTGTCTGGATATTGATTTTTGAAGCCCTCACCGCGCTGATGATGCGACTGGGGGGATCTCCAGGATTGTTTTCGACCGACTATCTGCTGGGTGGACGAGCGGCGCTGGGAGCGTGGTTCATCAATATTCCAGGATCGATTCAAGGCACTTTACTTTTCTTTTTTCTGATCTTTGTTTTGCGCGTGATATTGCGGAAGGATTGGCTGGCGGCAATCGCGTTCGTGGCGATTTGGGTGACTCTGAAAACTCTGGGAGCCAACTACCCCTGGATCGAAGCGCCGGCAATGGCGCTGCTTTATGGCACCGCGGCGATCGTTTTGCTTCGCTTCGGTTTCGTGGCGCTAGCAGCGGGAATATTTACCACAGACCTGCTGTTAAACGTTCCTCTAACCGTGGATTTTTCGGCGTGGTATTTGACGAGCACATTGCTTCCCTTGCTGAGTGTCGCGGCCCTGGCCATATTTGGGTTTTACACAGCGCTGGGCGGACGGAAGCTGTGGCAGTCGGATTTGTTCGGCTGATTGCGTTCTCGCAGCAATCCGAGGAATCTGTCATCCCTCAACTGCGCTCGGGATGACAGATCTTCGTTGTGCCATCGCGCTTGCTTTATTTCGCGCTCCCTACCAACTTCTCAACATCCGTCATTTCTTTTGGAACGCCGGACGATAAGATCTCCGGCCCGTTGTCCGTGACCAGAACCGTGTCTTCGACGCGGAAGTGCATTTGCTTGTCGGGAAATTCGACGATGGGTTCCACCGTGACCACCTGGCCGGCTTTGATAGGCCCAGTGGTTGATTTGACGTCGTGGGTCGCCAGACCGACAAAGTGTCCGGGAAATCCCATCCACTGGTTACCGATTCCGTTTTTCTCGAAAACGGCTTTGCCTGCATCAGCCGCCTGTTCGTAAGTGTTGCCCGGCTTCAGCATAGCGATGGAGGCCTTCTGCGATTCCAGATCGACGGCGTACCACTTAGCTTGCTCGGGAGTGAACTTGCCACCGATGTTAAAAGTGCGAGTGATGTCCATGGCCATGTGATCGAGATCGGCCGCGAAGTCGAAGACAACCAGTTCATTGGGCTGAATCTGGCGCCGATCGTTGAAGTAGTGCCAAGTGTTAATATTCTCGGCCGTTCCCACAATCGCGGGATAAGCCCAGCCTTGCGCGCCACCGTTGCGAAACACGTAGTCGGCCTGAGCTTCGATCTGATACTCGAACATGGGCGCGTGGGCATGGGTGATTCCTTGCTTGATGCCTTCCGCACTGAGCTTGCCGTTCCGGCGCAGCACTTCGATTTCCTGCGGAGTCTTTATGTTGCGCATGTCGTCGATAAATTGTGTGGCATCGCGCAAGTGCGCGGCAGGGTAGCGCTCGCCCAGCTTTTGGATGGCAGCACGATCTCCCGGCAGCGGATTGCCATAGGGGTTGGCGTACTCGGCGGCGTAGTCGCGTCCAATTTCGCCGCGCGCGCCGTCAGCTTTGTCGGGAAATGTCAGGCGCAACCACAGGTCGTTTTCCTTGCTGAATATGAACGCCGCAAAGACATCGAGGTTGGCTACCGGATAGACGTGTTTGAATCCGAGCTTTTCTTGCGCGTCGGACGACAACGAGAGCAGATTGGCGCCGTAAACTTGTTTGGTCCGCGCGCTTTGCTGCGGTTCGAAAATTGTGGTCGCGCCATTGCTGGCGTCCATCAAAAGAATCGCGCCGGGGTCGGAGAGTCCGGTGTAGTAGAAAAAATCGTTGTCTTCGCGATAGTGCACCGCCTCCGGCAGAATGGTGCGCGCGAATAGCATGAAGTATCCGGTCTTGAGCTGTTTCGCCAGTTCCTGGCGGCGTCGAGCGAACTCTTGTGGTCCTCCAAGATCGTTGGTTACAACCGGATCGGTGTATTGCGCGAATACCGGCAGGGCGAGCAACAAGGTGAGCAAGCATAGAATGGCACGACTGCATCGACCGGCAAAAGCTTTCACGGGTTCCTCCTGAAGAAACGCGAGTGTAGCGCGTCGTAACGCCGCTTTCAACTAATTCGTTAGCCTAACTCTACTTCTTCCTCCACTTCGCTGATCACAATCGGAGGTATGTTTTCCTGGCGCAGTTGCTGGTTCAGTTTTTGCAAACTGGTCGTCTTGAATGAATTCCATTCTGCGATGTGCCGCTTCGCGGCGTCGCTGGATTCGTGATAAAGCGCCATGGCCTGGGCGGGCGCGCTGCGATCGCCACTCTCGACAACGGACATCGCAGCGGCGAGGCCGGTGTTGGCGGTTTCAAGTCCCATAGCGCTGTTCGTCGAAGGACTCGTTTGCATCTTCTGCAGATCGGCTTCGACCTGCTGTACAGCCTTCTTGAGATCCGCATGGCCTTCGCCAATTTTCGTTTCCAATTCCGCCAATTGCTTCTGTGTCGACTGGATCTCGGCCAGCGTATGACGGGTGCGAAGGGCCTCCGTGAAAATCTGCTGTGAAAGCTGAAGTCCGCTGCTCGAGGTCGCGTTGGGTAGCGGGAGATCGCGGATCCATTACGATCTTCAAGGGCTGAGTCAAACTTTTTCCGTCGACGCTGAGCCGCACCTGGTAAGTGCCTGGAATCGCCCGCGGACCGTTGAGCGATCCAAATTCTTCCCCGCCCGATTGATCGATAGGCTTTCCGTCAGGCGCGCCCCAATTCAAGTCCCAGACGGAATCGATGGAAGCCGATAGTGGTTTCGACAATCTGCGGTTCCGGAAACCAGCGGTCGGCGATAGGCCTCGGCTGACGTTTTTGCTGCGGATCGTCAGAAGAAAAACTGCGCACAATATTTTGCTTCTGGTCAAGAATTTCGATTTTGATGTGCTCGGCGCGATTCTTGAGGTAGTAATCGAGAACTGCGCCATTGGGCGGATTCTTGGCCGCGGGCTCTTCTGGCGGCAGCGGCGTGCCGATAAATCTATCCGCGTCAATTCGGAAGGCTGTCTCGGGACGATAGAGCCATGCGCCCTCCGCTTTCATCGCATCCCGTACCTGTCGCAGCGGGGTGATGTCATCGAGAATCCAGAAAGATCGCCCATGCGTGGCAACCACCAGATCGTCTCCATGAATCACCAAGTCATGAATGGCGGCCATGGGGAGGTTTGCCTGCAAAGATTGCCAGCGATCGCCGTCATCGAAGGAAACATAGATTCCGAGTTCCGTCCCGGCGAATAGCAAGCCGCGAGTTTGCGGATCTTCGCGAACAGCGCGCAAGAATGAAGAGCCGCCGATGCCATCGGCAATCAACTGCCAGCTCTGCCCGTAGTCGCGCGTGCGGTAAATGTAAGGCTTTTGATCATCGAGGCGATGCCGGTCCACGGCGGCGTATGCCACGGCGGGATCGAAATGCGAGGCCTCGATTTGCGATATCTTGCTCCAGTCGGAAAGCCCCTTGGGCGAGACATCCTTCCACGTTTTGCCGCCGTCGCGGGTCAGGTGTATGAGGCCGGTGTCAGTACCCGCCCAGATCAGGCTTCCATTCAAGCCGGAAGGTGCGATGGCATACACGACACCGTAGCCGCGCTGTTTCGCGTTCTCCACCGTGGCCGGGCCTTCAAGTTTCTTATCGCCAGCTGTCTGTGTCACGCCCGTCAGGTCCGGGCTGATGTTCTCCCAGTGCAGACCACCATCCAGAGTTTTCATCACGTACTGTGTACCCAAATAGAGCGTCTTCTTATCGAACGGCGAGAACACGAGTACGGGAGTCCAGGGATCGCGGAATTTGCGAGCGTTGATCTCGACGCGGAAATTCGGCAGCGGCCACGGAGAGATTTCCTGGCTTAACGCAGTGCGCAGATTGAACCGCGTAACGTCTCCGAAAGTGCCGGTGACGTAGAGAATGTTCGGGTCTTTCGGATCGGGCGCAATGTATCCACTCTCGCTTCCGCTGGCAGGAAACCAGTCCCGGGGCGTGATCAGGCCGGAGTCGCCGCGGCTGCGGACGGCTGCGCTGCCGCTGTCCTGCTGCGTGCCATAGACGACGTATGGAAACTGATCATCCGTAATCACGTGATACATCTGCGCCGTGGGTTGGTTGTACCAGGAACTCCAGGTCTCGCCGTAATTCAAGCTGATGGTGACGCCCTGATCGGTGGCGAGAATCATGCGAGAAGAATCTTTAGGGTCAACCCAGATTTGGTGGTAATCGTCTCCGCCGGGCGCGCCACGGAGAACTGAAATTGTTTTGCCGCCATCTTCAGACCGGAAAAGCGCAACGTTCGGAATGTAGATTACGTCCGGATTGTTTGGATCGACCGTGATATTTCCGAAGTACCAGGCGCGGCTGGTGATACGAGGATCGTCGCTTTGCAGCGTCCACGTATCGCCTCCATCGTCCGAGCGATAGAGCCCCGCTTTCTTGGATGCACTGATCAGTGCATACACTAGCTTTCCATTGGTCGAAATGCCAACCGCAGAACGGCCCCAGTCTCCCGCTGGCAACCCATGGCCACTGATACGTGACCACGACTGGCCGCTATCCCGCGACCGAAACAGGCCGCTGCCGGGCCCGTCGATGGGTGCGTAAGTGCTCCACGGCGGACGATGGCTTCGCCATGTGGTCGCAAACAAAACTTTAGGATCTCCAGCTGCCGTCGCTAGATCTGCGACTCCGATCTCCGAACCTTGATCGAGAACTTTCGTCCAACTCGCGCCGCCGTCGGTCGATTTGAAAACGCCACGCTCAGGATTGGGAGCATAAGCATGGCCAAGTGCGCCGACGTACACAACGTTCGCATTCTGCGGGTCTACAACGATGCGGCTGATCTGGCGAGTTTCGCGCAGTCCCATGTTTACCCAGGTCTTTCCACCATCGGTCGATTTGTAGACGCCGTCGCCCGAGGAAAGATTGGAGCGAATGTCGGCCTCACCCGTGCCTGCGTAAATCACCTTGGGGTCGGATGGCGCAACTGCAAGCGCGCCGATCGATGCTATGGACTGGCCGTCAAAGATGGGCTTCCACACCACTCCGGCATCTGTCGTTTGCCAAATACCGCCGCCGACAGAGCCGAAATAAAAGGTCGTGGAGTTTCCGGGAATTCCCGACGCAGCAATTGCGCGTCCACCGCGGAAAGGCCCAATCAATCGCCATCTGAGTCCGCTATAGAGATCGGGCGAAACCGATTGCGCGACGGTTGCGATTGGAAGGACTAGACACACGAACGCCGTCAGCAGGCGTTGAAATCTGAACGCTAACGTGGGCACTTGGTTGATCCTCATCGAGAACGTTTAGTGTAGCGGAATTCTCCGAATTTACTAAAATGGAATCGGACCTCGCAGGATGTGGAAGTTTTTTAGGACAGGCGGGGCAGAAACTCATTGAATCCTCGACTCGGCCCGTGAAATCATTTATTGGACAGCGAGGTAGATAAGAAATCTTATGAGCCAGCAATCTGTAGATATTCTTTGCCAGCACTGCAGTAAGACCTTCTCCGCCTTCCTGCAACAGATGGCGGAAAAAAACTATGAGGCCATGTGTCCGTGCTGCGGCAAAATTACGCAATATAGCCCAGCTGACATTGTGACGCCGGGTGCGCCCCCAGCCTGACAAAAACTGGGCTGGTCGTAGGAGATCCCCGCGGAGGTACTCAATCCCCAGCTAAAGTTGCCAGTGTCCGCAAGTCTTGCACCTCCACGTCGGGGTGGCCTTTGGCGGCGACGACTGCGCCCACGCCAGCGCGTGGCGATGCGCGGTTAACCCATACGCTCGCGATCCCGAGCGACCTCGCGGGAATTACGTCGTGATAAATGCTTTGGCCGACGTGCAGCCACTGTTCGCGTGGCAGACCGATTTGCTTCTCGGCCCGCTCGAAAACCTTCATGCCGGGCTTGTAGCAGCGGGCTTGCTGCGCGGTAATCACGTGATCGAATACAACCCCGAGTT
Source organism: uncultured Acidobacteriota bacterium (assembly GCA_963771285.1). Classification (GTDB taxonomy): domain Bacteria; phylum Acidobacteriota; class Terriglobia; order Terriglobales; family Acidobacteriaceae; genus JABDBE01. The sequence continues at coordinate 151,077 of CAVYSX010000009.1, forward strand.
TTGGCGCGGTGGCGGCAAACAAGTCGTCGTCGATATTGGAGATCACCGCAAGCTGAAAACGCTTCTTGAGTTTACGTAGAGCTTCGACAGTATCCGGAAATGGTCGCCAGTTCGCGACCGAGTCAGGAAGCGATTGAACTTCATCCGCGGTAGGTGAAAACTCCAGTCGCTTGCCGAAGCCCCGCACCACCGATTGCAGAACATCGCGATAGCTTAGGTATTCTCCCTGCTCTGCGAAGGCTTCCAATTCCGAATACAATTCCAGAACGGCCGAGTCCGTAATTTTCTTTCCGTGCGCAACCAGGATGGGCCGCAAGGCCGAAAAGATACCGGTTTCCCAGTCAATCATCGTGCCGTAGCAGTCGAAACTCAAGACTTTGAAGCGAGTGAAATCGAGCATGGGGATTTGGAAAAAACTACCGCGAGCGGTTGGTGCTTGTCACTGCAGATGTCGTCATCCGGAGCGACTGTCCGACCGTGCAGGAAGAAATCCCGCACGGTCGGACAGGAATCTGCTACCGATCACTACTCGCTACACTCACTATCTCGGCGGCGGAAGCGTCAACGGCGCTGACATTCTGAAGCTCAACGCGGACTCGGCCGGAATTTCAATCTGCTGATTGCCCGTCAACGTTCCTCCAATCAATCCTGCACCAGCTCCGACCAACGCGCCGATACCAGCTCCCTTGCCCCCGCCAGCGATCCCGCCAATCAAAGCGCCACCCGCAGCGCCGCCACCGGTTGCGACCGCAGTTCGCTTGCCCTTTCCTTTCACGGTGTTTTCCAGTACGGCGGTTTGAATCGGATAATTCTGCCCATTCACCGTGATGCTGGAAAGCGCGAGGTCGAGTTCACCTTCGCCCTTAATCTTACCTTTTGATTTAGCGGTCACCACCGTGCCGCTAACCGTCGATCCGGCTGGGATCGCTGACCTGCCTCCAACACTTACCGGCTGCGCCAATGTCGCTATGAACGTTTGTCCAGTCTGGCTGGTCTTAGAGCTCAACGCCTGACCCACTTTGACCGTAAGAGTAGTTCCCGCTGGCACGACGATGGGCTGAGGCTTGGGTTTTGGCGCCGGAGGTGGTGGCGCCGCAGCCTGAAGCGGCGCTGATGCAGGTGCAGCAGCCATCGCATCGGGCTGGACGGTCGTCTGATCGTCAACTGCCAGTTTGTCCCGGTTCATCTTTGGCGATCTGCTCCACTTTTTGCTGCGCCGTCGGCGTCTTAACGTTTCCGGTCAGCGTAACTTTGCCTTCTTTGGCAGCCACGCTAACCTGCGAATCCTTGGTATCCGGATCAGCCGCGATCTTGTCCTGAATGTCTTTGACGATGGCGTCGTCGCTCGGATGATGTGAACATGCGATCGAAAACGCTACCAACATGCTCAAGAACACGACCAGGATAGTCTGGCGATTTACGTTGCGCATAGTGCCTCCTCGATTAGACCGACGTATGTCACACTCTTTCGAAACTTGAATCCCAAGGCGGGCCGCAGATGTGCGGTCGCGTGAACCTGGGGCTAGGTCTTGTCTCATAGTTCCTCCGATAGCGATCGATTCTAGTCGAAAGCAGTTTAGCGAAGATAATTGCTGTTGAATAGATGACTGCGCGAGCACGGCCATGCTTCTGCGGAGTCTAAAACTTGTCCGGATGCGTACTTGCTGGCGCGGCTTCTGGCTCCGCGTGCTCCAGGCCGGGCAAAGTGGGCGCGTCTGGCAGTGTGGCGTTAGCGCCCGAAGGTTCACTTGCCGTAGCCGGCTTCTTCTCCAGAAATTTCCGCGAATTCAAGAGTGGGCGGCTCAGAGACGAATTGTAGCCAGTCCACGGTCCTTCCGAACCAGCTTCGCGTTCGAAGTGCGCCCGCATGCTCTCCATCTTCGAATCGAGGTCGTCGAGATAATGCAGCATCAACGCCTCGGGAAACATCGGCAACTTGGGAGAACCGAAATCGTACTGCCCGTGATGACTAATGATGAGGTGCTCCACCAGCGTCTTGAGTTCCGCAGGGAACTCGGGCAAGCCGGGCAAGTTTCGCCTGCAGCATTTCCAGTTCAATGATCATGTGCCCCAGCAACTGCCCGCGCGTGGTGTAGGAAAACGACCGGTTATAGGTGAGTTCGTGAATCTTGCCGATATCGTGCAGAAAGGCGCCAGTCAACAGCAGGTCGCGGTTAATCTGCGGATAATTTTGGCACATTAAATCGCATGAACGGCACAAAGAGACCACATGATCCAGCAATCCCCCGATATAAGCATGATGCAGGGTCTTGGCGGCGGGAGCATTGCGGTAGGCTTCCGCGATTTCCGGATCAGCCATGAACGATTCAACCAGCGCCTTCAGGTGAGGATCGCGAAACGAAGCGACGAAAGTCGCCAGCGTCCGCCACAACTCGCCAATATCTTTAGTCGTCTTTGGCAGGTAGTCGGAGAAATCTATCTCTGAATCGCCCAGGCGGCGCAGCTTGTGGATGGTGATCTGGAAGCGGTTCTTGTATTTATTCAGCAGGCCCTTCACTTTAAGGAAGTCGTCCTGCTCAAATGCGTCGATTGCGTCTTCGACGTTGTCCCACATCTTGGCTTCGAGTTGGCCGGTACGGTCGCCCAGCGTCAGGGCCAGGTAAGGCTCTCCCGTTTTCTTGGGCTTGACCTGCTTGGAGACGACCACGAAGCTCGAGGTAATTACTTTGTTCTCGTGCTGGCTACAATCGAGTAAGAAAAATTCCTTCATGGGTGTGCACGCAACCCGCATTATAGGCGGCCCAGTTAGTGAAGCTCAGTCGCGAGCGCAACCTACCGTGCGGATCACGCCCAGCTTAAACTAAAACAGTCCTAATTTTTTCTTCTTTTTGAGTTCCTTGGCGCCCGCCTCCTTCGACGCAGTTTCCACTGGCTTGGTCTGGTTGGGGCTCGCCCCGCTGTCCACATAGCCTTGCTTGATATCGATGTAGGCGTCCTCGCGCAACTTTTTTAGATATTCGCGCAGAGCGGGCTGGAGGCGCTGCATGTAGATCGCATCCTGAACCCGGCCCTCAACTTCGCTCAGCGTGGGGACCCCGGCTTCGTGATGCAGCGTTACTTTCAGAATCACAAATCCCTGTCTGGTGCGAATCACATCGGAAACATCGCCTGCCTTCATTGCGAAGGTCTTGTCTTCGAGTTCTTTCGCCAGCTGTCCGCGTTGAAATAAACCCAGGTCGCCGCCCTGCGCGGCCGAGGGCCCATCCGAGTTTTTCTTGGCGACATCCTCGAACTTTGCCCCATCGTGAATGTTCGCCAGCAGGCCGTCTGCCTTGGTTTTGGCGGTTTGCAGCCGTTGCGCATCATCCATCTTGTCGTTCGGCTTGGGATCGGTCGAAATCAGAATCTCGCTCAGTCGAATCGTCTCCGGCTGCGCCATTTCACTCTTGTGCTCGTCGTAATACTTTTGGATCTCATCCTTGTTGATCGCCATTCGGGAACCCACTTCTTTCCCGATGACCTGCTGCGTGATGATCTGATTACGCATGTTCTGCTTATAGTCTTCGAACGAAATCCCCTGCGAGGTCGCGGCTTTCTCCAGTTCCTCCATGCTGTCCAGCTTCAGATCCTTGCGCATGTCATCCAGCTTGCGAATCACTTCGGTATCCGCAGTGATCCCCAAGTCCTTGCCCTTTTCCAGCAGTAATTGTTGATCAATGAGGTCGCGAAGGACGTCCTTCTCGCGGTCGGCGATGATCCGGTCCGCATTAGCCGGATCTTGTTGCTGGACTTCCTTCCGCAATTCCTGCTCAGCGTGCAGGTATTCGGAGTGCGTAACAATTTGATTGTTAACGCGGGCAACAATCTCTTCAATTACCTGATCGTCCGCCCAAAGCAAAGCCGACACGGCAACTGCAGAAACCAGCAAACAGCAGGGAACAAATTTTCGCATAAGAATTCCGCAGGCCAGCCCACTGAGGGCATCTTTAGTCTTCAGCTTGGCCTTTGTTAAATTGTAACGCCCAGAGTCCGTCAGTTGCTACTGCGGCGACCTAGTTCAATCCTTGTGAATCCCAGTGCAGTCTGTGGTTAAGACATTTCGGAAAAGCGAGACTCCAAGACTGCCGCCTGTAGACTGTTATGATGATGGTTTTTCAGCCAAACTAGTTGCATCGCAGGGAGAACAGAACCGATGAAGATCACCGTCTATTCAATCTTTATTCTATTGATAGGAGTCTCGATCATTCCCATGAAAGCCCAAAAGACCGGCGCCACGCCGGGCGTGGCCGAACTGGAATCCATGGCGAGTCGTTTCGCTCCAACGCCACTGCGGGTAGACACCTCGAACCTCTCCTCCGGCGACCGGCAGGCTTTGGTGAAACTGATTGAAGCGGCCCGCGTTCTCAATGATCTGTTCATGAAGCAAATGTGGGATGGCAACCTGCCGCTTTACGCCAAATTGCAGAAAGACAATACCGCTCTGGGCAAAGCGCGCCTGCATTATTTCTGGATCAACAAAGGCCCATGGTCCGACATCGACGAATTCAAGGCCTTCCTGCCCGACGTTCCGCCCCGCAAGCCGCTCGGCGCGAATTTCTATCCCATGAGCATGGGCAAAGAAGCCTTCGAGACTTGGGTCGCGCAATTACCTCCGAAAGATCAGGAGCAGGCCAAAAGTTTCTTCACCGTGATTCGTTTTCGCGAAGACAGCAAACCACCCAACAATCTATCTGGCCATTCCCTATAGCCAGCAATATGCCGATGATCTCACCCGCGCCGCCGGCCTTCTGCGCGAAGCCGCGGCACTCACCGACAATGCCTCGCTGAAAAAGTTCCTCAACCTGCGCGCCGACGCCTTTCTCTCTAACGACTACTACGAAAGCGACATGGCGTGGATGGATCTGGATGCCCCGCTCGACATCACCATCGGCCCCTACGAAACCTACAACGACGAACTCTTCGGCTACAAAGCGTCCTTCGAGGCGTACGTAAACTTGCGTGACGACGAGGAAACCGCCAAACTCTCGTTCTTTGGCAAGCATCTTCAGGAGATAGAAAATAATCTGCCCATCGATCCGCAATACCGCAATCCCGAAGCTGGGGGCGGCGGCTCCGCTCCGCGTAGTCGATGAGATCATCAGCGCCGGCGACGGTGCGCACGGCGTGCAAACTGCGGCTTACAATCTGCCCAACGACGATCGCGTGGTGCAGCAGAAGGGCAGCAAGCGGGTCATGCTGAAGAACGTACAGGAGGCGAAGTTTCGCAGCGTGCTGTTGCCCATCGCGCGCCGCCTGCTGTCGCGCGACAACATGGTGGACGTGAACTTCGAGTTATTCTTCACCCACATCGTCGCCCACGAGTTGATGCACGGAATCGGGCCGCATCAGATCAAGATTGAAGGCCGCGACACTACACCTCGCGAAGAACTGAAAGAGTTATACAGCGCGATCGAAGAACCCAAGGCCGATGTCACCGGCCTCTTTGCACTCCAGTACATGATGGACCACGCCAAGGAAATGGGCGTGGGCAAATCGCTGCCCTCGGATCAGGCCGCGCAGCGCCAGCTCTACACGACGTATCTGGCGTCGTCGTTTCGTACCCTCCGCTTCGGCCTCAATGACGCTCACGGCAAAGGTATGGCCATCCAATTCAATTATCTGTTGGACAAAGGCGCATTCGTCGCCCACCCCGACGGCACCTACTCGGTGGACATGTCGAAGATAAAGTCTGCGGTCGCCGACCTCGATCACGAACTGCTGACCATCGAAGCCGAGGGCAACTACGCCGCTGCGAAGAAGATGCTGGACGAGCTGGGCGTGATTCGCCCTGCGCTACAGAAATCGTTGGATAGCCTGCACGGCATTCCGACCGACATCGAACCCCAATTCGTAACCGCCGACGAACTGGCCCCGGAAGCAAAAGCTGCACCGCCAGCGAGTCCGGCGCGCCGCAAGAAATGACACCTAGCCCAAACTCTGGTAAGGGCGGGTTCTCGGCCTGCGGAGCGAAGCCGGAACCTTCCGTTTTCCGCACCATCGCAGAAGTACAGGGCAGGCACAAAACGAGAAACATCGAGCGCTGGCAGATCCAGCGCTCGTCACACTTACATCGTCCTGCGTCGCAATGCCGCTATCCGTGCGTGTTAGCATTCTGGTGTCTCTCAAATTTCCGGTCAATGATGTCCCACATTCAATCCCTTCGCCCCCGTCTTGTTTTTGCCGCTATCTTCGCTGTCGCTCTGTTTTTCTCCTCCGCCAAGCTCGCACCCGCGCGGTCCGACGAGCCTCATTGGATTCGCATCACTTCCAGCCACTTCACCATCGTCACCGATGCGGACTTGCAGAAGGGCAGCACAGCCGTAGTCCGCTTCGAGCAGATGCGCACCGCATTTGCCCAATTGCTGTTGCGAACCAGGGTAAACATTTCCCAGCCGATCGATATTCTCGCGGTGCGCAGCGATGACGAGTTCGATAAACTTGCACCCCTTCGCCAGGGGCAAACCAGCGCCGGAGCAGGGTTTGTCATCCCAGGGGACGACCGTATTTATTTTGTACTGAATCTTGCACAAGCGGATAGCTGGCGCGCCATAACGCATGAACTGGCTCGCCTGCTGCTGACCTACAACTATCCGCCGACGCAGCCCTGGTTCGATGAAGGCTTTGTGGAATATTTTTCCAGCGTGCGCCTCGACAACAAAGGAACCCAGATCGGCGCTGACCCGGAATCCTTTATCGGATTGCTGAACACCGCGCAGTGGCTCACCATGCCCGCGCTATTTGGTACGCGTGACGTTCCCGCCAATCCGCAAGGCTCGCACCATGATCTGTTCCACGCGCAGTCCTGGATCGTGATGCACTACCTGCTGAGCCAGAACAAGCTGCCCGAAACCGGCACATATTTTGACCTGGTGCAAAACCAGAAACTGCCCATCGAGGACGCGATTCAGAAAGCTTACGGAATTTCAGCGGCGCAATTTGAAAAAGCCGTGAAAGATTATTTTCACGCGCTGGCTGAGCCGCCGCGCGATTCAAGAAAAAGATAATCGTAAACAGTTGCCCGCTCCGCCTGGGACTCAAGTGCTCGACACAACCACGGCTGACCAGATTGGCAGCAGTGCGCAAGATGTATCGCTATCCGAGGCGCAGGCGCTGCTCGCGGAAATGTGTGTGCGACTGCCGGAGCGGCGTGCGCCGGCGGTCGCGCAACTCGAAGCGCTAGCCAGCGGTCCGAAGAGCGACAGCGTAGTTGTCCACCGCGCGCTGGGCTGGGTTTATCTCGACAAGAAAGACTTCAATAGTTCCGCCGAGGAACTCAGCAAGGGTGCTGATCTCAGTCCCAAAGATCCCTGGCTGCATTTCTATTTGGCGTTGTTGAAGCGTCGCGTGGCGGACTCCTCCGCGGCTGGAGTGCAGGGGTTGCCCAACATGATTCAGGACCTGCACATCATGCTCGACTGGGCGCCCGACTTCGCCGAGGCTCGCGCCATGCTGGCTATGGCGCAACTGGAAGGCGGGGGCGTCAACGCCGCCTTGGATTCCATGCGCATCGCGCTGCAGTACGCTCCCCGCAGCCAAATCTATCTGCTCGACATGGCGCAAATTTATATGGCGGGAAAGTATTGGGACGCCGCCACCGCCATGCTGAACCGCTTGAAGAACACCTCCGACGCGAAAGTTGCGAAGTCTGCAAACGAGCAACTCGAAGGCCTGCCCACGCTGAAGAAATATGGCATTCCGCCGCAACGCACGCCCGACGCGGGATCGCCAGCAGTGTCGCCGCAGCCGCCGGCGTCTGCGACGGCTCGGTTAGCCGCATCGTCTTCATCTCCGCTTCCAACATCATCTTCGCCGGGCGCGAGCAAGTCTCCCGCGTCGCCAACGCTGGCGGACAGGCAAACCCCGCAGCCGGAACCGAGAAGACACGAGCAGCGATACCGATCAACCTCCTGCCCCGCCGCAGCCCGACCGGCGTCCCATCCAACACGTAAAAGGAAAACTGCTTTCCGTGGATTGCGCGCAAGCGCCAGCGGCGGTGATGACAGTGTCAGCCGGCGCGAAGCTGTTGAAGCTTCGCACAGAGAATTACAAAGCGCTAACGCTGGTTGGCGCGGATGAATTTTCCTGCGCTTGGACGACACGTCCCGTCTCCGTCAACTATCGTGCCGGAGGCAAAGCGGATGGCGACCTGGTCTCAATCGAAGTGCAGTGAAGTTCAGCGGGATCGGCGTGCGCCTGGCTTTCTGGACTCGGTTTTCGCCGCGTCAAGGCTTGCCGCAATGCTTGCGAAAGCTGGCGTGGGGCCTTTCCAGTGCAACTCGTCCACGTTCTTAAAAAGGGCGATGTCGGTGCGTAGCGTGGCTAGCTGGCGAAACAGCAACGCGTGTTCGCGTTCGCGAGATAGCGTGCTGGCCAGGGCAGTCGCGTTGCTGGCGTTCACGTGCCACTCGGCGCTGTCCGCAGGAATGGATTCGATGTGGAGGAATTTGGCCAGGACTGCGGCGGAAGACTTCGCGCCCCAACCCGGCAATCCGGGATAGCCGTCGGCTGTGTCGCCCACCAGAGCGAGATAGTCAGGAATGGATGTGGGTGTGACGCCGAACTTCTTGATGATTCCAGCTTCGTCAAGCGTCACGCGCGTGCGGCGATTCAGTTGTACGATGCGGTTGCCGCGCACGCATTGCGCCAAATCTTTGTCGGGGGTGCAGATGATCACTTGCCCGACGCGTTCGTCGCAGGCTGCGGCGACGGCTGCGGCCGCCAGGGCGTCGTCGGCCTCGAATTCCACCATCGGCCATACCACGATGCCAGTCGCGGCGAGCACTTCTTCGAGCAGTGGGAATTGCGCCCACAGATCGGGCTCGATGCCTTCGCCGGTTTTGTAGCCGGGCCAAAGATCGTTGCGAAACGATTCGATGACATGATCGGTGGCAACGGCGAGGTGCGTGGCACCCTCTTTCATCATGCCGAGCACGGAAGCTAGCACGCCGCGAACGGCAGCGACTTCGCGTCCCGCGGAATCCTTCGCGGAGGGCAACGCGTAGTAGTGCCGGAATAATTCGTATGTGCCGTCGACTAGATAGATGTCCACCGACTCCACCCTATAGGACGGGTGGCGGCGCAATCAACCGCCGCGCTGCGACAAGCCCCGAAAAAATCATTCTGTTCCGGTCGGAGAAGGCTTCAAGGAGCAGGATGCCCAAGCCAATGCAAAAACTGCGCGCGATCGATATAAGGACGGGTTGCGCAAAGTGAATTACGGCATTTGATGGGGGACGGCCTCTCGGCCGCCGATGTCCACTTATCCCGCGAACACTTAGGTAACGTTGACGGATTCATGCTCGGCTTGCCATCCTCAGCATGATGCGGACACGTTAATCATCGGCTCGGTCCACCGTGTGGAGCGGAACCGAGTGTCACAGATTTTCAAACACATTCTAGAAACGCTCGATTGCACTTTCAAGGAGTTCTCTATGCGCCGGCTTTCGCTGCTTCCTGTTTTTGTTCTCCTGGTTTGCGTTTGCAGTTTTGCCCAGCTTGGCGACATTCTGAAAAGCGCCGAAGGAGTGGTGCAGCAGTCGAGTCCGGATACGTCGGGCCTGAGCACCAGCAAGATCAGCGCAGGTCTGAAGCAGGCCTTGCAGGTGAGCACGGGGAATGCGGTGGCGCGTACGGGAAAGCCGGATGGATTCCTCAAGAACGAAGCCATAAAGATATTGCTGCCGGAGAAGTTGGCGACGATTGGCCAGGGAATGCGCATGCTGGGCATGGGCGCACCCGTGGACGAACTTGAAGTGGGTATGAATCGCGCAGCCGAGCAGGCCACCCCAAAGGCGAAGGCGATTTTCCTTTCGTCGCTGGAGAAGATGACCTTCGACGACGCGCGGAAGATACTGACTGGCGGCGACACGGCGGCCACTGAATACTTCAAGCGCACGAGTTCGTCCGAACTGACGACGGCGTTTTCGCCTATCGTTCATCAATCCATGGAGAACGTAGGCGTGATCAAGAAGTATGATGCGCTGGTGCAGAGCGAGCCCCGCATCTCCTCACTGGCCGGAGACCTGGATCTCGACAAGTACGTCGTAGGCAAGACGCTGGACGGGCTTTTCTACGTGCTGGGTCAGGAAGAAAAAAAGATCCGCAGCAACCCAGCCGCGCAGACCACGAACCTGCTCAAAGAAGTGTTCGGCCGCAAGTAAAGCCGACCGAGGACTAAGACGCGCTCAGAACGGGAAGTTTCTGGTCCAACCATCGAAACGCTACGCGCACCACGAAGACATTCAGCAAGATTGAAATCAAAGACGCGGCGATTACCGTACTGAAAACGTTTTCGGGCACCAACTCCGCCGTGCGCGCTACCTGCGCCACCACGAATGACAACTCACCGATCTGGGTGAGTCCCGCCGCAACCGCGATCGCAGTCCAGATGGGATAGCGGAACAGCCACACCACCAACGTCCACACGATAAACTTGCCGAATACGATAAGCACAAGCATTGTGCCGAGCAGCGGCAGGCTGTTGAGGAGAACTTTGGGGTCGATCAAAGTTCCGAGGGAAACGAAGAAGAGCGCTACAAACGCGTCGCGCAGCGGCACCAGTTGAGAATGGGCATCGAGCAGGTCTCGACAGCCGCTGATCGAGAGTCCCGCGAGGAACGCGCCCAGCGCCACCGAAAAGCCGACCGCTTGCGCCAGAGCCGCGGTGCCCAGGCAAATTGCGATTGCGACCAGAAGAAAAATCTCTACGTCGTTGGTGCCTTTGGCGCGGCGAAGGATGTGCGGGATCACCTTCATCGCCAGGAAAACCAGCGGGATCAGGAGGATCAACGCCTTGCCCAGAATCCATGCGGCCTTTTGGAAACGGCCGCTGCCAGAGCCGGCGAACACGGGAAGGACGACGGTCATGCAGATGACCGCAAGATCTTCGATCAATGTAATTCCGATCATGACGCGGCCCGACGTGCTGTTGATTTTTCCCGAGTCGGTCAGCAGGCGCGCCAGAACCATAGTGCTAGCCACCGAGATTGATGCGCCGATGACGACACCGTCGGTGAAACTCCATCCCAGGAGTTCGGCGGTGGCGATGGCGACGCCCGTAATCAGCAGAATTCCGATGGGCGCGCCGAGCAAGGCAACCCATTTCACCCGCATCAAGTCCGGAATGGAAAATTCGACTCCGATGGAAAACATCAGCAGGACTACGCCGACTTCGGCAAACACTTCGAAGGTATGCAATTCGGAGAGGTGCGGGCCGGGCGTGTAAGGGCTGATTGCAATGCCGCCTAGAATAAAGCCCAGAATTAGCGGCAGGTGGAGGCGCCAGGCGACCAGCCCTCCACATACGGCGGCGAGGAATATGTATGTAAGATCGCGAAATAGCAGCGGGTTGGGTTCCATTTTCTATACAGTAGGCGAACGGCAGGGTTTTGGTCGAGGGAGAAATCCGCTGAATGGTTCGCCCGTCCCTCCTCACGCCCTTTCATGTTGTTCGTGACCTGCAGCCTTTGCCGGGTTACAATGCTCCCTCGGATTGCGGGACTTCATCCCCGCTTACTGGCGGTTCATCCCAAGGAGCAAGTGAATGAAGCATTGTATTGTTGTGTTCGCCGTGGCGGGAGTTCTGTTATCGCTGGGAGGATACACTTCTCCTGCGCAGGCTCAGGTTACGAATGGAGCGGTCATCAACGGGTTCCGGGTGACGGTTCCGGAGTCCAGCATTCCGCATCCTGGCCGCCTTTACACCAACTATTTCATCGCGAAATCTGATGCACCAAGTGCTGATGGTCCGCCGCCGGGCGCGGAGACGCCGGCGTCACTGGCTTGCGTGTACAAGCTGGTGAAGGGTCCGAAAGGGTGCCCGATTGCCACTGCGACCACGAACCCGACTGGCGGTTATGGAGCGATCGCCATTGTGGATGCGGGCTATTACGCAAATGCGAAAAGCGACTTGCACATTTTCTCAAAGACTTTGGGCATTCCCGACGCCGATTTCAAGGTGGTTTATGCCAATGGCAAGAGGCCTCCGGTTTATGACGAGTGGATACCGGAGCAGGCGTTGGACATTCAATGGGCCCATGCCATGGCGCCGAAAGCCAAGATCTTCCTGGTCGAGTCGGTCTTGGTGAATACCGATCCGACGTGGCATGCCGTAGAAGTGGCGGGGAAACTGGTGGCTGAAAATGGCGGGGGCGTGGTCAGCATGAGCTGGGGCGATCCCGAAGCGAAGAGCGATTTAATGCACGACAAGCTTTTTACTACGCCGAGCGGAGTGGTTTACTTTGCCGCCAGCGGCGACAGCGGAATTGGCGTGGACATCTATCCCGGATCATCGCCGAACGTGGTGTCGGTGGGAGGTACATTCTTCAACCGTGACAACAACGGCAATTTCATCAGCGAACAGTATGCCAGCGGTGGCGGGGGCGGCGACATAAGTCCGTTCGAGCCGAGGCCCAGCTATCAAGATGGCATTCAGAAAATCGTGGGAAGCAAGCGCGGGTACCCCGACGTTTCTTCCGACTTCTGTTGTGCGGCGATCTACATCGGCGAACTGGGCGGCTGGGGTGCGATTGGGGGCACCAGTTGGTCGTCGCCGACGTTTGCCGGAATCGTGAATGCAGCGGCCGAAAAAAGCCAGTCGAGCCAGGCTGAACTCACCAAGATTTACAAAGAGTACGCGAACAAGAAGCAATACAAGGCCGATTTCCGCGACATCACGCAGGGCGATTCGCACTGCATGGTGGGATGGGATCTTTGTACGGGAGTCGGTTCGCCGATTACGTATGTTGGAAAATGACTTGAGCGGTTTTCTGGAAGCCCTGTTCTCGGACAGGGCTTTTTTATTTAACGACCGATTTGTGATGGGCCCACTCTCGGCAAAGGCGCGGAAGAGCTGGGCATCCGATTCTTTACTTATCGGTTCGCTGGGTCAGCGGTGCGGACCAGGGCTAGCGCGGTTACGTCGTTGTGCGTGGGCGCGGCTCCCAGGAATTGTTGCACCTGGTTGATGACGGTTTCGCAAAGGTTGCTGGCGTTTCCGGATTGAAATTGCTGCAGGATTTCCTGGACGCGAGGCAGTCCGAACTCTTCGCTTTTGGCCTTCGCTTCGACGATGCCGCGCGATGCCAGCAGAAGAATGGATCCCGGCTCAAGCGCGACCATGGCGGCATCGACAGTCAAGTGCGAGAACAGGCCCAGAGGCAAGCCGGTCGCGGGAAGTTCGCTTACACCGGCGCGATCGCGCAGCAGGCCGGGCGTATGGCCGGCGTTGAAGTAGCTGATCACGCCCATACTCTCGTTGTAGCAGCCGGCGAATGCGGGGCACGCACAGACTCCGTCCGCGGCTTTGAGGACGGCTCTATTCAGTTGCAAGCAGAGCTCGATCATGGCGTCCGCTTCGTTGACTTCCGGCTTCGCGAAAAGTTTGCTTCCCACCGATCGGAAAGTAGTTTGAGCGGCAGAGACGATGGCGCGAGTTTCGTCCAGGCCCCCGGCGGCATCGAGCAGTCCGAACAGGACCCGGTCCGGGCTGACGCGCAGAAAATCATAGAAATCGCCGGCCATGCGATGCCCATAGTAGACCGCTGCCAGTTCGGCGGCGTGCAGTTCCGGAACATCAGCGTGGACCGGAGGGGCTACGGGAACCGCAGTCGATGCTCCGCGATTGAAGAGGGCGCACATCGGTAAGCGACGTGAGAAGTTACCACGAAAGCGGGCCGTAAACCAGTCAAAAAAGCGGGTGCGGCGCTTGCCGTGGGGAGACTGTTGAACGTGTCTCTTAAGGTTGGGGGCGCTACGTTCCGTACTTACTAATCAGGTATTTGCCAATTTCGGTCTCCAATTGGCCGTAGTCCGAGTGGATGGTCGAGCGCAGGGCTACTTCCGTCGAGCTTCCCTGGCTGAGCCGTTCGAGAATGCGGGGCAGATCGCTCATACCGTAAGTGTCACTGATGTATTGCACTGCGGCCAGGGACTCTTCATACGCCACCGTGGCCTGCATGCTGGAAAACTGCATGAAAGTGCCTTCGAGGGCGTTCAAAGGAATTTCGTGCTGGGCCTGAAAAAGGTTAGCCAGAAACTGGCCGTGTGCCACCTGCTTCGGCTCGACCGCTTGGGCAATGCCTTCGTTGAGCCACTGCGGGCAGCGTCCGCCCGAGAGCTGGCTGATGAACGAGTGCGCGAGTTCGTGCTTCAACACCCGCGCCAGTTCCGGCGTAACCGATGTCAAGCCATTGATGGGGATGCGCAACTTGCCATCGTAAACTGCTCCACTCCACGACGGCGCCTGGGTGACATCGAAGAAAGCCTGTCCGGTATAGAGCACGACCGCGATGCTGTTGCGGGGAGCGATGCCGAGTTGGCGCACCAGATCGTCGTATTGCGATTCCAAGGTTGCGATCAACTGGCCGCGCAGAGCGTCTGACGATTGATCACCCTCATACTTCAGGGTGAAGTGGCTACTCTCGTGCTGGGAGTAACTGGCTTCCGCCGTCGCGTCGCGCTGGGCCTTTTCCAGATATTTTTGCACGGCAGCATCCGGGCGCAGTTCGAGAGAATGCTTCCATGTGCGAATGGCTTCCGCTGTGCGGTCGGCGGAGAACTGGACATAGCCGAGCACGGTGAGCGCGTCGGGAGAGTCGGGTGCGGCGCGGACGGCACGCTCGGCATAGGGCAACGCTTCCGCGGCGCTTCCCATCTTTACCAGCAGGGCGGCATAGTAGTTCAGAATTGTAGGGTTGTCAGAGTCGAAGCGCAGGGCCGCTTCGAGATAGGTACGCGCCTTGGGAAAATTTCCGTGATCCAGTTCATGCTTGCCCGCAATGAAGTAGCCGCCGGCTGTGGCGGAGCTGTTCCCAGCTTTTTCTAAGGTGATGAGTGCATCGGAATCCACTCGGCCATCTTGAATGATCTTGCTGGTAAGTGCGGGGTCCACGCTGGAATTGCTGGCCGAAGCAAACTCAGGCGGAGGTTCAAGCGCAACCGTGGAAGACGCCGATGCGACCGGAGGAATTCCGCCGGCGTCAACATGGTCCACCAGCGATTTCGGAATCTTGTAAGTGTTGTCGCCGACATCGTACTCGACGTGGGTACCGGTGTCGCGGACCTGATCTGCCCAAATGACGCGTCCATTCTTGAGATGAATGGCCTCCGCGGATGCGCACACCGCCGCCAGCCAGAGCTAACTCAAGACCAGACAGCAGATGACAGATTTGCGCATTAAGGCGCATTCTAGAAGATAGAAACTCGCAGGCGTAGGTGACAAAGGTACTAAGCAAAATGCTGAGACGGTTACTGCAAATCGCTGGATTGATGCTGTTTTCGGGCCTGTTTTGTGGAGCGCAGACCGCGCAGGAAGAACCATCGCCTGCGAGCAAACCTGCGGTATTCGTTCAGGAAAAAACTCCGGCGTTGCAACTTAATTCCGCCGAGAACCTCTACTTACAGCTGCGCAGCGTGGGTCTCGATAAATCCCGCGTATTTCAGGCGCGGAATGTGCTGATCGACAAAGCAGCATTCCATTTAACTCTGGAAGACGGCACGATCGCTTTCACCGAGGATGTCGAGGGCCACGTCACCGGGGCATTCTTTGAAGGAGAAGGCGAGGTCTTGCTGTCTCCTCCAAACCAGGTTGAGCGCGCCTCGATGGCATTGTTCAGTAAAGGAGCAATTCTGGAGGAGCGATTCATAACCGCCTACCTTCGTTTCAATGACGAAACCTTCGCCGAGTTGCGACCTGCTTTAGGCCGGGCGGAGGATCCGCAGGCCTTCGTGTCGCGATGGAACCAAACCGCCGTCAATCTCGCCGAATCAGACGCTTTGCGGTTGCTGACAACCTTCAGCAAATTTCTTCCCGATTCTGAAACAAGCGGATTGAAAACCGCGCCCGCGAATGGAGTTGCAAATAACGACGACCGCTACCTGCACGTACGGCTGCAGGGAGAACGGCTCGGCGTCTTCGATCTTCGCTTCGACTCCGCCAGCGCTGAGCAGATATTGGCGGGCCAACTGAGGGTGGTCGACGGAATTAGTTACTACGATGTCTGGACGTCGTTCTCGCTGGCAGCGCCCGGTTCCGGCGGCGAAGCGGTGGATTCGGTGGGTGAAGGCGGTAAGGCGGATTCCATTGCGGTCACCCACTTCAAGATTCGGGCTGAGATCAAACCTCCTACGCAGATCGACGCGGAAGCCCTGCTGCAGCTGGAAGTGCGGCAAGGCGGACAACGCGCAGTGTTGTTCGAACTGTCTCGGGCCTTGCGGGTGAAGAGCGTCGAAGCCGATGGCCACGAGGTTGAATTCATTCACAATCCCACGATTGAGGGGACGCAACTGGCTAAGCGCGGGAACGACTTGGTGGCTGTCGTATTTCCGCAATCACTAAAGACCGGACAGAAAGTGGAGCTGCGTTTTGTCTACGGAGGCGATGTGCTGTCCGAGGCGGGCGAGGGATTGCTTTACGTGGGCGATCGGGGCACATGGTATCCCAATCGCGGACTGGTAATGTCCAACTTCGATCTTGAATTTCACTATCCCCCGGAGTGGACGCTGATCGCAACCGGGAAGAGAACTGAAACGCCTGCTTCGAACATGAGCGAACCGGAACAAGGCGGCGCGCCCCCGTCTGGGGAACAAGTAAGCCGCTGGGTTTCCGAACGGCCCATCCCGATCGCAGGATTTGATCTAGGGAAGTTTGAACGAGTCGCAGCACGCGCCGGCGACGTGACGGTCGAAGCCTATGCCACGCCTGGAGTAGAGCGCGGATTTCCCCGGTCGAGAGCGGACGACCCCGCACCCTCCGTTCCCCATGCCGGCGAACCTACGGCACCTCCGCCCATGGTGATCGCGCCTTCCCCGGCACGAAATGCACTAGCCGTCGCCAATGCGTCGGCGCGCGCCATTGATTTCTACGCCCAACGATTTGGTCCTTATCCTTATTCCGATCTGAAGCTGGCGCAATTGCCCGGCCAAGTTAGTCAGGGCTGGCCTGGTCTGGTGTTTCTTTCGAGTTTCTCTTTTCTCACGGGAGAAGAGAAGTCAGCGCTGCACTTGAACGCAGTGGACAGAATCCTCATCAGTCAGGTGATTGGGCACGAGACCGCCCACCAATGGTGGGGCGATCTGGTGATGTGGAGCGGCTATCGCGACCAATGGATTGTGGAAGCGCTGGCCAATTACAGTTCGCTGATGGTGCTTGAGGCGCAGAACCCAATCCAATTCCACGCAGCTCTGGAAAGATATCGCGACGATCTGCTGCAGAAAAACAGTGCTGGCGTGCAGTTGATGGAAGATGGGCCGGTGACGCTGGGCACGCGGCTTTCTTGCTCGCATTTCCCCACGGGCTATGAAGCTATCAGCTATGGCCGCGGCACCTGGCTGTTTCATATGCTGCGGAACATGTTGCGCGATGCGGAGCGAGGAAGTCAGGCCAGCAAAACTGGAACGACGGACGAGCCCTTCGTTCGAGTGCTGCGCCGCATACGGGAGCGGTACGAAGGTAAGCCGATCACTACCCGTGAGTTGCTGCAGGCTTTTGAAGAAGAATTGCCCCGTTCGATCTGGTACGAACGTCGCAAATCGCTCGATTGGTTTTACCAGTCCTGGGTAAACGGGACAGCCGTCCCGCGCTTTGAATTGCGGGGATTAAAGTATGCCGACAAGCCCGGTGCAACCGCGGTGAGCGGTGTGATCCTGCAAAAGGATGCGCCCGACAATCTGGTGACATTGGTCCCACTGTATGCATCGGTTGCCGGGAAAATGGTGTTGATCTCGCAGGTATTTGCCGACGGACCCGAGACTCACTTTCAAGTGAGCGCGTCGCCGGGCGCACGGAGGGTCGTAGTCGATCCCGAGCTGACGCTGTTGTCGCGAGCGCGATAAGAAGAGAAGCTGTGGCGCGGGAGCCGGTGCGCATCAAAAATCCGTATCGGAACCAAATTCCCGAAAAATCTCTTTACTCTCCCCAGGCAAAAGCTTGTGGAGAGACCGGCAACCTCCCTTTTCATCAGAAGCCCACGTTTGCGGCGCCAAATAGGTACGTCCCAATTGGCGCACACCACACCAGCAATGGACCGGAGGGTGCAATCATGTTTACGTTCGCGGAGGACACAACATGAATCAAGCGCAACCGGCTTCGGAAATAGCTGTAGGTTCACTCCCGATAAGGCAAAAAAGCACGGTTGCGCGTGAGCGAGCGACCATTTTGCTGGTGGAAGATGAAGCCTTTGTGAGAGAAATCACAGGCGAGATTTTAGAGGCCGCGGGCTATCGGGTGTTGAAGACCAGAAACGCGGTGGAAGCTTTGGATACATTCCGCCGATGTAAACACAATGTGCAACTGCTCCTGACTGATGTCGTGCTGCCCGGGCGCAACGGCCGCGACCTGGCCAGCGATCTGCGGAACGTGAGCCCGAGCCTGCGAACGATCTTCATTTCGGGCTATCCCGAGAACGCGGTCACGCAGAGTGGAGTTCCGAAAGATGGAGTCTTCTATTTGCCAAAACCATTTTCCACCCAGTCCTTAACCAGAATCGTGAAGAAAGTTCTGCAGCCCGCGTAGAAATGCGAATTAGGCTTTGAAAGTGCGACCTTTACGTTGCGGAAAAAATCCGACAAGAAAAGGGAAGGGCATGAAGTTTTTACTCGTGCCGACAAAGTGTTGAGATTGCGGTGTGCTTTAGGGTCTGAGGCATGTCTTTGCAGGAGCTGCCGGAACTTTTCCGCAGCCTGTTCAGCCGCGCAACAAGTCGTGCGAGAACCAAAATCGGGTTTACTCGAAGCTCACAAACGGCGCTCAGTTCAATGGCAACGAAACCTTCTGCCTGTTCAACAGGTATTCGAGCTGATAAGTAGCTTTCCTATTTCGAGGAAGTGAAAAATAAAGATACCCAGCCACGGGTGCGGTTGCGGACCCTTCCGGCAATCCCTTTTCGCTAAGCTCAGTTTCCATCGCGGAGCGGTCCTTATCGGTTGAACCCGGCTGGGTTCCGCGGCCGCTGACCCCGACTCCCAGGATCGCCGTGGCGGACGGGCCAACGTAAGGGCCATAGATCGGATCGGAGCCGCTCCCGTATCCCACGCTTCCGTGCGGGGCAACGCTGACATCCCGATGATCGTATGCCTTCTTTTGCAGCGTGGCAGCGATCACGTTCGCCGTCGAGGGTTTGGCGGCATCCTCCGGGCTTTTGACCTGCAGCACGAAATCGTTGAGCGACACATCCGACACCTTGTCTGCGCGAGGATACAGGGCTACTTCCACCACCACGCAACAGCTATTCACGTCCGTATGGAAAGCCTTACGAGCTTCTTCGGAAGAAAGCAGCTTGGCGCCGACAGTTACCCCATCGCTGGCGTCGTGGGCAGGATAGCTGGACGCGGCTGACTTCGGGACGGTTCCCCTGGGTCCGGTCGCATGCGCCTTTTGATCGGCGTCGGATGAGCGTTTGCTGGCGGTAGCGGGAGCGGGTGTGGCCGTCGGATCAGTTTGAGCACTTACGCTCAAACCCGAGCAAACCAACAGGATCGCGATTCCAAGCGCTGTTCTTTGCATGACTCACGTCCTGAATGGGATTGTAGCAGTGCCCAGTAGCTTAGAACTGGCTCGCTCAACCAGAGGTTGCCTCAGAAACGGCAAAGTAGCCTGTTGCCCTCGTCTCTTCAGGAATCCTGTGCGCGTCATAAACCACCACAGCGAACGAGCGCAGCAGGCAGAATTTTGGTTATTTCGAAGCCGGGGCCGGATCGGATCCCATTTTTACTCGCGCCGCTGCAATCAGCGGCTTCAGTGCGCGCACTGAAACGCCGAGCGTGCCGCCGGAGAAGCCGTCAATATAGGCTGCATTCACACCGATCACTTCGCCTTGCGAGTTGAAGACCGGGCCGCCGCTGCCGCCGTGCGCGGTGGGCGCGTCGTAGATGAGTTTGTCGCCGACAATGTCTCCCAGGTGCCCACAGGTGGAAGACGGCCGAATCAATGAGAGCGCAGCCAATTCGGCGGCGGCGCCTTGATCGTCGCGTCGGAAAGCCAGTTTCTCGTACACCGCCGGTGGCGACTTTGCCACCATGCCCAGCACTCCCATGGGATATCCAACCACCGCCACCAACTCACCGGGAGCAGGTATGTCGGCGGCCAGAGGTAAAGGGCGAAGCTGCTCCACGGCCGGCGAGCTTTCAACCCGTAGAACGGCTAAGTCTCCCTGCGCCGACAAAACCGTTGGCGTGATGTTCACCGGTGTAGGCATTCCCGGGAAGTAGGCGACCAGCTTTTCCAGCCGTGGAATCGCACCTCGGTGGATCAAGAGAGTCGATTCCGGCTCTTCGTACCATGGCTGGGCGACGTGGCGATTGGTCGCCAGCAAGCCGTCCGCGACTAAGAAGCCGGTGCCCGAAATGCGTGCGCGCAACTCGGGTGCGCGACCCGCGAATCCGACCTGATACACGCCGAAGATATAGCAGATTGAGTTGCGATAGCGGTTCAGGACTTGCGCCGGCATCGCCTGCTCCTGTTGCAGTTGCTGCACTTCGTGTGAGAGCTGCGCCACCTGCTTCTGCAGATCGTTCTTGTGAGGATCATCGACCTGGGTTGCCGGATAGTAACGAACTACCATCCCTACGCCGATCAGCAGGCACGTTCCCAGCACGCCTTCGAGCAGGCGCTGCCAGACGCTGCAAACGGCTTCTTCTTGTATCTGTGGATCGTTCTCGGCCATGAGGACTTCAGGCTCGCCGGCGGCTATGGGAGGAAAAATCTTTGTGCCGGACGAAGCCCGTTCATCTATGGTCTCGCCAGTGCGGCGACTTTTCTACAGTACGGAAGATGATGACCATCAGAGAGCCTGCAAATCATTGTAGGGAAGCAACTTGCACGTCTCTTCGGGCGGGTAGTGTCGCCGCGCTAAGACTTCGCAATGCCCAAACGCTTGGACATTTCGTCGTAGAGAAAACCTTTGCCTTCCTTGTAAGGCTGCACCCATTCACCGTCGATTACAAATTGCGGGATGGCACGCTTGCCCGTGCGTTTGATCACTTCCTCGGCCGCGCCCGGCGTCTTTTCAATATCGATGTCCGTGAATGGAAGGTTGTGCTCCTGCAGGAAGCGCTTGGCCACGCGGCAGTCCGGGCACCAGAAGGCAGAATAAACTGTAATTTCCATCTTTCCCCTTAGATGCGGAAGAATTCCGCAGGTCGCAAGGCACTGAATTAGGCACGAGCATCTTCGCTCATGCTAACGCATGGCACGGGCAAAGATGCCTGCGCATAAATCACTCAATCTTCGCAATCCTCGGAGCCGGATTCGGAAACTTGGTCATCACCGCCGGATCATGTCCCGGAATAATCAGGCTGGGATTGGCTGCGAGTTGTTTCATGCGATCCTGCGCGTGCAAGTTGGACACCGCGTCGAGCGTGGCGGCGATGGGCACGTGCTTTTCTAAATTTTCGTAGAGATACATGTTGTCGCTGGCCAGCACCACGATTCCTGCGTTGGTATTCACGCCTACAAATTGCGACGCGTAGGTGTGGCGGCCTCCGGTGTAGCAGGTAACGCCGGGAATTATTTCTTGAGCGTCGCCATTCACCATGCCTACGTGACCCTGCGTATTCAGCTTGACTAGCGCGAGCACGTCTTCTTCATCAATGCCCCCGTGCGTGTCTTGCGCTTGCCAAGCTTCTCCAGCGTAATACTGCAATTCATCTTTCTGGATCCAGATGCGGGCGTTGGGAAACAGGTCCATGCCATCCGAGTGGTCCCAGTGCATGTGGGTGATGATGACGTCAGTGATATCTTCCGGTTTCAGGCCAAGCGGCTTGAGCGCATCGGATGGCTTGATGAAATCATTCACATGCCAATCTTTGAAAAAGCGGTCGTGGTAGAAGCCGGAGTCGACGAGGATATTCTTTCCATTGCCGCGTACCAGCCAGACCATCATTGCGATGTCGAGCTTGCGGGCCGGGTCAGCGCCAGCCACCAGCTCCGACACAGGGAAATCCGGCAGCGTTGCGTAACGGATGGCGTAGATCTCGTATTTTGGCTTCGACTGAGCACTCGCGGCGATGATCGATAGAGTGGCGGCGAACAGCGACAAAAAGAAACGTAACCGGATCATGAGAATCCTCGGGAATCTAATTCTCGCACATCAGTGTAGTCGAGCCCATCCTCAGAATGCGGCGCTGACTCGATCAATGTGAAAACGGAGACTAGCTCGGCACGGGGCACGGCTGATACGGTCGTAGCGCCACAAGACGGTCGCGGACATAACAACCAAACTGTGAAATGTGATGAAAATATTCGGTGTGACGTTTCTATCTTGTCCGAGTCTTTAGCCTGTACGATCGTGCACTCTGCAACTACTCCCGGGTTGCGTAGTCGGAGATCGGCCACTGGCGCGCCTTCCCGGGGGTCCTTAGGAATCTTGAAAGTGGAGGCTAACTTTGAAAATTGCAAATGTTTCTTTGGTGAAGAACGTTGCCGGCGTGGCAGCGAAATGTGGAGTTTTGCTGTCCCTCTTGCCGGGCGTCGTGGCCCCTACGCTTTTTCAGGCGCAGGCACAAAAGTTCACCCTCAAGCATGTGAACCCGCCGCAAGCGACTTACTCCTATGTTTTCGGATTGAACAACAAAGGCCAGATGGTCGGCTCGTGGGAATCGACCGGACAGTTGCAGGGATTCATATTCGACGGATCCCACTACAAAACCATTACCGCTCCGAAGTCCACGGTCACAGAAGCCCTGGGCATCAATGATTCGGGCACGGTGGTTGGTGATTTCTTCGGCAATGACCAGGTGACACATGGCTTCGTTCTTACCCACGGAAAATTCAAGCAGTATGACGCTGGAAGCGGTGTGTTCACCTGGATCACCGGTGTGAACAACGCCGGCAGCTTTGTAGGGTACGCGGGTTGGGACGGAGCCAACCAGGGTCTGGTCAACATTGGCGGTAAGACAACTCTCTTCACCGTGAATGGCAATCCTACAATCGCCTATGGCATCAACAACAAAAACGTTGTGGTAGGTTTCTTCGTCGACCCGGATCTCATCCACAGCCACGGTTTTATGCGGACTCCCGACGGCAAGATCACTCAAATTGACGACCCGCTCGGCACCGCCGTGACCATCTGTGTGGGCATCAACGATGAGGGCGCGATTACGGGATCCTACATTGACTCCTCCAACGTATCCCACGGATACAAGTTGAAAAACGGAAAGTTCCGGACATATCCTTTACCCGACATTAACGGGATCAATGACAAGGGAGTGTTCGTGGGCTCGACCACAAGTCGCACCGGAAAGACTCAGGGCTATATTGCGACACCCGCGGCTGCAAGCGCGAATTGAAGGTTTGGTGAGTGGAGACGTTGGAAACTACGTCTCCACTTTTTTCCCTGCGCCGCACCCACTTGTTCCCAAACCAACCGACCCCAGGACTTGTGGCATTCGTACTCGACCCGCCGTCGTCTGTCACAAATACCGAAGAGGCGCAATAACTCGGGATAAGATTCTCCCCGGTTTGCCGCAGGTTAGGAAATCCAGTTCCCCGTGGAGGGTCCAGTGAACATCAGCCGTTCTCTAGCAGAAAATATCAGCCGGGTAAGGTCGAAACTCAAGCCTGGCGCTCTATTCCTCCTGTTGCCTTTGTTCTTCGGAGTGTTCATGCAGGCGCAGGAGCCCTCGTCCGGGTTCATGAAACTCAATCCACCGGGATCAACTTACGCATTTGCATTCGGGTTGAATGACACAGGTACTATCGTCGGTTCTTTCACCGATGCCAAAGGAGTCTACAAAGGATTTGCATTCAAGGGCGCAAAATATACGACCATCGTTTTCCCGGGCGCGCAAAGTTTCACGCAGGCGAACGGAGTCAATGATTCAAACACCATCGTTGGCGACTTTACTGACAAGGCTGGAATTACTCACGGCTTCCTGCTGAAGGACGGGAAATTTAGCCGACTCGACGCCAAGAGCGGGTTCTCCACCTACATCTCAGGCATCAATAAAGCCGGGAATCTGGTTGGCTATATCGACAACGACGGCAACAGCAAGGGTTTCGTCAAGATCGGCGGCAAGATTAAGACATTCACTTTCATGGGAAATGCCACTTACGCGTTCGGCATAAACTCGGCAGAGAACTCGGTCGGCTATTTCATTCCGCCACCCTTTATCGCTTCGCATGGATTCTTCCGCGCGGCAAACGGCCAAATGACGCAGCTCGATTTTCCCGGTTCGCTCAGCACCAATTGCCTCGGAATTAACGATGCGGGCGTGATTACCGGCTTCTATCTGGATAGCAACAATGTCGCACATGGTTTCACCCATAAAAATGGACAGTTTCTGAGCTACTCCCTGCCTGACATCGCCGGAATGAACGACGCCCGAACATACGTGGGGTCCTATACCGCAAAGGATGGCAAGAACTACGGGTACGTCCAGAAGCCCTGACCTACCCTTTTTCAGCACGAGCGGCTTTCAGCTTCACCGGTCGTTGTAAGAACCGGCGGGCAGAGACGTTACTGGGTACGTCTCTGCCCGGCTGAAATTCTCCCGCTCGCGCCAGACGCTTATAATTCTCTCCTCAGCCCACTCTCGGGCGCGCTTGAAATCCGCAATGAACATGTTCAGAACCAGATTCAAGAAAGAAATCGTGACTGAGTTTCTTCCTCCTTCCCGACGCGGCAAGAAGCAGAAGGTGATTATTCTTTGCGATGGAATGCCCTCCATTCCACGGAAACAGCCGCTAGCACAATTTCTCGCTGGCAAGGGTTATTGGGTGTTTTATCCGCGATACCGCGGAGCGTGGGAAAGCGACGGAGTCTTCCTCGCCAAGTCGCCGCATCAGGACATCCTCGACGTCATCGACGAATTGCCAAAAGGCGTTCGTGAGGTCACATTTGGCGAAAGATTCTCGCTATCGCCAGACGAAATCTTCGTGATCGGCGGAAGCTTCGGCGGTGCCGCTGCCCTGCTTTGCTCAATCGATTCGCGAGTCAAAAAAGCAATTGCCAATTGTCCGGTCGTCGATTGGGCAATTCTCCGTCGCTCCGAGAAAGCCGAAACTTCCAACCCGAGTTACGCCGCATACATTCGTGAAGCCTTCGGGAAGGGATATAGGCTGTCGGAAAAGAACTGGAAGAAACTGCATAAGCGGAACGTTCTACAATCCAGCGCACCACGCTGCGGAAATAACGCCATCGAAAGTGATGATGTTCCACGCCCAGGACGACCCCTACATTCCCTATCGAACTGTGAAGCGCTTTGCGGATCGCACCGGAGTGAAACTCAACTCACTCCGTCGTGGAGGCCACGTGAGCACCGACTATATCGTTCGCACATATTGGCCAGAGATCAAGAAGTTCTTCGAGTCACGCTGAGTGGTGCGGAGTCAAGCTGGAGAGGCGATTTTCGGGGACCAAAAACAAAAGCCGCCAGCAAAGCTGGCGGCTGAAAGCCAAAAAGCCAATAACTAGTTTCCGTACAGCAGGACCCCTTCGGTTTTCTCCGAGTCCACCGGACGGTAGAACAGCTTGTTGCCGTCGAGGAAGACTTCGATGAATGCCGGCCGCGTGGTGATGGTGCCTTGGATCAAAGCTTCGGAAAGCGGATCTTCGATGTACTTCTGCAGAGCCCTGCGCAGAGGACGCGCACCGTAGCTGCGGTCCACCAGCGTTTGACTCAAGATCCACTTCTTGGCTTCGTCGGTCACGGTGACAGTAATCGACTTCTGCGCCAAATTACTATTCAGCTGGCCAACCATGAGTTCGAGAATCTGAATCAGGTCGCCTTCGCCGAGCGCGTTGAACAGAATCACTTCGTCGAGCCGGTTCAGGAATTCGGGATTGAACGTCCGCTTGACCTCGTTCTTCACCAGGTCTTCGACCTTCTCCGAAATCATGTCTTCCTTGCCTGACTGGAAGCCAAGTCCCTCGCGGCGCTGCAAGTGCCGCGCCCCGATATTCGACGTCATGATCAGCACCGTGTTCTTGAAGTCCACGGTATTGCCCAGACCGTCGGTAAGATGGCCGTCTTCAAATACCTGCAAAAGAATGTTGAACACATCCGGATGCGCCTTCTCGATTTCATCAAGCAGCACGACCGAGTACGGCGCGCGCTTCACGCGCTCCGTGAGCTGTCCGCCTTCTTCATAGCCCACGTATCCCGGAGGCGAGCCGATCAGCTTTGAAACCGAGTGCTTCTCCATGAATTCCGACATGTCGAAGCGAACCAGCGCCTTCTCCGTGGCAAACATGAACTGCGCCAGCGTGCGCGCAACTTCGGTCTTGCCAACGCCCGTAGGTCCAAGGAACAGGAAAGAGCCAATCGGCCGGTTCGGGTTCTTCAGGCCAGCACGGCTTCGGCGAATTGCCCGCGCCAGCGCACTGATGGCTTTGTCCTGCGAAATCACCCGCTTGTGCAACTCTTCTTCGATACGCAGCAGCTTCTGGGTTTCTTCTTCCTTGATCGAAGTCACCGGCACGCCCGTCCAGCGCGAGACCACGTCTTCGATATCCTCACGGCCAACCACGCCGGTGGAAGATTCATCCAGATGATATTTCTCGCGAAGAGCGCGCAGGTTCTCGCGCTCTTTGCGTTCCTCATCACTGTAGAAGCGCGCCTTCTCGAACTCATGGTTCGCGATGGCGTTTTCCATGCGGTGAACGATGAACTTGATGCGCTTCTGCACCTCGGTGAGTTCCTCCGGCAGCGAAGTCTGGCGCAGCTTTACGCGCGCTCCAGCTTCGTCCACCAGATCAATCGCCTTGTCGGGCAGGAAGCGGTCGGGAATATAGCGGTTCGAGTGCGACACCGCGAAGTTGATTGCTTCGTCGGTGTAGGTGACGGCGTGAAATTTCTCGTACCGGTCTTTAATCCCAAACAGAATTTTGGTGGCGTCCGCTTCATTCGGAGGCGGAACTTTGACTGCCTGGAAGCGCCGCTCCAATGAACGATCTTTTTCAATCGACTTGCGATACTCGCCCGGCGTCGTCGCCCCGATGCACTGAATCTCCCCGCGCGAAAGCGCCGGCTTCAAAATGTTCGCGGCATCGAGCGATCCTTCCGCCGACCCGGCGCCGACCAGAGTGTGCAACTCGTCGATGAAGATGATGGAATTTTGAGACTCCATCAGCTCTTTCATGATCGTCTTGAGACGCTCTTCAAACTGGCCGCGATATTTCGTGCCCGCGACAATCAACGAAAGGTCCAAAGCCAAAATACGTTTGTCGGCAAGAAACGAAGGCACTTCGCCGTCGGCAATGCGCTGCGCCAGCCCTTCAACGATCGCCGTCTTGCCCACCCCAGGTTCACCAATCAGCACAGGGTTGTTTTTCGTACGGCGGCAAAGAATCTGAATGACCCGTTCCAACTCGCCGTCCCGTCCGACTAGCGGATCGAGCTGCGTATCCATCGCCGATTGAGTGAGATCGCGCGAAAACTCGCTCAGCAGCGAAGACTCACGCTGCCGCTGCGGCTGCGTCTTTTCCTGACTGGTGCGCGCCAGCTCTTCGCGAATCGTCGAAAGCCTCAGGCCGCGCTCGTGCAAAATCTCAGCCGCAAAACACTTTTCTTCTCGTAGTAAACCCAAAAGCAAATGCTCGGTCCCGATGTGCTTGTGCGAAAGCCGCTCTGCCTCTTCCGCCGCATAGGCCAGAACCCGTTTGCATTCATTGCTCAGCGGCAAATCCACCGAAGTGGAAACCTTCTCGCGAATGGTAGTGTGCGCCTCGATCTGCTTGCGAATCGATTCCACCGAAGCATGGGAACGCAGAAAGCGATTGGTAAGGGCTTTATCTTCGCGCAGCAGTCCCAACAGGAGGTGCTCGGTCTCAATATAAGGCGAACCGAACTGGCTGGCTTCATAGCGTGCGAAAAAGATGACGCGCCGTGCCTTCTCCGTATAACGCTCAAACATATAACCCTTTCCCCCAAGTTCGAGGGCAGACCTTGCAGCCTGGCTCCCCGGAACTCCTCAAACCCTCAGTTCGTGATGCAATCAATGTACCAACGGCCTACATCATTTATATCGCAAGTTTGACCGCCAGTATTCAGTTACTAAAGACACCTTAGTGACGTTTCTCAGCAAGCAGTTGCAACTTTTTGCACGTTTTGCGTCTGCCAGTCAATCCTCTATCATTCCGACACGTTGCTGGTGAAAAGTCAATTCCCGCGACGTGCTATACAGGTAGCGTTTCCGGTGCCACTTCCTCGATTCTGCCGTGCTGCAATCGCAATACCCGATGGCAGCGACGTGCAAATCCGAAGTTATGGGTGGCGATCAACGAAGTGAGCTGATAGTCGCGATGCAACCTTGCGATCAGCTCGAAAACTGAATCCGCCGTGCGTCCATCAAGGTCCCCAGTTGGTTCATCCGCCAACAAGAG
The DNA here is from genome assembly GCA_963771285.1 of uncultured Acidobacteriota bacterium. Classification (GTDB taxonomy): domain Bacteria; phylum Acidobacteriota; class Terriglobia; order Terriglobales; family Acidobacteriaceae; genus JABDBE01. The sequence goes on from CAVYSX010000009.1 coordinate 179,396, forward strand.
CTTGGGTTGCGTGATGAGCGCCCTCGCCAAGGCCACGCGCTGTTGCTCGCCCCCGGAAAGCTCTCCCGAACGATGATGCGAGCGCGCGTCCAAGCCAACCTCGACCAGCCATCGTGAAGCTTCGGCCTGCGCATCCTGCCAGGGCAGACCGCGAAGCAGCAGCGGCATCGCAGCATTCTCCAGCGCCGTAAACTCCGGCAACAGATAGTGAAACTGCCAAACGAAGCCAATCTCACGATTGCGAAACTCGGCGGCCGCATTCTCCGAGAGCGAACTCACTCGCAAGTCAGCGAAACTGACTTCACCCCCGGAAGCGCTGTCCAATGCGCCAATGATGTGCAGCAAAGTACTCTTACCCGCACCCGACTCACCGACAATGGCCAACATCTCGCCCTTAGCTACCTGAAACGACAAGTTTTCAAAGAGCACCAAATCCGACTTGCCCGAGCGAAAGACCTTCTTGAGGCCTTCGACTCTTACCATCGGCTGATCCATTAGATGCACCTGCGAAGCTCCTCGTTCCACGAATCCAGCTCCCTATCGCGGATGACGAGACGCCCTTCGCCATTCGCCCGCGGCCAGTCGCCATCTTCATTAAAACACGAGGCGCCAACGCGAGTTCCGGTTCGAGCCTCAACCCATGCATCGTCTTCAAACTCTACTGCAAAATTGATCAACCTTGAATGTGACCTCGGTCACTGTAATAAGAAATGGCCCAAGTGGGAGCTTTGGGCCGGCACCCTGCCGTGAATGTTACCTGCTTTCAATCCATGAAAGACTTCGCTATCTCGGTCGCTCGCACGCTACGCGAAAACGGCTACCAAGCCTACCTCGTCGGCGGATGTGTGCGCGATTTGCTGCTAGGCCGTGAGCCCGCCGATTATGACATCACCACCGACGCCCTTCCAGAAGACGTCATGCGGATTTTCCCCAAAACCTACGCCGTCGGCGCCCAGTTTGGAGTCGTGCTGGTGCCGCTCCCGATAGTGAGATCGTCAGTTGAAAGCCACGTTGCCGGCGATGCCTGCGCAGAACAAGAAGACAAAAACCATGCAGACATGGCTTACCCCCGCAAAGCAGATGTCATCGAGGTGGCCACCTTCCGCAGCGACCTTGGCTACAGCGACGGCCGCCATCCCGACGAAGTTCGCTTCAGTAGCGACCCTCGCGAAGACGTGCAGCGCCGCGATTTCACCATCAATGGCCTGCTGCTCGATCCCATCAGCAACCAAGTGCTGGACTTTGTCGAAGGAAGAAAAGATCTGGAAGCCGGGATCATTCGCGCCATCGGCGAGCCCGAACGGCGTTTCGCCGAAGACAAGCTCCGCATGTTGCGCGCAGTGCGTTTTGCGGCGCGTTTCAACTACGTTATCGAACCGGCGACTCTTCGGGCAATCCAAAACTTGGCGTCGCAGATCAGTCAAGTCAGCCACGAACGCGTCCGCGACGAACTCACCAAGATGTTGACGGAAGGCCAGGCGCGTGCCGCGTTCTTGCTGCTGGACGAGACTGGTTTGCTGCACGAGGTTCTTGCCCGAGATCGAAGCGATGAAAGGAGTGCAACAGCCTCCGCAGTTTCATCCCGAAGGCGACGTCTTCGTGCACACACTGCTTCTCCTCGACAAATTGCCTCAGCCCTGCCCGCCGACTCTGGCGTGGGGCGCGCTGTTACACGACGTGGGGAAGCCCGCAACTTTTCGCGTCGCACCCGACCGCATCCGTTTCGACGGCCACGTAGACGTAGGCGTCAAGATCGCCGGGGAAATTTGCCGCCGCCTGCGTCTTTCCAACGACGATACCGATCAAATCCTCGCGCTGGTGGACAATCACATGCGCTTCGGCGACGCCATGCGAATGCGTGAGTCGACATTCAAGAAGTTTGTGCGCATGCCCCGCTTCGAGGAACATCTCGAATTGCATCGTCTGGACTGCCTGGCCAGTTACGGCGGCCTCGCCACGTATGATTTCACGCGAGAAAAAATCGCTTCGATTCCGCCCCAGATCCTGCGGCCCGCGCCTCTGCTTTCCGGGGATGATTTGATTGCAGCCGGCTATCGCCCTGGGCCGCAGTTCAAGAAAATCCTCACTGCGGTAGAAGACGGACAGCTCGACGGGAGCCTGCATAATCGCGAGGACGCGCTCAGCTTCGTGATGACCGAATTTCCCGCCAGGGAGTAGACGGCGCCAAAAAAAGGCCGCAGAGTCCAAATCTAGCGTTTGCACTAAAAATGGTGCAAAATCGACAAAATGCCCAAAAGTTGTCAAGGCCCCGGGAGGGGTAAATTTTGATTAACTTACTGACAACAAAAGAAATATATAGTCAAAAACCATGTCATACTTACCCCCCCAAAACTGCTATGCTTTAAATAGGGAACAAATAAAATCATTTCCACCGAGGACGCGCACCCCTTCAGCGGGGGATGAAGCTTCCTCAGACTAAGCCCATGACTCTTCGCTCCATGGAACCAGCCGGTACCGGACTGGAGAAAATTGTTGCCAGCAGCCTGCGACGCGCTCCCGCTGGACAAGGCCCGGTGTTGGCCTGGGCGGTTGCTTGTGGGCAGGCCGTGAGCTTGCGCACATTTGCGCTCGACTTTCAGCAGGGTATTTTGCGAGTACGCGTGCCGGACGCAGGTTGGCGCAAAGAGCTGCAATCGTTGGCTGGGCAGTACCTGGCGGTGATCAATCGCTACACCAGCGAGGGTGTTAAGCGAATTGAATTTGTGGTTGGGCAGGCTGAAAGCGCAAGCAGCATCAAAGACGCGCGCGCTCTACGGCCATGAAAGTTACAGCGGAAGAAGTCGCTCACGTCGCAGATCTCGCAAACCTTGAATTAACCGAAGAAGAACGCGGCCGCTTGCTGCGCGACCTGAATTCCATTCTCGACTACATGGATCGGCTGAGCCAGTTGGACACGACGGATGTGACGCCGATGTCCCTGGCCTCGCGCGGACTGAGTGCCGACGAAAAAGCAGACAAGACTGGAGTTGCCGACGCAGGCCGTGAGGATGTTCTCCACGGTCTGCGGGAATCGCTGCCCCAGAAAGTAGCATTGCAAAACGCTCCCGACTCCGACGGAACATTTTTCAGAGTTCCCAAAGTCATCGAGCGCTAACCGTGTTTGGATTTGAATGAGCGCCGGGGTTGCGAAAGAAGTCATGGACTTGAAATCGCTCACGATCGACGCCGCCCGATCACGCGTGCAGGAAGGCAAAACCACAGCCACGGAACTGGCGGAAGCCTTCTATTCAAGAATCGAAAAAGACGATTCCCAGATCGGCGCGTACGTCACGCTGTCGAAGGACAGAGCGCTGAGGCAGGCCGCTCGAATCGATGCGCTGGCCGCGAAGGGAGAGCCTTTACCACCGCTTGCCGGTGTTCCCGTTGGGGTTAAAGATGTGATGGTCACAAGCGGCGTGCGCACCACGGCCGGCTCAAAAATGCTGGGCAATTACATTCCACCCTACGACTGTACGGCGGTGGCGAGGATGGAAGCGGCAGGGGCAATTTTGCTGGGCAAGACCAACTGCGATGAGTTCGCCATGGGATCGTCGAACGAAAACTCGGCGTGGCATCCGGTGCACAATCCGCGCGACCTGAGCCGTGTGCCCGGAGGTTCGTCGGGAGGATCAGCTGCAGCGGTCGCCGCGGAAATGGCGATAGCCGCTTTGGGATCAGACACCGGAGGTTCGATTCGACAACCTGCTTCGTTTTGCGGAGTTGTGGGTCTGATGCCGACGTATGGCCGGGTTTCACGCTATGGTTTGATTGCATTTGCGTCTTCGCTGGATCGCGTGGGACCGCATTACGAAAACGGTGAAAGATGCCGCGATCGTTTTGCAAACAATCGCCGGCCGCGATCCCATGGATGCAACTTCCGCGAACCTGCCGGTTCCCGACTATGTTGCGGAATTGGAAAAGCCAGTGCGCGGATTGCGCTTGGGCGTTCCGCAAGAATACTTTGGCGAGGGATTGGATGCAGAAGTTCGCCAAGCCGTGGAAGGCGCAATTCAGAAGCTGGCGCAATCCGGCTGCGAGATTGTGCCTATCTCGTTGCCACACACGGAATATGCGATTCCTACGTACTACATCACAGCGACTGCCGAAGCGTCATCGAACCTGGCTCGCTTCGACGGTATGCGTTACGGATACCGGGCTCGAGATGCGCGCACGCCGACGGAAATGTATCGACGAAGCCGCGGCCAGGGATTTGGGATGGAGGTCAAGCGCCGCATCGTGTTGGGAACGTACGTCCTCAGCGCGGGATATTACGAAGCCTACTATTTGAAAGCGCAAAAAGTTAGAACCCTGCTGGCTCGCGATTTCGAACGAGCATTTGAAAAAGTCGATGCCATTGTGACTCCGACCAGCCCCACGGCCGCATTCAAGCTGGGGGAGCGTCTGGATGATCCACTGGCGATGTATCTGGCAGACATCTTCACAGTGACAGCGAATTTGGTGGGCATTCCTGGAATTTCCGTGCCATGCGGGGAGACAAAAGGGAAGCTGCCGATTGGATTACAAATTCTGGGGAAGCATTTTGATGAGGCGACGATTCTGAGAGTCGCGGGCGCATTCGAGCGCGTGAATACGGGCACGATAAAGGCGCGACCATCCTGATGACGCGGTACTTTGGTGCTTTGGTGACCGAACTTACTTGGCTTAGCATTGAGTTTGACTCCCCGGCAAAAAGGAGCGTAACGTGAGGTACAAGAACAAGCGAGTGTGCGGAACCGTGCCTAAAACCGGAGCGCTAAGAAAACCAGATTTGTTGGGCGAGGAAGTGGTCGTCCCCGACGTCCGGGTTTCGGCAAAGCTCAGGGCATCTTTGCGAGCCATCCGCCAAGGCAAGACGGTTAGCATGGAAGAGGCAAGAGCCATCATCGCGAGTTCCGTTGGCAAAAGGGCCCCTAGCAAAAAACGCACACGTGCCTAGTTTATGACCCGGCAGCGATGTGACGTCCGTTGGGCTGAACCTGCCATCGAAGCATTCCTCAGCAAGTACGGTCCGGAAGACGCCGACGCGGTAAACGCGATTCTCATTCAAATAAGAGATCAGCCGGATGACGTCCAGTTGCGTAGACTGGTCGACCCAGGAAAACTGCGCGCTGAAATTGAAAACATCGAAGGGAGCGTATTTTACAGCACGGATGGAACCTGGGACGTGTATTACAACTGGTCGCCAGAACACCTGATCGTGCTGCTTGCGGAAAAACACGCACCCGCGAATAAGAGGTAATTCGTTGAGGTCAGCACATTTCTATCTTTTGCTTTGCAGTGCGATCTTTGCCACGCTCGGGGTTGCGGCGTCGGTGTGGGGAACGTATCTCATGACGATATTTCTTCACCCTTTTGACTTGAAAGGCTTCCGCAAATTTATTGCCGACTCGCCAGAATATGCGATGGCGATTCTTGAGGAACAACGCTCGCGCACTTCGGCTCGTGCTGCCAGTGCGGCCGCGCTAAAGAACCTGAAAACTATAGCCAAACTGGCGGAGGTCAATCCCGAGCGGAGAGACATATCGTTGGTAGGAGTAGGGTTGCTGTTCTTGGGGTTCGCGCTGCAGGGGGTCGGAGTCCTGTTTACGTTGATCGACCTGGCATGGATAGCGTTTTCCGGGGCGCCGATTGCCTAAAGGTTGAACACTCGATCCATCACAATAACTGGTAATAGCGGTCTGCGCTTCCGGCGCAGGCGTGGCATAGGATTTTGCCTTCGCGTTTTACTTCGCGGCGGAAGTTGATGCCTTCGCCGCATTGGTCGCACACAATTCGATCGCCTTTGTAGCCGGGAAATTCTTCCGGAGGCAGTTCGACTTTCACCCATTGCGTGGTGAACAAGTCGTTCTCGGGCATTTCACGATAAGCCAGCATCTGCTGGCTATTTTTGTCTGCGAGTTCGGGATGCATCTGGCGGGCGAGGGCTTTCGATGATTCTTTGGCGGCGATGCGCACGGCTTTGCCGGAGTTCACGTCGACGAAGGTTGCGGCCATTTTTCCCCAGTCGCGGAATTTCAACGCACGTTTGCCGAGGCGGCATCCGGTAACCACGGCGACCGCGTCGGTCGCGCAGCGATCGATTTCCACAAAAGTCACGAGGCGTTTGCGGTCCTTGCCACGGGGATCGTCGATGCCGAGTTTCGTCAGGCCCAGCATGGCCAGGCGTACGCCTAGCACTTGCCCGGCGCAGAGGTGGCCGTGCGCCTGGGCCGCGTCGTCGAGGTATTCGTCGAGAGATTTCATTTTTCAAAGTGCCGTTTGCCGGCTGCATTCGATTGTAGCCCGCAAGCGAGCGAAAAGTCGGGAGCAAAACCACCATCAACCAGAACAGGAGAAGTTTCCACTATGAAGTCAAATTCAATACTAGGCTCAATTTCGAAATCCAAAGCAGTGCTGGCGATTCTGCTTTCGATTTCGCTGCTGGCAACTGGCTGTAGCGCGCAATGGATCAGTGTGGCGCTGGCCGACCTTCCGGTGCTTACTTCGATGGCGCTGAATATCGGCACTCTGGTGACTACGCTGGAGTCCGGCAGGTCAATCAGCGCGGCGGACACCAATGCAATCCAGAACATTTCGGCGCAGGCCAGCAAAGACTTGAATCTGCTGTCGGCGCTCTATAGCGAGTACAAAGCGAACCCAAGCGCCAGCGTGATTCAGAAAATCCAAAGTGCGATCGCCGATATTAATCAGAACCTGCCTGCGTTGTTGCAGGCGGCGCACATTGGCGATCCTGTGCTTGCGGCTCGACTCGCGGCGGGAGTCAATCTGATTCTGACTACGGTGGCAAGCTTTGCTTCGCTGATACCGCAGACTTCGCAGATGTCCACTTCGCAGAACGTTCCAGCGCGGAATGTCGTTATTCCCAAAGCGAGCGACCTGAAAAAAGCGTGGAACCAGCAGGTATGTGGGCCGACGGGCAGTGCTGCACTGAATCTCCAAGCGGCGAGTTGCGTGGTTAAGTAGCAAGTCCGCGATTGATGTGCGGTGCGGGCGTCTTTGGCCGACGGCAGCGCTGCCGATGAAGATGATCGCGGGTTTTCGGTAGCGGCGTTGCGCGAATGCCTTGCAGCATTTGTTTCAAGGCAGGTGGCGCATGGTCCTTCGACTGCGTGGCTGCTTTGCTTTGCAAAGCAGCCACTTCGCTCAGGATGACAAGGTTAAGTAATAAGTTTGTTTATTTTCTTTTCCAGCGGGCGCCGTCTTTGGTGATTTCTACGACTACGCCGAGGGTGCCTAGTTCAGTGCGGATTGTGTCGGAGGTTTGGAAGTTGCGGGATCTGCGGGCGGCTTCCATCTCTGCGACTTTCTTTTCGATGTCGGAGTCGGAGAGTTGCTGGGCGTCGGCGGTCGCGAGGAGATCTTTGCTGATTTCTTTTTCGCGGCCTTCGGTTTTGGCCCATTCCACGATGCTGCGAATCTTCGGGGCGTCGTCGTCTTTTAACACGGCGAATATTTCGTCGAAGCTGTGCAGAGCTTTCAGCAGGGCCGGGGTGTCGTCTTTTTTGAGTTGACCTGCATCCATGGCGGCGTTGGCTTTGCGCACCATGTCGAAGATTGCGGCCTGGGCCTGGGCGGTGTTCAGGTCATCATTCATGCCGGCGCGCAATCGTTCGGAGGTGTCGAGCGCGAGGTCGGCCATCTCCGGAGTTGCGCCTTCGGGAAACTTTCCGGTGGTCAGGCGCAGTTGGAAGTTGCGGAGACGTTCGACGGAGACCGCAGCTTGCTTAAGGCCATCGAAGGTGAAGTTGAGCTGATTGCGGTAGGGAACCGAGGCCAGCAAGAAACGGATCGACGACGGTTTGTGTCCCTTGAGAACCAGATCGCGCAGGGTAAAGAAATTTCCCTGGCTCTTGGACATTTTCTCGCCTTCGACGAGGAGGAAACGGGCATGGAACCAGAAGCGGGCGAAAAGTTTTCCGGTGAGCGCTTCGGATTGCGCAATTTCGTTTTCGTGGTGGGGAAAGATCAGGTCTTCGCCGCCGGCGTGGAGATCGAAGCTTTCGCCCAACTCTTTCATCGCCATGACCGAGCACTCGATGTGCCAGCCGGGGCGGCCGGGACCGATCGACGTTTCCCACTTGGCCTCGCCGGGCTTGGGCGCCTTCCACAGGGCAAAATCGCGCGCACTGTCTTTTTCGTATTCGTCCACATCGACACGAGCGCCGTCTTCCATGCCGGCAAAATCTTTTTTCGAGAGCTTACCGTACTCGGGAAATTTGGCGATGCGGAAATAGTAGGAACCGTCTTCGGCGCGGTAAGCAAAGCCTTTTTGCTGCAAGGCGGAGATGAATTTGGCCATCTCCTCGATGTGGTCGGTGGCGCGCACCAGGATGGGCTGCTCGATGCCCAGAGCGGCGGCATCTTCGAGAAAGGCTTTTTCGTACTTCGCGGTGTACTCTTTGACGCTGACATTATCGCGGGCAGCGTTGCGAATGATCTTGTCGTCGACGTCAGTGATGTTCATGACATGGCGGATGTGAAATCCGCTCTGGCGCAGGAAACGGCGCAGCACATCGACGGCGACGAAGGTGCGAAAGTTCCCGATGTGTCCGTAGTCATAAACCGTGGGTCCGCAAGCGTACATGCGAACCTGGTTATCGTGAAGCGCTTGGAACTCCTCGATCTTGCCGGAAAGCGTGTTGTAAAGCCGCAGGGCCATAAGTGTGAGCCAGGACAGACAGGAGAATCATTCATTCTAGGGGGATGAAAGAAAGAGGGCAAATGTGGTTGGGGGAGTGCACTTGCGCTATCCTTCGCCCCCTGCTCGTAGTCGATGAGTGGAATGGCGATGTTACGTCCGTTAGCATCATTAAATCAGCAAATGTACATTTGAAATAGTCTTCCCAATCCGGTACGAGCCGGGTGTATCATCGACGCGCAGTTCGCCATAGGATTCTCGATTCAGTGGGGAACACACCATGCAAGGCAAGAAAACATCGATGTCGTTCGCTATCGGTTTCTCTGTAGCTTTCCTATTTTTGACCATAGCCGCTACCCTCTTTGCAGTCACCAAAGAGAAAGTGCTGTACAGCTTCAACGATAACGGCACGGACGGTTACTGGCCATACGCAGGATTGGTCTCCGATGCGGCAGGAAACCTGTACGGCACAACGTACCGGGGCGGCGCTTTTGGCGGAGGGGCAGTGTTTGAGCTGACGCCCAGCACAGGTGGAACATGGACAGAGACCGTATTGTACAGTTTCGGATCCTACAACGGGGACGGATTCTTCCCTGAGGCCGGGCTTATCTTCGATGCGGCTGGAAACTTGTATGGCACGACTTATGTGGGCGGCGCTTATGGCATGCCCGAGGGCTATGGGACGGTATTCCAGTTGACGCCTACCTTGAGCGGTGGCTGGACGGAGACCGTGCTGTACAGCTTTGGTTCCTACAACGGGGACGGACGCTTCCCTCAGGCCGGGCTTATCTTCGATGCGGCTGGAAACTTATACGGTACAACCCCCGTCGGCGGCGCGACAGGCGGTGGTACGGTGTTCAAGTTGACACCCGGCGCAGGCGGAACGTGGATGGAGACGGTGCTATGGAGCTTAAGCGGGCATCCTCAAGGCGGCGTGACCTTTGATGCGGCTGGAAACTTGTACGGTACAGCAACATCAGGCGGCCTTAAAGGACAAGGCTGTGACTATTCTAACTACCGCCTCTGTGGCACCGTCTTCGAGTTGACACCCGGTACCAACGGGAAGTGGACGAAGAAGGATCTACATATGTTTAAGGCTTTTGACAGGAAGGACGGGGCCAATCCCTTGGCGGGCGTGATTTTCGATGCTGCTGGAAATTTGTATGGCACAACCGTGGGAGGCGGCACCGGCTGCACAACTTGCGGAACGGTGTTCGAGTTGACGCCTATCGCGGGCGGGGGCTGGAAGGAGAAGGTGCTGCACAGCTTCAAAGATTACGACAATGACGGATACCGGCCAGTGGCTGGCGTGACATTAGACGCGGCTGGAAACTTGTATGGCACGACCGAAGCGGGTGGCGCTTACGGCGTCTCGCCTTGTGGCACTGTCTTCGAGCTGACCCCTGGCACCAACGGCAAGTGGACGGGGAAGCAGCTGCACACCTTCCACTACAACTCCTGGGACGGGTACTGCCCCCTTGCCGGCGTGATCCTCGATGCGGCTGGAAACCTGTACGGCACGACGTACCAGGGCGGCCACGATTTTTCGCGACACGGAACTGTTTTTGAGATCACGCGGTAACCCTTGCGGGCGTCGCCGTGAGATCGCCGTCCAAAAACCGAAGGATATGTGTTGGTAACAAGCCATAGCCCTTATCGACCCTTACAGAGCCTCTACGGCTACGAACGGGATTCCCCGCCGAATAGGGTGCAGCCGAATTTTTCCCCGCAGTGTACTGCCCGGCAAATCTGGCATGCGGTCGGCGCTTGGCGCGCTTCGGGCTAGGTTGGTTCTCTGGCAGGGCGCGGCCTTAGGTTGCGGGAGTCGCGGTCGGAACTGGCTGACTGCCCGATCGCAAGCCTTGTCCCACGCGCAACACGTAGTGGATTCCGGAGACGATGGTAAACAGAAAAGTGGCGCGCAAGAATGTGAGCCTTGCGATCACCACCCATCGAGCGCTGTTTATTTCGAGCAGCAACACGAAGAATACGGCTGCGACCTGAGCGAAGGTGTTGGCCTTGCCGAAGATGCTGGGACGGAAGTCGCGCAGACCGGCGATGGCGTAGAGCACGGCACTAGCCAGCAGGATTGAAGCATCGCGGCTGAACACCACCACGGTAAATTTCCAGGGAATTTTGTGCAGAATAGAAAGCACGAGAAACATGGTGCTGAGCAGAAGTTTGTCGGCGATGGGATCGAGATATTGTCCGAGCGTTGTCTGCTGCTTGAGAGTACGGGCCAGCAGTCCATCGAGGCCGTCGCTGAACCCCGCCAGCACGAATAAAATCAGCGCAAACGAATAATGACCTTCCAGCAGTTTGATCACGATGAAGGGAAGAAACATCATTCGCAGGAGGGTCAGTTGATTGGGAGCGGTGAGCAGCTGAGAGAGCTTCACTTCTGGTCCTCGACGGCGGGAGAATTTGCAGTGGTGTGGCTGAGCAGCGCGCTTACGGGATCGAGGCCGGTCTTGCTGGTAAAACGCTGCGACAGCGATGGAATGGTTCCGTCGGGGAGATCGAGTTCCATACGTTCCACACGATGCATGGGGAAGAACACTACGCCGGGAGAAAACGGCTCGCCGTCTTTGACGAGCGAAACCAGGTCATCGAATGAAGCCAGCTCAGCGCCACACAAACTCAATCCTTCAGCCGTGAGCGAGAGAATCGCTCCCCAGAATTTTTCGCGCGGATTGGCCAAGGTGACCACCACCATGATCCCAGCACGAAAAGGACTGCCAGAAGCAAAGGCGATGGCATCGCGATGCATCACTTTTTCCACTTCGCGATTGTCGCTGGGCGCAAGGTAGTTTGCAACCCGTAGTTTGCAACCCCAGGGAAGAACCTTATCGCAGGACAACGAAAGTTAGTCGCGGCTGCGGAGCTTGGTGAGCAGCCGTAGTATTTCAAAGTATAGCCAGATGAGAGTGATCATCAGAGCGAAAGCGCCGTACCATTCCATGTATTTGGGAGCGCCAGCGCGGGCTCCGTTCTCGATGAGGTCGAAATCCAGCACCAGGTTCAGGGCGGCGATGATCACCACCACCACGCTGAAACCGATCCCGATGGTGCCTGAGCCGTTGATGGCGGCAAAGTGGACGCCGAAGAATCCCAGAACAAACTGGGCCAGATAGAAGACGGCAATTCCGCCGGTCGCGGCTACAACCCCGAGCTTGAAATTTTCGGTCGCGCGAATTAACCCCGAGCGGTAGGCGAGCAGCAAGGCTACCAAGGTGCCGAAGGTCAGTCCAACCGCCTGCATGGCGATTCCGGGGAAGCGTATTTCCAGCATGGCGGAGGCGCTGCCCAGCACCAGACCTTCCAGCAGCGCGTAGATGGGCGCGGTCACCGGAGACCACGTTTTCTTGAATACGGTCACGAGCGCGAGGATGAAACCGCCGATGCCGCCGACGGCAAGGAGCGGCATCGCAGCCTCGGGGGAGCGGGTGAAGAGATTCCAACTCCAGGCGGCGGTGGCCACCACGCAGATCAATAAAATGCCGGCCTTGTTAACCGTGCCGGAGACGGTCATGGTCTCGCCGAATGCGGTGCCGTCGGCACGAAACACGTCACCCGACAAGGCTGGATTGGAAGTCTTTAGCATCGCCATTGAAAATCTCCTAAATGCGCTGAGCTAGATGTGTACCACATTCGCGAATGGAGTTGAACTAGTATGGTAGCAAGTATCTGGGATTCGTTGCTGTCAGATTTGCCATCTTGAAACGTTGGAGTTGGGATGCGGCGCAGCATTCGTGGATCGATCCGGCTTGCAGGCATGGCTTATTCTGAAAGGCGAAGGGTTCCGCGTCTCCGAATATTCCAGCCCCTTGTACCGCGCAAGCGCCGAGCATAAGGCCGCGTGATAAAATCGCTACTGGTCGCCAAACGGCCAGGTCGGTTGTCAGAAGTGGCTTGTAAGCACAATGTAGGCGCGTAGCTCAGTTGGTTAGAGCGCTACCTTGACACGGTAGAGGTCGCTGGTTCGAGTCCAGTCGTGCCTACCATTTATTTTTCCAGTGTTGATGGGCTTTTCAGCCCTTTCCACCGCCCTTGAGCAAATTGAATTCATACGATCCGCACCCGTTCGGCACCCGTTTATTGCACGGTATCCGTTTTCGGCATGATCCGCTCAAGCATCGAGCCTTGAGCTGCGATCTTCTCCTCGGTCATCACATGCCCGTAAATATCAAGCATCGAGATTTTCGACCAGCGCAAAAGATTCTTGATCAATACCGGATTGTTGCCTTCCGCCAAGAGGAACGACGCCAACGTATGTCGGAAGCAATGGAACCCAAATCTCGTGATCAGGTTCCCGTCGCCGTCATACGTCTTGCCGTCGCGCTCGGCAATGACTCCGGCTTTAATCGCAGCCGGACGGAGATAGTCTTCGACGACCATGTTGCCGGTTCGCGGCTTTTTCCCGCACAACTTGAAACTGGCGAACACAAAGTCATCAGGCTTGTTGTATGGAGTCTCAGTCTGCCACGCCTTGAGCACTTCGGCTAAGGCCGGGTGCATTGGTACAGTAGACTTCGACGCCTGCGTTTTGGCGCCTGAGCCCATTCGCCCGTACGTCCAAGAATTCTTGATGCGAATCGAATTCTGGTCGTACAGGACAGATTTCCACTTCAGGGCAAGCGCCTCAGAAATGCGAACTCCCGTGGCGGCGACCAAAAGCAGAAGGGTGTACTCCGGCTGGACGAGTAACTGAAGAACAGCCATCGTCTGGTCCGGTCTTAAGATGAACGCCTCGTATTCGGTTTTACTTGACCATCGCACGAACGTCACCGGATTGCTTGCCCTCAGCTGATTCTTGGCATTGAGTGCGACGGTCTGAGTGATTAACTCCTCAAACTGACCATGCCTGTAAATGGTCCCCATCACGGTCTTGATTTTCGCCAGAGTAGAATTTTCAAGACCTTCGTTTCCGCGTTCCTCCAAGGTTTGGCACTCAAGCCATCCCAGTATTTCTTTCGGCTTGATATCCATCGCCACTTTGTCCCCGAAACGTGGAATCAGATAGTCCTTCACGATATGGCTGTGGAGGTATTTCGTTCCATGGTTCGTGAACTTATGGTGCTCAAGATAATGCGACGCAATGTACCCGAACGTAGGTTGTTTGCCAGCCTTCGGTTCATTCATCTGCACATTGAGTCCACGTCGTTCCACCTCGGCCCATGCTCCAGACCGCGATAACTCGGAGACGAACCCTACCACGCGTCCGCGCTCCGTCCGTGTGCCGTCGATGGGACGGATTGCGGTATAGCAGTACACCCATTTCCCTTTCTTCTTTCTCAAAAATCCCCGCTGATAACGTGCCATTAGAGTTTTCCCTTCTGGCTCCGGGGACTGCCGCCGTTGATCCTACTCGAAATGTTTCCCGCGTAAAACGCCGCTTCAGGTGATTCTTTCATTCCGGTAGCGGTTATGTATGCATCAACCTCGCTTAGTCGGTACCGCCACACCCTCCGATTGCCGGTCCCAAGCGGGTAACCGGGAAGGGTTCCTTTCCGTGTCATATCCAACACTTGCCGCCGGGTGATCTGTAAATGTTCCGCCACCGCAGTCGCATCGACAAAACGTTCGATTTGTAATTGTGAATCCATCAGTTTTGGTGCGGTTCGGCTGACGTTCACCAACCGCGTTACTCGTCAAACTGTGGCTTTGTGCCCCAATAATTGCGCGGCAGGGTCAGTCTCAGCTCTTTTCCCCGCCAACGACGACCATGTAGCTTTTTGTCGGCGATGGAAGCGTTGTCTGACAACATGGTCACGCGCCCAATGACCTTATCGGGCCCCCGGTCACTATTCTCGAAGAACGCAGTTTCGTAGCCTGCCTCAATCACAGCGGACAGGACTCCGCCGCACTTCGAGAACAGGCTGTACAAGTCTCTCGGCGTGGTTTCCTCTGAAATGTTCTCAATCTCGATTGTTTGAGTTTCAATCATCTTTCGAGGGTTATTTTCGTATCTCTCACTCTCATGTCTCCATTTACCCATTGCCTCACCTCTCTGTCATTTGCGATCCACAACCCTTCCCACAACATGCTCCCGGTTCACGATGTTCAATCCAGTTTCAATGGCAATCTCGCTGTTACTTTCCCAATTCCACCCCCGGTGCGGTGGGTCGCTCGCGGCTTTTGCCGATTCACTCGCCCGCTCCGGTACGTAGTTTCGGTTTCCTGTGAGGTTCAGCACGGAAGTGCCATCAACGTTCTCGATCTCGGGCTCCTGTGTTCGCAGGATCTGATTGGACCACCTTTGATCGCCGTTTTGCTTTTTGCTTCTTACTTTCCGATTCAGTCGGAGAAGACTTGTGCCGACGCAGTGCCATATCTCCATCTTCCAATCTGAACTCCGGATCGGGTCTGACCGGGAAGTAGAGAACGTTTGCGGTGAAACAGACCGGCCGGTGGGCATAGGTTTCCGAGCTCGTCTTCAAACCCCTTGTGCTTGCGATCAACATGGTTTTCCCAGTGGCTTTGGATGGACGCGCCGACTCCAGAGGCATCACAATCGTCACCATCTTCAGCTTCCGATCAATCGTGATCGATGGCTGCATCATGTGGTCGCTCCCTTCCGGGTGGGGGTTGATCCAAGGTCCGCTCGTTCACTCTCCGGAACCCAATCACGTCTCCATACGTCGCGCAGGTTCCTGTAAACAGAGTGCTCGAAATAACCCGGGTTGTGGTCCCGAAACACAGCTTCGATCTCGTCCGGGGTGTAACCCTCCCGAACTAGCGTGTCGAATTCAGCGATCGCTTCCTGTATTGCCTCCTCCAAGCCACAATCGAATCCCGAGACGATCTCTCTGATTCGAGCGAAGAGGGCTGCTACACGCTCGTCGCTGAACGATCTGCACACGTAGATCCGTCGTACTCTTAGCTGCTTCTTTCTATTTGTAGTCGCCATCACATTGCCTTTCTGCGCTTTGAGCCATCGCCCGGCTAGGAATTCCCACACCCAGCAACTATCACCACCGCGATTCGGTTACTTCTAGTCGCCGACCTTTCCATTCTGTTCTGTCCAATTCCTCAATCGCCCGCTGCGCGCCGAAATCGTCGTACATCTCGACGATGGCGTACGCTCGCTTTTCACCACTTTTCAGACGCACCGACGTCACTTTTCCGCAACCTTCGAGCAGGCCCGCGATTTCGGATACCGTTGTCAAATCAAAGAAACCAGAAACGAACAATTTCATTTTTCCTCCGATTATGTTTCTTAGTTGCGTTGATCTTCCTCCTACGCCCGATCTAACACGCCTCCTGTGCGAATCCTGATCATTGTGCGTCATGGATGGCTTCAGGAAGCGGACGCAAAGCCGTTTTTGTTGGCGTATTTGCGTCCGGAACTGTCGACCCACGTAAACGGTCACGGCTCTTCTTCAGAAATCGCAACCCAGTGCTCCGAGGCTCGACCCTTCGTGGAAAGCTTCCGCGGTGCAGCAATCCCTTGCTCCCGCAAGCGTTCCAGCGCTGAACCGATGGCGCCCGTAGTATGGTGGTGATTAAGCGCGCCGCTGATCTGTGTGCGCGTTAGTCCCTTGGGTGCCGCTCGCAGAATCCCTCGCAGCTTCTCATCCAACGTGCCCCGGGACCGGCCGCCGAAGGTGTACTTCGTTGAGTCGAAGCAGAATCTCCACACCGCGAGTGCGGCATGCAAATGCTGGGTGCGAACTACATCTTTTTCATCCATGAGCGCATAGATAGCTGCAATCCTGCGAACCTGTGCCTCGGCTCGCGACGTCGCAGCGCCCAGCATGCCCGGTACATCGGCGGTTAGTTTCGGATATTTTTTCCGCCACAACTCCCGCGAAGGCTCGCTCAGCTTTATTTCTCCGACAGTTCGTGCGAACTCGACTACACTCTTCAGTCTGTTGACCAAGGCATCAAACTCAGGCTCCGGGACTTGGCTCCCCTCCGGCAGTAGCCTCGACCGACGAACGCATGCCCACAAGAACCGATTTGAGAAGCCGTTGAAAACGTCTGTACGATCCAAGTATCGCGACAGGTCGTCTTGGGTGGTTTGAGCGATTATAGAAATATGTGGTCGAGTCGCTTTAAGCGGAGCTTTTCTGGTCGAAACTCGCAAAGTCCCCGTATCCCACGCTTGACGCAGCGTCGTGGACAAACTATTTCCGTGCCGCGCCATCACGCGCAAGAGTGCGGCCATCTCACTCTCGAAGGCCAATAGCCTTTTATCCAACACACCGCCGCCGTCATCTTTGTCGCAGACAGCCCTCACCAGTCCTTCGCCGGTGCGGAGTCCTGTTTGGATTCGGTCTTCGACCCACTTCGGATCGATGCGCTTGTAGAGCCCAGCAATGTGACCCCACCCCACGCCCTTTCGACCCTTTCCGCTTGGCCCAACCTCGGCTACGAACAGGTTGAATGCGTGGCGATCTGCTTCCACGATGAAATGTGGTTCGTTGCCAATGACGTTTCCGAAAGCAACGAGGTTTTGAAGAACCAGCCCTGCAGGGTCCGCTTCAGTGTGCGGCCCGATCACTCGAACTATTTCACCGGAGATACCCTGCATCGCTGCATCCGTCATCGGTTCTGGCCAGCCCTTGGGGACCGGTGCGGGATTAGATATTGATTGCGGTATTGATTGGCTTTCCATGCGCCACGACCGTTTACTGTTGATTTGAGTTAGAAGCTAGCATCTGGCGGGAATTTGAAGCGGATGGTAATGGAGTTTTCTGAAGGTCTCTGCGTCCGGTATTGATCGGGGCTCAAGACCTCTTACGTTTGCGATAGCGCTTTGAAGCCCACGCGCTTTCCCTGTATCGGTTGACAACGTTCCGCAACGCATCAGCTAGGTCGTCATAGTCAGCGGCAGTAACTCCCTGCATTGCGAGGACTAGCGGTGCAAGAACAGCATAAGGATCAGGAGTGACTTCGCTCACAAGGCTCGCTAGAATAGACAAGGATTCGCTTCGCCCACCCGTCACTGACCCATCTTTTTCGACTTTCGTGCCCTTCGCGATGCTCTTCTTGAAGGCTCGCCCCAGAATCTCCAGTTGATCCGCAAACTCCCGCAGCACTGACGGAAGTCCCGCAAAATCCGTAGGACCGTGAATCGTTACGCCACCGATCTCGCGCATCTCCTTGATGATTCTTTCTACCGTCATTGCGGTAGCTCTCACCTGATTGATCACTGAACCAAATTGATCTCGGAAGCGGCGGGCATGTTTTAATCCACGCTGAAGCTGTTTACTGGTTCCTCCGCAGTAGCGAAACAGGAGTTCTGCTATCTCATCTTGATCCAAACCCGCGTCGGTCAGAATCTCCCACGATTCCCTAGCAAGAAGGTCCTCATTGATTCTCTTCACAGCAAATGCTAGCAACTCGCCATTCCGATTCTGCTCAATCTTCGCTTGGTCGTCATTTTCTTTCTTTTCTTTCTTTTCTTTCTTTTCTTTCTTCTCTTTTTTCTCTAATTTCTCCATCATCATTATTCTCTTCTTTCGCTATTTCTCAGTCACTATTACCAATCAAAACACAATATTAATAACGAGAATTAAGAGAACAAAGAGAAATCTCTTTTCTGGACCAACCCAAAGGAAAAAGAATCGGGCGCAGCCCAAAACCTTCAAGACCGAGGTGACCGTAGGGAACCAAGGAATTGAAGGTTTTGGATAAGAGTTATTGCTGAGAGAGAAGTTACGGTTTCGGAAACCGATCAAAGCTACTGGTGTTTGACGTTCCGCTGTTTCATGTCGCATGTCTTTTCCGAGAATCCAAGACCACGACCACCATACACCCACAGGATCGTAGTGAAAGTCCTCCTATAAACGATCCCAGCCCCCTACAAATCGATTCTGGAGAACCGGTCCCATGGACGTTGTGATCTTTCATTTCTGGAATTCCTTTGCTGGATTGTCTACGTGGAGAAGTGCACGAGTGAGCTAGCTCTTAATCGCGTTGCTTTCAGTCTGGGACATTCGGGCTTATAGGTTATTCAGCGCTTAGAGGTTTGTGATCTACCACACCGTGCCCTGATCAATTCTGACCCGCCCCAACTCCCCCGGGCTTCGAGGCATGTGGCATGACGGAACTCACGTTCGGAGAGTCTGCCGTACTAGTAGAGGTTGACGGCAGCTCTTTCGCCGGACTGGTGGCCCCCACTCAAAATAAGCTGTAGGTCTAGATCGTGGGCATCTCTCGGGATATCGAAGATAAAGTAGCCACGTTTGGAGACTCCGGGATTCAGTGTTTTGATCGTTAGGTCTTCATCGGGGAGACCTGAGCCAAATACAAGCTTTGAAGAATGTTCCCGTCCCTCACCATCTTTCAATATCGGTGACGGCAGGGCGCTTGCTGTTGTGTCGTTGTTCTGCACTGTGAGGAATACCACAACGAACTTTCCATCTGGCTTTTCCAAAGAAGCGCCGTAACCAAGCGACTGCGGTTCACTCATCTGCTCGACTCGGTATCCCCAGTAGCCAACCCGGAAGTCGTCGTGCATGTTATGCAGCGTCGGCTCGGTGACAGCGGACCTTATATCGCCAAAAGCACCGATCTGATACAGAATCCAAACGCAGATGCCCACACTGATCATGCTGCCAATCAATTTCCCTGCATTCGAGCCGCTCTGCCGAAGGGCGACGGGCCTACGGGCTGCGGGGGTTGAAGTTGGATCGTGTTTTTCTGCAACTACTCCAGCGGCGGGGTCTAGGTCACCGGCGGCGCAATAAACACAGATTCCCCTACTGTTCTGGATTTTGTTACCGCAGGTTTGGCAGAACATATCGGCCTCTCGTTGTAAGCGCTGACTAATGACAAGTCGAGGGAGGGAAGTGCACTTTCACATGCACACTACAGGTGGGTAGCACAATTGTGGTCAAGCGACGACATTCACAGTCGTGCCTCGAAAACCCACCCGGACCAGAAGGGCAGTCAATCCTAAGGTTGCGTTTGGAGTGGTCCTGCGTCGGCTTCGGGAACAGCGTGGAGATTCCCAAGAAGCGTTTGCCCATCGTACTGGATATCACCGGAACTACATTGGCCAACTGGAGCGGGGAGAAAAGAGTCCATCTCTGAATGCTTTATTCAACCTCGCTGAGGCATTCGGGAAGCGTCCATCTGAACTGTTGAGGCTGGTCGAGAAACATATCTCCCGAGGATCTTAAGGAAATTGAGTCGCACCCTTCATCATTCTGAGATTCATGGCTGCCTGTCCTCAAAGATGGTTTTCAAGGCGTAATCTCGAAAAACACCCCGCACCCGGCGTATTGGGGGCTATCAGGCTTACAGTTCGAATCACCTCCAAAATGGGCAGTGCCATATAGATTTCCTTTACCGTCGTGGATCAAACCTGCCAAAGGAAGTGCGCCATCCGCTTCTCCTTGAAAATCGTGCAGGACGGTCTCGTTGTTGTTCGTATCCAACTTGAACACGATGCCGCAACCCATACCGCTGCAATCCACAGCGGTACCGTCGCCACCTTGCGTCGTGGTGCCATAAAGATTGCCGACAGCGTCAAGCAACAGTTCTGAGCGAGGCACTGCGCCGTCTGATGGAACACCGGTGAAGGTGTGCAAGATCGTTTCCTTGCCAGTCGTGTCGATCTTAAAGACAGTTCCGCAACCTTCATTTCCATAATTTGTGCAGTTCACGCCGCTCGCCCCGCCACTTTGGGTAGTGCCGTACAGATTACCCTCTGAGTCCATAACTACTCCAGCGAATGGAGAATATCCGTCATTGGGCGGCGCAAAGTTATGCAGCACAGTTTCCTTCCCGGTAATCACGTTGAATTTGAACACCGTGCCGCATCCGGTGTTGGGGTCGCCACAGGTACCGCTACCGCCCTCCACGGTCGTCCCGTATAGATTCCCCGCAGCATCCATGATCAAACTGCCTACAGGGCCGCCTGTGTCATTTGGCGGTCCCTTGAAGCGGTACAATATGGTGAATTTGCCCGCAGCGTCAACTCTATACAGCAATCCGGCTTGAGAAATGGATGAAGCACCCCCTCCGTAAAAATTCCCAGCAGCATCTTGCACCAATCCGGTCGTTGGACCTCCGTTTTGCTTGAAGTTGTGAAATGTTGAGAACTTTCCGGTTGCGGCACGCTTAAAGATGGTGCCGTCGTTGAAAGCACCACCACTAGAAGTGCCGTATAAGTCCCCCGCAGCGTCTAGAAGCACACCGTTGGCGGGGGTTGCGTTCCAGTTAAGTCTCTCTAGAATAGTCAGCTTGTTCCCCCGCAGCTTATAGATCGTGCCGCAACCCTTCTTGTCACACCCCCATGAGTGACCACCATTTGGTGTGACGCCGTAGATGTTGCCCTTCGTATCTTGGGCTAAGACTCCCATGGGCGAGTTCCCGTCCCCTTCCGCTCCACCTTCAAACGTATGAAGGATACTAAAAGTCTGCGCGTGCGCTGATAGAGTCGCAATGATCGCCAGCATCCGTATCCGCGAAATCCAGCCTCTACGTCGCCTTGGGTTTGTCATCGTACCTTCCTTCTTTGAACGCAACCATGCTAGCCGTATGCTGTTCAGTGTCAATGAGACCTCAGTGCCAACCATTAGACGCCTACATCAACTGTTCCACAACAACCCAGACATTGTACTTTCCGCCAGCTGAGTTGGAAGCGGTCACTCCAAATTTGAACGGCGTTGCGGTTTTTACGCGTGCGGCAAAAACGCCATTATTGCTGTGCCTCAAGTTTGAATTGAGACTGACAAACGGATATTCCTGCTTTCCGCTGCCATCCGTCCATTTGTAGAGTTCGCTCCACGTCCCGTCCCCTCCCGCCACCGCTTGGACTATGACGGTGGAAATCTGAAAGGTTCCCCAATGTTCCGGTGTAAAAATCGTTGTAAGGCGGATTGGGCCAGTCTGATTGAGGCGCTGAAATGTTGCTACGATTCGCGGAAAGGTTGGCTCGGAGGCATTTTGCCCAAAGCTGCTCGACCATGACCAGAATAGGACTAACAGCAAACAGAATGTTACTCTACGCATAAATCGCTTCCTCCCCGAAAAGCGGGCGCAATCTTACCACAAGGCCAGACGAAAGAACTCTCGCGGCGAGGGAGAAACATGAGGGAGGGCGCAAAATCATTCCAAATCAAGCTATCCTTGTACAATAGCTTCCGTTGTCACTCTTGAGGGGGAATCAATGGGAAACCTAAGCAGCGCGCTCCAACAGCTTCGTACGGAGCGCAAGCAGGCACAGGCACGTGTTGAGAGTATCGACCAAGCAATCACGGTCATCGAGTCGTTAAACGGTTCGGGAACACTCGGGAGCCCAAACCAACCGACCCGAATAATATCGGCGGCTTCACGGCGCAAGATGGCACAGGCGCAACGTGCAAGATGGGAGAGGGCTAAGAATGGATCGCAGCCTGTAGTGACGATAGCGAAGACTGCGGTCTCGGCTCCAGTGAAGCACACCATGTCGGCATCCGCTCGTAGGAAGATCTCCGCGTTTCAAAAGGCACGATGGGCGAAGCTGAAAGCTCAACAGAAGAAGGCTGCGTAGTCGGTTGGGGCAAATAAGGGGAGCGTCAAAGACTCATCAAGTCAGGATGCTCTCCTGCCCAGCCTCCCCCACAGACTGTTCAGACCACAGACAATAGATACTCTGCTGAAGATCGTAAATGGCACGGCTGTGTTAAGCGCAGGCGCAAATAGGCTAGAGCAGGGGGCTTTGCCAACAACTAACGCTTGCCCAATAAGCCATATGTCTGCCCAAAAAGTCTTCCACTTTTCAATTCCGCGAGATCGGCGTACCCTCTCCGCAGTCAAGGGGGTCACCTTGATTGAGCGGAGGTGTGGGAATGGGCGACTTCTGGAACAAGCGGGTAGACGATTTTTACAACGGTTTGCTTAATACCGTGTGGTATATGGTTCTGACTTCGTTATCGTTAGGCGGTATGGCAGCGTTCGTAACCTTGGTTGTCAGGACTGTGAGCGCCCATCCGTTTGAATGGAAGCTAATATTGGCTGTTTTCGCGGTTTCCAGCCTCGGTCTAATGGTGGTTATATTGTTAGCGGCACGACATCGAACCCCTCATCAACAGCAGAGCAACCAAGCGCTAGCTCCTCCCGTTACGGCATCCCTCGCAGGCGGAACCACGCAGATCATGATTGATGAGATGTACTTTGGTTTTGAAGCAAGCCACAGGAAATCAATTGAAGAGCCACTCAGGGCGGAGATTTCGACCATACCAGTGGATGGAGGCAATCGCGAAAACTATCTAATTCGATCTCTGATGGTGTCAGTCATCGCTATCGAGTATTTGCAAATATGGATTTACGTGTACGGCAGTCAGATACAAGCATTAGAGGCGCTGAACAAAGGTTCGTTAAGTCGTGAGCAGATAGCGATACATTACACGTTTGCCGCTGCGGTGTATCCACTTAACTACGCAAGCTACACCTTTGATAATTGGCTTGCATATATGAGAGATCGGGCTCTCCTAACCGAGAGCGGAACGATGATTGTGATATTGCCGAAAGGCCGAGATTTTCTGAAATGGCTCATAAATACCGGCCGCTCTTCGACGGATCGGTTGTATTGAAAGGGACGGGTACGGAAAACGGGGTGGGCTAAAGTTCACAAAGGCGAGAAAGTTCTGTCCAAAGCACAACGGGCTTTGACGGTACGAAAACGCCCACGCAAGAAGACGCGACGAAAGAAGTCCTAACGGATCGGAAACGAAACCGTGAAGGTGTCTTTTACCGCATGCCCGCTGGCATCTATTTTCCCTGTCTCATGGGAATAGGTGCAAACAACGGCGGCATTCCCATGCTGGCAAAGACCCTCTACGCGGGCGGAATTCCCGTCTTGTGGACACGGTTGACTGTCAGGATATGGGTATTCTGCAAACGTTGTTCCAAGCAGTAGCAATAGCCAGAGTAGTTTGTCTCATGGCGCGGATTATACGCCGTTTGTCGTAGGAGGATTGAGGGTAAGGCGCAGTTCAGTGATAGTGCGCGTCGATCTGTGCTCATCGTTCACTTGCGCTTTCGCGCTTCTGGTCTTGTCACGAACCACGGGCGCAGGCCGGTGAAGTGAACCTTACTTTCAAACAGATTGTATCTTGCCCAAAGAGTCGCAAGTCTTGCCTAAAAAGTGGTCGAGCTATCGGCTTTATTGGGCAGAGCCTAGAGCAGGGCTACTTCGTGTTCGGACAATGTATCCTTCGATCTGTTCGACGGAGCGGTCATGGGTTAGTGTCGATGGACAGTTTCGACGTTCTGGACCCTCACGATTGCTCTACCTTTCATAAAAGAACGAGAACGCCTCGGGCCGACCCCTCCTCGGGGTCTGGCCCTTTTTATGCATCATGATCTAGGCGAGTGCTGGCAACGCACGGACAAAGATTTTGATTGAATTTATCTCCATCGGTTGTATGATGGCGGCATTCTGGCCGAGCCTCCTGTCCCGGATGTGGTTCTTGGGGGAGGAGCACATTCCGCTCATCTGTGCTCGGCCCATTTTCGCTCTTCTACGATTCGGAATTGCACTGTAGAAGCTCACGGATAATCTCACTCCGCCTCATCCGCCGGGCCTCCAGTCCGACACGTTCAAGCTCGCCTTCCGGGTTCTTTTCTGCTGCTTGATCCCATACTGCGATCACTCGAAGCTCCGCCATCAGTGCATCGAGCTTGTTGTCCGGCATCGACTCCACCTCGCATTGACCTTCGCGTTCTTGCATCGAAGGATCAGCATCACGAATGCCGTCGTAAAGCCAACACTTCAGGACTTCATTCCTGCCGGGACCGCCGGAATTCAGTCACTTGTGCCGGAGTATCGGCACCGGACTGACGTATAGCTGACTACACAACGTTGGGAAGAGCACTCCAACAACAACCATGCCATTTTGAACGCTGCCAAATGCGGGCCGTGAATCGCTCGTCAGCCAAATAGCCAGCACAACTGCTACTTCGACAGGTTTCAGAGCGTTCATCCGTGGAGACCACGCAGGAGTATGATCCCTCTGAGCGATCCAGCCGTTTTGCTCGAAACGACAACGGTTGAGGGGCACAGATGCGAAATCGTTTGCTGACGCACGTGTCCGATCCCATCCCCGCTGCACAATACGTGCGGATGTCCGATGAAGGTCAACAATATTCAATCGACAATCAGAAAGCAGCCATTCAGGAATATGCGAAAAAGCATGGTTTCGTAATCACCCAGACCTACGCGGATGCCGGAAAGAGCGGAGTTGTGTTGAATCGCCGAGCGGCACTCCGCAAATTGCTGGACGATGTTGATCGGGGAAACACGGGTTACAAAGCTATCCTCGTCTACGATGTCAGCCGCTGGGGCCGCTTCCAGAATTCTGATGAAGCTGCGCACTATGAATTCCTTTGCACCAGATCTGGGATACGCCTGCACTATTGCGCCGAGCAGTTCGCGAATGACGATACGCCCTCCAGCGCAATTCTAAAAGCGCTTAAAAGAAGCATGGCTGGCGAATACAGCCGCGAACTCGGCGTCAAGGTTCTCGATGGGCAGAGGCGGCTAGCGCATCTGGGGTTCAAACAAGGTGGTGTGCCGGGTTATGGTTTACGACGGATGCTGGTCTCGCCGGATCGGCGTCCGAAACAGCTACTAGATTTTGGCGAGCGCAAGAGTATCACTGCGGACCGCGTAATTCTCGTTCCCGGCCCTCCTCATGAGGTGCAAGTCGTGCGCGACATCTACCGGATGCTCATTTCTGAACAGCTAACTGTCCATGCCATCGCACGCGAACTCAACCGAATGGGTGTCGCGCATGCAAGTTATCCTTGGGATGACACCGCAGTTCGGACCGTCTTAACTCATCCCAAATATGCAGGAATTCACGCCTTCGGTCGGACGACATCCAAGCTTTACACTCCGATTGTGAAGTTGCCTAAGTCAGAATGGGTTCTCACTACTGGAGCGTTCGAGCCGATCATTGATCGAGCAACATTTGTAACAGCCCAGCGAATCCTCCAGAGTCGCACGAACAATAAATCAGATGAGGAATTGCTACAGAGCCTTAGGGCCCTGCTCGCCTCCGAAGGAAGGTTGACAATAGCTCTTATCAAGAACTCTGCCGACATTCCGTCTCCCTCCACCTACAAACATCGTTTCGGCAGCATTCGACAGGCTTACGAACTGATCGGGTATGACCATGCGAACCAGTTCCATACGGTGGATACACGCCTCCGAACCCATGCCCTACGGGAGGAACTCTTAGCTCAAATTACGGCGCTGCTTCCACAGGACGTATCAATTGTCAGACGAGGCGGTGGGAGGCGCAGCCGATTAAGGCTACGAAGTGGACTGATCGTCTCCGTACTCGTCGCCCGCCGCGTCCTCATTTGGAATGATGCCGTGCGCTGGCGGGTTCATCCAGTCCTGAGCGAACGCAAATACGTGACCCTGCTGGCCCGCTTCGCCGAAGGAAACCGCTCCTTTTTCGACTTTCATCTGTTTGCCAATATAGATCGTCATGAGAAATTAGATTTGCGTTTGAAGGACCCGTGGCTGGATCGCGGGCTGCGGCTGAATGACTTGCTTGCATTCTGTTCTGTTGTAGCCCGTGTCCGTCGGCGTTGAAAGCGGCGGAAGATCACATGCGCTAGACAACTTTAGAGGGAATAAACTACGCAGACCACTACAGACCGGTGAAATGTAAAGCGCAGCACTTCGAGTGCTCAAATGGGTCGGAACTATCTTAGCGGCACAGTTGGCGTCCGCCTGCACCCTCCAAACGCCCTCACGATCTGCCATAATCTCTCAATGTGCGGTCGCTACCGACTGTCCCGCCGAAAGCAAATGATCGAAGAGTATTTTGACACGGTTTCGGATGGAGACGACTGGACTCCGCGCTACAACATCGCGCCAACTCAGCCAGTACCGATCATCAGACAGAACCCGAAGGAACCTCTACGGGAATTGTCGATGGTGCGTTGGGGTTTAATCCCTTCGTGGGCGAAGGATACGTCCGGCGCGGCCTTGATGATCAACGCCAGATCGGAAACAGCCGCGACGAAGCCTGCATTCCGTGATCCGTTGACCAGTCGCAGATGCCTCGTCCCAGCAGACGGATTTTACGAGTGGCAGCGGAGAGGCAAAGCGAAACAGCCGTTCTGTTTTGAAGTTAATGACGGGGAATTGTTCGCGTTCGCGGGATTATGGGATCGCTGGAAAAACCCGAGCGGGCAGTTGATCAACTCGTGTTCGATCCTGACAACAACTCCGAACGCCGTGACTTCAGCCGTCCACGACCGCATGCCTGTCATCCTCGATCCAGACTGTTATGATCTGTGGCTCGATCCGGGTGTGACCAATGTCGAGGCTGTATTGGAAATGTTGAAGCCCTTCGATGCCGGGCAGATGCGGTGCTACCCGATCAGCACGCGGATCAATCATGTTGCGAATGACGACGAAGCGTGCTCCGCGCTCGTTGAACTCACCGAGGCTCAGGCAGGGCTCTTCTCGTAGATCGCTTCCGGTTGGGCGTGAAAGCGTTCACCGCGTGCCGGACACTCTCTATGCGCCCAAAGTCAATCCGCCGCATCTCGGAAGATGTAGTGGCCTTCCAAGGTCACAGTGGTGACCTTGGTTACTCTCCCAGCAAGTACCGCAAAGCCGCTGAGCGTGGGCCGTAGATGCTTGATTGGCGTGAGTTTTAAGATGGTTACCGGAGCCGGAGTGGGTAACGGTGTCCGGTATCTATCGGGGTTCGGGCACCCGCAGAAATCTGGTTGGGTCCTCCCGGTGTACACTGAAGTTGTGATATTTTTGCGGGTGCAGTCTCTTCCCCCTTCCTAGGCAGCCAGATTTTTCCCGAGGGTCTTTTGGCACAGAGAGGCGTTTACAGGCAGCTCATCGAATCGCAGCAGGTCACAAACCTGCAACAGTTGCGTGCGCAGCGTGTCGCTTTGATCAAGCGAATTCAAGAATTGCGTAATCGACCGCTGGTGTCTTACGTGACGACAATGAATCCGTTGCCGAGGGTTACCGCATATATTATTCACGAGGATATCGTGCCGTTCAGCGAGGTGCTGGATTCTGTCGAAGGGGATTCGGTGGACGTGCTTTTGGAGTCGCCGGGCGGTCTCAGCGAAGTTGCCGTTGAACTTGCATCATTGCTGAGGAATCGTTTCAAGCATGTGGGCTTCATCATTCCACACGCGGCTATGAGCGCTGCCACGATGTTGGTCATGTCTGGCGACGAAATCCTGATGGACCACAGGTCATCGCTTGGCCCCATCGACCCGCAGTTTGTCGGGGCGGATGGCAGGCTGCAACCGGCACAGGCGATTGTGACTGGACTGGAAACGATTAAGAAAGCGGTAGAAGAAAACAAGGGTGTGTTGAATCCCGCGTATATACCAATTTTGCGTAACATCGACCCCGGCAAGTTGCAGAACGCACTCGACGCGAGTGAGCTATCGGAAAGAATCGTGCGTGGATATTTGGTTAAGCACAAATTCTCGGCTTGGAAGAAACACAGTTCCACGGGCAGGGAGGTCACGCCAGAAGAACGCGAGGCACGTGCTGCCAAGGTTGCCAAAGACCTTTGCAACCACAAGGAGTGGTTGAGTCACAGCCATCCAATCAAAATCGCAGAATTAAGAAAGATGAGAGTTTTGATTGATGATTATGGCAACCACGCAGCGAAGGCCATGAACAAGGAGTTGCAGGATGCAATCTGGACGCTGTGGGTTCACTACCACCACTTCCTTTCGAGTACCAACACGTATAAGACCTACGAATCGGAATCGGTTGAGTTTTACAAGATCGCCGTGCCGGTCGCAGAAAATGTAGTGATGCAACCGATTGGTCCCATGCCGATTGGCCCACAGCCGCTCGGTATGCCGGTGCAACAGCTTGTTGGTGGTCACGCCTTGATAAACGTAGCGTGCAACAAGTGTGGGACGCCGTACAAGCTACAAGCCAACTTTGGAATGCCGCAAAAATTGGAGCCGGGCAGCCAACTTTTTCCATCGAGTTGCAGTCTGACTTGCAAAGGGTGCGGCACGATTATAGATTTAACGGGCCTGCGAATGCAGATTGAGGCGCGAGTGCATACCAACCTAATATTTGAGGCACTACCATGAAGTCGAAAATTGAAAAACTCGTCATAGGCGGCATCGAAATTCCTGTCAACAGCGCGGAGGACAATGTCTTTGTGGTGTCAGAAGCGATAGACGCAGTGGAGCGTGCAGACACGTACGACTATGTAATCAGCACGAGTTCGTCCTACACTTCACCCGTCGAGGGCTTACCATCAAAGCCGCTTAGCGCAGGTGCCATTCGGCTTGTCAATTCCGTGGTAGGGGCGTGTGTGCCGGAATCCGCGATCAAGCGCGACATGAACGGAGACTTCTGAAAGTTGTACCTATTGCGAGCCAGCAACGGGTTCAACGCTACCAGTTTGAGACAGGGGGATATCCTAGCGGGTGTCCCTTTTCCCTTGATGGACCACACCAAAATGCATGTTTTGGGCGCTGTTGCGCGGGAATACGACTATGCAACGCAACCTGCCATCACTCCAAGAACCCATGAACACCGCGCTGACACCGGATGGGTGACATTGCAAGTACCCGCGCGATTTTGCCACTGCGCGGTGCTTTCTAACTGCTGTGACCTTGAACCACGTGGAGGACGATTACAGGCACACATGGTCACGCTGGCGCGGCTACGTCCCATCAGTAACGATATCCGAAATGACGAGGAGCGCTTTGAAAGCCTCAGAGCCAACAAGGACCCGCGTGACCCGAACGACCCCGGATACATGGATTTGTTTTATTTGGAGCCGCACGAACTGCTGCAAAATCAGGATTGGGTCGTTCACTACAACCAAGTCGTTACGATTCCGACAACCGACATTGCCCTGCTGCTGCAAAAGAAGGTAATCCAACTCGACGACAGGACCCGTGTCAAATTCAAGATCAAACTAGCCGTGACGCTCGGTCGGTCAAACGACGATGAACAAAATGCAGGTCTGGAGAATCCTTGGCAAGCGTCACAGAGACAAGAAGCCGTTTCGTCGCCGGTCGTTCCTTCCGCAGACTCAGAGAGCAGTGAATGACCACTTTGCTTCAAATCTCTAGATCATCCCGCTCTACTTCTGCAAGAGGTAAGGGTGTTCTAAGATGACGTTCACGCCATCCACCGTTTCTTGGCCGGTCTTCTGTGCACACTCTTTGTTCCACAGTGTGGTGAATCCATCCGACTCCTCAGTCTTGAACTTACCCGTTGATGTAAGAACGGCGTGTCCCGCATTGAACCCACCAAATCCGTTCTGTGCACGGTAGGCGTAACAGACCGAACCAGTGGACATGACCAACGCCGAGGATAGTCTGAAGCTGTCGGGGTTTCGCATCGCCCTCTTGAGCATCACCGCGCCGGTTGCCGCTCGCGCCGTTCTTTCTCCGTCTTCTGTACGTGAAGGTGGATCGCTCACAGAGCTTTGCGTCACCGCGTTGATGATCGCGCCTAAAACACCTAGAAACAAAACCACAGCCAAAAGCAAAACGAGAGGATGTGTCTTCTTTTTCTTGACCGGGATGACAGCAATCGGACGACCGCACCCGGTGCAAAACTTATCGTCTGTCGCTATGAGATGACCGCAGTTGGAGCAGTGCATAGAGAAGGGAAGATGCTGAAGGCATGATAATGTTAGATGCTCGTTTCAAAACACCTTTTCCACGGCAATCCAAATGTTGTATTTTGAGCGCGAAGTTGTACCGATGGAGTTCACGGTAATGCTTATCGGTTTCCCCGCTTGAGCATGGATGGGAAACTCTGCAAGTGCGTTCTGCGGCACATTTACCGGGAGTGACAGAAATAGATCGCTTTGTCCCGCTTCGTTCTTAAATCGGAGGTCTGATTCCCACCGAGAACTGATGTCGCCGTTACCAAAAGCGAGGACCATTGAGATGGATACCCGGTACATCGCCCAATCCGTCGGAGTGTAGATGGTGATCGGTCCGATTGGGCCCGTCTGGTTGACACGATGGAAGGTGGCGACCAGCGTTTGCCCGGAGGCGCTGGTCAATCCGAGCAGCAGTACTAAGAGAGAACACAAAGTGGCTTTACGCATAGGTAGGCTTGCTCCTTAATGGGCGAGCATGGTAGCACGAAATGTCCGTCACCGGCGCGAATATCTTCAACGACGGAAGCATCTGTGACTTTGGATATGTGGAACGTTCAGGATTGATTCGAGGAAAGTTTGTCGAGTTCACGCCGAACAGCGGCGGGTTGATGCCGGTCCCCGATGTCCTGAGCACTCCGTACCCTTTACACTTGTTCGAGAGCGTGTTCCTCGCGATGTCGAGACGAATCGCGGCGTTCGAGGCGTGATACTGTGCTTCGATGATCGCCTCAAGAATCGCCTTCTCGACGATGTCTTCGAGCTTCATCTGAGGCGATGCTACGAGGCTCTGGCCACAGTGTGCAATGGCCTGAGCGTAACGCACCGTACCCTCCGGAGCGTCCAAAACTCAATGACGGAGAGAGTCGCTCTCCGGTGACACTACTGACACTATTTTTAGTGAAACTGAGCGAACAGGGCAGAACTGTATAGACTCTAGCCTGTTAAACAAGGTGCTCGCAAACCCGCATGAACACTGTGTAAGATCGCTATCTGTAAGTCTCAGCATGACTTGTGGGTAATGGCGGTAATCGAATCCCACTCTCTCCGCCAGCTCCCTAACGTCGCCAAACCATCAAGTCAGTCGCAAATCGGAAGATTTTCGATAGCCCCCATTACCAACCATTTTGGCCGCCCTCAAGAAAGGGTGTGTATTTCCGTGTCTGTAAGTTACTGATCTGCACGGAGTGGGAATTGACGTTTTCGCCCTCTCGAAAGGAATACCTTCTGGGAGCCCGAGATTGTCTGTGTCGTCAGAAGCGACGTTGCGAGTTCATGATCAGTGCTGACGGCTGCACCGGATCATAAGGTCGAGGCTTCTCAGCTGACGGATTACCCGCCAAGCTTACGTCTACTGATTGTCGTTCCCCATCCTTGTACCACAACCCTCGTGGCAAGATTAGAACGGGTCCTCAACCTCGTCATCGGTCAGTGGAAGGGGCATCGTTTCGCCTGCTTTCTCAAGCGCCTTTGGAGCCTTCTTGAAGGTAGCATCAACCCAGCGCGGGTATTTCATCTCTTCGCCGTGAAGCAACTGTTCAATTGTCAGTATCTGGATGCGGGGAAACTTCTCTTCAAGATACGGCGACTTGTAGAAGCCCGCCTCAACGGCTTCTTTTAGCATGGGCTTGGTGGGAGGCTCCATCGAAATTAGAACGCCAATTTCTGCCTTCTCTCTGTCGAGCACACCACGTAGGTCGCGGATGTATGCGACGTTCACATTTTCACCGGCCTTCACCGAGAATATGACCTGTTTGCTTTTACCGCTTTTATCATCGTGGAAATAGAGGCGTCCATCAATCCCCCTGTCCGCGCCTTTCTTGGCTGACGTAGCAACCCTTGCACCTACTAGCCCCAGTGCCCACGACTGAAATTGAAATGGGTCTTGTCGTGCGAGTTCGGCTGCGTCACTTGGTGAAACAGGTTCGCCGATGACATCGTATACAGACTTTACCTCTTCACCGAAGTGGTCGCGCAGGCGTGTCTTAATCAAATTGATTGCTAAGTGAGTGATGTCAATTCCAATCCAATGACGATTCAATTTCTGCGCAACTGCGATGGCCGTGCCGCACCCGCAAAACGGGTCAAGAACAACATCGCCTTCATCGCTCGAAGTTAGAAGAATCCTTTCCAACAGAGCTTCCGGCTTTTGAGTAGGGTATCCCAAACGTTCAGCAGCCTGCGAGCCGATGGCTGGGATATCGTCCCAGATGTTCTGCAATTTAATTCCGGGGGACTCGTCCAAATACATCTTCAATCGAAGCGCGCCCGTCGGCTTCGCTGGAAACTGAAGCCTTTTTTCAGCGTCGTACTTCATCAATCTGACCTCATCGCAGCCCCATCCATTCGGGTGCGGTCGGTACGTTATGCCATTGCTTGCCGTGAATGGGAAGTGTAAATTCGGTCGTAGGCCGGGATTGCGCAGCGTAACAGATTGCCATTTACGACCATCAGGGTCAGAGTTCTTGAATGTCTTCTTGACATATTCAGGCGAAAATTGGGTGTATTGCTGATTCCACTTGAACGAATCCGACTGTTTGAAAACCAACAGAGTATCGGTGATAGAACCGAAATTTCTGCTCACGTTCCCGTGACTATGAGTGCGTTTCCATGTTATTTCATTCAGGAAATGTTGCGGACTGAAGACGGCATCCATTAGCATCTTTAGATAATGGGCAGCAGTTGAATCGCAGTGCAAATAGATGGTACCTGTTTTTTTAGCACTCGTTGCAGTTCAACAAGTCGCGGAGCCATCATCGCAAGATAGGCCATCATGTCGCTACCGCCAAGGAACGTGTGGAACGCAATCATCGCCTCGGCAACCCTGCCACCAGATTCAACAACCAGCTCATACGCGCTGGCTGATTCTCGGTTCCACTCCCACGTATCCTCGAAGGCCATGATCTGGGATGCAGACCGAGTGCCATCTTTTTCCGAAAATAGGACGTTGTAGTCTTGGCTGCTGTTAAACGGTGGGTCAAGGTACACGAGGTCAACCGATTCGTCCTTCACCCATCGACGCAAGACGTCCAGATTGTCGCCGTAGTACAACTTGTTCTCTGCCATTGCCGCCGATTCTACGCCTCCCAAGTGCTGGCACGATTGCCGTTCCGACCCAGAACCTGATTCACAAACCAATGCTCAACGCCGCCGCACAGCATAGAATCGGGCGCATCGACACCCATACACTCGAAAAAGCGCAGGCACGGTCAGTCAGCTCGGCAACCCTAAGCCAAAAAGGGCAGAGAAACATTCCGTCACAGCGCTAGTCATGTCCGACATTCTCAAGTTTGGAAGATCAGCAACCTCGACTCGATCTCGAATTCGGGTGGCGACATTCCGACAAGATACACTGCATAGTTGTTATGTTATGAAGCGTTTTGCGAATTCATTTTGGTGAGATTCACATTGACTTGCGGGACCAGCACCTTCAGAATCATCGAATCTCTTATCTACGCCCCGGTGGCCCATTCCTCACAGACCGCTGGACGAATCCTTGTTGAGAAACATTTCGGGTTGTTGTGAAACCGTTCAAAGGAGAGTAATCAGACTATGAATCAGCCTGTTCGTAACCTCAAGTTGCTCGTTGCCCTTTTGCTGGCTTGCGCCTGTCTAGTTGGGATCGCCGTCGCTCAGGATTCCGGCGAAGCCAAGCCACGGGCCATGTTCCTCGCTATCCCACCACACTCGTATTATCCCGTACCGCCGTCCTCGAGCCAATTGACCCAATGGGTCTACAGCTTCACCTACAATGGACAAAAATATACCCCCACGATTGTGGGTACTGACCCTCGCACGACCAACGTCACCACCACCACTCCCGTGTTTATCGTCCCCATAAAAATGGTCTTCCCAAAGAACAACGGGAACAAGACTTACGATCCTCTCAAGAATAAGTTCCCGGGCCAGAGCGTTCCCGTCTTGCAGACCATTCTTAACTCGCCGATCTTCGTCGGCATCGACTTTAAGCAGGGTGGCGTCGACTTGGGCAAAACGCAGTATGAAGATGCTTACGAGCGTGCCAGCTTTTGGAAGTACGTCTCGAAGCATAAGAATTACCACGTCCTGCTCGGTAAACCGACGGTCTTGGCAGAACAGACCATTACCGTGCAGCCGGGTCAGGGTAATATCGGAAGCAATCCCTTCGGTGGCGGGCTAGTGGGATATTTTGATCCCAATCTTATGGACAACCTCATTCAGGGCTACCTTCACAAGTTCACACAGATTCATCCCAATGCTCTGCCGTTGTTCATCACCTATGAAACCTATCTAAGCTGCGGCAGCGGCTGCGCCATTGGTGGTTATCACAGCGCCAACGGCAACCAACCGGGCGGTCAGACTTACTCCTTCACCACGGCCATCGATCCCGGGCACTTTGCCGAGGACACCAACGCCCTTTCGCATGAATTTGGTGAATGGCTTCTTGACCCATTCGTCGACAATCCGGGCTGTGGCGGAGCTATGGAGAACGGAGACCCGCTCGAGTCTGAACCAAACTATGGAGCTTTTAACTACACCGTCGGTGGGTTCACTTATCACCTGCAAGACTTGACGTTGATCAGCTACTTCGGCGCCCCGCGAAACACATCGTTGAAGAGTTGGTTTACTTTCCAAAACGAGAAGAACGTCACCGCTCCCTGCGACCGAGGAAGCTTCTAGAACGCACCGTCTTCTCTGCTGGGCAAGCCCACTCCACAAGAGTGGGCTTTTTGTTTGCCGTGCTGTTGGGACTAGTTGGTACGGTCAATGGGCGTTATCAGCCACTTAATCCGAGAATCCGTGTCGCTTTCCCGATCTCATTACACTCATAAATTCTTCCTCTGTGATGATTCGGATATTCAATTGGCGTGCCTTCATAAGCTTCCGAGTGGTTTGTCGGCCGCCCATGATTCTAGCTTCGACAAGCCACCCGGCAGACCCAATACTTTTAGCTACAAGGCCGCCACGCCGTTTCACCCGAGGATACAGAATTCTCTTTCGAGGCCAGCCGTTAATTTTCCCAGTAAAGGCAAATGCGTGCCCTTTAATCGTTCTGAGTACGTTCTGTGACTGTTTCCCGATGCTCCTAGCCTCATCACGTAATCTTCTTTGCGATTGTTCAATCTTGCTTCTCTCAATCCAGACGCGCTGATACTGATCGAGCCAAGGCTGGTCAACTTGCTTCGCATGTGCTCCCTGAAATTGTTCCTCAAAGTAGTCATGGAACTTCCGAACGATTTTGGGACAGTCGAGGAGAGCGTTGGTCTCGAAATTTCCGCCCAGCCCTCCTCCGGTAAGGTTTGAGGACCCTATGATGGCTGTCTTTGCTCGATTCCGCTTAACGAAAACCGAGACCTTCGAGTGAAAGAATCGTGTGCCAGATTGAAACCGCCGTACCTCGAAACTCTCTGCATGGCGGGTTTGAAGAGTCATCAGATTCTGAACGGCATCTGGATCAGTGGGTAAATCGATTCCGAAAAGAAAGTATCCGCGACCGTGCCTTTCAAGGCATCGCTCGATGGCAGGGAGGACTAATTTCAAACCACTTTTCGTGACTAAGGCCATCCCAATGTAGAATTCCGTGGCTCCTGCCAACTCCTCGGTGAATTGTTTCACCATGTCGTTCTCACCCTGAAGGGCCTTCATTGTCCGCCGCTCCTGATAACACTTCGTGGAACCGTCCAACTACCACAGAAATCTCGTTGATTGTCGAGAACCGTCGTAGATTGTCGAGAACCGTTGTAGCGCACCATGCTCTTTCGCACCTCGCTGATAGTGGCTACCGTCTCCCGCAGGTCCATAGAACCATGTCAACCTTCCGAGGAGTCCACTCAGTCGTCGAGAAAGCCATATTCAATTCGTTGGCTTTCCTCCGCATGACTCGGATGAGAATAACGCCTTCATTCAGACTCAAAGACTCCGGGTTCATGGTTGCAATCAAGTCTTTCTCCGGTAGTTCCGGAACCGTTGCTAGTGCCTTTACCGCAAATTGGTCAACGGTTCCGAAGTGCGCGGGAAAAAGAACGGCCAGCAAACCGGATGCCCCAGCGGTCCCCAGCCCTCGTATCGACGTGGCGAGAGTCAGACACAGCTGAATGTTGTCCCTATCGGATGCAAAGAGTCGTTCTTTTAACGCGTGGAGGACTGAGAATTCATTGTTCGCCGCATAAGTCCGCAGAGCTTTAGTGGTCGAGGCATAGCGATTTGGGGCGGTGTACTTCCATCTGAAATACTTGTCGAGCAAGAACCAATACCACGCCTGAGGGTCCATCGTCCGGGTAGTTTCGTTATCTAACTGATCCATCTCCTTCTCGAGCGCAAGGTTGGACGGCTTAACGAACTCCCAATAGCGGTTCAGTGCCATCTTCCAGAGGTTTGGATCGCTGCCATTCCACAGCCGACGGGTCCCACCATCTCGATCTTGCGTCTGAGGGACTGGCCTCCCACACGCTGCAGACGCTCTGACCACTGAGTCCCTGATGTTCTCGTGGGCTGACATGGAAGTTCCGCTGCGCAGCACAAGGCAACGTCTACCGTCTTTTTCGACTACTGTTAGTCCACGTGCCTGAATTGCCTTGTAAGTGCTCCACTTAGGATTCACGCTGTCCGACCAGTACACTCCTATTGTTCCGTCCAGTGTCTTCTTCGGTACGTTCGGAAACTCCTTCGCTGCAAGGCCGACGATTTCTGGTCGCGAGAACCATCCTGATCTCATCTTTTGGATGAACCACTCCGTCTTGTCTACGGCCTTGTAGTCTGGCATCGCACCCCTCTTTTGTGACTCGACCCGCGACAGATTGCACTTAGGAAACCTTACGGATCAGCCAGTTCAGCAGCCCGGCGTCCAACACCAACTCCGCAAGTCTGTCAGGTCCCACAACGCTTACTCGTTCATCATCCGATTCAGCCTCACCAGAATGGAAAACATAGAACATCCGATCATAGGGACCGTGTTCTTCAAGTTGGCTGACGTACTCCGCAAGCTCTGCCGAGGTAGTTTTGGACTTAACCTGCACGAAGGCCCTTTCGCCGGTGCTTGGCAACAGGAGGTCGAGGTCAAGCATTTTCTGTGTTTTTCCCACTACACCGAGCCGTCGCCATCCACTCGAAGTGAAGACCAGATCGACTAGAGTTTCAAAATCACGCGGCCCCAGCAGCCTCATCAATTCCAAAACAGATGATCTCATTGTGGCCAGCGATGCGACGGCACGCTCAACCTCAGGCGTCTTCTTGCCGTTAATTCGACGCACGACGTAATCCGAAACATCGACACCACATGAAGTTCCCCGGTAAGCCGCCAATTTCGTCAACGCACCCGATAGCCGATCCTTTGTCAGGAGCTCTCCGTTCATGTCAGTCCGCAGCCACCCATCTGCAACGGTTCGGAACACTCCGTCGCCGTCCGCGTGCGGTTCTGGTGGGTTAGTTGTCAACAACCCCCAACATAACTGTTCAGCGACGAAGGTTATCCACAGAGTCGAACCGTCATCCTCAAAAAACGTGCGTGTCTCTTTTGTGAAACGGGTTGCTGTCCCCTTGCTCTTGCCTTCGGCGATGAAAGACTGTGCGAGTGCATCCCACCGCCGGGCACGGCATAAGGGGAATCTTTCACCCTTCGCACTACCGAAGCCGAACCGGATAATACCTGAATCTAGGCACTCCTTTTCCCATCTCCCTCCTTCGCCAAGTTTGATATATCGGACTCGGGCAGGACGAATTGCACGAACCGGTTGTCTTACGGCGCTCTCAATTGTTGCCATTTCGCAATTAATGTCCTTCCGACAGCAGTTCTAGAAAGGTGATGGATTTCGATCTAACATCACCCACATTCGCTTGTTGCGATGATCCCAACTCAGCGAAACAGCTTCAAGCGGTACAGACGCTGGTTCGGCGAACCTGAACGTAACCCAGAACGCATTTACTTCTACGATGAATGCCGATGCAGCCTGTGTCTCGGTACCCGGATCAAGAGCATACGCATTCGACGACACAGGAAATGTGACTGTGATCTCCTTCTCGCGCCACGACTCCAGTTGTCGGGCCTTAGCCGAGCGCATAGAAATCAGCTTCTGGAATATCGCTTCGGTTGCTTTTACGGATTCCGAGCCAATCCGCACCCAAGCAGGGGAACCGAAATGTGGTGTTTCGCCGCTGTATTCAACCTCTACTTCCACGCATGATTTCCCATCTTTCTCGTAGACACGTTGCCGCCAAACAATCGGTGGATACACTTCCTCGCACTCTGCGCGGACCCTTCTCTGTATGTGGTCAGCGTTCGTTACACCCTGTACAGTCCCATCATCACGTTCCCCGATGAAGACGCGTGCGATGTGCCCCGGACGGACAGTGTTCGCAAATGTGACCACAGTCTTGCGCAAGTCCTTCAAATCGTTCTCGGTCTTCCGCTAAGTGAGGCCATCCTCCCATTTGAACTCCGCCATATTCCGACTCCCTCTGTCTCCTGCTGAAAGAGAAATCTCTTCCGAGAACTTGTAATTGGAGCCTAGCTTCAGTCTGTCGCGTTCTGAGTCTTCAGACTGACCTATAGCCATTTGGCGACTCCGTTGTGATGTGAACATGTGCCTCGTCTGCTCTGGCTGAAACTGTACGTTCCATCGCGGCACCGTGCTGTCGCACCCTGTGGAGGCCCCGAGCAGTTCTCCGGTCTTTTGACCGTCTGACCCTTACTGTTCAGATAGGTGCCATTGCTCTCGCAATCCACTTTCGCCTGATTCGAGGAATTTGGACTAGCTGCCGCACTCTGATTCTGTTGGTGCGAAGACTGTGTTTGCGGAACTAGTAGTTGAGGTAGCAGAACAACGGATAGAGCGAGCGCACAGATGAGTTGGCGCGAGGGGCGAATAGATCGCATTGCCGTCTCCTTTGCCCCCTCTCAAGCAAGCCACGCTCACTATCAACATCAAGCTTCGGACAAAATCATACATTGCTTTTGCATGATGGCAATGGCCGGAAAGTGCTAGATGCAATTTCCAGAAGATTGGTCGCGTGGACACCGAAGAAAACCCTGCCGAAGAGAAAACCTTGAAAAGAATCGTCCTTTCGCAGTCCCAAGTGGTCCAAAACTCCGGACCGTCTTGATCACAGCCTGTCCTATTGACATTCACAGGGACTCGGCATAGTTTGCTTCGCAGTTCACGATGAGGAAGCATTGTGCGCGCTTGGCCAACCGTTGCCGTCGCAGTCTTTTTGTTGTGCGGGTTTGTCACTTCCGAGGCCAACGCCTGTGGCACGGAACGGTGGGCAGTCAAAACGCTAACCGATGTAGCTGTTGGCGATGTTGTTCGCACACCAAAGTTAGCGACAGTCCAAGAACTCGGACAGCTTGACGCACCGACTCAAACTAGCCTCCACCACAAGGGTGACAGCCGTTTCGCGCCAGTCGAAACCACCACGTATCGGGTCAAGGCGATCCTTCTCGGATACCGGCACGAAGACGATGAGGACTTCCACCTTGTGCTCGCGGACCCCAACCATCCTGACAAGACCATGATTGCAGAAATTCCTGCTTCGGATTGTGTGAGTGACGAGGCCTTCGGTGCAAAACTCCAGAAGCTGCGGGATGCTCTTGTTGCGCGGTACGGGAGCCCGGGTCCTCACACGAAACGTCTACCGCACCCTGTTCCGATAACCATTCGCGGCATCGGATTTTGTGACATCAAGCACCCTACACCGCAAGACGGGGTTGCGCCGAATGGCATTGAACTTCACCCTGTACTTGGGTTTAGCCTGCCGACACCCTGACGCGAGCTAGTGGGTTGAAGTAACACCTTTCGTTGTTGTTGGAAGAGCTGTGATCTTCCCCACCATCCACTTCGTAGTCGCGAAATCCCTTCGCCAGCCTCCGGACACTCGCGCCCTTAGACCTCAACACCAGCATCCAATGAATCTCGCCAACCGGCTTGCCTGTCCGACTGTACCAGTACGCCGCGTTACTGCGATCGCCTTCCTTGCGATGGTCTATCTTAAGAATGGACTGGAAGCGCCCGCGCTAGTCTACTTGGCATATGAGCAAGCCGGATATCGACATCAAAGACCTCCACCGTGATCTTCAGCCTTTTTTCAAAGATACGGGGTTTCTGGTGGTTGACCACCCACTTTTGAGAATGTCATCTGAGAGCGCGACAGCGATCAACGGGGAATATGAACGGCGCCTTTATTCTGTTCGCCATCACTTTCGTGCGAAGGAATGGCCATCCCTTCTCGATGTCTTCGAGGCTCCCTATCAGCTCCTTGCATTTGCTGTGGTCTCCGTAGAAATGACCGACAGTGAGTATTGGGAGACACTCCGTGCTGCATGGATGTCCACCGAAAATCCGTTTCAATATGTCGGCCTCTGCGTAAAGCTGTTCAATTCTCTCCGTCCATGTCGAGACAGATTGATGTGTGAATCAGACCGAGCCACTCTTGACGGCTTGCCACACGAGTTACGGATCTACCGCGGGTACAACCCTCAGTTTCAAAACAGCGTGGGCATCTCATGGACACTGAAAAGAGACATCGCTCAACGGCTGGGTGGGCGAAGAGGCTCAAATATGGCAAATGAAGAGGCCCAGATTCGTGAGGAGATAGTCCAGAAGGAAAGCATCGTTGCCTTTATGAACTTGCGAAATGAAGAGGAAGTCATTTATCTCGGAGATTTCCGCGACGACGTAGGAAAAAACGACCGACGAGCCGAGAATCTTATCGTGGTCATCAGAAATTGCCTCGGCATTTGACGCGCCGAAGTTCTCTTCCTTCACACATTCAAGCCGACTATTTCAAGGTTGGTGAGCCGGAACTCCATTGCATCTTTTGCTCACACCGTAAGCACACGCTTGAATTCGCCTGTTTCCCGAAGTCCTTCTACTGAATCTCGTGGAAACTATCCATCACCAGAATCTTGGCCAACCTGTCACCTACTTTTCAACCCTCAATGAAATTCGATCACGCTGCTGATTTTGCGATCAGCCGAGCGACCATCCACTGAGTGGTCCCGAAATCAGCCGCCAGCTTTCGTACACTTGTTCCAACGGCTCTCAACTCTCTCATCCGATCAATATCTTTTGGTCCAAATCGCCGCAGAGCCGGTCGCCCACAATGTTTTCCCGTCCTGCGCGCCTGAGCCATTCCTGCCTTGACCCGTTCCCGCAAGAGTTCTCGCTCAAATTCCGCAACCGCTCCCAGAATTTGAAACGTGAGTCTGCCAGCAGGTAATGTAGTGTCGATGTTCTGACGGAGCGAAACTAGATCCACCCCCAGAGACTGACACTCCTCGCCGATGGTCAACAACTGTTTCAGTGATCTCGCCAATCGATCGAGTTTCCAGACCACCATGACATCAAACTTTCGTCTCCTGAGATCGTTCAGCATCTGGTTCAACGCGGGTCTGTCATTCTTCGCCCCACTCTGTCCTTTGTCCCGGTACACAACACATTCCCAGCCTCGACTCTCTACATATTGGCGCAGTTCTGTTTCCTGCAGGTCAGTGTCCTGTTCCACAGTTGAAACTCTGACGTAGATTGCTGCTTTCTTTCCTCTCATTCGTCATTCATCCTTTACGCTTCCGCTTGGCCCACCGTGCCTTGGCCGCATTCCTTGCAATCTGTTTCCGTCGTGTCGGTGAAATTGTTTTCATTCGTACTTTCGCTGATTTGCGACCCATAGCGGCAAAGTATTCTGACAGTTTCTTGTCAACCATGGTTGCAGTATATACGCAGCCGTTGAGCATTCCAACGCTGCATATATGCCCAGTTATTGTGCTGCCAGAAACATGTTGGCATCGTGTTTTACTCTCCGGACCCCTCCTCTAAAACCTCTGTGGCGCCGTCTAGCGTGACCGTAGCGAGGACTTTTTATCCGAACCTAGGGTTTCCCCCATCCTCGAAATTCCAGTCCCGCAGCCCCTAGCATTGGAGAATTTCTTGTAGATCGACCCCAGAGTTGTTGTTGGTGGTGATACGCGGCGTGATGATTCACTTTTCTACCGGCGGAATTCGAGGATCAGCAAGTTGCGTAATTGGGGTTTGGTCGAGCTGCTGAACCCCAAGGCAGGCGTTTAGTTCGTGGAGCTTAACCAGAAAATCAGGCCCCCGTTGCTCGACATGATTCATCGAGACGCCAAAAAACCAAGAGTGACCTGACCCATTATCGAAACCACCCATCTCACTCGGTTTCCCGAAGCCCTCAAGCCATTGCGGTCGTGCACCAAAATCGATTGTACTGAGTCGGTGATCCTACGCAAACACCAAGAAAATCGACACCCGTTCTTTCCACCCGTTCTGGTTTTGGCCACCACGTATTTGCAGGTATTTGGCAGTCCCCGGCA
This sequence comes from uncultured Acidobacteriota bacterium, assembly GCA_963771285.1. Lineage (GTDB taxonomy): Bacteria > Acidobacteriota > Terriglobia > Terriglobales > Acidobacteriaceae > JABDBE01. Next base: position 221,931 of record CAVYSX010000009.1, read on the forward strand.
GCCTTGTCAAGTTGTTGAAAGTAGTCAAGAGGGGAAAATTGACACGGTAGAGGTCGCTGGTTCGAGTCCAGTCGTGCCTACCATTTATCGTATTGATTCTGCTACGAAGCGTGCGAACTTCCGCGATTTTTTGTCCTTCGCTTTATTTCGGTCTCTACAACTTGGAGATACTGTTGATGCTGTAGCCCGCCACCCAAATGTTTGCCCCGTCGAAAGCAATTCCGCCACTCTGACCGTGTGGCAGGCGAGCCTGGAAGATCAACTTGCCGTCGCTGGGCCGCAGTTCCACAATAAAGGCCCCTCCGGCAATCCAGATGTTGGTGCCGTCGAAGGCTACGCCGTAAGCTCCACTGACGGCTGGGAATGTGCCCAAGTTCTTGCCGTCGCTGGGCCGCAGCTTCGTCACGGTTTGATCACCCTGGTTCACTACCCAGACGTTCGCTCCATCAAACGCCATAAACAGTGGACCAACCCCTACGTTGAAGGTGCCAGCCTGTTTACCGTCAAGCTTAAATCTAGTCACAGTCGCCTGAAAGTTCGCCACCCACATGTAAGTTCCATCAAACGTTATTCCCCCAGGTGCTAGAGTGTCTGGGAACGTGCCTAGCGTTTTGCCGTCGCTGGCCCGCAACTTGCTAATCGAACCGCCCTCGCTGTTCGTCACCCAGATCGCCTCTCCGTCGAAGGCCAGAAACTGCGGCGTCTTGCCCACCGCAAATGTGCCCAGCACCTTGCCGTCGCTGGCCCGCAGCTTGGTCACCGTGTCATCGAATTCGTTGGCGGTCCAGATGTTTGCCCCGTCAAAGGCCACACCCGTGGGTCCGTAGCCTGTCGTAAATGTTCCCAGATTCTCGCCGTCGCTGGCTCGCAGCTTGGTCACGCTGACGCCATATTGGTTGGCCACCCAAATGTTCACCCCGTCAAAAGCCACGCCCAATGGGCTTTTGCCGACCTTAAAGCTCGTGGTCAGATTCGCCGGATACCACTTCAGCAGGGCAATCTTCAGAGGATTCCCCGCCGCCCAGTTGTGCGTAGCCGGTTGCTCGGACGGATTCGCGGCAGCGGTCGCCGTGTCCTGCGCCCGTCCGGGAATCAAATTCGCGGCCGCGACAATTATTAGGATTAGGGAGATTCCAATTAGCAGGCGTCTCATGATTCTTACCTCCGAGGGGTTCGGCCCGATCACGCAACGACCGAAATATGGAAGAGTCCGTCTACGATTCCGATGGCCGCAAACGGAACCTAGGGGAAAGCGGTTGGCGGCCCCTTACAACCGTGGAATGAATTGTTGTCCGAACAGGAATGAGTGTCAACGGCAAAGTGGCACAAAGGCATGAATGTCTCAAGTCCAGACTTTCGACTGATCTAGGTCAATGAATTGGAGAAATCCGCCTGTTGCCCGAAACTACACATCTCAATCGGCTTCCCGAGGTCCTGAAGCCATTGTCGAACGTGCACGACGAGCGCTACCCGTTTCTACTTTGCGGAACCGGAGTAGATAATCTTCCCGTCGCGAATCGTGTATGCCACCTTGGCGAAGTTTCGTACATCCGTGGCGGGATCGGCATCGAGCACTACGATGTCGGCATCCATCCCCTTCTCGATTCGTCCTTTGCTTGTAGCCTTGAAAAACTGACTTGGGTTCGTAGTAAGCGAGGCCAAGACGTCGCGCCAGGACATCGCTCGTCCCATGAACTCGAACTCTTGGGTGGTGTCATACTTGGCCTGAAAGCCCACGTCGGTGCCGAACAGGATAGTTCCGCCCTCGGAGAAATACTGCTTCAACTCGCTGACTCCCGCTTGAACCAGTTGATCTGCCACTGCAGGGTCCTGAACCACGGTCGTCCAGAGCGTCAATGTCGGAATCAATGCCATGTGTTGCCGCTTCATGCCTGCTAATTCTTCTGGAGTGAATTGGCCCTCAGTGGGAATGGTGTGCGCCAATATATCGACGCCGCCCGCCACCGCGTTGTCCACTCCGGTTCGATTCTGCGGATGAGTGAAGACCGGCTTGTCCTGCGCGTGAGCTACATCGACTGCCGCCTTCACAATTGCGGTGTCCATATTCACCGTTGGCTTCGCTCCCATAAAGGCTCCGGTGAACAGCTTGATGCCGTCGAAGCCAGCTTTCATATATTGGCGCGCCATTTGTTGGGCGTCTTCTGGGCTGGCGGCTTCCGGGAGTTGCATCTCGGGAGGCAAATAAACCGGGTGCCCATTCTTGGGAAAGATGTCGCCCGCCATCAGGATTCTCGGCCCGGAGATTTCCCCGGCTTCAACCCTCCGACGAATCGTCATCGTGTTGTTAGGGTCCGAGCCAAGGTCCCAGGCAGTCGTGACACCCCAGCGGGTCAACATCTCCTGCATGTGGGCGTTGAGTTTCGATGAGGGAGCGTTCGCCGCATCCGGCCATCCAGTTTCAAAGTGCACGTGGCTATTCCAGAAGCCTGCAACGATCACTTTGCCCTTGCAGTCGAGCTTCTGTGCCGACTCGGGAAGGTCGTAGTGAATCTGGGATCGTGGTGCGACGGCTTCGATCTTGCCGTCTTTGATCAGCAAAAACGCGTCTGCGATTGCGGGAGTTGTCGGCGACGGGTACACTTTCCCGCCGACACACACGATGGTCACGTGATCGGCAGCCAGTGTCAGCGTGGGGAAGAACGCCAAAAGCAGGAGTAAGAACTGTAGCGATTTATGGCTTTTATTATTCACAAGTTTTCTTTTCATGCGCCTTGTCCGATTAGTGTGGTCCGTTGGAGTCGGGAGACTCGGACTCTCTTTACGGGGTGATCTCAAAAATTGTGCCGCTGCGTGGCCAACTCTCCTGTCGAGGAATTCAACGCAAACAGCACGTTGCCTGCGAGAGATTTATTTCCGCAGTCTGATTCCAGAGGAGAGGCTTAGAATCCAGACGGATAACGGCGAAATCATCCAAACATTCTCAACTGGGCAGCGTCTTTCCGTTCCTTGGTGGAGGCTCTCGAACTTACCGATCTCGGAGTTCTCGGGAACCTCAACATTCGCTTCGGCAAAATAGATGGTTGATTTGCAGCATCGATAAGCGTAGCTCGCTGACTGGGCAGCTTCCCGCCTAATAGACGAGAGATGTTGAACAGCGATCTGCTGCCGCAAACTAGGCAATGATCATGCGGGCTATCGCTGACCACATCACATTCAGCGCACAACACAGCATTCTGCAAGCAGATAGAATTTAAGTGAGGAACTTCGTCGGATCGGATGTTTACCGCAGAACTGTTCATACTTACCCCACGGAACCCAAAAACGATTGTACTGAGTCGGCGATCTGACGCAAGCACGAAGAGAATCGACACCCGTTCTTGTTTTGGCCACCACGTATTTGCAGGTATTGGGCAGTCCCCGGCAGCTTTGTTAAGTTGTTGAAAGTATTCACGAAGGGAAAATTGACACGGTGGAGGTCGCCGGTTCGAGTGCGGTCGTGCCTACCATTTCTTAAAGTCGCTGGCCACGGATTTCCGCGGACTTGACCGATCTAAGCCGTAACTTCTCCGACTTTA
>CAVYSX010000010.1:0-835941 GCA_963771285.1 uncultured Acidobacteriota bacterium
GCATAAAGAAGAATTTGGGGACGAAAGCGGTCCTCCACCGACTCGCGTTGATCCGAGTTCGACAGAGTTGCAAGGGGTGGGCGCAACGGAGAGTCAAACAGGCAACTCTAGCTTGTGTTCCGTCAGCGTGCTGGCGGCAACCCTCTGAGGTCGGGAACCAAACCCCAATCGCAAGAATCGTGCTTCCAGCGAGCGTCGCGACAAGTAGGCCGCCGAGACCGCCATGAGGCTGCCTGCGGCAAAGTGGAGCAGCATCGCAAGGACCGGCCTCCCACCTGCAGTCAGAGCCAGCAGCGGACGGGAAAATATGATCTCCGCCAGGCGAAACGCCAGCACATGAATCAAGTACAGGCCATAACTGATAAAACCCAGGAATTTGAGGAAAGGCCGATCCACCAAAAAGTTCCAGCGGCTTGTTCCCACCACCAACACGCTTGCAAGCAAACCGGCTGAAGCGATATTGCAAGCCGTCATCGAAAAAGCCGCCGCCACCCAACCCCGTTGCGGCATAAGCACAAAGGTGATGATTCCCGCGATCAGAGCCGTCGAAGCGATGCGCGATAATTGAGTTCGTTGGACTACCGGCCGTCGCAGGAAAATTGCCAATAACGAACCGAGTGCAAGTCCATCCAGATTAAGCCAGGTATAGAGCGCAACAAAGTACGCGGGGCGCCCCGCAAGCTGAAAGTCAAAGGCACGCAACGCCGGAGTCAGCACAAGAACCAGCGTGAGACCGAGTATCAGAGAGCGGAACGATAGCCTGCGAATGAGCGCTGGCCAAAGCACGTAGAAGTGCTCTTCCACAGCCAGCGACCAGAGTGGACCGTACTGCAACGGCACGCCCAGCAAGGGTGCTGTGTTTGCGAGAAACACAGCGCTCACTAGAAGAAAACGCCAGGAAATATATCCACCCAACAACAAGATGACCAGACATGCGTAAAACGCGGGAAGAATCCTCAGAGCCCGGCGGATATAGAAGCGGCGAAAGTAATCCGGCCTGTTTCTGGTATCGATAAGAATGCCGGTAATCAGAAATCCGGAAAGCACGAAGAACAAATTGACCCCGATCCATCCGAATTGAGAGACCTCGAATATGAATTTGCCTGCCCCAGATAGTTCCGCGCGCAATGGTGGGGCGACGCCGTGAAAAAACAAAACCAGCAGGATGGCCAAGCCCCGCAATGCATCGAGTTCAGGCATATAGCCACGAATCAACGGAGGGTTGCGAAAGGTTACATGCGCTTCCTTCGTGCTCAATCCATTCTCTTGAGTTAGCGAGCTTTGGCGCGTCCGTCGGGCGTCTACGGCTTGGTTTCTGTCAGGAGTAATGGGTTCGGTCACAGTCTGCGTCCGCGCGTATTATAGGACGGAAATGTGTCCGTGGCGCCCTGTCTTCGATGCGATCAAGGTTGCGGCTGCCTGCTAAACTGTAGCTCACTTGATCCGCGCCAAAAACTCGAAAGGAATGACTGATCGTGCTCTGCTGCTGATCAACATTCGCCAGCTTCTCACCTTACGCAACCCCCGGCTTGATCGCGGTCCGCGTCGAGGCCCAGCTCTCAATGAACTTGGCATCATCGAGGATGGTGCCGTTCTTTGTTTGGGAGGCAAGATTGTCACGGTGGGGAAGAGCAAATCCGCTTTGCGCGATGACTGGGTGGCAAAAAACCGAAAGAAGATTGTGGAGATCGACTGCACCGGCAAGGTGGTGATTCCGGGTTTTGTCGATTCTCATACCCATCCTGTATTTGTTGCCCCCAGGCTGGTTGACTTCGAAAAAAGGATCTCCGGTGCCACCTATGAAGAGATTGCCGAGGCCGGCGGGGGCATTCGTTCGAGCGTGGAAGGTGTACGCAAAGCAACTAAGAGATTTCTGGCTGAGAGAGTCCTCCGCGTCTTGCGAGAAACCGCCGAGTACGGCACAACCACCGTCGAAGCCAAATCGGGCTACGGGCTGACGGTCGAATCAGAGCTGAAGTCTTTGGAAGCCATTCGCGCCGCCGCGGCCCGCTGGCCCGGCACGGTTGTCCCAACATTGTTGGGCGCGCATGTTGTCCCCAAAGAGTTTCAAGGCAAAGCCGAAAAGTACGTAAAGCAAGTCTGCGAACAGATGATTCCACAAGCAGCGAAGCGGAAGCTCGCGCAATTTGTCGATGTGTTCACCGAACGAGGCGCATTCAACGAACAAGCCACGGCGCAGATCTTCGCCGCCGCCGAAAAACACGGCATGGCCGTGCGCGCACACGTCTGCCAGTTAAGCCAGACTGCATTGCAGTCGTTACTACGCTTCAACCCCGCGTCTTTCGATCACATGGATCACGTAAGCGACGAAGACATCCGAGAGTTGGCGCGCCTTGACACCATCGCGACACTCGTGCCCGGAGCAAATTATTTTCTCGGCCTGGAGAAGTTTCCTCCCGCGCGAAAACTGATTGATGCTGGCGTGCCGGTCGCGCTGGCCACAGATTTCAATCCCGGCTCCTCACCCACGCCCAGTATGCCGTTCGTTCTCTCGTTGGCCTGTACCCACATGAAAATGTCGCCAGCCGAAGCCATCTCCGCCGCTACAATCAACGGCGCATGGGCGTTGCGCCTCGGCCAGAGCAAAGGCTCGATCGAGCCGGGCAAAGACGCCGACTTTGCGGTGTTCGACGCCGATGATTATCGCGAGATTCCCTACTGGTTTGCCACCAACCGCTGCGCGGCGACTATTCTGAACGGGACTTTAGTGCAGCGTCAGACACAGACCAACTGATCTTTCGGGAGACGGAGGAGAAATTGACCGCGAGACTGATGCTGATCTAAACAGATGTAGATTGGGGCGCGGACCGACTCACTAGTTCCATTTGCACAACTCCTCGAGAGGACGATAATCCCGCTGTTCTCCAGGGATGAGCAAACTGCGAAATTCATTCTTCCGACTTAGCGATTTCTCGATGATGAAAATACTCGAAATGCGTGGATTCTCACCCCGCAGCGAACAGCGCGCGAGGCAGTGCGAACTTTCATGGAAGCAACTCTCCCGCGACAACGGCGCGTTGAGCGAATCCTGCTTGGTTGCTATAATCAAGCCTGTTTCACGCGCTCACTGTCCGCGATGACCGGCAAGTCCACCTAAGATTTGTGGCAGCCAACAATTCGTAAACACCGCAGGCGAGCAGTAACAATGTGGCCAGGTAGCTCAGGTGGTAGAGCGCAGCCCTGAAAAGGCTGGCGTCGGCGGTTCAACTCCGTCCCTGGCCACCACATTCCAAAGGACTTAGCCGTCCTGGTTTAACTCTCACTTTATGGGCTTAGTTTGAAGCCGAGTTGATCGTTCCCAACTTCATTTGAAGTTAACGAATTCCAGCTTGTTCGCGACTCAGGAGTGTACTGCCAGCCTGCAAGCTTGCCGATAAGCTTCTCTCGATGGCTAACACCGTTGTCTATAAAGCATGCTGCTATTGTGCCTCAGGTCAATTGTTGAACCACACTGGTTATGCTCATTACCCGTCCATTAGGCTGGACTCTTGCGGTTGTTTGCATATTTCGATGACATGCCCTTCAGTGTCGCGGACTTCAAAGAACTGCATGCCATGCCCATCCTGGATAGTCCAGCGAGAACGCCGCGACTAGCAAAGACATTCATGGCCTTTCTTTAGCTTGTCGCAGAAGATGATGGTCGCGACCGGCGAGGGTCTGTCGAAGCGAGCTTGTTCCACTTCCGATTGGGCGCTCAGCAGGATCGTCGGCTCACTGTTACTTGGAAGTGTCAGAGCCACATCTGATGGCAGGGGATTGTCTCGTCTTCTGGAACTCTCCCGACTTTACAACCGAAAGTGTCGATCCACCATTGCTTCGCCGCCTCAACATTCGAGTAACTGAGAGCCACCGAATCCGTGTGAAACAGACCCATCCTGCCTCCTTACAGAAGGCGAGGCATGATACCTGAAATACCAAGGCGATTATGCGTTTTGACTGCTGGTCAATGAGTGCACTAGTCGCCAGTTAGTGAAAGGGCTTGGATCTGTGGCTTCATAGGCTATTCAAGGCGAATGACCTGTCAACCGAATGACCTAGACATCTCGCACAGTTGGCTGGTAAAGTGTCGTGGCCGGAGCAGCCAGTTTGTAGCTTTTGTTGGTGTTTGCTTTCGCTTTGCGTGAAATACAAAAGGGTATGTCGTCCTTCCCCTGATTGCTCGCCGACCTGTGTCTCAAGATGGAAAAGATCGTCGTTAGCGCAGCAGAGATTGCTGAAACCAGGACGCCCGTAGACGAGCCTGCACGGCTTGAGCCGAAGTTGCGGCCCATTGTGCCCTGGTGGGCCAGAGCATCTCTAGCTCCACTCGTACTGTTGCTGCCGGTTCTCTGTGTGGTTGTGATTGTGTTGCGAGCAGCGATGCGGGGTTTACCGCCGCGTACTCGTCATGGTTGGATGGGTTTTCTCAACACGCTCTTGGTAACAAGTGGGTTGCTTACTTCCGTGGTAGCTGTATTGGTTTTGTCGTTTAATCCGTTGCCTTCTATCGTCAGCAGCGGTTTGAGCGAACTGGATGAACGGCAAGATTTCCCTGTACTGCCTGTTACCCAGCCAATGTCGGCACAAGTAGTATCGGAGAACCTCAAGTCTCTCAGGTTGCCGTCATCTCGCCGATTCAAACTTCGTGGCTGACGCATCGCGAAATGCGCGACGCGAGCTTTGGAGCCGGGACATTGCTACAGGCGAATGCAGAAGGTTACTTGTTCGCAACCGCACGTCACGTGGTGGATGGCACGGTCTGGAACGCTGCTAAACCAATTTCACATGCGCTTGTGGCCATGGCGTCAGGTACGTGGGGAACCGCCGATGTAGTCGCACGAAATCGGAATCTGGATTTACTTTTGCTCTGGATTCCGCGACAGACTGGCCATGGAGAGTTTGTACAACCCGTCGCGAAATTGCCGCAGGCGGCGGCAGGGCAAACGGTCTTTGTCATCGGTCATCCCGAAGGCCTCAGATTTACGCTCAGTACTGGCATTATTTCCCGCACCGACGGGCCAATGATTCAAATGTCCGCTCCGGTTAGCCCTGGCAATAGCGGCGGCCCGGTGTTCGACGACACGGGAGAGTTGCTGGGGATCGTCACTTCTATGGTCGACAAGCATGGCGATCCGAACGCTGAGAACCTGAATTTTGCGGTTCGAGCCGATGCGTTGCTCGAAGACTCTACTTGGGATTTTGCAAGTCAGGACGCAAACGCTTGACTGATTATCTAGCAAGCACGCGCGCTCGCCAGAAGGCGCCAGAAGCGAATCATTGACAAATTACAGACGAGGATGGGCCGTATAGGCATGCCGAATATCAACGTTACAGTTTACGATTCGACGGAGAACAAACGCGTTCCTGTAGAGCTTCCCAACGACGCTCCCTGCAACAAGATTGTCGCCGTTCTAGTCCAGAAACTTCGTTTGCCCACCAATGGTCCTGATGGTGCGCCCTTGAGTTATAAATTCCATCACAAAAACTCGGGCCGGCAAATCCAGGAGCCCAAACACTCGCAGATGCCCAAGTTCAGGACGGGGACATCCTGCGTTTGCAGCCGGAGATTACGGCCGGATAAGAACTTAATCATGGCTCGCACGGTAGACGCAGAAGTCCGCGAAGATCGCTTCAGCCGTTTACGGCTGATTCCATGGTGGGATCAAGCCGAAGATTGCCGATTGCCGACTGCTCGTAGTGGGTGCGGGTGCCTTGGGAAACGAAATTCTTAAGAACGCCGCGCTGCTCGGCTTCCGCAAAGTAGTGGTTGTCGATCTCGATCGCATCGAAGAGTCAAACCTTGCTAGAACCGTTCTCTCACCGATCAGAACCTTGGAGAATTCAAAGCGGAAGCTGCCGCGAAAGCCTATCGCTCGCTGGCCGCAAGTGCATGCATTCAGCCACTAGTTGCCAATATTGTTCATGACGTTGGTCTGGGGCTGTTTGAGTGGAGTGACGTGATCCTGGCCGGTCTCGATAATCGTGAAGCCCGGTTATGGATTAACCGTTCGGCCTGGAAGATGAATCGTCCCTGGATTGACGGCGCGATCGAAGGCATCAATGGCGTCGCCCGCGTTTTTTGCCCGGGAGGCCGCCGTGTTACGAATGCACTTTGGGAGAGGTCGACTGGGCCTTGCTTGAGAAGCGCATGTCCTGCAATTTGCTCGTACATGAACAGACGACGGAAGGCAAGATTCCCACGACTCCGACCATCTCTTCAATCATTGCGGGAATCCAGGTTCAGGAAGCGGTCAAACTGATTCACGGACTCCCAACGCTGGCGGGCAAGGGATACGTCTTCGAAGGCATGAATCATTCATCTTACGTGGTCGAGTATACGGAAAATGCGGATTGCATGAGTCACTACACGCTGCCCAGGATTGTGCATCTTCCTGAAAGTTGAACAGCTTACTCTTCAAGAATTGTGGAAACGGGCGCAAGCAGACCTCGGATCAGACGACGTGGTGATCGAATTCAGTCGCGACGTTGTGCAGAAGTTTGTGTGTCCGGTGTGTAACGAAGAAGAAAACAAATTTGGGCCAGTAGGGAGCATTCCATTCGCAGATGCAAAGTGTAAAGAAGTGACGGCCAACCAAGGGCCGTTATATCGGTGCATAACTATACCGGCAGGGAAGAGTTCGGTTCGCGTTCCCTGAGTCAGTTGGGACTACCTTTGTTCGATGTTTTCATCGCCCGGAACGCAGAGCGTGAAATTGCCTACATTCCCCACGGCGACGCCCCGAGGGTTCTCGGTGTGCTGGCTGAGGAGACGGCCGCTACATGACCCAGAGCTCAAAATCGGGAACTAGGGAGCCCACACTGTCGATTGACAGCGAAGTTGTGCGGCAGATTCGGCAACATGCTCGATCCTCCAACAAGATAGAGATTTGCGGTGTGCTGATCGGACAGGATCGCGATGGCTCAATAGAAGTTGAGGCTTCTATTGAAGGCATGAATGCGGAAGAGGCTGGTGCCCACGTCACCTTTACGCAAGATACGTGGGAACACATTTACAAAGTAAAGGATAGGGAGTACCCGCAACACCGGATCGTAGGCTGGTACCATTCGCACCCGGGATTTGGCGTTTTTTTGTCCGAACACGACACGTTCATTCATAAGAATTTCTTTTCGTCTCCAGGCAAGTGGCGTGGGTGTTCGATCCGCAATCCGACGAGGAAGGCTGTTTCGTATGGGTAAACGGCCGAGTCGAGAGGCTTTCGCGTCTTGCCGTCGTGGATCGCCGGGGGGGTGAATAGGCCGGAGAGAATCGCAAAATGGAATCCTCCAGTTCGGTGACGAACGAACCCGATCCTCGCGACGGAACCCCGCCGCATGCCACGCTTTGACCCGCAGCTCCGATCATTCTTCGCTTCAGCGGCTGGTTACAAACGTATTCTCTTACCTCACAGTGCTTCTATTGGGGTTTGCTGTTGCGTGGTACGTTTTTCCCCGCATTGTTGTAGTGCCAGTACCAGTGGATCCGCAAACTGGCCAGCCCATCATTGACCCCGCTGCAGGCTCCACGATGCGTGGGTCCAGCAGTGATCAACCCGATTCAGAGACGAATGGCAAAGGTCGAGCTGGTGGATCTCCCGATCATTCTTCGGAGGCGCGTGGAGTTGACGGGAAAGGGGACCATGTCAAACCCAAGTGACAGAGAGCCACTCAAGATCACGCTAGAAGACCTAGCCGGCGCCGTCGTTCCAGAGGCAGGCCATCCAGCTTCGGTTGCGAATTCCTCCGGAGCCAGATCGTATGGCACGATTAATGAAGCCGCCGAACAATTCTTCCCCTGTTTCTGAGGAGAAGGGAAGCGTATTTCTCCAGGGCTGGTTTTATCTGGGTCTGGCGGGTCTTCTCGGAGCGACGACCGGGTGGGCGATTGCAGAGCCGGGTTTTGTTGATGGCGCCGCGGGGCATTGGGGGAATATTTGGCTTGTTCCGCTAATCCTGATGCTCATGTGTGTAGGGTTTGGGATAGCCGAAAGTATTGTGAACGGTCGCTGCGTAAAGCTTTTTTGCGTGGGGTCTTGGCCCTACCGCTCGGAGTTATCCTGGGCTTCGTGTTCGATTTCATGGCCAATATCATTTATGGCCTGGGTATGAGGGTTTGCTACGAAGCTGGTGCACAGTCGTACCGTAACCCCTCGGTTTGGATTGCTCGCGGCATCGCGTGGATGGTTCTCGGCGCCGCCGGAGGAGTCGTTTACGGCATTGTCGGGCAATCTTCGAAGAAGGGGATGTACTCAGTGATCGGCGGCATGATTGGCGCCGGACTCGGGGGCTTGTTGTTCGATCCGATTGCTCTTGCCACCAAGGGTGGAGCAGTAAGCAGGGCCGTGGGTTTCGCCTTGGTCGGACTCGCCACCGGTGTTGGGATGGGCTAATGGAGAGTGCTCTCAAAGATCGCTGGCTATACGTCACTGCGGGTCCGCTGGCGGGAAAGCAATTCATCCTTTATAAGTCCGAGACCAGCATTGGGAGTCGACAGGAATCAGACATCTACCTCTTTAAAGATGCCAATATTCTCCCCCGACATGCGGTGATCCAGATCAATGGCGCGCGCGTGCAGCTTCGGCGAGCGGCCCGGTGTACTGGGCGGGTCAACCCGTTCAAAGCCGGGTGCTTCAAGACGGTGATTTGTTGCAATTTGGCCGTTATGCATTTCGCTATAAGGAGAAGCATCGGTCATGACGACTGAAGTGTGCCCTTATTGCCGAGGCCCGATCAGCACCGAGGAATCGGTAACCGCTTGTGAAGGCTGCGGAACTCGGCACCATGCGGATTGTTACCAGGAAAACGGTGGCTGCACAATTTTCGGATGTAACGTGCCCCGGCGGAGGAACCGAAAGTAAGCGTCTCGGTTCCAGAATTGGTTAGCGTCGCTGCTGTCGTGAATCCAGTTTCCAGCGTAGCGGTTCCGCCGCCACCGCGTCCTGGCCAAAGCTCAACGCCGGTTCCCGCGACCATAGAAGAACTGCAGTCCATCACCAATCAGGTTGTGCCTTCGATGTTCGGTTCGTTCGTTGGTCACGACCTAAACTCTCCGGCCCCGACGCAGGACTCGCTGCCTCCTGGCCCGCCAAAGAGTCGCACCACGTTTTATCGTCTTGGGAGCTCTGTTGGGAGCATTTGGTGCGCACAATTTCTACGCAAGTTACACGAAGAAAGCTGTGGCCGAACTCGCCATTACCGTGCTTACGCTCGGCTTTGGTAGTCCGATGAGTTGGATTTGGGCGATTATCGACGTCTGTACAGTTGATCACGATCGCCAGGGAGTCCAATTCGAATCGTAAGAGAGGGTCGAACATGCGAATACTTCGTCAAGAGAGGCGAGCAACGTTTCGGGCCCTACAGCCTTTCCGATCTGCAACGTTACGTTCAATCGGGAAATGTTTTGCAGGATGACTTCGCACAGAGCGAAGGCATGAACGACTGGGTGCCGGTGTCGCAAATCTTGGGCAACATTCCAGCACCGTTGGTCAATTCAGATGGAATTGCTGTTGCTCCCGCGCTGGAACCTCAACTCGTCCCCCTACCGCCAAATCTTCACTGGTCTATCGTGCTCATACTCGACGCCGTCACCCGCCAGTTATTTAACATGGTGTGGGCACTAATCCAGGCCAATTGGGCGCGAAGGCTTATCAACGACAATAAGCCGATGGTCCTCGTCGCAATGTATCCCGCTGGCATCGTCGCTGGCATGCTGACCATCGCGTTGTATAAGGATTTTGCCCCACTCGGCGGCATCTTTATTCTCGCAGGAGCAATCGTTTATCTGTTTGGTGTTTTCAGCATCAAGGCTGCCATGGAGGAATACTACAATTCAACGGAGAACATCGGGCTAGTCCTTAGTGGTGTCATGACCTTCTTTTTCAGTTCCATTTACATTCAGTACCACATCAATCGCATTGCACGCTGGAAGAAGACTGGGGTGCTCTCGTAGGCTGTCTCAATTATTAAGTATGTCATCTCCCCGCACACGTCGACTGATTCTGGACGAGCAAATGCTCGACCGTTTACTGCAGGGTTGGCCTTTGATCCAGATCACCGGAAAAGCGGGGATTCCGCCGGAGATCTATCGGTTTACCTATAACATTCGGGGACTTTATGTTTCCGGTTCAGGCGAAATTCTTGAGCGAGACACGCACGTTCTCGAAGTTAACTTGACGCTCGGCTATCCTAGACGTGCGCCTCAGTGCAGAATGCTTACCCCAGTTTTCCATCCAAATTTTGATGACTCGATGGTATGCATCGGCGATTTCTGGGCCGCTTCCGAAGGGCTTGATGATCTGATCATTCGTATCGGCCGGATGATTACCTATCAGGAGTACAACACCAAGAGTCCTCTGAATGGATTGGCCGCGAAATGGGCGGCACAGAATTCTCATCTCTTACCAATCGACTCTCGTTCGGTCGCACCTCCATTAGGGTCAAAGGAAGGAGAGGCCCCGCAACCGACCGGTGTCCAAGCGCCATCTTCTCGGGCGCAACCTGCGATTGAGAATCCCACTGAGCAGACAGATCCATGGTCGGAAAAGATAGTGATCGCTTCCGAAACCTAAGTTTGCGTGATGCGAGGTTGCTTTTGTCGGAAGCGTGCCGTGATTGTTAAGCGTAAATGTCTAACGTGGTGCGGACATTGCTGTGGTGAAGCAGCTCTTGCACAAGCTTGAGATCGTAGTTATTGGCGAACAGCACGCCCGCCAAGGTTCGCCGAAACGTGCCGACGCCAAGCACTCTCGCGGGACAATTAACCTCAACTTCTGTCGAAAATATAAACGCCGGACCGTGGCAGTCCCTCAAAACAAAAGGAAATCCGTGGTGCCGGGAGGGGGAGTCGAACCCCCAAGACCCGAAGGTCGGCGGATTTTGAGTCCGCTGCGTCTGCCAGTTCCGCCATCCCGGCTTAGGCGAGCATTCTCAGGTTAGCACAGCCCCATGCGGCTGCGGAACCGCATCCGTACGCTTCTGTAGGCACTTCGCGATGCGCAGAGTTCGAAGTTGCCTCGCTCTCGATGGATCATGGCGCGTCCCGTGTATACTCCCACCGTGATTAGGTGCACGAGCCACAAATGTTCGCCTGGAATGATCGAATGTGAATATGCGGCCGACGGTGTGGCTGGCGGCTATTGTGATATTCAAGGGACGAGTGATGGAAGGTTCGGAGGGAAATTCTGACCTTACGCGCCTTTCACGCAAACGAGGAATTTGCCATGCCGCGACTTTCTGTCGCACCGCGCTCTAGTCTTCACCACGAAATGGCTCAGGCTTTTATTGTCAATGACAGCATGAACCAGCTATTGCTGGAGCATCTGGACGCGCGGGCGTGGCGCGCGAAGCTTCCCGGTCAAACGGGACGAACCATTGCCGATATTTTTGCTCATGTGCACAACATTCGCCGGAAGTGGCTCCGGCTCTCGGCTCCGCATCTGAAGTTGCCATCTGAGTTGGATCGGCGGCGCTGCACACAGAAGCAGGCGAGAGCGGCGCTGGCCCAGAGCGCACTTTATTGCGCGGAGATGTTGACGCAAGCCCTGACCGACGCCGCCAGGCGGGGTAAAGTTTTTGCGAGATGGTTGGAGCCGGCCCTGGCGTCTCGGTCCCGCCATGTGCGCCTACATGATTTCGCATGATGCTCACCATCGCGGGCAAGCCTGCATGCTGGCTCATCAACTCGGATTCCGCTTGCCGGTTGCGGTCGGCTCCGGAATGTGGGCATGGGAAAGACTCTGGAGGCAGGCTGGTTTCGAGTCGCTGACCGATCCGCAGGTCAAATCCCGAACGCGATCAAAGCTCACAAAACGTCGTTGAGCCAGTGCTTACAGCTTCGGAGTGACGAAGGCCGCGTTCATCCAGTCGCTCATGGGGTGAGTTCTTCCACAGTCCAGGCAACGCGTGACGGGGAACTGGGTGGCGCATTGCGGGCACGCGGCCTGGGTTTGGAATGTGTTGAATGCGCGGCCGCAACGATCGCATTTCCAGAACTCTCCTGATGGTGGCGAGGCTTTGCACCATGGGCAAGTGAATCCGTCTTGACGCGGCAATTTTTCCAGACGCAATAACGCTCGTGCCTGGCGCAGGCCTACCCAGCAATTCTGCAGAATGAAGATTGAGAGAATTCCGAACCAGACGGACTGCATCCACAAGGCAAGGGCGATGAGCCCGGCCACGCCGATGAAGCCAATGATGCTAGCCGCCATCAAACTACGGGCGCGGCCTAGCGGATACCACAACAGAGAGCGAAGAATCTGGCCGCCATCGAGTGGATAGACCGGCAGCAGGTTGAAAATAAGCAAGGCACCGTTGATGAACCAAATTGCGCGCAGCCAAGCGTGGAAATTTGGCATCTCGATGTTCCACCCGAGCGAACGGCTCGTCATCCCCATTCCCCACAAAACCGGAATCAGAGCCACATTCACAAGTGGGCCTGCCGCGATGCTCCATAGAGTGGCGCCGGGACGCGGCGGCGGATCCACATATGCCACTCCGCCTAACGGCCAAAGCACAATCTGATCTGAAGTTCCTCCAACTTGCCGGCAAGCCAGAGCGTGACCATACTCGTGCATCAGCACAATGAGGAACAGTGCCAGATATTCCAGAACGTTCCACGTGACCGAGGAATAGCTTCTGGTTCGGGTGCTGATTTCGAATGCCGCCACCAGAAACCAGGACCAGTGCAAGAACACATTGATCCCGGCAAAACGGAAGAGGCGGATCGAGCCTTGGGGCAGGGTCCTCATGTCTGGATTTATAACACGCCTTGATTGGCCGGACGCTACGGAAGGGTAGCGCGCTAGTCTTTACGGCGGGACTCATTACGCTTCGATTGCGGCTTCGGTTTGGATGGGGAGATTGGCCTGTTGCCAGGCATCGAAGCCGCCGATCACGTTGCTGACATTTTGAAATCCGGCTCGCTGTAGAAGGCTGCACGCGATCATGCTGCGATAGCCGCTCTTGCAGTGGACGGCGATGGGGATGTCGCGGTCAATCTCAGGTGGAGAAACTTTGAAGTTGTCGAGCGGCCACCACACTGCGCCCTCGAGATGTCCGGCTTGCCACTCCGGTTCGCGGCGCACGTCGAGTATTTGTACGGACGGCTTGGATGAGGATCCGCTTTGCATGCGTTTTTCCAAATCTTGCGGCGTGATTTGTGACAGTGCGTCAAGTTTGAATCCTGCATTCGTCCAACCGGAGACTCCGTCTTTCAGGTATCCGCGCACATTTTCGATGCCCACGCGCGCCAATCGCAGGCGAGCTTCGGATACTTGTTCGAGAGAGTCCGCGATCAGTACTGGAGACGACGACAGGCCCAACACGGTGCCCGCCCATGTGGCAAATTGTCCCGAGAGTGCGATGTTGATCGATCCGGGTACGTGCCCGGCGGCGAATTGATCGCCGGGCCGAACATCGAGCGCAATTACTTCCTCTTGCAGCAACGAGTTCAGTTCGGTGGCGGAGATGGGAGGCAGTTCGGGAAGATCTGCGAGCGCGGTGGCTCCGCCGCGATTGATTTCTGCGTCCTGCAAAAAATATTCCGGCCTTCGTTGGCAAGTTCGCAGTCAGTTGGCGGACAAATTCGTCCCTGCTCTTGATTTGCAACGCATAGTTGGTGAGCCGCTCGGTGCCAATGGTTGAGGAACGCTCGGCGCGCATGTTGCGTCCACAAAGCGAACCCGCTCCGTGCGCAGGATAGACGAGAACGTCGTCCGGGAGCTTGAGCAGCTTTTCGTGCAAGCTGTCATAGAGCAGGCCCGCCAATTCTTTGGGAGTGTGCGCCTTCGAAAGATCAGGTCGTCCCACGTCGCCGATGAACAGCGTGTCGCCGGTCAGGACAGCCCACGGCCTCTGCGATTTTTCTTCGTCTGAAATCACCAGGCAGATGCCCTCGGGCGTGTGCCCCGGCGTTTCCATCGCCTGAATGCGCAGCTTCCCAACTTTCAACTCAAAGCCGTCGCTCACCTTCACGTGGGGAAACCTCGCGCCCGCCTGTGCGCCGATGTAAATCGTCGCTCCAGTGCGCGCGGCCAGTTCCTGATGTCCGGAAACGAAATCGGCGTGTAGGTGGGTTTCAAAGATGTGGCGGATTTTTACTCCGTGGTCTTCGGCAGCCTTCAGATAAATTTCGACATCGCGCTGCGGATCAACCACCACGGCTTCGCCTTCTGAAGCCAGAAGGTACGAAGCGTGGGCCAGGCAGCCCAGGTAAAACTGTTCGAAGTACATCTACGCCTCCCCTGTGCAGCCTACTTCCCGCCCATGACCAGCTTGGCGATGGTCGCTAGCTGCATGTTCGACGTGCCTTCATAAATTTTCCCAATTTTCGAATCGCGCCAATATTTTTCCACGGGATAGTCTTTGGTGAATCCGTAACCGCCGTAGATTTCAATCGCCAAAGACGTAACCCGCTCGGCCACTTGCGAGGTAAACAACTTCGCCATGGCGGCTTCCTTTACGAATGGGAGGTCCGCGTCTTTTAAGCGAGCGGCGTTGTAGACCATCAGGCGCGACGCTTCGATTTCGGTGGCCATCTGCGCGATTTGGAACTGAATGCCCTGGAAGTCGGCGATGACTTTGCCGAACTGTTTGCGTTCCTGCGCATACTTTGAGGCGTATTCCCACGCACCCCGCGCCACGCCCGCCATTTGGGCGGCGATGCCGATGCGCCCTTCGTTCAAAGTTTCGATGGCAATCTTGTATCCTTTGCCGACTTCGCCGAGAACGTTCGACTTAGGAACGCGGCAATCTTCCAGAATCAATTCGCAGGTCGACGAAGCTCGAATGCCGAGCTTGTCTTCCTTCTTGCCTACGGTGAATCCGGGAAATTCCTTCTCGATGATGAATGCAGTAATGCCTTTATATCCCGCCGCGGGATCGACCGTGGCAAAAAGAATAAAGACGCCCGCTTCTTTGCCGTTGGTGATCCAAAGTTTGCGGCCGTTGAGCACGTAGTCGCTGCCTTTGAGCTCGGCTTTGGTTTGCAGTCCGAACGCGTCGGAGCCAGAACTGGCCTCGCTCAGCGCATACGCGCCGCACAGGTCCGCCACCATGCGTGGCAGGTAGCGCTTTTTCTGGTCCTCGGTGGTCCAGCGCAGCAATGCGTTGTTCACCAAAGTATTTTGCACATCGACGATCACGCCCGCGGATGCGTCAACCCGGGACAGTTCCTCAACGGCCAGGATGGCTTCGAAGAAGGTGCCGCCGGCGCCCCCGTATTGCTCCGGGATTTCAATGCCCATCAGCCCCAGTTGAAAGAATTGATCAATAAGATCCTTGTCGAAAACGCCTTTCTCATCCATTTCCTTGACCAGCGGGCGAAGCTTCTGCTCGGCAAACTGGCGGATGTTGTCGCGAAAGAGAATTTCGTCTTCGGTGAAGCTGGTAAGAGGCGTGGGAGTCGGGAGCTGCAGAGTGGTATCAGGCATATGAATTCCTTTAGAAACAGGACGGCAACTGGAGATTTTAGCATTTATAGGGGCAGCTTGATGTATCGAGCGCAGACGCTGATTTTGGTGTGAGGCTAGCGGCTGTGCACGAGCTTGAGGCCATCGGACTGCAAGATGCGGCGTATCTGATTGCGGGCATGCACGGACCATGGGCCGCTGGTATCGAGCTTGACATAGGCACGCCAGTGCTGGAGGGCCTTGCGAGGTTCTCTGATCTTCTCATACGCGAGCGCGACGTTGTAGTGAGCGTCGCCGTAGGTGGGAGCGAGTTGCAGCGCAGTGTTGTAGGCCTGAATAGCTTCGGCGACGCGGCCGGTTTCATCCAACACGTTGCCTAGATCGAAATACGCCAGCGCATAGCGTGGATCAATTTCGATTGCCGCACGATAGTGTTTCTCCGCCATCGCGTAATCCTGGCGGTTGTAGAGCAGCGTGCCGAGATTGATGTTCGCGGCAGCGTGCTGATCGTCCAATTCCAAAACTTTCCTGTACGCCGTGATTGCCTGCAATTGCGTGCTGGGATCTTCTTCCAGTGCGATGCCTTCGGCGAACAGGTCGGCGACTTCAGCGGGCGCGCTATCGGGGTGAGAACGCGGCCCCGACGTGGGCACTACATTGTCGCGCGACGAAAAATCAAACATGAACTGCCCGGCCAGCGGCTCCACGACTCTACCTTCATGACGAAAGGCGATGCGTCGTCCTGCGCTGAACGCACTGGCTTCGAGCAATGGATTCTCCATGCCCGCTGCCTGCTTCTGCATGGCATCGAGCGATTGCCGAATTACAGTCGGCCGTACCTTGTGCGCGCACAGGTCGCGGACTTTCTTGACTTGAAGGAGATCGAAAAAGGAATAGCTCTCGCCAACGGCCACCAGTCCGGCTTTTTCCCATCCTGCCAACTGACGCGCCGTGATCCGAAGGATGCGAAGCAAGTCTGCTCTACGGTATCGGTACACGTTTGTAAGGCTCTTCCAGCTTCCATTATCAGCAAGCGCCGCTTGAGTTGGCAAGTGCAAATCAGGGTTTAAAGGCATCTGAAGAAGCAACTTTGCATCGCGGTTGGTGCATGTGCAAGGCGGAAAACCACTTTAAGCAGCCGCACTTACCGGCCTTCGCCATGCACTCAGTTTTCTACAACGGCAGACCGTGGAAAACGTGGACGTACAATTTCGCCGCTGTGGGCTATCATTAATCGGTTCCGCAAGGCCCTCCATGAAACGCAAAACGGTTCAAGAAATGGAATCCATCAAGGCCATGACTGGACTGGTGCAACAGGCCTGCCTGGTGGCCAAGGATGCGGTTTTTAATCTTCGTGACTTCCTGGAGAATTCCTCGAACATGGCATTCATCGCCGTGCAGGATTGCGAAAAAGAATTGGATCGCGCCGAGCGCAAAATCGACGATGGGATTACCAGCGCGATCACTCAAGTCACGGAGGCAGAGGCGCGCGAATTGCTCGCCTGCTTGAAATTTATTATCGATCTGGAACGCATTGGTGATCTGACCTGGTCCGTAACGCAACGCTTGCAGCGCCTGACGCCGAAAATTTTACGGGACGACCGCCGCGACCTGATCGCTATGGCGGACATTCTGGAAAAGATGCTGGAAGCGGTGTATCGCGGGTTTTTGAACCGCGATCTGGAAACCGCGAATTGGGTTTTGCAGACTGACCCTCAAATCGACCAGGTGTGCCGCGCTGTGTTTCAACGCCACCTGGACGTCAAGCACAAAGAGCGCCGTGATTACAGCACCAATCTGCTGCTCATGGCACAGGCCTTCGAGCGTGCCGGAGATCATGCCAAGAATCTGGGCGAGGAATTAGTTCACCTTGTCGAAGGGCGCAGCGTTCGCCACGAGCCGAAACGATCGAGAAGTTCACGCGCCGTACGCGAGGCTTAGGTTGACCCCAAGCTCACAGAAAAAACCTTCATTCGCGAGCCGGTTGAACCGACTGCGGAGCAGCTTCCGCAGTCGGAACGGGTGCGCTGCCTCCGGTAAAGCGATTGGGTTGAGGACGATATCCGTTGCGCGTGCGAATGTGGTACTTCTTCAGATTGTCGCCCACCAGTTTCACCGTGATCGCGCGCCAACCCCGGTTGGGATTCGCCTGCGGGTAGTAACTCAGCGAATAGAGGTGAGCCAAATCATCGCGGATCGAGGCAAAGGCTTTCTGCTCATCTCTCCAATTCTTGGCGAAGTAAGCTTTGCCGCCTGTGGCGGCGGTCATACGGTCAAAAACTGCGGTGGAGACTGGTTCCAGTTTAGCCAGTTGCGTGCTGATCATGTAGATTGCCGTCCCCGTAGATTGCGCTAACTCTGCGACGTCCTCCGGCGGAACTACGCTGGCGTCATCGGGACCGTTCGAGAAAACTACGATTACTTTCCGCCCGCTAATCTTGGCTGCATCCTTGATGGTCAACAGCAGGCAGTTGTAAAGTGCGGCATCGTCTCCCGCTATCGTGGAACGCACGCCCCGCAAGAGTTGCGAGCGGTCGGCCGTAAGGGGAGCGGCTCGCGAAAGGTCGCGACTGTAGGAATAAAACGCGATCTTGTCGGCAGTTTCCAGCGAGCGTACGAAATCCGCAATGGCATCCTGAGCAAATACAAATCCGCGATACATGTAGTTGCTGGTGTCGAAAAGAATAAAGACGTTCGCCCCCGCCACCATCGAACCTAGTGTTTGAGGGCTGGGGTCTCCGGCTTTCAGCTGCAAGGGGGTTCGAGGCCCGGAATTTTCATCTGGCAGCGTCAGATCCGAGACCCGATATACGGGCTCATTGCCCTCGCCAAAGGTTGCCAACTTTTGTGAAATCTTGTCCTCGGTTATCGAAAAGTCGGAAGGGCGAAGCCCGGTAATATAGTTCCCCTTGTCATCCGTGACCGCAACGTTCAACTGCACCATGTCGACAACCACGCGAATGTTCGGTTCGTTATCCTGCGCGTGCGTCTGGATCTCGGCGCTGAAAACCAGCAGCAACGGCAAAATAGGAAGTATTGCTTTTTCATATGCATTAAATATGTACCTTAAGGCTGAGTCATCGCTGTGCTGCTTGCCAACGAAGCGATTTTGCCCTGCCGGAATTCTTCACCGGTTTCCCGCATGGCGCGAAGCATGGCTGGCCAGTCTTCGAAGTCGGTTGCGAATATCTTTTCGACCATGCGATGAGTTAACTTTGGGACCAACCGGTTCAACATCACTGGGGAATAGCCCATTTCATCCGCCAGTCGGGCCCAGTACAAATTGCTCGAGTCCCAGCTTTCCGCCAGCAAGCGGCTCGAATAGCCCTCAAAGGCAGGGAACGGTTTTACGTTCAGCAACTCGCGCGCGTAGCTCTGCCCCAGGATGGGATGTGGCACGCCAAAGTCCTGTGACAGGCGTTGCCAATTCACTTCGGTTGGATACTGGCGAGAGAGGTTTTGCAATTCCTGACCAGCGGGTCCCCATGAATCAGATGCGGTCGGGAACTTTC
Source organism: uncultured Acidobacteriota bacterium (assembly GCA_963771285.1). Lineage (GTDB taxonomy): Bacteria > Acidobacteriota > Terriglobia > Terriglobales > Acidobacteriaceae > JABDBE01. Next base: position 18,917 of record CAVYSX010000010.1, read on the forward strand.
GCTCAAACTCCGCGGTGAGATACAGAGTGTCCGCTGGTGTGACCTCAGGATAGATGTCAACCGCGTGAACTCCACGAAGAGCGAGTTCGACCTGTTCAGCAACCGCCGGATTCATACGGTCCGACAAGATACTCATGACCTTGATCCGCAGGGATTCATTTCCCGCGGAAGCTGCAAGCAACTCCTCTCCCGCCCGCTGGTAGAGGGTGATGGCGTGAAGTTCGTGCGGACTCACATCCCACCAGCGCGGCAAGGTGGCGTTGACCAACAAGCCCGGAACCAACTCCCTCCAGATTAGGGCTTGAACATTCTGTGGAGCGATCATGTCCTGTTCGACTTCGGCGAGGACGTAAGGGAGATCGGCGAGCGAGCCCACAAGGTGCACTCCACCGCCCGCTGGAGAGCCTTGCCCGAACATTTGCGGCGCTTGCCAGACTCGCTCCACGCCCGCGACCGTGTCTCCAGAGAAGTCATGGGAGCGAACTAACAGAGGATTGTTGTGCAGAACCTGAGAGTCGGGCGGCTCATAATACGCATAGTTCAAGCCCACCAGCGTGTCTCGGAAGAAGGGGACAAGTTGGCCGCGAGCTTCCGCCAATTGAGCGCGCGAGCCGGGAGACTTGATCAGCTTGGTCAAATCCGTCTGCATTTGCAGTTCGGTGTGACGGTTGTTATAGATCCCGGTCGCCCATTCAGTTCTCTCGCCGCTGCTGAAGATGGGGCGCGGCATCTCGAATTCGCGAAGCTCTCCGGCCAGCGGGATCAAGCGATCCCCAATGGCCGCGCCGCGCGACATTTCTTCCAAGCCGCTCCCCAAGCCCAGAATTGCATCCAGAGAAACCAGACGCTGGCCGTCGAGCACGGAACGGATGTTGTTGGCCATTTCCTGATGCATGCGCTGGCCCGGGAGATTAGTTTGGTTAGGGCCTGCGAGCAAGTCGATGATTTCATCTTGTGACCGATTGGGCTGACCAGTTGCTGCCAGCAGCAGTTGTTGCAGGGAATCGCGTCCGGCGTCGAACAGATGAGGAGACGAAAGCACCTTGCCGAAAGGCTTAATCACTTCTTGCCATGAATCGTTCAGCTTGTTGGTGGGGATCTGCCCCTGACGCGCCACGATTTGCCAAAGCCCGATATTCGCCTGGAACATCCCCATGGCGTTGCCGCGCAATGTGTGGTTGGAGATCCTGTTCAAGCTTTCAGCTGTCGTCAGAAAACGGGTGATCGATTCATCGGTCAACTCAGGAAACTCAGAGAAGAGCAAATATTGATCACCGAATTGGCCGTACTTTCCTGCAATCGCGAGTACGGTGGGAGGACTTAGGCGGTTTTGCATGGAACGCTTGCTGTCCAACTCGCTCAACTTCAGATAAATTTGCAACGGCCCGATCTCGGTTTCCATCCGCGATAGGGCAAACATCGCCTCCGCTAACTGTTCAGGATGGTTCAGGTGGCTGGTTCTTTTGTCCCAGTCACGGGGAAACCTGAAATTAGTTTTTTGGTGAAGTATGTCCTTCCATACTTCAAGATTTCCCGGGACGAGGGGTTCGCCGTTCGGCTCCCATTGCAGGCAGGTGGTTAGAAGAAGAAGTCCGGGCGCAGGCCGAAAGGCCGGCCGTGCAGCCGCGGGAAAAATATCGGGGCCGCGCAGAGCCTCGTAGAATCGCCGCAGCCGAGCTGGAGTAAAGTGCGCCTGCTGATCTTGACTAACCCGAGATAAGGAGTCGAAGTACGCGGCGAGCCAGCCATTGTCCTTCGCCAGCAATCGGGGCACAAACTCGGAAGGCGAGAGTGGCGAGGCTCCCACCAGGTCCTTCCAAGCGGAGTCGGCTCCGGATCCGCCGGGCACGATCACGCGTCCGGAGCGAATGCAAATGTGGCTGCCGTAGAAATCAAGAGTCGCGGCATACGGCAATAGCCTTCCCAACCCGATGGAGTCTCGAAGCACTAGCCGAGTATGGGCATCGCTGCGCGCCAGCGCCCAGTAGAGCCGTGCCAGGACAGGATCTCGCATGAATGTCTCTACGAAATCGCTGGGGTTTGGCCGACTTTCCGTACTCACCGAGGTCCAGTCTCCTGCGGTGAACAGAATTGGAATCCGGCTAATGGGGAAAGCGTAAATGAACGGCTTGCCTCCCTGCAGTGCCTCCTCAAGCTCAAAAAGAGGGAAGCCGGAATCGATGGTGACAAAGGCGCGATCCGGATCGGCGGTCAACAGAGTCGTGGTGCTCTTCCCGCATTCCTGTCGTACGCGATAGCCCAGAATGTGCAGAAGTTGCTTCGCATCCTCACAATTGGTCACGCGAAGCGTGCGGTCTGCGCCAGCAATAGCGTCGAGCTCTCTAGCTTGCTCGAGGTAACGATCCAGCAGGGTTAGGTACTCGGTCGGCTGGCCCTTGGTAGGCGAACCCTGATAGCCCTGGGTGAAAATGTTGTGAGCCAGCAGCGGCATGACTTCTTCGGCGGAGATTTGCTGACTGATCCCCGCCATCCTCAGGAGAGGCCGCAACGGGCCAGGGATGGCAACTTCAGCCTCGTTGGAGGACCCCGCGGAGGGAACTTCGGGCGATGAGCTACTTACGGGGAAGGCCGCCCAGGCGTGTGGTGCAGAGCCACTAGTGCACAGCCACATCACTAACAGGAAGGCGAAGGATTGAAACAGGGGTTTCATGGCCGGTCCTTACTTCTGTGTCGGCCAAGATACCCCATCCTTCGACGTATTCCAAGGCATATTTCGTAAAAATTGGACGGCCTAGGACCGGGTTCCCAAGGGACGGGAAATCCTTGTGCCTCTACAACATTCCTGATATCGCACTGATTGAATTGACCTGGTTTTGGCCGGATGCAAACTCTCACTAGGTGGTGATGAACGTCCCGCGGAAAGAAGTTTTGGCGGGGCGGTGGCTGAAGCTGCGGTGCCAAGCCGGGAGAGAAATGCGAACAATACAGCCAGCCGCAGACGAATCTTCATCGAGATCAGCGCTTGGCAGCCTCGGACAAATAATTTCGAAGTCGTTTTGAGTCGGCTCCGTTCCGTGACCGCAAACTTTAGTCACGATTTGTGCCAACCCATCGCACTTTGGGACTATGATGGCTATTGATGAACTCCACCGCAGCAGCGAAGAAGAACCGCGCTTTCGATCCCGGGGCATTTCTTGCCACGATTGGAAAGGGCAGGAAGAGCTTCAGCGTTTCAAGAAAGCAAGGAATCTTTGCCCAGGGGGATGTTGCTGACGCCGTGTTTTACATTCGGAAAGGCAAAATAAAGCTTACGGTGGTGTCTCACGTTGGCAAGGAAGCGACGATTGGAATATTGGGTGAGGGGAATTTCTTTGGAGAGGGCTCGCTCGCCGGACAGACTCTTCGAATCGGATCTGCGGCGGCCATGACCGAGTGCGAGATTTTGCGGATAGACAAGCGGTCGATGATGGACGCGCTTCACCGCGAACACGCGTTCTCGGATATGTTCATGGCTTACTTGCTGGCGCGCAATGTTCGCTACGAGGAAGACCTGGTCGACCAACTATTTAATTCCAGCGAGAAGAGGTTGGCCCGCGTTCTTCTGCTACTTGCACACTTTGGCAAGGACGGCGTGCCTGAGAACGTAATTCCTAAGATCAGTCAGGAAACACTAGCCGACATGGTTGGGACGACTCGTTCCCGCGTGAGCTTCTTTATGAACCGGTTCAGGAAGCTGGGTTTCATTCATTACGCTGGCGGTTTAGAAGGCAGACTGCAAGTCCACAGCTCACTGCTCAATATGGTTCTCCACGATTGACCTTTCGCAGACCCAACGCGTGCATGTGCGGGTCATAATGCGACACGCCGCCACCAAACTACTCGGTCAAAATTAGATCAACCTGATGAGAATGTGAGTTGCTTAGGTCGTCAGCGGACAGGCTGGATGGCCGCACTCGCAGGCAATTTCGACTTCACCCGACCCGGCATCTTTGCAGACTTGACCGCAATATTTTTCTCCGGGCCGCACGGTACACAGGCATGGGATATGAGCACATTTATTCTGATCAGCGGGTGTCATTGTGTTCTCCTTTTCGAATCAACATCTCCCCTTTTCGGGAAGCGTCCATACTAACCCATGCGCGTCTCTCTTGCACCGTCTGCTACTCGTCGGACGGAATGATCTACTGACGGCTGGCGATGGTGCCAATTAAACCACTCTGGCTGCGATTCGCCGTGATCCGATAATCCTTATATTCGATAGTAAGCAACGCCCGACCTCCCAGGCGTGTGATGCTGGTGCTACGATTGGATGCAGGCAGCCAGAAGTCTTCGACCTTCTGATAGATGTGTTCAATCTTCACATCCTTGATCCAAAATGAAGGGTTCTTCGCGGGAGAAGCTTCGATGCGCGCAACCGCGAAGTCTTTCGCATCCACCCAGATTCGACCTCGGTAAAGCAATTTGTCGTTAGTGCGAGGTTCCACCGAGAGAACATAAAAAGACCCGTCCGATGTATTTTCTTGCCCGGCGAGAGTAAATGTGTAGTTTTCGCGATTGAGGGCCACACGGCTCTGGTTCTCGGGTGTGAGCGCTTCCTTCTCGCTCTGCAGTAGTCTCTCTAAGACTCGCTCAATAAGTAGTTTGGAGCCGGTCGTCGACCGCACGGATGAATTCCTTGGTAGCGGGAGCTTTGTATTTCACATCGACAACCATTTCTGCGTTTCTCGAACCTGGGAAGCCGCGATATTCCAGCCGATAAATTCGGGTTGCCTGGAACGCGGCCAATGCTTCGGCCCGCTGAAGGTTTCTGCGGATCATTTCATTGACGACTTCGTCCCCGCTTAGCGCATTGTGAACTTCAGCGGCGGGCTCCACGCTTGGTTGGCCGAGGGGCGATTGGCAAACCCCCATACAGATCAGGAGCGGGAAAATCCAAAGGAGGGTGTGGGGACGCGGTGTCATGGCTCGCCCAAAATAACTCTAACAATAACCGCAATGGTTTTCCAAAAAGTGTTCACTTTTGATCAGTTTTTGCCGGGATCAACCTTGAAAATTCGGTTATGGGTCTCACTTTTCGCAGCTGTGCGGGAGGCCGAACCCATGAGTGAACGCGACAAGTCCGAGCAACGGCTGTCCGCGAAAATCAATATTGCCAGTTCGTGTCTTCAGTTCGTGTCTGCAGGGCCCGCCCCAAGGAGGGCGACATCGCGTGCGCGTTCACCTCATCAATCCAAGCGAAGTTTCTTTTGGCACCGCAGTTATTACGCCCCGCTGGTTATACGTCTTGGCGTCAGCGACACCGAAAAGCTTTGGCACGCCCGTTCTGGTCGATGAAACGCTGGAAGCGGTGGATCCGGAGAGCATTCAAGCGGGCGACGTGGTTGGTATCGGGATCCACACAGCCAATGCACTCCGTGGGTACGAGATCGGCAAGATGGCGTGCGAGCGCGGCGCTTACGTTGTTTTTGGAGGAATCCATGCGACTCTTTACCCTGATGAAGCGCATGAACTGGGCGGCGCTTGCGCTGTAGTTAAGGGCGACGGAGACGTGGCGTGGGCAAAAGTATTAGCGGATTGTTGCCGTCAGGATCCAGCGCGAGTCTACGAAGGCGGCAGGATTGAAGCTTCAGAATTCTTGCCGGCACGCTGGGACTTGATACCGCGCGATAGCTACATGTGGGCATCGGTGCAGACAGTGCGCGGCTGCCCCAAGCATTGTTCTTTCTGCTCGGTTTGGCGGACCGATGGCCAGCGCCCTCGCCAGCGCACCTCCGATGTGGTGATGGAGGAAATCGTGCAGCTACGGCGCCTCGGTTTCCGCTTTATCGCGCTGGCGGACGATAATTTCTATCCCGTTACCTTGACCGATCTTCGCTTGGCCAAGGAGCAAGAAAACACTGCCCGGATTCATGAACTCGAAGCCATTCGCGCGGAACGTTTTGAGCTCATGGCCCGTCTGGCACAACTTCCGCCGGACACGATTTTCTTCACACAGATCACCATGGAAGCGGCGGAAGACACTGACTTCCTCGATGCCATGAAAGCCGCGAACATCAAAGGTGCGCTGGTCGGTGTGGAATCGGTGACTCCGGAAGGTCTGAAAGATGTTTACAAGGATTTCAATCAATCCGGCGAAGAGCTGGTTGAACGATTGAGAACATTCCGCCGCCATGGCGTGTACGTGCTGGGATCATTCATTTTTGGCCTGCCCAGCGATCGTCCAGAAACCTTCGATGCTACCGCTTCCGCCGCCGTTCGTGCGGAGGTTGCGTTCGCACAGTTTGTGATGCTGACTCCATATCCGGGCACGGTTGATTTCATGCGCTGGGAAAAAAACATGGAGGCTTCCCCAGTGAAAATTGGCGGAATCCCGATTACGCGCCGTTGGCTTATTCCGCCAGCGCTGCGGCCTAAGCTGTATTGGCCGCATCCGACCATGTCAGCCGAGGAAATTCGCCGGAATACGCAATCGGTGTGGGACACTTTTTACAGCATGAAGTCTATTTGGACGCGATCCGGATTTATCAAGTCGATGCGGGCCCGTTTGGCGTTCGTCTTGATTTCAAAAATCTACCGTCAGATGTATGCGGATACGGGAATCGCCACCGACAGCGCTCGTGTATCGCGCTCGTCGAAGTGGGCACGCTGGTTGGCCAAGCCGTGCCAGCGGCTTTTTGCGGCACCTCCCATGCCGGATCTTGAAGTTCCGGTTGGATGGACGGTCGCGGCAACGGTCGCAGAACCTTCCTGCGAACTGGCGAGCAGCTGATAGTTCGCGTTATTTTTCGTGCACGCGTAACAGCCCGAAACTACAAACGAGGAAACTCGAATGAGTCCTCTTTCCTCAGTTCACTTGTGTTCATATTCGGACACTTCCTTCCCACGAACGAACAGAACTGAGTCTTTTCCTGGTGTTTTGTTTCCTCGTAACTATCTAGAGACATGCTACTTACGTAACAGGTACAGTGGTCTTGCGCGTGCCTTTCTAAGGAGCAATTATGGATATCGCTCGCCCATCTAACGCAGGTCAGCGGCGCCGCCGCCAGATCATATATGTAGTCGTCGGAATCATTCTTCTCGCTGCGGTGACCATGGGGCTATCGCGGCTGAAACCCGCTGCGCCGACTGTGGAGCGATCTACGGTCTGGGTGGATACGGTAAAACGTGGCTCGGTGTTGCGCCAGGTTCGCGGTTTGGGAACATTAGTTCCGATGGAGGGATCGATTCAATTCCTGCCTGCTATCACGGAAGGACGCGTCGACAAGATTCTGGAGCTTCCCGGTGCGCTGGTAAAGTCTGACACCATCCTGTTGACGATGAGCAATCCTCAGCTGGAGCAGGAAGCGCTGGATGCGGGCTTTAAGCTTAAGGCTGCCGAAGCGGACTACAAGAACCTCGAAGTAGGGTTGGCCAGCCAGGTGTTGGCGCAAAAGTCGGTCTCCGCGCAGGCGGATTCGCAATATAACCAGGCGAAAATGCAGGCCGACATCAACTCCGAACTTGCGCGGCTCGGCGTGATTTCGCAGCTCAGCATGAAAGTCTCCGATCAGCAGGCGCAACAGCTTTCTACCCAGAACGATATTGAGAAACAACGGCTAACTAATAGCAGCGAAGTGCTGAAGGCGCAGTTGCAGGCAAAAGCGGCCGAAGTAGAACAGTTCAGGGCTCTCGCAAAATTAAAGGAGAGCCAACTGGATCGTTTGCGAGTGCGCGCTGGCATTGATGGGGTTCTGCAAGAACAGACCCTGAAGATCGGGCAATATGTAACTCCTGGAACGACTCTGGCGAAAGTTGTGCAGCCGCAACGGCTTAAGGCGGAATTGAAGATCGCGGAAACGCAGGCTAAAGACATTCAACTCGGCCAGCCTGCTTCTGTGGATACACATAATGGTGTTATTGCTGGTCACGTTGTGCGGATTGATCCGTCTGTAGTAAATGGAACCGTCTCCGTGGATGTGGCCCTGGACGGAAAGCTTCCGCAGGGAGCGCGACCAGATCTGAGCGTGGACGGAACCATTGACCTGGAAAAGATGGAGAATGTGCTGTACGTCGGCCGCCCCGCCTTCGGACAGGAACAGAGTACGGTGGGCATGTTCAAACTGGAGCCGGACGCAGCCAATGCGGTTCGCGCCCAGGTAAAACTGGGACGCAGTTCGGTCAACACAGTCGAGATTTTGCAGGGATTGAAAGAAGGCGACCAGGTCATTCTTTCGGATATGTCGCGCTGGGACAGTTTTGATCGGGTTCGTCTGGAATAGCCGGACCTCAAACAAGAAAGGAACATTCGATGGCTGACGCGGGAACCATGATCGGCATGGAAAATATCACCAAGGTCTTCTACACCGACGAGGTAGAGACCCATGCACTCTCCGGCATTCACATGGAGATTCGGAAAGGCGAGTACGTGGCGATTGCGGGGCCTTCAGGCTCCGGCAAGTCGACCCTGTTGGCGTTGATCGGACTGCTGGATTCGCCGACGGATGGCAGCTATGTTTTGAACAGCCATCCCGTCGCCAACCTTAACATCAGCGAACGCTCTCGAATTCGCAATCGCGAAATTGGATTCATCTTCCAGAGTTTCAACCTTATCGGCGACCTCAACGTTTATGAAAACGTGGAACTCCCGCTGACTTATCGTGGCATGCCTGCGAATGAGCGCAAGGAGCGCGTGCACAATGCGCTGGAGCGGGTGGGCATGAACCACCGCACCAAGCATTATCCGTCGCAACTTTCCGGCGGTCAGCAGCAACGTGTCGCGGTGGCGCGAGCCTTGGCCGGATCACCCGCGATCCTGCTGGCGGACGAGCCCACTGGAAACCTGGATTCCCGCAATGCCGAAGCGGTTATGGATTTGTTGCGCGATCTACACCGGGAAGGCGCGACCATCTGCATGGTCACGCACGATCCCCGTTTCGCGCGTCACGCTGAACGCACCATCCACATGTTTGACGGACGAGTGGTGGAGGAGAGCGTCGAGGTCAACTAAGCCGGACGACGATAGGTTCCTGCACCCTGGGCGGAAGTGTGTCCGGCGACGTGACATGAGCGGGAGATTGCAAACTGATGACAGGATTGGTTCAATATCTCGCCGACGCTCTTCATCAGCTCCGTTCTAAGCCGTGTTGCGCGGCAATCATAGTCGGCTCGCTGGCGTTGGGAATTGGGACGATCGCGATTGTCAAACCAACAGTCGGCGCCTCGAGCACAGCCATCGCCGATAATCCAACCTCAAAGATTGTGCGACAAACGGCATAGTAGCGATGCGGCGTCCAGTCCGCTGGATTTTTCTCTACATTCCTACGCTCACTACCAAGAGATAAGACAATATGCGGCCCAGGCGCGTAAGGCTGAGCGGCCTTGCAGCGGGAAGAATCCCCGCGAGTCAAGTGCTTTGCGTCAGGAGTTTCCGGGTGCGTCCATTGAAAAGATTCGGCGTCGTACGGCTTGTGTTTGTAGTCGTACAAACGCCGTGAGCGGTTGAGATCATGAATTGATTTTCGAGGTTAGGAATCAGGTATGGAAACATTCTTACAAGATGTGCGATATGGGCTCCGCATGCTGCGGAAGAGTCCCGGCTTGACTGCGATAGCCGTGACTACACTGGCGCTGGGCATCGGCGCGAACACCGCGCTTTTCTCGGTTGTGGATGCGGTATTGCTGCGGCCGCTTCCTTATCTTAAGCCCGAGCAGTTGGTGGTGGTGAAAGACGACTATCCGGGAAATCACATGACGGATGTCGGAATGTCGATCCAGGAGTTGGACGATCTTCAGAATCGCTCGGGTGTGTTCGACCAAATCTCTTCCGATTTTCCCATCAATGCCAACGTGACCGGGCGCGAGAAGCCAGAACGCATCGAAGCTGAAATCGTAAGTCCGAATTACTTTTCGCTTCTAGGCGCAAAGCCGGCTCTTGGACGGGTGTTCACTTCTGCCGACTATCGTCCGGGATTTTTTGAAGGGGCCGTGATCAGCGATGGTTTGTGGCATCGCATGTTTGGCGGGGATCCGAATGTGTTGGGGCAGGCCGTCCGCATTGACACGGATTTGTACACCGTCATCGGGGTGATGCCGCCTACCTTCCGCAATCCAGCCCGGACATTGCAGCACGAAGCGGATTCCTGGCTCACCACCGGTTTCATTGCGGCGCCATTTCCGCTGCCCCCGCGACGCTCGATTCGGCTCCTGCCCGGAGCCCTCGGGCGGCTCAAGGCTGGGCTCACTCCTGAGCAGGCCCAGGTTAAGCTCAACGCTTTTGCCGCTAACTTGAGCGCGCAGTATCCGAACGAGTATCCGGCGGCGGCGCGTTGGACTCCTCGAATCGTTCCATTGCAAAAGGAAGTTGCCGGCGATTCCACCACACTCTTGTTTGCGCTCCTTGCCTCGGTCGGCGTGGTTTTGCTGATTGCATGCTTGAACATTGCCAGCTTGTTATTGGCGAGATCTGCGGGTCGGCAGCAGGAAATCGCGGTACGCCAGGCGCTGGGTGCGGGTGCGTGGCGACTGGTCCGGCAGATGCTGACCGAGAGCGTAGTTCTCTCATTAGCTGGCGGAGCCGTTGGGGTGTTGTTGAGCCTTTGGTTGACCGGACTGTTGTTGCAATTGGTTCCCGCCAACCTGGTGCGGCTCGTTGAGGTCAGCGTCAATCCGCGCGTTCTGTTGTTTGCGCTGGGGATTTCGGTATTCACAGGCTTGCTATTCGGCTTGGCCCCTGCGGCGCAACTGGCGAGCACTCGGCTCATCGACGATTTACGACAAGGTACGCGCGGCGTCGGTATGGGCGTCCGCCAGCATCGATTTCTGGGCGTGCTGGTGGTCTGTGAGTTCGCATTATCCCTGGTGCTGATGGTAGGCGCCGGCTTGTTGCTGCGCAGTTTTTGGAACGTACTGCAAGTTCAACCTGGCTTTGATTCCAGCCACGTGGTCAGTGCTCGCATTTGGTTGCCGGTGCCTAACGACCCGACTCAAAATCCATACGCCACCCAGCCCAAGCGCAGCGCTCTGGTGCGCGATGTGTTGCGGCGCGTTACGTGGGTTGCCGGGAGTGCAGACGGCGGCAATCGGCGTCGGAGACACCCCATTTTCGGGACAGCTTGCCCCCATTAATTTCGTGATCGAAGGCCGTGCCGACGATGGCAACGGAGCTTTGAGCGCGGATTTCGTCTCGATGACGCCCGATTTCTTGCGCACACTCGGAACGAGCCTGTTGCGCGGCCGCGGCCTCACCGATAGCGACAATGAAACGGGTGCTCCGGTGATGCTGATCGACCAGACCGCGGCCAATTTGTTCTGGCCCAATGAGGATCCGATCGGCAAGCGCGCGAAAATCATTGCGCCAGGAGCGCAGAACCCTCCTCCATTCGTCACGATTGTGGGCATTGTGGAACGGACCCGAAGCGAAGGCTTGGATGCGCCCTATCGCCCGCACTTCTTTTATTCAGCGATGCAGAATATCGGCCCGAACATGACGGTGTTCGCCCGCACCACAGCGAGTCCGGAGTCGTTTGAGGAAGCAGTCCGGCGCGAGGTGCAGGCGGTTGATCCCACCTTGCCGGTGTTTGGCGTGCGCACCATGGATAGCCTGGTTTCCGACTCGCTGTCATCGCGCCGCTTCGCAATGGTGGTGCTCGGCTTCTTCGCTTGCACCGCCATGCTGCTGGCCGCGATCGGAATCTACGGGGTCATGGCGTACTTCGTGAATCAGCGCGTCCGGGAAATTGGTATTCGCATGGCTCTAGGGGCGCGGCGAATGGATGTATTGAAGGTGGTGGTGTCACGCGGCATGTCGCTGGCTCTGGTCGGCGTCACCGTGGGAGTTGTGGCATCGCTTGCCATGACTCGTCTGATCGCCGGCCTCCTGTTCGGTGTGGGAGCTTCCGATCCCCTGACCCTGGCGATCTTCACCGTGCTTCTGGTTGCGGTCGCACTCCTGGCTAATTACATTCCTGCGCGCCGGGCGACCAAGGTCGATCCCATGGTGGCGTTGCGCTACGAATGAGTTTTCTATGATGCTGGAATCTTTGGTGCAAGACGTTCGCTACGGCATTCGCATGTTGCGAAAGTCTCCGGCTTTCGCCGCGATCGCCGTGCTCACATTGGCGCTCGGAATTGGCGCGAATACCGCCATGTTCAGCGTGCTGGATGCCGTGCTGTTGCGCCGGCTGCCTTTTCCCCATCCAGATCAATTGGTCCGTGGATACGGGAAAGTTTCCCCGTAACGATCGCGCCGCAGTTTCGCCCCCGGATTTTGTAGACTTTCGCGCGCAGAACCGAAGCTTCCAACAATTTGCCGCGATGGCGATTGAAGATTCGACGGCGAACTTGACCGGTAGTGCGAGCCCCGAGCAGGTGCGCAGCAACATCGTCTCCTGGAATTTCTTTGACGCCCTCGGCGTGCAGCCAAAACTTGGCCGCAGCTTTCTGCCCATCGAAGAGCAAGTCAGCGAACCTCAGGTTGCGATTCTTGGCTACGGCATTTGGCAACGGGATTTCGGAGGTGATCCTGGGATCGTCGGCCACACTGTGACCCTCGACGCAAAAAAGCTGACCATCGTGGGCGTGCTTCCGAGCGACCTTGCGCTACTCTCCGAAGCCCAGGTCTGGCTGCCTATGCCGATGCTGGCGAAAGGCATGACCGTCCGGCGCTACCATTTTCTTTCAGTGGTAGGACGGCTCAACGCTGTAGTCAGCCAGGAGCAGGCGCAAACCGATCTCGACACAATTTCGCGAAGCTTGGCGCAGAAATATCCCGAAAGCAATACGGACTGGAGTCTGCATCTTGTGGGTCTGCGCGAGGTCGTGGTGGGTCCAGTGCGGCCCACGCTTTGGCTTTTGTTCAGTGCGGTTGGAATGCTCCTGCTGATCGCGTGTGCCAACGTCTCCAACTTGCTGCTGGCGCGGGTAACGGCGCGCCAAAAAGAAATCGCGGTTCGGGCTGCGCTCGGCGCCAGCCGCTGGCGCATTGTTCGGCAAGTTATTACCGAAAGCACTTTGCTGTCGCTGGCCGGCGGCGTGCTGGCGGCAGTTGCCGCAGTTTGGGGAGTGTCATTGCTGCGATCTGTGGCTCCGGCGGACTTGCCTCGCCTCGACGAGATCCAGGTCAATGCGAGCGTGCTCCTGTTCACGGTGGCGATCTCTATGGTGACAGGGGTCTTCTTTGGCGTGGCTCCGGCGCTGCAACTCTCGTCCGGGAATCTGGATTCCAGCCTCAAATTAGGCGGTCGCAATCCGGGCAACGTGTCGAGGCATCGTCTGGGACGCACTCTGATGGTGTTTGAAATTGCAATTTCATTTGCTCTGCTAGTGGGCGCAGGTCTCTTGGTGAAGAGCGTCTGGCGCGTGATTCACGTTGATCCCGGTTTCCGCAGCGAGCATGTTGCTACTGCACGAATCAGCTTGAGTGAAGGTAGCTACAAGGATGAGGCCAGTCGCGTTGCGTTTTTCCAAAAGCTTGAACAGCAACTTTCGACACTGCCGGGGGTAGAGAGCGCGGGTGCCATTTCCGAGTTGCCTCTGAACCGGCAACAGAATGACGACTCTTTCCGCGTTCAAGGCCGTGCATATGGACCCAACGAAAATGAGGATGCCAATCTCCGGGTTTCGACGACGGGCTATCTCAGCGCCATGAGCATCCCTCTGTTCGGAGGCCGCTGGTTCGACGAACACGACTCACCGCAATCGCCCAGGGTCGTTGTCGTCAACCAACCTTTCGTGAAGCGCTACTTCGCCGGGCAAGATCCGATTGGAAAGAGTCTGCTGATCGACGGTGCGCCCGGCCCCACCCAAATCGTCGGCATCATCGGCGGGGTGAGCCATTTTGCGCTCGATGCACCGCAGCCGCCAGAGATGTATCTGCCCCTTCCTCAGGCAGCATCGGGCAGCATGAACTTGGTGGTGCGCGCGGTCGCAGACCCTGAAGCCCTGGCCTCGGCGATGAGGGATGTGGTACGGGGAGTGGACAGCAACGAAACGCTATCAGCGGTCCGCACCATGGATGACGTTGTGCAAACCTCGGTTGCGCAACAGAGATTTTCCGCCGAGCTGTTGGCATTATTTTCCATTGTTGCCATGTTGCTTGCGGCCGTCGGATTGTACGGCGTGATTGCCTATGTCGTGACCCAGCGTACGCAGGAGATCGGGATTCGTATGTCGCTCGGTGCAAATCCCGGCGATGTTTTGCGGCTGGTTCTGGGCGATGGAGTACGCCTTGCGCTGATTGGCTCCGCCGCAGGGCTGGTTGCTGCGCTGGTACTTTCTCGGCTGGTGACGAGTTTACTTTACGAAGTGACGCCGACCGATCCGGTGACGTTCATCTCAGTTTTTGCGCTGCTTACGAGCGTCGCATTGCTGGCTTGTTATCTGCCGGCTCGACGGGCGGCGAGAGTGGATCCCATGGTGGCATTGAGGCACGACTAGGAGTCTCCACGATGACTGGACTGGCACAGGACGTTCGCTATGCTCTGCGGCAGTTGATCAACGCGCCAATGTTTACCGCGGTCGCTGTGATCACCTTGGCTTTGGGGATTGGCGCGAACACTGCGATCTTCAACCTATTCGATCAAGTGCTGCTGCGCCGCCTGCCGGTAAACGATCCGCAGCAACTGGTCCAGTTGGAACATTCGGGCAAAGACACAGGGCAGTTGAGTGCCTACGGCGGAAAATCCGCAGACTATTTTTCTTATCCGATGTATCGCGACCTGCGCGACGGCAATTCAGTGTTCAGCGGCGTGCTGGCGACAGACTCCACGCAAGCCGGTGTGCAATGGCACAATCAGCCCGAACTTGAGAACACCGAACTGGTCAGCGGAAATTATTTTGACGTCCTTGGGGTTCGTCCCGCGTTGGGGAGATTGTTCACGCAATCCGACGATGTCACGGAAAATGCCAATCCCGTGGTGGTATTGAGTTTTGCCTATTGGCAACGTCGTATGGGTTCCGACCCTTCGGTGCTCAACCAAACCATTCTGATCAACGGCCAGCCGTTCACCGTGATCGGGGTCGCCGCGCCGGGTTTTCACAGTGTGGTCGTGGGCAATTCACCCGCGATCTTCGCGCCGATGATGATGAAGTCCGAGATCATGCCGTGTTGCAAGGATCTGGCGAACCACTTGTCGCGTTGGCTTAATATCGTGGCCCGGCTCAAGCCGGGAGTGAGCCGCGAGCAGGCCGAAGCCGGAGTAAACACTTTGTGGCACGCGCTCCGGACCGAAGAACTCAAACAGATCAAACGTGCGACGCCCTCGTTTCAACAGCAATACCCCCAGAGTCATCTGGCTCTTACGGACGGGGCACTAGGTTTTTCGCCGTTGCGCCAGAACATACGCACCCCGTTGTTGATCGTGATGGGAATGGTGGGATTGGTGATGTTGATGGCCTGCGTGAACGTGGCCAGCCTGCTGCTGGTGCGAACCGCCGGACGCGTACGAGAGATTTCTGTGCGCTACGCACTGGGCGCCCGCCAGGGGCGCATTGTGCAACAACTTCTAGTCGAGGGGTTGCTGCTCGGACTCGCCGGCGGAGCGCTGGGAATCCTGCTGGCGCCGCAGGTCTCGGGGATATTGCTGCACCGGATGTGGACGGATATCAGCGGCGACTTGCCGTTTTCTGCAACTCCAGATCATCGCGTTTTCGCTTTCAACTTCGCGCTGGCGATTGGTGTGAGTCTGCTCTTCAGTCTCGCTCCCGCATTCCAGGTCTGGCGGCCGGACTTGACTCCCATGATGAAGCAGCAGAATTCGACGGCGACAGGTGGTGCGATGCGTCTGCGGCGAGTTTCGGTGGGCGTGCAAATTGGGTTGAGCTTGTTACTGCTAGTGGGATCGGGATTGTTTTTGCACACGCTATATAACCTGAAAACCCTCGACGTGGGATTCACCACCGACCACCTGATTACTTTCGGCTTGGATGCCAAGCTGGCGGGTTATGAAGAGAAAGATATTCCAGCCCTTTCCCAGCGGGTCTTAGATCGTCTCGGCGAATTGCCCGCGGTGTCTTCTGTAGGTGCGACTAACGATCCGGTACTGGCGGGAAATAGCGAGAGCAGGAACATCACGATTCCCGGTTACGTCGCAAAAGAGGACGAGGAAATGAACGTGGAGTGGTCGATGACCACCTACGACTATTTTCGAACTCTGCAGATGCCGGTGGTCGCAGGGCGAATCTTTACCGCACAGGATGGTGCGAACTCCACGCCAGTCGCGATCGTAAGTGAGGGTTTGGCGCGTCGCTACTGGGGGGACGCGCAGCGCGCGCTCGGCCAGCATTTAATTCGCGGAGGCGGTCATGATGGTGAACCCGAGTTGCAGATCGTCGGGATCATGCAGGACGCAAAACACCAGGACGTGCGCAGTGAAATCAAACCTACAGTCTTCGTTCCTTATCTGCAGGCGAAAGAGGCCGGCAACTTCGCCTGGCAATTCTATGTGCGCACGCAGCAGTCCCCGCACAGCATGGAGTTGGCTATTCGCGAGGCGATGCGGGACCTCGATTCCAAACTCGTGCTCGACACCATGCGCACCATGGATGAGCAAATTGACGACAACCTAAGTACCGAACGAATGATTGCGCTGCTCGCCACTAGTTTCGGGATATTGGCGACGCTGCTGGCCGCAGTGGGACTCTACGGCGTGCTGGCCTATGCAACGCAACAACGCACACGCGAGATCGGAATCCGCATCGCGCTCGGCGCAACGCGCGGGACAGTTGCACGCATGGTGCTCGCGGAAGTGTTCCGGTTGGTGGGCTTGAGTCTAGCCATTGCTCTCCCACTTGCGATCCTGTTGAGCCGATTTTTAAAGAGCCAATTGTTCGGGATCTCTAACAATGATCCGCTAACGCTTTTTGCAGGAACGGCGCTCATCGGATTCGTGACCCTGCTGGCTGCGTTTATCCCAGCCTGGCGTGCGGCGAGAGTGGATCCGATGGTCGCGCTGCGTTACGAGTAGAACCGATAAATTTATGGAAAGCCTGCTGCAAGATATTCGCTACGGACTTCGGATGCTGGCCCGGAACCCGGGATTTACCGCCGTGGCGATAATCACGCTGGCGCTTGGTATAGGGGCGAACACGGCAATCTTCAGCGTCGTGAATGCTGTGTTGCTGCGTCCGTTGTCATTTCCTGAGCCGGGACGACTGGTCTCGGTTTATGAATCGAAGCCGTCGGCAGGTATCGAGCAGTCGGTGGCCTCTCCTCCAAACTTCTTCGACTGGCGCGATCAGAATCATGTTTTCTCGAGCATCGCAGCTTATACGCCGAATCCGATAGCACTTACCGAGCGCGGAGAAGCGCAGCGCATTGTAGCCGTGCTAGCGTCGCCCAGCCTTTTTCCCACACTGCAAGTGGAGCCCTTCCTCGGAAGAAGCTTTCTGGAGGAGGAAGGTCAGCGCGGGCACGACTACGAGGTCATTCTCAGCCATCAGCTTTGGCAGACCCGTTTCGGCGGAGACAAGAACATCGTCGGACAGAAGGCGCGGTTGGACGGTGAGAGCTACACGATTGTCGGCGTAATGCCTGCGGGGTTTCAGTTCCCGCTGTCCGGTGCGGATGTTTGGATACCTCTCAGCTTTCCGGAAAATGTGGCCACACAGCGCGGCGCGCATTACCTGAACACGATTGCACGGCTGAAGCCCGGAGTCAGCCTCGAACAGGCCAAGCAAGAACTCAACACCATCGGTGGACGTCTGGCGCTCGCGTATCCCAAGACTAATAAAGGTTCCACGGCCACCGTAGCAGGTTTTCGCGATTCATTGGTCGGCGATGTTCGCCCGGCGTTACTGATCCTGCTCGCTGCGGTCGGATTGGTCGTGCTGATCGCTTGTACGAACATCACCAACTTATTGTTGGCCCGCTCCAATGAACGAAAGCATGAAGTCGCAATTCGTACTGCGCTGGGCGCTGCACCACGCCGCTTGGTGAGACAGCTTCTGACGGAAAGTTTATTGATCTCCTTAGGCGGAGGACTTTCCGGACTGCTCCTTGCAATGTGGGGTATTCAGGCGATTGTGAAGTTCGGGCCGCGTGATATTCCCCGGCTGGACGCGATCGGGATGGATGGCCCGGTACTGGCCTTTACCGCTGGGCTGGCTGTGCTGACCGGTTTAATTTTTGGCGTGATTCCTGCGTTAAGAGCCTCCAGGACAGACTTGAATGAATCCCTCAAAACTGGCATTCGCTCGGTGGGCTCCAGCGAAAAGGGTCGGTTACGCGGGGCTCTGGTGGCTGGCGAACTCGCCTTGTCGCTGGTGCTGCTCACCGGCGCCGGGCTTCTCGTGCGCAGCTTTCTGCGGGTCACGCACGTGGACCCAGGATTCGATGTATCGCATGTTCTTATTTTTGACTTGTCCCTGCCCGATGCGGCCTATCCAGATGGCCCACACATTGCGCAGTTTGCGGACCGCCTGGTTGATCGTTTGAAAGCTCTGCCCCAGGTTCAATCGGCTGGGACGGTGTTTCCGCGGCCGCTCAGCGCGGAACCTTTTAACAGCACTTTCAGTATCAAAGGTGAGCCTCCATCTCCTGAAGGGGAAGAGCGAAGTGTGCAAATGCGGGTGGTGAGCGTCGACTACTTTCGCACCATGCAAATCCCACTCATCAAGGGCCGTGCATTTGATGCGAGCGATCGGCGCGATTCTCCACACGTAGTTCTTCTGACCCAGGAAGGGGAGCGGAAATTCTTTCCGGGGGGAAACGCCATCGGTAAGGAGATCTCATTGCACGCCCGAGCGGGGCCGGACAAAATCGGGGGAGAAATTGTGGGAGTGGTGGGCAACGCCCACTATCAAGGCCTCGATGTAGATCCGCCTCCGGACGTTTACGCGTTGATTGACCAGGCGTCAGTTGGAGAGATGAGTGTTGTGGTTCACACTTTGGGTGATCCCGCGAACTTGGCACCGGCAGTTCGCGAACAAGTGCACGCCGCAGACAAGAATCTGCCTCTGTCAGATTTGTCCAGTTTGAAGGATCTGATGGCTGCGTCTCTCGCTCAACGGCGGTTCTACATGCTCTTGTTAGGTTTGTTCGCCACCGTCGCATTGTCGTTGGCCGCGGTCGGAGTTTATGGAGTAATGGCATACACCGTCAGCCGGAGAACGCAAGAAATCGGCGTTCGTTTGGCGCTCGGCGCACCGCGCGAACGCGTCCTGGCGATGGTGCTCGCACAGTCTGCCAGAGTCGTGGCAGTTGGGCTTGCCGCAGGACTGGTGGTGACAGCAGTTGTTTCACGATTGCTTTCCAGACTGCTGTTCGGAATTACCGCCGGTGATCCGTTCACATTCCTCGGAGCGTTGTTGCTCCTCGCAGTGATTGCGCTTTGTGCAACCTACGTTCCCGCGCGACGAGCGTCCAAAGTAGATCCGATGGTGGCATTGCGATACGAATGAGGGTTAGAGGCTAAACATGGAAACTCTGCTGCAGGACATTCGTTACGGCTTCAGGATGTTGATGAAGAGTCCCGGCTTCACTTCGGTTGCAGTGATCACGCTGGCGCTTGGCATTGGCGCAAACACTGCCGTTTTCAGCGCCGTATACGGAGTTCTTCTGCGGCCGCTACCTTACGCCGATAGCTCGCGCCTGGTGGTGATGAAGAGCAACCAATCGCGTGTGGACCTGGACGACGTCCGGCAGCGCAGTCAATTGCTCGAGGCTGGCAGCGCGGTAACGGTGCAGCCCATGGACTTCACCGGGGGCAGGGAACCGGTCCGTTTGGATGCGGGATTGATTGATGCAGAGCTGTTTTCAATCCTCGGAGTGAAGCCGGAAATCGGGCGTCCCATGACCTCGGAAGAAGATCAGGTCGGCGGGCCAAAAGTTGTTGTTGTAAGCCATGCGTTCTGGCAACAGCAACTGGGCAGCGATCCTCAGGTTTTGGGAAAGACGATTCCGTTGAGTGGGCAGCCTTACACCGTCATCGGCGTGATGCCCGCAGATTTCTTGATGCCGCACAACAAAGCGGACATCTGGGTGTCCTTGCGGGTGGCTTATCCCGAGGCTGCGGTTTACCGCGGCGTCCACTTCATGCGTTCTTACTGGCGTTTGAAGCCAGGCGTGACGCTTGCTGCGGCTCAATCGGAGATGGCAGGAATCGACAAAGCGCTCGCGAAACTTTATCCAGACGAGGATAAAGAACGAGAAACCACGTTGATCCCTTTGCAACAGTGGATGGTGGGCGATACGCGCACCGCGTTGCTGGTGTTGTTCGGAGCTGTAGGCTTCGTGTTGCTGGTAGCCTGCGCCAATTTTGCGAACTTACTGTTGGCACGCGCGGTTTCCCGCCGTTCGGAAATGGTGGTACGTGCGGCGCTGGGTGCCGGACGCGTCAGGCTGCTGCGCCAGTTGCTGACCGAGGGATTGCTGCTGTCGGTTTTCGGCGGGATTGCAGGCTTGATCGTCGCCAAGGCGGGCGTCTCCTTATTACAGTCGCTCAAGCCGGAGAATCTTCCGCGCCTCTCGGCAATCACGGTTGACTGGCCGATTTTTCTCTTTGCCTCGGTAATCGCTCTGGGAACCGGATTGCTGTTTGCCCTGCTGCCGGCCTGGAGTACCGCGCAAGCCGATTCCGCAGAAAGCCTGCGGGAAGCGGGTCGCGGCGGAACGGCGGGAATCGGTCGCCATCGCCTGCGCAGCGTGCTGGTGGTTTCGGAATTGGCGCTCGCGCTGCTTTTGCTTACCGGAGCTGGTTTGTTGATCAAGGGCTTCTGGCGCTTGCGTTCGGTCGATCCCGGGTTCAAGCCCGACAATCTCGTCACCTTCCAAATTCAGCTTCCGGAATCGCGATACAAAGAAATTCCTAAGCAGACACAATTCCGCCAGCGCGTGCTCGACGGATTGAACGCATTGCCGGGAACCCAGGCTGCCATGGTTAGCGAAGTACCCATGAGCGGAGCATGGGTTTATCACAACATTGCCATCGACGGACAGCCTCCGGTGGCGCCAGGTGAGGAGCCGGAAATCGATTCTCGCAGCGTGATGGGAGACTATTTCCGCACGATGGAGATCCCGCTGCTTGCCGGTCGGGACTTTGCCTCGCAGGACCATGACGGCACGCCATTAGTTGGCATTGTGAACGAAGCCGCGATGCGAAAATTTTTTCCCAAACAAAATCCCGTAGGCCAGCGAATTCGGTGGGCAAAGGAACCGGGCGAATTTAAGTGGATCACGATCGTGGGCGTAGTTGGAGATGTGCACCACTTCGGTTTGGATGAGCAGGAAGACGTAGCCCTCTATACGCTGTATTCGCAGTCGTTTCAGCCTTGGAAACGATGGATGGCGGTCGTCATCCGTTCCCAGCAGGATCCGGCTGCGCTGGTGCGCGCGGCCAAGAATGTGGTCTGGTCGGTCGATGCCGATATTCCCGTCAGCAAAATTCAGAGCATGTCGGAAGTGGTGGCTGCTTCCATGGAGGAGCGGCGCTTCAACATGCTGCTGCTGGCCTTGTTCGCCGGACTCGCTCTCGCCCTGGCAGCCGTCGGAGTCTACGGTTTGACCTCGTACGCCGTCACTCAGCGAACCCACGAAATCGGAGTTCGAATGGCTCTGGGAGCTGAGACCAGGCATGTGCTTGCATTGATCGTTGGCGAAGGCTTTCGTTTGACTCTGATCGGGACTGCGATTGGAGTTGCGGCTGCGGTGGGATTGACGCGACTGATGTCAACCATGCTGTTTGGAGTTCGACCTACCGATGTGACGACTTACGCGACAGTTGCGGGTGTTTTGGCGGTGGTATCGCTCGCTGCAGGATATGTTCCAGCGCGGCGGGCGGCGAGAGTAGATCCCATGGTTGCTTTGCGAAACGAATAACGCTGCGACTGAATATGGAAACTTTGTTGCAGGACGTGCGCTACGGATTCCGGATGCTGTTGAAGAGCCGCGGCTTCACCGCCATCGCGATAATCACGCTGGCGCTCGGTATTGGCGCGAATACAGCGATGTTCAGCGTGGTCAACGCGGTATTGTTGCGCTCGCTGCCGTTCCGCGATTCGAGCCGCGTGATGGTGGTGTGGAAGACCATGTCCAACGGTTCTCCTAACGCCTTTTCGACGCCTGCATTTCTGGAAATGAGGCAGCAGGGTGACGTCCTGGCGCACATGGGCGCCTTCTCCGCAGTGAGTTTCAATCTTTCGGGCAGAGAAGTACCGGAGCGAATTGCAGGTGGGAAAGCCAACTACGACCTGCTCGATGTTTTGGGAGTTCAGCCGATCCTGGGTCGAGCTTTCTCGGAAGACGAGGATCATCCGGGAGCGGGTCAGGTAGTGATTTTGAGCCACGCCTTGTGGAAGACCAGATTTGACTCGCGGCGAGAAATATTGGGAAGCGCGGTGACCTTGGATGGCGCACCCTACACCGTGATAGGTGTCATGCCACCCGGCTTCCACGTGCTCACCGACAAGGAATTATTTTGGGTTCCATTGCAATTGGAGTCGGCGAATGCGCAAGCATCAGCGCGAAATGTTCATTGGCTATTTGGTTTCACGCGTCTGCCACCGGGAATTAGCCAGGCCCAGGAAGAGACAGTGTTGGGTGCAATTGGCGCACGATTGAAAGCGCAGGATCCGACGGGAGAGGGTGGTTTCGGGGTTAGCCTGCAATCGGTAAGCGAATTCTTCAATGGCAATATAAAGCCGGCCCTCCTGCTGTTGATGGGATCGGTGGCCTTCGTTCTACTGATTGCCTGTTCGAATGTCGCCAATCTTTTGCTGGCGCGCGGCACCACACGGCGGCGAGAGATTTCGATTCGCACTGCGCTGGGCGCCGCCCGTATTCGAGTTATCCGGCAATTGCTGACCGAGAGCGTACTGCTATCGATGATGGGCGGATTGCTCGGGCTTGGCCTGGCTTGGACTGCGGTGAGGCTGCTGGTCGCGGTCCATCCCTCAAGTATTCCGTCGGTGGATACGATCTCCGTGGACGCGACGGTAATGTTTTATACCGCGTTGCTGTGTGGAGTAGTTGGGATTTTGTTTGGAGTCGCGCCCGCATTGGAGGCGTCGCGCGTCAACGTCGGCGAAGCATTAAAGGAAGGTTCCCGCGGCAGCAGCGGTGGTTTCGGGAAACATCGCGTGGTGCTGGTCGTAACCGAGACTGCGCTGGCATCGATTCTGCTGATCGGAGCCGGACTTTCGCTCAAAAGCCTGTGGCGCGCTGAGAGCGTCGACCCTGGGTTCAATCCTAGCGGCGAATTGACATTCCGCTTTGCGGCTCCGGCTCAGTTTGCGGGCGAACGCATTCCACTTTTTTACCAGCAAGTGCTGGAACGGGTGCGGACATTGCCCGGAGTTCAGTCGGCGGTGCTTGCAAGAAATCTTCCTATGAGTGGCGGAGATCCTTCCATGCCAATCGCAATTGAAGGGACGCCGCCACCGCCCTCGCAAGTTCCCATTGTCACGCGGTTTCGTGCAATCGGGCCGGATTACTTTCGCGGGTTGCAGATTTCTTTGTTGAGCGGTCGCGAGTTTACCGAGCACGACACAGCAGCCGCGCCCAAGATCGCCATCGTAAGTGAGAGCCTCGCCAAGCTTTATTGGCCCAAGGAAAATGCGCTGGGCAAGCGCTTGAAACCGGAACTAACCGGCGGCGAGTGGTGCACGGTGGTGGGTGTGGCCGCCGATGTCCGCCACTGGGCTGCCGACGTCACCGATGTTGAACCTACCGCTTACTATCCGTACACCCAAGTGCCCGCGGCCTTCCTGCCGATGCTGGAAGGCACAATGACCATCGCAGTCCGCAGCGCGAATTCAGCCGGACTGCTGAACTCAATTCGGGCGGCGGTTGGAGATGTGGATAAGACCGTCCCGCTTTATGACGTTAAGAGCATGGACGAAATGGTTTCCGATGCCGGCTCGCTAAGGCGCTTCGATATGTGGTTGATTGGGGCCTTTGCAAGTCTGGCTTTGCTCCTGGCTGCGGTTGGGATTTACGGCGTGATGGCCTACTCAGTTTCACAACGCACTCGCGAGATCGGCATCCGCATTGCGCTGGGAGCGCAGAGGTCGAGCGTTCTGGGATTGATCATGGGGCAAGGAGCGAAATTAGCGGTCGCCGGAGTGGTGGCCGGACTCATCGGAGCTTTCGCGTTGACCCGGTTGATGGAGAGCCTGTTGTTCGGTGTGAGCTCCCGAGATCTCGCGACTTTTGCCGTGGTGCCGGGAATAGTTTTGGCCTTGATTCTGGTGGGTTGTTACATTCCCGCACATCGTGCGACACAACTCGATCCGGTGGTGGCGCTACGGGAGGAATAGTTAGCGTCGGTAGCTCGATCGTGGCCATTGGTTAAGCGCTGCCAGCCGCAGAGTGAGGCAAGGCGACACAGAGCGGCAAAGAAGAAATTTAAAGTGTGGGGTAAGAAATGATTCAACTTCGTAACATCGAACGTACTTACAAAACCGGCGCCGGAGTTACGTATGTTCTGCGCCGCATCAATCTGGATATTAAAGACGGTGAATTCATTACCGTCATGGGACCTTCCGGGTCGGGCAAGTCCACGCTGATGAGCATCATTGGGATGCTCGATGATAGTTGGGCTGGCGAGTATTACCTCCTCGATCACGCGGTGCACGAACTCGACCGCAAGAAGCGTTCGGACTTGAACCGGAAATATATCGGCTTTGTATTTCAGAGCTATCACCTGCTCGACAACCTCACCGTCTACGAGAACCTGGATGTTCCGCTGTCTTACCGCAATGTCTCGCGCAACCAGCGAGCCAGCATGGTGGCGGAGATTCTTGACCGCTTTCAGATTGTCGGCAAAAAGGATTTGTATCCTAATCAACTTTCCGGCGGGCAGCAGCAGTTGGTCGGAGTCGCTCGCGCGGTCGTGGGAAATCCCAAGCTGATTCTCGCCGACGAACCGACCGGCAACCTGCATTCCAGCCAGGCGAAAGAAATCATGGAGCTGTTCAAAAAACTGAACGACCAGGGGACGACGATCATTCAGGTAACACACTCGGAGGCAAACGCCGAGTACAGCGACCGGACGATTCAATTGTTTGATGGCTGGATTGCGAACGATCCGGCAAATCCGAAGACGCAAGCGCCAGCGGCTGCGGCAAAATAACCATGGAAACGGTTTGGCAAGATATTCGTTACGGCTTCCGCATGCTGGCCAAGAGCCCTGGCTTTACGGCGGTCGCCGTAATCACACTCGCGTTGGGGATCGGGGCGAATACTGCGATCTTCAGTGTGATCGACGCCGCTCTTCTGCGAAAGTTGCCGTACGCCGATCCCGATCATCTCGTCCTGCTGTGGGGAGATTCAGCTGCCCAGAGCAATCATCGGAGTCAAGTCTCGTTTGTCGACGTGGAGGATTGGCGGAAGGGAACTACCGCGTTCGAAGATATCGCTGTCTATGGACGCTGGAGCGCGATTCTTGCCGGAGATGGTTTTGCGCAGCGCGTTCCAGCTGTTCAAGTTTCCGATGGATTTTTCCGCGTGCTGCAAGTGAAGCCTTTGCTCGGACGGTTGCTGCTTCCCCAAGATCAGGTGGACGGCAAGGATCAAGTTGTTGTAATCGCGAACGATTTGTGGCGCACGCGATTTGGTTCCGATCCTAACATCGTCGGCAGGAACATCCGTATCAATGCGGAGTCTTATCTGGTCGTAGGGGTATTGCCGGAAGATTCCCAATCCTTACCGCTTTCCTTGGTCGATGGCAAGACGGAAATTTATCGCCCAGCGGCCGAGACATATGACGAGCACGAGCGTTCCAGTCGGCATTTCCGCGCTATCGCGCGACTGAAGCCGGGTGCGACGCTTGATCAGGCCCAGGCGCAAGTCAGGTCCGTCGCCACCCAGTTAGCGCAGCTTCATCCCAAAAGCAATGGCGGATACGGCGTGCACGCGACCACTCTTCGCGAAGATTTAATTGGCAGCGTACGTCCCGCCTTACTGTTGCTGTACGCAGCCGTTTTGCTGGTTCTGCTGATTGCCTGCGCGAATGTGGCTAATCTTCTGTTCGCGCGTTCTGGGATTCGCGAAAAAGAAATTGCTCTTCGCTCGGCGTTGGGTGCGAGCCGTTCCCGTCTGGTGCGTCAACTGATCACCGAAAGTGTCTTGCTGTCGATGGCCGGAGGCGGTGCCGGCGTTTTGGTTGCGAGCGCGATTGTCGCCGCCGCTCGCCTGCTGGCAAGTCAAAGCCTGCCGGCACTGAATGAGGCCGTAATTAGTCCAGTCGTACTTGGCTTCACGATCGCGGTTGCGCTCGTAGCGGCGTTAAGTTTCGGGCTATTGCCCGCGCTCTATGCAGCGAAGACGAATCTGGCGTCATCGCTCAAAGTCAGTGGAACCACTACGGCGATGTCAGGCCGTCAGCTGCTGCGCGACGGTTTGGTCGTCGGCGAAGTTGCGCTTGCGCTGGCGTTGCTTGTCGGCGCCGGTCTATTGATTCGCAGCGTGCAGCATTTGCGCGAAGTGGACCCAGGATTCAACGCTGCCAACGTGGTCACCAGTGACATCGCACTACCATACTCAAAATTCGGGCAAACCCCGGCCACTATTCAATTCTATGATCGCCTACTCGATAAGGCTGAGTCGCAGCCGGGCGTGCAAGTGGCGGGACTGGTCAGCACCCTTCCATTTGCCGACTTTGACACAGTTGGCTTCGACGTCGAGGGGCGACCCACTTCTTCCGGGCGGGGACCGGAAGCCGATCGTTACGTGGTGAGTTCGAACTATTTGCGATCCATGCAGATCGCGCTGAAATCGGGCCGCCAGCTCACCGAAGAAGATTCCGAAAGTGCGCCGCCGGTGGTTTTGGTGAACGAAACCATGGCGCATGATCTCTGGCCGGGAGAAGACGCGATTGGAAAACGTATCCGCATGCCTGGGTCCGAAAGCCAGCCTTGGAGGGCGGTAGTCGGAATCGTTGCGGATATCAAACAGTACACGCTGGACCGCGCGCCCACGCCGCAACTCTATCTTCCGTACCGGCAATATCCGGCGAACTATATGACGTTGACGGCACGGACGAATCTGCCAGCCTCCAGCCTGGCGACGGCGATCCGTGAGCAGGCAAAGACGATCGACGCGGATGCGGCCATTTCCGAACCTGTAGCGATGGAAGAACTTTTATCGGAGTCGATTGCCCAACGGAAATTCACCATGATTATGCTGCTGGGCTTTGCAATCCTTGCCGCGATTCTGGCAGCGGTCGGCATTTACGGCGTGCTGTCGTATCTGGTCGCGAGTCGTACGCGTGAGATCGGAGTGCGGGTTGCGCTCGGAGCGCGGCCACAGCAGATCCTGGCGATGATTATGGTACGCGGCTCCGGCCTCATCGTTGCTGGCGCTGCCATTGGACTTGGCCTGGCTCTGGCGGCATCCAGATTCCTCGCGTCGATGCTCTTTGAAGTGAGGCCGCATGACGCGTCCACGTTTCTGATTGTGACTTTAATGCTTGGGTGCGTCGCGCTGCTGGCTTGTTACATTCCCGCACGTCGGGCGGCAAGAGTGGATCCCATGGTAGCGCTGCGATACGAGTGAGGTGAAGCAATGGAGACCTTGATACAGGACGTCCGCTACGGATTTCGCACGCTGCGGAAGAGCCGTGGCTTCACCATAGTTGCGGTCATCGCACTTGCGCTCGGCATTGCCAGCACGACGGCTATTTTCAGCGTCGTAGATGAAGTGCTTCTGCACCCCTTGCGTTATCCAGACTCAAACCGGATCGTTTCCGTTGCGCAGCAGATCAGAAGTACCGGATTGGAGTGTCAGTGTTTCTCCTGCGAACTACGTCGATTGGGCCGCACAGAACCACGTCTTTTCGCATATCGCTGCTTCGCGTGGCATGCAGGGCAACCTGACGGGCGGAGATCGTCCAGAGCGGGTGCGCTTCACTATAACTTCGGGAGACTTTTTCCCTCTCTTTGGCGTGGACCCTGTGCTGGGACGCGGGCTGCTTCGGGGGGACGCCAAACCGGGCAATGATCACGTTGCAGTTTTGAGCTACGGTTTCTGGAAACGCCGCTTCGGCTCAGATCCCAATCTGATGGGGCGCAACATTACTCTGGATGGCGCGCCGTACACCGTGGTCGGCGTGATGCCACCGGATTTTTCTCCAGACAACTACGGCGAACTGTGGGTCCCTTCGCCGTGGGAAGTGCCGCCGCATCCTCTCGCGCCGAACGAAGATCCCCGCCCCCGCAGAGATAACAACTACTTCGACGCTTGGGCGCGCCTCAAACCCGGAGTGACGCTGGAGCAAGCGCGAGCCGAGATGGATGCGATTGCCCGGCGCCTGGAAAAACAATATCCCGATTCCAATACCGACTTAGGCGTCAGCCTGGTCCGCATGCAGGACGAAGTGGTCAGTGACATTCGGCCGGTTCTGTTTGTTCTACTGGCTGCGGTGATTTTTGTTCTGCTGATTGGTTGTGCGAATGTCGCCAACCTTCTGCTGGCGCGCGCAACGGGCAGAGCACGCGAAATTTCGATTCGCGGTGCGCTGGGGGCGAGCCGTCTGCGGATTGTCCGGCAACTCCTGACAGAGAGCATTTTGCTGGCGCTGTGCGGGGGAGTGTCGGGAATCCTACTCGCTTGGTGGTCGGTTCCAGCATTGCTGGCGCTGAGTCCGCCGGACATCAGCAGCTTCAAACAAATCGGGCTGAATCCGGAAATACTGGCGTTCAGTATTGTGGTTTCCGTACTCAGCGGAATTCTATTTGGTCTGGCGCCCGCATTACATTCATCAGGCGCGAACCTCAGTGGATCGTTGAAAGAAGGCGAACGCGGAAGCACTTCCGCCCGCGGAAGATTGCGCTCTGCGTTGGCAATTGCTGAGGTGGGGTTGTCACTCGTCCTCTTGATCGGTGCGGGGCTCATGATCAAGAGCTTTGTGCGTTTGATGAATGTCGATCCTGGTTTCGACCCCGATCGCTTGCTGGTCTTCAGCGTCGGACTTCCGCCTTCCTCGACTCCGCCACAGCAGGACGCCTTCTATCAGCAGGTCGAAGATCGTCTGCGATCCGTGCCCGGAGTGCAATCGGTAGGCGCGGTTAGCCGTCTGCCTCTAGCGCCGGGAAACAGCAACCGAAGCTTCACCGTTCCCGGCAGCGACAAGGGTTATGACGCAGACATTCGCATTGCTACGCCGGGATATTTCCAGACCATGGGGATCCCTTTGTTGAAGGGGCGCAGTCTGACACAACGAGATGAACAGAGTTCAGCAAAGGTTGCGGTCGTCAATGAAGCTCTTGCGAGAGAAGTTTTTCCAGGACAGGATCCCATCGGGAAATACCTCATCGATTTCGGTCCAGTCGACAAACTGGAGATTGTCGGTGTGGTTGGAAATGTGCGGCATAAGGGTCTGGAGAACGTCCCGCATACGGAAGTTTATCTGCCCTTCGGAGAGGCCCACTGGCCGTCGGTGTTCGTGGCGGTGCGCAGCAAGACTTCAGATCCGCTGGCGCTGACCTCTGACGTGCAAAAAGCGGTGTGGAGCGTGAATGCCGATATCCCGTTGGACAATCTGCGCACCATGCAAGACGTGATCGCGAATTCCGTGCTGAAGCGCCGCTTCACCATGCTGCTGTTGGCCATCTTCGCTGGACTGGCCTTGCTGTTGGCGGCGGTTGGACTCTATGGCGTTATGTCATACACGGTATCGCAGCGCACCCACGAAATCGGAATTCGCATGGCGCTCGGAGCGCGAAGGCTTGATGTGCTCAAGCTGGTCGTAGGGCAGGGAATGTGGCTGACCGCGGCGGGAGTGGCTCTCGGTGTTGTGGCTTCGCTCGCGGCAACGCGGCTGCTGTCCGGATTTTTGTTCGGAGTCAGCGCGACCGATCCCCTTACATTCGGTTTGGTCAGCGCGCTGCTCGCGGGTGTGGCGCTGGCTGCGAATTATGTGCCAGCCCATCGTGCGACCAAAGTCGATCCCATGGTGGCGCTCCGAGACGAGTGAGGCAAATGATGGGAACATTATTACAAGACGTTCGCTACGGGTGGCGGTTGCTGGCCAAGAATCCGGGATTTACCGCCATCGCAGTGCTCACTCTTGCCATTGGCATTGGCGCGAGCACCGCGGTTTTCAGCGTAGTCGACACGGTACTTCTACGTCCTCTTCCGTACCGTGAACCAGACCGGCTGATGGTGGTCTCTGAAACTCTACCGGGAATGTCAGGCGACGAAATCGGTGTCACCGCTCTTGAATATCAGGACTACCGCGATCGTAACCGCTCTTTCTCGCAGGTCGCCTCCTACGAGGAGGCGGGATTCAATCTAAGCGGCGAGGGTCTGCCTCTGCGCGTAAATGCAGCCAGCATGTCGGCATCTGCATTTCCATTGCTCGGAGTCTCGCCAGAACTCGGCCGCACATTTACGGATGAAGAAGCACGCGCCGGGGCGGAGAACGTGGCCGTTCTCTCGCACGCTTTGTGGGAGCGCGAATACAGCCGCGATCCCAACATCGTCGGCAAAACGCTCAAGCTCGATGAGAAGCCCTACACGGTCGTCGGCGTGATGCCGCCGTCATTCAAGTTTCCCTTCGATGGGGCGCCGCTGTCAGAAATGGCGGACTTGTGGGTTCCGCTGGTGTTCGCACCGAACCTGCTGGCTCCCGAGAATCGCACCATGGAATTTGGCGTAGGGCTCATTGGTCGCCTGAAACCCGGCATCAGCGTGGAGCAGGCTCAAGCAGATGTGGACAGCATTGCGACGAATTTCATGCAACAGTACGGCTACAGCGGGACGATTCGGGTTATACCGAAGGCACATCTGTTCGCGGCGCGCACCGTGCAGAAAGCACGGCCCCTGATTGTTTTACTCACGTTGGCAGTAGGTTGCGTTTTACTGATCGCATGCGCCAACGTCGCCAACCTGCTGCTGGCGCGTGCCACGCAGCGCGGACTGGAAATGGCAATTCGCAGCGCCCTTGGAGCAAACCCCGCTCGCATGATGCGCCAGTGCCTGGTGGAAAGCTTTCTGTTGTCGGTCGGCGGCGCATGCGCCGGCTTGGCTTTGGCAGCGTCTCTGGTAGCGGGATTGCGACAGTTTGGTCCCTCGAACGTTCCCCGCTTGCATGATGTAACGCTGCACCCCGCTGCTGTTTTTTTCACGCTAGGGCTGTCTCTGGTCACAGCAATTTTCTTTGGATTTGTTCCCGCCTGGCGGCTTTCGCATGTCGCTCCTCAAGCGAGCTTGAAGGAATCCCGTACAGCGGGCGCATCACGGGGCGCGCAGAGATTGCAGAATGCCGTCGCGACCCTTGAAATCTCCGCCGCCATGGTTCTTCTGGTCTGTGGAGGGCTGCTGCTGAGGAGCTTCATGCGGCTGGTCGAGTCTCCCTTCGGCTTCAATCCGAAGAATGCGTTCGTCGTGCGGACTCTGTTTGATCGTCCGCGTTACCCCGATCCCGCGAAACGCCAGGCTGTGCAGAAGGAGTTGCTCTCGCGCCTTTCGCATTTGCCGGGAGTAACCAGTGTAGCTGCCGCCAGTCACCTTCCGTTAAGCGATACGCGCCAAATTGGTTTCCGCTTGGACCATGCCGCGGCTGACGATTTTCATTTCGCAGAAAATTCGTTGATCAGCCCGGGCTATTTTCATGCCATGGGTATCGAACTGCTCGAAGGCCGCGACTTTTCTGAAACCGACCAGCGTGACACGCCGACCGTGGCCATCATCAGCGAAACCATGGCTAAGCAATTTTTCCCCGGTCAGGATCCTGTGGGCCAGCGCTTCCACTGGGGGGACATGGCAATCTTCACCATCATTGGAGTGGCGCGAGATGTTCACGTTTCCGCGCTGGACGCCGATCCTCCGCCCATGGTCTACAGCTCGATTTTCCAGATCGAGAGCGGCGCGACCGGGCGCATGGCCTTCGTGCTGCGAACTGACGGGGCTTCGCAGGGCCTCGTCCAGGAAGTGCAACGACAAATCTGGGCGGTGGACAAAGACCTTCCGGTCTACCACACCGCCAGCTTGAACACCCTGGTTGCGGAATCGCTCGCGCAGCGGCGCTTCACCGTCGTGCTGCTGGGAAGCTTCGGCGTGATTGCGCTGATTCTCGCGGCGATCGGACTCTTCGGGGTGATCTCCTATCTAGTCTCAGAAAGGACACACGAGTTTGGCGTCCGCATGGCGCTCGGCGCCCAGCAAATAGCGATTCACAGGCAGGTGCTCAGGCGTGCGGCCGAATTAGGTGTGGTCGGATGCGCGTTAGGCCTGTTGGTATCAATCTTTGCCTCGCGCGTGCTGCAAGCAAGTCTTTATCACGTGAGTCGCTTTGATTGGCAAACCTTGATCGCCGTGCCGGCGATGCTGATTGGTGTCGCAATGATTGCAGCTTACTGGCCCGCACGGCGGGCCACGAAGGTCGATCCGATGGTGGCGCTGCGATACGAGTGAGGTGAATCATGGAAACCTTATTACAAGACATTCGCTACGGCTGGCGCACGCTGAGGAAGACGCCCGGCTTCACGGCGGTGGCGGTGATCACGCTGGCGCTGGGAATCGGCGCGAATACAACCATCTTCAGCGTGGTAAACACCGTACTGCTGGCGAGGCTTCCTTATCGTGATCCAAGCAGACTGGTGATGGTTTGGGGAAATAGGCCGCAGCAGGGCGAAGAGAAGACCCCAGTTTCCCCTGCGGTTTTTGCAACCTGGAAAGCCCAGAGCCACGTTTTTGAGAGCATGGCAGCATCGACCGACGATCTCGACACCATTACCGGTGGCGGCGGTGAGCCGGAGATGGTAGTCGGCTACGACTTTTCGGCGGAGTATTTCGACGTGCTGGGCGCGAAGCCCGAACTGGGGCGAACATTCCTTCCGGATGAAGACCGGCCCGGAGGTCCCAACGTCGCGGTTCTGAGCGACAAAGTATGGCGAGGTCGTTTTAGTGCGGACCCAGCCATCGTTGGAAAATCCATCAACCTTGGCCACACTCCTTACACCGTCGTCGGTGTTATGCCTGCAACCTTTCGTTATCCCGACAAAGTTGAGATTTGGACGCCCCTGGCGCTGCCACCCGCGGCAGCGAGCAATTGGAAGGATCGTTATCTGCGCGTCATGGCCCGCCTCGCACCTGGTGTGACACTGGAACAGGCGCAGGCGCAAATGAATCTGCTCGCTCAGCGCCTGGCCAAAGAGCATCCCGACACCAATGCGGGCGAAGGCGTTGTGCTCCAGCCGCTGCGCGAGGTCATCGCGGGAGACATTCGCCTGCCTCTTCTGGTGCTATTCGGCGCGGTGAGCCTGGTGCTGCTGATTGCATGCGCCAATGTGGCCAACTTATTGTTTGCGCGGTCTGCCGCTCGCGAACATGAAATCGCCGTTCGCGCGGCCCTCGGTGCCGGACGCATGCGACTGGTTCGCCAGATGCTGACGGAGAGTGCGCTACTCTCGGTCATGGGTGGGGGCGTAGGTCTGTTGCTCACATTCTGGAGCCGCGATTTCCTGCTCGCGCTATTTCCCAACAACATCGCAAACCTCGACATTCCACTGGTCGAAGCAATTCCGATCGATGGCCGCGTGCTTGCTTTCACGGTTGCAGCAACGCTTGTTACTGCGATCTTTTTCGGTCTGGTGCCGCTGCTGCGTTCGCCGCACTGGGACATAAACGAATCGCTCAAGCAAACCGGCAGGCTTGGAGGAGGCGGTGTCTCCGAGCGACGTTTCCGCAGTGCACTCGTCGTCGCCGAGATTTCGCTCTCGTTCGCGCTGTTGATTGGAGCCGGGCTGCTGATCAAGAGCTTCGTGTTGCTCATGCAGCGCGATCTGGGTTTTCGCCCAGACCGAGTCCTCGCGCTCGAAGCGTTTCCCTCACAAAGACTTTACCCGGCCAAAGAACCGGAAAAGCTGCGGGCTTTTGTTGACCGGTCGGTCGCAAATCTGCGGGCAATTCCCGGAGTACAGTCAGCCGCCGCCATAAATTTTCTCCCATTGACCGGATTCTGGGGGCCCCAGGAATTTGCTGTAGAGGGCTTTCCTACTCCTGGTAAGGGCGAAGAACCTTCCGCCGACAATCGCATCATTACTCCTGATTATTTCTCGACCATGGGCGTCCCGCTGTTGCGTGGTCGCACATTTACACCCGCAGACGGGCCGGATTCGCCGCATGTGGCCATCGTCAGCGCGTCGCTGGCGCATCGTTTTTGGAAAGACGAAAATCCCGTCGGCAAGCGCCTGAACCTGGGGACGATTGAAAAGCCGGAGTGGTGGGAAATCGTGGGCGTCGCCGGCGATGTCCAT
Organism: uncultured Acidobacteriota bacterium; assembly: GCA_963771285.1. GTDB lineage: Bacteria > Acidobacteriota > Terriglobia > Terriglobales > Acidobacteriaceae > JABDBE01. Next base: position 53,048 of record CAVYSX010000010.1, read on the forward strand.
TCGTTCGGCGTGGAAGAAAAAGCTCACGACGATTTGTATCGTCCCTTCGATCAGGTGTATTTCCCGGTCGTCGCATTCACGCTCCGAACCAAAGGCGATCCTAACCAGTTGATTGCCGCAGCCAAAGCCGCCGTCCGTGAGGAAAATCCCCAGCAACCTTTCTACAAAATCATCACCATGGATACGCTCGCTGCGGAGACCATCGCGCTGCGGCGAGTCAACATGCTGTTGCTGGGAGCATTCTCGACCCTGGCGCTCACGCTCGCGGCAGTCGGAATCTATGGCGTGCTGTCGTACGCCGTGACCCTTCGAACTCAGGAGATGGGAATCCGTTCCGCACTGGGCGCGAAGCCAGAAGACTTACTGCGGCTGGTTCTGGGTGACGGACTGCGGCTCATCTGCATTGGACTCGGTATCGGTTTGGCCGCTGCTTTCGCTCTCACGCGAATGATGACCAGCTTGCTCTATGGGGTAGCTGCAAACGACCTGTCCACGTTTGCAATCGGCGCGGTTGTGGTGGCGGCGACCGCTTTGGCCGCCTCTTATTTACCCGCACGGCGGGCCACCAAGGTCGATCCGATGGTGGCGCTGCGATACGAATGAGGTGAAGGGAATGGAAACGTTGTTGCAGGACATCCGATACGGCTGGCGCATGCTGGCGAAGAGTCCGGGATTCACGGCTGTGGCGGTGCTCACGCTCGCCATCGGAATTGGCGCGAACACGGCGATCTTTACCGTCATAAATGCTGCGCATGTTTCACGCTCTGCCGTATCGCGATCCCTCGCGTCTGGTGCATCTCTGGGAGACGCGGCCCGAGCATGAATTTGTTCAGATGGAAGCTTCACGGCCGAATTTTCTGGAGTGGCAGGAAGCGAATCACGTGTTCTCGGGAATCGCTGGATATACCGGGATGGATCTTTCATTGACCGGGCGCGGCGCTCCCGAGCGCGTACTTGCTGCAAGAGTGACTTCAAATTTCTTTGACGTGTTGGGGGTGAAACCGCTGCTCGGGCGCGGGTTCCTGCCGGGAGAGGACCGTTCGGGTGGTGAACGTCTCGCGCTGTTGACCTATGGCATGTGGCAAAGTCACTTTGGCGCCGATCCGAAAGCGGTTGGACAGACGCTAACGTTAAGTGGCAACGCCTACACCATCGTAGGAGTTCTCCCGCAGGAATTTCAATTTGCCAAAAGGGGCCAGGCGCAGTTGTGGGTGCCCTTGAACCCCAGCCCGGACGAAGCGCAGCGGCGCACATTTCATTGGGTGAATGTGATCGGACGTTTGCGCGATGGAGTTACTCTTCAGCAGGCTCAGGCGGAAATGACTCGCCTGCAACAACGCCTGGCGGTCGAATACCCTGACGCGAACACGGGCGGCGATGCGCGTGTGGTTCCACTGCATGAAGAGATCGTGGGGCCAGTGCAACCGGTATTGTTTGCTCTGATGGGTGCGGTCGGCCTGGTCTTGCTGATCGCATGCGTGAACGTTGCGAATCTGCTGCTAGCGCGCGCCAAGACCCGTCAGAAGGAAATTGCGGTGCGAGTGGCTTTGGGGGCAACGCGCTGGCGCTTGCTCCGGCAGGTTCTAACCGAGTCGACCATCCTCTCGCTGAGCGGCGGCGTACTCGGAATCATGTGGGCGCGCTGGGGAGTAGATCTGCTTCTGGCCGCCGTCCCCGGACAGCTCATGGCGCGCATGCCTTACCTGCGCGGACTGACGCTCAATCTGGAAGTCCTGGAATTTACGCTGGCGGTATCGCTGCTGACCGGCCTCGTCTTCGGCTTGGTGCCTGCGTTGCAATCATCGCAGCTGAACTTGCAGGAGACGCTGAAAGAAGGAACACGGGCCGCCGGCGGCGGTACGCATCATCGTGTACGCAATGCTCTGGTTGTGTCCGAGATCGCTCTCTCGCTTGTGCTGCTGACCGGCGCGGGCTTGCTTTTGAAGAGTCTAGTCCGGCTGCTTGACGTGAATCCCGGATTTGAGACGCAAAACTTGCTGGCGATGAATGTATCAGCGCCTCCGAGCCGCTATGGCGAATCGAAGCACAACGCGACGTTCGTGCGTGAGTTGATCGATCGTGCGCAACGGCTTCCGGGCGTGCGCGGTGCCGGCTTGATCGACGTCACACCCTTGAACGGCGGGGGGACCACGAGTTTCTCAGTGGAGGGGCGGCCCGCGCCTCTTCCCGGCCAGGCGCCTGAAGCCAACACCCGCGATGCGAGCCCGGGCTACTTCAATGTGATGGGGATTCCGCTGATTCATGGGCGATTCTTCACCGAACACGACAATATGGATGCACCGCTGGTCCTCATTATCAATAAGACTCTGGCAGACAAAATGTTTCCTGGCGAGAACGCCGTGGGCCACCGCTTCGTCTTCACTTATAGCGCCCAACCCACCACCATGGAAATCGTGGGTGTGGTGGGCGACGAGCAGTTGGGGGGAATTGACCAGCCGCTCACACCCGTACTCTACAGTTCGAGTTTTCAGTCCAACGATACGGGTGTGACGCTTCTGGTGCGAGCCGCGTCCGATCCTACGAGCATTACCGGCGCCGTGCGCGCCGAAGTCGCCAACTTCGATCCTGAAATCTTGGTTGGTTCCGCGGTCACCATTCGCAAGATCATTGCGGACTCACCTTCGGTGTTTCTGCGCAGATTTCCCGCGCTGTTAATCGGCCTGTTCGCATTGTTGGCAGTGTTGCTTTCCGCAGTTGGTGTTTACGGCGTGCTTTCCTACCTCGTGACCCAGCGGACAAGAGAAATCGGCGTGCGCATGGCTCTGGGAGCCAAGCCCGGACATGTTCTGCGGATGCTGATGGGCGAAGGACTTCGTCTGTCCGCCATCGGCATCGGAATCGGTTTGATCGTGGCAGCTGCCGCAACCCGCTTGCTGTCCGGTTTGCTGTTCGGAGTTGTTCCTACCGACGCAACAGTTTTCCTGGGTGTTCCGGGAGTGATCGCATTCGTCACGCTGGCAGCCTGTTGGATCCCGGCGCGACGGGCAACAAAAGTAGATCCGATGGTGGCATTACGCTACGAATGAAATCTTGCATTCAAGATAGATAAAGGGGAGTCATGAACGAACTTAGATCTAATAACCGTGCAGTTTGGAATCAAAGTATGTTGTGGGTGATGGCAACGCTTTCCTTGACCATTCTTCTCGTGGGCAGCAATGCCGTTGCTCAGAATCTGGTGGACTACTCGAAGCCGAGTTCTCATTTTCCTAATCCCTTCGGGCCCTACCTCGCTCATGAGGTACCAGCGCCCAGCTTTGGCAATGCGCCGCGCATCGAGACCTTGCTGAAGGACGGCAAGATTCGGCTGTCGATGAGCGATGCTGTCGCACTGGCGCTGGAAAACAATCTTGACCTCGCCATCGCGCGGTTTAATCTCTCGATCGCCGATACGGACATCATGCGCGCGAAGTCCGGGCAGGCGGTTCGTGGCGTGGCAACGGGATTGGTGCAGGGAACTCCCGGAGGCGGCGTCGGCGGTTTTGGCAATGGCGCTCCCGGCGCGGGAGCTGGCGGTACAACCGGTGGCGCGGGCGGCGCTGGTGGTGGCGCTTCGGGCCTGGTGCAGTCCACGCTCGGCGTCGGCAGCAACATCGATTCATTCGATCCTCTGGTGACCGCCGGAATGAATATCGAACACGCAACATTCCCGCAAGCCAACTTGGTTTCGTCCGGAGTCAATCCCCTTCACCAGAACTCTGGGGTCGCAAATTTTGGCTACTCGCAGGGCTTCGGCACAGGGACCCTATTGAGCGTCAGCTTTAGCAACGACCGTATTGCCACCAACAGTTTGTTCAGCTTTCTTACTCCTGAAGTGGACAGCGCTTTTCGCATGACGCTGCGTCAGCATCTGCTTTCCGGCTTTGGATTCGGCCCGAACCTGCAGATTCGTTCGCATCGCACGCAACAACCGCGAGATCTCCGATGTCGCATTCCGCGGTCAGGTGATCGCCACCGTCTCCCAAATCCAAAACATCTACTGGGATCTGGTCAATGCCTACGAGGATGTGAAGGTGAAAGAACGCTCACTGGAAGTGGCGGAGAAAACCTTGTCCGACGATCGCGAGCAGGTGAAGATCGGCGCGATCGCTCCCATGGAAGTGATGAAGGCGGAAAGCGACGAATCCACCCGGAACCAGGACCTGTTGCTCTCGCAGAATGGATTGCAGCTTCAGGAACTTCTGGTGAAGAACGCAATCACGCGAGACCTGAGCGATCCGGTGTTGGCCTCAGCCGAAGTAATTCCAACCGACAGCATGACCATCACAGAAAAAGAGCCGGTCACTCCTCTGCAGGACTTGATTGCGGATGCCCAGCAGCACCGGCCTGAATTGGCCGAAGCGCGCATGGACTTGACCAACCGCGATATCACGCGCAAAGGGGCGACGAATGCTATGCGGCCGGTCGTGGATCTGGTGGCATGGTATGGGGCTTATGGCTTGGCGGGAGATCAAACTCCGTTTGGCTTTAATCAAGCTGGCATTTTCTCCGCCGACCGGATACGGCGATGCTTTTACCGCCCTATTCAAGAACAATGCGCCCGACTATGCGGTCGGACTGAACATCACCATTCCCTTGCGGAACCGCGCTGCGCAAGCCGATCAGATCCGCTCCCAATTGGAGTACCGTCAGGCTCAGTTGCACATGCAGCAATTGCAGAATCAGATCGGCATCGAAGTGAGGAACGCGCAGTTCGCGCTTCTCCAGAACCGAGCGCTGGTGGATTCGGCGCGGAAAGCCCGCGACCTGGCGCAGCAGACCTTCGACATCGAGCAGAAAAAGAAAGCTCTGGGCGCCTCCACCAGCAATCTTGTGCTGCAGGCAGACCGCGACTTGGCGCAAGCCCAGTCAACCTTTGTGGCGGCGATGTCGACGTACTCGAAGTCGCGAGTGGAGTTGGATCGTGCTACCGGCCTCACCCTCGCGCATACGGGCATCGAAATCGAGGAAGCGGTGCGAGGCGAGGTGCAGCAGTTGCCACACTTCCCCGGCGTGGCTCCTCGAGCAGAGGTCACGTCTGAACAACCTCGGCCGCAGAACAATTAGTTCGCAGCCGAATTGAAAGCGCCTCAGCGGGAGACGCAGCTTGCTGCGTCTCCCGGACTGTGTCAGCGTACGGAGCAAGACTATATGAGCACCATCGCGGTATCCTCTAAGACGATGCCTACCAGCTCGAAAATAGCAGCGAGGCTGCTGATCGCCGACGACCAGCGCGACGTCCTCGAAGCCCTGCGCCTGCTGTTGAAGCCGGAAGGCTTTGTGATTGAGGCCGTCACTTCGCCGGCGGGCGTGCTCGACGCGCTCGAGTCCCACGAATTCGATGCCGTGCTCATCGACCTGAACTACACACGCGATACAACATCGGGCCAGGAAGGTTTAGATCTGCTCTCGCGGATTCAAGCCAACGACAGCACTTTACCGGTCATCGTGATGACCGCATGGGGCAGCGTGGAGGTGGCCGTCGAAGCTATGCGCCGGGGAGCGCGTGACTTCATCCAGAAGCCTTGGGAGAACGCCCGCCTGCTCGCGGTCTTGCGCACGCAAGTCGAGTTGAGTGGAGCGTTGCGGCGCACCCAACGCCTGGAAGCGGAGAATCGCATCTTGCGCGCGGACGGTCTGCCGAAGTTCATTGCGAATTCCGATGCCATGCAGCCAGTTCTGCGGCTGATCACTAACGTCGGCCCCTCCGACGCCAATGTCCTCATCACGGGAGAACACGGCAGCGGCAAAGAAGTCGTCGCACGCACTCTGCATGCACTCTCCAATCGAGCGAATCGCCCCTTAGTTGCGGTGAACACTGGCGGACTGGCGGAAGGAATTTTTGAGAGCGAACTATTCGGCCACGTCAAAGGAGCCTTCACCGACGCCCGCACCGATCGCATCGGTCGCTTCGAGTTGGCCCACGGAGGCACGCTGTTCCTGGATGAAATCGCAAATATTCCGATGTCGCAGCAAGCCAAGCTGCTGCGTGTTTTGGAAAGCGGAGAAATGGAGCGCGTCGGCTCGTCGCAGACTCGCCGCGTGGACGTGCGAATTATCTCCGCGACCAACGCAGATCTGAATCAAGAAGTAACGGCCGGGCGATTCCGGCAGGATCTCTTATTCCGCTTGAATACCGTCGAAGTTCACATTCCGCCGTTGCGTGAACGGCGGCAAGACATTCCTCTGCTTGCCATGTATTTTCTGAGCCGCTACGCAGAACGCTATCGCAAGCCGGCAAAAACTTTGGATCCATCCGCCATGCAAGGCATGTTGGAGTATTCTTGGCCTGGGAACGTGCGCGAACTGGATCACGCAGTCGAGCGTGCGGTGCTGCTGTCGGCCGGAGATTTAGTACGCATCAGCGACTTGAGCCTGCGGCATCCGCGCGAGAATACGCAGCGGATGGAAGACCTCAGCCTGGAAGAGGTTGAATCTTTGCTCATCCGCAAGGCCATCGACCGCTATAGTGGAAATATCAGCCAGGCGGCCGACGCGCTAGGTCTAAGCCGAAGCGCGCTTTATAGGCGGCTTCAGAAATATGGAATCGGAAGCAGCTAATGATCCCCGCAATGCAATCGAGGCCGGAGCCACGCCTCGGCCTGAGCCGCGAATCCAGCCTCTGCGTAAGTCCAAACGTCACCTGAGTCATGACAATCGAATTCTGCTGCTGACCCTGGCTGCGGGCGGCGCTGGAGTGGTCCTGGCGCTTGTCCTGCTCTGGACCGGCAACCATGAACGCAGCACCGACTGGAGTCTGACTTTCCTCGTCGTCATTGTCTGGCTGAGTTTTGCTTTCGCTCTGCGGTCCGCGGTAGTTCGGCCCCTGCAAACTCTTTCCAACATGCAGTCCGCGTTGCGAGAGGGCGATTTCTCGTTCCGGGTGCGCGGCGCGCAGATGGGAGACGCCCTGGGCGAACTCATGATCGAGGTGAACACGCTTTCGGAGATGCTGCGCGAGCAGCGGCTCGGCGCCATGGAAGCCAGCGCCTTGCTCACCACCGTGATGACGGAAATCGACGTCGCGGTGTTCGCGTTTGATGGAGACCGCCAACTACGCTTGGTAAACCGTGCCGGGGAACGCGTTATGGCGCAAAATGCCGAACGCTTGATCGGAAAGAGCGCCGAGGAATTGGACCTGCTGGATTGTCTCGAAGGAGAATCGGCGCGCACCCTGGAAAAAAGTTTCCCCGGTCAATCGGGCCGCTGGGGCGTCCGCCGCTCGGTGTTCCGCCAGGGAGGCAAGCCCCACTACATGGTCGTGATCGCCGACCTCAGCCGCGCTTTGCGAGAGGAAGAGCGGCAAGCCTGGCAGCGCCTGGTTCGCGTCCTCGGCCACGAGTTGAACAATTCTCTGGCTCCAATTTGCTCCATCGCAGGCAGTCTGGAAGACATCATGCGGCGCGAGGTTCGCGCTGCCGATTGGGAGGACGATTTACGCCGCGGCCTGCGCGTGATCGCCGATCGCTCGGACGCTTTAAGCCGCTTCATGCGCGACTACTCCCGCCTGACGCGCCTGCCCAAGCCCGAAGCGCGCCCGGTCGATCTCAACACTCTGGTTAAGACTGCTGCTGGGTTGGAAAGACGCGTCACCGTTGAGATTGAGCCGGGACCAGAAGTAACGCTGGACGCCGACCCCGATCAATTGCAACAACTGCTGATCAACCTGATTCGCAATGCCGTAGACGCCGCTTTAGAAACCAAGGGAGGAGTTCGCGTCGGGTGGAGTAAGAACGGAAATTTGCTGCAGCTGTTCGTCCAGGACGATGGTCCCGGCATTGCAAATCCGGGCAATCTTTTCGTCCCATTCTTCACTACGAAACCCGGCGGCTCGGGGATTGGTCTTGCCTTGTGCCGTCAAATCGCGGAAGCCCACGGAGGAAGTGTCTCGCTGGCGAATCGGACGTCGGGAAAAGGATGTGAAGCCGTAGTCCAACTCCCGCTGCGAAGCTCTTAGGCGTCTTCGTCAAGAGGGAAACAATCGCTACGGAGGCTTCAGTGGCGCTCTTTCAGTGCTCCAGTCCTATTCAGCACTGCATCTCTGGGCGGGGTGTACAATGTTTTTCGTCTAAAAAGGCAGTCTCCCCTGCTAGCCTTGGTCCCCGGAATAAGGAGTTCCCATGAAACAACTCACGCGGGTTTGTGCCTGCTTGCTCTGGATCAGCTGCGGATTGGCTGCCCAATCCAATCCTGTGCCTTTTATCAACCAGCCTCTGGTCCCGGCGTCGGCCGCACCAGGCAGCGGCGCATTCACGCTGACTGTGAACGGATCTGGCTTCGCGCCTACTGCCGTTGTGAGCTGGAACGAGTCGTCGCGTCCGACCACGGTACTTTCCAAGACTCGCCTCCAGGCCAGCATCACGGCTTCGGATGTTGCGAATCTAGGAACTGCACGCGTGGCCGTGGTGAATGTGGATAGCCACAACGAAACTTCCAGAGTCGCTTTCTTCCCGACGCGCACGCCGTCGCCGAGCGTGGCTTTCGCGCAAAATCCGAATTTTCCGGTCACGGGCGCGCTCGGCCCTCTTGTCCTCGGAGACTTTAACAATGACGCCAAGCTCGATGTCGTGAATGTGTATGCGACGAGGGGAACGACACTCGAAGCCGACGTTTATCTGAGCAAGGGAAATGTCCAGTTCCAGCCTCCGATCAAGACCATATTTGGCGGTTATACCGGATTGATCGTCGGCCCAGCCATGGTGGGAGATTTTAACGGCGACCATAACCTTGACCTGCTCGCTATTTTTAAGTCAAAACGGTTCCTGGCAAATGACCACTCTGTTTGGGGATGGCACGGGAAAGTTTACTTTGGGTCCGAATCTGAGTCTTGGGAGTGTTGTCCTGCCAACTGCTGAGGCCTTCCCGGTCGCAGACCTGGACGGCGACGGAAATCTCGATCTGGTAATAGTCACGGGTGATTCGAGATATTCTAGTGTGCAACCGCTCTTCGGCAACGGCGACGGCACATTCCGGTTCGGCGCGCAAATAGGGTTGAGGGTCGCTTCAGGGTTTGGGTTTCCCTGCCTCGGGGACTTTAATGGTGACGGACTTCTCGATGTTGCGTACTTCGGGTATCCGCAACACCTTTCCATCGAACTCAACAATGGCAATCGCCGCTTTGGACGTGCCGAGAAGACAGTCGTTGCGGGATCGAACCTCGTGACCGCCGATCTAAACGGGGATGGCCACTTGGATCTAGTCACTGACACTGGGGCTGTTTTATTAGATGACGGTCACGGAATTATGACGGTGACTTCTACGGGGGGCGGGGCTAGCGGTTTCCCAATCGCCGTCGGGGACTTCAACGGCGATGGCAAACTCGATCTTGTTTTCTCGGGGACAGAATGCTACAACGTTGTTGGGTAACGGTGACGGTACCTTCCAGTCGGCGATTTCCTCCGGATTCGGCCTGAATGGAATTGTGGGGCTGAGCGATTTTAACCATGACGGACGCCTTGACCTCGTGAGTTCGAGCGGATTGTTCTGGCAAGTGCCTGCCAGCTTGGCTCCTGGCAGCCTGGCGTTTGGCCAACAAGGTGTGGGAACCAAGAGCGCTCCCCAAACGTCTACCTTCATGAATGTTGATTCAGTGCCTCTCACAGGAGTGCAAATTACACTCAACGGAGCCGACGCACAGAATTTCTCCCAACAGAATAATTGTCGGTCCAGTATTCCCGTGGGTGGGAGTTGCCAGATACAGATTGTATTTGCGCCGACAAGCGGCGGCGACAAGTCGGCTTCGCTGAGCGCGGCTTACAAGGGGCTTGGTAGTCCGCAGTCCGTGACCTTGACCGGCACGGGAGTAGCTAACACGAGTGTGTCGTTGCTCCCCGCGAGTCTCCATCTCGGTAAGCAAATCTTGAACACTACGAGTGGCCGCTAAGACGGCCACTCTGACCAACACTGGCACCGTGGACATAACCATCTCCAACACTTTCACTGCTCAGCCTTTCCAGCAAACGAAAACTGCCCGTCCACGCTATCGGCAGGGCAGAGTTGCAAGATCCAAATTACGTTTCTACCGACTGCCATCGGCCAAGCCAATGGCACCTTGTCGGTCAACGACAATGCGCCTGACAGCCCCCAGACGGTAGCTTTGTCTGGCGAAGGAACTCTGATCACGCTGTCCCCATCGGAATAAACTTCGGAAGCCAGAAGGTGGGAACATCGAGCAATCCCGTGCCCGTCACATTGAGCAACCAAGGCCAAACGACGCTGAACATTTCTCAGATCAACATCGCGGGGCCAATCCGAGCGATTTCTCGCAAACCAACAATTGTGGCAACAGCCTGGCGTCAGGGCAGTCAGTGCACGATCCAGGTGACCTTCACACCCACACAAACAGGCACGCGGTCGGCGCAGCTGCAGGTACAGGACGATGTCAATCCAAGTCCACAGACCGTTAGTCTCAACGGCACTGGAACCTGATAGTCAACGTGGTCAAGGAAGATCAGAAAATCGTTACGGAGTAATCTTGAAGATCGTGCCGCATCCCAGCTGGCAGGCCGTATTTCCGCCATAGCCCGTCGTCCCGTAAAGATTGCCCGACGATCGAAAACCAATCCGCCACGGGGCTGATTCCCATCCGTGCCGTCGTTTTTGAAATCGTGGAGTACCGTCTCCGCCCAGGTTCCGCCAGCGGCAGGCATCAACTCGAAAACTGTGCCCTGCTGGTACGCGCCGGACCCCGTCGCCGTGCCGTAGAGATTACCGTTTGCATCGAAAATCAGACTTGCAGTGGGTTCGGCCCCGCTGGTGTTGCCAAAGGCGAACAACCTAGTCTCCGCCCAGCCGCCTCCCGACTGGGGGGTGAGCTCAAACACCGTGCCGCAATTGCAGTGTCCTCCTCCGCCTTTGGTCGTGCCGTATAGATTGCCGGTCGCATCGCTTACCAGACCGGCTGTGGGATTGCGCGCGGTATGGAGTCCGCCGAAACTGTCGATTACCGCCTCCGTCCAATTTGCGCCGGGATGAGGTGTGAGCTCTACTACGGTACCAACCGGACCAGGTCCACCCCCAAATGTCGTCGTGTAGAGATTGCCGAGCGCATCGAACATCAGATCCGCCATGGGTTGAGCTCCGTCCGGGGAATGCGAGTGAGGGTGATTAAAGGTGTGCAGCAACTTCTCGCTCCACCCGCCGCCACTCTTCGGACTCAATTCAAAGATCACGCCGTTATTATGATTGCCGCCGTATTCTGTCGTACCGAACAGATTGCCGGACTTATCGAAGATGAGGGCTGCCCAGGGACTGTATCCATCCTTAATGTTGAAGCGGTGCAGTGTCGTCTCCGTCCAAATTCCGCCTGTGCCGGGTGTCAACTCGAACACCGTGCCGGCGTTATTCGGTCCACCCTGTTGCGTTGTGCCGTAGAGATTCCCTGCCGTATCGAAGACTAGAGATCCTTCGGGATAGCGCCCGCCGTTGCCGTATTTGTGGAAGCTGTACAGCACCTTCTGAGTCCAAACCCCGCCCGTGCCCGGAGTCAATTCGAATACGGTTCCGCCATCATAAAGGCCGCCCAATTCGGTTGTTCCGTAGAGGTTGCCCGCCGTGTCGAAGATCAGAGTTGAGTGCGGTGAATTTCCATCCGTGCCACTGAACTTGTACAAGATGGTCTCGGTAGGAGCGGCTGCAACCGTAGTCGCGAAGGACATCGCAAACAAAATAGCCAGAGCCGCAGTCAAGCTGACAGGAAATCTATTGGATCGCATCACGAACTCCTTGCCGAATCTCACTCAATGGGGTGGTACAAAGCGGGGTAGCATTCAGCCCGCGAAAACAGCGCAATCATACCTCTTTTGAGAGGAAGTACATAGGGAGGAGCGCCGGAAATGGGCGTGGGCTCGTTCCCCACCCAGTTTGATCCCGCTGGAAATTTTATGGGACAACCTATCAGGGTGCACCTACACAGTGTGTGTAAGTTACACATTTGTTAGTGTGTTGTGCTGACTGCCTCTCCATTTTTATGGAGTGATCTACGTAATCCGGAAGCGTTTTTCTGTAATTCTGGCCCATCACTAACCCCAACTCACGACTAAACACTGACTGAACCCACAGTCTAAGCCATCCCAGACGTGGCCATGTGATTGCAAACTGTTGATTGCAATTGAGTTACACAACAATTTGTATATGTATGTTGTGTCAACCCAGACGCCAACCCGCAACACACCATTGTTTCAGGAGGCTTAGATGATCAAAGCTCGTAATTTGAGCATCGTGATACAGGCCCTTGTAGCCTTGCTGTTGGTGGCCAGCGTTTTTGGCCAGGAAACCACAGCTGGTTTGCAAGGCACAGTGAAGGATTCCACCGGAGCCGTCGTGGCAAATGCTCACGTGGTCGTAACCGGCGCTTCACTGACAGGTAATAAGACCGCGGACACCGATGGCAGCGGCTACTATCGCTTCGCCAACATTCCGCCCGGCACCTACACCGTGACGGTGTCGGCGCAGGGTTTCACCATCCTTAAGCGTGAAGGCCTGGTTCTCGAAGTCGGTCACCTTCCGACGGTTGATTTTGCGCTGCAAGTCGGCGCCAGTGAAACCGTCGTCGAAGTCACGGGCGCAGCGCCTGCGATCGACGTAACCACCAACGTCACACAGACCAACATTACCCAGGACGTCGTGCAGGACGTTCCGCACGGGCGTTCCTTCCAGTCGGTAATTCAGTTTGCGCCTTCCGCTCGCAACGAACCTTTGGCGGGAAGCACGATTTTGAGCAACGGCAGCGGCGGCGGTTCGCCGGGTAACGAAAGCAACGGCGGCGACCACGGCTTCTCGGTGGCCGGCGGCTCCGACTCAGAGAACTCGTACCTGGTCGAAGGCCAGGAAACGGCAGATTTGGCCGGCGGCTACTCGCACACCAACGTTCCGTTTGACTTCATTCAGGAAGTGCAGATCAAGAGCTCGGGCATTGAAGCCGAGCACGGCGGTGCGCTCGGTGGCGTCGTCAACGTCGTAATGAAGAAAGGTAGCAACGACTACCACGGCTCCGTATTCATGCAGTTTGAAAACCAAGCCATGGATGGTTCGCCGAATTCCCGCGGCCGTTATGACGCAAGCTCCACGCGGCACGCCTACTTCGTGGGGGCTGATCGATCCTCCTTACCAGAACTATCAGCCAACTCGACCGAAGACCAGCGACGTATTCCCGGGCTTTACGGTTGGTGGCCCTATCCTCAAAGACCGCATGTTCTTCTTCCTCGGCTTCAATCCCGAATGGAATGACACCGAGCAGCATATGAACTACGGCCCCACCAACGGTGGAACGCAGTTTTTCAGTCAGAACGTGCAGACTTACTACACCACTGCTCGCATTGATGCCAGCGTGTCGCAGAAGATCCGCGTCTTCGGCTCATGGCTGTATCAGTTCCAGCGCCAGACGGGCGGACCAGTTCTGCCACGGCCAGACTCGGTTCAGAATTACTTCAATCCTGCCACCGGATGTTTTGGCTCGGCACCCACGCCCTGCATAAGCAACGGGATTCCCACCTTCGTCTATGCTCACAGCATTGGTTATGCGGCGCCGAACACAACCAGCAACTTTGGTGCTGACATAACTCTGACACCCCACATCGTGGCTACCACGCGGTTGGGCTATTACTTCCAGAACTATCACGACTTCGGTTTGCCGACCGATGGCGTCACTCTTAACTGGTTCGCCATCAGCTCTCTCGGTGGCACCGACGCTTTGGGCAACCCGCTGCCGGCCTCCCTGCAACAATCGCTTGGGTACTTCAACGCCGCCAACAACCCGTTTACCACTGCCCGCAATGCGAACAAGGCCATCCAGTACGACGCAGATCTGGCCTGGTTCAAGAGCGGATGGAAGGGAACCCACAACTTCAAGTTCGGCTACCAGCTCAATCGACTGTCCAACGACATCGATCAAAAATACAACCAGCCCTATGTTCAGATGTTCCCGGGGTTTAACGGAAACGCGACGGCTTATCACCCGGTAACCCAGACAGGCAAAAACAATTGCGCCGCAGTCATCGCTGCGGAAAACATCCCGGGTGGTGCTAACGCGCCTGCCAGGGCCTCTACGGTTATCTCTCGATTTATGATTTCGGCACCGCGGGCAAGGTCACCAGCTTCAATCACGGCCTGTTCGCCCAGGATGCCTGGACTTTGGGTCGCGGAATAACCATCAACGCAGGCATTCGCTTTGACAAGGAATACTTGCCGGGTGAGGGAGGAACTGGACCGGGCGTGCCGTCTCGTCCGATTGACTTCTCCTGGACTGATAAAGTTGCTCCCCGTATCGGCGCAGCTTGGGACGTCTTCCGTGATGGCAAGATGAAAGTGTTCGGCAGCTATGGTGCCTTCTACGACATCATGAAGCTGAACGTGGCCATCAGTTCGTTCGGCGGCCAGTACTGGCAACAGTGCTTCTACGCTTTGAATACTTCTAACCTGAGCGCTATCAGCCCTGCCTTCAATGCGGCCGGTCGTGACTGCATCGGGCCTGACGCATCCAGCCAAGCGAACTTTGCGGGTGGCAGCACACCGGCAGGGTTGACCTTCCTGGAAAATCAGAACTACCGGCTCTTCCCGACGACCTGCTCGACTTGCAGTCTGACGCAAGAAGGCGTGGCGCCGGGGCTGAAGCCTTACCGGCAGCATGAATCCGTGTTCGGTGTCGATTACCAGATTTCCAAAACGCTTTCCTTTGAAGCGCGCTGGGATCGCCGCCGTCTGGATCACGTGATCGAAGACTCGTCGATTTTCAACGACGTCAGTGGCAGCGAGACTTTCGTGATCGTTAATCCAGGTCAGGGTGAGAACCGTACATTCAGCGGGTTCTGCAATTTCATCTACGGCGCTCAGGCAAACCAGGCTTGCGCATCATCGACTGGGCTCGTGCCACCGAATAACACCATCCCCGCCGCCCGCAGCTATGACGGTGTGGAGTTCCGAATCAACAAGGCGCACAGCGACCACTGGTTTGGGATGTTCTCCTACACCTACAGCAAGCTGCGCGGCAACTACACCGGTCTGACCAGCACCGATATTTCCGACGGAAACTTCGGTGGCCGAAACTCACCCAACAACAGCCGTGCGTTCGACGAGCCGTACTTCTCGTGGAATGACAACGGTGGTTCATCCAGCGGACTGTTGCCGACCGATCGTCCGAACACCTTCAAGGGCTATGCTTATTACGAAATGCCCTGGGGCAAATTCTCCAACAAGCTGACTACCGATGCCGGGATCTTCCAGTATTTCTATCAGGGATCTCCGGTGACGACTTACACCGACATAGGCTACGGCGGTACTGGATGGCCCGTGGACGTGGTGAATCGCGGTAAGTGGGTCGATGTGACCCAGGATCCCACGACTGGAGCCATTTCAGTCGGGAATCCGACGACTTTCCGCACTCCGTGGTACATGCAGAGTGACTTCAACTTGCAACAGAATTACAAGATTAGCGAACAGAAGGTCTTGAGTTTCACGGCCACCTTCGCCAATCTGTTTAACCAGCACTCTGTGACTGCCTACACTGAACAAATCGACACCCAAAGTGGCTTCACTTTCGGGGCGCCGAACGGTACTTTCATCGGCAATGGCGTAGCCTTCTATGCCAATGCCATGAGACCGTATAGCCTGTCTGAGGTGCTGAACTCGCCAGCCCAGAACCAGAGCATCCTTGGCGGAAGTGGCCCGCAAACCTTGGATAGCCTGTACAAGACACCGTTGTTCTTCCAAATTGCCCGTTCTATCCGCTTGGGGTTGAAGTTCACCTTCTAGCTGGATCGAACAGACAAATCTCTTCTGGGAGCCGGGAAACCGGCTCCCTTTTTTTCGTCATGGGGAGGCACTCATCCTGCCGACCTCGCACCCTTGAATTTAGCCAAATAAACCTGAGGAGATACCAGTCCATAGCACAATCTGATACAGCATCCACTGGATTGGTGTGACTTGGTGGAGAGGGTAGAGTGGCATGATCATATCCTGATAACGAAGCGGTGACGGCGGTTATGGGCTCAGACAGAGCTGCATAACCGCCTTCTTATCTGGGACTGACCATAACCGAACTAGAATCAGAAACTACATGGTCCTGCGGATACCCGACTTGCGTATCACACAAGAGAATGCATGTGTCGGAAGTGGAACGCTCGGAGCGATTTATGGGGATTGCTTCGTTCCCGAGCCTACCACCCGCCCCTGACCAACTCGTTCCAGACAAGAGGGTAGACATGCGCGGCACTATCGTACCGGAGTCAGCACGGTTTCTATGCGGGTATCCCTTGCGTCCCATTGTCTGCCCATTCTGCGCCGGTTCCGAAGTGAAGCTACTTACGGGGAAAGTTCAGTTCAGCGCCAAGGTCGGTGGCGAACCCCTGGCAACCAATGAGTCGGTCTCTGCGTTTGTTTGCCAACAGGGGCACGTGTTCTTCCTGCGGGATTGCGATACCGTGCCTGGAGAAGGTTCGGTTTCGGAAGCCTGAGTCACGATTTGCAGAGTGGCATTGATATCGGCCCGGACTACTGTATTTACCGGATTGCCACCTTCGTCGCCACTGGCTACTCTTTGAACGACTCTGGAGAGTGAACGATGCTACACAGCCTGCTCTTCCCTCTGGTAGGCGCTTTGATATTAGTCGCCACCGCATTTGCGATCTTCCGCCTTGTGGTTCTTCCGTGGCTCCTTGGCTTTGAGTAGTTGCCGTGTCGGCACTGAAATTACTGGGGCGCCTGCTGATTCGGCAACGAGAATCGCCATTCTCGCATCCTAACTGCATTTACTGGAATCTCAAGATGCGTGAATCGCATCAGAGGTTCGATCCCAGCTTGAATTGCGCGAGACGGTCAGAGAATCTGTTCGAGGGTGCTCTAAGTTCGTGTGGTCTTGCGCGTCTCGAATAGAATTGTCTTAGCGCATCAGCGAAGCCCAGGAAATCATAAACATGGACAACCAGCCATTCCGTACTCCGAAGAAGGGCGATCGCGTGGGCGCCGTCGGGCAGGAAGGGGTGTTCGACGTGGTTGAGGTTCATGCCGATCCTAATTTGGTCGACCTCACACCGGTCGCAGGTGGGCCGGTACAAAATGGCATTCCCTGGGCAGCTTTGATGTTCACCGACATCTTGGATCCTGATCCACCCCCTGACAAGAAAGCCGAAGAAGCGTAACGCGGCAGGTCACCGCAGTCTCGATCACGCCATTGTCTGCGGTGCGAGTTGCTGGTGGCGGGTGCACTATTGCGAGGTTGATGAGAGTGACTTGGAAAAGAGCCACGGAAACAGCTTAGGTTCGTCGTACGCTTTGTTCCAGGACGCGTGTCCGGTGCCCGGATATTCGGTATAGCGGACTTCGGCGCCGATCTCTTTCATAGCCGCGTTCATCCGCCGGGATTCGCTGACTGGAACAATATCGTCGTCTGCACCATGAAAGATCCAGACGGGTACCTTCCCGATTCGAGCGGCAGCAGTTGAGTAGCTTTTAGGCGAGTCCGGTGGCGTCAACCTTGCGAGGTCAGGGTAAACGTTCTGCGCCGCAATGGGCGGACGGATACCGCCGCAAATCACCACCAGGGCTGCGAACCGACCAGGATATGTTTCGGCGAGATGCCACGCGCCAAACCCTCCCATGGACAATCCGGTGAGGTAAGTGTGATTGACATCTCCGTGGAACTCTTTGGTCGCTTCGTCTAAGGCCGCCATTGCCAGGTCATCCATGGGCGGAAGCATCCACCAAAGATTTTTCGGACATTGCGGCATGACTACGATTGCCCGAATCGCGCTGCGGTTGGTGCGAAGTGCGGTGCCGATACCGACGTCGGTCTGCAGCAATCCGTCGTCACCACGTTCTCCGGCACCGTGAAGAGCAAGTATCACGGGCCATTTTTCGTGAGGTGTCCAATTTTCGGGAAGGAAGACCTGATACTTGTAAGTAACCCCTTGAAGGGAAATGGTGCGATCGAGAAATCCGGTTTCATGTTTCCTTGCGTCAGCTGAGACCGGAATCAGTAGACTGAGAAACATAACAGCAAGCGATATTCTCGAAAACACGGCCACAGATACCCTCCGCATTGTAAAACCTTAGCAGCTACATAGCTTTTGTATTCGAGTGTCGAATTCGAGTGACGGTTGGCTATGAATTAGCGTCTAAGTTCGGTGAGCGCAGGTCGCCGACTCGAACTCGATGCCATGCGAGGGTTGATGCTCGTGTGGATCGCATTGACGCATCTGCCGACGTCCGCCAGTTCATGGGTAAATCAGCCATTTGGTTTCGTGGGAGCGGCCGAGGGTTTCATCTTTTTGTCGGCACTGTTCACGGGACGGATTTACTACCGTCTCGCGGAGCATGATGGCTTTCGAACGATGCTACTGAAGTTGTGGGGACGGACCTTCCGCTTATACGGTTACCACGCGCTATTGCTCGCATTTGCCTTCCTGGTCGCGGTTCCCATCGCGTCGCATGGCGATCGGCCAGGGCTCCACAATCTCCTGGACTTCTACTTCGCAGTCGGCGCTAGGCAGGCCATCACGGAGGCCGTCTTGCTCATCTATCGACCGCCGCTACTCGATATCTTGCCCATGTACATAATCTTTCTGGCGTTCACCTCCGTGGCGATTCCGGTGGCGAGCAGAATTGGATGGAAGCCGGTTTTGTGGACGAGCATTGCTTTCTGGGTGCTGGCCCAATGCGGCTTTCGCAGCGCTGAACACACATTCATGATGCAATACATACCTACCCGAATTCCAATCAACGAGATGGGGTCGTTCGATCTGTGGGCTTGGCAATTTCTTTGGTTCGTCGGTATTTGGCTCGGCGTGCTTTGGGCCCAGGGAAATCTGCCGATTGAAACATGGGCCACGCGAGCGATTGTTCCGGCGGTGGCGATCTCTGCATGTTGTTTCATGATTCGGGGGAAGGTATCGCATGGTTTAGCACTGGGTATGTTCGAATTTCTCTTCGACAAGTGGCACCTCGGCTTGGTTCGCTTACTCGATTTTGCGGCTGTAGCCGCGTTGCTAATAGTCTCGCAACCGGTAACAAAGCGAGCAGCGATTCGGCCTCTGGTTCTCTTAGGTCAGTCTTCCTTGCAAGTCTTTTGCGTCCACCTTTTGTTTTGTTTTGCGGGTCTTACGATCATGGGCAATGCGTCGATGCTGAACGGGTGGCGACAAATCGCGCTATTGACTGTGACATTTGTGGCGATGCTGTTAACGGCCAAGCTGTTTTCCAAGAGCGAGGCTAAGAACGAACCTCATGGAAAACTAAAAGTTCCCACAGCTGCTTTGACGCCGATCATAGCGAAGCCGCTGTGAGAATCGGAGTAAGCACAGATAGCGTTTCTCGCACCTCGAGGTGGGATGAGGACCGACCAGTGGTCGCGACTGTCAATTGCTCGTCGAGGCTTTGCGGCTCGGATCTAGATGGAGTTCATCAAAGAGAACCCGAATCCGATCCTGCCGGCACTCGTATTTAGCTAGTTCGTCTTCGCTCTCTCCCCCGAAGGTCTGCCTCTTCAGACTGTCTACTTGTTCAACCATCAGTTTGATGAGCTCATGCTGGAGTTGCGCCGGGCTAAAAGGAATCATGGCAGGCTCCTGGGACGAAACGGCCTCCATGGGATGACTTCTGGGCTCTGGGGGTTGTGCCAGATGTCAGAAAGAGCGACGAGAGCGCTCTCGTTCGTTTCCTTCGAATGAGTCAAGATGCCAATTGTTTGCAGACTCACGTCTGGCAAGCCTCTGCCGAGATGAGGCTCTGGGCGCAGAATCGTTTTGTCCTTGACCGGCGGTCTAGCCTGGAGGAGAATCGGGACGCTCAGTCGCCTCCCCTACAGCGCTTAGCCGCGCTGGCCCCTTGAGTCTGTCTGCATCTTAAATATTTCCTGTGAGCAAGACGGTTTTTTCTGAGTGTTTGCGTAATGTGTAGTAGAGGCTCACCGCAAGTGAGCCAGCCGCGCGGAAATAGAAGATCCAGAAAGCGCCTGCTGCCGCAGGAATGCTGGCTGAAGAAGCGCTCGTCCATAGTTTCAGGAGGATCACTTGAAGAACACCCATGTCACAAGAATACAAGTTCTCGCGGTCGTAATTGCCATCGTCACCGCGAGTGCTACGACTTTACACGCGCAGAAGTATACCGACCTGTACAACCTGGGAAGCAGCAGTGGAGACCCTGCAAATCCTGCTTGGGTTGGCCTTTTCGCCCAGGGACGCGATGGCAACTTGTATAGCACTACGCAGGCGCGGGGGAACAGCGGCCTTCGGTACCGCCTTTCAACTCACCCTCGCAGGGAAGGTTACAACCTGGAGCTTCGATGGCAAAGGCACCGATGGTGTTTTCCCTTACAGCGGTCTGACGCTGGGCACCGACGGCAACTTCTACGGCACGACTTATGAGGGCGGGAGCTCCGGCGCTGGAACCGTGTTCAAGGTCACTAGCAGCGGGAAAATCACTACACTGTACAGCTTTGGCGGCTTCAACTGCTGTGCCTACACTGCCCCGATCCAAGGCCTGGACGGGAACTACTACGGCACCACGAGTGACGGTGGCGGGGAGGTGTTCGGTACTGTTTACAGAATCACCCCGTCGGGGAAGCTGACAGAAATCTACACGTTTCCTGGCACCAGCGGTCTTGCGTATCCCCAGGCCGTGACATTAGGAGCCGACGGCAACTTTTACGGCACAGCGTTAGGCGGCGGAGCAAAGAAATTCGGCGGAGTGTTCAAGATCACGCCGGGAGGCAAACTGACCGTACTCTACAGCTTCGGCGGCACACCAGACGGGCAAAGTCCCAAGGGTACGATCATTCAAGCCACTGACGGGAATTTTTACGGAACAACCGAAGCGGGGGGAGCGAACGGTTTCGGTTCTATTTACAAGATGACCCCGGCAGGAGCCCTCACTATTCTCCGCAGTTTTAGTGAGGACGACGGGCTGGGACTTCATCCGCTCGCTGGTTTGGTACAGGCGACCGATGGCAAGTTCTATGGTGCAGCTGGAAGCAATTTTTCGTCCGGAGTGCTTTTCCAGATCACCTCCACCGGCAAGTACAAGGTCCTCCTCAACCTTACGAACACCACTGGCAATTTTCCGGGCGCAAATCCACAGGTCTCGCTGTTCCAGCACACCAACGGCACTCTCTACGGAGACACTGACGGTGGCGGCAGCGGGAAGCTGTGTTTTTGCGGCGTGCTATATAGCCTCGGCATGAAGCTCGGCCCGTTCGTCAGTTTCGTGGGTCCCCTATTCGAGGGCAAAGTCGGGAAGACCATCGAAATCCTCGGCCAAGGCTTCACCGGGGCGACCAAGGTCTCGTTCCATGGGGTCGCGGCAACCTTCACGGTGGTTTCTGACACCTATCTGACGGCATTGGTTCCAGCCAGCGCGACGACAGGCTCTGTGACCGTAACTACGCCCGGAGGAACACTAACCAGCAATAAAATATTCCGGGTCACGCCCGCGATCCTGAGTTTCAACCCGACCAGTGGGTCAGTTGGAACCCCGGTGACGATTACCGGCACCAGCTTCACGGGTGCAACCAAAGTCACGTTCGGGGGAGTGAAAGCGACCACGTTCTCGGTTGATTCCGATACTCAGATCACGGCCACGGTTCCGACCGGCGCAAAAACCGGCAAGATTCAGATAACAACTCCGGGCGGCGTTGCCACAAGCTCCGGAGTCTTCACGGTAACGCAGTAGCGGAGTTAGTTGGGAATGAGCAGCCGCCCCTCTGGGGGTGGCTGCTCAATTTGTGATAGGGCGCTATTCCACGTCCTTAGCGGTGTGGCGAACCATGGAAGCCCTCAACTGCTGTAACCGGGACAGCGCTCATTGAGGGGTTTGGAGCGAAAGCTTGAAGACTACTCCGCAGCCCACCCGTTTCCTTCCGCTGCAGTGGATCCGACCTCCCTGGCCTGCCGTGCCATAGAGGTTGCCCGCGGCGTCCGGGAGCAATGAGTCGTTCGGCTGCGCTCCGTCCGCTCCCCCCGTGAAGGTATGTAGCACGGTCTCATTCCCGCTTGAATCCAACTTGAATACGATTCCCTCGTTAGGAGGGCCGCCCTCGGGAGTAGTGCCGTAAAGGTTGCCCGCGGCGTCCAGAATTACACGTGCGTCGGGATAAGCCCCGTCCGCGCCAGCCCCGAAGACATGCAACACGGTCTCTTCGCCGCCCTCTGTCAACTTGAATACTGTTCCATAGAAGGTGCCACCGTCCTCGGTTGTGCCGTAGAGGTTGCCCGCCGTGTCGCGGGACAAACCTGCAACGGGCAATGCGCCGTCCCCGCCAGTCCCG
Organism: uncultured Acidobacteriota bacterium; assembly: GCA_963771285.1. GTDB lineage: Bacteria > Acidobacteriota > Terriglobia > Terriglobales > Acidobacteriaceae > JABDBE01. The sequence goes on from CAVYSX010000010.1 coordinate 75,297, forward strand.
GTGAAGCTGTAGAGTACAGTCTCCGTTCCGTTAGTATCCAGCTTGAATACCGTTCCGTTCCCGGAAGCGCCGCCTAACGCCGTGGTCCCGTATAAGTTACCGGTTGCGTCTCGAAGCAGACGGCCTTGCGGGTTGGCTCCGTCCGGTGAGTCGGTGAAGCTGTGCAGCACAGTCTCATTGCCGCTCTTGTCTACCTTGAAAATCACGCCGCATCCGGGCACAAAAGATTCACAAGATAGATCACCACCGTTGTTGGCGGAGCCGTAGAGATTCCCCTGCGCGTCCATAATCAGACCTGCATCGGGCGCCGCGCCGTCCGTCCCCCCGGTAAATGCATACAGCACGCTCTCCATGCCCCTGGCATCCACCTTGTACACCGTCCCGCAGCCAGTCGGCGATTGAAACGGACATCCCACACCCCCGGAAGGGGTCGTACCGTAGAGGTTGCCTGCGCTATCGCGGATTAAACCCGTATCGGGATATGCCCCGTCCGTCCCGCCTTTGAAGCTGTACAACACTTCCTCCCTGCCGTTCGTTTTCAGCTTGTACACGTTTCCCAACCCGGACGTACCCCCGAACATCGTAGTGCCGTACAGATTCCCTTTTGCGTCCCGGGTCACCCCTTCGTAAGGATAAATTCCGTACCTTCCGCTAAAACTGTGCAGTACGGTCAAGGTCTGAGCTTGGGCTGATGGCGTCACCATGAGCGTCACCAGAAGTTGGAGCGATAACGCCAGCGCGACCCCTGCCGTGCGCCAGCATATCTTCAAACGCAATTTCCATTGTTGCACTGTGCCGTTCATAATCGTCTCCTCGTCGGACCTATAAACCACCTACCTCATAGTGGAATTCAAGCAAGAACTGTTACAAGATCGATGGATCACTTGTTTCGCACGCAGCCGTCGAAACGAGGCTAGAGCGCTCATTGACTGGGATCGGTAGAGGCTGGTATTCGTTCGGCAACTGAGAAGTAGTCACCAAGGCTGGTCACCACGAAAAAAGAGATGCCTCGGAGCAGGGAAGTAGAGCAACAGGCAATATGTCTTTGACTTGACCTAAAGATGGTGAGCGCGGAAGGAATCGAACCTTCAACCTACTGATTAAGAGTCAGTTGCTCTGCCAATTGAGCTACGCGCCCGTCTTGCGGGTATGGCTTTATTGCTTGGTGTTCCGCACTCCTTGCGGGCTGGGAAACGACTCATGGTGCAGCCGGGAAGCTGCTTCCGGGAATCTCCGCTTTGGGCGAACGCGAATACCGAAGACGAATATAACACAGCGAGTCGCGATCTTGCAGCCATCGTCGCATTCTCAATCCCGGTTAGGAAAAAGCGATCTTTAATGTTCTATTCAGAATGTTGCATTCAGATTTCCTGTTAACCAAGCCTCATCTTGAACGTTATATCTATTGATGACCAATGCTGGCCAGACTCGTTTTGGGTCGGAAGGAGCTTTATGCAAGAAGATCTGATTGTCTTCCCCATGCTCTTCTCCTTTCTAGCGTGGATCGTGTGGTTCGTTTTGACCACGATTCGACGTTACAAAGTGGCGAAGTTGCAGGCTGAGGTGAGTAACCGATTGATCGACAAATTCGGGTCGAGCCAGGAGCTGCTGAGCTATGTGCAAACCGGGGAAGGGAAGGCGCTCATCGGGTCTTTGACTGGAGAGCCGACAACGCCTTATGGACGCATCCTCGGTGCGCTGCAGGTTGGGACAGTGCTGACGCTGCTGGGCTGTGCACTCTTGTCTTTGTACTGGACAGGCGGCGCGCGCGACTTTCTGGTGTGCGGCGTTGTGATTCTGGCGTTGGGAATCGGATTCGCGGCAGCAGCGGCTGTTTCTTATTCTTTTTCGAAATCTGTGGGTTTGTTGAATGGGGCAAGCCCCCGTCGTTAATCCAGGTTCGTCGGGTTTGAATCACGGTCGGTTGAGAAGGTTACGGGGGCAGTCGCATTCAACAGGTGATGCAATCGGGCAGAGAACCAACATAACCGAAGAGCAGTTCCTGATCATCTACGAGGCCACATCGCGCGCGTTGTGGGCTTACCTCGTACGGGCGACCGGAGATCGAGAAGCGGCAAACGACCTTTTGCAGGAGGCCTTCAGTCGTTTTCTGTCGGCCAATGCACCGGAGATGAATCCAGCGGACAGCAAGAGTTATTTGTTCCGGATTGCGACCAATCTTCTGCGTGATCGCTGGCGGCGACGAGAGAGTTCGACGACTGCGGAAAATCTGCAGGAGCCTGGAGAAGATGGATTGGAACAGCGCCTAGAGGTACGGAGAGCTTTTCAGCAGCTGAAACCTCGCGAACGCCAACTGCTTTGGTTGGCGCATGTGGAAGGCTTCAGTCATGAAGAAATTGCCGAGGTTTCAGGCTTGCGAGCGGGAAGCATTCGCTTGCTGCTGTTCCGAGCCCGCCGGAAACTCGCAGATATTCTGCGTAAGCCTTTAGGAAGTTCCGACTAAGGGGGTGAATTCATGAACGATGAATTTTGCGAACGGGAACAGCACGTCGTTGCGGCTTTGCAATCAGGCGCGTGGTCGGACATCTCTAACGATGCTCTCCGCGAGCACGCGAATTCCTGCCCAACCTGTGCCGATGCTGTCGTTGTGATGCAGTTCTTACAAATGAAGCGGCTCTTGTTGGCGGCGAGGTGGCTCTGCCGAGCGCGAGTCTGGTCTGGTGGAAGGCGCAGCTCGCGGCCCAGCGGAGAGCTGTTGCACGAACTACTCGACCTCTCGACTTGGCTTGGAGTCTCGGGCTCACGGCCGTCTTTGTCACGCTGCTCTGGCGTGTTCTTGTTTTGTTTCAGGGAAGATCTTCGTCGAGTGACTTGCAGCCCTCCTTCTTGCATGGGGCCGGCTGGTTGGGTGGGCTGGCTGGGGAAGTGGCACTGTTCGCGGGAAGCGCAACTCTAGTGTGTCTGCTTCTTGGAGGTCTTTACCTGGCTTGGATCGAGAACTAATCGGAGATTTCGCTGAACAGCGGAGGCATAGATGCAAACGCAAGTAACTACGTTAGAGGTCAAGGAAAATGCGCTGTCAACCGCGCCACGCGCAATGCCTGGAGATAGAGCGCGGCGATTCCTGGAGGTTGCCGTAACCGTTGCCATTTGGATTACGATCAGCGTCGTTTTCCATCTCGAACGCGGTCACCAGTTGCTGGGCATCCCGCTAATCGCGGTGTTTCAACTCGGCGTACGACGGCAGCCGCTGCGTACACTTTGGGTGCGAGATGGCGGTCGATTTCATCTGGATGCCAAGGGTTGGACGCTGGCTGGATTGCTTGGCCTTTATCCCAGCTACCGGATGTTCATGCTCGTCCATTCGAGGGCGCCTTTGGGAAAAATTGCCATGAGTCTGGCCGCGGTCGCGGGAGCTATTCCAATGGCCTACGCGCTGAGAAGTTTTCGCCGTTCCGCATTGCGTCCACTGCTGTTGTGCCTGGCTACGGCAGGCGGGCTTGGGATTCTGATCGTGGTCGTATTCGCGCTGGCGCAAGGTGCGGAACACTACACGCTGCTGCAGCGCTTACAAGTTTTTATCGACGGCATGCTCCGCTATTTGCCGGTTGGCTTCGTGGTTGAAGAGGTTTCATTCCGCGGTGCATTCGACTCACATTTGTTTCACCCAGGGGAATCGCGCAGTATTTTGTCAGCGCTATTCGTGTCGGCTCTCTGGGGTCTGTGGCACATTCCGGCGGTGATCGGCAAAGGTCCCGTCCTGGCGATTGCTCCCATGCTCGTGATTGTGCATTGCATTTTGGGAGTGCCGCTTTCGATTTACTGGAGGCGCAGCGGGAATCTGCTCGTTCCCGCTTCCGCTCATGCCCTCGGGGATGCGGCGCGAAACGCGCTGCTGGGTTCACCGTCGTAAGTACTTGCGACTTCGAGAATCACGGACACGGAACTCGCGGCACGGTGCGCCCGTTGACGAGCCTAATCTTGGCACCTGAGCGGGCTACAACCGACTTTCGACAAGTGCTGAAGAGTTTCGTAAAGGCCTCAAAATAGGACACAATCCTCCCGATTTGATCCAATTGGTTGCCCTAACTGCCATTTTGCGTCAGCAACTTTCTTGCTAGGTTAGGGTTGGTTCCTCGAAAGAGTTCGGAGATCTCCATGACAAAAATGAAAAGGTTTGGCTTTGCTATAGGCGTTTGTTTCTTGTGTTCTACCTATCCCCTGGCGGCGCAGACAGCTACGTCTCCTATTGCACCCAGAACCGGATCGCCCACCACAACGACTTTACCCCGGAACACCACAACCCCGCACGGTCGACAGCAACCCTGCTGGCAGCAGGCAGGGGTTTCCCAGTCCTCGTTGCAGCGACGGCGGCAAATTGAAGAGAGCACACGCACCCAGGTTGAGGCGGTGTGCAGCGACACTTCCCTGACCGCTCAGCAAAGACAGGAGAAAATCCACCAACTCCACCAGGAAGCCCGACAGCAGACGCAGGGTCTGGTCTCGCAGCAGCAAGAACAGGCCATCAATGCCTGCCGCGAAAAACGTGGGGAAGCACCTCATATGGGCGGAGGCCACGGAGCAGGCACAGGTCCGTGTGGCGAGATGGCGTCGGGGAATAAGCCTTAGCGTCAGGCAACCATTGCGACCTCCCGGCGGCGACGGCTGCCGGGAGAACGTCGAGCAAAAACTCAATTCGCTCAGGAACGCTGCTGGATGTCTCTTGCGAACGGTGCAACCGCGCCGGGCACGCTGCGGTTGGGCATGCGAGGCGCTGACTTCTCGCTAACCGGCGGACGCTGCTCGAGCGTGCCGAGAAGCGGTGTATCTACCATGCCGTTGGGTTCGAGTACGGAGACAAACCCGTGCTGACTGCACATCGCATCAATCCGCCTCTGCTGTCGCAAGCTGAGTACTTTGACTGGCAAGGTTTCGAAGTTGCGGAAAATCCACAGAAGATAGAAACGCTGCGCGAAGGTGGGGTTTACGTACCGTGGTCCCAAGGGCGTGAGCACACGCAACACCCCCAGGCACAGTTTTTCGATCCACATGCCAATCACCCAAAAAATTAAATAAACACTAATGTCTCGGACCAGAGCAATCCAAGGGCCAACATTATTGCACCGTTCCTTATGCAAATGGAAGCGAAATCCTCAATTCTCATCAAATTTTCACAGACGTCTCGGGTCAAATGACCTGGATGGCTGTTCTGATTACACGATCATGGGTGTGGATCTTAACCCAGAATCTCTGGCAGCGCCTCCAGCGTTTTTATGCTCGCCGCGACCCCGAAATGACCGTTGTCTCCGGGCGCTTCCACTCGTATGACGGAAGCCTGACAGCACACCCATCGCTTCTCGCCGTTTGTCAGCTCAGGTGGCAGCATCAGCACCATCTCCAAATTGCTGCCCACCAGAACTTCTGAATCGGCATAGAGAAAAATCCCGCTCATACTCAGGTCACGAGTAAAGCCGCTAACCGAAGCGTTCGCCGAAGAGTGAATGGTGACTGGCACCCGCGTGGGAACTCGCTTATTGGAACGTCGCTCGGACTTGGCGGTGGACATGAGAATTGAGAAGCGGAGGGTATCACAGATCGCTGCAAGAACTGGAGAGAATTATTCAGCGAAAAGGCAAATTCTTCGATGGCAGCCATCATCGTGGTTGGCCGTCATGATTTAGCATGAGCACGTGGATCGCGCCGACTCATCGCGAAAAATAGGACTGGCGCGCGCACTTTCTAAGCTGGGGTACTGCTCGCGCTCTGCCGCCTTTGAGATGATTCACGAAGGTCGTGTCGGATTGAATCACACGATCTGCCGCAATCCGCAAGCTCCCGTCCGCCTCGGCCACGACTCGCTTGAAATCGATGGCAAGGAACTCGCAGCCGGCGTACAAGTCTACCTCATGTTGAACAAGCCTCGCGGCGTAGTCACGACCGCTTCCGACGAAAGAGGTCGTGAAACCGTGTACGCCTATTTGGACGAGAGCCTGCCCTGGGTTGCGCCCGTCGGGCGTTTGGACAAAGCCAGCGAGGGTTTGCTGCTGTTGACCAATGACTCCGAGTGGGCCGCTCGGGTGTCGGCGCCTGAAACTCACTTGCCGAAAACTTATCATGTACAGATTGGCAGAGTCGCGGACGCGTCGTTGATCGCAGCGATGACCCGGGGCGTGAAAACCAGCGATGGCGATTTCCTGAGCGTGCGCAGCGTGCGAATTCTCCGCAGCGGCACGAAAAATAGTTGGCTGGAGGTTGTGCTTGACGAGGGCAAAAATCGCCACATTCGGCGCATGTTGGCCCAGTTTGGAATCGAAATTCTACGGCTGTTGCGGGTGGCGATTGGACCACTGGCTCTGGGTAAGCTTCCAAAAGGCAGTTCACGGTCGCTCACGTCTGATGAAAAACAGGCGTTAGATCGCGCGATGAAACATGCGGGCGTTCCCGCCCGCGCGTAGCAAATCAAATGTCGGGATTAATGGTGGAGCACGAGCGAGGATGCTCGCGTCTACATTTCTTATTTCAGGAAAGAAAGATTGCAGACGACTTTCGCTGCCAGCTCCAACTGCTGGAGATCGTCTTGCGAAAAGTCTGGCCCGGCAGTGTTCACGTCATATCCCTTGCGTGAAACCTGGAGAACTCCCAAAACCTTGCGTTGCGCGTCAAGCACTGGTGCCGACATCAGCTTTTGAATCGTGTTCTGTCCCGTGGGTTCGCCATCATCAGAAACCGTGAGCTTCACGCTCTCGAAAATGCTCGCGTGTTTTATCTTCACAAAGGAGTTGAACAACTCTGTCTTTTTCGTGGATGCAGTGTGAGCCGCAACAGCCGAAGAACTGGAAACCGGGATTGACCCAGCGGTCTTCAATTGCTCAGGGTGCAGGAAACTTAACAGCCCTTTCTCCAAGCGCAGCAATGCGACCTCGGTAGGCCTGACGCCGAAAAGTTTGGCCAGCGCCGCGCAGAATTGCTGCGCCGTGGTGCATTGACCGAGCACATGCTGGACCGATTCATCCGAAGCTCGCGCCGGAGCGACCGCTGTACCAGTTTTGGAAGTGGCTTTCATTTGTATGTTTGCTCAGTGCGAGTGTGGGCACTCACCGTTGCTCTCGCGTAACTATGGTGCCGTATTGGGGGGTGTCCTTCAAGTTACCAAGGTACTTTCAGACGGCTGCGAGCTGCGCAAAGCAATGCGTCAATCTTTGGTCAGCGTAAAGCCCTGTTCGCGCCATCCGCGAATGCCTCCATCCATGGAGAACACGTTCGTGTAACCCATTTTTTGCAGGTTATCGGCAGCCAGGGCCGAGCGGAATCCACCGCCGCAATAGAGCACCAGGGGCGCGTTTAGATCGGGGACGCGTTCTTCCACGTCCCTCTCAATGATTCCTTTGCCCAGGTGGATTGCGCCCGGCAAGTGGTCCTTGGCGTATTCGCTTTCTTCGCGGACGTCGACGAGAATAAATTTCTCTCCCCGGTCGAGCTTGGCCTTGACGTCGGCGATGGTAGTTTCGCGAATGCGCCGTTTGGCATCTTCAACGATGCGCAGAAAACGCGGGGGGTGCTGGTGAGCCACTGGTTCCTCCTTCCGGCATCGGGTCACACGAGTTCAATAGGATGCTCCGAACGGGCCGGATTCACTGCATCTATTTTATCGGAGGAATGACTAAATGTTTTGTTCCAGGTTTTATGGTGTGGCGTCGGAGGGAACTTCAGCCGTTTCCGGTTGCGGAGGCACGATGGTTGCCGCCGAGCGGTCGAGAAGTTGCTGCAGATCGGCTTGCAGGCTGCACCGGTTCTCTTCGCTAAGATCGGTGAATTCGAAGGGCTGCAAATAGCCTTGCGTCGCCCACAAGGGAAACAGCATACGCGCCTTGCTGCGAACCGTGCTGTTGCCGACGTGGAATATGACTTCCACCTTGATCCCTTCATCCAGCGGATTTTCCAGATGGAGCAGCCCCCCGGTGATGGAAAGCTGGTGGAGCTTGCCGCGTGTTTCCCGTCCATTTTCCAGGCGCACCAGGGACAGGACAGTCCCCGCCAGCTTCACTCGAGGAGCGCGATTTGCCCGGTTTACAGTGGACGTTTTACGCATATCCAGTGATCAACTATTTCATCTCCCCGGTTCAGGCGGGAGATTACGAAAGACACCCGTTCCGCTAGCCCTGTTAGTCGAGAATTGGAGCAAATCAACAGATTCGCGGAACCCTAGGTGAAACTTCAGATTGGCCACAGTTCCAATTTGGGAGCGCAAGCCAGCCGGGTAACGCGTGATTTATTACCGCTGTTACTTTACCGGAGCGGGGGCGCGCCATAAGCTCCGGCTTATGAAACGGATTGCCCTGCTCATGACTCGGGACCGCCCGTCACTTCTGGTATTGACGGCAGTTCTGGATCTGCTTGGGATTGACCGGCAGACCTGTCCGACGGCTGGTGAGGCCGTGGAGTTAATGTTGCAAGGGCACCATTCGGCTCTGGTGCTGGATTTCGACCTGCCAGGTGCTGGCCAGGTCGTGCGCATGGCACATATGGTGTCGCCGCGTCGTCGGCCCGTGGTCTTCGCCATGGTCAGCGCATTTACTCCGGTCGGGGGAGCCTTCGAGTGCGGCGTCAACTTCGTCCTTTACAAGCCGCTGGCTTGCGAGCAAGTGGCGCGGTCACTGCGCGCCGGGGAAGCATTTATGCCCACCAATCCACGCCATTCGACCCGCCATAAGCTCGAAACACTTGTTTACCTTCAACTCGGAGTGGCCGCCTTGCCAGCGATCGTGCTTGATCTCAGCGATCAGGGATTGGCGTTACAAGCGCCGGAGCCGCTGCCGCCCGTCCAAAATGTGCCATTGCACTTCGCCCTTCCCGGCACTTCGCACGTAGTGGAAGCGATCGGGGAAGTGATCTGGGCAGACAACGATGGCCGTGTGGGAATGTTCTTCTCCAGCATGGCGCCCGCTTCACGACATCATCTTATGAATTGGTTAGCGAAACGCGGAAGCAAAGCAGCCGACGCAGTACGCGTTCTTTTACCACCCCGACGGGGCCGACATTCCACACCTTCACCACGCTGAGGGTCTCCGAAACAATTGTCGGTTGTGTTGCCATCGATTCATGGCGACAATTGGTTTCAAAACAAGTCTGGCGCTGTTCTCCCGTGCTAGACTCATGCTTCTTCCGCTGAACAAATTCCTAATGGCAGAGCTGACCTTCCTTACTGCTGTTTCCATGGCCGAGCAGATCCGTGAAAAAAAACTGTCTCCAGTCGAATTGGTGGAAGCACACTTGGCGCGCATCTCGAAACTTAATTCCAAACTGAATGCCTTTGTTCAGGTCGACGCCGAGGGCGCAGTGCGCCAAGCACGAGCGGCGGAGGCAGCCATCGCCCGCAAGGAGATATTGGGACCGCTGCACGGAGTCCCCATCAGCATCAAGAGTTCCATTGAAGTTAAGGGAATGCGATGCGAAGCCGGTACTAAACTGCGCGCTGGTTTCGAAGCGTCGCAGGACGCGCCGCTGGTATCGCGTTTACGAAAGGCAGGCGCAATCATCCTCGGCACAACCAACGCTCCTGAGCTGCTCATGGCGTGGGAAACCGACAATCTTCTTTATGGACGGACGAACAACCCTTGGGATCTGTCGCGAACACCGGGTGGGTCGAGCGGCGGCGAAGCAGCGGCGATTGCAGCGGGTTGCTCCGCCGGAGGAGTCGGGAGCGACGGCGGAGGTTCGATTCGCGTACCCGCCCATTTCAGCGGCATCTGCGGGCTAAAACCGACGCCCGGCCGCATCCCGGCCACTGGGCATTTCCCAAATTCAGTCGGTCCGTTCGCATTGCTGGGCGTGGTCGGACCGATGGCTCGTACGGTCGATGATTTGAAGGTACTTTTCGAAGCGATGCAAGGACCGGATGACGGAGATCCTTCGGCAGCGCCGGTCCCGGTTCGCTGGCCGAGTCGCGAGAGTGTGAAAGAACTTCGCATTGGATACTTTGAAGATGACGAACGCACACCCGTGACTCAGGAAACGCGGGCCGCAGTGCATTCGGCCGCGGATGCTTTGCGACGCGCCGGGTTCAATGTCGAACCCTTCCGTCCCCAGGGACTCGAACGGGCACGGCAACTTTGGTGGAAGCTTTTCGGAGTGGCAGGAGCCATGCTGCTCGGTCAAATGACCGCGGGAAGGGAAGCCGACCTCAGTCCGATCCTGAAACAGTTTTCCGGTTGGACGGCCGCGGAACCTTCTCATACCGGCGAAACACTTCTAGAAACGTGGGTGCAGCGAGACCTAGTCCGCATGGAGTTCTTTTCTCAAATGCGCGAATATCCGATCCTGCTTTGTCCGGTCGCTTCCATCCCTGCTTTTCGGCACGGCGAGCGCAGTTGGAGTATTGATGGGCAGACGGTGCAATATCTCGATGCGTGGAGCTACTGCGAATGGTTCAATCTGCTAGGCACGCCAGCAGCGGTTGTGCCGATCGGGCAATCCAAAGACGGCCTGCCAATCGGAGTGCAGATCGTGGCGCGCCCCTGGCAAGAGGAGTTGGTCTTGGCGGTGGCCGCCGAACTAGAGGCGCAGCGGGGACCGTGGCAAGCACCAAACATTAGGTAAGTTTGCTTTCTTCGCGGTTAAAAGCTTTTCTCAGCCTGCACACATATAATCTTCCAGTTGCAGCGTTTCTTTTGACCCAGACACCAAATGGTACAAGTGCCTCAAGGCAAGCAACCAACTTCCAGCCGTCTGCTTTCGGTGTTGTTGGTTTTTCTGTTTGCGTCCGCTGGATATCTTTACGCGTTCCCACAGACGAATTTGTTCTTCGCCGTGATCGTTCTATTGCATGTCCTCGCGGGCTTACTGACGACTATCTTGCTGATTGTTTTCTTGCTTCGTTCGCTATGGCAAAAAAGCATAGTCGCGCGCGTGGGCTGGTTGATGTTTGCGGGCGGGGCCCTCTTGGGATTGGTGTTGATCAAGACCGGTACTCCCCGGGCCGAGTGGAATCTCGTGTACGCTCACATCCTCATTTCTTTGGCGGGGCTCGGCATCGTCTTCGCGGAGTGGGCCGGCGAGCGCAGTTGGCTGACGTCGCGATTCGGGGGTGGTTCGGCCATTCAATGCTGTGTCTGTTTGGTCCTGCTGGCTGCCCTCGGCGGCTGCGCGTACTACGTTCGGGAATCGCGTTGGCGGAATCAGGCGCACATCGAGAATCCCTCGATGCCGCCGGCGACCATGAACGACGAAGGCGATGGTCCGCAGGGCGCGTTCTTTCCCAGTTCCGCCCAGATCTATGGTGGACAAACAATTCCCAGCAAGTTCTTCATGGAGTCTGACTCCTGCAAACGTTGCCACGAAGATATTTACAACCAGTGGTTCAGCTCCGCCCATCATTTTTCGTCGTTTAACAATCAGTGGTACCGCAAGAGCATCGAGTACATGCAGGATACGGTGGGCACCCGCCCGTCGAAATGGTGCGGCGGATGCCACGATCCGGCGGTGCTCTACAGCGGCTTGATGGATACTCCGATTCAGCAGATTGTGCATCGTCCGGAGTCGCAGGCGGGGCTCGGTTGCATGATGTGCCACTCGATTGCGGACGTGAAAAGCACCATGGGGCAGGGCGATTTTTATTTGGAATATCCTAAGCTGCACGAACTGGCGGCAACCAAGAATCCTGTCGGCGCGTTGGCTGCATGATTTTCTGGTGAACTTGAATCCCGAACCCCATCGCCGGGTGTTTCTGAAACCGTTTATGCGAACTCAGACCGCCGAGTTCTGTTCCAGTTGCCACAAAGTTCATCTCGACATTCCGGTGAACCACTATCGTTGGATTCGCGGCTTCAACGAGTACGACAACTGGCAAGCCAGCGGCGTGTCTGGGCAAGGGGCGCGGTCTTTTTATTATCCGGCGAAAGCTTCGCAGTGTGCTGATTGCCATATGCCGCTGACTCGATCGCTGGATCAAGGCAACGTGAACGGGGTGGTGCACTCGCATCGTTTTCCCGCCGCGAACACGGCACTACCAACCGCGAACGAAGATGCAGAGCAACTCAAGATCACCGAAGACTTTCTGAAGAACGATATTTTGAGCGTGGACATCTTCGCGTTAACTCCAGCGCGGGCGCAATTGGATTCCCGAGCGTTCAACCAAGCGGATCTGTCTACGACCTTCGCAGTGGGCGAAGAAGCTGAGGCCAAGATTGTCCCAGCCCAGGAAGGCGAGGCTGTGCCCGTTACTGCGCCGTTGAACCGCGTTCAGGCCGTTGTCCGTCGAGGAGACACGGTCCGCATTGACGTGGTGGTGCGCACTAAGAAAATCGGACACTTCTTTCCTGGTGGCACCGTCGACGCCTATGACACTTGGCTTGAACTGAAAGCAACGGACGATAAGGGGCAAACCGTATTCTGGAGTGGCATGGTCGAGGACAACGACAAAGGCGCAGTGGACAAAGGAGCGCACTTTTATCGCTCGTTGCAGGTGGATGCTCACGGCAACCGGATCAACAAGCGCAATGCGTGGGCCACGCGAGCGGTGGTTTATGTGCACTTGATTCCGCCTGGCGCGGCGGACACGGTTCACTATCGATTGAGAATTCCAGAAAACTCGGGAAGCAAAATCACCCTTCGCGCGCGAATGTGCTATCGCAAGTTCGCTTGGTGGAACACGCAGTTCTCTTTTGCTGGAGTTCCCGACGCCAAGCAATCGAGTGCAGAGGTGACGCCCGACTACGATGACCGCGCCACTGCATTTACGGGTTCGCTAAGCGGAGTATCCGCAAAGCAAGAAAAAATTCCCGACGTTCCCATCGTCGTGCTGGCCGAAAACGAAGTCGCTCTGAACGTGATACCGCACAACTCCACCGCGCCTGAACCCAAAACTGTGCTGGAAGCAGAAGACTGGCAGCGCTGGAACGACTATGGTATCGGCCTGTTACTGCAAGGCGACCTGAAAGGGTGCGCAGGCGGCGTTCGTACAGGTCACCGAGGTCGCTCCCACGAATCCCGACGGTTGGGTGAATATCGGGCGCGCCGCTGTGCAGGAAGGCGACATGGACCGTGCACGGGCCGTGCTGGAGAAGGCCCTGTCCCTGAGTCCGGATCTCGCCCGCGCTCATTTCTTCTACGCGAAGGTCCTGCGCAACGCCGGTCGTTATGACGACGCTGCGACGCATCTCCGGAAGGTTTTGGAGCAATATCCGCGCGATCGAGTGGCCCTAAACGACCTGGGGCGGATCTTGTTCCTGCAGCGCAAGTATGTGGACGCGGTGAGCGTGCTGCGGTCGGTTATGGCCGTTGATCCCGAGGACTTGCAGGCGCACTACAACCTGATGCTCTGCTACAAGGGATTGGGCGATGACAAGCGGGCGCATGAGCACGAGGTACGCTACCTGCGTTTCAAGGCCGACGAAGCCGCGCAGGCCATCACCGGACCGTATCGACAGCTGAATCCGGAAGACAACAACGAGCGTCAAGCAATCCACGAACACGTATCGGTGTCACTGCCCGGCGTGGCGACGAATCAGGTCGAGAAGGCCGCCCCGAGCCGTTCAGCCAAGCGAAGCTCGGCAATTCGCAGCGCATCAGCGATGGGGGCTACTCGATAGTGCGAAAAAATCCTACTGGTCTTTCTGGTCTTTGTGTTAAGCCGGGTGCTAAGCCCGTTCGCATCCGCGCAGCAAATCCAATTTCACGACATCACAGCGCAAGCCGGCATCCACTTTCTCCACAACAATGGCGCCTTCGGGAAAAAATATCTGCCCGAAACCATGGGCCCGGGTTGCGCCTTCATTGACTACGATAACGACGGCTGGCCTGACATCCTCTTGGTCAACGGAGAAGACTGGCCCGGTCATAAGCGCTCCGACTCGACTCTCAAGCTCTACCACAACAACCACGACGGCACCTTTACCGACGTAACCCGCAAAGCGGGGCTCGCTGTTTCCATGTTCGGGCTTGGAGTCGCGGTCGGCGACTACGACAACGACGGCTATGACGATCTGTTCATCACGGCGCTCGGACAGAGCCACTTGTTTCACAACAACGGCAACGGCACTTTTACCGACGTCACAAGAGCCGCAGGTTTATGGGGGCCGAACGAATTCTCCACCAGCGCCGCCTGGGTAGATTACGATCGCGACGGCAAGCTGGATCTCGTAGTTGCGAACTATGTGCAATGGTCGCCCGAGCACGATCTCTACTGCACGCTGGACGGCGTACACAAATCCTACTGCACACCGGAATCCTACAAAGGATCGTCAGCGCGGTTGTGGCACAACCTCGGCGGAGGGAAGTTTGAAGACGCCACGCAGAAGGCCAAGCTATACGATTCGACGTCGAAGAGTTTAGGTATCGCAATTCTCGACTACGACAGCGACGGCTGGCCCGACATCCTGCTGGCGAATGATACCCAACCAAACAAACTCTACCTCAACAAGCACGACGGCACATTCGAAGAAAAAGCAGTTTCGGCGGGAATCGCATTCAGCGATGATGGTGTCGCCCGCGCCGGCATGGGAGTGGATGCTGCCGACTACGACCGCTCCGGCCGCCCCAGCATCATCATCACAAACTTCGCCAATCAAATGCTGTCGCTTTACCACAATGAAGGCAAAGGCTTGTTTCTGGATGAGGCGCCTCGCTCCGAGGTTGGACGCGCGACTCTGGTGACGCTGGGCTTTGGGTGCTTCTTTTTTGATTACGACAACGACGGCTGGCCGGATATTTTTGTCGCCGACGGCCACATCGAGGATCAAATTGAACGCGTGCAGAAACGCGTGACCTATGCCGAACCGCCGCACCTGTTTCGCAATCTTGGCGGAGGAAAGTTTCAGGAGGTCACGGCCACGCTGGGAGCCGCCTTTGCCAGTCCGAAAGTCGCTCGTGGTGCGGCATACGCCGATATCGACAACGACGGAGCCCTCGACGTACTGATCATCACCAACGGCGGTCCCGCCTACCTGTACCATAACGACGGGGGAGTAAATCACAGCTTGCGGATAAAACTGGAAGGCACGAAGTCGAACCGGAACGGCATCGGAGCAACGGTGCGTCTGATTTCAGGAAAAGATCAGCAGTGGCAAATGGTGCATAGTGGGTCGAGCTATCTCTCGCAGAGCGAACTGGTGCTGACGTTCGGACTGGGAGACAAAACGAAAGCGGATTCGATTGAAGTACAGTGGCCCAGCGGGCAGGTGGATAAGGCCTCGAACGTAGGCGCAGGCCAAACCGTAAAGATTCAAGAAGGCAAAGGCATCGTGGCGAACAAACCTTACAGCAAGTCGTGGAAAGTTCCGGAACCGCGTAAGTAAAGATGCGGACGATCTGCCACCGCGGGTGTTCGCGCTTCTGAGAAAATCCTCCACCACGACAGTTCAAAGCAGACTGCAGAGATATCACAAAGAAACCCTGTGTTCCCCTGTGCCCTCTGTGGTTAACTTGTTCTTCGCATGAGACAACTAATTATCCGCATTGGAGCCGCGATCTTTCTCGCCATTGCAATCTGCGCAGCCGGCCAAAGTTCGCCTACGACAATTTCACCGGACAAAACTCCCGAGGCCGCCCGGCTCAACAATCTCGGCGCAGCTTACATGAACCAGCAGCTCTTCGAGAAAGCTCTCAAACTTTTCGAGCAAGCCGCTGAACTCGACTCCAAGCTACAGGTCGCCAAAGTGAATCAGGGAATTGCACTGCTGAACCTCGGCCGCATTGATGCAGCCAAGCCGATCCTGGTCGAGGCCGTCAAGCGCGATCCCGGCGACGCCCACGCCTGGTACAACCTCGGCCTGCTGGAAAAGAACTCCACGACCGCCAAGTCCGCGATTGACGATTTCCGCCACGTCACTGAAATCGATCCCAACGACGCCGATTCGTGGTACTTCCTGGGGGCTTCCTACGCTCAGAACCAGCAATATCCCGGCGCGGTGGATGCCTTCCAGCAAGCTTTGAAACTGAATCCCCAACACGCCTCCGCCGAATTTGGACTCTCTCGCGCCTATCAACAGTCGGCAGATCTCACGCGCGCCCGCGAGCACCTGGCCCGCTTTCAATACATCACCCAAAACAAACTGGGTCACGCCATCACTCTTGCCTACGGAGAGCAGGGAAAGTATTCGCTCGCGGAAGAATCGCCTGCGGCTCCGGGGAAGGTTCCACCTGCAATCAAGGTGCGCTTTGTGGAGACTACAGAACAGGCAGGCCTTGTCGCTAAAACGCCGCCCGTGACCGCGAACGATTTGGCTTCGCCACCTAGGTTCTGGCGCCTGCTTTCTCGACTACGACGGCGATGGCCGGATCGACATCTTTCTTGCCGATCATGGCCCGCAGGGGGGGATGGCCCTCTATCACAACGTGGGGAACGGCAAGTTTGCGGATGTAACGAAGCAGGCCGGGATCGATGCAACTGGTCATGGCATCGGCTGCACTGCGGGTGATTACGACAATGACGGATTTACTGATCTTGCAGTCAGTGGTCCCAGCGGAATCCTGTTGCTGCACAATGAGAAGAATGGCACCTTCAAAAACGAAGGCGCCGGCAGCCGGAATAGTGCAGGTAGGAGTCGTCGGTTTAACTTTCGTCGACTATGACCATGACGGGGACTTGGATCTCTACGGTACGAGTGGAATGATGATGTTGGCCGGAGGTGCCAAGTCTGGTGCGAGTGCCGTGTGGCGAAACAATGGCAATGGAACCTTCACGAATGTTGCCGACTCACTTGGCCTGACGGGGCCTTGGTCTAGTTTTGCTGCTGTAGGAACGGACTTCAACAATGACCGTGCTGTGGATCTCGTCGTCACCGATCAGCAGAAGGCTGCAGTAGTTTTTGAGAATCCACGAGAAGGACGCTTCTCAATTCATGACCAGTGGTTCGAAACAATTCCTGCGCCGTCCGCTGGCGTGGCCGTGCTCGATTTCAATCACGACCAATGGATGGACCTAGCCTTCACTCACGGAGCACCTGGCATGACTCTCTGGCGTAACAATCACGGGAAGACCTTCGAGCAAGTTGCATTGCCCGCGACCAACTGGGTTCGCGGCTGGGGCGTCGCCGCCATCGACTACGATAATGACGGCTGGGTTGACCTGGTCGCGGTCGGCGAGACCGCCGATGGCAAGGGCGAAGTGCGGCTGTTTCGCAATCTCGGCCCAGACGGATTCAAAGATGTCACCGCCGACGTCGGCCTCGACAAGATCGCACTCAAAGAGCCGCGGGCCATCATCACCGGTGATTACGACGGCGATGGTGCGACCGACTTGCTGATCACGCAAAATCGCGGGCCGGTTGTCTTGCTGCGAAATGAGGGTGGGAACAGGAACCATTGGCTTCGCCTCGCCCTGACCGGCTTGAACGACAACAAGAGCGCGATCGGGACCAAAGTCGAAGTCTTTGCTGGAGGGAACCGGCAGAAATTCGAGATTGCGGGATCGTCGGGTTATCTCGGGCAGAATTCGCCTTACCTCACCGTCGGCCTAGGGCAAGCGACCCAAGCGGATGTCGTCCGTATGCTTTGGCCGACTGGCGTTCTGCAGGACGAAGTCGAAGTCGCTGGCGATCGCGAACAGAAATTCATGGAGATTGACCGCCGTGGCAGCTCTTGTCCCACACTTTTCGTTTGGGATGGCGAACGCTACGAGTTGGTTGGAGACATGCTCGGCGCTGGCGTGGTTGGCCATTGGATCGGGCCCGGCCAGCGCGATATTCCACGCCCTACCGAATACATCAAGATTGATCGCAACGCGATTCGAGAGAAAGACAGCAAGCTCAGTTTCCGTTTCATGGAGCCGCTCGAAGAGGCCGTTTATCTGGATCAGGTAAAAGTCATCGCCATCGATCATGCGGCAGACCTTGAAGTTTATCCGAACGAATATTTTGCCAGCAATCCGCCGTACCCGGCGTTCAAAGTAGTTGCCAGCCGAGGCGCACAGCCGCCCGCAGCGGCGCACGACGAGCACGGTCACGATGTACTCCCGGATCTGCTGGCGCATCGCTACTTCGGTGATTTTGGACTGACCCAGTTCGCGGGCTTTGCCAAATTACACAGTCTGGAACTCGATTTGGGCGAACCCTATCGCGGAGGCCCGCTCTGGTTGGTGCTTCACGGAGAGGTCGAATATTACTCCGCGAACAGTATGTTTGCCGCATCTCAAGCTGGAGTCGAATCCATCTCTCCTTACGTGGAAGCGCTCGATGCGCAGGGGAAGTGGTCCCGCGTAATCGACGACATGGGCTTTCCCGCCGGCGGTCCGCGTACCATGACGGCGGACTTGACCGGGAAACTGCCGCCCGGCACGCAGCGCATCCGCATCTCAACCAATCTGCAAATTTATTGGGACAGCATCCTGATCGATCGTGCAGAGTCAGAATCAGGGCATTCGTCTTACACCAGTTCCGCTGGATCGAGCCGATCTGCGTTTTCATGGATTCCCGCTGAAAATTGAAGGCACGCCGCCCGGCAATGTGAAATACGTTTACGAATCCGTCGAGCCCAACCGGGCCTTACACGCGCCCTGCGGGAACTTACACACGCTACGGCGATGTGCTTCCGCTGCTCACCTCCCTCGATGACCGGCTGGTGATCTTTGGGTCGGGTGACGAAGTTGCGCTCGACTTTGATCCCTCGCGTCTGCCCGCGCTGCCGCAAGATTGGGTGCGCGATTATTTCTTCGTGGCCAACGGCTACGAAAAAGATATGGATTTCTACGCCTACGATTTCACCCACGTCGATCCTCTGCCGTTCGGCGATATGGGAGTTTATCCGTATCCGGGCAAGGCGTTTCCGCTGGACGACGCGCACCTGAACTACATTTTGGAATACAACACGCGGCATATGTCGGGAAACGAGGCGCCTGGTTTCAGCTTCGACTATCCGCCGCTGAAGTAGCCCGACGGTCTGATCGTCGCCTCCCGTTTCAAAGCTTTTCTGACCTTGGTAGTTGACAGTTTCGCTGCGGCATAATCCAATACCCGCACATGACAACCGCCTCCACCGAATCCTCTGGAAACACGCTGCGTCTGCGCCGCACTCTGACTCTGTGGGACTTGATCTTGTACGGGATCATCGTCATTCAGCCGACGGCACCCATGCCGGCTTACGGAGTCTTCAGTAATGCCGGTCAGGGACACGTCGTCACCTCGATTTTGATCGCGATGGTGGCGATGGTTTTTACAGCGATGAGTTATGGACGGATGGCGCGCGTCTATCCCAGCGCGGGTTCGGCGTACACCTATGTAGGCCGCGAGTTGCATCCCTCGCTGGGCTATATCACCGGCTGGAGCATGACCATGGATTACATTGTCAATCCACTGATCTGCACCATCTGGTGCGCCAAGGCGATGGCGGACCTCCTGAGCGGAACTCGTTATCAGATTCCTTATCCGGGGCTGCTTTGGCCCATTGTGTTTGCGGGATTGTTCACCGCACTGAATCTGCGGGGCGTGAAGACTTCCGCCCGCATCAATCAAACCCTTTGCGCCATCATGGGCGCTGTAATCCTGGCCTTTTTCTGGTACACGATTCGCTACATTTTTCATCTGCCGCAATATCCCGAGGCCTACTTTCTCCGGCCGTTCTACAACCCTGAAACTTTTACCGTCAACCGCGTTTTTCACGGGACTTCAGTTGCAGTGCTTACGTACATCGGCTTCGATGGCATCTCAACCTTGTCGGAAGAAGTTGACAATCCTAAGCGAAACATTTTTCTGGCAACGGTTCTGGTCTGCATCGTCACCGGCAGTTCTCGCTTCGGCAGAGGTCTACGGTGCTCAATTATTGAGCAGCCAATATCAGTTTGCCGCAAGCGAAGTGGAAAACGCATTCAGCCACGTGGCGGCGATTGCGGGCGGGGCGCTGCTCACCAAGGCCATCAGCATCACGCTGCTGATTGCGACGGTTGGATCGGGGATGGGGTCGCAACTGGGCGCGGCGCGGCTGCTCTACGGAATGGGGCGCAGCAATGCCATTCCCAAAAAGTTCTTCGGCGCCATCCATCCCCGGACGCGTATTCCCGCCAACAACGTCTTGTTTGTCGGCGCCATCGCGTTACTGGGTGCATTTCTTATCAGCTACGACAACGGCGCGGAATTGCTCAACTTCGGTGCGCTCATCGCGTTTATGGGCGTGAACCTGGCATCGCTGACCCACTACTTCATTCGCGGCGAAGATCGCTCTGTCGGGCAATTGCTTCCACCGGTTCTCGGCTTTTGCATCTGCTTTTTCATCTGGATCCATCTGTCAAACTTGGCGCTGATCGCGGGCTCCATCTGGATGGCCGCCGGTATCAGCTATGGCGCATGGAAGACAAAAGGCTTCCAGAGCGACCTGGTGAATTTTGATGTGCCCCCGGAAGAAGAGTGATTTTCTAGCCAAGCCGCCTGGCCGAGCATGCCACTGCCCACCCCTATTTGGTTGTGATTTTCCTCCACCCTCGTGCGAATAACAGTTTGAACGGGGAATCAGGCGATGGAGATGGCTACTATAGTCGTCGAAGAGGAGTCGATGACCGCACCCAAGTCGCAGACGGGTTTTCAAGCCCTGTTGGATGAGCATAAAAAGATCCTTTACAAGGTCTGCAATTCGTATTGCCGAAACGTGGATGACCGCGAAGACCTGGCTCAGGAAATCATCGTCCAGCTGTGGCGGTCGTTTGAAACTTTCGACGGACGGTGCCAGTTCTCTACGTGGATGTACCGGATCGCCCTCAACGTAGCCATCTCTTTTTACCGCCGGGAGAGCACCCGAACGCGTTATGTACTGTCGGATGAAGAGCGGGTGCTGGGCGCGGTCGACGAGACCGCAACCCAGTC
Organism: uncultured Acidobacteriota bacterium; assembly: GCA_963771285.1. Lineage (GTDB taxonomy): Bacteria > Acidobacteriota > Terriglobia > Terriglobales > Acidobacteriaceae > JABDBE01. Next base: position 96,041 of record CAVYSX010000010.1, read on the forward strand.
CGCAGAGATACAGGCGCTCTACCAGCTGATTGAAGGATTGGAGCCGTTAAACAAGGCGCTGGTTCTGCTCTATCTGGACGGCAACAGCTACCTGGAGATTGCGGAGATTCTGGGTATCACTGAGACAAACGTCGCAACTAAGATCAACCGGCTTAAGCAGGCGATGAAGCAGGAGATTCAAGCGACAATCCGATCTTGAGAAGGAGACGAACATGGTGGATCTGGATGACTTAAAGCAAGTTTGGCTGGAGCATGATCGAAAGTTGAGCGAGAGTATCCGTCTGAACCGGGAACTTCTGAAGGTGGTGAACTTGAAGGGGACACGATCTGCTTTGCAGCGCTTGATCATTTTCTTAGGTTTGGAAGCAATCGCCTGGCTTGCGATCGCGATGGCCTTGGGCAATTTTATCTTTCTCCACCTTGGCCTATGGCAATTTGTTTGGCCGGCTGTACTGTCGGATTTGTATGCAATCGGGATGTTCGCGGTCATCATCCGGCAGATTGTTGGAGCTGCCCACATCGACTATGGGCAGCCCGTGGTCGCCATCCAGAGGCAGGTGGAGATGCTGGCGATGTTTCGAGTTCGCGCTACCCAGTGGGCTGTGCTGGCCGGAGTCGTAGTGTGGGCGCCGTTTGCAATTGTGGTGGGGAAAGCATTTCTCGGGATCGACTCTTACAATGCGCCTTGGTTGTTGGCGAATGTGGCATTCGGGCTTGGTCTGATTCCGCTGGCAGTGTGGCTATCCCGGACGTTCAGTGTTCGTATGGGCCGATCTCCTTTCATTCAACGCGTGATGAAAGACCTCGCGGGGTACAACCTGAAGGCCGCATCGGCCTCTCTCGCGCGACTCTCAGAGTTTGAAGCTGAGATATCCGCCAGATGAGACGTGCTCCTGTCGGGCAGGCAGTGCTGTGTTCCCTCCACGGCTGACACTCTACACCTGTTCATTCGCTCACCGATTTGGCAGCCTCTCGTCTAAGGCACCCAGACAAATCTGAACGATTTCGGACTGCGCGACAACCACTCTGTCGTCTGGATGGGAGGAAGGAATGTTCAAACTGGGAAGAGCCTTCTGGGCAGGCGTTGTGATGCTTTTGGCTGCGTCCGTGGTTAGCCCCCTACTTAACGGGCAATCCTCGACGACGATTTCATTGCAGCAGCGTGTGGTGATGGCCTCGCAGATTTATCACATCGTCAGCACTTTCTTTCCGGGGCTTTCGCAAGAGAAATTCGATGCTGCCTATGAACAGTATCTCGCGACCATCCTCGGCACTGATGATCGCCGTGCATTTGATCTGGCTTCAATGGAATTCATCGCCGACTTGCACGATGGGCATTCCTGGTTTTATGACAACTGGTTAGACAAGACTTACGGGCAGCCGGTTGGATTCATCGCCTATCCCTTGCAGGGAAAGTGGACGGTGGTGCGCAGCTTGCTGGAATCCATCCGGGTTGGGGACGTCATCACAGCGATCGATGGTGTGTCGATGGAGGATTTTTTTGCGCGCAATCGCAAATACGTCTCGGCCTCAAGCGGGCGTGACGCTGGCGTCAGCTTCTTCGATACGCCCGCCATCTTTCCCGAGAAATTCATCATCACTCTCGCGGATGGTCGCAAGGTTCCGGTCGACCGCGCGAATGACAAGAAGACAGCCTCTCCACCAGCGAAGACTGAAGGGCGTTGGCTGGTAGAAAAAACCGTAGCATACGTGAAGGTGCCGACTTTTCATGGGATCGAAACGCAGGCTGAGGCCCTCGAATACTTCGCCCAGTTCCACGACGCGAAAACCGTGATCCTCGATGTTCGTGGCAACCCTGGAACGGGGAACCCTCTGGCGTTGCAGTCGTCGCTAATGGTCCACCCATATCAGACATGGACGGAGTCGGGATCAAATCATGGTGGGCCCCTGCTCCGCAACTATGCCTCCTACCCGGAGCACGCGACGATTACCCTGAGCGACACTGTGATTCATCCACGCGATACGGCTTACGCTGGCCGCCTGATCCTTTTGACCGACCGTGTCTGTTCCTGTGCCTGCGAGGATTTCGTGATGCCCTTCAAATATGCAAAACGCGCAACCCTGGTCGGCGAGACCACGGCCGGTACGTTTTCGTTTACTCGCCATGTTGATTATGAAAATGGCATGATTCTAAACATTGCGGCGCTTCATCACACGTTTCCCGACGGCTCACAGTTCGAGGGAGTTGGCATCGCGCCTGACGTGCAGGTTGAGACCACGGCCGACGACCTCCGCGCCGGTCGCGATCCGGTTCTTAAGAGGGGGATTGAACTCGCGCAGCAGCCGTAACGCCGGGTCCTCGGATAAGTCAACGCATCTCGTTTTTCTGGGGAAAAAGCTGCAGAAGCGCTCCCCTTCGTAGGAATCCATCGCTTGGTTTACAATCAATAACTGGCCCTTTTATCCTGGAGTGATAAGCCAATGATTCGATTTTTGCAGACCCCCGGCCCGATCAAGAAGTTTGTTCTTGGTGGCCTTTTGACCGTGATCTCGATATTCATGGTGATCACCCTTGTCCCAGGTTTTGGCAGCACCGATTTCTTCGGAACGGGCGCACCTGCGCGCGGCATCGTAGCCAAAGTGGCTGGAGCTGATATCACCAGCCTGGAAGTGCAGAAACAGGCGCGCGACATGGTGCGGCAGCAATTCCCGCAGGGTGGCGCACAAACTGCAATGTTGATGCCTTTCTTCGCATCGCAGGCGGCGCAGAGCCTGATCCAGCGACAAGCGCTGCTGTCGGAGGCGGAACGCCTCGGTCTTCGTGCGACTGACGAGGATGTGCGCGACGAACTGCAACATGGCCGCTATTCTCAGTTCTTCTTCCCTGGGGGCAATTTCGTTGGAGAGGCGACCTACGAGGAAATGTTGCAGCAGCACGACCTGACCGTCGCTCTGTTCGAGAAGGGTGTAAAAGAAGAAATACTGATCGACAAGTTGCGCGCATTGATCGCAGGGAGCGCTACCGTAACCGAGGCGGAAATCGCGCAGAAATTCCAGAAGGACAACACCAAGGTCAAGTTTGATTACGCTGTGATCCGCAAGGACGACATCCTGAAGGGTTTGCATCCCACTGAAACTGAGTTGAAGGCGTTTTACGACCACAACAAAGCGACGTACAACAACTCCATCCTGGAAAAGCGCAAGATCAAGTATGTGCTCGTCGATAGAGCGAAACTTCAAGACGCGATGCAGGTGAGCCAGCAGGATCTGCAAAGCTATTACGATCAGCACCGCGATGAATTTCGCGCGCCCGAGCAGGTCAACGTCCGGCAGATTCTGATAAAGACGCCGTTGCCCGGCACTGACGGCAAGGTGGATCAGAAGGGCATGGATGCGGCGCGAGCCAAGGCGGAAGACGCGCTGAAGCAGCTGAAAGCTGGAGCCAAGTTCGAGGATTTGGCCAAGAAGTATTCCGAGGACCCCAGCGGCAAGAACGGCGGATCGGTAGGCTGGATTAAGCAGGGCGGCTTTCCCGTTCCCGAGGTAGACAAGGCCGCATTTTCGTTAGCGAAGGGCGGCACCAGCGATGTGATCAATGCGGGTTACGCGTTCGTCATCCTTCACATCGACGATAAGCAGGAGCCGCATCAGAAGACGCTGGCCGAGGTAAAGGACCAGATTACGCCCTCGATCAAACAGGAGAAAGCGCAGCAGGCAGCCGAATCCACCGCCAACGCCCTCCTTTCTGACGCCCGGTCGGGCGGTCTGGATAAGGCAGCAGCCGCGAAGGGGATGCAGGTGGTTGCGACTGACTTCATCGGGCAATCGGATTCGCTCCCGGGGATTGGAACCGCGCCGCAGCTCACCGAAGCCGTATTCGCGGCAGCGGAAAAATCTCCCCCGGACCAGGTCCAAGTGCCGCAGGGCTTTGCGATTTACGAACTCGTGGCCATCAAACCACCCTCTACGCCGACGTTTGAAGAGATTCGCAGCCGCGTAGAAACGGAGTTCAAGAACGACCGTGCAGGAACTCTACTCACGCAAAAGACGCAGGAACTCTCCGACCGAGCCAAGGCCGATCACGATCTGAAGAAAGCTGCGAAGGAACTGGGCGCCACCATGAAGACCAGCGACTTCGTGTTGCCGGATGGACAAGTTCCCGATATCGGCTCCATGTCGGGAGCGGCCTCTGTCGCTTTCACTCTTAAAGCCGGCGAGATCAGCGGTCCGATTGACGGTGGCAGCACGGGCGCTGTACTGGCCGTCCTGGAGAAGCAATCGCCTTCGGATTCGGACTTCGCCGCCAAAAAGGATGAAATTCGTGACTCTCTGATGCAGACCAAGCAATCGGAGCTGTTCGGTATGTTCATGAGCAATTTGCGGCAGCAAATGGAGAAGTCAGGAAAGATCAAGATCAATCAACAAGAGCTGAATATCTTGACCAAGCAACCGGCCCAGGGTGAAGAAGGCGAGTAGGACAAGAGAAGTCATTTTGCGTCGCCGGTTTGCTCATACCCAGCCGGTCCGAAGTCGGGGAAGCCTCTAGGCGAGAAGTACCAACAAGCCCTCAAGCCAATCTGGTTTCGGTGGGGATCATGCGTCTCATTCAGAACTGCGCTCACACATGACATTTCCTCGCTTGACCGGAATTCTGCTTCACCCAACATCGCTGCCGTCACTCGGTGGTATCGGTGATTTTGGCCCCGCTGCCTACGAGTTTCTGGACTTTCTCGCCGCAGCGCGACAAGGCATGTGGCAAGTATTGCCTTTGGGACCGCCCGCGAACGGAGATTCACCATACTCTTCCACCTCGGCTTTTGCCGGCAATCCATTGCTGATTAGCCTGGAGCGCTTGTCCGAACATGGCTGGATTGACCGATCAAGTTTGAGTGGGCTGTCCGCTTCTTCGGGCACGGTAGATTACGAAAAAGCTCCGTGCGTGCAAGCTGCCGCTGCTGGTGCGTGCGGCTGGCAGATTTCTCGAGACCGCCTCCGGCGGGGCGCGATCTCGCTTCGAGCAGTTCTGCAATGAGAGTGCGTGGTGGCTGGACCAGTTTGTTTTGTACGACGCTTTGCGAGAACGCTATTCAGGGCAGTGCTGGAAGCAGTGGCCGGTCGAGTTGGCGCGGCGGGAACCTGCAGCGCTCAAGGCGGCACGCAGCGAGCTCGCGAAGGAAATTGCGATCCGTAGCGTGGTCCAATTCTTTTTCTACGAACAATGGCGCGCCCTGCGTCACTATTGCGCGCAGAAATCCATTCGCGTGGTCGGAGATGTTGCCATCTTTGTGGACTATGACAGCGCCGACGTGTGGGCGAATCGAGGATTGTTTCGGCTTAAAGACGATCTTGAACCAGAGGCGGTTTCGGGCGTTCCTCCGGATGCGTACAGCGCCGACGGGCAGCGCTGGGGCAACCCGCTATACAACTGGGACGCGATGCGCTCCCAGGGCTACAAATGGTGGGTGCAGCGCTTGCGGTGGGCTACTCAGACCTGCGACTTCATCCGCTTGGATCATTTCCGCGGCTTTGCGCAATTCTGGGAGATCCCCGCTTCCGAACCCACAGCCATTCACGGCCGCTGGGTCGATGGTCCGAGGGACGAACTCTTTAACAAGCTGAAGGAAGAATTAGGTGGGTTGCCCTTCTTCGCCGAGGATTTGGGCTACATAACGCCGGATGTGCACGAACTGCGGGAGCGCCATCAGATTCCGGGTATGGCCGTATTGCAATTCGGTTTTGGCGATGCCGGCGCGCGCGCGTATTTGCCGCATCGGCTCACTCATGATCGCGTGCTCTACACCGGAACCCACGACAATGACACAACCCTGGGTTGGTGGCAGTCAGCCGCGAGCGATCATGAACGGCGGGCCGCGGAATGCTACGTCGGAAACTCGCAAGGCGAAATCAACTGGGCGCTTATTCGCGCCGCGCAGGCTTCCGTGGCGAGTCTTTCGATCGTTCCCTTGCAGGATGTGTTGGGATTGGGTAGTGAAGCCAGGTTAAACACTCCCAGCGTCAAGACCGGCAACTTCCGCTGGCGCTACCAACAGGTGCTCTCACCCGCGAACTGGCGGATCGATTAGCCCGCTTGGCCGAGGTGACGGACCGCGAGCCGCAATCATTGCCAGTATCGCCGGCTGAGGATTTTGTAGCCTAGTTCGAACGGGAAGCGTTGTTCATTCCTCTACGCGGAACGAGGGAGTGACACCGCACTTGCTCATTTTTGTAAAGTCCGGTTACAAAACCTCAATATGCTTTGAGAGGTTTCGCGGAATCGTGTATAGGTGGTAACGAGGATCGAGTGAAGTCCGGTGGAAAGCCCGATTATCCAGGCGCGCGCGGTTGAGAAGTTCTACGTCCAGCCGGACGGGAATCGCATTGAGGTCATCGCGCCCACCGACTTGGAGGTTGGTCCTGGAAAAATCGTTGCCCTGCTCGGCCCTTCTGGTTCCGGCAAATCCACCCTCCTCCGGATGTTGACAGGTCTGTCCGTTCCTTCCTCGGGTGAAGTTTTTTGGCATGGCGAGCCGATCGGCAACCACCCGCCCAATGTCGCGATCGTCTTCCAGAGCTTTGCATTATTTCCCTGGCTCAACGTACTCGAGAACGTCGAAGCGCCGCTGGAAGCTCGCGGAATCGGCGCTATTGAGCGCCGTAAGCGTGCCCTCAAGATGGTGGATACGGTCGGGCTCGATGGCTTTGAAACCGCCTATCCCAAAGAGCTTTCAGGCGGAATGAAGCAGCGTGTAGGTTTTGCCCGGGCGCTCGTGGTCGAGCCGGAAGTGCTGTTTATGGACGAACCGTTCTCCGCGCTCGACGTTCTCACCGCCGAGACTCTTCGAGGCGAGCTGCTCGAGATATGGCTCAACAAGAAAATGCCAGCGGCTGCCATCTTTGTCGTTACCCACAACATCGAAGAGGCCGTCCTGCTCGCCGACCGCGTCATTGTTCTTGGGAAAAATCCCGGACACATTCGCTCCGACTTTGAAATTGCGCTGCCCTACCCGCGCGATCGCAAAGCCCCGCGCTTTGTTGAGTTCGTGGATTACATCTACAAGACCATGACGCAGCCAGACGTCCAGCACGCCCTGCCGGTGAAGGGACAATCTCCACAAAGCGCCCGCGGACCCAAAGAGAAATATCAGATGTTGCCACACGCCCGAACCGCGGGAATTTCGGGGCTGCTCGAGATCCTTCATGATGGCGGCGGGCACGCCGACCTGTACAAGCTGGCCGAAACATTGGGTATGGATGTGGACGACCTTCTGCCCATCGTGGAATCCGCAACCATGCTGGGGTTTGCCACGCTCAAGGAAGGCGATGTTCAGATCACTTCGGCAGGCGTGATTTTTACCGATGCCGATATTCTGAACCGGAAGGTGCTGTTCCGCGAGGCTGCGCTGCAACATGTGACCATTCTCCAGTGTATCGACAGCGTCCTGCGAGCGAAATCCGACCACTCCATTCCCGACGAATTCTTTCATGACATCCTCGATGAACACTTCAGCAAGGACGAGGTCGAACGTCAATTTGAAACCGCGATGAATTGGGGCCGCTACGCCGAGATTTTCGATCACGATCCGCAGAGGGGCCGCCTGGTGCTCGCCGAACCTGGATTGGAACCGAACCACCACATGCCCGCGGCTAAGTCATGAAAAAGGCCGCCGGTCTCCGCAGCTTATCTCCTTACCGCCTGTGGTCGCTCTTGCCTTCCATCGAAACTTCACATTTCCCCGACCTGCTGATGTTCGCAGCCGCGATCGCATTGTTCTATGGAGTTTTGATGGTCGCGCGAACCTGGCTTGGCCCGTTCATGCCGTCCGTCGAGATTTCGCGGAGCCCGCTGGCTCTCCCTGCCTACGCTGGGTTGTCGTTGCTGCGCATAACGCTGGCCTACCTGCTCAGCCTGGTGTTCACGCTGGTCTACGGCTACATCGCCGCATACAACGCGAAGGCTGAGCGCTTCATGGTTCCTTTGCTGGATGTTCTGCAATCCATTCCGGTGTTGAGCTTTCTGCCCGGCGTGATGCTGGCGATGGTCGCTTTATTTCCCAACCGCCAGTTGGGCGTGGAACTGGGAGCGATCCTGCTCATCTTCACTGGCCAGGTGTGGAACATGGCTTTCAGCTTCTATGCGTCGCTCAAAAGCATTCCACGCGAAATGCGCGAAGCCGCCCAGATTTATGGATTCAGTTGGTGGCAGCGCTTCACTGAAGTTGAATTGCCATTCGCAGCCATTGGATTGGTTTGGAACTCGATGATGTCTGTGGCCGGCGGATGGTTTTTCCTGATGGCGTGCGAAATGTTCGTGTTGGGATCGCGAGACTTCCGCCTGCCCGGCCTCGGCTCCTATCTGCAAACCGCCGCCAGCGCCGGAGACACGCGGTCCATTTTGTGGGGCGTCGGCACCATGATCGCGGTGATTGTGCTCCTCGATCAGTTCGTCTGGCGGCCGGTGATCGCGTGGGCGGAGAAGTTCAAGGTCGAGCAAGTGGAATCAGCCGACTTGCCGCACTCCTGGGTGCTCGATCTTCTACAGCACTCGCGGAGCCTGGCTCAACTGCGCAGAAAGGCCATTTTCCCGCTGCGCGAGTCTTTGATGGCCCATTTCTCACGTCGCCACCGGGAAGAGCGGAAGGTTAAGCCAGAATCTCCAGGGAAGACTTGGACACTGCGCATTCTGGGGGTTGTCGCCCTGGGGCTCACCGCCTACGCAGTGGTCCGAGTTGTGCTCTTGCTGACCGGACTCAACCATTCTGAAGTCGGCGAACTGGGCCTCGGACTCGGCGCTACATTCTTACGCGTCAATGTGACGCTGTTAATCGGCGCAGCGTGGACCATCCCCGCCGGCGTGTGGATCGGCTTTAATCCCCGGCTTGCCCGTATCGCGCAGCCACTGGCTCAAATAGCGGCGTCCGTGCCGGCGACGGCATTGTTTCCAGTAGTGCTGCTGATCCTGATTCGGCTGGGTGGAGGACTCGGCATCGGTTCGATCGTTCTGCTCCTGCTCGGCACGCAGTGGTACATCCTGTTCAACGTGATCGCAGGAGCAATCGCGATTCCTACCGACCTGAAAGAAGTCTGCTCGATTTGCCGCATCAACGGCGTCGAACGCTGGCGAAAGCTGATCCTTCCAGGAATTTTTCCATATCTGCTAACCGGAATGGTCACCGCTTCGGGTGGAGCATGGAACGCCAGCATCGTCGCCGAGTATTTCCATTTCAAAGGGCAGATTTACTCCACGACTGGCTTGGGCGCGACCATCAGCAAGGCAACTGACGGTGGAAACTTTGATTTATTGATCGCGTCTACCATCGTAATGGCCGCAGTTGTAGTTACGGTGAATCGCCTGGTTTGGCGTCGCCTCTATTCGCTGGCGGAGACACGTTTCCGGCTCGAAACGTAAAAAAGCCGAGACCTTTCGATCTCGGCTCGCAGTTGGCTGGTTGCCCGGATAAAACTTGAGTAGCGATAGTAGACGGACGTCCCCGCCCGTCTTCGTCAGATTGCGCCTCCGAGAACTAAGCAGTTCTCCGCGGACGCACCGTCAGATCCCGCACCTGCGTCAGAATGCTCGACATCTGCATCCCGTTCAGTTGATTCACGAAGGGCAGCATCTCCGACACAAACGGATCCTGCATGAGCTCGCGCACTTCTTCTTGCCGGTTGCGCTCGCCACCACTCAGGAGATCGGGTACAGTGACCTCCAAAGCCCGCGCCAGCCGTTCCAGCGAAGAGAGCGTCGGAGTCGCCTTCTCGTTCTCGATCTTCGACACGTAAGTTCGCGGCACGGACATGCGCATTGCCAATTGACGCTGGCTCAGCCCGTTCCGCAAGCGCATCGACCGGATGGACGCCGCCAAGTGCAAATGTCCACGGCCGTGACCGTTCGTGGGCATCATTTGTGGTGGAGGCGGCGCTGCGACCACTTCCGGCTCCTCTTCATCTAACGAAGCGTGGCAGCGGCGGCAAAGATCGTTGGTGGTACGGAACTGAACCAACAGGCATTTATCACAACGAACGACTTCCCTGGAATCTACCGGGGCAAGAGTTGTGGCCATCTTAGGTGTGGGAGGGCCAGAGCGGGCTCTACCTGGAACCGTTAGTGAACCAAACTTGATACGGTTCCAACCTGCAGGGTAATGTGGGGTACGACCCCTGTGGATGTCAAGCACTATCTCACGCAGAATTCGAAGTATGCTATTGCGAACGCGAGTCACCAAACGAAAACCAGCGAAAAATAGGAATAAAACATGATTGATCGCGAGTCGGCGTGGTGTTTACTAACTGAGTTCACGCAATCGGAAAGTTTGCGCAAACATGGATTGGCGGTGGAAGCGTGCATGCGCGCCTATGCGCGAAAATTTGCCGCCGGCTCTCCCCAGCAAGAGGAGCTTTGGGGAGTCGTCGGTCTTCTGCACGACTTCGACTACGAGAAGTATCCCAGCCTCGAGGATCATCCGTACCGCGGCAATGAGATTCTCAAAGAACGCGGCTATCCGGACGACCTTCGCCGCGCGATCATGTCGCACGCCGAATACTCCGGCGTCTCCCGCGATACACCGATGGAGAAAGCATTGTTCGCCTGCGACGAGCTTTCTGGGTTCATTACCGCCTGCGCGTTGATCAAGCCGGGGAAATCTCTGGCCGAGGTGGATGCAAAGTCAGTGCGAAAGAGAATGAAAGACAAAGCCTTCGCTCGGAAGGTGAATCGAGATGACATTGTGAACGGCGCCGCCGACCTGGGTGTGGATCTCGATGAGCACATCGCCTTCTGCATCGAAGCGATGAAGGGGATTGCGGAAACGTTAGGGTTGGATGGAACCGCCGGCAAGGCACAGGCCACGTAGCGAGGGGCCTCGGTGGAGTGTTTTGTCTACCTGAGCGCTTCCGCCACTTTCCCGCTGGCAATCAACTCTGCAATCCGCGCGAAATCCTGATACATCACGCGGTCTTTGTCCATAGTCGGGCAGACCGAGCGAATCGCCGCGTGGGCAGCCTGACCGCGTTTGCCGGTCTTTAGCGGGGCCACGAAATCCAGGGCCTGCGCTGCAGCCATGGCTTCGATCGCCATCGCGTTGCGGGCGTTCTCTACGATGCGCTTCAACTTTAGCGCCGCGGCCATGCCCATGGAAACGTAATCTTCCTTGTTGCCGGACGTTGTGATCGAATCGGCAGAGGCGGGATGCGCGAGAATCTTGTTTTCGCTGACCAACGCCGCAGCCGTGACCTGCGGCATCATGAATCCAGAATTCAGGCCCGCACCAGCGGCCAGAAACGGCGGCAAGCCTTCGTTCAAAGACGGGTTGACCAGTCGTTCCAGTCGTCGTTCGGAAATGCCGGCGAGCGCAGTGAGTGCAATCCCCAGAAAGTCCAAAGCGAACGCAAGCGGCTGACCGTGAAAATTTCCCCCTGAGATAATGTCGCCTTCGGCGTTTGCTTGCTTGCCGTCCTTTACGAAAACCAGCGGATTATCGACCGACGAATTGACTTCAATCTCGAACACCTCACGGCAGTAGGTTAGCGTGTCACGCACCGCTCCGTGAACCTGGGGCATGCAACGTAGCGAGTATGCGTCCTGCACCCGGCTGCAGTCACGATGCGATTCGCGAATCTGGCTGCCTTCCAGCATGCGCCGCAGGTTCGCCGCCGTTTTGATCTGGCCGGGATGCGGTCGTGCCAGGTGGATACGCTCATCGAAGGCCGCGTCCGTACCTTTTAGCGCGTCGAGCGAGAGGGAGCCAATCACATCGGCGGTATCCACCAGAGTCTCTGTCGCAAGCAACGCGAGCGTGCCCACTGCCAGCATGCCTTGGGTACCATTAATCAGCGAAATCGCTTCCTTGGCTTCGAGCACCAGCGGCTTAATTTGAGCGCGGCGCAGAGCGTCCGCCGTTGGGCCACGGGCACCTTTCTCATCCACGCACTCGCCTTCTCCAATGAGCGCCAGCGCCAGATGGGACAATGGCGCGAGGTCGCCGCTTGCTCCGACGCTGCCCTGTGAAGGAACAAAAGGAGTGACGCCGCGATTCAGCATCTCGCAAAGCGCATCGATGATGTCGACGCGAACTCCGGAAAAACCCTTGGCAAGCGAATTCGCGCGCAGCACGATCATGGCCCGGGTTTCGGCCCAAGACAGCGGCTCACCCATGCCGACTGCGTGGGAGCGCACCAGGTTGACCTGCATTTCGCGAATCTGATCGCCGGCAATACGCACGTCGCTGAGTTTGCCTACACCCGTCGTGATGGCGTACGAAACTTTGTTGCCCGCAACCAGCGCGTCCACCACTGCGCGAGCCCGCGCCACGGCGGCGCGAGCATCGGGGTCAAGAAGCACAGGCCGCCGCTCGACTGCGACTTCGCGAACCTGTTCGAGAGTCAGATCATTGCCGTTGATGTGCAGGGCTTTCAGAAGTTTTCTCCAGAACCGCTTTACTCTTTTTTACTCTTTCATGGCGGACCGAAAGGCGCTTACGTATTTCTCGGGCAGGGGCGTTTTCTTCATATCTCGATCGACCACGATATGCGTAGTATCACCCTCGGCCAAAAGTGTTCCATCCTCACCACGCAGCAACTCGTAGCCGAATTGCAGCAATGACTCGCGAATATACTTCAAATGCGTGCGCACAATAACTTCGTCGTCATAACGCGCCGGAGCTTTGTAGCGACAGCAGGCATCGATGACCGCGATTCCGCAGCCATCGTTCTCTTCCATGTCACGATAAGAGAAACCCAGCTGCCGCAGCAGTTCCACGCGGCCCACTTCAAACCAAACGAAGTAATTGGCATGATAGACCACACCCATACGGTCCGTCTCCGCGTAGCGCACGCGCACCCGCGTTTCGTTAACGATCGGATGATTGTTGCCTCGCGCGCTCACTTGCCGCTCCACCGTGGCTTTCGTTTCTCAAGAAACGAAGCGACTCCTTCGCGAAAATCATCGGTGGCCCGGATCGCCGCATTCTCCCGCACCGCTGACCGGAGTTGCGCATCCAGTGCGGTGCGCGCATGTTCGCTCAGCAAGCGTTTCGTGAATCGGAGTGAAGCAGGGCTGTTTTCCATGAGTTGAGCCGCCAGTTGATGGGCTCGCTCTCCTAGTTCCTCGGTAGGGACGACCTCATTGATCAGTCCAACCCGATGCGCTTCATTCGCGTCAATGATCCGGCCTGTCAGTAAGAGGTCGCGCGCCAGTTTTTCCCCGATCTGCCGCGACAGAAATGTCGAGACAATTGCCGGAAGAAATCCAATCCGCACTTCGGTGTACCCAAACTTGGCGTCAGGCACAGCCAGCGTGAAGTCGCACAGCGTGGCTAATCCGCAGCCTCCTGCGATGGCTGCTCCGTTCACCGCGGCGATCGTCGGCTTGGGAAAATCGTAAAGCGTGCGAAAGAGCCGTGCCATGGTCTCAGAGTCCTGCAAGTTCTGCTCGGGAGAGCGACCGGTCAGAGCTTTCAGATTGTCAAGGTCCATGCCCGAGCAAAATGCCTTGCCCGCTCCCGTCAGAATCAGCACCTGTGCCGATGAATGGAGAACCTCGTCGAACGCGGCCAGCAGATCGTCGATCAATTCATAGCTGATGGCGTTGCGCTTCTCAGGCCGATTGAGCGTGATGGTGGCGACCGCATTTTCGATTGCGAGTTGAATTGTTGTGTAGTTAGCCATTTTCAGAAGAATCGTAGGACTCCCGAATTCTGCGCCTTCGTGAATCGAACCAACATCAATCCGCTGCCAAAGAAGCTGTGTATCTCGATCCAATTTCGCCCGTCGCCCGCAGCAACACATCGAGGGGCTTCAGTGCGGGAAAAACCGCGCCACGAGCACTGAGCGATTCCACTACCGTCTCCGTAGGAATATTCCCCACCAGAGCATCCTGTGCGAACGGGCATCCACCCAATCCACCCAGCGCAGAATCGAATCGCCGGCAACCCGCGTCATATGCCGCGATTACTTTCGCGGCGGCTTGGTCTGGCCGGCTATGCAGGTGAACGCCAATTTCCAGGTAGTCGTATCTGGAAACGACTGCGGTCACCAGTTCACGAATCTGCTCTGGACCTGCAATCCCAACCGTATCGGCCAGTGAAATGGTGCGCACGCCGTAGGATTCCAGCAGATCGACCGCGTCAATCACTTCGCCGACGTTCCACGGATCGCCATACGGATTTCCAAACGCCATCGAGATGTACACCACCGTGTCAAGCCCAGCATCCTCGCCCTTGTTCTTGATCTTTTCCATCTCATCGATAGCGTCTTCCAGCGTCTGATGCTGGTTGTTGTTCAAGAATGTTGGAGAAATGGAATAGGGGAATCCTAGAGTCCGGACGGCATTGGTAGCGATGGCACGCTGCGCGCCCTTCTCGTTCACCACGATTCCAATAATCTCAACGTCGTCCGGCGGATCCAGTTCTTTGAGAACCTCTTCGGAGTCAGACATCTGCGGAACAGCCTTTGGAGATACGAAAGATGCGGCATCGATATGCTTGAATCCTGCGCTGATCAGAGCTTGCAGATAGCTTCGCTTGATGTCGGACGGAATCTGACCTTTCAGCCCTTGCCAGGCGTCGCGCGGACATTCAATAAGTTTGACGGAATCAGGCATAGAAAAACATTGTCGCAACGGTTAACCAGTATATCGGTGTTGATCCGCGAAACTCCGCGGCAGAAGAAGTTGACCTACGTCTGCAAGACTCCCACCTTGAACTCCGCCACGTCAGGATTCAGCGAAGCCGCCTCAAGGGCTTGGGTAATAGCCTCACGCGTTTCGACCGGGTCGATGATTTTGTCGATCCACAGCCGGGCAGCGCCATAGCGAGGGTCTGTCTGCTCATCGTACGTGCGCTTCACTGATTCGAACAATTCTTTTCGTTCGTCTTCGCTCAACTTCTTCCCACTCCGCTCTAGTTGCTTGATCTTAATTTCCACGAGCGTTCCCGCTGCCGATTCGCCGCTCATCACGGCATAGCGCGCCGTCGGCCAGGCGAACATAAACCGCGGATCGTAGGCCTTGCCGCACATCGCATAGTGGCCGGCCCCAAACGATCCGCCCACAATCACCGTGATTTTCGGCACCACGGAATTCGAAACCGCATTGACCATCTTCGCGCCAGCCTTAATGATGCCGCTCCACTCCGCATCGCGCCCCACCATAAACCCATTCACATCATGCAAAAAAACCAGAGGAATTAAATTCTGGTTGCAATCCATGATGAAGCGCGCGGCTTTTTCGGCGGATTCGGTATAGATTACGCCTCCGAACTCCACGCGTTTGCGGCCTTCATGATCAGTGGCTTGAGCGTGTAACTTCTGGTTAGCGACAATTCCTACTGCGAATCCACCGATGCGCGCATAACCACAAAGCAATGTCTTTCCGTACTCGGGCTTATATTCGTCGAAGCGGCTGCCGTCCACCATACGCGCGACGATTTCCTTCATATCGTATGGACGACCCGGAGAGGAATCGTAAATTCCATAAATCTCCTCCGCTGCCATCGCCGGAGGCTCTGGTTTCTTGCGGTCCCAGGGCGACTGCCGCCGGTATCCCCACTTTTCAACAATGGCGCGAATCCGCCCCAGACAGGCTTCGTCATTGGGTTCACGGAAGTCCACGGTGCCACTAATAGCGGAGTGCATCGTAGCGCCGCCGAGTTCTTCGGCGGAAACTTTTTGCCCAATCGCCGCCTGCACCAGAGCTGGACCTGCGAGAAAAAGTCCACTGCCGTCCGTCATCAGAACGTGGTCGCACATTACCGGCAAATACCCTCCACCCGCGACACACATTCCCATGATCGCGGCGATCTGCGGAATACCCATTGCCGACATCACCGCATTGTTGCGAAAGACACGCCCGAAATCGTCAGTGTCTGGAAATACATCTTCTTGCAAAGGTAGGAACACGCCGGCGGAATCGACCAGGTACATCGTGGGGACGCGATTTTCAATCGCGATATTCTGTGCCCGGATCACCTTCTTCGATGTCATGGGGAAAAATGCGCCGGCTTTCACCGTGGCGTCATTGGCGATGATCATCACCAGCCGGGTGTGAATTCGGCCCAGCCCGGTAATCACTCCGGCTGCAGGAGCTCCTCCCCACTCTTCATACATGCCGTGCGCCGCATACGAACCCAATTCAAAGAAGCTGCCAGCATCCACCAGCAGATTGATGCGTTCTCGCGCCGTCAATCGGCCTTTGCTGTGCTGGTTTTCAATGGCTTTAGCTCCTCCGCCTTCGCGAATTTTCTCCTCTTCATTGCGGACCTGAGAAACCATGTCAGCCAGAAACCGCATGTTTGCTTCAAAACGCGGAGTGGTCGGGTCCACGCGGGTTTCGAGGATGGCGGAAGTTGAGGGCGCGTTGGACTCGATACGGTCGGCCATGAGGAAGAACCGGAAACTATTTACGGTATAACAGTGGAGCGGGAGTGCGCAAACGAGCTTTCACCACTGATACACAGGGTCACAGAGGACAACAATTCTTGTGAAGTTCACTCTGCCCATTTATCTTGCGACTCCCTGGCTAAATTGATTCTTCTTGCCGACTCTGCGACCGGGTCCTGATCGATCCCATCTACTAACCCAATTCGCAACGCTTCGGGAACTTGAATCTTTTCAGCTGCGACAAACATTTCAAGCGCCTTTGTTTTGCCCACCAACCGCGGCAGGCGTTGAGTTCCTCCCCAACCGGTGATCAGGCCAAGCGCTGCGCCTCGATGTCCAAGCACTGCATTCGGCGCGGCGATTCGTCGATGACAAGCTAGCGCCAGATCCAAACCTCCACCCATGCAGTAGCCGGAGATCGCTGCATACACCGGGGCAGGGAACTGGTGTAATGCGTTCATCAAAGCTTGGCCGTCCAAAGCAAACTCGCAGGCAGCGGGTCCGGTCAGCGCCGCGATCTCGTTTAGGTCGGCCCCGGCTGAAAAGAAGTGTGCGTTACCAGTAATAATCAACGGCATCGGCACACGCGTCAGGTCACGGACGCCACCAGTCAATGCCCTTACGCACTGTCGCGACAGGCGATTCGTGCCGCCGTCGGCGCACAAACGCAGTACGCGAATATCATCATGCTGATCGAGATGAAAGAACTCAGCAGTTAGCATTTGGTTGAAACGACCGTATGCATCCTCGTGGCCAGGTGCTAACTGCTAAGTGCTTTTCTCCAGCCAGCGCTCTAGCCGGCAACCATCCTCTTCCAACAGGAAGCTTCCAACTCCAAAACACTCGCCGAAAATGCGATGGGATTCAGGATCGCGCGCCGCCCGCGTGATCCACTGCTTGCCAACCTGATACTGGCTTGCCGTAAACCATCTCTGCGGCAGCACTTCGACTAGTCCTGCCTGCAGGTAAAACACATACAGCGCGAATGCCGGATCATCATTGTCCCTTGGCTGAGTAACTCGTCGGAACAATCAATTCGTCAACCGTCCGCAACTCGGCAGGAACTTCGATTTTGTGCATGCCCGCTTCGAGGCCCAGCGGAACTTCAAAGTCCGCAATCGGGGCAGTCGCAGCATACATGCGTTCCGACGACTGCTTGAACCATCCGGCAATTTCCATCGGATCAAAAGCCTTGAGCTGGTCGGGATCAAAGCAAGTCAAGCGAATGCTCCGTCCCTCAGGACACCAAACGCCCAAGTGTGACGGGGGCACGAAAAACGGGCAACAGTAGGTATTGAGCGCCAAGCGCAGGTCGTTCGTTTGCTGCGCCAGACCGAGCGAAACCACATAACCCAACGGTCCCTCGCTGCCGTGGTGCGTCCAGGCAAAACGCTGGCCCGACACCGGCTCGACTCGCGGAAACGTCTTCCAGTACCACGGAGTTGGTCCTATAGTGCGCGCCAGAATATCGCGCAGGCGGGAGGTGCTGATCTCGCTCATCAACCGGCCGTCGGGACGGTGCGCGGCTTGATGTTGCCGCGAATGAATTGAACGATATCGTCCATCGACGTGCCCGGCTGGAAGATGGCGGCTACGCCGATTTTTTTCAGGTTAGCCACGTCTTGATCCGGAATGATGCCGCCGACGACTACGATCACGTCGTCCATCTTGTTTTGTTTGAGAAGGTCCATCACCCGCGGGACAATTGCATTGTGCGCGCCCGAGAGAATCGAGAGCCCGATGACGTGTACGTCCTCCTGGACCGCCGCGCTGACGATCATCTCCGGAGTCTGGCGCAGGCCGGTATAAATGACCTCCATGCCCGCATCGCGCAGAGCCCGGGCAATCACCTTGGCGCCACGATCATGGCCGTCGAGGCCCGGTTTGGCAACCAGTACGCGAATTTTCTGCTCGGCCATCCTATCCATTTAAACACAGTTCGCGAGTGCCGGCATTCGTGCGCAGAACCCCGATTCCCCGTGTCGGGGCGGTTAAACAGTCTTGATATCCAAACTTCGCCACAAGTACCAGCAGGCAACGCTGCGATAAGGCTCCCAAGCTTTTGCGAGCTTCTCCATTTGCGCAGGCTTGGGCAGCTTACGTTTCTTGTAATGCTTCTTGATCGCCATCTGCACACCGAAATCGCCGGTGGGCAAAACGTTTGGACGTTTCAACGTGAACATCAGGAACATTTGCGCCGTCCATACGCCAATGCCTTTGACCTGGGTCAAGTGCTTGATGACTTCTTCGTCAGACAAATTCGGCAAACTGGCAAAGTCGAGTTCGCCGCGATGAGTACGTTCGGCGAGATCGCGCATGTACGAGGATTTCTGCTTTGACAGGCCCACGGAGCGCATCTGTGCGTCGGTGAGCTTGAGAATCCCGGCAGGAGTCAGAGGTTCTCCGGCCAGCGTCGCGAATCGCTCGAAAATGGTGGCTGCGGCTTTTCCATTAAGCTGCTGATACACAATGGACTCGGCCAGACTTTGAAACTCAGGCGGGCCGTACTCGATGCGGTAGGCGCCGACGCGCTCAATAAGCACACGCATCAGCGGGTCTGATTTCTTGAGGTGATTGAGCGCTTTTCGCATACGAAGATTTGACGAAAGTCCGCGCTCAAAGGATAGCAGAGCCGAAGATTGCGGTTGGGGCCGCCTCGACTGTCGGGCCTGGCGCAGTAGAGAAAATCAATAATCTCCCTTACAGACACGCGGGCGGGAGCGCCCGCGTTAAACCTTCCCGCGCTTCATATCTTTCTTACGTGAAGCTGGCCTCAGTGTAGGTCCCGTAAACCTCGCGCAGCGCGTCGCAAATCTCGCCCACCGTAGCGTAAGCGCGGACCGCGTCAATCATGTAAGGCATGGTGTTGGCAGGAGAAACATTTCCGTTCGATTCCGCCTTGGGCTCTTGCGCGGCTGCCTTTTTTAGCGCGGTCAGGCAGCGCTGCACTTCATCATTCGAGCGCCGGGCTCGCAGGGCTTTCAACTTCGCGCTTTGATGGACTGCTACGCTTTCGTCAATGTAAAGAATATGGGGCGACTCTTCTTCGATCACGAATTCATTCGCGCCCACGATGACTTTTTCTTTGGCTTCAGCAGCGCGCTGAAATTGGTAAGAGGCTTCGGCGACTTCTTTCTGCGGATATCCGCGTTCGATGGCGTGAACCATCCCGCCCATCGCGTCGAGTTTACTGAAGTAATCGAACGCGCCCTTTTCCATTTGCAGCGTCAGATTCTCCAGGAAATACGATCCGCCCAGCGGATCTACCGTGTTCACCACGCCGGACTCGTATGCGATGATCTGCTGCGTCCGCAATGCGATGCGCGCCGCTTCTTCGGTCGGCAACGCCAGCGCCTCATCGTAGCCGTCAATGTGCAGCGACTGAGTTCCGCCCAGCACAGCAGCCATGGCTTGCACAGCTGCGCGTGCGATGTTGTTCAACGGTTGCTGTGCAGTCAACGAAACGCCGGCAGTCTGGGTGTGGAACCGCATCAGCCAGGTACGCTGGTTCTTGGCGTGGAAGCGGTCTTTCATCACCTGATACCAGATCTTGCGTGCGGCCCGGTACTTCGCGATCTCTTCGAAGAAATCATTGTGCGCATTGAAGAAGAAACTGAGGCGAGGGCCAAACTCGTCTACTTCGAGGCCGCGCCGCAACGCCCACTCCACATACTCGACGCCGTCGTAAAGAGTGAATGCCAGCTCTTGCAGCGCGGTCGAGCCCGCTTCGCGGATGTGATAACCGCTGATGGAAACTGTGTTAAAGCGCGGGGTGAATTTCGATCCGAATTCAAATGTATCGACCACCAGGCGCATCGACGGCTCGGGAGGATAGATATATTCTTTTTGCGCGATGTATTCCTTCAAAATGTCGTTTTGAATCGTTCCGGAAATTTTCTTCCAGTCCGCGCCTTGCTTTTCCGCGACTACCAGGTACATGGCCCAGAGTACGGACGCCGGAGAATTGATCGTCATCGAAACCGTGGTCTTCTCGAGGTCGATTCCTCCGAACAGAATCTCCATATCCTCGAGCGAATCGATGGCGACGCCACACTTCCCAACTTCACCTTCGCTGGCTGCATGGTCGGAGTCGTAGCCCATCAGCGTCGGCAAATCAAAAGCCACTGAAAGTCCGCCGCCCCCGCTGCGCGAGCAGATATTTGTACCGTTTGTTGGTCTCCTCCGGCGAAGCAAAGCCAGAGAACTGGCGCATGGTAAAAAGCTTGCCGCGGTATCCGGTAGCGTGAATGCCGCGCGTATAGGGCGGTTGGCCAGGATAGCCCAGATACTTCTCGTAGTCCCAATCCGCAGGCAGGTCCGCCTGCGTGTACATACGTCGCACAGGAACGTTGGAAATGGTGCTGAAGCGGGCGTTACCGCTTTCGTCCACATTGATTCCGGTGGGCGCGCCGATGGGCCGTTCCGGGGACTTCTCCAGGGTTGGCGCGAGCGTCTTTTCCGCCCACTGTTTTTCCCGTTCGGAGGGGTGTCGCCCCTCGAACACATCAGCAATTGGACTCTCCGCGACTTGCGGCTTGGAAGATTTCTTGTCAGCCATGAGTACTCCGTCTACTTTGATGATACCGCGGTAGAGGTGGGGCTCGCTAGGTATTCGCCTGTTTCCGCCCTAACTCCCATGCTTTGGCGTATTTCCAGGACACATAAACCGAGTGATAGAGATGCAGCAGCAGGCCCTCGCGTCCATCGAGAAATCCGAGCCGGAAAAAGTAGTTGTAGGCGAAAGTCAGCAAGGGGCGAGCGACAATGTTGGCGAGACTGAATCTGCGGTGACCTTTGGCGAGTGCCACCTCAGCGCCCATCGACGAATAGCTGTTCATGTGGTCAATGTAGCCGCGAAGCGTTGGGTAGGCGTTATGGATCAGGGCGTGGGACAGAGTAGCGGTAGGACCCGTTATTTTGATCGTCGGATGGGCGCCGTATTCTTCGAATCGTCCAGCTCCCCGGCGGATCAATCGCAGCTTCGGATCAGGATAGAACCCGCCACGACGAATCCAACGGCCGAGGAAGAAATTCTTGCGGGGAATCCAGAAGCCGTCATTGCTAGTGGCTGTATTCAGTGTGGCTTGTATCTCGACAGCCAACTCTGGTTCCAGAGGTTCGTCGGCATCGAGTTGTAAAACCCAATCACAGGATGCCTTGTCCATCGCCGAATTCTTCTGCCCCGCGAAGCCTTTCCACGGCTCAACGAAGATCTTCGCTCCATAGGATCGCGCGACCTCCAGGGTGCGATCGGTCGAACCGGAATCCACCAAGATGATCTCGCCCTTGCCGTCGCGCACCAGCGGCATCACGCTTTCCAACGTGCCCGGAAGATTGCGTTCTTCGTTCTGCGTAATCAAAACGACGGAGAGCGTCACGCGTGGAAGAATACATCGCGAGTCGGGGCGGCGGGAAGTAAACAAAGGGGGTCTGCAGACTCCACGCAGCTGTCCGATCTGGCAGCCTTCATTGAAACGGCCAGCCCCGCTTGTCCAAAGACGAAGCGGGGCTCGGTCGAGTCAATTCATTCAATTCCCCTGCGGTTGGCCTGGTTGAGCAGGCGGCTGCGACAGGACCGGCTGCGAGTCTGGTCTAGGCGCCACGAAGGGCACGCTTGGCATATGCGTAACTTGGCCGCTCTCCGCATCCGCCATCACGATTCCGGCGTGATCCAGCAGCAGCCCAGTCGCACGATCCATTTCTACCTGAGCTTTTTCGTACGCTGCTTTCGCCGAAACCAGATTGGATTCGACCGTAGTCAGGGCTGACTGGTCTTGCAGCACTAATGTTGGATTGGAGACGCCTGCGGCCAACTTCTTTTGTTCGGAGTCCAGGGATTGGCGCGCAAAATCCACGGCGGCCTGTGCTGCCTCAACGCTGGCGCGATTTTGTCGCAGAGCAAACTGTGCATTGCGAACTTCAATCCGAACCTGGTTTTCTAGTTGTTGCAGACGCACTTGCGCCTGGCGATATTCCAGCTCTCCGCGCACCTGGTCCGCTTGGCCTTCTCGATTCCGCAGCGGAATGTTCAGCGTCAGGCCGATTCCTTTGTCGGGCGCGGCACCGGTGACTAGCTGATCCAGCGTGTTCCCATAGCCGACCGGCCCGCTATTGCGGAATGGTGGCGCGGCAAGCGCTGGATTGAAGCAACTCTTGGTCACCGTGCTGCCCGGAACGCAGGCTGGCGGCAAAAGCGTGGGGTTGACTTCTCCGCCAATGCCCGAGCCGCCGTAGTAGGCAAACATGGCGAGCGTGGGCAGCATGGCGTTGCGAACCGCTTTGTTGTTGAGTTCGCGCGTGTTCAGATCAATTCGCGATTCCCCCAATTCCGCGCGGTGCGTCAAGCCATCCTGGATCAACTCCTGCGTCGGCACGAGCGGTTCCTGGGCAGGCAGTTGCATGATGGAGGTAGGAATAACTTCCGCTTCCGCAAGCGTGGGGTCTTCGAGATTCCGGCTCAGCGCGTTCTTCATCAGCAGTTCTTGAAGTTCAAGATTGGTTTGCAGCCACGATCAAGGCCTGCTGATCGGTGGCAACCGTGCTTTGCGCACTTACCACCTGGATGGGTGGCAAAGTTCCAAACTGTACCTGCTTCCGGTTGTCGGCCAGAGTCCGATTGGCGAAGGCCAGCGCTTCCTGTTGTACGCGCACGTTTTCGTAGGCGAAGACCAAATCCCAGTACAGGTTTTCGATCTGGTCCACGGTGGTGATGATTTGCAGGCGAAAGGCGACGTCGGAAATCTCACGATTGTTCTTGGCGATTCTGATGTAGCGAGTGTTGGGCACAAAACCGAAGCCCTGCAGTAAATTCTGCGTCACCCTGAACTGAAGGCCGGAGTTGATGATCGGAGTGTAAGTATTGGTTGGGTTATTGGAAGTTACGTGGGTGTTGTTGAACCCTACCAGGAAATTCGTGCCCCACTGAAAGCCTTGCTGGTAGGCGAAGTTAGCCGTGCCGGTGTTTGCATTCAGGATGGGTACCTGGGTAAACACGCTCGTCGATTGCGTGTAGTCCCGGTCCATTTGTAGAGTGCCCGTGACAATCGGATCGAAACTGGTAACAGGCGAACCGATGCCCAGGGTCGAACTGACTAATCCATTCGTGCCTGTACCCACGCCGCCCGCTGCCACGCTGGTGCCACCAGCGCCCGAGCCGACAGTTCCACTGAGCCCCCCCACACCACCGCCGGGTGTGTTTTGTACGATCCCGGTATTCACGCCGAGAACATTGGCGCCCGATTTGGCGCGCAGGATGTCGGTATCGGCGATGTTCAAGTTGTAGCGTGCGAGGACTAAATCGAGGTTGTTCTCGAGAGTCAGAGCGACAGCGTCGTCCATCGAGAGCATGATCTTTCCGTCATGCAGCAATTGCTGAACGCGCGAAGTGTTGGTCAAGTTCGGAGGTGGCACGTGCTGCGGCGCGTAAGGCGCGATCAGGTTCGGGAACTGGGAACGAGGCTTCGAATAATCTTTCACTACCACTTGCTGCGGTTGTGCCAGCACCGGCGCCGGCTGCGGTGCGGGAGGCAGCGCCGATTGGGTGTCTTGTGCCCAACCATCCGCGGACAGCAACCCGGCGACGACGACAGTGATAACCAAGCTCAGGGCAGATTTCAAACGAGACAGAGGCATTGTTTAGCTCCTTCGGAAATAAGACTGCATTGAATCAGGCGTCGCCTGTACAGCATGCGATTTGGATGCCTGCGCGCCGAAAATCGTCAGAATTCTTGAGGACACACTTAGGGTAACGTTGATTGAGACGAATTATACGAGCAGAAATTGTAAAGATTTATAAAGCAGGAGAGTTCGAAAATTCAGGAATCCGGAAAGGCAAATTGAAAGGACGAGACCACGTTTCGCAAGAAACGCGCCGGCAGTCACTCGAGTCCGAGAACTGCCGGCTTCTTCCGTACAACTATTGTTGCGGAGGCGGTTGTGGTGCCGGAGGCTGTTGTTGTGGCGCATCGATCATCGACTTCACATCCTGGCGGGGCGCCGCGTGCGGTACGCTGGGCATTTGTGTGACTTGCCCGCGCTCGGCATCGCTCAGGATGATGCCGTCGTGATCCAGGAGCAGGCCGGTGGCGCGGTCCAACTCAATGCGCGATTTTACGTACGCGGACAACGCAGAGACCCGGGTCGATTCGGCTGTCGCCAGCGCTGATTGGTTTTGTAAGACCAGGGTGCTGGTGGAAGCTCCCAAATTCAGTTTTTTCTGTTCCGCACTCAACGATTCC
Organism: uncultured Acidobacteriota bacterium; assembly: GCA_963771285.1. Taxonomy (GTDB): domain Bacteria; phylum Acidobacteriota; class Terriglobia; order Terriglobales; family Acidobacteriaceae; genus JABDBE01. Next base: position 120,610 of record CAVYSX010000010.1, read on the forward strand.
TGTCCCAATGCCACGGCTGCCTGGGCCGAGGCTACGCTGGCACGGTTTTGCGTCACCGCAAACTGCGCGTTACGCACTTCAATGCGAATCTCATTCTCGATCTGCTGCAACCGCATCTGTGCCTGACGATATTCGAGCTCGGAACGAATTTGCGCGGACTGCCCCTGACGATTGCGAATTGGAATGTTCAAAGTTAGCCCGACACCTTTATCCGGGGCGGTCGAATCAATCGTCTGATTAAGGGCATTGCCATAGCTCACCGGACGGGCAGGCGGAATTTGATCCGCAGGCGGGATTACTGGTGATGGCCCCGCGCATCCGAACTGCTGTTCTGTAGTCGACAGATTTGAGCAAAGATTGGCTGGGTTCTGAGCTCCGCCCAAGCCCGAACCCCCGTAATAGGCAAACACGTCCAGCGACGGCATTACTGCGCTGCGAACCGCTTTGTTGCTGAGTTCCTGGTTGGATAAATTAATCCGCGCTTCCGCAAGTTCAGGACGATGGCTCAACGCGTCGTTCACCAGATCCTGAGTGGGCGTCGTTTCCTCCTGGTCGGAGATTTGGATGGTGGAAGTCGGAATCACTTCGGCATCGGCCAGCCGCGGATCCACCAACGTGCGGCTCAAAGCGTTCTTCATAAGCAACTGCTGTAGCTGAAGATTATTCTGCGCTTGGATGAGACTTTGTTGATCTGCGGCAGCGGTGCTTTGGGCACGAACAATCTCAATAGGAGCCAGACTGCCAATCTGCACTTGTTTTTGCGTGTCTGACAGCGTCTTCTGGGCAAACGCCAGCGACTCTTGCTGCACCCTGACGTTCTCGTAAGCGAAAACCAGATCCCAATACATGTTTTCGATCTGATCTACGGTAGTAATAACTTGTAGGCGGAAGGCCACGTCAGTGATTTCACGGTTGTTCTTGGCAATGCGGATGAAGCGGTCGTTGGCCGCGAAGCCAAGACCCTGGAGAAGATGCTGCGTCAATCGAAACTGGAAACCGCTATTGAGTAGAGGGCTCAAAGTTGTAAAGGGGCTGTTGGTGCTTTGCCGGGTGTTGTTGAAGCCGACGGACATGTTCGTGCCCCACTGGAAGCCCTGTGTGTATGCGAAGTTATACGTCTGGGTATTCTGTTTGAGAATAGGTACGCCGGTAAATGCACTGCTGGCTACTTGATCGAAGTGGTCCCATTGCAAGGTGCCGGTCACCACAGGATCGAAACTGGTGATCTGCGGGCCCAGGCCCAGGGTGGATCCAACCAAACCGCCAAGACCAGCACCCGCGCCCCCTAGTCCGGCGCTGGTGCCGCCGGTACCGGAGCCGACCTGCCCTCCCAGTCCGCCGACGCCGCCGCCCGGTGTGTTCTGCACCACTCCGGCATTTACACCGAGGATGGCCGCGCCCGATTTCGCTCGCATAATATCCGTATCAGCGATATTCAGGTTGTAGCGCGCAATCCCGATGTCCAGATTATTTTCGAGAGCCAATGCCACCGCATCGTTGACCGAGAGCATGAGCTTGCCATCCTGCATGAGCTGCTCAATGCGCGCTGTGTTGGCGAGGTTCGGCGCCGGCAGATGCCGCGACCTGTAGGGTGCGATGGGATTGGGAAAGTACCCGCGCGGTTTGGAATAGTCCTGCAACTGGAAAGTCTGTGGCTGCGGGGCTTGCACCGGAGTTGGCGCATTTACCGCGGAAGCTGCCGGTGGAGTGGACTGAGCGTCCTGCGCCCCACTCGTAACCGCCAAGGCGCCGACTGCCATGATCGCCGCAACCAGCCGGCAAACGGATTTCAAACCATGCAAATACATTCGCTTATCTCCATGCATTAAAGCTGCTTGTAGTGACAAAAAAGGCGTTTCCAAATCAAGAGTTAGTACGCAAAAGTGGCGGCCCAGGTTTCATTATTTCTGCTCTGCGGGCACAGCTACGCGTTTCCTCGCAAATCACCAGGTGGAATGCAATAGTATAGCTGACGCAACCCTCTTCATTTCGACTGAGCGGAGCGACGAGTCGAGACCGTCAACGCTCGCAATTGCATTCGATGACGGGTGTTGCGCAGAAGACTCCGCACCATCCGCATGCGTAATCTCAAACTTGTGCTGGCGTATGACGGCTCGGATTTTGCCGGATGGCAGGTGCAACCTGATGCCACCACCATCCAGGGCACTCTGGCCTCAGCTATTGGACGCCTGACCGGTGAAAAGGTCTTGCCGCAAGGCTCCGGACGCACCGACGCTGGTGTGCACGCGCTCGCCCAGGTCGCAACGTTTGCAACCGAATCGCCAATTCCCGCGGACAATTTCGTCAAGGCCCTGAACGATATCTTGCCGCCATCGATTCGCGTGCGGGAAGCTGATGAAGTCTCGCTGGAATTTCATGCCCGCAAGTCCGCCAACGCCAAGACTTATCGCTACCGCATGTATCGCGGCCCAATTTGTCCTCCGTTTCTGGCGCGCTATGTATGGCACTTCCCTTATGCGCTCGATGAAGAGGCGATGGCGCAAGCTGCGAGTCTTGTAATCGGCGAGCATGATTTCACTTCATTCGCTGCTGTGGATCCGGAGCGCGGCAGGGAAGAAGTCTCCAATATGCGCAACATTAATGTACGCAACAACGTGCGCAACGTTTTTGCATCCTCCTGGCATAGGGAAAAAGAGGAGCTGATCTACACCGTTCGTGGCAGCGGATTTCTCCACCACATGGTCCGCAATCTGGTTGGAACATTCATGTTGGTGGGTAAAGCAACTCTCAAGCCGGACGACATAACCCGCATCTTGCAGGCAAAAGATCGTTCCGCGGCGGGAGCCACGGCGCCTGCGGGCGGCCTTTGTCTGGTTGGGGTGGAATACTAGCGTAATCCGTTTCCTGTCGCTATCGAAGTCTCGCAAAGGCCGTCCTTAGATCAGTTGCGGCGATCGACGGAACCCGCCTCCAATTTCATCCGTATGAATATTTAGTGGACGCTTATGACTTTAACTGACCCTACTCCAACCGATAAACCACAGACTCTACGGCGCGTGTTTTATGGCCCATCCGAACTTCGGGCGGGCTGGCGCTTGCTGATATTTGTCGCGATTGTCGCGGCATTCTTCATTCCCGTGAACTTGATCGCCAGACACTTCATCGCCGGCGGCCCTCAAGCCATCAAGGAACTGACGTGGAAGATTCTTGTGATCGCTGATTCCACGACTTTCCTGATTGTGATGATTGCGACCTTCGTGATGTCGAAGATCGAAGGGCGGAAGATGGGTGTGTACGGCCTGCCGTTGCGCTCTGCTTTTGGCCGGAACTTCTGGCTGGGTGTGGTTTGGGGTTTCTCCGCGATTACTTTGTTGCTTGGAATACTTTGGCTTTGTCACGATTTTGATTTCGGCACGTTCGCTCTGCGAGGTCCGCAGTTGCTGCAATACGCGTTCCTGTGGGGCGTCAGCTTCGTACTGGTAGGCCTGTCGGAAGAATATATGATTCGCGGATACGGCCAGTTTACGCTGACCCTCGGCATTGGGTTTTGGCCGGCCGCAATATTGTGGTCGCTCTTCTTTGCCTTTCAGCATTCCAGCAACTCGGGCGAAGCCTGGTTGGGTCTGGCGCAGGTGGCGCTGATCGCCTTATTTTTCTGCTTCACTCTAAACCGCACTGGGACTCTCTGGTTTGCCGTCGGCTTCCACGCCGCCTGGGACTGGGGGCAAACCTTTTTTTACGGCACACCCGATAGCGGACTGCTGGGGCGAGGCCATTTGCTGAACTCTTCATCTCACGGTTCAACCTGGATGACCGGTGGTTCGGTCGGACCCGAAGGAAGCGTGCTCAGTGTGGTACTGATTCTCCTGCTCACGGTGCTCTTCCATTTTGCATTTAAGAAAGGTGAACCCTATCCCGATCCCACAGCATTGAAGGAGAAGCCAGAAGAACCGGCGCTGTTCCCGATACGAACGATGGCCTGAGCGTTTCTGTCTGCGTCTCGCGCTTGCGCCCCTGTCTCCAACCGCCGCGATGCTCCTCGCTCCTCACTCTGGCGTCCCGCAAAACCCTTCGAGTAGAATGAAGCTGCACAGCCGAATCCGCGGCATGGCCGCTTGAACGAGGGTGACACCTTTGGCGACAACTGTTTCCGCAAGTACGCAAGTCCCGCAGCTCCCCCACCACAAAGTCAAGATCAAGAAATCGGGACAGCGCGCGTGCAACGAGAAGAACGAGAAAGGCAAGTTTTGCGGAGGCCATCTCAAGCATTGGTTCTATACCACCGACGCCGTCGAGCAAGCCTGCGGCGATGTGGAGAAAGCTTGGGGCCCCGACGCCGAAGTCTATCGTTGCGAACATTGCAAGACGCTCTATTTGCCGAATCCCGAAGATGCAGGCGGATTAAATGTTGCCGGCTCGGGGCAGACCTCAGTCTTCGGTCTGACTTTGCCACCGAAAAAATAGAATTAGTCGAAATGTCGATGCTAGTCCAAACCTGTCATCCCAAGCGAAGCCGAGCGACCTTGTGATCCTTAGCGCTTTCGTAGTTGAAGATCTCAAACTCGTGATATGAAATCCGAACTCATCTACGACTGGAACCAGGTCAACCCGGTATCGCTGCGGCCTGCCGGGAACGTCCAGCTCAATGATGAAACCTTGCGCGACGGTCTCCAGTCGCCATCGGTCCGTGACCCCTCCATCGCGGAGAAAATCCAAATACTTCATCTGATGGAGGCTCTCGGCATCCATTCGCTCAACCTCGGTCTGCCCGGAGCCGGTCCGCGCGCCGTTGAACACGTCGAAGCCTTGGCCCGAGAAATCGTCCGTGACAAATTGAAAATCCGGGCCAACTGCGCCTGCCGTACTCACGAGAATGATATTCGCCCGGTGGCTGAGATCATGCAACGCACCGGCCTTAAGATCGAGGCCGCGACCTTTCTAGGCTCGAGTCCGATTCGCCGCTACACCGAAGGCTGGACCGACGACTTCCTGTTGAAGACCACCGAAACCGCCGTGAAATTCGCAGTCTCGCTCGGACTCGACGTGATGTACGTCACGGAAGACACTACCCGCTGCGATCCGGAAATGGTGAAGCGGCTTTACTCCGCGGCAATTAATTGCGGCGCGCGCGCCATTGTGATCTGCGATACCGCCGGCCACGCCACGCCCATCGGAGCCTTTGCGCTGGTGCGCTTCGTCATGGAAGAAGTCGTAAAACCGTCCGGGGAAAAAATTCGCGTTGACTGGCACGGACACAGCGATCGCGGCCTCGCCGTCGCAAATTCCCTGGCTGCCTTGATGGCGGGCGCGGACTGCGTTCACGCCACCGCTCTCGGAATCGGCGAGCGCGTGGGCAACACGCAAATGGATCAGATGCTGGTCAACCTCAAACTCATGGGCATTCCGCCGTGGGCAGATCAAAATCTGACTCAGCTGAAAAAATATTGCCAGGCTGTATCGCAAGCCACCGGTGTCCCCATTCCAGCAAACTACCCGGTCATCGGCGAAGACGCATTTCGTACCGCCACCGGAGTCCACGCTGCCGCTGTCATCAAGGCTTATAAGAAAAACGACATCGAACTCGCCAACACGGTCTACTCAGGAGTCCCTTCGCACGTGTTCGGCCTGGAGCAAGTGATCGACATCGGCCCCATGAGCGGCAAATCAAATATTCTTTATTGGCTGGATCGCCGAAGTATTCCGATCTCAGACGATGTCGTGGAAGTAATCTACAAGCGAGCCAAATCCTCCGACCACACCCTCACCGAAGTGGAGATTCTTGAGTGCATCGAGCAAGCGCAGGCCCACTGAGCAGTTTCAGAAACCACGGCTAGCGAGTCCTGAATTTCTAAGCTGGGCCGCTAATGCAGCTTCGCATGCTCGGCTTTGGCTGCGATCAGGATCGGAATATCGGGGTCGGCGTCTTTCCACAAATTTAAAAAATCCTCGTAGGCGCTGCGGGCTTTAGCGGTGTCACCCTGCATGGCACGTGCACGAGCCATGCCGAGATGTGCCAAAGCTCCATGCAAACCATTTTGGACGAGGCCCGGGTGATCGATGATCTTTTGAAACTCCGCGGCAGCTTCCTGGCCGCGCTTGGCCTGAAGGTAAGCATTGCCGCGGACGTAAGAACTCAACAAACCGATGGCTCCCAAATCGTACGGCGCTGCCGCTGCAACCTCATGAATGGCACCTTCGGCATCCCCGCGAACGAGAGACACGCTGGAGCGCGCCACCGGCAAAACCATGAATTGCACAACCGTGTCCTGCGGAAACCGCTTGGTCAAATCACTGATCAGTCGATCGGCCTCGGCAAGGTCACCAGCCCGCGCCGCTGCCATCGCAGCTTGTCCCTCGACATCTCGGCCTCGCGATATCGCTATCACCGCCTCCACTTGCTTCTTCGCCAGAGCGGCGTTTCCCACCATCGCCTCTCGCAACGCTAATGCAGCTTCGTATCCCGCAGCCGTCTCCTTCTCATTGGCCCTCCGAGCAGACTCGGCGGCACGGTGCATCAGTTCTCTGGCCTTCGCGAAATGTCCTGCGTAAGCGGCTGTATCCGACTCCTCCCTAAGCGCCATATCCTCATTTCCGGGTTGTCCCATCAAGGCGGCGGACTCGCGCTCCATGGTGATCGTGTCATGCTCCGCAAAGGCGATCGCATACAGCGAAATGTGTTCTACGGGATCGGTGAAGTTGGCGCGTCGAGCCCGTTCTGCCGCAGCTTTAGCATCTTCCCACCGGTTTAGAGCCGCATTCGAAAGCATCAAGTTGCTGAAAGTCACGCTATCCGCCGGGCTGAGGTTAGAAGCGTCTTGCGCAGCTGCCAATGAGCGTTCAAGATCTCCCAGGTACGAGTAGATAGAGCACAGCCCCGTGCGAGGAAGCTCATCGCGCGGATACGACCGAGCCCACAGCTCGTATACATCCCGCGCGGCCACCATGTCGCCGGTAACGAACTGTTGATACACGGCATCGATAAAAAATCGCTCCCGTTCGCTGACCCGATCCCGCAATGCGTACGCCTTGCGGAGGTTTTCCGTCCCACTTACAGTCTCGCCCTGCTGAAACATCGCAATTCCGAGCTGCGAATAGGCCATCGCGAAATTCGGATCGATACTGACGGCTCGCTGGAAAAGTGGAATCGCGTCAGCGAAGCTTCCTGTAGTTTCCAGCAGCCTCCAGCCCAAGCTGAAAGGCTTCAAAGCTTCGAGGGAGGGCGTAGTTACATCCACCGGAGACACATCGTACTTCTGCACCGAGCGCAACGATTCCCCCAACTTGCTTCGGATATCTGAAGCCATCCTGCCCAGAGCATCCAGCACGTGATCTTTATCCGGAGACTGAGCTTCGGTATCGGCCAGGGAATCCCCATTCGCGCAATTGATCGCCTTCAAGTTCAACACGTATTGCTTACCCACCTGTGCGATCGATCCATCCAGCACCGCTGTGCTGGCGGTTCGTTGACAAACTTCCAGAGCTACGTTGTGGACCAGGCGCGTATCTTTGGGACGCGACATCAGAGAAAGTGTCTGCTCAATCCTTTGGTCCGACAGCAAAGCCAGGAAGGGTGATTGTTCTAACTGTGACGCCAGCGCTTGCCGCAGAGTGCCGTCAAACACCGTATCGCCGGTCGAGTTGTTGAACTCGGCCAGCACGATCGTATCCTTATCCGTGAGCTTTGGCTTGGAACGAAAATAAAAATACGCGCCAACAGCAATCACCAAAAGCGCAAGGCCCCCAGCCAAAGCGGCCCCCAGCCATCGGTTTCGCGCTTTCTGTTCTGCTCGAACGCCCGGAATCCGCGTCGACTCCGTATTTCGTTTCAGCCGATTCAAGTCCGCTCGCATATCGGCGGCGTGCTGGTAGCGTAACTCGCGGTCCTTTTCCAGCGCCTTGTCGATTACCGATTCCAGCCCCGCCGGGAGTTGGGGATTCAACTGAGCGGCGGGCTTGGGCGCGCGATTTAGTATTCCGTCGAAAATCGTCGCCGCGCTTTCCCCCTGAAAAGGCAGTGTCCCGGTCGCCATCTCGTACAGCACCACGCCGAAAGAAAATAGATCAGTGCGAGAATCCAATTCCTTGGCGCGTGCCTGTTCCGGCGACATGAAGGCAATGGTGCCGAGTGTGGAGCCGGGACTCGTCAAATGCTCGTCGGATACGTTCACCGTCGCTGTATCGGCTGAGGCAATCTGACTGGATGAGCCCCGTGAGGCCTCGACCTTGGCCAGCCCAAAGTCCATTACTTTGGCATGCCCGCGATTGGTGACGAAGATGTTTGCCGGCTTAATGTCGCGGTGGACGATTCCCTTGGCGTGAGCCGCATCGAGCGCGTCTGCAATCTCGATTGCCAACGAAAGCAGCATCTCGGATTCCAGCGCGCGGCCGGCGATGCGATGTTTCAGCGTCATGCCTTCCAGAAACTCCATCGCAATGAACGACTGCTCGCCGGATTTGGCGATGTCGTAGATGGTGCAGATATTGGGGTGGTTGAGAGCGGATGCAGCCCTGGCCTCACGCCGCAAACGTTCCAGAGCTTGCGCATCTTGCGCCAGCGCATCAGGCAGAAATTTTAAAGCCACAAAGCGGCCCAGTTCAGTGTCTTCGGCTTTATAGACAACTCCCATCCCGCCGCCGCCGAGCCGCTCAACAATTCGGTAGCGCGAGATGGTCTGTCCGATCATTGGCGCGAATCTTACTTTGTGCGAAACCCCAACGTCAATGCAGTGGAATAATTTGTAGCTTCAATGACGCGATGAATGCAGAGCAAATGCGCTTGAGCGCAACCGTGCCTGTCTCCAGTTCCTGCGCACGTCAGGGCTGCGAGCGACGCCTCACGGTTTGCGCCTTTTTAGCTTACGAGTAATTTCCGGCGCGAATTCCCCAATCCAGTTCGAAAGCATACCGAATGTGGCTTGCGTTAAAACTCCTTGGTAGCCTTCTTTCCAAACTTGCTCCTTCGGTTTCCATGTGCTCGATAACATTCCTGCCCCGAGCGCCGCTCCGTACAACGCGAATTGCGGACGCAATTCCTCTTCGCTGTGGTTGTAGGTCAGGAACGTTCTCATCAACGCGTGTTTGGTTCTTGGCCCCAGACCGTCGCAGCGGCAGCGGTTATAGCGGGGCTCGTATCGCAGAGCTGCGTTCCCAATCGTTGAGAAAACATTCTGGATTGCGGACTGCCCATACACCGAGGCCGCACGGCGGCCATAACCTTCAAACCCGCCTCCCCACTCATAAGGGTCGCCTCGCGCTTGATCGATCAGCGCGAGAAATTCAGTCTTGATGTAAATTCCCGGAGTCGTGAAAGTTTGCCGCACGAAAAGTTTGCGCCGCTGTCTGCGGGTTAACGAAACCAGCGGAGCGTCCTTCGGAATATACGCGCCATAAAGCCAGTTCACATCCAAGTGCTCTGCATTTTGCGTACTTGTCGACTGGGGGGCGTTTGGTTCTTTTTTTTCCTGGCTCCAACTGGAAATCGTGGAAAGGAAGATCAACAACAATATCGCCGAAAACTGATAATTCCTGAGATCTTTGCTCTTTGCCAATCGCTTCCTTCCTCCGCTTCCTCGTATCTGTGATTCACCGCTGTTTTGGCCAGAAATAACGAGGCTGAGGAATGTCAGCTTTGTCGCCCTCCGCTCGCAGAGACCCCAGAAACGTCTGAGGCATATCTTAAAACGGATCGTGCTTGAAAATGGTAACTACAGCAAGACCCCGTGCGTCCTCATCCTAAGTTCGCGCTCTTTGCGTACAAGCTGGTCCATGAAACCTCACGGACAACCGGGCACGCTGCGCGACTGCGGCGGTTGCGTATTTAATTTCCCGCTATCGTCCCTAGAACTTCGCCACCAAATTAGCGACACCCAGGGCCACCCAAATGTTCGCGCCGTCAAACGCTAGCCCAGTCGGGCCCCCTAGCTGAATGAATGAGCCCACCACCTTGCCGTCGGCGGGCCGCAATCTCGCCAATCCTATGTTCAAGCTGACCCATATGTCAGTGCCGTCGAAGCACACGCCGTAGGGTCCACCCCCCACCTGAAACGTACCCAAAGTTTTTCCGTCGCTGGCGCGCAACTTCGTTACGGTCCCGACTGATTGGTTCGCAACCCAGATATTCGCTCCGTCGAAGCCGAGTCCTAGCGGCTGATCGCCCACTGTGAAACTTCCAGCATTGGTCCCATCTTTCTTCAATCGAGCCACCTGGTTGGAAAAGAGGCTCACCCAGATGTAGGTGCCGTCGAATGCCACCGCGATGGGCGCGCCGCCGACAGTAAACGTTCCCAGCGTCTTGCCGTCGCTCGCTCGCAACTTCGAAACAGTTCCGTCGTCGAAATTCGCCACCCAGAGGTCGTCGCCATCAAAGGCCATCCAAAATGGAAGCTTTCCCACGCTGAAGGTTCCCAGGTTCTTGCCGTCGCTAGCGCGCAGCTTGGTTACGGTATTGTCGCTGCTGTTCGATACCCAGACGTTCGCTCCGTCGAAGGTCACGCCGTACGGTGTCGTGCCGACCTTGAATGTGCCCAGCACCGTAGCGTCGCTGGCGCGCAGCTTGGTGACCGTGTTTTCGCCGCTGTTCGCTGTCCAGATACTTTCGCCATCGAAGGCGACACCGTACGGGTTGCTGTTCTGAGTTTCTCCGACAACGAAGGTGGTGACTCGGTTCGCCTGGTACCACTTCAGCAGCGCAATCTTCAGCGGATTCCCCGCCGCCCAGTTGTGCGTAGGCGGCTGCTCGGACGGATTCGCGATCGGTGGCGTTGCAGTTTGTTCGCCCGTTGTTGCCGCAACGGTCGTCGCATCCTGTGCCCGTCCCGGCAGCAAACTCGCGGCTGCAAGCAGCAACACGAAAGAAATTCCCATCACAATCCGTTTCATGATTACTTCCCCCAGGGTTCGGCCCGAAAAAAATCTAAGACTTCCGACTGCAAGGCATGAAAATAAAAACTGCGGGGTCCCATCCGGCAGCCGGTGTCTCGAAGCTGCCAGTCCACCTTTCGCGATGAGTTGCTCCCCAGAAAAATCAGTCCTCTAACCGATTTCAGCTACAACTTGCCTAAGACGTTGTCGTTGAATTCCCCGACCCAGACGTTGGCCCCGTCGAATGCAATACCCGCGCTCCCGTGCGTTTCAATTTGGGTGATCACAGCGCCGTCGCTGGAGCGCACTTTAACCGCAGTGGTAAATCCTGATACCCAGATATTTGCCCCGTCGAAAACTATCCCGTATGGGTCAGTGGGTACCGCGAAGGTGCCCAGAGTCTTGCCATCGCTCGCTCGCAGTTTGCTCACCGTTCCATCGCCTCTGTTCGCAGTCCAAATGTTCGCTCCATCGAAGGCTATGCCCAGCGGTTGGAAGCCAGTCGTGAAGGTTCCCAGATTCTTGCCGTCGCTGGCCCGCAGCTTCGTCACCCCACCGCCTCCGTTCGTCACCCATATATCAGCCCCGTCGAAGGCAACTGCTACCGGTGCAACCCCCACCGTGAAGGTCCCCAGAATCTTGCCATCGCTGGCCCGCAGTTTGCTAACGCTACCATTGCCTTGACTCGGAGCAGTCGTTACCCAGATGTGCGTTCCATCAAATGCCATCCATCCAGGAGCAGCGCCGACCCGGAACGTCCCGAGCGTTTTGCCATCGGTAGCCCGGAGCTTACTAACCGTTCCGTCCCCTGGTTACTGACCCAAATATTGGCACCGTCGAAGGTCACCCCATACGGCGCAGCACCCGCTTTGAACGTGCCCAGCACTTCGCCGTCATTCGCCCGCAGCTTGGTCACGGTGCCGTCGCCAAAATTCGCCGTCCAGATGTTGGCCCCATCAAACGCCACACCATAGGGCTGCGATCCTACCTTGAAACTAGTCGTCGTATTGGCCCGGTACCAGCGCAGCAATGCGCAACTTGCAGCGGGTTCGCGGGCGTTGTGCGCGGCCTTGCTCGAAGGTGGTTGCGGCGACGCGCTCGCCGTCCTGCGCCCGTCCCGGCAGCAAACTCGCGGCTGCCATCAGCAACACGAAAGAAATTCCCATCACAATCCGTTTCATGATTTACCTCCCCAGGGTTCGGCCCGAAAAACCTAAGAAACTTCACGACTGCAAGGTATGAAAATAAAAACTGCGGGGTCCCATCCAGCAGCCAGAGAATAGGGGGCTGCCAGTCCACCTTTCGCGGATGAGTTACTCCCCAGAAAAATCAGCCTTTAGCCGATTTCAGCTACAACTTGCCGACGACGTTGCCGTTGAATTCTGTTACCCAGATATTGGCTCCGTCGAAAGCTGCGCCCGAACTTCCTGGTTGGGTACCTCGCACAACCTAACACCATCTGTCAGGCGTAATTGCCATACTCCTTCGCCCGTCGTCACCCACATGCTCGTCCCATCGAAAACCACTCCATAAGGCACCAAGGCCAGTGGTGAACTACCCATCACTTTGCCATCGCTCGCTCGCAGTTTGCTCACCGTAGCGTCATAGTCGTTGGCCACCCAGATATTCACCCCATCAAAGGCCATGCCGAACGGTCGAGATCCAACTTTGAAGGTGCCGAGAACTTTGCCGTCACTGGCTCGCAATTTAGTTACGGTTCCGTCGCCCGTGTTGGACGTCCACACATTCGCCCCGTCAAAAGCAGTCATGCATCGGCGAATTACCCACCGTGAAGTTCCCCAGATTCTTGCCGTCACTGGCTCGCAACTTGGTCACCGTGTTTTTTCCGTGCGGCACCCAGATATTTGCCCCGTCAAACGTCATCCAGCCTTGGATAGTGCCCACCTCGAAGGTGCCGAGAAGTTTGCCGTCGCTCGCTCGCAGCTTGGTTACTGTGCTGTCCTCGACACTTGAGACCCAGATGTTGGCTCCATCGAATGTCACGCCGTAAGCCTCGCCTCCTACCTTGAACGTTCCCAATACCTCACCATCGTTGGCCCGCAACTTGGTCACCGTGGCGTCCCCGAAATTTGCCGTCCAGATGTTGGCCCCATCAAAAGCCACTCCATACGGCTGGCTGCCGACTTTGAAACGGGTCGTAGTATTGGCTTGGTACCATTTCAAGCAGCGCAATCTTCAGCGGATTCCCCGCCGCCCAGTTGTGCGTAGGCGGCTGCTCGGACGGATTCGCGGTGGCGTTCGCCGTATTCTGCGCCCGTCCCGGCAGCAAACTCGCCGCTGCCAACAGCAACACGAAAGAAAGTCCCATCACAATCCGTTTCATGATTTACCTCCTCAGGGTTCGGCCCGAAAAACCTAAGAAACTTCCCGACTGCAAGGTATGAAAACAATAACTGCGGGGTCCGGTTCGGCAGCCGGGGTCTCGAAGCTGCCAGGCAATCTAAAATCGCGGCCAATCATAGTACGGTTTCGGGCATTCTCAACCAGAAAATCAACATTGGTCGAATCCCTGGCATCCCCAGTTACATCCACCCGGGGGCGCTGGCTCTCTTGGCACCAACGAAAAAGAGGGACCGACCCCAGTTCGCGTACCTTGCGAAGCAGGCCGGCCCGCGGAATCTCGCCGAGAATCGGCTAGATCTGAAACAGATCGATAGACGTCGATATATCTCCCAACTGCCCTGCGAATCGGACACACCCCGCCGCCGATGATTTACACTTACCCGTTCCCAGGAGGCTAATCGTGCGGCGCTTTTTGTTCCTGATTGTCGCTTTGTTTATCGCACCAGCTTTTGCTCAGAGTCAGCATCCCTTTACTTTTGAAGACATGATGGCGCTCAAACGCGTGAGCGAGCCGATCGTCTCTCCCGACGGCAAGTGGGTGTTGTTCAGCGCGGTGGACGTCAGCCTTGAAGCCAACACCAAAACGCCGCATGTGTGGGTGGTTCCCGCGGCCGGCGGCGATGCGCGCGAGATCATTCACGTCCAGGAATCGGACCGCCCGCGTTGGGCGCCCGACGGCAAACGTTTTCTCTTTCTCTCAACCCAGGAAGGCGGCTCGCAGATCTGGATTGCCGACTTCGACGGCGACAAAGGCGTTGTGACCGCGACTCACAAACTGACTTCCATCGCCACTGAGGCCGATGGCCCCATCTGGTCGCCCGATGGAAAGAATATTTTATTCGTTTCGAATGTCTATCCCGAGTGTACGGACGAAGCCTGCAATGCCAGAAAACTCGACGAAGCCGCGAAGTCGAAAGTGAAAGCGCTGATCTTTACCCATCTGCTCTATCGCCATTGGAATGCCTACAAGCAGGGGATGCGCAATCATCTGCTGATCGTTTCCGCGGAAGGCGGTGCCAGCCGCGATCTCACACCCGGCGATTTCGATGCTCCTCGCTTCAATCTTGGCGGCCAGGACGACTACGCCTTCTCGCCCGACGGCCAGGAGATTTGCTACAGCTCGAATCACGATCCCGGTCGAAGCTACCAGCACCAACAACGACCTCTGGCTCGTTTCGATCAATGGCGGCGCGGCCAAAAACATCACCACCGAAAATCCCGCGAGCGATACCACGCCCCTGTATTCTCCCGATGGAAAATACATCGCCTATCGCGCACAAGTGCGGCCCGGAAACGAGAGCGATCGCTTCCGGCTCATGCTGTACGACCGTAAGAGCGGAGAAAAGAAAAACCTCACCGAAAATTTTGACCGCTGGGTGGAAAGCGTCGTGTGGGCTCCCGACTCATCGAAACTTTACTTCACGGCAGACCACGAAGGTACCTCGCCGATTTACGAATTGAAGTTAGGAAGCGCATGGCCTCATCAGATCGTGACCGGCTTCAACGACGCCTTGACCCTGACTCCGGATGGAAAAACCCTCTTGTTCAATCGCATGTCGATGACTGCGCCGAACGAAATTTATCGCGCCCTGACGGAATTTCCGTCGTGTGGAGTTGAAAATGCGAAGCAGAAAACGGAGCCCCGCTACGACGCGCCAGATTGCGAGCGATCTCACGCGCTGCCTCTGACTCGGATCAACGATCCGGTGCTATCAAAAATTGAGATGTCGCCCCTGGAAAACTTCTGGTTCAAGGGCGCCGCCGGCGAGAATGTGCAAGCCTTCATGGTCAAGCCCCCAAATTTCGATCCTGCCAAAAAAGTATCCGGTGAAATTCATTCTGCATGGCGGCCCCGAAGTTCCCATGGGCGACGAGTGGACGTATCGCTGGAACGGCGAGCTCTTCGCGGCAAGTGGGTACGTGGTAATCGAAATCAATTTTCACGGATCGCCTGGCTACGGGCAGAAATTCATCGATGCCATCAACGGCGACTGGGGCGGCGCTCCTTATCAGGACCTGATGCAAGGTCTGACCTACGCCGAGCAACACTATTCATTCATCGACAAGGATCGCGAGTGCGCGCTGGGCGCCAGCTTCGGCGGATTCATGGCCAACTGGATGCTTGGCCACACCCATCGCTTCAAGTGCATCGTCTCTCACGATGGAACCTTCAACCCCGAATCGCAATATGGCTCGACCGAAGAGTTGTGGTTCAACGAATGGGAATTCAAAGGCACGCCCTTCTCGAACCCGGAGCTGTATCGCAAGTGGTCGCCGTATCTCTACGCTGCCAACTTCAAGACCCCAACCCTGGTCGTCCACGGGCAACTTGATTATCGCCTCGATGTGTCAGAAGGCTTGCAACTCTTCACCGCGTTGCAGCGCCTGAACGTGCCTTCAAAAATGTTGTACTTCCCAGATGAAGGCCACTGGGTCCTCAAACCACAAAACAGCCAGCTCTGGTACAAGACCGTGAACGACTGGGTGGACCAGTGGACAAAAAAATAGCTTTCGATGTTCCCCAGAATGTTCCACGTGGAACATAGCGTCATGACGCTTGTGTCTATACACAACTGTCATCCTCGCAAATACCGGAAGCGAAAGTAGTTAGGCGAAGCGCGCTCGGTTCTCCGTTTCTTATGGCACGGGGGGCCAGAGGGACTGCATTACGAATTGGAGGTTGCTGGAGCCTCCCATTGCCGTGCCGAGGATTGCCAAGGCTCCCTGAAATCCCTGGGTGGATGGTTGCAGGCTGGCTAGACCTTGCGCGTTTGAGGTGGTGGAATTTTGTGACGATCCCAGGATTATGGGCAATGGGTTTCTGCCGATCTGCGTGTCTCCTCCAGAAATGATTGGGTTGTTGCCGGCGGTTCTCCCCAGTAACGATTGGAATAATACTGTTGCGCCGAGGACTGGGTTGGGCGGGAGAGACATGTCGGTGATGCGAACTGTAATGGGTTGGAAGGCCTGCCCCACGGAAATGAGTTGGAGATCACCTGCTACCGCCTGCATTTGCAAAGACGAAGGTGGTACCGCAGTTCCCGAGAAGGTTGCGCAGGGTTGGTCGCCGGGTTCAACACAAACGCTGACTTGCACTTCGCTGGACAATGACGAAAGCTGAAGAGTGCTGGTCGCGTAGCCGCTCCTGTTGGTCTGAGCGCTTGGTGGGTTGAGCGTGCCTGAGCCTTTGGTCAAATAGTAATTGACGGTTCGTCCGGGTAACGGATTTCCGTTCGACAAGACCCGGGCGATGAGCGAGACGCTGGCGCTGGCCCCTTGCGCGATCGAAAGATTCGGCGACAACAGGGACAAGTCGAGGGATGAGGAAGTGCCTGAAATCGTCGCTTGAACATGCTGCGGGCTTTGGTACGATGCCGGCGCGAGTTGCACCGTGATGGTGTTGTTTCCGGCGGTCAACACGCTGACCAACGTGGAAGCCTGGCCCGATTGATCGCTCAGCACCGTACAACTGGTTCCTCCCGAACAAGCTGAGAAGCTGGCGGCCGGAGTTGAAGTGAAGAACACACTTGCGCCTGCCACGGGAGTGATTCCATCGGCGGCGAGCACCTGCACGGTGATTGGATTGGGAGCTTGTCCGCCCACTGGCGTTGGCGGGTTTGAGCCTTTGAGCAAGCGCAGAGTGTCACTCGGCCCGGCGCCGTAAGTTAGAACGCCGCTGAGGATCGAGGATGCCTGTGTGGGTGGATCGGTCAGGGTCACGTTCTGCACGCCGTCCGCTTGTGGAGGGGCGCTCATCAGAATCTGGTTGGCGGAGATCGCCAGGGGTTGTGCATTCCCTCCGGAGATGACGGTCGCGGTGTTTGCTTCAAATCCAAAACCGGCAATCGTGATTCCCGTACCGCCGGCCACACTGGCGCGCGAAGGGGAGATGTGATCGCCGTAGAGCACACGCGCGTGATAGCGGTAGTCGGGACGGCCGTCGCCGCGAATGTCGGCGATTCCGATGCGGAAATTCATTGCTTGCAGCAACTGCGCGCCGAGCACAGTTGTCCCAAAAATCGGCGAGTTGAATGCCGAGGGAGTGTTCGCGGGCGCCGGGAAGGTGCCTGGATCCGAGAGTGCCCACATGCCAATCACTGGTTGGGCTTTATTTTCTGAAGGGGCGCCGACGTCGTCGAGCGCTGTTACCAAAACCGAGAGTGTGCGGTTGGCCTGCCCCGCAAACCAAAAGTAGTCGAGGTTGCCATAGGGGCCAAGCGCGGTTGCCCAATCGCCTGCCATGGGTAGGGGAGCGGGGGACTGATAGTTCGTGGGTCCGAACCAATCGGCCTTTTGCGCGGCGCTGCCCTGCATGAGGATGTCTTGCTGGACGTCTCCACCCAAATTAACGCTGACGATGATCGGCGCCACTGAACCAGAAACCGAGACCTGCCAAGGTTGATAGGGGCCGACGGTAATCGACCAGAACGGATCGAGAGATTCGACGGTCAGTTGAAACTGTGCGCTGGTGCCGCCGTTGGGGATTTGGAGTCCGGCGAGATCGAAAAATCCTTCGAGTGCGGCGTTGTTTGATCCGAAGCGGTTGAAAGGTTGTCCGGTGCTGTCATTGAATCCGGTGACGGTGGTGCCAACGTTTCCGGCGAACAGGAATCCTGAGACCGAAGCGGCGGCGTAGGCTCTTGAGGGCTGATTCGTGTTTGGGTCAATCCAGCGCGCCACGACATTCACGCCTTGCATTGCCTGGCCTGGCTGTCCCCTGGAGCCGGCGAAATAGACGCTGCCGTGAATGCGGGCAGTGCTGGCGGAGAAAGCTGGACCGGGATACAAACGTGCGAGTGCGGCTTGGTCGTCTTCTTTCGGTTGATAGGGATTCACTTTGCCGCCGTCGGAATAGCACAGCGAGATGGGCACGCAATTGGGCGCGTCGATCGCGTGCATGATGCTGAACCCTACATAGTCGTCGGGAATGGGCGGCGGGAGGTTGGTCTGGATATTCAGGTTCATCTGCGACCAACCGAGTCCGAGCACGCGTCCGAGCACGCGGACCAACCGGTACTCCACGTCGGGATCAGGAAGTTGGGCAACGCAGTTTCCGTTGATCACCACAAGAGCATGCAGGAGTTGGGCGTCGGTGCTGAAGTTGTCGATTCCTCCGTACGCGGAGTTGTAAAAACATTGCGAGCTATCTCCGGCGCCCTGGCCGAGGAGTGCATTGGTGACGGTACCGTCGGCGTCATAAACGATGCCCACCGGTGTTCCGACTGCGGTTGGCATGATGTCGGCCGGCATGGTGATGGTGCCGTCGCTGTTGCGGTAGACATTGGAGCCGTTGACATCTTCGGCGAGCTGTCCGGCGTGGGTGGCCGTGAGCGCGACGTTTGGAATCGAGGTCCACTGGCTGAAGGCGTCGGCGACCAGCGCATCGGCTTGCGGACCGGAAACAGTTGGGCTCAGAGTGCCTTGGTCGGTGTAGTAGCTGACCGCGCCCTGATCCCAAATGAGTGGCGTGCCGGCAGTGCCCTGGTTGAAGTAGCTGATCCCGGCGACGTAGCGTGGACCTCCGGCACGAGCTGGGGTGAGCAACAGCAGTGCGGCTGCCGGAGGAACAGCGAACCATAAGATCGCTCGCATTATTCGGACTCCGCTGACTGCATGAGGCGCACTAACTTCCTGGGAGTGAAGTCGGTTTCGGCTGATTTGAGATCTTGCAGGGATCGAGACTTGGGGAGAAAGGCCACGCGGCCCGGGGGCACGATGACGCGACCTTTTGGGCCGACTGCGAAGCGGCCCATCGCACCTCCGACTGGGCTGGTCAGGCCGAGCTTGCTGGGTGGATAGAGAAAGAGCAGCACATGTTCTCCCGCGCGGTAGCGCTCGCCGGAGGTCCACAGTCCCGCCCATTCACGAACGATCAGAGTTTGTCCGGTGCGAACGCCGCGGATAGCTTCGTCGACGCGGAAGCTGATCTGAACTGTCGCAACGCGATTGGCGCGAGAGGAGACCGGCACGATCGACTGGACGGTGCCCGCAAAGATGTACCCCGATTGATGAACGATGCGAGGGGCAGGGAGTTCCGGTTGCGGTTGCATAGCGCCGGGTCGAAACATCTCTTCGGCGAAGGTCGGAAAGAAATTTGCGAGCAGGATTATCCCGAGGAGGGAGAATCTTCGAATTGCAGCTAACATAGCAAGCCTCGGCGGTAGATCGAGGCCAGCCTTTGACGGGGAATTGGTTTGATCTTACCGGCGCGGACGCAGGATTGATGTGTCTGTGGTCACAGAAACGGAGATATTCAGCTGAGGAAATCTTTATTTTTGCGAAGTGGCGCGTCTTCGCTCGGGAAAGGGGACCCACGGCCCTCTACCTGACTTAGCTTCGGTCGGGATGACAGAATGTTTTCTTAAGGCCCGAGAAATTAGTGTTGGCTATATGTTTAATATTTTCAAATAGTTGCGGCCATTCTGCGTGCGGATAAAATCGGCGAAATCCGCGGCCGTTTTTCTGGTGCGCGTGTACGCAACAAAACTCGTGGTCACGTTGGTCGAATCATCCTCTTAATTCTCCACTTGCCAGAAATAAGTTTCATCAATATTATTCCTGCCGTTGTCGAATCCTCGGCAGCAGTGTTCGTTAGTTAACTTGATGTGCGGTACATTTTGCAGTCGCAACTCGCGCCACCACGACAGGCTCCGGAGCTTTGCGCCGTTTTCTTTTATGCGGCGTAAAACTCAGGGGCCTTTTTTGCTGGCCGGGCTCGGCGGTTCGCAAAGTAGAAGCAATTGTCCACAGGCCTGAGGGGAAAGCAAATCAGATGTGCTTCAGACAGACTGTGGAATTTTAATCTCAGCAGAGGCGAAAGGAGTTCATTGTGAGAGAGAAGGGTACAGTGAAGTGGTTCAACGGGGCGAAGGGATATGGATTTATCCAGCGCTCCACCGGGGAAGATGTCTTCGTTCATTTTTCCGCCATCCAGGAGAATGGGTATCGCACGCTGAACGAGGGCGAAACCGTGGAGTTCGATCTGCTGAAGGGCCCCAAGGGGTTCCAGGCGGGTAATGTCGTCCGCGCCTGATCAAAGTGTTTTGAAATTTGCAAACCCTCCCGGCTCTCTGGGAGGGTTTCTTGTTTGTGATCGATCATCAATCTACCGTCGCCGGTCGCATGGGCGGTCTCTTTCTATATAATCCGCCTTCAGCCCGGGGGTGACTTTGTTCGCGCGATCCCAAAATTGTCTGTTCATGATTTTGTGTGCGGCTTTGCCGCTGCTCGCGCAACGTGAGCCGGTGCTCAAGCAGATCGACCTGCCGCATCCTTATTACTTTCGCGAGATGTATTTGCCGCAGTTGACCACCGGGCCGAGCGCGGTTGCGTGGACCCCTGATTCACGCGCACTCATTTATTCGATGGCGGGTTCACTCTGGAAACAGAATTTGGGATCGAGCGATGCCTATCAACTGACTGCCGGACCCGGATACGACTATCAGCCCGATTGCTCGCAGGATGGCCGCTGGGTGGTGTACGCGTCTTACGCCAAGGACGCGATTGAGCTTTGGGCGCTGAACCTTGAGACGCGGGAAACTCGGCAGCTCACTACGGGAGGCGCGGTGAATGTGGAGCCGCGTTTTTCTCCGGATGGGAAGCGCATCGCTTTTGTGTCGACGTCGTATCAGAAGCACTTTCACATCTTTGTCGGTCAATTCGTGAATGGCGAGTTGACCGATGTGACACGCCTGACGGGAGAAACCCGGAGCCCGCTGCCACGTTATTACTACAGTGAGTTCGATCATGAGATCAGTCCGGTGTGGTCACCCGACGGATCGGAGTTACTTTTCGTTTCCAATCGCGGACACATTTACGGAACCGGGGGCTTCTGGCGGATGAAGGCTGAACCCGGAGCCGAGGCGCGGGAGATTCACTACGAGGAGACGGCGTGGAAGGCGCGTCCGGATTTTTCTCCGGATGGGAAGAGGATGGTGTACGCGTCTTATCTCGGTCAGCAATGGCATTCGCTTTGGCTGATGCCGGCGAGTGGAGGGGATGCTTTTCCGATTTCGTATGGAGCGTTCGACAACGTCGACCCTCGTTGGTCGCCAGATGGAAAGCAGATCGCGTTCATCTCCAACCGCGACGGAAATACTTCCCTCTGGACGATCGAGGTTCAGGGCGGGGCGCAAGCCAAGATTTCTTCCGAGGAAAAATACCGGCATTATTTGAAGCCGATGGGCCAGCTTGCGATACGAGTCCTCGACCAGTCAGGGCATGCCATCGCGGCGCGGATTTCCGTCACCGGAGAAGATGGCCGCGCTTATGCGCCTGACGATGCGTGGATGCATGCCGACGACAGCTTTGTGCGCTCCGAGAGACCATTCGAGGCGCATTACTTTCATGCCAATGGAAACATGCTGCTGGATGTGCCGGCAGGGAAAGTAGTGGTCGAGGCGATGAGAGGTTTCGAATATCGTTTCGAGAAGCAGAGTGTGCAGGTTGTCGCAAATCAGCGGGCGGAGATTACGCTACGGCTGAAAGCTCTGGATGTTCCTGCTGACTCTCATTCTCAATGGGTCAGCGGGGATGTGCATGTGCACATGAACTATGGAGGCGCTTATCGAAATACTCCGAGATTTCTTGTCGCACAGGCTGCCGCGGAGAATCTTTCCATCGTGGAAGACTTGATTGTTAACAAAGAGCAGCGCATTCCTGACATCGCGTATTTCAGTGCGGGGCGCGACGCCGGCTTCGACGGACTCGACTCTCCTGTTTCACGGTCAGGAGTTTCATACCAGCTATTGGGGACATCTCGGGCTGCTCGGTCTGACGGATCATTTTCTGCTTCCGGGATATGCTGCATATCCTGGAACCGCGGCTGCCAGCCTGTTTCCCGCCAATGCCAATGTTGCGGACATGGCACATGCGCAGCACGCCCTGGTTGGATATGTGCACCCTTACGATACGTTTCCTGATCCCGCAAAAGATGCTGCGCTCACGCACGAGCTGCCGGTGGATGTTGCTTTGGGGAAAGTGGACTACATCGAGGTGCTCGGCTTCAGCGATCACAAATCCACCGCGGCGGTGTGGTATCGCTTGCTTAACTGCGGCTTTCATCTGCCCGCTGCTGCGGGCACGGATGCAATGGCCAATTTTGCGTCGCTGCGCGGGCCGGTCGGCTTGAATCGCGTGTATGCGCGCGTTCCGCAGGGGCCGCTCGCCATTGCGCCGTGGCTGAATTCTATAAAAGAAGGGCACACATTCGCGAGCAATGGGCCGTTGCTCGGATTCACTCTGGGAGGTCAGCAGGTTGGTGATGAGGTGCGGCTTCCCGCGGGCGAGCATGCGGTGAAGTTTACGGCTTGGATGCGATCGATCGTTCCCGTGGATCATCTGGAAGTGATCTGCAATGGACAGGTGGTGCGAGCACTCAAGATCGATGGCGACCGCGAAACCGCCAATGTTGATGGGACGATCCCGCTTTCTCAGAGTGGATGGTGTCTGCTACGGGCGTGGAGCGATCAGCCTGAGTATCCAGTGTTGGACGTTTATCCTTATGCAACTACCAGTCCGATTTATGTGACGGTCGCGGGTTCGTCCGTGAAACCGAGCGAAGACGCCGCTTATTTCGTGGCGTGGATTGACCGCATGATTCTGGATGTGAAAGCAAACCGGGATTGGAATACGGATGCCGAAAAAACCTCGGTACTGACTATGCTGGATCGAGCGCGATCAGTGTATGAGAGTTTATTAAAGTGAAATCGTTCTGCTAAGAAGACGGGCGGGGAAGCCCGTCTTCCAGAAGACTCTCTTAGGCGTGTGCTTCCATCTCTAGCAGAGCTTTCTTTCTTTGTACGCCCCAGCGATAGCCACCCATGTCACCGCTTTTTCTCACGACGCGATGGCAGGGAATCGCGACCGCGACCGGGTTGGTGGCGCATGCTCTAGCGACGGCGCGCGTTGCCGTGGGTTGACCGATCGACTTTGCTACCGCTGCGTACGACCGGGTTTCTCCGAATGGAATGGATTGCAGTTGCGTCCACACGCGGCGCTGGAAAGCGGTCGCTTGAATGTCAAGCGGAAGCGCGATGTTCAAGCGCTGTCCTTGCATATGGCGCAGCAAGTCTTTTTTCCAGGATTGCATGGCGGCGTCGTCGCGCTTGCGGTTTGCGAAAGGGAACTCGTGCCGCAGGCCTTGCTCAAGTTCGGCGTCAGAGCTGGCAAACTGGATGGCGCAAATTCCCTTGTCGGTGGCCGCGATCAACATGCGGCCCAGCGGCGAGTCCGCAAAAGTGTAGCGAATAGGCGCTGCAATGGCGCCGCGCCTGTATTTGTCCGGCGTCATCCCCAGTTGCGACGCGGTGCGTTCGTAGAGGCGGCTGCTCGAGCTGTATCCGGCGTCGTACATGGCGCGAGTCACGGAATGTCCGGCGCGCAGATTGTCTTTCAGCTGATTGACGCGGCAGGAGTCGGCGTACGCTCGCGGCGTAATGCCGAGGACGCTCTTGAATGTGCGTTGCAGGTGGAACGGACTCAGATGAAATTCCGATGCCAGGCGCGCCAGGGTGAGCGGTTCGTCCAGGTGTTGTTCGATGTAGCGGCACATTGCCTTGACGGTTTCCGTGGTCTTGTTGCCGCCGACGGATTTGGGACGGCAGCGCAAGCAGGCACGATAGCCAGCTTTTTCCGCCTGGTCGGGTTGGCGAAAGAACGCTACATTCTCGCGTCGAGGGCGACGCGATGGGCACGAGGGCCGGCAATATACGCCGGTCGAAGACACGGCAAAAACGAACTTGCCGTCCTGGTCGGCGTCGCGCCCGAGGACCGCCTGCCACCACCCGGTGTTATCGCGGTTTTCCGTGCTGGGGTGTCTCAATGCCATTTCCGTTGCTGCCTTTAGGTTGAGTATCGCATTGCTTGTCATAATGTTGAAAGCTTACGACCGAACCCTGCGGTGGACTATCCGGTCCTTGCGGTCAAAGTTAAATTTGTAGATGTCGCTGGTGCGCCTGATGCGGAGCGCCTAGGGCAGAAATCAAATTAGGTCTTACTTCGCGGTTCTCAGTTCATTCATGGTCATAGCCTCCAATGAGATCGTCGCGGCTCACGTTAGTCGTCGATTGCTACTCGATGCGGCGCGGCCGACGGCTGAATGGCAAAACGCCGTTCCTGTTTCGTTTTGTTCAGATTGGCAGGGCAAGAATCCGGATGCCGAACGAGAAACCGTAGTCCGGGTTCTGTGGTCGCGCGAACACTTATATTTGAGATTCGATTGCCGCTATCGCGGGCTCTATTGGTTTGATGATTCCCACCCAAGCGGTCGGCGCGATCATCTGTGGGAGCGCGATGTGGCGGAGGCGTTTCTTCAGCCTGAACCGGCGCGGGAACGCTTCTATCGGGAATTTGAGGTCAGCCCAAATGGCATGTGGGTCGATCTTGATGTTTTTCCCGGCGGGATCGCAGATTCGAAGAGTGGCTTGGAGCGTTCGGTTGTCCTGGATGAGAAGGCACATACATGGAGCGCCGAGCTGGCGATTCCCATGAAGGCTTTGACGGAAAAGTTTGATCCGGCGGCAATCTGGCGGGCTAACTTTTATCGGGTGGAAGGAAAGCAAGAACCGCGAGCTTATCTGGCCTGGCAGCCCACGAAGACGCCACAACCGAACTTCCACGTTCCTTCTGAGTTCGGGAAACTGCGCTTCGCTGGAGGCTAGGTTAGTCCGACAGCGGTTGCATTAGCCCAAACACTTGCGTGACTCCAGAGCGCTTGCGCAGTTCGCTCAGGAGTGCGTGCGCGGCGTTTTCGTAAGTCTTGGTGGTGTCCGAAGTGTCAGCCCAGACTGCGTCGTAGATAATCTGCGTTGCTTCCTTCAGGTCCATGTGCAGCGCAGCTTCGAGCACATCCACCCGTTCCTGGAGGTGGTCGTAACAGACCTGGCAAACCGTTGCAGGCTCGGGCGCGCTTGGATGATTTTCCTCGCGTCCACAAATTGATATTGCACCCTTACCCATCGGCATCTGAGAAGCAAAAACTTGCGCCTTGAAATCGCGGAGGAATCGTTCGCGTTCTTCTTCCAGAGCGACCGGGTCGGGACACTGTTCGGCGCGGGCGATTGTTGAGCGCACAGCGGTCGCCGTAGGAGAAACGCGCTCCGTCGTCTTACAGACCGGGCAAACATTCAAATCGAAAGCGTAGTACGTTTTGCAATTCGCGCAGGGCATGCCGTAACCCGTGGCTCGCGGAACTACTGGACGCATCGGTGACGAAACAGCTGGCCGTGGTGCGTTCGCTGGTATGAACGTCACTGTTCGTGGATCTCACTGGCGCTACGGCTGGTTTACTGGCGCCAACGGGCGCGCTCGAAGGTGTCGAACTCATGGGGAGCCTCCAATTAGTAGAACGGTCGCTTTCAATAATGCGATCTTCGGTCATTCTAGGACCGTTCGTTACGGCTGACGACGGTACGAAAGTTCATGCGTCGTGGTAAGCCTAACTGGGCAATGCAGGTCGGCGGCCAAACTAGGAATTGGAGAATGAACAACTTACAGAGGAGGGTTGTCTTTTTTCGCGACAGGATAGCTTCGAAGGTCTTTCAAACTGAGACTCGATCCAATTGCTTGACAGCAATTCGTGGTCACTGCGAATGCGCTAGACGCGTGGGATTGTCGATTAAGGTTTCCACCGCGGCGCCAAAAGTTTTACGCAGGTCGGTTGCATGTTCCTGAGGGATGGCTTTGGAAATCAGAATCATTGCGGCTCCATGGGCCATCACCCACAGCGCTAGTCCGAGTTGGGTGTGATCGTCGGGCGAGCCTCCGAGACACTCCGCCAACCTCGCTTCCACCAAAGCCATGGCAGGGCGGGACTCCCGCAGCGGCGCAGGGCGGCCCGCTCGCGGCGGAGGTAACTGGTAAGCGTGTTCGTAGAAGAGTTCGTACTCGTGAGGATGGTGGAGTGCGTAGTTGAGGTAAGTTTCACACAGCTCTTGCGGCGAGCGACAGGGCCGGAGTGCGGCGCCGACTTCTTGCTGGATACGCTGCAGCAGAGCGCGCAGAATGTCTTCGCGGTTCCGGAAGCGGCGATAGACAGCGGGGGTATTGGTGCCTGCGGCGCGAGCGACGGCCCGCATGGTGAGAGTTTTTTCCGCGCCCTTTTTCCACAGTTTTTGGGCGGCATTTAAGATGCGCTCTTCCAGATCAGGATCAGGGTGCCGTGGCATGCTTCCATCCTCTAAATCAGGCGCGAAACGATTTAATAACTGTTGACAGCGTATACGTAACGCTGTATACATAAGACTATAGCCCTCTCCCCATTGGTTGTATAGCTGAATTTCAGGAGCCCTAAATACATGTCTCTTTTAGATGACCCGGAGGATCGGGTTGCCATTGTCCAAATGAACGCGGAGCTGCGTCATGCGCAACTGGAACTGCTCAGTGCCGAGTGCGCGACGCAACAGCTTCGCCTTCGCTTTTCGATCGAAGATTTAGCTTGCTATGCCGAGCAAGATCTGCTGCGTAAAGCCATCGACGCGGCCAGTGCGCTGAATGAGTATTACTCATCGATTGAGCGGGAGATCCCGGGCCCGGTCGCAGTTTCGGAAGGCGTCGTGCCTAAGCTAAGTGAGAAGCAGGCAGTTGATGCTGTCTATCGCATCTCCAACTATCTGCGCGCGCAGCGGGACCTCTACTATCAGGTGGGTGAACCCCTCAGCGAAGCGCAAAAAACAATCATGCAGCCGTTCTTTTCCGCCTTCTTGCTGGACCGAGTCCGGTTGGTAGAGGCGGGCGTGCGCGTTCCCAACCCACCGTTCTATGCGGAAGCAAAAGCGCTTGGGTTCGACAATCTTCCCGAGCTTCCGCACATGGATTCGCTAACTTTCCTGGACGTGGTGGTTTTCAACGAGAGAATTACGGAACGGTCACTGTTTCACGGGCTCGTTCATGCCGTCCAGTTTCAGATCTTGGGGCTCGAGCGGTATTGCGGACTGTTTGTTCGCGGGTTTCTAAAAACGAACAAACACGTTACCGTCCCGCTGGAGGCACACGCCTTCGCCCTCGATTCAAAGTTCGCACAACACAACGCAGAAGGTTTTTCGGTGGAAGAACAAGTGCGCCGCTGGATTAGGGAAGGCCGATACTAGCCTGACTTGCAGGTTCGGAAGTTCTAGCGAAGAAGCCCTGACCCAATCTTATTTCACCTTGGCCCGACCTATTCACTTGATGCGCGAAGGCCGGGCATTCCCGCCCGGCCGTTTCAACGCCACATCCGCTGCTTACATTCCTGTTTCGTCGGCTGAAGGCCCATAGATCGACGGTACTGCAATATTATTCAACCTCAAATACACGCCGAGCTGGGCGCGATGGTGAATCGTGTGGTTCATCACCCACGTTCTCAGACATGCGATGCGCGGCATAGAGAACATAGTCGCTCCGTTGTTGAGAAACGACCAGGCCTTAAGCAGGTCAGCGTCACTGGCAGCAGCCAGAGCTGCTCGCGCTTCCGCGACATTCTTGTCGAATCCTTCCAGCAGTTCTTTGCTGGACTTGGGCACAGGCGGTGGAATGAACGGTTTGCCCCCGGGTGACATGTCGAACGAATCTTTTTTGATGGTCTCGACTGCCCAGCCGGCAATGTTGGCTAAGTGGGCGGCGAGCCAGATCATGCTGCCAGACTTTTCGTGCGGCTTCCAACTGAACTTTGCTTCGGGAACCCGTTCCAAAGTCTTACGGGTACTGGCCATTTCTTGATCGAACTCGGGTAGAAGCGATTGACTAAGCGTCATTGGGATTCTCCATGGAATGAATATGGGAACTGGAAAGACGAATAATATGCGAATGAAAAGCGAAAGTCAATCTTAATTTCTACTGAAGGCGGGCCTAATCGAGGTCAAGTGCGATCTTGAGTCGCTCGTCCACAGCAGCAAGAGTCTGCCGATCCAATTTGCCGAGGAGAGACCTGAGGCGAGTCGAGGTGATCGCCCGGACTTGCTCGCATAGGGCCACCGAATCCTTGGCCAGGCCCCCGCTACCCTTCTTGACGACGACTTGGCTGGGGTAAATCTTGGGGCAGTTGTCAAAGTTCGTGAAGGGCACACAAATGACCATTGAACTGTTGTAGTTGATCGCGTCCCGGCTGACGACGACCACCGGCCTCGTGCCAGATTGCTCGGAACCAAGGGTCGGACTCAAGAGGGCAAGAAAGACATCGCCCCTGGATGGAGCGGCGGGGTTCATGGCTTGCCTCCTTCCGACAATCGCAACGTTTCCCAATCGTTAGCGGCGAATTGCTCCGCCAAGTGCGCGGATTCCCGTTGATAATCCGTATCGCTCTTCATCCCAACGAATGCGGCATCAATTCGAGCGCGACGCAGTTGTTTCAA
Source organism: uncultured Acidobacteriota bacterium (assembly GCA_963771285.1). Lineage (GTDB taxonomy): Bacteria > Acidobacteriota > Terriglobia > Terriglobales > Acidobacteriaceae > JABDBE01. Next base: position 149,121 of record CAVYSX010000010.1, read on the forward strand.
CTTGTCGCGGAGGGCACTGACGAGCAGGTCATTCAAACTCGTCGCCTCAGTGGCGCGTTTTTTGACCACCAAGCGGGCCTCTTCGTACAGACGTTTGGGAAGTCGCACGGTGGTGGTCTGCAATCGCGCAGTGGAACTGTTGGAGGGCATTGACAGTACTCCTAAAGCCATCATATCAGATAGCATTAATGCTATCAATAATGAAGCCGACATTAGGAGGGAAACGCTGACGGATCGCAATCATCTTGCACTAAGTCGAATACCCTGATTTGAAGATCATTCCTTTGCTGGTTTTTCCGTTCATCACCACGACCAGCGGCTCTTCAAAATGCAAATGTCGCACACACCCTTGTTCCTCCACCGCGGATTGTGTGCCAAGCCACTTCCAATCTACGAAGCCTTCTCCAGCGTCTGGATTTACGGTGAAATATCCGACTTGAAATGCCGTCAGGTTCTGGAAGAAGTGGCTGCCTTGCGACGGGGTCACACGGAAGTCGCGAAACCCCGCTTCGACAATCACACGTGCTCCTGAAATCTCGTCCCACTCTACCGGGATTCCGAGCCAGGGATCATTCGATCCCCAGCGACCCACTCCGATAAGAAGATAGGGCGTTGAACTTTCGTTAAGCTTCGCATTCAAGTGCGCGACTCCTTCGGCGACTTCCTGGCTGCGAGCGCGCTCGAAGCGGTGAAAGTCGACGACGATCGCGTCGCGGAGATCGGGAATGCGGCCGTTGCCTAGCACTTTCGAACTCTGGCAGACGAGTTCGTCGGGATTCACGCCCTCCATACGCAACTCTTCGCCTTCGCGCGACAGAACCAACGGACGAATTTGCAGAAATCCAAACTCAGCGGAGTCGCCAGCGAGTCTTCGGTAGCCGCACCGCGAATTCCACTTCCACGGCCCGGCCGAAGGCTTCTTCGCCGATCTTCATCAGGCGTTCGAGAATCGACGGCAGCGGGAACACTGCGTGCTTGAGAATCGGGGCAAAGCTCACGACGCGGGTTCCGGACCGACTCAAGCCGTCATAAATAACATGGTTGTCGGCGGAGTAGGTCGAGCCCAGGTTGTTCAACGTGCCATCATTTTCGGCGATATCCAGGCCGAAGCGGGCTTCTCTTAGTTGCGACAGAGGATCGACGGGTTGATCCGTTTGCGGTTCTGCAGGTTCAAGTTCGAGCGCCCAGAATTCACGCTGCGAGTTCGCCAGAATATCTTCCACGGAGGAAAACTGCACGATATTGCGCGGATAGCGCGGACAAAACGTCAGGCATTTTCCGCCGTCAACAACGGCCCGCCCCAAGCCCAGAGCGACAGCCGCAACTCCATCACCATAGGTCATGGGCGCAACGGGGTAGAAATTGTGGGAGCGCACTACGCCGGAGAAATCGGGGTAAAACCGCTTCCCGTTTTCTTGCTGAGAATGATCTTGCCCGCCGTGAACTGTGCCAACTACCTGCTGCAAAATCACCGCCATTTTTTCCTCCTCCAGTCGGTAAGGCGTGGCGCGCACGTATCCCTTGGCATGCTGGCTGAAGGTCGAAGCGTAGACGCGTTTTATGGCCTCCATCAGTTGTTCAAGCCGCACGACCAGATCGGGATGCTGGTTTGCCAACATGAAAGTTTCATAAACGCCGGTGAAGGGCTGGTAGCGCGAGTCTTCGAGCAAGCTCGATGAACGCACCGCGAGTGGGTAGTGAACTTCGGATAGAAACGCCAGCAGATCTTCACGCAGCGATGCAGGCAGGGATGCATCCAAAAATTGTTGCAGGATTTCAGCGTCGTCCGTGCTGTGCATGGCGAAGTCGAGCAGGTTGTTTTCACTGAGAAAGCGGTCGAAAACGTCGGTGGCCAGTACGACGCTCGGCGGAACCGCGATTCGGACTTCCGCGAAACGGCGCGCCGTTTGATACTTGTGCAGCAGGTGGCGGATGAACGCCAGGCCGCGGGCTTTGCCGCCCAGCGAGCCGCCCCCAATGCGCAGGAAAAAAGCATCGTTCGCCTTGAAAGTAGCGGCGTTGAAATCGCCGATCAGGACCTGACTTTGTTCGCTCTGATATTCGGCGATAGACGCCACCAAATCGCGACGGAGATGTTCCACCGATGCGAAGTCCGAGACTCTCCGCGGGCGGAGCTTTTGTGCCAGCGCAAACTCGGTCCGTGCCCGCAACCAGCGCGAAAAATGATTCCTCTCGCTGTGGTAGGCGATGCTCTCCGCCGGGACTTCGTGAAGGCGGGCTTCAAGTTCGTTCAGGTTGCTGGCGCGCGCGACTTCACTGCGGTCAGGCAGACGGAAGACGAAATCGCCAAAGCCGAACTGCTCAGTAAGAAATCGGCGCAAATCGCGGAGCAACGTAGGCGAACGTTTGCGCAAAAAAGAAAATTGCTCGGCGTGGGCGCGGGCTTTGAACTCGGTGCGGCTGGATTGCAGAACAATGGGAACATCCGCGACTTCTTCGCGAACCATGTGCGCCAAATCGAATCCTGCTTCAGCGCTCAGTTCACCCGCGCGAGGGAATTCTACGTCCGAGACCACGCCCAGCAGGTAGTCGCGATACTGCATGACCTGCTGCGCCGCATCTTCATAATTCGACGCCAACAGAATTTTCGGACGCGCCCGCATACGCACCAGTTTGTGCGCGACATTCAATCCTTCACTCAGCAAACGCCGGGACTGTGTAATCAGCTCGGTATAAATGGTCGGAAGAAATGAAGAGTAATAGCGAATATTGTCTTCCACTACCAGAATGACGGGCACGCCGATGGCGTGGGTGTCGTGCTCAACGTTGCGCTTGTCTTCGATGTACTTGACGATCGAAATCAGAATGCGCACGTTGCCTTGCCACAGGAATATCTGTTCAAGGTCGGTGACCGGATGGCGTGCGACGAAATTCTTGATCTCGCGATAGTCGTAGGCCAGCACAACCACTGGCACGTCGAGCGCTGCAGCCCTTACTTCTCGAGCCAACTGCGCCGCGTCCATGTCTTCGACTTCGAGGTTGGTGACGATCAGGTTGAATCGCGGCTGCGATCGCGCCAGCTTGAGCGCTTCCGCACCAGTCGAAACATGCGTGATCCCGGGAATCTGCTGCTGTTCGAGTTCGAGAGACTCGCCAATCAGCAACTCATTCAGCCGTCCATCTTCGCGCAGAATGAAAGAATCGTAGAGGCTGGAGACGAGCAAGATATCCTGCACCCGAAAGGGCATCAGGTTCTCGAAGCCCTCGAAGAGGCGCTCCGGGTCGACGATCGGATCGGGAGTGTGAGTTACGGGCATGGCAGCGCTTGCCGCTAATCATACTCGCGCGGTGCGGTGGCAAATGCCAGAACACCCGGACCAGAAAAGAGGCTAAAGGCCAGGGCTGGCCAGTTGCCGCCGGGTAAATTGAGAGAGTATGTCAAAGATTGACATCTTCGCCTTCTGGGAATAAATTTGGGAGAGAACAGGCTGCACGCCAGGGGACGGGTCAATGAACCAGATGAACGTATCGATTACCGAACGTCTTGCCGGCTACGTTCGCCAGAAGGTGAAGAGCGGCCGATACAACAACGCAAGCGAAGTGGTGCGCGAAGCCTTGCGGCGGATGGAGGACGAGGACGCACGGGCCGTGAGACTGGCAAAGCCAACGGTGGAAGACATCCTCACGGACCTCACCGGGCAGCAGATCGAGGGCATTCGGCGGCGGGTCAGGGCTGGCATCGAAGCCATCGGTGCGGGTGAATATACGGAATATGAAGGGCGTGAGGGGTTGGCGAAGCTGGCGGACGGGGTGAAGGAACGAGGGCGAAAACTTCTTGCCCGGGAAGTCTCCAAAGGGTAGCGCTGGCATCCTGTCGCGTTCCTAGTCGGCGCGCGCCTGCTGAGCAGCCGCTGCGGATCCCAGCCCTACCAAAAAGGCGATGCGCTACCGGGTCACAAGGCAAGCGGAACAAGACCTCGACGAGATTTATATTTATTGGGCAAGGCGCGCAAGTGTGGAGGTTGCGGACCGCCTGATCGATGGGATCGCGGACCGCTTCTGGCTGCTCGGCGAGCATCCCGATGCCGGAAGACCTTCGGACGACATCGCTGCCGGGGTGAAAAGCTTTCCTGCAGGGAAATACCTCATCTACTATCGCGCGACGCGCTGGGGAACCGATATTCTCCACATCTTTCACGGCGCTCGGGATCAGGGGCAAGCCTTTAAGGCGGCACGAAAGCGAGGCTGAGTTTTCTGCCGCGCCAGACGTTGCGAGCAACGCCTCTCGGTCGCGCCGACTATTGGCGCGGGCAGTGGATCACACTGCCGTCACTGTTGCGCACCACCAGTTCCAGCACTTTCCCCGCGGCATCCTTTTGAAACTCAATTTCTGCTTCATCGGTACGCATAAAGAATCTGGTCTCCGATGCGGCGAAAAGCCAGTAATAGGGATCGCCCGGAATCTCAAGAATCAGATGATTCTCAGGGAGCGTCACACTGACTGTTCGGTTTCCAAGCTTGTATTGGCCGACGAACGTGGCAAGCTGACGCTCGGACAGCGGGAACTCCTTGCGCTCCGCCATGGTCGCGAAGCGGATGAAACGAGTGACCAGTTCCTCGGGCTTCTGAATCTGTATCAGATGACCAGTGTCTCTCCATACTTCGAAGGTTGCTAGTGGCACGGCTGCTTCAATTGCGCCCGAGTAGGCAAAGACGTCGGCGATGTCGGCGTCGCCGACCAAAATCAGCGTGGGAACACGAATCTGCGAGAGACGGGTTACAGTCGGGGGAGAAGGACGAATCTCCAGCGCACCCGAAACTTTCAAGTTCTGCGGATTCTGTATGAGCGCATCGTAGAGAATCTTACGCGCATGCTGGTCGTCGCCGGAAATCAGGAAGCGGTCTTTAGACCAGTTTTCTGCTGCCCCTTTGTTGTCACCTTTATCCAACGGCGCGCTGTTCTGGCTGCCGCGTTGGTTGAAATAGTCGGAACTGGGCATGCCGTGGACCACCGGCCCAATCAGAACCAACCCCTCCACCATTTCTGGATGTGCCAGCGCGAAATCCAGCGCCAACCCTCCTCCGGAAGAATTCCCCACGATGATCGCGCGGTCCATGTGGACCTGCCGCATGATTTTGTAGAGGTCTTCTTCGGGAACAAACTGGGTTTTCGCCGGCTCGGAGTGGCCGTATCCCCGGCGGTCGTAGCGCACCAAGTGATATTTCGCGCACAGCGGCGTCCAAACTCCATCCCAAGTGATGGAGTGCACCAGACCGTCGTGCAGCAGAACCACTGCCGGCGTGGAGGATTTCTGGACCCACACTCTTCATACCAGAGCTTTGCGCCATCTACGTCAAGATAGTTGTTGGCAGGTACGGACGGAATGGAGGTTTGAGCCGAGGAGAACGTGCAGCTAAGCAGAAGGATGATGGCGGAAAGGAGCTTGCGGATCATGGCTGATTTTCGCACGATTCTGTTTCGGCCCCGCAAGAATCATCGCCGGTTGAGATTGCGGCGTCGCTAGGCGGATTCTTCGTGATAGACATCCTTGAATACCAACATCGTTCCCAGCTTTTCCTCGGCACCTTTTGGAAAACCGCACCGGACCGCAAAGTCTGTCGTGTCTTTATAAGTTCCAAACAAACGGTCCCAAAGAGGGATGTCTGAAAAGTTATACCTGTGAACGTCAAACTGGTGATGGATGGAATGCAATTCCGGGGTTTGGATAAAAAACCGGAGCCACCTTGGGGCCCTTATGTTCGCATGGTAGAAGTATTCGCCCGTAGCAGCAAAAAAGTTGTACCAAAACGCGCCCATCATCGAACATCCCAACAGCGGATACAGAACGAGCGCGCTTAGGATTGATCGCTGAGTATTTCGATGGGGTGCTTGTAGAACGAAGTGGCGATCTCAATTCGTGACGGGGAATGATGCAATTGATGGAACACAAGCCAGAATCCGTTCTTGTGACGCAGCACGTGCCACCAGTAGAAGAAAAACGTTCCGATGAACCATCCGACGAAACCTTCTGCCAGAGGCGCGTTCCAAGCAGACAGTTTAAAGAGCGAGGAGCCAAACAGATGAATCCAAACTCTGGCCAGCGCCAGAGTAATCCCGAGCTGAATCAAATTTACCAGCAACGCTCGCCCGTACCAGCCCTTCGCCTCGGGCAGTTCGCGGCCGGGAAACGCTCTTTCATAACAAGAAAAATGATAGTTGTAACTCCGACCAACATGCTCGGCAGAGTCATATGATTCGCGTGCCCCAATCTTGAACTGCGGGGTGGAACTTCTTCCACCCCGCATCACAGCCACACAATTTGACTACACCAAACCCTGATCCAACATGGCATTGGCTACCTTCAGGAAGCCGCCGATGTTGGCGCCATTCACCAGATTGCCCGGCGTGCCGTATTTCTCGGCGGTTTCGTAGCAGTTCTTGTGGATGGCGATCATGATTTTGTGCAGCCGGTCGTCCACTTCCTCGCGCGTCCAGCTCAGCCGTGCGCTGTTCTGGGCCATTTCGAGGCCGGAGGTTGCCACGCCACCCGCATTCGCGGCTTTGGCTGGGCCGTAGAGGACTTTCGCATCCAAAAACATCTTGGTAGCTTCCAGCGTGCTGGGCATGTTTGCGCCCTCAGCGACTAGCTTGCAGCCATTCTTGATTAGATTCGCAGCGTCTTTTGCTTTGATCTCGTTCTGCGTGGCACTGGGGAACGCGCAATCCGCCTTGATGTTCCACAGCGGGTTGTGATCCAGCTTGATATCGGTAGGCATGAAGATCGCCTTCTTGAACTTGTCCGAGTACTCGCGGATGCGTCCCCGGCGAACATTCTTCAGCTCCATGGCCCAAGCCAGCTTGTCGCGATCGATGCCATCAGGATCGTAAATAACGCCATCGGAGTCCGACAACGTAACTGGCTTCGCGCCCAGATCCAGCAATTTCTCCACAGTGTATTGAGAAACGTTGCCGCTGCCGGAGACCAGACACAGCTTGCCGTCAAATGAATCCTTGCGGCTCTTCAACATCTCCTCCGCGTAGTACACGCAGCCGTATCCAGTGGCTTCCGGACGAATCAAGGACCCGCCCCAATTCAAGCCTTTGCCCGTCAGGACGCCGGTAAATTCGTTGCGCAGGCGTTTGTACTGACCAAACATGAAACCAATCTCACGTCCGCCAACGCCGATATCGCCCGCAGGAACGTCGGTGTCCGGGCCGATGTGCCGCTGACAATTCGGTCATGAAGCTCTGGCAAAAGCGCATGACTTCGTTGTCACTCTTGCCCTTGGGATCGAAATCCGATCCGCCTTTGCCGCCGCCCATCGGAAGCGTGGTGAGCGAATTCTTGAAAACCTGTTCAAACGCGAGGAACTTCAAAATGCCAAGATTGACCGACGGATGGAATCGCAGTCCACCTTTATAAGGACCGATGGCGCTGTTCATCTCGATGCGGAAACCGCGATTGACTTGAATCTCCCCGCGATCGTCGAACCAGGGCACGCGAAACATGAGAACGCGTTCGGGCTCGGTGATGCGCTCGAGAATCTTCGACGAACGATATTCCGGATGCTTCTGTAGCACCAACCGCAAAGATTCCAGGACTTCCTGCACCGCCTGGTGGAACTCAGGTTCGGCCGGGTTTTTCGCTTTCACGGTGGTCATGACATCTTCAATGTAGTCGCCCGAATTCTTGATTCCGGGCGGGTTCATCACGCTCATATTGTTTCCTCCAAGAGTAAGAAGCCTCGAATCCCGAGTAGCACTGGCGTCCATGCCAGCTCTCGATAAGCCAAACGCGTCGAAGGGCGGGTGAGGACGAACCCCACGACAGCCACCCCCGACGGCGGCGCTACCGAGCTGCATCGTGACCAGTGCTACAAAACCGTTGACCATACTACCGCTAGTTGACCGAAAATCCGCAATTATTGTGAAACGATCGGACCGCATATAACACTATCGAACCAATACAGATAGGGAGGCAGCCGCCCGTTCCAAAGCTAAGGAATAGAGCTTCTGCCCTCTGTAGTCGGGGAACCCTCTTCCCAAAGTGGGAATTGTGCGGGTCCCGGGAAGCAAAATCCCTTGCACTCTCACTCCGGGAAGTATTAGGTTCGCGAATATAGAGTCACGCAGTTCCCTCTGCGCGTTCTCCGGATCTGTTCCAGCAAAGGAGAGCACATGTCGCAAATAACTCCCGTTCAGATTTCGGTCATCAACGCCAGCACTGTATTGACGGATGACCAAGTGCGTCCGGTTGTGGACGCTTTGCAGCAGCAGGTTAGCAAGGATTTTTATCCGGCGTGGGGAGTAGACGCCAAGCTCACGTTTCTGCCCAACAATCCTCCGCCTCCGCCTGGCACGTGGTGGTTGAGCATTCTCGATGATTCCGATCAGGCCGGCGCTTTGGGTTATCACGACCTCACGCCCGACGGCCTTCCCATCGGAAAGGTCTTTGCCGCGACCGACTTGAAGTACGGCACCAACTGGACGATCACCGCCAGCCACGAACTGCTCGAAATGCTGGCCGATCCCAACATCAACCTGACCGTGTTTGTGCAGAGTAACGAAAGCACGGGAATCCTCTACGCTTACGAAGTCTGCGATGCCTGCGAAGCTGACAACCTTGGCTATGCGATTGGCAACGTGACGGTCTCGGATTTCGTTTACCCGTCATGGTTCGAAAGTTTCCGGACGACGGGTTCGGCGCAGTTCGACCAGACCAACCAGATCAAGAATCCGCTGCAGCTGTTGCCGGGCGGATACATTGGCGTGTTCAACGTTAATTCCGGCAGCGGCTGGCAACAGCAAACCGCTGACAAGCAGCCCAATATCATGAGCCGCGGCAATGTCGGCAGCCGTCGCGAACGCCGTCGTATTCCACGCGAGGAGTGGATGGCCAGCCATCCGCACAAGGAGATCGTGCGTCGCGCTGAACTCTACCGGCAGCGCGTTGACAACATCATCGCGCGCCGCAAAGCAGCATGAATCTCTTCTGGGCCTGGATTTTTTTGATTTCCACCTGACCCCGCGCAGTCGCGGGGTTTTTTACTACCCTGGAGTCTGGGTTAGGCCGGAACGCCTTCGATGATGGAATCCACCGCGGCCGTAGGGATGACGCGGTTCAACCGCCAGCCTGCTGCGGCCAACAACTCTTGAAACTCTTTCTCCGTCCGTTCGCGTCCGCCGGGGAAGATGAGCATTTGCAAGTCGAGGAACTTGCTTGGCGAGAATTCATTGCCAGGAAGAATCACACTGTCCACCACCAAAAGCTTGCCGTCTTTGCCGACGTTTTTCCGGCAGCCCTGCAATATCTTGACGCACAAATCGTCGGGCCAGTCGTGAATGATGTGTTTCATTATGTAAGCGTCGGCCCCAGCCGGCACTGATGAAAACATATCGCCAGAGGTGAAGGTACAGCGCTCCGCCATGCTCTTGAGCGGGCCAGTCCGCGCTCCTTCAACCACGTGCGGAGCGTCGAAGAGCGTGCCGCGCATGTGAGGATTCGCGGCCAGGATGACGGCCAGCAGGAAGCCGTGCCCACCGCCAACATCCACAAGGGAGCGGATTCCATCGAACTTGTATGCCTCCGCCACAGCGGGGCCGTCAATCGTCGAGAGCCCAGTCATGGCTTCGTCGAAGATGGGGGCTTCGTCGGGGTGTTGTTTGAAGAACTCGAAAACCGGGGTGCCGTAAATCTGTTCCAGGGCCTGCTTGCCGGTGCGCACGCAATATTCAAGGTGTGACCAGCCGCGTCCGTGCCACTCCCGGCCACCCATAATTGCCAGACCGCGGAGGCTGGGATTCGCGTTTCGGCGTAACACCGCCGACATCGGTGTTTCAGAAAATGTTCCGTCAGGACTTTCGGAAAGCACTCCCACACAGGCTGTTGCGCGCATCAGTCGGTAAAGCGCCTGGGGCTGGGCTCCAACTTGGCTCGCCAATTCTGCGATTGATTTTGGGCCGCTTTCGACGAGGTCCGGAATTCCCAGTTGAGCCAGGCAAGCGACAGCGCCGGCAACGTGCGCGCCGTTCAACAGCTGAAGCATGCCTACGTGAGCGGGAGGATTTTGCAAAATTTGTAAGTTAGCCGTTGTGAGTTCGCGCTGGGCCTTGTGGCCGACAGCAGTATACAATAGCGTGGTTTCCTCATGCCCAGTCCCCGCTATGCGCTGGTAGCTTATGTACGAAATGCCGTAGGAGAATTTGTCGAGCGCCTGCGTCAGGAACTACATCCCGACCTGCCCCATCTTCCCGCACACGTGACTATTCTTCCTCCACGCCAGTTGCAGGGTAGTGAACTCTCGGCGCTGGAGACTCTGGAAGATCTTTGCAGTCAAGCTGAGCCTTTTGAAGTCACCCTCGGCGACGTGGAAACTTTTGTCCCTTTAAACCCTACGGTGTTCATTCACGTGGCTCATGCGGCATATCGCATGCGCGAACTGCATGATCGGCTGAACACAAAGGCACTCGCGGCGGTTGAGGAGTGGCCTTATTTGCCGCACCTCACCATCGTGAAAATCAGCAGCGAAGCATTGGCGGAGCAGGCTTACCTTTACTCGCGGGATCGTTGGGCGCAATTTGCCGGAGATCGCCAAGTCCCCGTCTCCGAGCTTACGTTTGTGCGTGAGCAGGAAAACAATCGCTGGCTGGATCTCGCCGGGATCCCTCTGGGCCGCAGCCTTGTCAAGCGATAAAACGCCTGCGCCATGACCTTCCGGTTGTCCAAATTCCCGTTTCCGCGCGCCAGTTCATGTCCTTAAGTACAAATCCCTCCCGTGCATTGCCAAGCCCCCAACGCAAGCGTAAACAAGAGGTTGGACTCGCTTTGCAGCCGCCCTTCCCCAGCGAATTCATGCAGCCTTTCGGCAGCCTTTCGGGAGGTTTCATGCAGATTGGGGTTTACGGAGCCGGGTACTTAGGCACAGTCGTTTCCGCCTGTCTAGCGGACTTCGGAACCCCGGTCAGCTGCTGCCATCCCGATAGCTCCCAAATGGTTGCCATGGCTCAAGGCAACGTTCCCTTTCACGAGAAAAATCTCACCGAAGTCATTAAACGCAATGTGCGCTCCGGCCGTCTGGCGTATTCCACGGACATAGAATCGTTTGCCCGCAAGGCGCAGGTGATTTTCCTGGCGGAAGATAGCCCGCAGCATTTGACCGACCTGGCGATTCGCATCGCGCGGGCCGCGCCAAAGCCGCCGATTCTTTCCGTAGTCACGCCCGTTCCGGTGGGTACTGCCTCGGTCATTCAACAACGAGTCACGGAAGCTGGCCTGCGGGCCACGATCGTTTCGCAGCCCATGTTCTTCACTCCCGGTTGCGCCATCGAAGATTTCAATTGGCCGGATCGCATTATTCTTGGGACTGATTCGAACGACGCCATTTTGGCCATTAAGCAGATCTTTCACTCGCTGGTGATGCGTGGCGTTCCCGTGATCGTAACCAACCACGAGACGGCGGAACTGGTGCGCGAATCGGCGACCGCTTTTGTCGCCACCAAGATTTCTTTCATCAATGAATTGGCCAGCTTGTGCGAGCGCGTGAATGCAGACGCGATCAGCCTTTCCCTCGCGCTCGGCCTGGACAAGAAGATCGCACCCCGCTGTTTGCAGCCCGGAGCAGGGATGGGCGGCTTGTTCGCGGAGTCGGACATGGATTCGCTTGCCGACCTTGCGCAACGCAACGGCGTAGCGCTGAAGGTGCTGAGCGCCGCGCGCGAAGTCAATCACGGCCTCGCCGATCAGGTGATTGAAAAAATTTCCAAATGTGTGCAGTCGGTACAGAACAAAGATGTAGGAATTCTCGGTCTCGCATTCAAGCCGAACACCAACTCCATCGCCGGTTCGTCATCGGTGCGCCTTGCGAAGACTCTGATCACGCAGGGCGCACGGGTTCGCGCTTACGACCCGGTCGCCATGACCGAAGCCCGCATCGAATTGAATGGCAGCGTTCACTATTGCGAGTCTCCCTATGCTGCCGCTGAAGGCGTCGACGCGTTGGTCGTGGGCACGGGCTGGCCGGAATTTCGTGGACTCGATTTCAACCGCATCAAGCAAACTATCAAACATCCGCTCATCGTTGACACTAAGAATCTGCTCGACTCCGTCCGCTTGCGCGCCATGGGATTCGAATACGTAGGCGTAGGCCGCGGCTAATCGGTGTAGGCACGGGCATGCCCGTCCGTGCGATCTCCTCGAAATCTCTAGCTGCAGGGCAGGAGACGCCGGCAGGCACACCGGATCCGCTCTCTAGTATCGTCGGGATCGGCGAACTGGAAGCCATAGCGAAAGGCATTCCTCTGCCGTACCACGGCAAGAACAGTGACTTCGTCGAGGGGACAGGGAAAACTCAGCTCCACCACCACGCCGACCGCGACCTCGATTTTCAGCATGGCGGAGATGCCGGATTCGCTGATGTCCACCGCGCGTCCACGGAGTATCTCGCCGCCGCGTGGCGTAATCGTGATGTCCACATCGAGCTTGAAGCGAGGGCAACGCCGCTGCTCAACTACGGTGATACGGGCGCTCGCTTCCTGAGATTCTCAGGTTCGGATTCCATTCTCGCTCTCAGCCTAAATTTCTAGATTGGGCCCGGCAACTCCCATAGACATCGGCAGGAAGACGAACCATCTTTACTCCCACGCAGAAGTCAAACGGCAGGGTCTGCCGAGTCTTTAGTTAACAGGGCGGCACTGGAGAAGCGCTTCCGTTTCGCCGCGACCGCACGTCTACGCGCTAGTTGTTATAATCAGCAGACGCGGTGGGAGTAGCTCAACCGGCAGAGCACCGGACTGTGGCTCCGGACGTTGCGGGTTCGATTCCCGTCTCCCACCCCAAGAATCTCCAGGACGCAGCGCCACCATTGCACATCCTGAATCCTCGACGCGCAGCGTCGCATCTTCTGTAAAGGTCTTAAAGGGTGATTCATTTGAAAAGAGTCGCTGTTGTTCCGTTTGCTGTGCTACCGGTGGCAATCCTGCTTGCGAGTGTGGGCTGCACGAACACTGCGGCAAAGCAGCCTGCTCCGCAGCCTCTGCCGGTGAAAACGCAGACCATCAATCTGGCGCCCGTACCTAAACTGGACGAGTATGTGGCGACCGTGAAATCGCGCCGCTCCGCCAGCATCCAACCGCAGGTCGATGGCACCTTGAGCCGCATCCTGGTGAAGTCAGGCGACCATGTGCGCGCCGGGCAGCCTTTGATGACGATCGATCCCCTGAAGCAGCAGGCTACGGTGGATCAGCAACGTAGCACCGAAACCCAGAAGAAAGCCATTTACGATTACAACCGGATTGAATTGGAACGACAACGCGGGCTCTATGAAGGTGGCGTGACCAGCAAGCAGAACTACGATCAGGCAGTGCAGGCCTTTGAAAATTCTAAAGCAGACTGGGAGTCTGCGACGGCCGGGCGTGTCACCCAGCAGGCTGAACTCGGCTACTACAATCTGACCGCTCCGTTCGCGGGCGTTGTCGGTGATATCCCGGTGCACCTGGGTGATTATGTGTCGTCGTCGACCTTGCTGACTACGGTCGATGAAAATGCCGACCTGGAGGCGTACGTCTATATTCCAACAGAACGTAGCTCTGAAATCCGCATGGGCCTGCCCGTGCAAATTGTAACCAGCGCGGGCGTGTTGATTGAAAGCACGAAGATCTATTTCATCTCGCAGCAGGTCGACAACGCAATCCAGGGCATTCTGGTGAAGGCGCCGATTCACACATCGCTCGACAAGTTTCGCAACCAGCAACTGGTCAAGGCGCGAGTGGTTTGGAGTACGGCTCCGGCGCCAACCGTGCCGGTGCTGGCCGTAACCCGCATCGGCGGGCAAGCATTCGTCTACGTTGCCACGCAAGTGGACAATGGCACGGTCGCGAAACAACGCGCGGTCACGCTTGGTGACACGATCGGCAACGATTACGCGGTGAGTGGTGGATTGCAAGCCGGAGAAAAAGTCATCATCTCCGGCATCCAGTTTCTCATTGACGGTGCGCCGGTCCAGCCCATCACCTAACCAACACGATTTCCCAAACTAAGCCCGCCGCTGACTAACCGCGGATAGAAGAGGAAGTGAACGTTTGGTTGATTTTTTCATTAAACGGCCGATTTTCGCGACGGTATGCGCCCTGCTGATTATTCTTGCTGGCGCAGTATCGATTCCCGGCTTGCCCATCTCGTTGTATCCGAACCTCGCTCCTCCGCAGGTAACGGTCACCAGCAACTACGTGGGCGCGAATGCGCAGGTAGTGGAGTCCGCCGTCACCATTCCGCTGGAACAGCAGATCAACGGCGTCGAGGGTATGCACTACATCACCTCGACAAGTTCCAACGACGGTACCAGCAACATCAATGTAACTTTTCGCACGGGATACGATTTGAACATTGCCGCCGTCGATGTGCAGAACCGCGTCGCCTCCGCCCAAGGGCGCCTGCCGCAGGAAATCAAGAACACCGGCGTCACCATCACCAAAGCAAATCCAAACTTCGTTTTTGCCGCCGGATTCTACTCGCCCGACGGCAGCCTTTCGAACCAATACATTTCGAACTATTTGGACGTCTACGTTAAAGATGCGATCAAGCGCATCCAGGGCGTCGGCGACGTCGTCATCTTTGGCGAACGCAAGTACGCCATGCGCATCTGGCTCGATCCGACGAAACTGGCCGCGCGCCAGCTGACTGCGGCCGACGTGGTCGCTGCACTGCAAGAGCAAAATGTCGAAATCCCCGCCGGACAGCTGGGGCGGCCACCTTCCGATCCGAAGCAAACTTTCCAGGTAACCCTGCGTGTTGTCGGACGTTTATCGGATCCAAAAGAATTTGAAAACATCATTCTGAAAAACACGCCCAACGGATTGGTGCAAGTCAAAGACGTTGGCCGTGCCGAGATTGGCGCCGAGAACTATGACACCAATCTTCTTTACAGCGGGCATCAGGCCATCGGAGTCGGCGTACAGCAGCTCTCGAATGCCAACGCACTTGCCGTCGATAAAGCCGCTAAGGCTGCGCTCGAGGAACTATCCAAATCGTTCCCTCCGGGAATGAAGTACGTAATCGCCTTCGACACCACAACTGTAGTCGGCGATTCAGTCAAGGAGGTTGTCAGCACCCTGGAAGAAGCGGTGATCATCGTTATCGTCGTGATCTTTCTCTTCTTGCTGGACTGGCGAGCCACGATTATTCCGGCCGTGACCATTCCGGTGTCGTTAATTGGCACGTTCGCGTTCATCAATGCGTTTGGATTCTCTATTAATTCGCTGACGCTTTTCGGAATCACACTCGCCACCGGCCTGGTGGTCGATGACGCGATTGTCGTGATCGAGAATGCCCAGCGCCACATTGACGAAGATAAGACCGACGCGCGGACTGCCACGTCAGTAGCCATGGCTGAAGTTTCGAGTGCTGTAGTCGCAACCTCGCTGGTGCTCATTTCGGTGTTTGTTCCGGTGTCATTTTTCCCGGGCACTACCGGAATTCTCTATCGCCAATTTTCTTTGACCATCGCCTTCTCGATTGCCATTTCGCTGTTTAATGCGCTGACTCTCTCGCCCGCATTGGCGGCGCTGTTGCTGCGCGGCGAAGAATACAAATATTCCGCTTTTGACTGGACGCATATCGGATTCCTCGCCCGCGGATACAAGGCATTCGCACACGGGGTTGACCGGACGATTCTGGGCCTGGGAAAGGGCTACGGCAAGGCTATTTCGCGGGTGTTGAAATATCGCTACGTAATGATTGTCCTGTTCCTGGCCGGCCTCGCAGCCACCGCCTATATGTACGTTCACGTGCCCACAGGGTTTGTCCCACAGGAAGATCAGAATTACTTCATCGTGGTCGTCCAGGCTCCGCAGGGTGCGTCACTCACTTACACCACGAACGTAGCCAGCCAGGCTGAGCAAATTCTGCGTGCCGACCCAGATGTTTTCGGGACGTTCTCAGTCCCGGGTTTCTCGCTTTCCGGAGGCAGTTCTTCGAACTACGGGTTGATCTTCGCGCCCTTGAAGCCCATCGACGACCGCAAGGGAAAAGGCCACGCAGCCAGCGACATCGTGGCGCGCGTCTCGCCAAAATTGTTCGGTGTGCCCGGAGCCATCGTGGTTGCCTTCGAGCCTCCCGCAATCAACGGAATCGGCAGCTTTGGCGGTTTTCAGTTTGAATTGCAGGATCTCGGGCGCAACACTCTACAGGATCTCGACACCACCGCTCACAAAACAGTTGCCGCCAGCCGTCAGCGCAAAGATCTGCAAGGGTTGTTTACGAGTTTCACGGCCAATGATCCGCAGCAATTGGTGCAGATCGATCGCGAAAAGGCAAAAGCCATCGGTGTGCCCATCAGCCAGGTCACGCAAGCCTTGGGCGTGTATATGGGTTCGCAGTACGTGAACGATTTCGATTTCAATAATCGTTCCTACCGCGTTTACGTGCAGGCCGATCTACCCTTCCGCATGAACGCCCGCGACTTGCGGCAATACTACGTTCGCTCCGACAACGGCGGACTGGTACCGCTCGGCAATATTGTTTCGCTGAAGGAAACGTCTGGGCCACAAGTGATCAATCACTACAACCTGTTTCGCTCCGCCGAAATCGATGGCGCCGCCGCGCCGGGATACAGTTCGAGTCAAGGGTTGAAGGCGATGGAGGCGCTCGCCAAAGAAAACATGCTGCAAGGCATGGCCTTCCAATGGACGGGCCTTGCACTGGAAGAAGTCGAGGCCAGCGGTAAAGCGATCATCATTTTCGGGCTGGGCATTCTCGTGGTGTATCTCACGCTGTCGGCGCAGTATGAAAGCTTTGCTTTGCCGTTCATCATTCTGCTGGCGGTTCCCATGGCAGTGCTGGGCGCGCTGCTGTTCGTCTCCATGCGTGGATTAGTAGACGACGTCTATGTGCAAATTGGTCTGGTGATGTTGATCGGGCTTTCGGCTAAGAATTCTATTTTGATCGTGGAGTTTGCCGAGCAGTTGCTCGAGCGTGGACGCTCGATTACCGATGCGGCCATCGAAGCCGCTGAGTTGCGACTGCGGCCAATTCTCATGACGTCGTTTGCCTTCTTGCTCGGCGTGCTGCCGCTTTACTTCGCGAGCGGTGCAGGAAAATTGGGCCGGCACTCGGTGGGAACCGCGATCGTTGGCGGCATGTTGTTCTCCACGGTGCTCAACCTTTTCTTTATTCCAGTTCTGTACGTGATTCTCAAAACTCTGCTGGCGTCGTTCTCGCCAAAGAAAGCGCCAGCAACAGCCCCGCAACCGGAAGCTTCGTAAGACTCGATCCCCATTCTGGTACCTTTGTGAGCGTACGCGCGGGCGTCCTCGCCCGTGCGAACCGTTGGAGAAATATCATCGAGTTCAGGATGTCTTGAGGGCGCGACGCGCCTTGGCGTAATCGCCGGTCGGGCTAGTCCAGTTGCTGGCCAGCGTTGACAACGACCAGACCAGGGCAAACACCAGGAACCACCCGCTCCCGGGAACTCCGGAGCCCCAGGCTACGAACACGCTGAGCGCCGGAACGATCGCAGAGGAAGTCACGCCTGCTGACCACATCAGGGCTTTAGCCTTCGGGCTGGCATCTTGCATCGAGACTTTTTCTGTCTGCACTCCAAAGAAGGGAAGGTGTTCAAAGATCCAGCGTAGTCCGAGTGGCCAGCCTGAGGATTCGCTGTGCCTCCGATGGTGTAGTAGAGGAAACGAATACCGACGGTGCGTCCCAATATCCAGTGTGCGATGCCGTGACAGGAGAAGTACAGAAGAAGCCAGGACAGAAACATGGCTGCAAAGGCGAGCGATGACGAACTGGTTGAGCGCGACCACTGCAATGCCAGATCGGCTGCAAAAATGCCGACGAGCTGCACAACGTTCCCCGCGGTAATGGAGAGCCGCGCAAAGATCTTGCGTTTGGCGACGATCGTCACCGCCTGGATTTCATCCATGCTCGTTGCTTCTGTTCAATCCGACGCGTAAGTCTAGCACTGAATCGCCGTGCTACTTCTCACGAGCGATGGTTTCTACGTTTGTCAAAATGCCATCCAGGTCGGCACGCGAGAGGTAGTGTCCGTTCAGCACTACGGCCGAAATTTTCGTTGTGTTACGGATGTCGTCCAGTGGGTTCGCATCGAGCAGGACAAGGTCGGCGAGCTTGCCTTTTTCGATTGTGCCCAAATCTTGCGTGCGGTCGAGAAACTTGGCGGGATTGATGGTGGCAGTTTGCAGCGCTTCTAGTGGCGTGAGCCCCGCCTTCACAAACATTTCCAACTCCTGATGCAAACTGAATCCCGGAATCACGTAAACCCCTGCCGCGGTGTCTGTGCCGGCCAGCAGCGGGACGCCGGCGCGATGCATCGCCAGCGTCATCTCCAATTCTTTGGCAACGAATTGTTGGCGAAATGGAAGGGGATCGGTATCCATCTCCTTCAAAATGCTTTCGGTGAATTTCTTGTAGGTCTGTTTGCGTAAAGTCGCAGCCGCATATTTTGCTCCCGGACTCTGGCTGAGATCGAGGTCATCGATCAGCCATTGGCCACGTTCCCAGATGAGTGTCGGGACTTGCCATGTAACATTCTTCGCCAGCAGTTTGATCAGCGCAGCGCAATTGGATGGGCTGTAGTTTTCGACAACCTTGCGCGGGCCTTTTGGGCCTTTCAGTAACTGATCTTCGATGGTGGAGCAGCCTTCGAAAATTCCGGTGTAGTGCTCGATGCTCTTCTGTCCGGCATTACTGGCTTCGGAAGCGCGGATTGCATCCGGCACATGGCCGACGAAAGGTATGCCCTCTTTTTTCGCTTCTTCAGCGACTGCAAAATAAGCGTCCCGGGAAATGTAGGACTGCACCTTAATGAAGTCGACGCCGCCTTGCTTCAGGTCACCTACAGCTTTGCGGCCTTCCGCTGCATTGGTTACGGTCAACGAAGCGGGAAAGTGCGGCGGCGCACCATCAAGCATTGGGCCGGAGATGACCATCCGCGGCCCTAAAATTGTTCCCGCGCTGACTCCATCTCGCCACTCCTTCACCTGATGCAGATCTCCACCCATGTCGCGCACGCCGGTAATGCCGTTGGCCACGAAGAGCGGAAGAATGATCTCTTTGCCATCGGGAATCCAGTCACCGAAGTTGGTGTGAACGTGCATGTCCCAAAGACCGGGGATAAGAAATTTCCCGGTCGCGTCGATCACTTCTGCGTCCTTGATCCGGACCTTCTGAGAAGCTTCCTGGATTTCCACGATCCGTCCATCGCGGATCGTCACTGTCATATCAGGTTTGGACGCACCACCGGTGACGTCGATCACGGTCACGTGAGTAATCATGAGCGTATTTGCGTTGTGCGAAGACTGAGCGACGGCGAATGCCGCGAGCAGGACGAATACCAGAAGCGAAAGCTGTTTCATTTTCGGCGGCTACTTCTTCTTCAAGTTTTCGGCGGCACTCTTGGCGGCGCGGTCTTCCAGGGTCTTGGCAGCTACCCGCAGCATGTCGTCCCAGGGGGCAGGCTTACCGGTCCAGATTTCAAATTGGCGGGCGGCTTGATGGACGAACATTTCGATTCCCGGGATGACCTCGGCGCCGGCGGCTCGCGCCATCTTCAGCAGACGTGTTTCCTGCGGGTCATAGATCATGTCGAAGACGTAGCGCGCCTTGATTTCGTTTTCCTTCAGGGGCGACTCGCGGGTGTTGCCCATCCCGACCGGGGTAGCATTGATGATGACATCGAAGGAATGTTTTTTCAGGTCCGCGCGCTTGAGAACCCTGGCGCGAGCTGAGCGCGCGATTTTCTGTGCGGGACCGGGCGTGCGATTCAGTATGTAGACTTCAGCGCCTCGTTCTTTTAGTCCATAGACAGCGGCTCGCGCCGCGCCTCCGGCTCCCAGGACGAGAATCTTAGCGCCTTCGATGGTAATGCGCATTTCCAGGGGCCGGACCACACCTGCCGAGTCGGTATTGAAACCATACAGATTTCCGTCCTGGGCGCGGACTACCGTATTGCAGGCACCGATCTTGGCGGTGTGGGAATCGGTGTTGTCGAGGTGGGTGAGAATTGCCGACTTGTACGGCATGGTCACGGACAGCCCATGAATCGGAATGTCGCGGACGCAGGCCAGCAAGTCTTTCAAAGTCTTGGCGTGCAGAGGGAGGTAGACGCCGTTTACCGTCTCGCGTCGTAAGGCTGCATTCATGATCGCAGGCGACAGCGAGTGAGCTACTGGATCGCCAGCGACTCCATAGACCCTCGTGGCCGCATCTACTTGTTCCACGCGGTAGATGCTGCGCAATTCTTGCGCCGTCATTTGGCCGGCGGCGGTCTTTTCGTCTTCGCTGACGGATGCGAAGGTGAAGACGCTGCCAGCGCGCACTCCCAGCAGGCGACTGATCACGCCTTGCTCCCCCATGCAGATCCCGATCAGGGAGTGCAAGCCGCTGTATTTCTCCAAGAACTTCATCATGACGACGTTGTCGTAGAGCGTCGTGGCGGTGCCGACGATTTTGTAGTAGTCGGCAGAAATGGCGAGCATCTTTTCCAGGGTCTCGTCGAGCTTCTTGGTGGCGCGGAAGTCGTGGTAGGAAAGGATCAGTGCCGCGTGGCTGCGGAGTCGCCGAAGTTGCTCGGCCTTGCAGCGGGCAGCGCTTTGTAATTCGAGGTCAACCAGTTGGCAGCCCGCGGTTGCCGCTTTCGACAAAATGTCCATTTGCGAGGCCGCCGACCCTTTGAACTTGCCTCCCGCGGTGACCCGGCGGCAGGTGGCGACCGCCACGACATGGGCGTGGTATTCGGTGAATTGCTTGATCTTGGGCAGGGCCAACGCAGGCTTGGGAAGGTAGTCTAAGCGAAACTCCAGAAAGGTGTTATCGCGAACCAGAGCCTCGGCCTTCTCCAGCATGGCGTTGGGATCGGATCCCGTCACTGCCACGCACACCCGGGGCAGCCGCAAAGGTCGGAGGCGGGCGACGAAATTGTTTGATGCTGCTGTCATCAATATTTAAGAGTGGCGCGATATTACAGGCACGCAATTCCAGATGCAACAAGGGATTGTGAATATCGTCTGGAAAAAGCCCTAGAACGCAACCGACACGACACCTGAGTAACCTTGACCAGTAATGCCGCAGTTGTTAGTGTCCGGGCTGGAAGTCCTTTTATTTGTGCAATTAGCGGATGCCTGACGACGGAACGTTTCCCGGGGAGGCTCCTGGAGGTAACATGAAGAAAACAAGACTTTTGTTGATTTTATGCCTGGTAGCGGTAGCCTACGCCCAGGAACCTGCCGCAGCCAACCAATCTGCGGCATTGACGGCGCCTGCGGGCACCGCACCCACCACGGTTAGCTTCCCGTTTGAGCGCATCCAAACCCCAACCGCCGTCGATCTGGGCTGCGCCGGGTTTGTGAGCAAACAGCTTGTGCCCAACGCCAATTTTGTGGCTGGCGACCTGTACACGCCCAGCACCACAAAGACTACCAACGGTGAGGTGGTTTACCTGGCCGGGAAGGGTTACGAGGTTGGGCAGAAGTACATGATTGTGCGGGAACTCCGCGATCCCAACCGCTACGAATTGTTCTCCGGTCAGCATGCCATGCTGAAAACCATGGGGCAGCCCTACTCCGAACTGGCCCGGGTGCGAATTGTCGACACCCGCAGCAAGATGGCGATTGCTGAAGTCGAAATGAGTTGCGATCCAGTGAATCCTGGGGACTACGTCATTCCATATGTGGAAAAGGCGCCGATCGCCTTTCATCCGCCAGTGCGTTTTGACCGGTTCCTGCCGTCAAATGGAAAGTTGACGGGGCGGATCGCGATGGCGAAAGATTTCGACTCGGAGGTCGGGCCGGGCGTGAAAGTCTATATGAATGTGGGTTCTAACCAGGGGGTGAAGCCGGGCGACTACTTCCGCGCGGTTCGCTCTTATGACGCCGACCTGCATGACGCGGTTGACTCACTCTCGTTCAAGGCTTCCACGAACGAAGATACCCAGGCGAAACAGGCCGCGATCGATCCCAACTTCCTGACCAAGACCGGCGGTCCGGTGATTCACGTGCGTGACCTGCCACGCCGAGCTGTGGGCGAAGTCGTGGTTCTGTCGACCACGCCTACTACCGCAACCGGAATGGTGGTGTTTGCGATGGAAAGCGTCCACGTAGGAGACAACGTGGAATTGGACCAGTAGATTCCGCAGTCGAAACGAAAACGGGGAGAGGCGTATAGCCTCTCCCCGTTTTATTTTTCGGAGCCTGCATTCGCGACAATCCGACTTAGGCAGCCTTCTTTTGCTGAGCCTTTATTTTCGCCCACCGCGCTTTTTGAAACGCTGCTATCTTCCTGCGCGCTGCCGCTGACATAGTGTGCTTCACTGGAGCCGAAGTCGCTGTTTTCGCCACTGCAATTGGCTGCGAGTTTTCACGCGCCTTTGCCCATCTCGCTTTTTGCGCCTGCGCCATCTTGCGACGTGAAGCCGCCGAAATAATGCGAGTAGTTCGATTTGCTTGCTCTACTGTACCCGCACCGTTTAATGATTCGATCACCGAAATTGCCTGGTCTATCCCCTCTACACGTGCCTGTGCCTGCTTGCGCTCAGCGCGGAGCTGCTGAAGCGCGCTACCTAGGTTCCCCATGGATTCCCCCTCAAGATTAACAACGGAGGACATTGTATAAGATTGGCGTGACTTTCCATTCGCCTAAGTGCTCAGTCTCAACCGAGCGCTTACGCCACTGGTCTACGACGCGCACGGCTTCGTCAAGGTCGAAGCGTTACGCCGGGCATCATGGGTCAATGCCGACTGAAGGCAGATGGGGAGGGCTCTGGCCCTCCCCTTAAAACCAGGCGTCATTGGGTTACTGTGAACACTCCTGAGCTTACTGTGGTGCCATTGGGGGTGGTCAGGGCGATCTTTCCGGTTACGGCACCGGTTGGAACGGTAGTGTCCACCTCGGTATCGGACTTTACCGTAAATGTGGCTTTCACACCGCCGAATGTGACCTTGGTCGCGCCCGTGAAGCTGTTTCCAGTGATAGTTACGGGAGTGCCCACTGCGCCCGATGTCGGCGAGAAGCTCAGAATCTCGGGCTGGACAAGGAATTTGAGGTTGCTAATGAGTGTGGCTGTCGGGGTCTTCACCGTGACCGCGCCGGAAGTTGCTCCAGCAGGGACTATAGCCGTGAGATAGGTGCTGGCAACTACGTTAAACTTGGCAGTTGTTCCGTTGAATGACACGCTGGTACTTCCAGTCAATCCCTGGCCGAGGATATCGATGGTGCCACCGACCTTGCCATGGCTGGGCAGCAGATAAACGAAAGGCTTTAGCCCGTCCGACAAGCTGAAGATTGTGCCCTCATTGTTTGCTCCGCCGGTGGAAGTGACTCCAAAGAAGGTTCCGCTGGTGTCTTGAAAGAGTCCCAAAGGACCGGAGCCGTCGGGGCCGGTGAAGAGGTACAGCGACGTCATCTTCCCTGTAGGTGTCATTTTGAAGACTGTGCCGCAGCCGAAGACGCAACCCGTGCCGCCTTCGAAGGTAGTCCCGTAGAAGGTTCCGTCGTTGGCCAGCACCAGTCCCGCGAATGGGCTTGCTCCGTAGTTACCGCTGGTTTCGTAATCGAAACTGTGCACCGTGGTCAACTTGCCCGCGGTGGTGATTTTGAAGACGGTGCCGTCGCCATAGGTTCCGCCTCCGCTGGTGGTCCCGTAAAGGCTGTTGTCAACACCTTGAACCAGGGGGCCGTAAGGGAATGCGCCATCGGGGCAATTGGTCAGAGAGCAGAAGTTGTAGAGGACGGTAAGTTTGCCGGCGGGAGTGAGCTTGAACAGCCTTCCATCGTAGTATCCCGATCGCCCAGTAACCGTTCCGTAGAAGTTTCCGTCGGCGGCCTGCACTAATCCGTTCGCGGGATTGTTTCCGTCCAGGCAACTCCCGGTGCAAAAGTCGTACAGCTTGGTCATCTTGCCGCCTAAAGTAATTTTGAAGAAGGTGCCGCCACCGTGGCAGCCTCCGCAACCGCCGATTCCGCCTAATATGGTGAGGCCGTACAGGTTACCATCGACACCCTGAACGAGAGCGCTCCCCGGATTCAAGCCGTCGGCGCAGCCGAATTGGGCGCAAAAGTTGTAGACAATAGTAAATTTTCCGCCAGAAGTGATCTTGAAAATCGTGCCGCCACCGTTGGCCCCGCCTCCGCTGGTGGTTCCG
Organism: uncultured Acidobacteriota bacterium; assembly: GCA_963771285.1. Lineage (GTDB taxonomy): Bacteria > Acidobacteriota > Terriglobia > Terriglobales > Acidobacteriaceae > JABDBE01. Next base: position 173,239 of record CAVYSX010000010.1, read on the forward strand.
TAGAAGTCACCGTTGGTGGCTAAGACCAGTCCTGCCAAAGGGTAAGCTCCGTCGGTGCAGTTGGTTTGCGTGCAGAAACTGTACAGAGTGGTCAGACCGCCCGTGGGCGTGATTTGGAGCACGGTACCGCATCCCACTTGTTTCGCGTTACAGGGTCGGTTGGCTCCGCCGTATTGGGTTACGCCGTAGAGGTTGCCATCGAGGCCTTGGACCAGACCTCCCACAGGATTCAGCCCGTTATTAACGTTAAAACTGAGCAGACTTTTGAACTTCGTGGCAGCGGGTGCGGGAATCGCCGTTACGGCGCAGAGCAAGAGCACAACGCAGGATGTTACCAAACCGCCAAATTTGCCAGATTTCGTTGCCCTCTGCACATGAATTGCTTTCATTTGAGTTTCCTTTCGTAATCTTGTTCTGCACCATCCGGGCATCCGTCCCAATCTGGAGCCCTTAGGGGATTACCCCGTCAGTGTCCACTACGCATTACGCGGATTCGCGGCAAAAGGCGTCATATTGCCATTAATTTTGTGGATTGCCTAGAGATGGTTGGGCTGATAGCATTCCGTCCTAAGGAGATCCTGGCGCTCTCCCGCTCGTCCCCCGATTAATAAACCCCGTAGCCGCCCCTTACTACGCATTGCGCAAAAGTGCGGAAAAAACTGTCATGCCCTTGCAAGATAATCGCTGGTTTCCGGGATTTGAGGTCGACCTCGTGCCAGCTTCGCCGGAGAAAAGGCGAACCCTGGATCATTTGTTCAGCGTTACTTATGAAGAACTGCGCCGCCTAGCTTCCAGCGTGCGACGCAACGATCCGGCGTCTACCCTGAGTCCCACCACTCTGGTCAACGAGGCTTGGGTGAAATTGGCGAAATCACCCAGCTTCGCCTCAACATCGCGTTTGCATTTCAAGCGGATTGCCGCTCGTGCCATGCGGCAAGTTTTGGTAGAGGCTGCGCGTCGCCGGAGCGCGCGCAAGCGAGGTGGGGGAGACGGAGTTACAGTGGTGGCGTTCGACGATTCGCGGGATCAAACCGCATCGTGCGGACAGGATCTGCTGGCGTTGGACACCGCGCTCGAAGAACTCGCAAGAATTCAGCCGCGGCAGGCGATGATGGTAGAGAGTCGATTTTTCGGGGGACTCGACATCACCGAAACTGCCGCTTTGCTCGAGGTGTCGGAAGCCACGATTCTGCGTGATTGGCGTGCGGCTAAGGCTTGGCTGGCGAACGAACTTCGTCGAGCTAGTTAGCTAGGGCGTTCACCCCAGAGGCCCGGCTCAGGGCAGGCTCCGGCACAGACAACATCTTTAGAAATGTTTGCGTGTTTCTCCGGTGCGACCAGCACCGAGCGTTTTTAGAACTTCACGACTGGAAAATATCTGATGGATAGCCTGCGCTGGGATCGAATCCAAGCCTTATTCCACGACACGGCGGATCTTTCCGAGCCCGAGCAGCTTGCCTTTCTGAAGGCCGCATGTGGGGATGACCAGGAGCTGATCCGCGAAGTCCAGGCGCTGTTGACCGAGGATGCGCGAGGGTCCTCGTTGCTGGACCGCGATTTAGCTCACATTGCGGATGAAATCCTCGATGAGGACGTCCCGGCATCGCTCGCCTCAATGGAATTCGGACCTTACCGGATAAAGCATTTGCTGGGCGAGGGCGGGATGGGTGTGGTGTACTTCGCCGAACGCGAGGATCTCGGCAGCGTGGCGGCGATCAAGATCCTGCGCGATGCCTGGCTTTCGCCGGCGCGCCGCGAACGCTTCGCCACCGAGCAGCGCACTCTGGCACAGCTCAATCATCCATCGATCGCGCGCCTCTATGACGCCAACAGCCTTGCCGACGGTACTCCGTGGTTTGTCATGGAATACGTCGAAGGCGTGCCGCTCACGGAATATTGCAAACAGAAGGCGTGTGGGATCGAAGAACGTCTGCATTTATTTCGCGCAGTCTGCGAAGCCGTGCAGTATGCACATCAGCACGCCGTCATTCACCGCGACCTGAAGCCTTCGAACATCTTCGTGAAAGCGGATAGAACCGTCCGGCTGCTGGACTTCGGCATCGCCAAGCAACTCGAAAGCCTGGAAACTCCGGCGAGGCAAGCCACGGATCATACGATGACCGGACTGCGTTTGATGACGCCGGCCTACGCCGCGCCCGAGCAAATACGCGGCGAGCGGGTCGGTGTTCATACCGACGTTTATTCCCTTGGCGTGATTTTGTATGAACTGCTTGCCGGGCGGCCACCCTTCAATTTGTCGGAGCTGACGCCGAGCGAAGCGGAAAGGGTAATTGTCGAAAACGAACCGGAAAAGCCTTCGGCGGTTGCGACTCGAACAGGAACGGCGGGCGCTTCTTCGGTCAACAGGACCGCGTGGACCGACCTGGATGTGCTGTGTCTTACAGCGATGCACAAAGACGTGCAGCGCCGCTACCGTTCGGTAGAGGCGTTGACCCGCGACGTCGACCACTACCTGACCGGGGAGCCGCTCGAGGCCCAGCCCGACAGCGTGCGCTACCGGTTGGGCAAGTTTGTCGGAAGGAATCAGCGGGCCGTTTCCGTGGCGGCGGTCGTATTCGCGATCATCGTTGGTCTGGTGGTGTTCTTTACCGTACGTCTGACGATCGCACGCAACGCAGCCCTGGCGGAAGCCGCCCGCACGCAGCGCATTCAGCGCTTCATGATGAACCTGTTCCAGGGCGGCGATGAAGCGGCGGGGCCTGCCGGCGATCTGCGTGTCGTCACTCTGCTCGACCGCGGCGTCATCGAAGCGCAGGCCCTGAATAGCGATCCGGTTGTGCAAGCCGAGCTTTACCAAACTTTGGGAAACATCTACGAACAGCTGGGCAAGTTCGATCCCGCCAACTCACTGTTGCAAGCGGCGCTGGAACAACGCAAAAAGATATTCGGGCAGGACAGTGTGCAGGTGGCCGAAAGTCTGGCCTCACTCGGGCAGTTACGTTCCGATCAGGCGCAATACGATGAAGCGGAACAGCTCATTCGGCAGAGTCTGACAATCAATCAGAAACGCCTGTCGCCCACCGATCCCGCCATTGGCAAGGCGACGGCTGCGCTCGGGGAGATCATGGTCAGCCGCGGTTCCTACGATCAGGCGATTCCGGTGCTGGATCAAGCTGTGAAGATCCAATCCGCGCCGGGCTGGTGTTCCGGCCGATCTCGCGATGAGCCTGACCGATTTGGCGAACGCGCAATTCTATGCTGGTCATCTCGAGGTTTCGAAATCATTGAACGAGCGCGTGCTCACTATGGACCGGAAGCTTTACGGCGATCGCCATCCCAATGTGGCGGAGGATTTGCTCAATCTGGGAGCCATCCAATCGGAGCAAGGGCACTACGCGGACGCCGAGCGCTTTGATCGCGAAGCGCTGGACATTCTGCAAGGCTTTTACGGAAAGGATCATCCGGAGACGGCGTCGGTCATGACCATCGTCAGCCGGGCGCTGATCGCTCAGGGAAAAACAGGCGACGCTGTTGCCATGCTGCGGGATGCGCTGGCTGTTCTGGAGCGAGCTTACGGTAAGGTGCATCCACGCGTCGCGTCGGCTCTCGGTGAGCTGGGGAAAATCGCGTTGCAACAAGGGGACCTGGATGAGGCCGAGGCCGATTTCCGCCGCCAGGCTGACATCTATCGCGAGGTCTACAACGGAAAGCACTATTACATCGGTGCAGCTCTTTCAAATTTGGGGAGCGTTTTCATGGAGCGCAAACAGTACGCACAAGCCGAACGCTTGTTCCGGGAGACCTTGCAGATGTATGCGACAACGCTGGCCCCGGATCATCAGAATGTAGGAATCGCGCATATCAGGTTGGGAGCAGCGCTGCTCGCTCAACATCGTTACGCAGATGCCAGAACGGAAAGCCAGGCGGGCTACGACAACTTGAAGAAGCAAGCCAGCGCGCCGGAGAAGTGGCTGAATAGCGCACGGGCCGATTTGGCGGCGGAGTATCAGGCATTGAAACAGCCCGCAGAGGCCGCCAAGTTTCGGGCTGAAGTGGCTGCGAGCGGCAAAGCGCCGGATGGCGCGAGTAATAAGTGATGCGAAATCCGATCGCGTCGCCAGCGCTCGCTGAGTGCTATTTCATTTCTCGTCGCCAAAAACCTCTGCGGTAAAGACTTGCAGAGTCGCTCCTTTTTCCCAGGCATCAAGAGGTAAGCCCGCTTTCCGGCAAACTTGCTGCAGAAAAGTGACGCGGTCCCAGTGGTGTTCAACGGGAACTTGTGGGAGCAGCACGCCGCGGCGTCCAGCCTGGCTGACTACCAATCCGTGCATCCCCACTTCAAGTTGGTCGGCAGTGATTGACTTTAGCGGGGAAAGAATACTGAGAGAGACGTCCAGCTGTCGAGCCTCATCAAGAGTGACTGGCGGGAAAGCGAGTGTCATCGAAAGCGGCTGCGCGGGCAGTTTCAGCCACTACGCAATAGAGCGAGATTGGCTGGGGCGACACGACCGGGAAATACGTATCCAACACAACCGCGCAAAGCGCTTTGCAAATAGATCGTAGTGAATGCGCCTCGTGGTTCGGCGAGATGCGGCGAAGGTGGGATCAGCGGGATTTCACGTTTTTCCAGAGCTGACGTGATGGAGTCGTGCGCGACCCTCAGCAACGTTGAACGTTCTTCCGGGCTAAATTCATTCTCAATCGCACCCAGGCCAATCACCTTCGGTGAGGCGACCGGGCTTTCAGGTGGCGGCGACATCGCGCTTCCTGCGCCGACTGAGGACAAAGGCGCGACGGCGGCTCTTCACCACTTGCCGGTCAATCTTCGACCAGAAGGCGATGAAATAATCCAGCGCCGATACCAGGGACAGGAACACCATGAACCCGATGGCCAGGCGGGCGATCCAATGTACCGGGAAGAAGTATGTCCCGTAAATCGGCCATTCTTGCCATCGATGATCGAGGATCACAGCTACGACAGAGACGATCTGCACCAGCATTTTGAATTTGCCGAGTTCGCTGGCTTCAATGGCGAAGCCTTCCGAGGCTGCAATCGAGCGCAAGCCGCTCACCAGAAACTCGCGGCCGATGATGATGACGGCGATCCAGGCCGGAACCAGGCTGGGATTGAACTGCACGAGAGTGACGAAAGCCGCCGCAATCAAAAGCTTGTCGGCCAACGGGTCAAGCAACACTCCCATGGTGGTGATCTGGCCGCGCTTGCGGGCCAGATATCCGTCAATACCGTCCGTAATCGAAGCTGCGATGAACAGCGCCGATGCCAGCAGTTCCTTTTCGCCTCCCGTACTGGCAAAGCGATTGGTGGAAAGGATCCAAATCAGCAAAGGGATGCTGAAGATGCGGGTAAGCGTGATGGAATTGGGAAGATTCACGGAAACACTGGATTCCGGCTCGGCGACGAGGCCAAACTGGAAGCTACCGAATTATCCTCCACCACGAAGCGTGAAAGCAATGCAGGAATAATCACGTAGGCCAGAGGCTATCCTGGGTGAACTCGAAGGCCCGCCCACTTGCCCGACCGCGCACGTCGATCTGAGGCCATGAAACAAAACGCTCCTGCCGGAGCAGGAGCGTTAGAGGGTGGCGCAATTCTCTGCCAAATCCCTATGCCGCGTCGGTTCCAGTCTTCGACAGCGACTTCAGCATGTTCATGCCGGTTTCAATCAGGCCACCTTGTGCCGGCAGCTGCCCATTAGGCGTAAGCTTGTCCATAATCATGGGGAGAACTTCCGCAATCTTGGCGCTGGCCAATTCAGGCGAAATGCCTGCTTTGGCGGCGAAAGCCTGCACATGTTCATTGCTAAGCACACTCTTGATCTGGTCCGCAGAGATGGGCAAATTCTGGCCCGTGCCTACCCAAGAGTTCACTACATCGCCCAGGCCCTTGTCGTGGAATTGCTGCACTAGTCCGGAGATGCCGCCGGGATGGTTCTTCAGAAGTTCCAGGGCGGCGCTTGCGGTAGGGTTTTCTTCCGCGATACTTCCCATAACCTTGTTCTTCATGTCGTCGATAAAAGTCATTTTGCCTCCTTCGGAAAGCATTTGCCGCAGCCGCTCTCAGCTGCGTGCTTAGGTGGGGCGCGGCGGTTTGACTTGCCGGGACGCCGACGCGGCGTGCATGTGGTATTACTTTTGCTTGGCGATGATCAGGTCCTTGATTTTGTTGTAAGTGGCCTGGGGCACGACTTTTTTGCGGACCAGGTCGGTCTTCTTGGCGTACGGACGCCCGTCAATGATCTTCTGTGAATACGCCGCTCCAATGCCGGGGAGGGCGTCGAGTTGATCTTTGGTAGCGGAGTTGATGTCGAGCAAGTCCGCGCTGCTGGCCGCGGCCGCAGTCTTGGTGGCGCTGGATTGAGCTGTGGCCTGGGTCGCGCCGACGCCGGAGAGAAGGCTCAGAACGAACAGGGCTACCAGGATGCGTGAAAACATTTTCTTCTTCATGATTTCTCCTTCCTATTTCTCGGACAGTTTGTAACCGGCGTGCTTAGCTTCGCTCTCGGTCATGAATTTGCCGTTCTTAGTGGTCCCGTACCAGCGTCCACTCTTGTGGTAGATCCCGCTGTCGAGGTTTACCCACACTTTGCCGCTCGATTTCGCCGCCGCAATTTCCGGATTGGAAGCTGTGCCGCCATAAGGCTGGGTCGGCTTCTTGGCGGAGGAACTGCTGCTCGCAGGAGGGGTGTTCGACGCCATAGCTGGAGCAGCGTTTGCAGCCGGAGCCGAAGTGGCCGCTGGAGCGGAGGCCGGAGCCGAGGCAGGGGCCGCTGCCGGAGCCGCCGAGGCCGACTTCTTGCTGCTCTTCTTCGATGCGGGTGCGTCTGCCGCTGCCGGCGAACTCACCGCTGTTGAACTTGCAGCAGGGGCGGAGTCCGGTTGAGGCGGTTGAAGCGGACTTCTTGCTCTTCTTCTTGGGCGTGGGGGCGTCCGCACGCGGATGACGAACCTTCCGAAGACGCCGATTGCGTTGCGGTGTCTCCGCTCGCCGACTTCTTGCTCTTCTTCTTCGGAGCCGAGGTGCTTGTAGATGCGTCTCCCGCAGCCGTCGACGGGGCAGATTCGTCGGCGCTCGCAGATTTCTTGCTCTTGCTGCTCTTTTTGACTTGACCGACGAATCGGAGGCGCCGCTGGCTGCGGCGGACTGATCTCCCGCGTCCGCGCTGGCAGACTTCTTCGAGCTGGATTTCTTCTTAGTGGCACTGGTTGAGGTTCCACTGCTCGAAGCGTCCGAGGCAGTTGCCGTATCAGACTTCGCGCTCTTCTTGGATTTGCTGTCGATGATTTACTGGTCGATGATTTGCTGGTCGAAGCGGTGGAATCGTCGGTGGCAGTCGAATCCTTCTTCGACTTTTTCTTCTTGGTGGTGCTGCTGGTTGAGGCGGCTTGATCGTCGGGTGATGCGCTTTGCGTCTGCGCCACCGCCGGAACCACAACCAACCCTAACAATAGACATAGTCCCGCGGCCCAAGTCAGCACTCTCATTCGCAGTGTGCTCATACCGGTGTTCCTCCCTAGATTGTTTTTAGTCGAGCTGTAATTTCCTTGCGCCGGAGTTGGTCCGGGCTGTCATGCATAGATTCCACGCTGCCGGATGGTGTAGGCAACGCGGTCGATCGCAAGCATATAAGCGGCGATCCGATTGTTGACGCCGTGCGTTTCGGAGTAGCGTACGACGTCGCCGAAGGCGGCAACCATGATGGTTTCGAGCTGTTCGTTGACTACCGATTCTTTCCAGAAGTAACCCTGACGATCTTGCACCCATTCGAAGTACGAAGTGGTCACGCCGCCGGCGTTGCAGAGAATATCGGGAATGACGAACACTTTCTTGTCGGCAAGAATTTCATCGGCGGAAGCTGTGGTGGGGCCATTGGCGCCCTCGGCCAGAATTTTGCATTTGATGCGGTCGGCGTTGCGGCTGGTGATCTGATTTTCCGTCGCCGCAGGTATCAGGATGTCGCAGTCGGTAACCAGGAGTTCGGCGGGATCGTAGGCTTCAGCGGTGGGATATCCTGCCAGGGTTCCGTGCTTTTTTCGGTACTCGGAAACCGCGTGCACATTGAGTCCGTTTTTGTTGTACAGGCTTCCGTTCACCTCGATGATGCCAATAACTTTGTACCCGGCATTCGACATCAGCATGGCTGCGTTGGAACCCACGTTGCCGAATCCCTGAACGATCACCCGCGTGGATTCAGGGCGCAATCCCAACTTCTTCACCGCCTCATCGCAGACAATCATGATGCCGCGGCCGGTGGCCTCGCGACGTCCGCGCGATCCGCCAATGTCAATGGGTTTACCGGTGACTACCGCAGTAACGGTCTGGCGCATATGCATGGAGTAAGTGTCCATGATCCACGCCATGGTCTGCTCATTGGTGTTGACGTCGGGTGCGGGGACGTCTTTCTCAGGGCCAATAAATTCGAAGAGTTCGGCGGTGTAGCGGCGCGTCATCCGTTCCAATTCGCCCTGCGACATTTTGTGCGGGTCGCAGATAACGCCACCCTTGGCGCCGCCGAAGGGAATATTGACGACCGCGCATTTCCAGGTCATCCATGCGGCCAGGGCGCGAACTTCGTCGAGCGTGACATCCGGAGCGTAGCGGATTCCGCCCTTGGAGGGGCCGCGCGCTATCGAATGCTGGACGCGGAATCCGGTAAAGACCTCCAGCTTTCCGTTGTCCATGGCGACGGGAATATGTACGATGAGTTCGCGATTGGGATACCGCAAAACCTTCCAGATGCCCTCGTCCAGGTTGAGTTTCTGTGCCGCCAGATCAAAGCGAGCAATCTGCGCTTCGGTTGGATTTAGTTCTTGCTCCATGGAAACGGGCTTCATCGTGGTGCTCATCGCAATTTCTCCGATCAATGCGCTCAGTTGCTCAACTGCGAGCCGTTTCCGGACAGATTTTCCGAAGTTGGCGGCAAGTCCAAAAGTATAAGCAGGGAAGGGCAGCTAGGCAAGTGAAGCGCGTCAAGCAAGGCAACCCAGCGGCACAAAGTCGCGTGGGCATGTCCGCCCTGCGTCTGCCGGGCGAAGCCATGCAGCAAGCCTAGGTCGATGGTTTGCTCACGATGGCGTCAATTGTGCCTCTTGCCAGCCGGGCAGAAATTTGGTCTCCCACTTTTGCCTTCGATGCATCCTTCAACAATTTGTCGGAAGCATCGAACACTAGCGCGTAGCCACGGTCCAGAATGGCAAGCGGAGACAGCGCCTGCAACGCCGTATCCATCCGCTCCACACGGACTCTGCGCTCCAGCAGCGAGTTGCGGGTGGCGGAGACGATCGCCATAACCCGTGCGTCCAGGTCTTTGGTTATTCCGGAAAGCACGCGGCGCACATCGTAGTGGCGAACGGTAGCGGAAAGAATCTCAAAACGACGCCGTTGTTTTTCCAGAATATCGCGCTGCGCGTGCGCCAACCGGTTGACCAAGTCATCGGTGCGCTGCGCGCGCCGGTGAATCAAGTCCATCATGCGGGCGAAGGTGCCGTGTTGCGCCAGTTCAGTCAGGTTCTGGCGTGCGATGAGCAAGTGATACCGCATGGCTTTGTCCAGGCGCTGACCTAGAGCTCTCGAGCTGTTCGTCAACTTCTTGTCGCGAACGTATGACCAGTTCCGCGGCAGCGGAGGGCGTGGGGGCGCGCAGATCGGCCACAAAATCAAGTATGGTGAAGTCCGTCTCGTGGCCGATGGCAGAGATAACGGGAATCTCCGAGGCAGCGACGGCGCGCGCCAGGCCTTCGTGATTGAATGCTGCAAGATCTTCAGCTGATCCGCCGCCGCGAGCAACAATAATCACATCGACATTGCGGGCCTTGTTGAAGTAGCGAATCCCAGCCGTGACTTCCAGAGGAGCCGCTTCGCCCTGCACTTGTGCCGGGAAAATCAATACATTTGCTGTGTGATGGCGCCGTTGCAGAATGTTGAGAATGTCGTGCAAGGCCGCCGCTTGCGGCGATGTCACAACGCCAATTCGAGCCGGCAAAGCGGGGATCGGCTTCTTGCGGGCGGTGGCAAAAAGTCCTTCTGCCTCCAGCTTGGCCTTAAGTTGCTCAAACGCGATTTGCAGGGCGCCGGCGCCTTTTGGTTCCAGGTATTCTGCCGAGATCTGCATCTCGCCGCGATCTTCGTAAATTGTGACGCGTCCACGGGTCACGACCTGCATCCCGTTTTCCGGACGAAAGCGCAAGAGCCGCGCCGACGAACGGAACATCACAACTCGAATCTGAGCGCTCCGATCTTTGAGCGTGAAATACAAGTGACCCGATTCGTGCGCCCTGAAGTTGGAGATTTCGCCTTCGACCCACACATCGCTGTATTCGCGCTCAATGTGGTTGCGCACCGCCGCCACCAGATCGCGCACCGTCCAGGTGCGCCGGTCCGCGGGCCGGAAAGTAAACCCGAGTTGATCGGCGGAGGCCATGCAGCGAGTTTAACCCAGGGATTGGCAATTGGCCGTTAGAGCAGGCCACTGGGCTGGCTGAGTGGCGACGGACCTCACGGATAATCGCCCATGAGAAATTGAGGACTTCGATCCTTAGCAATCCGCAACCAGATGCGTTTCAGGAACCGACTAGTCCAGCGGGAGCATGTATCCGGGCGTTTTTCCCAAGCGGCCGCCAAAGGCCTGCGCGTCCAGCATAGCCATATCCCAAGAAGTCCAGGAGTCCGGAGTCAGTCGCAGAGTGACATCATCAAAGGATGCGAACACCGGACCAACAGCGGGATCGGCCAGCGCTGCCGCGCTCAAGTATCGACCCCATATGCGCCGGTTTATTGCCGAGGACTGTTCACCCGAAATTACATCCATTCTTCCAACTGCGGTCACGCCCCGCTCGGAGCCCGGTTTTCGGAGATCGATCATCATCGAAGCATTGGGCCGCGTTGCTACGTTGCGCGCTTTTCGGGTTTTGGAAGAAGTTGCGACGAAGAGGCGACCATCCTCGAACACATACCAGACCGCCGACATTTGAATCGTTCCGTCCGCGTTCTCGGTGGCAAGGGTGGCGATGTAGCGACCTTGCAGGAATTTCTGGAGGTTCGGATCCAAGCTTTGGGATGCCATTGTTAGACTCCGCGATAGTGGCCTGATTTGCGACGGCAATTGTCTCACTGTCGCTGGTGAGATGGAAAGACGCGATTTTTGTGCGGCAGTTTCGCCCTGACGAGCTCATGAGCAGTCACCACAAATGTAACGAAGTTCCACGAGGGGCGTGAGCCAAGAAGGTTTTCTTTGGATTTGTCGGTGATCGCTAATGCCGCAATCGTCCCAAAGCCCACAGCAGGAGAGAAAGAGCAAGGCTGACCACAAGCGAAGTGGCCAACGGAAAATAGAATGTCGTGTTCCTGCCACGATAAATAATGTCGCCGGGAAGCTTCCCGAGAGGTATGCCCGTTCGGCCAGGCATGGCGAGCGCCAGCCCGACAAAGAAGATAGTCCCTCCGAGAACCATTAGCAGCTTGGCCAAATCGCTCACGCCAAGATTCTAAATCAGCATCTGTCTGCCCGACACTGTTATCCGTGGCCGTCGACTTCTCTCGCGACGCTTGGCGGACAAGAGTATCTGTCCCCCACCCTCCGCAGTGCTAGAATTTGCTCTCATGAAAAATCGCGCTATATTCTTTACGCTATTTCTGGTCACCATCCTTGCGGCTGCCCAAGCGCCTTCTGCGGTCGAGATTACCGCCGAGCCCTCCCATCATCTTCTCTTTCGAAAATCAGTATGTGCGAGCGTTTATGGCAGAGGTTCCGCCCCAGCAGGCAACACTGTTGCACAGCCATAAACATGACTACGTGTTTATTTCCATCGGAGCGGCCCAAATCTCAAATGAAGTCCAAGGAAAATCGCCGGTAATACTCAAGATGCAAGACGGCGAGGCGCGATTTGCGCCGGGAGGTTTTGCGCATCTCGCGCGCAACCTCGCGCCCACACCGTTTCGCGCCGTCGCGGTGGAACTGCTTCAAGATGACGCCGCTCACAAGACACCTCCGCCCAAGTGGGATGAAGAACGCGGCCTGCACATCCTGCAAGGGGGAACGAAAGACATCCTTTTTGTACAGGACGGAGTACGCGTCTCCGAAGTTGAACTCCAGCCCGGCGCGGTCATACCCCAACACCATCACAACGGCCCCCATCTGATGGTAGCGGTTAGCGATGTGGACCTGCGCAGCGATGTCGAGGGCAAGGGGCCGATAGCGGCGCATTTCAAAGCCGGCGAGGTGAAGTGGGTTCCCGGCGGCTATAGTCATACTGTGACGAATACAGGTAACCATCTAGCGAAATTCGTCACGCTCGAATTCCAGTAGGCCGCGGAAATCGAGGGAACGAGAGCTAAGCGAGAGTTAGCAATTTGCAGCTTTCCTTCGCCGGGATCTATGTCGGAACGTTTTCACGACCTCAGCGGTTCAAAGCTTCTTAAGCTTCTCGGGGCCACACGAAATCGGCCTTGCACCAAGGTAATGTGCCAAGTTGATTACCTGCTTGGCGCTCAATTTCCTTGTGGTAGTCTCGAAAGTACCCCATATTCTCTTGGAGTTTGGCAGGGTTCAGTGTCCTCGGTGTCTTCAAATAGCAAACCGGGAATCCACATCGCGTGGAAGACCGTCACCTACCGCAGCGTGATGCTGGGGGTGCTGGCGATCATCCTGGTATTGTTTGCCGGAATGCGCTTTGCGTTTCCGCAATTCACCGAGAGCACGATCAAAGCCGCGGACGGCTTGAGCTCGAAGATGCTGGAAGCGGTCGCGGGCGTAGCTGGAAATCCTGCCAAGTCCGGATCGGCGGGTGCGCAGCAGGCACACTTTACCGCGCTCGACGGTACGGTTCGGGTAAAGAAGGCGAACGGCAACAGTTGGGGTACCGCCGACTACAGCATTCCTCTCGAAAAGGGCGATGTCGTACAGACCAGTTCGGAAGGCATGGCCAAGATCGTCTTCAATGACGGTACGAATTACACCGTAAAGCAGGACTCGCTGATTGTGATCGAGGAAAACTCAACGAACGATCAGCAGCAGACTCAAGTTGCAGTCGCGGTGAGTACAGGCACGGTCGACTTGGCGACGGCCACCTATGTTCAGGGATCACGGTCGGAGGTGACCGTAGCGGGGGCGACGGCGTCCCTGGCCCCGGACAGCGCAGCCATGGTGCGCAATGATCCCAAAGGTGATCAGCACGAAATTCTGGTAAAAAAAGGTACCGGCGACATTACGAGAAATGGCGAAACTGTGCGTCTGGCAGACTGGGAAAAAGTGAGTTTTCAGGCGGCAGGACCCGCACATGGACAAGTTGAAAGAAATCGGTCCTCCGACTCCGATCTCGCCCGCCAACATGATGCCGATGTTTACGTCGGGAGATCCGAAACCGATCGAATTTTCGTGGACACCCATGGTGAATGCGAAAGAGTTACCGGTTGCGAATCTCTCGCAATCCTTATTTTTCGTCCACCATCGTAGACCGCAAAGTGAACACCGCCGACGTCATGGTTTCAGGCCTGGAACAAGGCGCATATTACTGGATGGTGCAATCGCAAGATGCTGGGGCAAGGAATCGGTCGAGAGTGAGAAGAACCGATTCACGATTATTGCGAAGGGTGACGATCAGGCGGCCATTAGCCTGGATCTGGATCCGTTTATACAGCATGGACATGTGATCGAACTGACCGGCAAGACCGAAGTGGGCGCTCGGGTTATGGTCAACGGACGCGAAGTGCCGGTGGTGGGAAACGACGGGGCATTTCATTATTTCACGCCGCCTTTGGCGACCGGGGAGAGCACGATTACCATTACGGCGCAGAATGCAAAGGGTGGGGTAAACACGTTGCAGAAGAAAGTGGTAATTCAGTAAGCCTGAGACCTCTTACCCGAAGTACAGTGTCTTTGGTTTACTGAAACGGAAGACGATATCTCATAGAATCAAAGACAGGGCACGATAACCGGAAGAACCGGGCGAAAACCCGGAAAAAGACCGACTCCAACAGAGAGAAAAGTTTCTCATGTCATCGAACGGCTTTCATTCAAGCGCATCGCGCTGGCACAATCTGCGGTCGCTGTTCAGCGTTTTCTCCAGCGACCTCGCCATTGACCTGGGCACCGCCAACACGCTGGTGTACGCACGAGGCAAAGGCATCGTAGTGAACGAGCCCTCCATCGTGGCCATCAACAAGAATAATGGCGAAGTCGAAGCCGTGGGCAAAGAAGCCAAAGAGATGCTGGGACGCACGCCAGGAAACATCGTCGCTATCAAGCCCATGAAGGATGGCGTGATCGCTGATTTTAAAGTTACTGAGAAGATGCTGAACTACTTCATCCAGAAGGCGCACAACCGGAAGATGCTGGTCCATCCCCGGATCGTGATCGGAGTGCCTTCGGAAATCACGCAGGTAGAAAAGCGCGCGGTCATGGACTCGGCCTATCGCGCCAAGGCCAGCGAAGTTTATCTCGTCGAGCAGGCGATGGTTGCGGCCATCGGCGCCGGCTTGCCCATCACCGAGCCTTCCGGCAACATGGTTGTCGATATTGGCGGCGGCACGACCGATATCGCCGTGATTTCGCTTAGCGGCATTGTCTACTCCCGTTCCGTGCGGATGGCAGGCAATCAGATGGACGAAGCCATCATGAATTATCTGAAGCGGAAATATAATCTGCTGATTGGCGAGCGCACCGCCGAGCAGATCAAGATTGAGATTGGTTCCGCTTATCCGCTAGACAAGCCTCTGACCATGGAGATCAAGGGCCGCAACCTGATTGAAGGCGTCCCCAAGACCATTACCGTGGATGACAGCGAAATTCGTGAAGCCTTGAGTGAATGCGTCTCCACCATCATGAATGCGATTCGCGTAGCGCTCGAGCGCACGCCTCCCGAACTTTCCGCTGACATCAGCGACCGCGGCATTGTGCTCACCGGCGGCGGCGCGCTGCTGAAGAACCTCGACAAACGCATCCGGGAAGAAACCGGGCTACCGGTTTCCATCGCGGACGACCCTCTGTGTAGCGTGGTGCTGGGCACTGGCAAAATGCTGAGCGACTTCAAACTTTTGCGGAAGATTTCGATCGAGTAGGTCCAGATCTCCTTCGTGCACCTTCGTGTTCCTCCGTGGTTGAAAAATCAAAAACATAAAACCACGAGGGATGCGAAGGTACACTAAGGGAAGCCGGCCATGGAAAACCTTATCAGCCGCTACCGCAACGTCACCATTCTGGTGGCGATTTTGTTTGTCCAGGTCCTTGGGCTGGCGGTGCAGGTCAAGCGCTCGTCAGATGATCAGCCTACGCGCCTAATTCGCGTTTGGGCGGTGGAAGCGGTCACTCCTTTTGAAAAAGCCATTGTGTGGGCTCAAAGCGGCGTCAGCAACATATGGCACAACTATTTCTACCTTCGCGGCGTGAGGCAGGAGAATCGCGAGCTGAAGAAAGAAATTGAAAGCCTCCAGATTGCCCAAGTCAGATTGAACGAAGATGCGCAGCAGGCCCGCCGTTTGCAGACGCTCCTGGGCTTTCGCGAGCAGTTCATCTTGCAGACCATCGCAGCGCAGGTGATCGGGTCAAGCGGTAGTGAACAAAGCCGCTCCGTCTACATAGACAAAGGCTGGAGCGACGGCGTCAAGCCTGACATGGCGGTAATTACCGCCGCGGGAGTAGTCGGGAAAGTGCTGCGGGTGTTCAACAAGACGACTTCGCTGGTGTTGCTGGTCAATGACCAGACCAGCGGTGTAGGGGCGATCCTGGAAAAATCAAGACTGCAAGGCGTACTACGCGGAACGCCCCTGGGCGAAGTTGTGTTGGAAAAAGTAATGTCTGACGAAACTGTGCAGCCAGGAGAAAGAGTTCTGACTAGCGGCGGTGACCGCATTTTTCCCAAAGGATTGCCTGTAGGTACGGTGACCCAGGTTTCACCGGGAGCTGAGCTTTTTCTCAATATTCGAGTGAAGCCCGCAGCTGACCTGGGGCGACTGGAGGAGGTGCTGGTGATCACGCAGCAGGTTGAGCGCGAGCCTGCCGTTAGCGATGGGTCATCGATGCGGGCCGCTGACATCCTGGCTCAGCGTTTGCCTTCGGTCCCAGACCGGCCACCGGACGATCCGAATAAGCCTCCGCCGCCGACCAGCGGACTTACGATTTTGCCCGCGCCCAATGCTGCGCCTGAGGCCGGAGGAACCATCGCAAGACCGAGCAAACCAGCAGTGTTACCAGAGCATCCTTCGCCAACGACTGCCGGCGCCAAGCAGCATCTGGAGACCGTGGGAAGCCGAGTCAAGGCTTCGAGCAATTCCACCGGGCCCGTGACTGGCGCCAGCACGGCGGGGACGAAGCCAGTCGCCGCGCAGCCGGTACCGGCCGATCTTGCACCAGTTAAACCGGCTACGGCTGAACCAGTTCCGGCTGAATCAGCGCCGCAGGAACAACCTCAATAGCGTGCCCATCACTTACACATCGAATGAGCAGGTTGAGGTCTACCGGTTTAGCATACCGGCCGCGATTCTAATTCCGCTGGTGGCATTGTTCCTTCAAGCGTTCGTCCCTTTACGATTTTCATTCTTTTCTGTATTCGACCTGCCGCTGCTGGTGGTAATCTTTTTCGCTCTGGCGCGTCGCAACCCGATCACCGGACTGCTTACGGGAGCCGGCATCGGTTTGGTACAGGATTCGCTGACGCACCATCCTATCGGCGTGTACGGCATTGCCATGACGGTGGTGGGATATGGCGCTTCGTCCCTTGGCGTGAAGCTGGACGTGGAAAACGCCGGATCGCGTTTCCTGGTCACTCTATTTTTCTACGTTGTGCATCAGGTTATTTATTTCACGATCGCCCGTGAATTGCTTAGCTTGACGTTGCAATGGAGTTGGGCGCGCGAATTGGGCTCGGCGCTGGCCAACGCGTTTGTGGCAGTGGCCCTATTCGCGGTGCTGGATCGGTTCAAGCAGAGAACTTAAGATGTGGTTGGTTTTTTGGTCGCTGGCCCCGACTAGGTCGGCGAAGTGGCGGTCCGCATCTCAGATACTTCCCGGAATCTACTGTCCTACGTCTTTGTCGATCTTGCTGGCTACTTTCACGCCGCTCAGCCCGCTTACATACTTGGCAATGCCTCGGTATAACGATTCGGCGATTTTCTGACGGTATTCCTGAGTCTGCAGGCGATGTTCATCGCCCGGGTTGCTGACGAAGGAGATTTCCGCGAGGATCGATGGCATGTTCGCGCCGATGAGCACGATAAATGGAGCCTTCTTGACGCCTCGATCGCGCAAGCCCGGGTTCTTTGCCGCCAATCCGCTGTGGAGTGAGTTCTGTACGTCGGAGGCGAACTCATGTGATTCTTCGATCTTTTCCCGCAACGCGATTTTCTTCACCAGATCCTGTAACTCATGAATCGATTTTTCGGAGACCGCATTTTCGCGCGCTGCGACTTCGAGGGCCTCGGGCGATGAAGTGAAATTCAAGTAATACGTTTCCACTCCGCGGGCATCGGGATCGTGGCTGGAGTTGGCGTGCACGGAAACGAAAAGATCAGCCGACTCCTGATTAGCAAGCGCAGTTCGTGTTTCGAGCGGAATGAAAGTGTCGTCCTTGCGAGTGTAGACGACTTCGGCGCCCAGGCGGCTTTGCAGCAGTTTGCCCAAGCGGCGGCTTACATCCAGCACCAGATCTTTTTCTTCAAGACCGTTGGGTCCGATTGTCCCTGTATCGTGGCCTCCGTGGCCGGGATCGATTACGATTTTCCCGATTTTCAGACCGAGCGCGCGAATGAGCGACCGGTCGCCACTCGCTGTGGGTTGCGCCTCGCGAACGTCGAGATCGGCAGTAGCGGCCTTGCGTTTGCTCTTTACGCTGGGATTTGCAGCGTGAACTGCAGGTTCAGGCGTGACCACAGTATTGTTCACCGGTTTGATCTCGGGTGGGTCGAGCTTGGCGACCGAGGTTTCCGTGTTCAAGTCGTCATTATCGTCGTCGTCGACGATGGTCTTTTTCACGCCATTCTGTCCAACCGTGACCCGGCGGGCTGGTTTCTTGTTTGGAGGAGGCAAGGGACGGTTATCGGATATCGGACTGGGCGTTGAGGCTGCAGCGGAGTCGCTGTCAGCAGTTGCCTCGTTGGACGAGGAGAGATCGCTGACAATCGGCGCCGCTTTCCCTACGTGAGCCTGCACACCGGTTCCGTCGCCGCCCCGGATTTCAATCATTAGCCGCGGCGGGTGCGCCAGCAGGGAAGAAGTGAACTGTGAACTCCCTTCGAGATCGAGAACAATCCGCGATTGCCCTGCCTTGAACTGTGCCACCCGAACGTCCCTCAGCAGGCTGTCATTCACTTCAAAACTCTTGCCGGCGAGCTTGCGGTCAATTTTGGTATTCAGCAGATCGAAGAATATGCGGTCGGGATTGTCGATACGCTGCGATTCAAATTTGACATTCTGATCCAGGTCAATGGCCACGCGTGTGTATTCAGGAGTCGACCAATGGCGGATTCCCAGCAGCCGTGAAACCTTTCCGCTTGCCTCCTGCGAGTCGGAGGCATCGTCCGTTGAGCTTTCCTCCGCGGAATCTTTTTTCGCTACGTCATCCTTGGCCGGAATATTCTGAGCGCTGTCGTCATTTGCGTCCTCGTCACCGGCAGATGTGTCGCTCGATTTGAGAGAATTCGCGCGCTTTATTTTCGCCTCTGGGCTCGTGGTCCCAGTCGTGCGCTTGGACTGCAATGATGCTTGCCGCACCGGTTCTGCGAGTGCGGAACGTGCCGCATCGGCAAGTTGGTTGCGGGGATAGCGGCGCAGGAATTCTTCAAAAACTGCATCGGCGCTCACTTTGTCGTGCAAGTCGTCTTTGTAGATCTCGCCGATTCGATACAGGGCGTCGAAGCGGAATTTGCTGCCGGGATACTCGCGGCGCAGAAACTCATATTGCTTGATGGCCGAGCGCAGAATGTCGGCATCGCGGAAGCGGCGGCCCATTTCCTCGGTCATCTGTCCAGCGGCCACCACACTGGGTTCAGCCTTGGGAGAAATCGGCGCGCGCAGGTAAATGCGACGATAAGCGTCGATGACGCGTTGGTAATCGTGACGGGTGCGCTGCTCAACCGGCCGCGCTTCCAACGCTTCCTGAAGTTCAGACGCTGCGGCGAATTGTGAGGAGGTGGAACTCTGCGATCGATGTGCGCGGGCATAGACGGACGTCGCCGAAAGCAGCAATGCCACAACGACGGCGCTGCAACCCAGCGCCCATTGCATTCGGTTCTTCAATTTGAACTGCCCGTAATCGCTTGCCCTGGGAGTAGCGGCCTATCTCAATCTGTGTTGCTGATGTGAAGCACGCCCTGCGCGTCCCTTTGCACGTGAATTGGATCATGCATAGGGCTTAGCAGGAATTGCGAACCCGGGTCCGAGCCGCCGTAATACAGTTGCGTGATGCGCTTCACATAATTTCGTGTTTCGGCAAAGTGCGGCACGCCAGCACTGCGCGCGACCGCCCCCTGACCAGCGTTGTACGCTGCCAATGTCAGTTTCACGTCGCCGCCGTAGTTTTCCATCAACTGCTTCAGATGGCGAACTCCGGCATCCACGTTCTGCTCTGGATCGAATGGATTCGATACCTTCAACTGCCGTGCCGTTTGCGGCATCAGTTGCATCAGTCCCATCGCGCCCTTGCGGGAAACCGCGTTGGGATTGAAGTTGGACTCCACTTTGATCACGGCGCGCACCAGGTTCGGATCCACGTTATGCCGCGACGCCGCTTCGTCAATGGCGGCATCGATCTCTTTGGGTGTGAACCCTTTTCCAGGAACAAAGTTCTGGGCGGGGACTCCCGATCCAGTGCTCGATTCCTCGCCGAGGTAGTGGTTCACCTCTTCGGCCGCCGAGCGTGCCGCCCGGATATTAGCGGACGGAACGGATTTCCAGCGGTGTTCGGTGGTGCTCCAGTAGGCCAGCGAATTCTGCCGCACCGGACTTGCAGAACGTCTGGATGTCACGACCGGAACGGATTCATTGACATAGATCGTCCGGCCGTTGTTGTCGGTGCTTGTAGTGATCACCGCATTAGCGCGGTCAGAACCGGTCTCTGCCTGCACGTATGGCGTCGAAAGGAAGGTCGTGATTACGGCTGTGGCCATCAGGGCGAATTGCAGGTGTTTTCGCATAGCCGGGCAAAGCATTCATTTCATGCGTCGGACGGCCAACACGGCCGAACCGCGCCACTCAATTGACGCGAGCCCACCTAAACCCTCGCGTTTGCCTACCCGACACCTGACGGAGAACCTAAAACCAGAGTGAGTCAATTATAGGCGTGGCCGGGGGTGGGTGGGCAACTTACGAAAGGGACATTGAACCACGTTGGTAATCTATATAACTTATTTAAAACGTTGTACTTAAGGAGGTAAGTAACCTTCTTCGCGGCACTTGGCTCCGCCCTGAAGAGCGGTAGACGTTGTCGCCAGAAGAGTTTGGACCGCAGTTCTAGTCTTGAGGAATGGGTTAAGGCTAACCGTTTCAGATTTTACAATCCCGTCACGTTTCTGGTGGCAATCCGGTGCTACCATGCTGCGCTATGAAAAATCTACTGGACTGCTCACGGATCGACATCGAACCCATTGCGAGATCAGGGGGAAATGCCATCGGACGCAAAGTCCTGGCCTTGGCATTTAGCCTTGCCGTCGTGGTTACCGGTGGGCAGGCGGCGCAAGCGCAAAAGCTGACCACTATCTACAGCTTCAAAGGAGCACCAGACGGAGAGATTTCTTACGCAGGTCTATTTCTCGATGCGAAGGGGAATCTTGATGGCACAACGGTGGGAGGGGGTACCTCCAGCGTCGGCACTGTCTTCAGCGTAACTCCTGCAGGCAAAGAAAAAGTACTGCACAGCTTCACCAATGCTCCAGACGGGGCGCTACCCTACGCTGCTTTGATTGGCGACGCGAAAGGCAATCTCTACGGTACGACCTCACAAGGTGGTAAATCCAAATTTGGTTCGGTATTTCAGATAACTCCGGCGGGCAAGGAGAAAATAATCTATAGCTTCACCGGTGGCGCGGATGGGTCGATCCCATTTGCTGGCGTCATTCAGGATGCGAAAGGGAACCTCTATGGCGCAGCGCTTGAAGGCGGCACTTCCGGCGTGGGTACGATATATAGCGTAACTCTTGCTGGCAAGCAAAAAGTCCTTTACACGTTTAGCGGTGGCGCGGACGGCGCTCTGCCCTACTGTCAATTGGTGCGGGACAGTAAGGGAAACTTTTATGGCACGACTCTCGGCGGCGGCTCCATCGGAGGTGGTACGGTTTTCGAGGTAACGCCGGCCGGCAAAGAGAAAGTGCTGTACAACTTCGCCGGCGGCACCGACGGCGCCCAGCCCTACGGCGGAGTGATTCGCGATGCCAAGGGGAATCTCTACGGCACAACCTCGATCGGTGGAACGGGCGGCGCCGGCACGGTATTTAAGGTGTCCCCGAGTGGCAAGGAGAAAGTGCTCTACAACTTTACGGGAGGTGCGGACGGGGGAACGCCTTTCGACGCTTTGGTCCAGGATGCTAAGGGCAATCTCTACGGCACAACTTTCTCCGGCGGGAAGTTTACCGAGGGCGCGGTGTTTAAAGTGACTCCGGCTGGCAAAGAGACCGTACTCCACAGCTTTACGGCCGGCACAGATGGCGCAATTCCTTACGGTGGATTGATCCAGGATGCTAAGGGCAATCTCTACGGCACGACTCTGGAGGGGGGCGCCTCCCATCTCGGAGTGGTATTCAAGATCGTTCCCTGAGCGCTTTGAGCCCTGCGCTCATCGAGGATGAAACGGCGGAGAAGGTCTCGCCATTTCTGTGGCGGGACGGTCGACGCAGGGTCGCAAGTCGGGGCCTTCTTGTTTGGCGACGGGCGAAACTTTCCGGTCTGTAGTACGCTGCCTATGATTCCCCCATGAGCGAACTGGAGACCTCCCACCGGCCAGACTCCCTGATGCTTTTTGGATTCTGGTATCGTGCGATGCCCGCAGGGGAGGTAACCCGAAACGGCCTGCATAAGGCGATGCTGTTAGAGACGCCCCTGGTCATTGGCAGAGACCAAAACAAAAAGCCTTTTGCCCTACGCGATGCGTGTCCGCATCGCGGGATGCCGCTATCATGCGGCCAGTTTGACGGGCAGGCGCTGGAGTGCAGCTACCACGGCTGGAAGTTCGAGGCTCATACCGGGCAGTGTCAGCTCATACCATCACTGACCGCGGACCAGAATCTGAAGGTGGATCGAATTTATGCTGGCAGCCATCCGTGCGCCGAGCAGGACGGCTACATCTGGGTATTCATGCAGGAGCCGCCGCTGGCTGCGGCCGGCTTCACAAAGCCCGCCGAGGCACCGATGCCAGTGCCTCACGTTCCCACTTTCGGGGGCAGTTACAAACTTGCACATCTAACCGCCGAGCTGCCTTGCAGCGTCGATCACGGCATTATTGGCCTGATGGATCCAGCTCACGGGCCCTTTGTTCATCAGGCGTGGTGGTGGCGGAGTCGTCACAGCATCCACGAAAAACAAAAATCGTTTGAGCCCATTCCCATGGGTTTTCGTATGAGCGCGCACACGCCTAGCTCGAATAGCGCGCCGTACAAGCTGTTGCGCGCCTATGCGGACGCGGATTCGATTACCACGACCATTGATTTTGTTCTGCCCAACCTTCGGCTGGAAACTATCCGTGCCGGAAAATACTGGTTTTCCAGCTTGACCACGGTGACGCCCATTACCCGTAATCATTGCCGCATCGACGTGGTGGCCGCGTGGAATCTCTTTCGCTGGTTGCCGTTCGCCCCTGCTTTGCTCAAGTTTGTATTTGCAAAGTTTGTCGAACAGGACCGGCAAACGATGGAAAATCAATCAGAGGGTTTGAAGCACAATCCCCATCTCATGCTGATCGACGATGCCGATCGTCCTGCGAAGTGGTATTTCCAACTAAAGGCCGCGTACCTGGAGTCACGCCGTAGCGGCGGCGAGATGAAGCATCCCCTGACGGGACCCGTTACGTTGAAGTGGAGAAGCTGAGGAGTAAACCGTTTTTTCCACAGAGACACAGTGGACCTTGTGGGTTTTCCAGTTCCGTGGTGTTCCTCTGTGACTCTGTGCCTCTGTGGTCAGTGGTTGTAGCTGATCGATCAATCGCCTTTTACCAGCCAGTCCATGGCTTCCTCGCGAGTCTTAAAGAGCGGAAACTCGCGCTGCGAAAAGCTCTTGAAGTTTTCGTAGAACACATGGGGAAGGTGTTCCGTTCCCACCCATGCCGAGCGCTTTACATAAGGCCGATCAAGAACGAGCGTCTCTTTGATGCGCATGGCCACGGGCTTATCGACTTCGGAGCCGGTATAGTCGGCCAGCGTCAGCAGGGAATTGCGCGGATGTTCGGGAATCTGCTCCCGCACTTCGGCAACGATTGCCAGTACTTCCTTAGAAGAGCAGTTGGTAAAGTCAACCAGCATGATCTGCTGGCCTTTGTGCTCGATGAATCGTATGCGGTCATTCATTGGGTTGTGGCATCCGGCCGAATGCGCAGATCAGGAACCAAATTGCACGTCGAATAGGTTATAAGCTCCGGCGGCCACGCTACGTCCAGTGATGGATGCATCCGCCTGATGGTTCGCCAGCGATTTACCAAATGAGTTTGACGCCTTTGTAGAGGCTGAACTTTTCATCGGAAGTGACGATGGGAATCTTCTCAGCGAGAGATTGGGCAATGATTTGCCGGTCAAAGGGATCACCGTGATGAAGTGGTAAATCAAATAAGAAGTAAGCGTGATCGGCGGTGAGCGGAAGAACGCGAATGTCCAGATCTTGAACGGCCTGGCGGGCAATTTCGGCCGAAAGCTTGAGTTTGCCCAACGCGGTCTTAATGGCGATCTCGGTGAGAGAAACTGCGCTCAGTTCGAGGATATTCTCTGGATTTTGCAAAGCTGTAGTAGCCCGTCGGCTGAGCTGCTCTGGTGATTCCACGGCATAAATCAAGACCATCGTGTCCAGAAGCAGCCGCATCTCAAGACCGCCCTGACAGGAAAGTCTCCACCTCGCCATCCGTCATCGGTTTCCACCAATTTGGATCGAGGATTCGTATCTTGCCTTTGAGGGTTCCGAGTATTCGTTTCTTGCGCCCGGGCTTCTTGGTGCGCACGATGTCCACTACCGGGACACCCCGGCGGCAGATGGTCACGGGGTTTCCGTCTTCGACGGCTTTGATCAGTTCTGGCAGCTTGTTCTTTGCGTCGGCTACGCTGACCTTCATGAGCACGATTATAGCTATCTTAGATGGCTATGTAAAGAATCGTGAGTAGGGCGGACATTTATGTCCGCCGCAGTTGAAGTTATTTTGACAGATGGCAATGCAGATAAGCTCGTGCCCCTTATTTCGAGCCCAGTAACTGCTCCACCACGCCATATACGTCTGCCAGCGCGGCGTCCAGCGCTCCCGGATCTTTTCCGCCGGCTTCGGCGAGGTCGGGACGGCCTCCGCCTTTGCCTCCGACTTTCTGAGCCACCGGGCCGATGACTTTGCCGGCCTGGATTTTTTGCGTTAGATCTTTGGTTACGCCCACAATGAGCGAGACGTTGCCGTTGCTGGTTGAGCCGAGGACGACTACGCCGGAGCCGAGCTTGTCGCGGAGTTGGTCGACCAGGGTGCGCATCTGGGCACGTTCGAGGTTGTCTACACGGTGGGCCAGGACTTTGATGCCTTGGATGTCTTTGATCTTGTCGGTGACCGATGCGACCGTGGATGAGGCCGACTTCATGCGGGCTTGATCGAGTTCGCGTTGCAGGCGCTTGATCTCGGAATCTTTTTTGTCGAGTTCGAGCTTGAGGGCCTCGGCCGGAGACGTATTTTCCGTGTGTGCTGTGAGCGTCGCCACCATCCCTCCCAGTTGGTGGTCTTTGCGGAAGTGCTGCAGCGAGCCTTCGCCGGTCACCGCCTCGACGCGCCGCACTCCCGAAGACACGCTGCCTTCTTTCAGAATTTGATCAGGCCGATTTCGCCGGTTGCCAGCGTGTGCGTGCCTCCGCAAAGTTCGGTCGAGAAATCGCCGATCTTGATGACGCGAACTTTGTCGCCATATTTCTCGCCGAATAGCGCCATGGCTTTGTATTCGTTGATGGCGACATCGATGGGCACGTTCTCGATGACTTCGACTTTCTCGTTGCGTAGAACTTGTTTGTTGATCAGGTCTTCGATGTCTTGCAGTTCTTCGTCGGCCACCCCTGTGAAGTGCGAGAAATCAAAGCGCAAATGGTTGGGCGCGACCAGCGATCCCGCTTGCTTTACGTGTTTGCCGAGAACTTCGCGCAAGCCGGCCTGCAGCAGATGCGTGGCCGTGTGGTTGCGCATGGTGGAATGGCGAATGTCGGCGTTGACGACGGCGTCGACTTTGTCGCCGACGCGGATTGGCTGCTTCGCGATGACCTGATGTGCGCGCACGCCCTGAACCGGCGAGTAGCACCCTTTCACTTCGGCGACGACGGTGTTGTGATCGTCGGAGTAGAGCCATCCCCGATCGCCCACCTGCCCGCCAGATTCGGCGTAGAACGGTGTGTGGTCAAGGATGATCTCGCCTTCATCGCCGGGCTTGACTTGCTGCGCGCCTTGGCCGTTGTGGATGATGGCCAACACTTCGCAGCCGTCAGAGCGCGTCTGGCGATAGCCTTCGAAAGTTGACTTCGGAAGCTGCTGGTAGGCCGGATTCGCGGTCTGCTTGGCCGCGCCTTTCCAGGAGGCGCGGGCACGAGACTTCTGTTCGTCCATGGCGCGATCGAAACCAGCTTGATCAAATTCAATACCTTGATCGCGCGCAGCATCCTGCATGAAGTCGATTGGCATTCCGAAGGTGTCGTAGAGTTTGAATGCCTCTGGGCCTGACAGTTGGCTTTCTCGAATCAGAGCTTCCAGCTTCTCGAGCCCGACGTTCATGGTGTGACCAAAACGTGTTTCCTCCACGAGGACGGTTTTGGAGACGCGCTCGCAGCTCTCCTTCAACTCGGGATATGCGTCCTGCATCAGATCGCGCACCGCAAAAACCATCTCGTGAAGAAAAGGTTTGGTTTGCCCAAGCAGGCGGCCGTGGGTTAGAGCACGCCGGATAATCTTCCGCAATACATACCCGCGGCCTTCGTTTGATGGAAGTACTCCGTCAGAGATCAGAAACGTTGCTGCGCGTGAGTGGTCGGCGATGACACGTAGAGAAGCTGCACCCTTGGCATGCGCTTCTTTATCCAATTCTTTTTTCAGAGAGGTGTTAGTTAACTCACTGGCGCGTTGAATTAGCGGCGTGAACAAATCCGTGTCGTAGTTCGAAATCACTCCTTGCAACACCGCCGTCAGACGCTCTAAGCCCATGCCGGTATCAATTGAGGGTTTCGGCAGCTCCCTGGTGGCGCCGATGTCACGGTCGTACTGCATGAACACAAGGTTCCAAATTTCGACGTACCTTCCGCAATCGCAGCCAAATGCACAATCGGTGTGGCCCTGGTCCGACGCGATCGCACCCATGTCGTAATGGATCTCGCTACAGGGGCCGCAGGGGCCGGTATCTCCCATCTGCCAAAAGTTATCCTTCATGCCGAAGGCGAAAATCCGTTCTTTGGGAACGCCGACTCCAAGCCACAGTTGTTCAGCTTCATCATCGCGCGGCACATCGAAGCCAGCCTCGAAGGGGCCGTCGGTACCCTTGAAAATCGTCACATACAGTTTGTCTTTCGCAATTCCAAACCACTGCGGCGAAGTGATCAGCTCCCACGCGTAGGCAATCGCGTCTTTTTTGAAATAGTCGCCAAACGAGAAATTGCCCAACATCTCGAAAAACGTATGATGGCGGTTGGTGAAGCCGACGTTTTCGAGGTCGTTATGCTTGCCGCCGGCGCGCACGCATTTCTGCGAGGTCGTGGCCTTGTCGTAATCGCGCTTTTCCAGACCGAGGAAGACGTCTTTAAACTGGTTCATCCCCGCGTTGGTGAACAGCAGCGTGGGGTCGTTCGCCGGAACGAGCGAGGACGAATGCACCTCGCGGTGGCCTTTTTGGACGAAAAAATCCAGAAACTTACGCCGAATTTCCGAGCCAGTCATGGAAAACTAATTCTAAATGAAAACCGCAAATGAAAACCGCAGAGGGCGCTGAGGACGCCGAGCTACTTCATGCTCTGCCTCCTCCGCGTACTCTGCGGTTTTCCGTAAAACGCCGAGTTACTTTACTGCGTCGGCAGTCTTGTCTGCGGCTTTCTTTACTCCGTGACCGGTATCTTTTGCAGCTGTCTTGACGCCGTGGCTGGTCTTCTTCGCGGCGGTCTTGGTGGCGTCAGCGGTTTTGTCCGCGGCTTTTTCAGTGCCGTGCGCGGTATCTTTGGCGGCTACTTTGGTGGCGTGGCCGGTGTCTTTTGCAGCTTTGTCGACATCCGTTTTGGCATCCTGTGAAAGGGCAAACTGATGCCATACACAGTGACGCGATGCTAAGAACTGTGGCTATCTTCAATTTCATAATGCCTCCAAACTAATTTGAGAGAAGTGGTGAGGCAAGTATGAAGCATTCGCCGGAAGAAACGCAATTAGCTTTTTGGTTTACCGGGAGGCCGGTGCTACTTTGACCACGGCTCGATCTACTCGAGTTCGCTTTCCAGCGCGGTCAGCGTCTCGTCGTCCACATCCCATTTCTTGAGAATGGCAAAGATCGTCTTCGCGGCAAATCCCGCGCGCGTAAGCTGGCGAAAAATTCGCGCCGTCTGTTTCTGATCTTTCGGTTTCACCAGGCGCTTGCGCTTCAAATATGCGCGTGCCTGCTTCTCGTCGCTCACTTCGTCGTAGACGGAATCCACTGCTTTCTCGATGACTTCGCCGTGGACGCCTTTGATCTTGAGATCTGTAATCACGCGCCGTCGCCCAAACTTCTCGTTATCGCGACGAAATGACGAATACGCCTCCGCATACCTGGCGTCATTGAGGTAGCCCTGATCTTTTAGCCGCCGGATCACCAACTCCATGAGTGTCTGGCCATATTCTGTTTCCGCTTCGACGCGCGGTCGCAGCAAGCGTTTCAATTCGGCGACCGATCGCATGCGCCGCCCGAGCGCGCCTACGGCGTACTCGTACAACTCGTTCTCAGACTCGGTCTTCCTGGGGCGGGGAAATGCCATAGCTAGTAACACGTTACCTCGCGGAGCACGCCACGGCGAGGAAAGTCTTCCAACTATCACGTTACAACTTTTTACCTTGCTGCGGGGTGACAATGGGAACTTTCGCCCGTCTATTTGCGTAGATAACAACAGACCTAAGGAAGGCAATTATGCTTACCATCGATGTGGAAAAAACGGGCGATGTAGCGGTTGTAAGATGCGCCGGGCGGATCGTTCGCGGCGCGGAAGTACGCACGCTCCGGAATGCAGTGTTTGCGGAGAAAAATATCCGCCTGGTGGTGCTCGACCTGACCGACGTGGAAACCCTGGATGCCGGCGGCTTGACCGCGCTTCTATCTCTGCAGCAATGGGCGCAAGACCGCAAGGTGCAGCTCAAATTGGTGAACCCGTCGCACTTCGTGAACGAAATCCTGGTGCGTACCGGCTTGGATCATGTGTTCGATGTTTCGACCTTCGATCATGCGCTTTTTGTGCTCAGCGCTGCGGATGCACGACATTCAAAATATGCGGCGTGCTGCTAGCTAACCTGCTCTTCAACAGGGCCGGGACTTGAGAACTCGGAGTGGCTCCCGAGCTTGAGTTCCGGCCTCCTCCTGCTGAAACCCACTTAAGTTTGAAATTTGCGTAGAGTCAACTGTGTCCTACCTGCCTGCCCGCGGGCGAAGCTCAGCCAGGTCGGGAGAATGCAATTACGCTTTCAATCCAGACCCAGAATTGCACTCCCCGCGCAACATTTGACAATATTTTCACTTGACAATGTTCTACCTCGGAATATGATCCCAGTGCTAGATTGGCACACCTTGATCCGCATTCGATGTGCGATCGCCCAACTAAGGTTGGCTGGGCTCCCCCTGTGATAACTGTCGAAATCTTGCGAAGGAGAAGTTTATGATGCGATGGAACTGTGAGGAGCTTGTTTCCCGGCTCGCTCTGGCGACGGGCTCGGTTGCGCTAGTCGCTGTCTCTATGGCCGCAGCGCAAACGACCACCACAACCAAGCCGGTAGTTAAGCCGGCTCCCGCAGTGGTGAAAACCACGGCGAAACCGGTGGGCACCACGGCGGTAGCCAAGCCGGTGGCGACGACCACCCCAGCCGCCAAGCCAGCCGCAATGAAATCCGCAACACCAACCGCGTCCAGCGTCGTGACTCCAGCTTCATCGCAAACGCCGATGCCGATTGCCGGGCAAACCGTAACTTCGCCTTCGACGACTTCCACAGCGCCATCGAATTTCTTGACCAACCCAAATGTTTCGAATACGGCCCAGCAGTACACTGGCGGTTCGCAGACGGGGGGCGCGCGCTCGGCGGTGGCCACCCAAGGATACGGAACATTCTTGTGGGGCGACGCCACGCTGACGGTCTACGGTTGTTTCCGAACCGGCTATCGAGTTCTCTGTGACTTCGATATTACCAAGCAAAACAATGCGCAGCTGAATGCTCCGTGGGTCTACGGTGGAGTCAATCTGGTGGACGACGGCGGCAAAGTCACTAACATTCATACTGCGTTTTTCATGGGTCAGGATGGTAGCCAGTTCCCAACTGCCTACGTCAGCACGAACCCGGTCCGCATGTTGATGGAGTACGACAATGTTGGCGCGAACTACACCAGCGTGGCCTTGGTCTACGGCCCTAACCGCATTCAGGGGGTTCCGATTACGGCGGTTGATCCTAATCTGCCGGCGGGCGCTGTCCCTGGGCGCGGCGCCGGTGCGACCGCATCCGCCTCGGCTCCTGGCAGCGCGACCGGCAGCACTCCGATTGACGGCGCGAGCAACGCGGTCAACAACGCAACCAATACCATCAATACCACGAAGCAGAAGTCGAAGTCGCTTTGGGACTCGCTCAAGAGCGCAACGACACACCACCAAGTAAAGTGATGTGAGCCTCAACGAACAGGACAGGGCGCGCCATCGTGCGCGCCTTATGTTTCTCCGACGATCAAATCTCATCGAGGGCACTCTATGAACTCAGAAAGAACTGTGGGGCTCGCGGTTAAGTTTGTCATGACGGCCTCAATCGCGGTGATCGCTGTTTCCGTGGTCATCGCTCAATCGGCTACGAACAAGCCATCCGCGCATGCAAGAGCTGCGGCCGCGACATCCCAACCGTCGGTGCCCACATCGCAGCCGGGAGACTCGCGCTCTGCGGTATCTCTGCCAGGGCTGGGAACGTTTCTGGCCGGGGACGCGACGCTCACGGTTTACGGTTGCTTCCGTACCGGTACACGCGTCTTGTGCGATTTTGATTTATCCAAGCGCAGGAATGCGCAACTTCGCGCACCATGGGTGTGGCACACCGTAGAGTTGGTCGACGACGGCGGCAAAGTCACTCGAATTCACAACGCATTTTTTGTTGGGCAGGATGGCAGCCAGTTCCCAACTGCTTACGTCGGTACCGACCCAGTACGAATGATTATGGAATACGATGACGTGGCGCAGAACTTCAACAGCGTAGCCTTGGTGAGTGGTCGCAATCGTGTGCAGGGTGTTCCGATTACTCCGGCGGACCCGGCTCAGCCGACGGGGGCAATTCCGCAACGCGGTGGTGCGTCGGCATCGGCCCCCAAGTACTGATGAGAAGCGAATAGGGTCAGAAATATCTCGAGAAAGAAAAAGGGCGCGCCTGATGCGCGCCCTGAGTATTCAGGAGGATCAACGGCCACCAAATCCGCTCTGCTGCATGGCGTTTCTGGAAATATCGCTGGTCGAAGAAATGCCCTGCATGCGCAGCTTGAAGTCGTCGGCGTTGGAAGCGCTCTCCAGCGCGGTTTCGTAATTGATCAGCCCAGCCTGGAACAAGTCCCACAAAGACTGATCGAAAGTTTGCATTCCGTATTGCGATGTGCCGGCAGAAATGGCGTCGCGGACGGCACGAGTCTTTTCCGGAACGAGAATACATTCCCGAATGTAAGCAGTGTTGATCATGACTTCGACAGCAGGCACGCGGCCATCGCCATCGCAGCGTCTGACCAGACGTTGACTGATGACAGCGCGCAATACCGCTGCGAGCTGCAGACGAATCTGCTTCTGCTCCGGCGGCGGGAACACCGCGATAATACGGTTGATGGTTTCCACGGCATCCAGCGTGTGCAATGTGGAGAAAACCATGTGGCCAGTTTCGGCGGCGTGTAGCGCAGTGCCAATGGTTTCCACGTCGCGCATTTCGCCGACCAGAATGACGTCTGGATCCTGACGAAGTGAAG
The DNA here is from genome assembly GCA_963771285.1 of uncultured Acidobacteriota bacterium. GTDB lineage: Bacteria > Acidobacteriota > Terriglobia > Terriglobales > Acidobacteriaceae > JABDBE01. The sequence goes on from CAVYSX010000010.1 coordinate 204,539, forward strand.
CTCGTAGGGCTGCGGAGAAAGTCGGTGTATCCACCTCGATCTCGCGCTGGTTGACGTAGCCCTTCTTGTCGCGGTGCAGGAATTCGATCGGGTCTTCAATGGTGATGATGTGCTCGGCGCGAGTGGAGTTGATGCGATCCACCATCGCAGCCAGAGTCGTCGACTTACCAGAGCCGGTGACGCCGGTGACCAGAATCAGTCCCCGTGGCATGTCGCAAACTTGTTCCACGATCTTGGGCAAATAAAGTTCGTCCAAAGCTCGAATCTTAGTGGGAATTACGCGCAGTACCAGTCCGACGTTGCCGCGCTGCTGAAATACGTTCACACGGAAGCGGCCGAGTCCGGCTACGCCGTATGCCATGTCGATTTCTGTGCTTTCTTTGAATTTTTGCTTCTGCCTTGCCGACATCATGCTGAAGGCCATGGTAAGCATGTCTTCGGCGCTGATGCGGGGCTGGTCGGTGAGCGGAGTGAGTTCGCCATCAATCCGCAGGTGAGGATAATTGCCGACCTTCAAATGCAAGTCGGAGGCGCGTCGCTCCATGGCGATGCGAAGCAGATCGTCAATATTCATTCGAGAATTCCCCAGGGAACTATCTCGTATGATGAACCGAAAAGCCGGGCAACCCAAGATGACCTAAGTAATTGACCTCTTGAACGGTACCCCGGCGATTCCGTGCGATTTCGAGGAGCCAATCCGCATTTGAGATTCCGGGGGAAAGTGTTGACTTAGTCATGTGACTTAGTCCAGACTGCATAGATGGAAGTGAATATCCACGAAGCCAAAACCCACCTCTCCCGGCTCTTGCAACGAGTTGCCGCAGGCGAAGAGATCACGATTGCGCGTTCGGGAGTGCCGATCGCGCGTCTGGTCCCAGTTGAGCGTACGCAAAGTGCTCGCCCGCTGGGTTTTGCACGGGGCGAAGTGTGGGTTGCCGATGACTTCGATGCCCCTCTGCCCGACGATCTGCTTGCAGCATTTTACGGAGGAGAAATCCCGAAACTTGAAAAGTCACCCAAGCTTGAAAAGCCACGAAAGCGGAGACGCAAATGAAATATTTGCTCGACAGCATGACATGGTTGTGGAGCATCGGATCCGTCGAAAGGCTCAGCAAACTCGGCCGGGAGATCATCGAGAGCGGACAGGATGAGATTTACTTCTCCGCGGCGACCGCTTGGGAACTCAGCATCAAAGCCGGTCTAGGTAAGCTGCGATTGCCCGCGCCTCCCCACCAGTGCATACCTGCCTTCATGGCAAGGCAGAGCCTGCTTGCGCTGCCAATTACGCAGCTCCATGCAGTCAAGGTCTATGATCTTCCTCTGCACCACGCGGATCCTTTTGATCGACTACTCATTGCACAGGCGATATTGGAAGAGATGACGATCCTGACTTCCGACCGAGTTTTCCGGAAATATCCAGTCGAGGTCGTATGGTGCGACCAGTAGTTCGACACCTCACAACAAAAAAGCCGCCCGCTGCCGGGCGGCCTTCTTAGTTGCAATCCACGATCATGCCGCGTTGGTCTTAGGTTCTCCCGGGTTGAACGGCTCATCGTAACTGCCGCCATAAATCGACGGCACTTTGGCTCCCATGGGACGAAGATAGGTTGCCAACTGGCCGCGATGGTGAATGCAGTGATTGTTCAGAAATCCGAGGTAAGAAACTGCCGGCAGGTTGAATACACCGAAGAAGCTCACTGGCGTGCACAGTTGTTCCGGTGTTAGCGCTTGCACTCGATCCGCGCCGCGCTTGAAATGCTTGTCGTACCATGCCACCAGTTCGGCGGTGTTTTTGGGTTTGTCTTTTTCCTCCGGCGACTCCATCTTGAACTGCAGATCGGCAATTCCATCGAGGAATTGAACGTCGGTATTGGCGATGTGCCAGGCCAAATCCCACGCGGTACGCGCTTGGGGATCGGGACGATAATCTGCTTTCCCGTCTGGAACTGCGGCCAGCACTCTCTTAGTGGTTTCAAATTCACGGGCCAGGCCATCGAGCATGACTTGTCGCATGCCGAGGGCGAATTCAGGGGTCAAACCTTGCTGTGCATCTGCCATAAAGTGCTCCTTGTGAGGGTGTTATGTGTTTGTTCGGACAGAAAACGTCAGGGGCGCAGCTGGGCGCCCCTGAATATTTGACTACCAGAAATCTGTTTAGACACTGACCGGCTGCTTGTTACCTACCGGGACCGGCCTGAGCCATCCGAATCGATCGGGTTTTTCGCCACGGACGATTCCGTAGAACTCTTTCTGAACCGATCGTGTAATAGGTCCGGGAATTCCCTTGCCCACGCTGATTTTGTCCACCGAACGAATCGATGTGATCTCGGCAGCGGTTCCTGTGAAGAAAGCTTCGTCGGCGATGTAAAGCAGTTCGCGCGGAATGCCTTGTTCGACCACCGGAATTCCGAGTTCGTGAGCAATCTGCAAAACCGAATCTCGTGTGATGCCGGGCAGCACCGAATTGCCGAGCGGTGCCGTTTGCAGGACGCCGTTGCGCACGATGAAGACATTCTCGCCAGAGCCTTCGCTGACGTAGCCATTAGCATCGAGCGCAATCCCTTCCACATATCCATTCAGGATAGCTTCCATCTTGATCAACTGCGAGTTCATGTAGTTCGCGCCAGATTTGGCCATGGCGGGCAGCGTATTAGGAGCAATGCGGGTCCACGAGGAGACGCAGACGTCCACACCCTGTTCCGCATCCGTGCCCAGATACTTGCCCCAGGGATAGTTGCAGATATAAACCTCGGTCGGCGAATTGAAGGGATTGACTCCAGCTTCGCCATAACCGCGCAGCACGATCGGGCGCATGTAGCACGGCCAGACGCCATTGTGCTTCACCACATCCAGCATTCCGGAGACGAGGTCTTCGCGGGTGAAATCCACGTCAATACGATAGATCTTCGCGGAGTCCAGTAGTCGTTGCGTGTGTTCCTGAACGCGGAAAATCGCGGGGCCGCTCGGAAGCGCGTAACAGCGAATGCCCTCGAAAACCGAGGAACCGTAATTCACCACGTGCGACATCACGTGGATCTGAGCATCATCCCAGTCGATGAGCTTGCCGTTATGCCAAATCTTTTCCGTCTTCTGAATCGCCATGAGCACTCCTCAAATATTTGACTCTAAAACGCGGCCAGGAGTTTCGTTGAATGCCAAAATTTATTCCGTGGGCGGACCTGCCTGCTGGCACTAACGACAGGCAGCACGGCGAACCAGGAAGATAACCAAACCAACAAAACTACGAGGGATTATAACCTAGCGCGCTGCACGTTCTGGAGGTTTTATGAAGCCGCGGAAAGAAAAATCTTGAATGATCGGCGACTTTTTTTCTAACTTCCAGAAAACACGTGCGACCGGTGCTTTCCGTTAGGTTTTTTCGTGGGTAGGGGACGTCAACTGTACTCCCATTGGAAATTCCAAGGTGTTTGCTCCCAGAAGTTCCACCGGAGACAAGCTAGTGCGATTTCGCGAAAACACTATTTATCAGAAGCCGCACTGCTGGCTGCCGGTAGCCCCTCAGAAGACAGTCCAGCCCGCACCACTCCCAACTCGTCCCCTCGGAAGTAATGGCCTTTAACAGCTCTCATCTCGGGCATGGCGGTGTACGGCTTGCTGTAGTCGTTGGCGGCATTCCAGAACAAGAAGCCAACCCCGCCTGCATTTTTCGCGGTTAAAACCTGAGTTTCGATGTATTGCGGCGAATAGGTTTTGGTCCGCCAGCGAAACGCCTGCAACCAGGGACGGATCACCACGTCGCTGCCCTTGGTGATCAGCTCGAAGCGCTTCATCGACTCGCCAATAAAGTGTTCGGGGGCGTCTCCGGGATGGGCGATCCCGTCCATGCCAAAAAAGTGCGAGGGATAGATCATGGGCGAAAGCACATCGCAATGTTTTGCCATTTGCACAATATCCTGCCCCGTGTGCGCCAAGTCGACTGGCCGCTGCCAGGCCATGATGCCGAAGACGTCCAGCGAAAGAAGTACGCCCGTCGGATGCAATTCAGCATAGGCATGTTTCAAGAAATCAGCGATCACGTCAGAGCGGTGCCACTCCGGATGCTGCGTTTGAAACGCGAAGCTGGCATCTTTCTGGTCGCCTTCGGCAGGGAAGCGCACGTAGTCAAACTGGACTTCGTCCACGCCGGCCTCCGCTGCCCGTTTGGCCAGCGCAATGTCGTATTCCTGCACTTTCGGTTGCGACGGATCAGTCCAGACCAGCTTGCCGTTTTCTCGCCACGGTTCTCCGGTCTTGTGCGACTTCACCGCCAGTTCCGGATGCGTCACCACCAGTTTCTCATCGCGGAAGATGGCCACACGAGCGATGGCATGCATGCCCTGCGAATGCAAAAAGTGAACAAACTTGGGCAAGTCATGAAGCGCCACGTGATGACTGCCAGCCAGCGGGTGCTCGAACGCAATATTGATGCTTCCGTCACTGTCCTTGATGTCAAAAACCACCGCGTTGCCACCTACTTCCCGCCAGTGGCGGATGATGGCTATTCCGTGGTCGCTGCCCGCCATCAGCCCAGTCAAGTAGATTGCCCGAGCTTCAAAATCGCGCGGTTCGGCAATGGTCTTCTCGACGATAGGCGAAGGCAAGATTCCAGGCACCACTATTTCCTGTCCAGCCTTCAGGAATGTCGCTGGCAAATTCGCATTGGATTTGCGCATCGCGCCTGCCAGTTCACTCGAGGTCAGGTACGAGGTCTGTGACAAGTAGCGACGCGCTACAAGCGTGACCGTGTCGCCCCGCTTGGCCAGATACATAGTGCTGCCCGGCGGTGCGACCTGGCTGAGCGAAGGTTCCGCCGGCTTGGGCGCTGCGGTATTTGCGGCTGACGTGTTCAGCAATTCGGCTTGTTGTCCAGACTGCGCGGCCTCTGCCGGTAACTGAAAGGCCAGATGCCACGAAAAAAATCCAAAAGCGAGGCAGGTGAAAACTATGATCAAAACTGAGCTGGAACGGCGCAAGGTTTTCTCCAAAGGGGGCGGTTATCCCGGATGCTAACTGCGCGCCAAAAAAGCAGCTAGTTACGTCGGGCCAAGGCCAAGGAGGCGGGGTCGAACGATGCGGCCGAAGCCAAGAAACTTCCACCTGCGCAAAGAATTTCCCTTTCCATGATTTCAGGCTGCGGCGGCGGGGCAGCAATTCACAGCTTGGAAGCGTCTAAGTTATGAAGGAATAAGCAACCTTCGCTTCGCTGGAGATGGCGAGCCGTTTGCACTAGGGCAGGATGTGGTAAGTGCTCTGGACAAACAGCCCGGGGAGTGACAAAATTTGTCGCCTCCTGAAACAGTAAACGAACGCACTCTCCCAGATACCAACAGAAAGCCAAGGAAAGAGAAGCGCTCTGACCTATGAAGACCGTCGCGAGTACCGTGCTTGATCCAACCCGCCGTAGTAGTGATGCGAGGGATTTTGACCAGAATTTACGTCGCAAGATCGTTGGTCAGGATGCCGCGCTCGAGAAAGTCGTGGAAATCTATCAGATGTTTCTGGCGGGCTTGAATCCTCCGGGGCGTCCGGTAGGCAACCTGCTGTTTCTGGGACCCACGGGATCCGGTAAGACCCGGGTGGTCGAGGCGATGTCTGAAACGCTGTTCGGCGACTCTCGCGCCTGCATCAAGATTGACTGCGCCGAGTTTCAACACTCCCACGAGATCGCAAAATTGATCGGTTCGCCTCCCGGATATCTGGGCCATCGCGAGACGCATCCTTTGCTGACGCAGGAAGCGCTCAACCAATTCCATACCGAGAAGTTGAAGCTCTCGATTCTGCTCTTCGATGAAATCGAGAAAGCGTCTGACTCGCTCTGGCAATTGCTGCTCGGCATTCTCGACAAAGCGACTTTAACGCTGGGCGACAATCGGCGCGTTGATTTGTCGCAATGCATCATCATTCTGACTTCGAACCTCGGCACCAGCGAGATGGGTAATCTGGTCGATGGCGGCCTGGGTTTCGTGCACAAGCCGAAGCTGGTGGACTCCAGCCTCGATGGCAAGATCGATCGCACGGCAGTTGAAGCGGCGCGGCGAAAGTTCACTCCCGAGTTCATGAACCGTATCGACAAGGTCGTAGTCTTCAAGACCTTGCGCCCGGAGCATCTCGAGCAAATCCTCGATATCGAATTAGGGATGGTGCAACAGCGAATTCTGATGGCTTCAGCTGCCAATCAGTTTGTGTTCAATTGCACATCGAACGTAAAGGATTTCCTGCTGAGCGAGGGCACAGACCCGAAGTACGGGGCGCGACACCTCAAGCGCGCGATTGAACGTCATCTGGTATTTCCGCTGGCTAATTTGGTCGCAACCGGTCAGGTCAAGCTCGGAGATTTCATCCGCATCGACATGAATAGTGAGGGCTCTTTGTCTTTCGTGAAGGAAGCCGAAGGCACGATGGTGCCCATGCTCATGGAGCGCTACGGTGCTGCCGCGGGAGTTCCGCCGCTGGCCGCACGCACCGTTCGTGGAATTGGCCGCCGCGAGTTTGGCGCCAGCCCTACTGCAGAAACAAAATAGATTCAAAGGCTATTGCAGGACGGGCGTCTCGCCCGTCCGGTCCGGCAAAGACGCGCGTCCTCCATAACTTCGAGCGTGAGCCAGCTCTGGACGGTTGGAGTGCGCACCGTCACTGCAATTCTTTAAAAGCTGCCCGTAGTAAAGCGCCGCCTTGTCGGGTTGATGTGCCAGTTCTGCCGCGCGACCCGCTCCAGCTAATGCATTGAACCGGTTGGGATCGGTTTTCATCGACTTCTCATATTCTGCCAGCGCCTCATCCGGATGACCCATTTCCAGAAGCATGTCCGCGACCATTTCGCGGGCCGGCAGTTCAACCTCGCCTTTGCCCTCGAGCATCCTGGCGGTCGGCTACGCCGCGCAACAATTTGACGGCGTCGCCGTTCTTGCCCTCAAGGAAGTCCAGCCAGGCATGGGCCTCGTCGCCTTTGGTGTTCATGTATCCAGCGCGAAAAGAGCGCGGGCCGTGCTTGGTTGACTCAACCATCGCGTCATAGTGTGCTACCGCATCTCGCGCGGCAACGCTGTCACGCAAATGTCCGGCTGCCAATCGCGTGCGCCCAGTAAGCGATGGCCTGATTGTAGGGTTCAGCCTTCGGATCGGGTTCTAGCGCGGCGGCATCCTTCCAGCGGTGCATTTCGAGGGCATACATTGCCGGAGAGTGCGCCCGAGTGCGATCAAGAAAGTCGACCAGATTCTTGTCGACCTGCTCGTAGCCAATGACGGCCTGATCCTTCACCATCTGCTCCGCCTTCTTGTCCTCACCAATTTGTAGATACGCATACTCCAGAAACTCCATAGCGTGCACTTGATGCTCTCCACCGACGTGTCCGGCTGCGGGATGGCGGGCCGCTTCAAGTGACGCCAGATTCGATTGGATGTCCTCCTGCCAAAACCCAAGCCGGGCAAAAATGTGTGAGGGCATGTGCAGAGCATGCGGCGCAGCCGGAGCGATTTGCGCATAGCGGCGGGCCGCGTCCAGCCCCAGCGCCGCAAGTTGCGGAGTATCCGTGGCATGGATCAAATAGTGAGCTACGCCAGGGTGGTTCGGGTTCTGCTGGAATGCGAGATTGAGAATTGCGATTGCCTTCTTGGCATTTTCCAGCGGGTGATCGTGGTCAGGTTCCCAGGTGAGCAGCGCAAGCGCATAAAACACCGCCGCCTCATGATCGTCCGGATATTGCTTGTAGATTTTCTCCATCGCCTCGGAGTACTGGCGATTTCGGGTTTCGTAATCGCGATCATCGTTGCGATAGAAGACTGCGAGGGCGTCGATATAGGCGCGCTCCCGAGCTGTCTTGGCGTGCATCGCTTGCGCCTTTTCCACGAGCGCCCAACCCTGTTTCATATCGGAATCAGCAGGCCGGTATGCCAGCGGGCGATACAGACCGAGCGCCTCAGCCCAATACGCCATCGCACACGACGGCTCTTTTTGGACCGCAGCCTCGAATTGCTTCTGCGATTCGTCGAACCAAAAAGAGTGGAACAAAGCGATGCCGCGCTCGATCGTTTTCTGCTCTGGGGGTGCGCACGAGATGGGGAACGAAACCGTCCCCAACTTTTCCTTGGCGAGGTCATGCTGATGAGCATCGTTTGCCAGTGCCCAATGCGCGCTCGCCAACGTCAAACATAGGGTGAGACATAACCGTTTCAGGCTCATAGTGTCTCGCTATTCGTCGATGAATACGTCGATACAATAAATAAAGAATCGAAATGCTTACCGTTAAATCATAGGGCATGCCTAAGCGGAAAAAGTGATCTGGGAGAATAAGATGCAAACTGTTTGGCAGGATCTGAAATTCGCGGCTCGAATGTTGCGCAAGAATCCTGGCTTTACCGCCGTGGCTGTGCTCACGCTTGCCCTCGGAATCGGCGCCAACACCGCCATTTTCAGCGTGATCAATACGGTTCTGCTGAAGCCTCTCCCTTATGCCGACGCTTCGCGGCTGATCCAGGTTAGCCAAACCGTCATTCAGTCGCAAACGCCCGGACTCGCGCTTTCCTTTACCAAATACGAGCAGATTCGTCAGCAGAGCCAGACGCTGGAAAGCATGGCCGCCTACTACACGCTGACTTCGAGCCTGGTGACAAATCAGGAACCGGAATCCGTACAGGCAGGAAAGGTGTCGGAAGACTTCTTCCGGGTGTTGGGAGCTTCTCCCGCCCTCGGTCGGACGTTTTCTGCCTGAAGAAGAATTACCTGGCGGACGCGACGTTGCGGTAATCAGCGATGGCTTTTGGCACAGCCATTTCGGTGGCGACCCAGGGCTGCTGGGCCGGGTGATCACGCTGGATGGCAAAAATGTGACCGTGGTCGGAATTTTGCCGCAGAGCTTCCGCTTTCCCATGCAGTTTCCGGAACCCCAGATCTGGATGCCGCGAATCGATGAGATTGGCACTTTGCAACCCGTGCAGATCCATTCCGGCGCGACTTATCTCATCATGCTGGGAAAATTGCGGGAGGGGGTTGATCTAGCTCGCGCCCGCGCCGAACTCAAGACCATCGACGCACGTTACCGTGCAGAGTTCGGCAGCAACGCCGATGCCACCAAGTTCGAACTGGCAGCGGTATCGCTTCAAGACAGCCTGGTCGGAACCCTGCGGCCATCGTTGCTAGTGCTTCTGGGCGCGGTTGGATTTGTTCTTCTGATCGCGTGCGCAAACGTGGCCAATCTACTATTGGCACGAGCTACCGCGAGGGAAAGAGAAATTGCCATCCGCAAGGCTCTGGGCGCGTCCGGCACCCGCCTGGTGCGCCAACTGCTCAGCGAAAGTCTTTTGCTTTCCTTTATCGGAGGCGTCGTCGGAGTCGCTTTGTCCGCCGCGCTGATGCCGGCTCTGCGATCTTTCAGTCCGGGCACCTTGCCGCGGCTGGGAGAAACCCACGTCGATCTTAAGGTCCTCTTCTTTTCGCTCGGCTTGTGCCTCGTAACTGGAATTCTCTTCGGCATTGTGCCGTCGCTGCAGGCCACGCGAAAGCAACCGCAATCCTCTCTCAAAGAAGGAGGCAGAGGATCATCGGAGGGCGGTGGCCGAGGTCGATTGCGGGGAGTGCTGGTCGTGGCGGAAGTTGCAGTGGCTCTAGTGCTGATGACCGGCGCCGGATTGCTGATCCAGAGTTTCGGCCGCTTAATGCATTTGAATCCCGGCTTCACGTCCAACAGCGTGATGACATTTCCACTAGTTTTGCCATCGAACCGCTACGGCCAACCGCAACAGCAAGCCGAGTTCTACCGTCTCCTGCTGGAAAATGTAAAAGCTATTCCGCAGGTGCAGTCCGCCGGCGTCACCAGCCATTTGCCATTGTCTGGAGCCGTCCGCTTTGTGTTTTTCTGTCCTGAAGGAACGGCTTGTCAGGGGGTGGGAAAAGATCCCGTCATTTCCATGAAGGCAGTTACGCCGGGCTATTTTGACACGATACGAACTCCACTCATCCGTGGACGTGTGTTCTCGGAATCCGACGTAGCTGGCGGTAATCCCGTAGTCATCATCAATCAAACCACCGCTGACCGTTTTTGGCCAAACCAGGATCCGATTGGCAAACGTCTGGCGAATTCCCGCGACATGATAGAGCACGAAATCATCGGCGTGGTTGCCGACGTAAAGTTCAACACTCTGGACACTGCAAATTCCGAAGAAATGTACTATGCGATGGCTCAGTCGCCCTGGTCGTTCGGCACTCTAACGGTGCGCTCCGAGGCCAACCCCGAACTGCTGGTCGCAGCCGTGCGGCGGAAGATCGCAGAACTGGACGCATACATGGCGGTTTCCGGCATTCTCACCATGGACGATGTCGTGGCCACCTCGGTGGCGCAACCCCGCATCATCATGGAATTTGTAGGCGTCTTTGCCGGCTTTGGCCTGTTGCTGTCGGGCATAGGCATTTACGGCGTGATGGCCTACTCCGTCAATCAACGAAAGCAGGAAATGGGGATTCGCGTAGCTCTGGGCGCAAAACCCATCGACATCCTCAAGCTGATCGTTGGCCAAGGGATGGGTTTGACGCTAGTTGGAGTCGTGCGTCGGTCTGGTCGTTTCGCTTCTCTTGACGCGACTACTCGCCAGCCTGCTGTTCGGAATTCATGCCATCGATCCGGTGGCGCTGGGCGGCGCCGCAGCAACCTTGGGCGTCGCCGCTTTTCTGGCATGTTATTTGCCGGCCCGGCGAGCTACGCAGGTGGATCCGAATGTAGTATTACGCGCGGAATAGCTTCTTCGCTTTAGCTCTTTCCCGGCGAGCGGAAAGTATTCCTACCCACCCTGCTTCAATTCCAAGAGCACCTGGCGTGCGATTTCTTTCAAAGTCTCGAATACACCATTGCCTTGAAATGCAATCGCCTCCATCACCGGCTCGTCCTTACGGCGGAGTTCCTTGGTGAGCTCATCCACAGGCAGGATGTTGGGCAGGTCACGTTTGTTCAACTGTAGGACATACGGAATTTTATTGAAGTCGTAGCCGTGCTCCTTGAGGTTGTCCATCAAATTGTCCAGGGCCTCAACATTCGCGTCCATGCGTTCCTTCTGCGAGTCGGCCACGAAGACGATGCCGTCGACGCCGCGCAGGATCAGCTTCCGGCTGGCATCGTAGAACACCTGTCCAGGAACTGTGTAAAGGTGGATCCTGGTCTTAAAGCCCCGCACTGACCCCAGATCCAGAGGCAGGAAGTCAAAAAACAACGTCCGATCCGTCTCCGTAGCTAGCGAGATCATCTTCCCCTTCTGCTGTTCCGCAGTTTTCTGGAAGATGAACTGAAGATTCGTCGTTTTGCCGCCCAGTCCGGCACCGTAGTACACGATCTTGCAATTAATTTCGCGGGCTGCAAAGTTGATGAAACTCAAGGATTTCCTCAAGACACGTGGCGGACCACATCCGGCAAACCGGACAATCCCCCACTTCTAATTTTGGCTTGGTACTGCTGGTTTTATACCACATGCCCGTGCATCATCGGGAGGTTACGAGGGTTACTAGCCAGCAGCCTGGGCTTCAATAGGAACGAAAACCGGCTTCAACGGCTTATGGGCAGAGGATAATAGCCCGCTTTGGCGAATACCAGCACGCAAGGGCGTAGATTCGAGCTCTTGCAACCAGGGCGGCCAACTCTGACCTCAATCTCACGGTAGGTGCTGCTCGGCGTGGCGGCGGTCGTGTAGCCGAGCGTGTACTGGTTGCGAGCGTCCCCGATGGCCTGTTGATATGCGCCTTCAATGGCGTCTTTGGAATACTCAGTGAGGATTTCGCCCCCGGTTGCACTTGCGTATCGCGGCAAGATGTCGCTGTACCCCATCTTCGGAATATGCAGCTTCGAGATTTCTTTGTAGCCCGGAATCGCCGCGCTTTCCACCCCGATACCGTAGACAAGAATCCCGTTGGAAAGCAGAACTTTCAGCACGTCGCTATAGCTGGCATCGCTGCGGTATTCTCGGCCGTCACTGATAATGAAAATAATTTTGCGGCGGTCCTTGGGCCGCTTGCCGAGATCCATCGCGGCGGCTAAGACCGCATCGTTGAGCACCCGCGACTGTTTCGCGGGTGAAATTGGGGGCGGATTGCTGCGATCAACCGGAATGTTATTGATCATCGGTCCCTGCGGCCCCAAGGGACCGCTCAGGACGGGGACGCCGTTGTTCTCCCCATGCTTGGTTTTCAGTTGATTCAGCAGCGCATCCAGACGTTTCCCCACCGCGCCGAAGTCAGCCATTTTGCCAGTGGTGCTGCTGTAGGTGTAAATCGCAACTTCGTCGAACTGACTGAAAGCTGCTTCCAGCGCGGGAAGGGTTTGATTCACCTTCTGCACGGCCACGTCCGGCATACCCAAATCGAAGATCACCGCCGCCGAAATCGCCAGAGGATCGCTGGTAAAGAAGTTCATGGTGCGCTTCTTGCCGTCCTCGTAGATGGAGAAATCCTTGGTCAACAATCCGTTCACCAACCGTCCCGAATCGTCGGTGACGCGAACGGGAACAATCACCTGGTTCACATTGCGGCTAATCTTGAATAATTCATCCTGCGCCGCAGTTCCGGTTTCGGTTGGCACACTGCCCTCGGGAACGGTCTTTACGCCAGGGAAAGGCGGAGCTTCAGCCGTCTTACCCCCATCCGCCGGCGGAGCCGGGCTGCCGGACGAAGGTGGTGCTTCATTTCCCGGGATCGCAGGCTGATCCGGCGCCGCATCTGTGGTCGGAGCACTCGCGGCATCCGGCGGCGGCGCCGGAAATGATTGCGGAGGCTTAGTGGTCGAAGGAGCGTCGGGAATGTCTTCGTTGGGAGCGGGTTTCTGCGGGCTTTGCTGTTGAGCAAACGCCAGTCCCGAGACTACAAAAAATAGTAGGGTCGCAATACCCGGTAACGCTCGCCGCCCACCGATCACCTTCAACACTGGGGAAACTCCTCCGCCTCGCGGCCTGCTACTTTTTATACGATGCCAAGCATCCCGGTTTGGTGCATCTAACTCTAGAGGAATAGACTAACAAAATCAGCGAGAGAATACTTTCATGTCTAAAGCTGCTTTTCCCGTGTTGCGCGCCCTGCTATTCCTTATCGTCGTTGCAGGGCTTTCCGCCAGCGCCCAGCAGACGTCTTCTTCGCCGACGCAAAACCAGAATCAGGATCAGGACCAGGCCGCGACGACCTTGAAAGTCAATGTCAACGTCGTCCAGCTTTTCTTCAACGTGAAAGACAAGAAGGGAGCGCTGATTCCCAGCCTCACCAAGAATGATTTTCAAATTCTGGAAGATGGCAAGCCGCAGACCGTCAAGTATTTTGCCGCCGAATCCGACCTCCCGCTCACCCTCGGCATTCTGATTGACGCCAGCGGCAGTCAGGCCCGCGTGCTGGATATGGAAAAGCAGGTCGGTGGGGAATTCCTCAGTCAAATCTTGCGTGACAAGGATATGGCTTTCGTTCTCAGCTTTGACGTCAACGCAGACTTGTTGCAAGATTTCACCAGTTCTGTACACCTGCTGAAAGAAGCGCTCAATCAAGCCCGCATCAATACGGGAGGCGGTGGAGGCGGAGGTATCCCGGGGTTGGGGGGCGGCACCGTTCCCACGCCCGGTGGCCCCAAGGGCACGGTGCTCTACGATGCGGTGTACCTGGCCGCTCACGACGAACTGTCTCAACAAGTCGGACGCAAGGCGATGATCCTGCTCACCGACGGCGAAGATCAGGGCAGTCAGCTCAGAATCAAAGACGCGATCGAAGCCGCCCAGAAATCCGACAGCATCGTTTACGTCCTGCTGTGCGCGGATCGCGGCTTCTACGGCACATTCGGTGGCTATTCCGGCGACAGCGACATGAAGAAACTCACATCCGAAACCGGAGGCCGCGTAATTGAAGTTGGCAACAAGTTTGACAAGTTGAAAGAAGGATTTGCCCAGATCGCCAACGAACTGCGCAGCCAGTACAACATCGGCTATACGCCGAGCAACCCGGCGCTTGATGGCACCTTCCGCAAAGTAGAAATTCACACCTCGGACAAGGATTACAAAATCCAGTCACGCAACGGTTACTACGCGGTCCCCAGGCGCGACTAGAGTTGTACTCACTGGAAGTTGCGTCAGTGACAAGGTGGAAATGTTCACACTGCCCGACGTACAATTTGGCTCCAAACTTTAGTTGAATACGGCACGCCCGACTTTGGTAAACAATCCGCCACGAAGGAGTGAACAATGAATCGCAGTGCAGAGGATGCAATGAAGCCGTCGCATTTCCTACGCAGAGTGCTCGCAATCTTGGTTGTTGCTCTTACATGTGTGCTTCCATCATTGGCGCAGGACAACGCGGACGCCGGCACCGTACCTGTCCGCATGACAGTCACCGCAACCGTAGTGGGGAAACGCGAAATGCCCGACTTAACCCGCCAGGACATCATGGTCAAACGCGGTAAGGACCGTTTGAAGGTGACCAACTGGATCAAGGCCACGGGAAATGACGCCGCTCTGGCGCTTTGCATACTGATCGACGACGCGAGCAGCACGAACTTGGGATCCCAACTCGATGATGTTCGCGCTTTTATTAATGCCCAACCGCCCACCACCTCGATCGCGGTCGGCTACATGAGCAACGCCAGTGTAAACATAGTGCAGGAGTTCACTTCCGACCATGCGCTCGCGACCAAAGCGCTGAGACTGCCGCTCGGGTCAACCGGTGCGTACGGCAGCCCGTACTTGTCTCTGATGGATTTGATGAAGCGATGGAAGAGCAACGTCGCGCGTCGCGCGGTCCTGATGGTGACGGATGGCATCGAGCGAAGCGGCGGTTTCGGCGGCGGTATGGGTTTGCCACCGAACGCGAGCTCCGCCAGCGACGTTACCCAGCGCTACGGCGCACAGGTTTACACCATCTATTACCCAGGGGTTGGCCGGGCTGGACGCAGTTTCTATACGGCGAACAACGCGCAGAACGCGCTTTCACAGCTTTCCGACCAGTCTGGAGCCGAGTCGTTCTTTCTGGGACTGGGGACTCCGGTGAGTATTAAACCGTACCTCGACAATATGCAGAAGTTGCTCGACAACCAGTACATCGTCGAGTTCCTGGCCAAGCCTGGGAAAAAGGCAGGCTTGCAGAGTGTGAAAATCAGCACAGAAGTTCCGGGAGTAGAACTCGAAGCCGCAGACAATGTCTGGGTTCCGGCGGCGGCCCAGTAGCACTTAAGGCGCGCGACGGCGTCGTTGCGTCGCGCGCCTCTAATTTATCGTCATCGTTTGGCTTTTTCAGGATTGTCGGGCGAGGGCTTGCTGCGATCCTTCACCCGGATCACGAACTTTAGTCCCGACCAGGTTTCATTCACCGCGCAGACTTTTACGTCTACCAGTCCGGCCTCCAGGCCAATCCTTCGCACATCATTTTCCGTCAGGTCGGTGCCTACGCCAGACGTTTTCTTGGGCCAGCTTACCCACAACATTCCGGCAGGTGCCAGTTGGCTTGCAAGAGTTGGAAACCGCCTCTTCATTTCACCCGCAGACTTGACGAACAGCATGGCGAATTCGAGCGGTCCAGCCTTTGCCATTCGGCAACCAGCCAGCGCACTCTTCAATTCAGCTCTTACTTCTGCCGGTATATCAACCAGCGCGACCCGAAACCTGTCCTTGATGCCGAGCTTTTGGGGAAGTGGTGTACCCGAGTATCCCGCCATAGGTTGTTCTATTGCGTTGGCGCGTAGTAACCATGCCGGCTGCGCACCCGCAGGCCTTTACGCTGAGATTGAATTTCGATGGCGCGATAGCGACCATCAGCTACCAGTTGAGCTGGCTTGTAAGAAATGGCGTACTGGCTGCGCAGTTCTTCCTGGATCGCCGCGAACGCGTTGGCGACTTCCGTGAGCTGAAACGGAATGTAGGACCGTCCGCCGGTTGCATCGGAAATGCGTTCCAGAACTTTGTCGCCACGATGGTCGGAGCCGGTCAAGTTCGTGCTGATGGTGTACACGATCACTTCCGCCCGCTGCGCCATTTCGATGGCTTCTTCTCGCGTGACGTGGCTCTGGTTGTCGTCGCCGTCGCTGAGCAGAATGATCGCGCGACGAACCGGGCCGGCGTGAGGCTCCTTCATCAGTTTGTCCCGGCAAGCAAAATACACCGCATCGTACATCGCGGTGCCGCCGCCGGGGCGCAGTGAACGTACACCGACGGAGAGTTTCTCGGTATTGTCGGTGAAATCCTGCGTCACTTCAGGCGTGACATCGAAGCCGATGACGAAAGCCTTGTCGGACTTCGGGCGGATCGTCTGATTCAAAAACTCGATGGCTGCTTCCTGCTCGAACTTGAAACGGTCGCGCACTGAATTGCTGGCGTCAACCAGCAACCCGACTTCCAGCGGGAGATTCGCCTCGGCGTGAAAGCTGCGGACTTCCTCCGCCGGTTTTTCATCATCCACTATCTTGAAATCTTCTTTCTTCAAATCCTTCACGTAGTGGCCGTGTTTGTCCGTCACCGTGAAAACGACATTGACTTCGTTGACCGTGTGTTTAATCGTGGCTAGCGGATCCTCTTCTTCAGGAGGCGTCCCCGTTTGCGGTTCCAGGATCGAGCCCAATCCTTCTTTCGCTCGCTGACTCTGTTGCTCGCTCGCGGGTGCTGTAGCAGGCGCTGGGCCCGGTTTCGCGGCGTCCACCGGAGCCTGGCTCTGCGAAGAAACTGGAGGCGCCGGCGTCGTTGTCTGCGCGGACGGTGGGGCAGGCTTAGGAGCGGGGCTTGCTTTTTGAGTCGACGAGGGCGCTGACGGCAAATCCGACTGCCCTGAATCCTGCGCTGCCGCGGACACAACCAGCAGGCCAAGGCCGCCCAGCAATAACAGTACATTGCGGAATTTCATGGGTTGTCTTGATTATAGATGCAAACCCAACCCTCAACCGTCGCCTCAGTAGGTTCCTGTGCCTTCAGCGTGCCGCGATCTGGCCTCGGATAACCGCGACCGACGCTGCCGGCAGATCGTACTCGGTATCCTTGCCCGCAGGCTGTTTGCTACGCAGGATTGGTCCGTCCGGATCGGCAAATCCTTTCGTGTTGACTACTACCGATTCTTCCGCGGCGTGTTCGGCGTGGGCCAGGAATTCCGTTTTCGCGGGATGCCACTCATATTGATTCCTGCCAAAGATCGCAATATCAACCGGGCCGGTGAATGATGCGCCTGGACGCGTTCCGGCGCTCGTCTCGTCTTGAAAAACAATCTTTACGCGATGGGCATTGAACTGGTCGCGATTCACCACCAACAGCGACCAGGCTCCGTCGGGACGCTGCAACGCATAGGCCGTCACCAGAGCATGGCCGGCGCCGTCGTCGAGGTCCGCCTTTGCGGGAAACATCCGGTGTTCGCCCGCTCCGGGTTGCACCCAATCCAGATTGATCAGCTGCGCGCTGAAGAACTGCGCCAGTGGTTGCTGGATCTGGTAGGCCTTGTCCACTGTGAACATGCCAAACGTTCCCGGAGAATCGTTGCAGCCGTGCTCCATTTGCAACGGGAGGTAGTGAAAGTAGTAAAGCCCATTTCCGCCGGAATTCAAAAATGATCCGACATAGTCGGCCAGCCAGATTCCAGAAAATACATCCATGTATGTTTCGCTGGCCGCCGATGAAAGATTCGATTCGGTGATCAGCATCGGAAGGTCGGCGGGCACTCCATCTTCGCGCCAGGTTTGCATGATGTGGCTCATCAAGTCAGGCTCTTCGTAGAGACTGCCCCAGGTCGTTTTGCATTCGTCGTAGGGATAGTGTTCGAACGAAAAGAAAGCCAGATCGTTCATTCGCCCATGTTGCTTCAAATAGTCCAGGAACCGCCCCAGCCAAGAAACTTTGCCGTTTTCATCTGGCAAAACTTCGATGTCTTTGGTTACTCCCTGAAATGATGGCCCGCCCAGCTTCAGCTTGGGATCGACGCGATGCAGCACAGCAGCGAATTGAAGGTAGAGAGCGCCGTAATCCTCCGGCGTCATGAACTGGCCGTCAGACTCTTCGCCCATCTCCACATACGAAATCGGATACTTCCGCTTTTCAAGGTAAGTAATCTCCGCGGCTGCAGTGTCAGGTGTGTCATACAACATTGCGACCGGCATCATCGCAGGCAGGCCGCGGGTGACGCCGCTGGTATAAAAAAGATCAAATCCCATCTGCGCCTGTTTGGTCGAACGCAAGTCAGACGCCTCATGCCAGGGATCCACCGAGGAGGAGTAGGTTGGGGTTTGTTCCTGGTCTGGGGTGTGGCGGAGGATGTCGTGCAATTCGCCGTCTGCCGTTGCTGTTCCCAGATAAAGTTCGTTGATTGCAAAGCCTACGCAGTTTCTTGCGTCGGCGAGTTTCGGATCGGCGGGTTGGTGGGAATCGCAAGTGTTGGAAGATTCTGTCATCAAAATTCGTAGAAAGTGCACCGACAAAGGAGTGTCCGACAAGCGTAGCGTCTGCGTTCCGCCCTTTCCATCCGTGATGATGCCGTGGGGAAAAGTCTGCCACACACCTTTAGTCTGACTCTTGATGGGATCGTCGCCGGTCCAATATTGGATGACGTAGCGGATCGCATAGGGATTGGCCCATGCGATGCGAATGCTGTCCACAAGCTGATTGAGATTAAGATCGAGAATCACCCACTGCGCGTGCAAAGCGTCACTCTCTCCGGTGAAGCGTTGCGTCAAATACGGATTACTCTTCCAGTAGGAATTGACGTCCCCATCAGTGAGCCGCGAGTACCCCGCCTTGCCGGTGCCGTCGTTGCGGGTGGTGCCGCGATGAGGAAGAGCGTATCCGTAGGAGTAGCGAATTGGATCGCCGAGAGTGGTAGATCCGGTGAAATATCCCTTGCCGCTGGGATCGCTCCACGTGCCCTGCGGATTCCAATGCCAGGCTTCCATCAGGAGCTCCGTATTCTGGCGATAGGAAACAGTCTGCCAACCAGAAGCGAGCACCTGGCCCAGGCTGGGCTGCGCCAGCCCTTTCTCGATGGCTTCTCCAGGGATGCGGTCAATGCCAGCCCCCAGCGCCTGGTTCGGGACAAAGCGGTTGGTCGAATGGGCGGGGGTAATGTCCACCTGAATCGTCTGCGCCCTGCATAGTCCCAACAACAGGAGAAAGACCGCCGTTGTTACCAGACCTTTCATTTGTCGCTCCTGAAACGATTTAATAGACCGTCGCTCATTGTAAACGAAATGTAGACGTGGGCGTCCTCGCCCCTGTGCAGCGTCCCAGACGCGTGGCTTATGCGTCGGTTATTTGCTCCAAGAACTGCTGTAATTCGGTGGGCAACAATCGCGAAAATGATAAAACCACGCCCGTCCGCGGATGCTGCAACTGCAACGCTGCGGCATGCAGAAAATTTCGGGGCAGAGAAATGGCGGCTTCATTCTTCGCGCTCACTTCGCGCGGCGCGCCATAAAGGAAATCACCAACCACCGGATGCCCCAAGGACGCCAGATGGACGCGAATCTGGTGGGTCCGTCCGGTATCGATCCGCACTTCCAGCAAGGTGAATTTTCCATACTTCGAGTCAATTCGCTTCTGCACTGCATAGTGCGAAATCGCCTCCCGACCGCCTCGTCCTTTCGTCGTCATGCGGGTACGCCGCACTTGATCGCGGCTGATGCTTGCGTTGATGGTTCCTTTATCTTGTTTCATGGAACCGTGGACCAGCGCGATATAGGTTTTCTTTACCAGCCGCTTGGCGAATTGCGCAGCCAGTTTGCGATGGGATTCGTCGTTCTTTGCCACGACGATCAGCCCACTGGTGGCCTTGTCCAGCCGGTGGACGATTCCGGGACGCAACTCTCCGCCCACTTCCGAGAGTTGTCCGAACCGGTGCAGCAACGCGTTCACCAGAGTTCCGCGATTGCGCTCGTCGTCCGTCGCCCCGGCTCCGGCGTGCACCATCATGCCGGCAGATTTGTTAACGACTGCCAGATCATCGTCCTCGTAAACGATGTCGAGCGGGATCTGCTCCGCCATCGCTCGCAGCGGCGGCAACGTCACCGCGCCCAGCACCGAAATTTGTTCGCCGGCGTGCAAACGCTGCGAAGCCCGGCTCGGCGACTCGTTGACCAGCACCTTCTGCTCATCGATAAGTTGCTGGACACGCGCCCGGCTGATTTCGCCAAGCTGCGCAGTCAGAAATTGGTCGAGCCTTTTACCGGCATCATCAGACGTCACTATGAAGTTCTGGGGAAATTTGTCCACGGATTAGAGAGCGATACCAGCCAAGAATAGCGCGGCGATGTCCCGCGGTGAAGGGAATTGCGCGAGGTTTCCTTGACCTCTGAGACTCTGCGCTGAAAAAGTTTCTTGACTTATCGCGTGGCCTGCGCCGGAACTGCCTTGAACCCAGGCCGCAGCCACCAGATCAGTCCGCCGGTGATAACCAGGCAGATCGAGATCAACTGGGTTCCCGTCATGATTCCTCCGAACACAGATCCGCGTCCGGGATCGTCGCGCAAGAACTCCAGAAAATACCGTGCTACGCCATACAAGAAGAGGTATGCCGCAATCACTTGTCCGTCGAACTTTTTTCGCTTGAGGAGCCACATCAGGAAAAAGAAATTTGCCAACTCAACCGCCGCTTCGAAGAGTTGAGTAGGTTCAAGCGAGACTCCTAGCGGCGTACCCACCCAGGCCTGGGCAATCGGACTGGTAAATGTCACGCCCCAGAAATGTGACGTGGGTTTGCCATAGCAACAGCCCGCGGCGAAACAACCTACCCGACCGAGAGCGTGACCAAACGCCAATCCCGGCGCAAACGCATCGCAAGTCGCCAACCCAGGCATTTGGTGCTTGCGAACATACCAAACAGCTGCGGCCACGCCAGCAAGCAGTCCACCTGAAAAAACTCCACCCGCCTGCAAGGTGGCAATGCTGAAGATCTCGTTCGGGTGCGCGGCGTAATAGCCCCAATCATTCACGATGTACAAAATTTTCGCGCCAAGAATCCCACACAACACCGCGACGATCCCCAGATTCCACGCATCGTCCGGATTGATCCCCTGTTTTTCGGAATTACGGACGCTAATCCACATGCCAATCAGCACGCCCAGAGAAACCAGAAACCCATAGGTGGGCAGGCTGAAATTACCGAGATGAAATAGTCGAGGGAACACTTTTTAGTTAGATGCAGGACTTCAGAATTTGTACCTGCCAGTCTAGCAGGCGCAGACAAAACTGGCGCGAAGCGGAAAGTAAAGCCGACCCGCCTAGCCGTGTAGTGGGCCGAGAATGAACCCGTCGGTAGACGATGGGAGCCCGCCGCGACCCTTTAGGCGTCTCCGCGTGGCGGAGCGTGGCACACCGGATCTTCTTGACGAGTCAGGCCCCCGTTCATTCGGTGTTGGTTCAAAAATCGGTGACCACCATCACCAACTGCGCAGGCCGGCTTTCATCTCGAATGCTAGGGAAATCCGGGAAGATTCGCAAGGGCTCTGACGTAAATAGTTGGCACTCGATTTGCCAGCAACTTTGGTCACGAAAAGGGAGGGAAGGAGTAAATAGTATGGGGCAGGCATTCTGACTTGCGAGTCAAGAGAAGCTCAACAGTTTCAGGAATGTCGTACGCAGGAGATTCTACCCGGCTCGCCGCTTTTCTTCCAAAACTTCATCCAGCGCATCCGCAAGATGGTGCGCCCGTTTCAGATAGTCCACGGTTCCGCCGTCCTGACCGCGTTTCAGTAAGTGATATTCATCGGCGATATTCAGCGCCGCCAGCACAGCCAGGCGCGCAGTGTCCACGGTGTGGGTCTGCTCTGCGACGGCGCGCATTTTGGAGTCGACGTATTCCGCCAGTTGGAGGATGTACTCAGCATCCGATCCGCGAAGGTTGTATGCCTGATCGAAAATCTCCACACGCACGCTGTTCTCGCCGGCGTTCTTCACAGCGGTTTGCTTCGAGGCATTCGCCATTCTCGGTTGACTCCCGGTTTCCACGGAATCTTCGCTGTTCAGCTTGCCGCTTGTTCCTGCGCAAGCGTGTCAATCTGCTGCAACATTTTTTCTACGCGTCCGCGAACTTCCTCGCGGTCGCGCCGCAGTTGAACCATTTCGCGGCGCAGGCCTTCTACTTCCTCTTCGCGTTCTTCCAATTGCTCGCGCAGCCGTCTTACGTCACGCTCGGCCGCAGACCGCGCCTCGCGAGCCGCCTTGTACATTTCAATAGTGCGATAGATCTTCTCTTCTAAAGCCTGAAAATCGTCGGAAGGAACCTGCGCCGATACCTCGTCAGCCATTCTCACCGCCATGATTGCACTTCGTCTCCGGGTTTCGATCTTGAGCGCAGTATACCGCAGAATCCTGTGGATGAAGTGAGCACATGTCGACGCTTTGCTAGCCTTTTCGATCGCTTAACTTGCTCAGACGCCTCGCTGCTTCGTCCAGCGTCTCATCGCGTTTGCAAAAGGCGAATCGCACTTGTTTCGCGCCATCTCGCGGATTGTTATAGAAACTGGATCCGGGAACGGCCGCCACGCCGATATCCTTCACCAGATATTTCGTGAAGGCCACGTCGTCCGCGAAACCGAATGCACTGATGTCCGTCATTACGTAGTAAGCACCGCGCGGACGGAAGCAGCGAAATCCGGCGTTGGTCAGGGCCGGCATCAAGCGATCTCGGCGGGCGCGGTATCCGCTCGCCAGACTCTCGTAATAGCTCGCCGGCAGGCCCAACGCGGTAGCTCCGGCTTCTTGCAGAGGCGCGGGCGCGCCAACCGTTAAGAAATCATGGACTTTGCGAATGGCGTTCGTGATTTCTGGCGGCCCCACCGCCCAACCCACACGCCATCCGGTTACGCTGTAACTTTTCGACATTCCATTGATGGTGACCGTACGCTCCCGCATTCCGTCGAGTCCCGCCATCGAAATGTGCTTTGTGCCGTCGTAAAGAATGTGCTCGTAAATCTCATCGGTGATCGCAAGGACGTTGAACTCGACACACAGATCGCGAATCAGTTCGAGTTCAGCGCGGGTGAACACCTTCCCCGTGGGGTTGTTCGGAGTATTCAGAATGATGGCTTTGGTCTGATGATGAAATGCGGCGCGCAACTCGTGTTCATCGAAAGTCCACTCACCATCCGGGAGGGTTGGCGGACGCAATTTCACAAAGACCGGTTTTGCTCCCGAAAGAATCGCGTCAGGGCCGTAATTCTCATAAAACGGCTCGAAGATCACAACTTCATCGCCCTTATTGCAAACCGCCAACAGGGTCGAAATCATCGCTTCGGTCGAGCCGCAACATACGGTAATCTGCGTTTCGGGATCGACCGGAATCCCTTGCCACGCCTGCATCTGACGAGCAATGGCATTGCGCAGGCTCTTCGCGCCCCAGGTAATTGCATACTGATTTATATCCGCAGCAACCGCATCGGCCGCCGCTTTCTTGATCTCGGCCGGGGCAGGGAAATCGGGGAAGCCCTGCGCCAAGTTTACTGCCCCATGCAGCATGGCTTGCCGCGTCATCTCGCGAATCACGGACTCGGTAAAGCGTTCGACTTTGTCGCTTAAAAATTGCTTGGATTGCGTCGTCACGTCAGCCATAGTTGGGCCAGAGTAGCATAAGAAAGACGCACTTAGCCTTTAGCACTTAGCTCTTAGCCAAAAGCTGGAGTGGCCTTTCTTTGCAAGATCCAAAGCTGAAAGCTAACGGCTAACAGCTGCCTTTTGCTTTGTCCCTTGCCATCTGCGAAACTTGGCACAGTCACTCTCATGGGACGTATCCACGTTCTTTCCGAATCCGTCGCTAATAAGATCGCTGCCGGCGAAGTTGTGGAGCGGCCCGCGTCGGTGGTGAAAGAACTGCTGGAAAACGCATTGGACGCCGGTTCTACCCGCATCAAAATTCAAGTCGAGGCGGGCGGCAAGAAGCTTATCCAGATCGCCGACAATGGATGCGGCATGGTGCGCGACGATGCCTTGCTGGCCTTCGAACGGCACGCCACCTCGAAGCTCAGAAACGCTGAAGACCTGCTTAGCGTGGCCACGCTGGGGTTTCGCGGCGAGGCGCTGCCCTCGATCGCATCGGTCTCGCGTCTGCACCTTGAAACTCGCGCCTCGGGCGAAGACTCCGGAACCATCGTCGAAATCAACGGCGGCAAGATGTTCAAAGTTGAAGAAGCTGGACTGCCCGACGGAACTTCGATCACGGTGCGCGATTTATTTTTCAACACGCCCGCTCGCAAGAAATTCCTGAAAGCCGAGTCGACCGAGCTTTCTCACATCGCGTCGCTGGTGACGCACTATGCGCTGGCTCATCCGGACAAGCATTTTGAGTTGCACTCCGCGACTAACGCGGTACTGGTCGCGCCGCCGGTCGCGGGATACAGCGAGCGCGTTTATCAAGTGTTTGGAAAAGAGGTTCTCGATCAGCTTATCGCCGTCGCTGCCGTGCAACGTCTGGAGCGAGTCGGATTGCCGCAGCCTCCTCCATGGCGGCGGAAGCCTCCCGAGGGGCAAGGCACCCGCAGCGCCGCGGATGTGCCTGAAACAGTGGAGTCCGACGAACTGGATGAACACGGGGACGCCACTCCCGGCGAAATGCGTGTCCACGGCTTCATATCCAAGCCCGAAATTCAGAAACTGAACCGGAACTCGATTTATGTTTTTATCAATGGCCGGCTGATTCGCGATCGCCTGATCCAGCATGCGCTCACCGAAGCGTACCGCAACATCTTGCCGCCCACCGTGTACCCAGTTGTGTTGCTGTTTCTCGAGATGCCCAGCGGGGAAGTTGATGTCAATGTGCATCCCTCGAAAACCGAAGTGCGCTTCCGCCAACAGAGCGTCATGCACGATTTCGTTCGCGACTCGGTGCGTGCCGCGCTCATGAAGGCGCGTCCCGTCCCGCAATTCATGACCGAGATCAGCGCCCATCCCACGGCCGGCGCTTCGCTCACACCTGGGGCACGCGCAACTACGGTCGACATTGCGGCATGGCGTGCGTTGAACAGCCCTGCGCCTGATTTTGCTTTGCAGGCTCCTTCGCTTCCTCCTGAAACCGCGCGGCTGGGATTCGGCAACGACTCGATTGCAGTCGAAGCCAATGCCGCCGTCGCGCTTGCGCGTGAGCCTCAATCCTACGTTCCGGATGACAGTTGCACGCCGCCTGTTGCCATCGAACCCGAGGCTCCCAGCGATCTGGCTCCGTCGCTGGCTTCCCTGAAGCCGCTGGGACAGATTCGCGAATCGTTCATTCTTGCGGTGAATCACGAAGGCTTGTGGATCGTTGACCAGCACGTTGCGCACGAGCGCGTTCTATTCGAGAAAGTGCTGAAGCAGCGAGCCGCGCAGAGAGTAGAAAGCCAGCGTCTGCTGATGCCACTCGTTCTTGAACTTACCCCTGCGCAGCAAGCGGTTTTTACGGACATTTGCGAAGAGCTCAATCAGAACGGTTTCGAGGCCGAACCTTTCGGGGCGCGGAGCGTCGCCATCAAAATGGCTCCGGCGGGAGTGGATGCGGCTCAGATCGAACATATGCTGCACGAGCTGCTGGATCAGTTCTCACGCGAAGAGCAAGCGCTGAACCTGGAGAAAGTCCGTGCCCGCATTGCTGCGTCTATAGCTTGCCACGCCGCCATTAAGGTCAATATGCCGTTGGAGCAGAACAAAATGGAATGGCTGCTCGCGGAACTCGCCAAAACCGAATGCCCAATGTCGTGTCCGCACGGACGGCCGGTCGTGCTGCGGTATTCGTTGAAGGACATTCAAAAAGCTTTCAAGAGAATTTAACGTTGCGGTGGCGGAAGAGCCACCTTCGAGGCGTGCAGGTGGACGATCTTCCAAGCGTCGGCATTTTTCTCTGACACGACGGTTCTTCGGCCGAGAACTCCTAAGGCTGCCGCAGGTCGTCTGTGGTCTAATGTTTGTTTATGACTGAACAGGAACTTACTGACTTGCGGCGCGAGAAGTGGCATCTCAAGGGGAAGACCGTTCGCACCCTCGACGATGCCCGCGCGTTTATTGAGTCAGTCGGTTTTTGCTTGATGTATCCCATGCGGCAGCAGGCTCTGGTTCCAACATTCATGGGAGCTTGGGCGGGTACGAGTGAGGGATTGCCGACCTGGCAGCGAGCGTTCGCGGATCCGCGAGCCCAGGAGGCGACGGATCTGATGGTTCGCCTGCTGCGAGAGCGTGGCGCTTACGAGGCCAATCCGTTCGACGAGAACAACGCCTTTCTGATTGCCGGGTCGGTGTTCCCGTACTTCTATGCGCTGGTGGGCGAGCGCAATCCGCGCCGGGCTCCGAAGGCTGGCCCGCGTGCGGAGTATTCGGAGCTGGCGTGCGATGCCTTCGAACTCATTCAGCGCGAAGGTCCTATCTCGAAGCAGAAGATGCAGGAGGAACTGGGCGGCAGCGTCTCTTTCGCCGCGCTTGACCACGCGCTGGGAGAACTCTGGTCCAGGCTGCGGATTACCCGGGTCGACTACAACCCTGCCGCGGGGGCGTTCTGGGACGTGTTGTTCCGTTGGTCTCCGGATGCGGTACGGGATGGGATCAACCTCTCCGTCGGAGAGGCCCTTTCTGCGCTGGTGTCGAAATATCTCGATTGCGTGATTGCTGCCGATCAGCAGGAGTTGGACGCATTCTTCGGCCACTTCGTTCCCCGCTCGCGGGTGAAGGAATCGGTGAACGCTCTGCTTAACGCCAGGGAGTTGAGCTTCATTCGCGTAGGCAACCGGTCGCTGGTTCAAATCACTCCCGCCAAGGTCCCGCCGGATCCGGCTCTCAACCGAGCGCAGCATGCGAAACGGTGAAGGCAATCCTTGACTGCGGTATAGCAACGCTTTTCTTCGACCTCGATTTGGGAAAAATTCTTTCTCGCTAGTATTATGGCCAGTCCCGCGTTAACGACCTCGAATTAGAAGGATCCAAGAACTATGAAGAAAGTTTTCGTTACCTATTTCTGTTTGGTTGCAGTCATTCTGATTTCAGCGGTTGCCGCCCAAACCGGTTCAGGCGCGCAGGGCGCTGCGGAAGCCACTCTGCCCTACATTCCCAGCCTTGACGTCACAGCCATGGACAAGTCCGTCGATCCCTGTGTGGACTTGTATCACTACTCTTGCGGGGGTTGGCAGAAGAAAAACCCCATTCCAGCGGACCAGACATCGTGGAGCGTCTACGCGAAGCTCTATCAGGACAATCTGAACTTCCTGCGAGGCATTCTGCAGGAGGCGGCGGCAAACCAGTCCACGAGCGATCCAGTCACGAAAAAAATAGGCGCGTTCTACGGCGCTTGCATGGACGAAGCCACCGTGGAGAAGCGCGGCGCGGCCGCGATCCGGCCCCAGCTTGATGCGATTGCTGGACTCAAATCGGTGCACGATTTAGCCCCACTCGCGGCTCAATTGACCCTGCCTTTTGGCCGAACGATTCTCTTCGCCGCCGGCTCCACTCAGGATCCTGACAATTCTGAACAAGTTATCGGTGATTTAGATCAGGGTGGGATTGGCTTGCCGGATCGCGATTACTACTTGAAAGACGATGCGAAATCGAAAGAAATCCGCCAGCGCTATGTTCAGCATGTGCAGAAAGTGTTTCAGTTGCTGGGAGACAGCCCGGCGACCGCTAAGCAGAATGCGGAAACCATCATGCGCATGGAGACCGAGTTGGCGAAAGCCTCTTGGACGCGGGTGGAACGCCGCGATCCCTACAAGCTGAAGAACAAGATGAAAGTTGGCGACCTGAGCCAATTGGCTCCCAATTTCGATTGGTCCGCATATTACCGCGAATTGAAGTATCCAAAATTCGAAGTCGTCAACGTGGATGCGCCCAATTTCTACAAGCAGGTGAACACATTGCTTGGCGCCGAGCCGCTGGCAAACTGGAAGAACTATCTGCGATTTCATGTGGCCGATCAGTATTCGCGATTTCTGTCAGCCGATTTTTCGCAGGAAAATTTCGAGTTCTACCGCAAGGTTCTCCGCGGCGCCACTGAAGAGGAGCCGCGCTGGCGGCGTTGCGTGCAGTATACCGACTACAACCTGAGTGAAGCCCTGGGCCAAGCTTACGTGAAAAAGGTGTTTTCGCCGGAACTCAAGGCCAGCACGCTGGATATGGTCAAGCGCATCGAAGCTGCGATGGCGTGAGCGCATCAACAACGTCGACTGGATGAGTCCGGAGACCAAGCAGCAGGCGCTGCTCAAGCTGGCCAGCATCCGCAATAAGATTGGATACCCCGACAAGTGGCGCGACTACAGTTCGGTGAAGATTGTCAGCGACGATTTTGCCGGAAATATCCGGCGCGCCGGCGAGTTCGAGCAGCACCGCCAGATCAACAAGATCGGGCAACCGGTCGACCACGGCGAATGGGATATTTCGGCGCCCACGGTTGATGCCTACTTCAACCCGCAGATGAATGACATAAACTTTCCCGCCGGCGTCCTGCAGCCACCGCTCTATGACGCCAAAATGGACGATGCTCCCAACTATGGCGACACTGGCGGCACGGTTGGTCACGAACTGACTCACGCTTTCGACGATCAAGGCAGCCAGTACGATGCCAAGGGCAACCTGAAAGATTGGTGGACCAAGGACGACCGAACAAAATTTGACGAGCGCACAAAGTGTGTTTCTGATCAATACGACCAGTACATTGCCGTCGACGATGTGCACCTCAACGGCAAACTTACGCTCGGCGAGAACGTGGCCGATCTAGGCGGTGAGCTGTTGGCCTTCATGGCGTGGAAGGACGCTACAAAAGATAAATCGTTGCAGCCCATCGACGGCCTTACTCCGGAGCAGCGTTTCTTCGTCGGGTTCGCTCAATGGGATTGCTCCAACGACCGTCCTGAAGATCTTCGCCTGCGTGCCATGACGAATCCCCATTCCTCCTCGCAATTCCGCATCAACGGAGTGGTGGTTAATATGCCGGAATATGCCCATGCTTTTTCCTGTAAAGCAGGCCAGCCCATGGTCAATCCGCCGGAGAAGCTCTGCAAAGTCTGGTAGGGGGCGAATAAGGAATCAACTACTGTTGAACTGATATGCGTGACGGCTTCACAGCACCTACCAGCCTTGAATCTGCACGCTCACTTGATAGGTGAGGTTGTCCGGATTTGACGCCGGGATGGTGAGAGTGAGGTGGCTATTCGCCACCAGGTGCACCGGGAAAATGCTGACGATGGGGCCAGCGTTAGTTTGAGTGCCTATCGTTCCGCCGTAGACCTGCAAAGGCTGAAGCCAAGGACCGAAGGACTGAGGAAACGAGCATTTCTTTGGTGTTCCATTCTCGTTCCACGGACAGAGGCCGTTACCCAACTGCTCCGTTCCCAGTTCGTCCGTCCAGGTGAAATATGGCTTGGCCGTGTCCTTGACGCCCACGGACGACGTCCCGGACATCGAATAATAGATCGTTACCAGATAATTGCTGTCGACAGCGGGCGGGGTCAGCAGGTCCGTGGTGGTGAGAGAACCGGTGAGGGTGTAAGTCTGGTTGAAAACTTCGTGGATGGTTCCGGCTTGCAGAGGAGCAACAAGCAACGTGAGCAGTGCAAGCAGAAACGTGAATCTATGAAACATAAACGCTCCTGGTAATTTCGAGGATTGCCGTGAATGGGATCGAACCTATAACCGATAGCCGCATCCTCACAAGTCTTCCCAAAGTAGTGTCCTCGTTCACCGGTATGGAGATCGTCTTCGTGCCACTCGAATGCCCTACGGGCTTCCTGTTTCAGGAGCGGGGTACGGTGATTCCCACAGGGATTCTGTTCTCCAGCGTGTAAAATCGTTGGCTCCGGGATAAATGACCGACTCCTCCAACCGCAAGTTGATCATCGCCATTGATGGCCCGGCTGGCGCCGGAAAAAGCACCATCGCTTCTCGCCTTGCGCGCAAGCTTGGCTATGCCAACCTGGAAAGCGGCGCTATGTACCGGGCGTTGGCGCTGAAGGCGATTGAGTGGGACATTTCTTTTGACGGGGAAGCAGCGCTGACCAAGTTAGCGCAGGACGCTCGTATCGAGTTGGTCGCCGCCCCAAACGGGACTCGGGTTCTGTTGGATGGGCGCGACGTGACCCAACGCGTCCGCGAGCCCGACGTGACCGCCGCAGCGTCGCGTGTCTCGGTTCATCCCACGGTCCGGGAGTGGATGGTCGCACGCCAGCAGGAGCTGGGCGCTGGCGGCGGAGTGGTGATGGAAGGTCGCGATATTGGCACCAAAGTCTTTCCCAACGCCGATGTGAAGATCTTTCTCGACGCCGATCCGGTGGTGCGCGAGCAGCGGCGGCTACAGCAGCAGAATTTGCGGGGAAGCGCGGCTGAAGCGATCGCCGCCGAATTGCGCGCCCGCGATTTGCGCGACCGCACTCGCGCTGCATCGCCGCTGGCACCTGCTTCGGATGCGCTTATCCTCGATTCCACCAGCCTGGCAGAGGACGAAGTCTTGCGGCGGGTGGAGGAACTGGTACAGAAGAAAATCGGGACAAGAGATGATCAATGATGCAGACCGACATTGATCTTGCCGGTGACAATCTCCAGCGCCACTTCGAAAAGAATTATGCGGTCGAGCATTGGGTAGCCTGGTTTTTCATACGCAGACATGGGTTCCTTAAGCCTTTCCAGGAGGCGATCAAAGAACCAGATCTTTTTCTGGTCTGTACCAGCGCCATCCAGCACGTGAACCTCGCCATACGCGACCACGCTCCTGTAAACCAGCGCTGAATTGCACGGAGAAGGCTGACCGCGCTGCATTTCTCCCTTTGCGTCTACATGGATACAGAGCTTCGGATTTTGCCGAATGTTGGCGAGGAAATGTCCCTGGTGGGGGCCGGTGTGCAGGTAAAGAAGGTTGTCTTCCTCGTACACATACATCAGCGCAACCACGTAGGGCCACCCCGCAGCGTCGGTCGTCCCTACATGCGCCAATGACTGTTGGCGAAGAAATGTGCGAGCCTCGGCATCAGGCATTTGCCGGTCGTTACGAATCATGCGTCCGCGATGGTCGGTTTGTTCGATTTCGCTCAGATCCCTCGGCATTCTAGAGACTCAACTCAAAATGAAAATCGCTAATGTGCATGCCCTGTGCGAAATAGAAGCGATGGGCGCGACGGCGATGCACACCTGAATCCAGGCTAAAAGTCTGGCATCCCGAGGAACGCGCAAACTCGATAAGCCACTTGAGAATCGCCTCGCCAAATCCTCGCGATCGGCTCGCCGCGTCAGTGACCAGGTCATCGACATAGAGCGTCTTCCCGGAGGAGAGCATATGAATAATCCGGAAACCCGCAACCGCTACAATCTGCTCTTCGCTTAACAAGAAAGCAATTTGATATCCCTCGGCCTTCTGGATTGCCATCCGCGTATCGAATTCTTCTGGCGTCAGCGTTTCGCGTAGTTGCTTCATCACTCGAAAGCAGTCGCTGATTTCGTCGGCGGACTTTGCAATCTTTACCCGGCTCGATGTTTTCATCGTGGGGCTCACTTTCCGTTTGTCTTCCCGGCGGAGGGCGGTTCGTCCCCAACCTCCGGCACTATGCGGTCTCCATGACTCGGAGGCTGCGAAATTACCAGGAACCGCACGGGCTGAGCTGAGATGTTCTTGATGCGATGACGCACTCCCGGCAAAATGTGCAAGCCTTGGCGCGGCGGTCAGCAGGGTTTCGCAACCTTCCGCTTCCATGACCGCTTCACCCGACAACACGAAAAAGAATTGCTGCGCGCGCTGGTGATAGTGAGTAACTTCGGACGCTCCCTGTGGCATTTGCTCCTCGATCACACTGAGTGATTGGTTCTTGACCAAGTGCCATCCATCGCAATTGCTGCTCCAGGAGTAGTGTTCCGCGGAATTCGTGCTTGTCGTCTGTGTTTTCATCTGAATCTCAGCGGCGGTGGTCCAAGACGAGTTCGAGGCCGAAGCCAAACAGTACTATCCCGGTCATCCGGTCAAGCGTACGCGCAACTTGTGGGCGGCGCAGCCAGTTTGAGCAAAGCTTAGTCGCATGGGTCAACGCCAGGAACCACAGCATGTCTTCGGTTGCGTGAATGACTGCCAACAGCATGCTGAACGAAACTACATTGACTCCTGCCGGCACGAACTGCGGGAGAAAAGTGACATAAAAAACGCCGACTTTAGGGTTGAGGAGATTGGTAAAGAATCCACGCACGAACCAGCGAGATTGGCGGTGATCCGAGGCCAAGCCTGTGTCTGGCAATTCAGTCGCATGCTCGGGAAGGGAAGACGGCCGGCGAAAAAACATCTTGCCGCCCAAGTAAATTAGATAGATCGCGCCCGCCACGCGAAGAACGTTGTACGCTCCGCGAGAGACAGCGAGGAGCGCTCCGAGCCCTGCGGAAGCCGCGAATCCCCATGCCAGGCATCCGAGGCAAATGCCTGCCCCCGCCAGCATTCCACGACGCGGTCCTTCCACGGCAGCAGTTCGTAGCACCAAGGCCGTGTCCAGCCCAGGCGTGATGGTCAAGAGGCCGGCCGCAAAAGTAAATGCCAACAGCGCGTGTTCGACGGTCATCTATTTTGTTCTCGGGAGTTATTCTTTCCGGAGCTGGAGGAACTCTCTACGGCATTTAGCGCGGAGAGCGATTCCTTCTGCCGCCCGCTCGCATCGAAATTCGAGGGATCCAGCCAGCGCTCGAATGCGGCCTTGCGCTGTGGCCACTCCGAATCGAGCATCGAAAACCATGCGGTATCGCGATTGCGTCCTTTTACGATCATATGCTGGCGAAAAATGCCTTCGTAGGTGAAACCCAGGCGCAGCGCGGCTTGGCGCGATGGTCGATTCAGCGCATTGCATTTCCACTCATAGCGGCGGTATCCCAGGTCTTCAAAGACATGCCGCGCCATCAGGTACATCGCCTCGGTTGCGCCAATCGTGCGCTGAAGGCGAGGCGTAAACAGAATGCTCCCGACCTCTATCACACGATGCGTGGGCTCGATTCGCATATAGGCCGCGTAACCCACGGCGTTGCCGGAATTCTTATCAAGGATGGCGATAAAACAGCGGATCTTCCGAAAGCGCTTTCTGGCGAAGGTGCGTGTCAAAAGCCTCGCGGTCGCAAACGGTCCCTCGAACAAGTAACGCCACAACCCGTCGTTGTGATCTCCACCCGCGCCCGCGAACAATTCGTCAGCGTGAGTAGCAGGGTCGAGTGGGACAATGTTGATCACCCTCCCCGAGAGTTCAACGCGTTGCGGCCGCTTGGCGGGTCGTTGTACTGACCTGCCCGTCGGCGCAAATCACCTCAATCGCATCGGCGACGATTTTTGCTGTCATGAGTTCACTCTCTCAACAATTGAGGCCGGACGTCGCGGCCAGGCTGCCCGGGGCCGGAGGCCATCCTCCATCAGTACTCTAAATTCTCGGCGCAATTTCATTCCCCAGCCGAATCACTTCGCGGACCAGATACTCAAAATCTTCCCTCCGGCTGCGGTGGTTCACATTGGCAACGCGTATGGCAAAACGCCCGTTGACGGTCGTTGAAGAAGGCGATGCTGCGCCACTCTCTTGCAAGCGCAACAGGATCTCTTTGTTGAGAGCAGTGAGCGTATCTTCATTTTCAATCCCGTCCTTGAAGCGGAAACAAACAATGTTAAGCGGTATGGGAGCAAGCAATTCCAGGCGACGGTCTGCCTCAATGAGTTCACCCAGGTATTTTGACTGCGCGACATTCTGCTCCACCAGCGTCCGGAACTTATGCGAGCCGTGTTCCTTCAACGAAAACCACACCTTCAAAGCCCGCGAACTTCTGGAAAGCTCCAGCCCATATTCTTTGAACCACATGGGCCCGCCCGCCAAGCCCCGGCCGTGGTCGACCTAAATAAGCCGCCTCCGCCGAGAACGTTTTGCGGTGCGCACTCGGAGAACGCACCAGCACGCAACCGATATCGTAAGGCATGTACATCCATTTATGCAGATCAAAAGCCAACGAGTCGGCACGCTCCATGCCGCGCAGCAGTGGCCGCAATTGCGGCGAAAGCGCTGCCGTCGCTCCGATCGCGCCGTCCGCATGAAACCACAAGTTCTCCGATCCGCAAAAATCGGCAAGCGCGCTTAGATCGTCGATGGCGCCGGTGTTCACTGTTCCCACGTTGCCCACAACGCAGATTGGCAGCCTTCCTGCCTTCCGGTCGTCAGCAACCGCTTCCCGCAGCGCGTCCATGCGGATGCGAAAGTCGCTGTCGACCTCGATATACCGCAGCGCATTGCTGCCCAGGCCGAGCGCCTCGACACCTTTCTGTACGCTGTTGTGGGTTTCGCTCGAGCAATAAACCACCAGGGGGCGGGAATTGCTCAGACCCTCCCGCTTTACATCCCAAGTTGCCTTGGCATTGCGGGCAACTGCCAGCCCTACAAAATTGGCCATTGAGCCGCCCGTGACCAGCAATCCACTAGAATCTGCGGAATAACCGATCATCTGCCTGAGCCAGGCCAGCACTTGTTGTTCGAGGTAAACCGCGGCATGGTCGCCGCCGTGAACGTTGGAATTCATGCCCGAAGCCAGCATGTCGGCAAGCATTGCGCCTGGCGTTCCACTTCCGCAGACCCACGCCCAGAAGCGAGGATGAATATTTCCCAGCGGATAGGGCAGAACATTCTGCTTGAAGTCGCGATAAGCGGCCTCCGCGCCTTCCGGCTCCAATGGCAGAGGCCGGGCGAAACTCGCCTTGACCGTTTGCGGGAGCGGTTTCCAGGACGGCTGGTCGCCAATGTTTTCCAGGTAAGAAAGCATCTCGTCCACCATCTGATGGCCAAGCGTCCGCAGCTCGCTCCAATCCTGCGGATCGAGAGTTTCTTCCAGTGCGGTCGGGGCAGTTGTGCTCATGTTTCGACTCCTTATCCCCAACCATAACGTTCTTTAACTGTGCATGTACAGACGCAGACGAAGTAATTTATAACGAGTACAGTTGCGCGACTCGGAATCTGTATTATCTTGCTCGAATGACGGCTTCCGCCACCGCTGACACGCCCCTCTATCTTCAAATCGCCGAAAGCTTCACCCAGCAAGTTGCGCGCGGAACGCTCGTGCCCGGAGACCGCGTCCCCTCGCTCCGGCGATTGAGTCAGCAACAGCGTGTCAGCATGTCCACTGCCCTGCAGGCATATTTGTGGCTGGAGAGTCGCGGCTATCTGGAGGCGCGTCCGCAGTCCGGGTTTTACGTGCGGACTCCGTTTTCGACGCTCATTCCAGAACCGCAATTCGATGCCACCAAAAGTAAACCAATGGCGGTCGGGACCAGCGCCATCCTCGCCGACATCATGGAGGCGGCGCACAATCCCGCCAACATCCCGCTGGGCGCGGGCAATGCCAGTGCGGAATTCTTCCCGACCGAAAGACTGAATTTGATCTTGCGCGGCATCATCCGCCACCAGCCGCTGCACAGCGCGTTCTACGAATTTCCTCCGGGATGGGAACCGCTGCGCCGCCAAATCGCGCGCCGGTCGCCGGATTTTGGTTGCAACTTTTCACCGCGCGATATCACCATCACCTGCGGCGCCCTCGAGGCGATCAACCTGAGCCTGCTCGCGGTGGCCCGTCCTGGCGATGTCGTCGCCCTGGAAAGCCCGACTTACTTCGCCACACTGGAGAGCGCGGCGTCGCTGGGCATGAAAGTCATCGAAATTCCCACTCATCCTCAGACTGGCATGGATCTCGACGAACTGGAGCAGGCCATTCGCAAACATAAAGTCAAAGCCTGCGTGACCATGACGAATTGCCACAACCCGTTGGGCTACGTGCTGCCGGATCGCCGCAAGAAAGACTTGGTCGACCTGACTGCGCGATATGACGTCGCCTTGATCGAAGACGATGTTTATGGCGACCTGGCTTTCCAGGGCCGGCGTCCCTGCGCGGCAAAATCATTTGACCGCAAAGGTCTCGTTCTGCTGTGCTCGTCATTTTCAAAAATTCTAAGTCCCGGGTATCGCCTCGGTTGGGTGGCAGCAGGCCGCTATCGCGAGGAAGTCGAGCGCTTGAAATTCTTGGCCAATGTGGGCACGCCTTCGTTGCCCCAAATGGTAGTCGCGGAGTTTCTCGAATCAGGTGGCTACGACCGGCACCTGAAGCGTCAGCGTGGCACGCTGGCTGCCCAAGTCGATCAGGTGAGGCAAGCGATCGCAAAATATTTTCCCGAAGGAACCCGCATCAGCCGGCCCGCAGGAGGATATATGTTGTGGGTGGAATTACCTCCGAACGTCGATGCCCTAAAACTCTACCGGGCCGCGCTGTCGGCCAACATCAGCATTCTGCCGGGCGCAGTGTTCTCCGCCACCGGCCGCTTTGGCAATCACATCCGCATAAATTGCGGCCACAAGTGGTCGGAAACGTACGATCGCGCTTTGCTCACTCTCGGTCGCCTTTGCGAAAAAGCCAGAAGCTGAAATCAAAGAAAAAACGCCATCCGATAGCGGATGGCGTTTTGCTTTTGAACGGCTGAATTTACGCCGATTTTTCCGTCCCAATCCGCATCCCGTAGAACGACCGGTATACGAAGAAGAACGAAATCACGAAGAATACAATCGCCAACAACGTCGTCAGCCCAGGGTTGCTCTCGTTCAGCTTCACCGCCAACTCCACCGCCAGCAATCCAAACAGGGTGGTGAATTTGATCACGGGATTCAGCGCAACGGAAGACGTGTCTTTGAAGGGATCACCCACCGTGTCGCCGATTACGGTGGCGTCGTGCAAAGGCGTCCCTTTCTGTTTGTACTCGACTTCGACAATCTTCTTGGCATTGTCCCAGGCGGCACCAGCATTGGCCATGAAGATCGCCTGATACAAACCAAAGATCGCAATCGAAATCAGGTATCCGACAAACAGGAAAGGCTCAACAAAGGCAAATGACAGCGTAGCGAAGAACACGGCAATGAAGATGTTGAGCATGCCCTTCTGCGCGTACTTGGTGCAGATCTCGACAACCTTCTTGCTGTCGGCGACCGAAGCCTTCTCCACGCCCTCCAGCTTGATGTTTGCCTTGATGAACTCGACGGCACGGTAAGCGCCCGTGCTTACTGCCTGCGTTGAAGCGCCAGTGAACCAGTAGATGATCGCGCCGCCGCTGATCAATCCCAGAAAGAACGGCGCATGCAGCAAGGACAATTTGTCTACGTCTCGGGTGAGCCCGCCGGTAAGCGCCATGATGATGGAGAAAATCATGGTGGTCGCGCCCACCACGGCGGTTCCAATCAACACCGGCTTTGCGGTCGCTTTGAAGGTATTGCCGGCTCCATCATTTTCTTCCAGCAGTTCCTTGGCGCGCTCAAAGTTCACATCAAAGTTGTAGTTCTTCTTAAGCTCGCTCTTGATGTTGGGAATCTGTTCGATCAAAGACAACTCATAAACAGACTGCGCATTGTCGGTCACCGGGCCATAGGAATCGACGGCAATCGTCACCGGCCCCATGCCCAGAAACCCGAACGCTACCAACCCGAACGCAAACACTGGCGCCGCAATCATGGTCGCCGCGATGCCCAGGCCCAGCGTGCTCATGTAATAGCCAATCGCCATCAAGAAGACCATCGACAGGCCCAGATAGTAGCCGCTGAAGTTTCCCGCCACGAAGCCGGCAAGAATTCCCAGAGATGCCCCGCCTTCTTCCGCGGAAGCCACAACTTCGCGCACGTGCCGCGATTCCGTCGAAGTGAAGACTTTCACCAGTTCTGGAATCAACGCACCCGCCAAGGTTCCACAGGAAATAATCGTCGCCAGCTTCCACCACTGGGTATCGTCGGATCCAACCATCGGTATGATTAGCGCTGAAATTGCATAGGTCAGCGCGATAGACACCAGCGACGTCACCCAGACCAAGGAAGTCAGCGGCGTCTCGAAGTTCATTTTGTCGGCATTGGCAAAACGTGCCCGTGCTACCGCGCTGTTCAGGAAATACGCGGCCGCGCTCGACACCAACATCATGATGCGCATCACGAAAATCCAAACCAGTAACTGCACCTGTACCGTAGGACTCTTCACGCCCAGCAGGATGAAAGTGATCAGAGCCACGCCGGTGACGCCGTAGGTTTCAAATCCGTCCGCGGAAGGCCCAACGGAATCGCCCGCGTTGTCGCCGGTGCAATCGGCGATTACGCCGGGGTTACGCGCATCGTCTTCCTTGATCTTGAAGACGATCTTCATCAAATCCGAACCGATGTCGGCAATCTTGGTGAAGATACCGCCCGCGATACGCAGCGCAGCCGCTCCCAGCGATTCGCCGATTGCGAAACCTATGAAACAGGCCCCCGCATAGTCTCCCGGGACGAAGAGCAGAATGATCAGCATCATCAGCAATTCCACGCTGATCAGCATCATTCCGATGCTCATTCCCGCTTGTAGGGGAATGCTGTAAATGGGATATGGTTTGCCGCGCAATCCCGCGAATGAGGTACGCGAGTTGGCAAAAGTGTTGACTCGAATGCCGAACCAGGCCACTCCAAAACTACCGCCCATTCCGATCAGACTGAACCCCAAAATAATCGGCAAGGTAGTCGCCACAGATTTCCCTGGGATCGGAGACAGCACACCGAAGTAGAGAATAATGACCGCCGCGATAAACACCCACAGCAGCAGCAAGAACTTGCCTTGGGTAATCAAATACGTCTTGCACGTCTCATAGATCAGTTCGGAAACCTCGAGCATGGCACGATGCACCGGCAGCTTCTTTAACCTCATGTAAATTGCCAGGCCAAAGCCCAGGCCCGCGATGCAAAACAGAATCCCAATCATGAGCAGCTTGTGGCCGTCCACGCCAAGGAACGAAACCGAAGAGAGGTCAGGAAGTTTCAGGCTGGCCTCGCCGCCAGCTTCTGAAGAGGGCTGCGCCAACGCAGCAGAAGCACTCAAAGTTATGACAGAAAGAATTGCGGCCACAGTCGTTACCCCGTGCCGCGTCAAACGGCATCCTCGGGACACAAGATCAGCGAGCCAGGTGCGCATAGGAAATCCTCCACTCATTCAACTATTTAAGGATGACTACGGGTTCAGGTGCCTCAACCGGCAGAACAACGCTCCAAACGAACCGCACAGGAGCATTTGGCCGGTGTTCCGAACACGCTTCCACTGCAAGACTCGAACAGGGATGCTGAGTTTGGCCGCGTCGGATGTCTCTTATACCGCAGGCAGGTAAACCTACCGCCCACACCGATGGTACAAGACCAATTTTTATAACATGTTAGAAGGATCAGGTCAAACCGGCTGTGGCCAGCAAGCGACCACAGCTGGTTTGCTTCTTCGGTTGCCGATGCTGGATTACTTGCCGAACACGCCTATCGCGCTCAGTACTTGATAGCTCACGTCCCAACCGAATCCGATGTTGTTGGCGAAGGTTGGCCCCTGCGTGCCGGCAAAGTTGTCGGCCAACGTATCCCAAGTATCCTGAAACTTCTTTTCGGGACGCACCATGACCCAATACATTTTGCCTTTTTTTACCGGAATTCCCTTAGGGTATTTTCCGGTTTGCAGAGTGCAGCAGGTCCACATCGTCGGCAGATTGGTGAAACGCCAGGTATGAAAGGGCGCGCCCGGTTTTCCGTGGTCGTCCGCGTTCAAGCTGACTAGCAACGAGTTTGTGCCCTGGAAATGCCATGCCCCGACCTGCACCTCAGTCACGACGTGATCAGCTTTGGGACGGAATCCATTGGCCACCTTTTCCGGGTACAGTTGGCCGGTATCTTTGCCCAGAATGCCAAGCCCGCTAAGAACGCTGTAGACGTTGTTGCCGGTCCCTAATGTGCTGTAGATCGTAACCAAGTTTGAGTCGTGCTGCATTGCGGGTATGAAAGGCTCAGCGGGGACCGTCGTCACGAACTCGTTTCCTCCGCCGTTCAATCTGATCACGCCTTGTTTGCTCGTTTGAGCCGAAGCCGTTAAGTTAGCGAACGCCATTATGGCCAAACCAATGAATATCGCGGACAACTTTACCTTCTGCATTTTCCCCTCACGCCCCTGGATTCGGCACCCGTAAATCTCAAAGCCGCTTGAGCCCGTAATGTGCTTTTGACGCCGGTTGCCGCTGAAATTGTATCGCAAATGCGGGCTGTACCAAGGCTTTTCATCAACTTCGCTTCGCAAAACTTCTTAATTGAGTCTTTGTACTCTAACGACTTTTTTCAGGTTGGGGGACTTCTTCG
Organism: uncultured Acidobacteriota bacterium; assembly: GCA_963771285.1. Lineage (GTDB taxonomy): Bacteria > Acidobacteriota > Terriglobia > Terriglobales > Acidobacteriaceae > JABDBE01. Next base: position 244,576 of record CAVYSX010000010.1, read on the forward strand.
ACGTAAGAAGTTTTACAAACCTCTTACATACACATGACACATACGACCGGGCAGTGAAATATTTTGGCCGCCAGATAATCGGGGCCGGAAACGGTAACCTCATCACAAGCACGGGAGCGCCATGAAACTCAGCCATCAGCCATCTGTCTTCGAATCAACAGTTCCATCTTCAGTTCGGAACGCTTTACGTCTGTCCACAGTCGCAGGTTTGTTATGTCTAGGTTTTGTGACTCAATCTGCCACCGCCCAAACTGACGCTTCCCCGTCCCTCCCGTCACCCAGCGCGCCCGCCCCAATCATTGTCCACAGCAAGTTCGGCGGCGAGATCTTCGGCTTCGATGTCGACCAAAACGGCACCGAAGGCGTGCTCAGTGAGTCGCAAGACTTAAACAACGGAAACGTGCTCGCCGCGGTCGAGACCTTCGATCAAAGGACCGGCAAGATCCTCAAAGTGCTCACCAAGACGGAAACCCAGGACGACTTCGTTACCAATGGGATCGTGGGAAGCAGCGTCGGACTAGTCGAGCACGAACACGAGATCAGCTTTCTCCACGTGAAGCGAACCTTCCACACCATCAACCCGGTCAGCGCGAACAAATTCACTGGCCAATGGACGCCGCCGCTTCAGAAATTGGACCTGATCGCGAAAGTCAGCCGCAATCAGGGCGTCCCCGAAGTCGCGGTTTTTGCCTTTAAGAATGGCGGCGACATGCACACTTTTATGTTCACATCCAACGTGGCTGCCAATACTTTTGGGCCTTTCATCACTTTGGCAGATAGTCGCTTCTCGTTTTACGAGTCTCCGATGGTGGCCTTCGACAGCAAGAACAATCAAGGCGTTCTCGCCGGCTTTAATGGTGTCCTAGTTCCTCCAGTAATGGGCCTGGTCGATCTCACCACCGGCAAGGTAACTGAGTTTGCCGGCGTAGGCTCGGGAACTCCCAATGGCATAGCTGTGGATTCCAATACCGGGATCGCGTGCACCACCACCACGGACGACGCCGGCGTCCAGTTTTACAACTTGAAGAAACATACCGGCTTCAGCGAGACCTTGCCGGGAGCCAATCAGCCCGGCGAGTTCGGTACCGAGGTTGCGGTCGATCCGGTCCACCAGCTTTTCTTCGTCGCTCAACCTTTCTCCAGCACACAGGCAAATTCGAGCGCGATCTACGTCTACGACGAAAAAGGGAACCTCAAAAAAACAATGAACGGCTTCCACTTTCAAGACACATTCAAGGTGATTCCGACCCACATCGCCCTGAATCCCACCCGGCGAATCGGTTTCGTGGATGGCCCCGACGATGGCGTAACCGAGATTCAATCCTTCAGCTACTAGACAACCGTCATTAAGATTGGCGGTGCCCCACCCTAATTCTGCGTCCTCTGCGGAATTAGGGTGGGAAGCAAACCACTCGGTGCGCCAACAACTTGATGACTCCACACTTTTGGAGACGGCCATAAGACTGGATCCCCGCCCCGGCAGCTTCGAGCCGAACATAACATGTTGCTGGGTAGGGGGTAACGCCTTCCTGGATCGACTCTCCCCACGTGCCTTCATGGGTTCGGGTTACCAAGGGTCATTGCCGGAGCTTTGCGCTAGCCATATAATTTTTTTAATTCCCGCGCCAAGATTCGAGGCTGATTTTCATGACTAAGGCCACCAAGGCCCCAGAAGCCGACCACAATCGGCAGAGCCAGGAACTCACCATCTTCCACGATGTGGCCAAGGCCCTGACCTCGTCCCTGGATCTCGACTCCATTTTGCAGACCATCATGGAAAAGATGGCGGAATATTTCCGTCCCGATACCTGGTCGCTGCTGATGGTGGATGCGGAACGTGAAGAACTCTACTTCGCAATTGCCGTGGGCACCGCGTCCGAGGCATTGAAGAATGTGCGCTTGAAAGTGGGGGAAGGTATCGCTGGTCATGTCGCTAAACATGGAGAGCGGCTCATCGTTCCCGATGTAATGACCGACCCGCGATTTGCCAAACGCATCGACGAAATGACCAAGTGGGAAACGCAGTCCATTATTTGCTTTCCCGTACGTTCCCGGCTGCGTGTGCTGGGGGTCATTCAACTGGTCAACGTCGACATGCAACACTTCGGCGACCAGGAGATTTTCTTTCTGCAGTCACTCTGCGATTACGCCGCAATCGCCATCGAAAACGCTCACGCGGTGGAGAAAATCCAAGAACTCACCATCACCGACGATTGCACCGGCCTTTACAACGCCCGCCATCTCTATAAGACGCTAGAGACCGAAGTCTACCGCTCGTCGCGTTTCGGCTATGAGTTCACGGTTGTGTTCATCGATCTCGATCACTTCAAGCAAGTCAACGACACTCACGGCCACTTGATCGGCAGCAAACTGCTGAATGAGATTGGATATTTGATTAAAGCGCAACTGCGCTTAATCGACTACGCGTTTCGTTACGGCGGCGACGAATTCGTCGTGCTGCTGCCGCAAACCGGAAAAGATTCCGCGCTTGTCGTCGCCAAACGTTTGCGTGACAGCTTGCGTACCAGCATGTTCTGCAAAGAAGAAGGCCTCAATCTGAATGTGCGCGCGTCCATGGGCGTCGCCACCTATCCGCACGACGCGAAAACCCCGCACGACGTCATCCGCCAAGCCGATGAAATGATGTACCTGGTCAAAAACACCAGCCGCGATAACATCGGGATCGCCCAGCGCGGTGTGATGAAATAGGAGATTCTAGCTGTTAACTTGAGTCAGGTGGGGTAGGCGCCTTTGGCTATCGGTCGGCGAACACTCGATCCCAGAAAACGAAAATCAATCAGCCAGCATGGGTGCTGGCTTGTGCGGAGGCCTTGAAACCTTCGCGGCGCGCTCAGGCTCAGTCTCCAGCCACTTGCGGATCTCAGGCAGCGCGGCACGCGCCGCGATCTCTCCCGAACGCACTAACTCTTTGCTGTGCTCGAAGGCATCATACTTGTAGCCGTTAACATCCGGTTCGATGATCAGATCCGCTGCAGCTTTCCATTGACTGCTGTTCATTTCTTGTGCGATGGCAAAGCATTGTCCGATCACGTCGAACAGATGTCGCGGGCCTTCGCTACTCGTCCACTTTCCTTTCAGGTGCACCGCCAGCACCCGCTCCGCTCCCATCTGTCGCAGCGGCTTCGTGGGCACGGTGTACGACAACATGCCATCGATCAAATGCCGTCCGCGAATCTTGACCGGCAGAAACATACCGGGATAAGCGCAACTGGCGCGAACCGGATCGACGAGCGGCCCGGAGTGAAACACCACACCTTCTCCCGTGGAAAAATCGGTCGCAGTCACCGCCAACGGGATGCGTAATTCTTCAAATGTCTTGACCTTCAGCAGTTGGTTCAGGAATCCGATCATGCGCTGGTTGCTGGCGAAGCCGTAACGCGAGAGCGTCCAGCGGGCAATATGCTTGAAGCGGACCTTGGAGGCAACGTGCTCCAACTCCTCCGCAGAGATTCCACTGCAATAGGCCGCGCCGATCAGTGCGCCGACGCTGGTGCCAGCAATGCAGCGAATGGGAATGTTCTCTTCTTCGAGTACCTTCAGGACTCCGACGTGGGCGATGCCGCGGGCAAAGCCGCCGCCTAAAGCCAGTCCGATGCCGACATGAGTTGGATTAGAATGCTGTCCGGGTGTGCGCCCCGAAAGCTCGCGCCCAAACGCTTGCACCGACCGAATAATCTTGTCGAGACTCTTCACGGGTGCCTCACATCTCCCGATCGTGCCAGTCCTAACTGCACTATCTAGCAACTAAGATGCCAGCTAAGAACAGATTGTTTCACGCGACCGCGAACCCCTGCTAGATTACGGCGACAGATTACCAGGCGTTACTATCGAGCCGCTTCATTGTGACTAAGCCCTGTGTTTCTGATAGGTTGAGTGATATGGTTCGCGAGATCTCGGCGGGCGGCGTCGTGGTTCGGCAGACGCCGGATGGATGGGAAATCGCGGTCATCGAGCCTCAGAGGGAACCGCCAACAACGATCTCTGTCACTGCGAAGAAGAAAACATCGCAAAAAATGTTACTCGCGCTCCCCAAGGGCTTGTTGGATGACGGCGAAAAGCCCGAGCAAACCGCCATTCGCGAAGTCGCTGAGGAGACCGGCCTGACCGCAGGTACGGTAGCAAAACTGGGCGACATCAAGTACGTGTACACGCGTACCTGGGGAGACAAAGAACGCGTTTTTAAGATTGTCAGCTTCTATTTGCTGCGATATGAGTCAGGGCAGATCGATGAAATTGATGCTGAGATGCGGATTGAGGTGAAACGCGCGCTCTGGATTGCTCTCGACGACGCAGTCAGCAAACTGGCTTACCGAGGCGAGAAAGATATGGTTCGCCGCGCTCAGGAGTATCTGAAGGCACACCCCGAACTTTCAAAACTGGTAAAGGCAACGGGCCGATAGATACACTGCCCTAAACAACTCTTTGGGTCGGTCGTAGACGCATAGTTTGCCAGAGCTCGTAGTGGAACTGGAGAGTGTCCGATTGATGAAGCGCATCCATAAAGTCGCTGTTCTCGGCGCTGGCACCATGGGCGCCCGCATCGCCGCGCACTTCGCCAACGCCGGCGTTCCGAGCTACCTCTTCGATATCGTTCCCCAAGGGACGGACGCCGCTTCACGGAACAAGATCGCCGCGGCCGGCCTTGAAGCTGCGAAAAAATCCAAGCCCGCAGCCTTCATGGATGTGTCGCTCGCCCGCCTGATCACAATCGGCAACTTCGATGATGACCTGAAGCGGCTTGCCGAAGTGGACTGGATTATCGAAGCAGTCGTCGAAAACCTCGACCTCAAGCGCGCTCTGCTGAAGAAAGTCGAAGCCATTAGAAAGCCTGGGACCATCGTCACCACGAACACCAGCGGTTTGCCAGTCGGCAAGATTGCTGAAGGCTTCTCCGACGATTTTCGCCGCTGCTGGTTCGGCACGCATTTCTTCAATCCGCCGCGCTACATGCGCCTTCTGGAAATTATCCCCACGCCGGAGACCGAGCGCGCCGCCATCGATGCAATCTCGTACTTCTGCGACACTCATCTCGGCAAAGGCGTGGTGTTCGCCAAGGACACGCCCAACTTCATCGGCAACCGCATCGGAACATTTTCCGTTCTGAATGTCATGCGTCTGATGCAAGAGATGGACCTGACCATCGAGGACGTGGACGCGCTCACCGGCCAGGCCGTGGGCTGGCCCAAGTCCGCAACTTTCCGCACCATCGACATGGTGGGGCTCGACATCCTGAGCCACGTTGTAGCCAACATGAGCGCGGGTCGGACACTCCGGTCCGACGGAGTTGAAGAAGGCAATTTGAAACTGCCCGACTTCTATGGCCAGATGCTCGAGCGCAAATGGTTAGGTGATAAAACCAAGGGCGGCTTCTACAAGAAAGCAAAAGACGACGAACGCCTGGCACTTGACTGGAAGACCCTGGAATACCACCCGCGCCAGAAACCCAAATTCCCGGCTCTCGAGATGGCGAAGAACGTCGACCAAACCGCCGTCCGCGTGCGCATGTTGTTAGGTCTCGATGGAGCGCCTCAAAAGGGCGACCGTGCCGGCGCGTTTTTGTGGTCCGCACTGTCGGATCTCTGGAATTACTCTGCGAACCGCATTCCAGAGATTTCTGACACCATCGTCGAGATCGACCGCGCTATGCGCATGGGATTCAACTGGGAACTCGGGCCATTTGAACTGTGGGATGCCGCCGGAGTAGAAGCCACTGTCGAGCGCATGAAGAAGGAAGGCCGGCCGGTCGCGCGAAATGTAGAACAACTCCTCGCATCCGGTAAGAAGAGCTGGTACTTGGACGATCCGAAGGCAGGCTCCGGGCGTGAATTTTTCGATCTGGGCACCATTGGGTACAAGCCCGTCGAAGTCCCTCCCGGCGTGTGGTCGGTAGAGGTAGCCAAGAAATCCAACGGGGTTGTAAAGAAAAACTCCGGGGCATCGGTAGTCGATCTCGGCGACGGCGTGGCCTGCATCGAATTCCATTCCAAGATGAACACGATTGGCAGCGACATCGTGCAACTCATCTCGCAGACATTGAAACCGGGCGGTCCCGACGATAACTTCGACGCCTTCGTCATCACCAACGACGCCATGAATTTTTCTGTCGGCGCGAACCTCATGCTGCTGCTCCTGTCCATTCAGGAAGAAGAGTGGGACGATGTCGACCTCGCCATTCGCAACTTCCAGAACATGACTCAGGCAATCAAGTTCTCGCCGAAGCCAGTGGTGGTCGCGCCATTCGGCCTGTGCCTGGGAGGAGGCACAGAGATTTCTCTGCACGCCCCCGCACTTCAACCTCACGCCGAACTTTACATGGGCCTGGTTGAGGTGGGTGTTGGCCTGCTTCCCGGAGCCGGTGGCTGCAAAGAGATGTTGCTTCGAGCGCTGGACAGCGCGCAATCCATTCGTCCCGGAGGGCGCGGCGAATCTGTGGAACTGCTCGAAGCCATGAAGAAAGCCTTCGAGACAATCGCCACCGCGAAAGTCGCGACATCGGCGCAAGAAGCCCGCGGGCTCGGATTCCTCCGGGACGCCGACCGCGTCACCATGAACCGCGAGCGCGTCCTGAGCGATGCCAAAGCCCGCGCCCTCGAAATGGTTCGCGCGGGATACGAACCTCCACAACCCCGCACCGACATCCCGGCCCCCGGTGAAAACATCCTGGCCACATTGAAGCTAGGCATCCACCTGATGCGCCAGGGCGACTACATCACCGAATACGAAGTAAAAATAGGAACCAGAGTCGCCGAAGTCCTCTGCGGAGGAAACATAACCCCAGGCACACCCGTAAGCGAGCAATACATTCTCGATCTGGAGCGAGAAGGCTTCAAATCGCTGTGTGGCGAAAAGAAGACCCAGGAAAGAATTCAGTACACGCTGAAAACAGGGAAGACGCTTAGGAATTGAGGGCTTCATGCAGATGGCAGGCTGATGCCCGGACGTGGCACCATCCAGTATTGCCTTCCTGCGAAAAATTGGCGATCAGCCGGCGGCGACGTGCGCAAATCTCCGCACCACCGGTTGCCGGACTTGCCGAGCCTGCCAGAGGTCGTACTGAGCCTGCATGTTGATCCAAAAGTCTGGCGAGGTTCCCAAAGCAGATGCAAGGCGAAGAGCCATGCTCGCTGAGATTCCCGCCTTGCCATTCAGCAATCGCGACAAAGTCACCCGCGTGACCCGTAAATGTGCCGCTGCCGTGGACACAGCCATCGTTCCCAGATACTCACGAAGCACCAAGCCCGGGTGCGGCGGATTGTGCATGCGCATAAATCTCTCCTAGTGGTAGTCCCGATAATCGACGAGGACGGCGTCCTCGCCTTCGAACTTGAACGTCAGGCGCCAGTTTCCACTCACCCACACAGCCCAATGATGCTTAAGCTCTCCGGCCAGCGAATGCAGCTTCCATCCCGGCGCGGCCATGTCGCCCGGCTGTTTGGCATTGTCGAGCGCAAACAGCTGCAATCGCAGCTTGCCGGCGTGTTTCGCCTGGATCCCGGCCTTCGATCCGGAGCGAAAGAACTTCTCAACGCCCCGATGCCGGAAGCTCTTAATCACACTGTATAGTGTAACGATACTAGTTACATCGGTCAATGGTAAAATAGATCCGTCTGGCAGTTGCGTCGAATCAATAAGCGGGAGTTCCTATGCGTGAAGTCGTCATCGTATCCTCCGTCCGCACGCCCGTGGGCCGCGCTTTTAAAGGCACGCTCCGCGCCACTCGACCTGACGAACTGGCTGCCGTCGCCATCCGAGGCGCCCTGGAACGCGTACCCCAGCTTGATCCCAAAGAAATCGAAGACGTAATCCTGGGTTGCGCCATGCCCGAAGCCGAGCAAGGGATGAACGTAGCCCGCATCGCCTCGCTCCGCGCGGGATTGCCAGTGGAAGTCTCCGCTCTCACCATCAACCGTTTTTGCTCCTCTGGATTGCAAGCCATCGCTATGGCTGCTGAGCGCATTATCAGCGGCGGCGCCGAAGTTATCGTCGCCGGGGGCACCGAGTCCATGTCTATGATTCCCATGGGCGGCAACAAAATCTCGCCAAACCCGTGGCTAGTCGACCATTATCCTGACGCCTATCTCTCTATGGGCCTGACCGCTGAAAGATTAGCCCAGCGCTTTGCCATCTCTCGCGAAGCCGCCGACGAATTCTCTTATCGCAGCCATCAGAAAGCCTTAGCGGCAATTCAAACCGGAAAGTTTGAGGAAGAAACCGTTTCAGTGCCCGTGAGTTTTACCACGCTTAACGGCGCGAAACCGAAGCGCCAGGAAATTATTCTCAAAATCGACGAAGGCCCCCGCGCCGACACTTCTCTGGAGGCCCTGCTCTCGCTCAAGCCCGCATTCCACGCCAAGGGCACTGTAACCGCGGGCAACTCCTCGCAAATGTCGGATGGCGCCGCTGCCGCCGTAGTCATGTCTGCCGATCGTGCGAAAGCGCTAGGCATCAAGCCGCTGGCGCGTTACGTTTCATTTCCACCGCCGGGTACAAGCCGGAAGAAATGGGACTCGGCCCCGTCTTTGCCATTCCCAAAGCGCTAAAACTCGCTGGGCTGAAACTTGATGACATCGCAGTAATCGAGTTAAACGAAGCCTTCGCCGCGCAATCGCTAGCAGTGATCCAAGAAGCCGGACTCGACCCCACCCGCGTCAACCCCAACGGCGGCGCCATCGCCCTAGGCCATCCCCTCGGCTGCACGGGAGCAAAATTGACTGCAACCATCCTCCGCGAACTGAATCGCCGCAAGGCCCGCTACGGTATGGTCACCATGTGCGTAGGCGGTGGCATGGGTGCTGCGGGCATCTTTGAGAACCTTTCCTAGGCACGAAAGGCCAAGTACTTCAATTCACCTCGGAGACACCACTGCGCAGAGATTTATTCGGCAACTCAGCGATAGAATTAAGGGTTCTCTGTGACTCTGTGTCTCTGTGGTGCAAACGGTCTTCTTTACTGAGGAGCAATAAATGGCGACAGTTTCAGCGGTTCCTGGCGTGAAGAGAATCTCCGGCGGCAGCTTTCTCCTGGAAGAACGCCGTCCCAATGAAATCTTCACCCCCGAAGACTTCACCGAGCAGCACCAGCTCATCGCGCAGACGGCCGAAGAATACGCCGTCAACGAGATCGTTCCCAACATCGAGAAGATGGAGCACAAGGATTTCTCCATCACCCGCGATCTGTTGAAGAAGGCTGGCGAACTCGGCCTCAGCTCCGCCGAAATTCCCGAAGCCTACGGCGGAATGGAATTGGATAAAGTCACCGCCGCCGTCATCGCCGACCACATCGCCAAGTACGCCGGTTTCGCCACCACCTGGGGAGGCCACACCGGTATTGGCACGTTGCCGATCGTCTACTTCGGTACAGAAGATCAGAAAAAGAAATATCTTCCTCGCCTCGCCGCGGGAGAAATCATCGGCGCCTATGCACTTTCGGAAGCGTCATCCGGATCCGACGCGCTCAACTGCCGCGCCCGCGCCGAGCTTTCTAAGGATGGCAAGACACTACATCCTCAACGGCGAAAAAATGTGGATCACCAACGCCGGCTTCGCCGATCTGTTCACCGTCTTCGCCAAAATTGATGGCGAAAAGTTCACTGCATTCCTGGTCGAGAAAACTTTCCCTGGATTCTCCATCGGCGCCGAAGAACACAAGATGGGCATCCGCGGCTCCTCCACCTGCCCTATCATCCTCAACGACTGCAAAGTGCCCGCAGAAAACGTGCTCGGTGAAATCGGCAAAGGCCACATAATCGCCTTCAACATTCTGAACGTCGGCCGCTTCAAGCTGGGAGCCATGTGCGTCGGCGGCGCGCGCGTCTCGCTCGAAAACGCCATTGGCTACGCCAAGCAACGCAAGGCTTTCAATAAAGTCATCGCCGACTTCGGCCTGGTTCGCGAAAAACTCGCCAACATGGCAGTGGGCATCTACACCGGCGAAGCTATGGTCTACCGCACGGTCGGCATGATGGACGTCGCGCTGAACGAGGTCGACAAATCCGGCGCAGACGCCGCCAAAGAAATTCGCAAAGCTATCGAAGAGTATGCCGTCGAATGCTCCATCATCAAAGTCTGGGGCTCCGAGATGATCGACTTCGTCGTCGACGAAACTGTCCAAATCTACGGTGGCTACGGATTTGTGGAAGAATATCCCGCCGAGCGCGCCTACCGCGACGCCCGCATCAACAGAATCTTCGAAGGCACCAACGAAATCAATCGCCTGATCATCACCGGATTTCTGTTGAAGCGCGGTATGTCCGGGCAATTGCCGCTGATGCCCGCCATCAAGAAACTGATGGATGAAGTGCTCTCCGGCCCGTCCGCTGGCGAAGACCTCGAAGGCCCGCTGGCAGAAGAGCGCAAACTCGTAGGCCCAAGCCAAAAAGCTCGGCCTCTTCGTCGCCGGAGCCGCTACTCAGAAATATATGCAGGCAATCCAAGACCAGCAGGAAGTTATGGGAGCCATTGCGGACATGGTCATCGAAACCTACGCCATGGAATCCGCTGTACTGCGCGCTCAAAAGATAGCCGAGACAAAGGGCGAAGCCGCAGCCGCTCTTCCGATCGCTATGACCCGCGTCTATCTCTCCCACGCGATGGAGAAGATCGAAGCCGCCGCAAAGAAAGTCATTGCTGCCGTAGCCGAAGGCGACATGCTGCGAACTCAGCTAGCCATCCTGCGCCGTCTGGCCAAGCACGAACCTTTCAACACAATTGAGTTACGGCAGCAGATCGCCCAGAAGATCATCGAGCGTGGAAAGTACACGCTGGCATAGAACGATTCTGGATTGCTGGTGTCGCGGAATGGGCGATTTTGTAATTACCACTCGGTGGGCGCGCCGAAAATGCTTCGCGGGCGAGGGCGCCCGCACCACATCCCCATCAGTCTGTCTGCTTCAACTTCTCCATCACGCTCTGAATCAACTCTTTCGCGTCCGTCAAATTCTTCATCACCATCTGAATGTCCATGACCGGCTTGCCCGGCCAACGCTGGCTCTGGCAATAGACCCCGTGCTGTCCCACCAGCGCCATCGCATCGGTAATCATGTCCATGGTGACCGCGAGCCGTCCGCGCGGCACGCCCATCATGGTTTCGTAGTGCTCCAGTTCTTCTTGTTTCTCGTTGAATACCGGCATGGAAAGATTGTAACCCCGAGCCGTCGGCACTCGGCATTCAGCCGATCCTTAGTTTGGAAGCTTCAGGATCCCTGCTATCCGAAGCAGGCCCGATACCGTCTAAGCACTCGCCCTCAGATTCCATCGCACAGTGGCCCAAAGAGCCCACCTGAATGCTGAGTGCTGAATGCTGATTCCTACCAACCACAAGGAGACCTTCATGCAAAAACGAGCCGCATTTGTCACCATGGCCATCTTCGCACTTACGTTGGCCGCAGTCTGTCAGGAAAAGAGCCGTCCCAGCCCCGCCGCCCAGACGCAATGTTCAATCGGCGGCAAATCCGTCACGATCGCCTACTCCAGCCCCCGCGCCAAGGGCCGCAAGATTTTCGGAGACCTCGTTCCCTACGGCGAAGTCTGGCGCACCGGCGCCAATGAAGCCACAACCTTCGTCACGCAGGGCGATCTGAGCGTTGGCGGCAAGACCGTCCCCGCCGGCAACTACACAATTTTCACTGTGCCGAACGCCGATAAATGGACACTGATCGTCAACAAGAAAACCGGCGAATGGGGCATTCCCTACAAGTACGAGAGCGACGAACTGGTACGGACAGACATGAAAGTATCGGCGACATCGTCGCCGGTCGAAAATTTCACCATCAACCTGGCTTCGATGGATGGCCATTGCAGCCTGAACATCAGCTGGGAAAACACCGAGGCTACCGTAGCGCTGATGGCAAAGAAGTAGAAATTGCCACTTCGACGAGCGGCCGGTTATCCCTGAAATCGGAGAACCGGCCTCCCTCTACGGCTGAGCGCCACTCAAAACATTGACCTCATCCTGGGCTTCTTTTAAGTCAGGAGAAATTGCCAAAGCAGCCCGGTAAGCTGCGACGGCGTCCTGCCGCCGCCCGGCACGCTGCAAGGCGTGCCCCAGGCGCACATAGCCGGGCGCACTGGGTGCAATCTCCACCGCCCGCGAATAATTTAAAATGGCATCGTCCAGCTTGCCCTGTTTTTCCTGCAGGACACCCAGGCCGAGGAACGCATTGAACTGATTCGCATTCAATCGCAACGCCTCGTCATAACTCTGAAGAGCTTGCCGATCCTCGCCCAAGTCCCGATACGCGGAGCCCAGGTTGGCGTAGGTCGTGGCTAGAAGTCCAGGGTCCGAAGTCAAACCGACCGCAATCTTGTACTGAGCCACCGCCTCTTCAAGATGACCATGTTGCTGCAGGTAGGCGCCGATATTGGAGTGGCTCATGGGATCGTGAGCATTGATCTCGGCCGCTGCCTGAAAATGCGCATAGGCTTGATCAGGCTCTCCCATCAGAAGCAGCGCACCACCCAGATTGTCCTGCGCTATGAAGTTGGGCGCGGTTACGGCCAGCGTATGCGACCAAAGATCGTAGCTGTTCGCCCAGTAACTCAACTGCCGCCGCGTAGCGAATCCGAGGACGAGCAGAACGCACGCCACCGGAATCATGCGCGAAGCAAGGCCGAATTTCAGTGCGTCGGCCAGATCCGCGAGACCCCAGGCGATCATGACGAAGGCTCCGATCAGTGGAATGTATGCGTAGCGATCGGCCATCGCGGCATCGCCGACCTGGACCAGGCCGATCACTGGAATCAGAGTTCCCAGGAACCAAAGCCATCCCACCAGCAGGTACCGCTTCGAGCGGAATTTGAGAACGATGGCAGTGATACTCATCAATACTGCCAGCGACAATGCGATCTGCCACGCCGGCAGAGAATCTCCCGGATGAGGATAAAGCGGCGCCAGACGCGCCGGCCAGCCCATCTTCCACAGATATAGAACGTAGGCCACAAGCGCGTTCTCAATGCGCACTCCCAGCGAAATCTGCAGCATCGACCGAATCGATCCGCCCGCCTGCTGCGCTCTCACCGTGATCAGCGCGCTGGCAGCCGAGAGTAGAAGCAGTGGAACTTTCTCGAGCAATAATCCCGACATAGCCTTCTGCGGTACAGGCATCGCGAATTCCGGACTCCCTTGAATCCTGCCCAGCGGCCAGTAGTCCAGCAGGATCAAGACGAAGGGCAACGTGATCACCATCGGCTTCGCCATTAACCCCAGAGCAAACAACGCCGCAACCGCCGCATACCGCTTCCAGTTCGGCTTGAGTGCATACCAGCCATAGGCGCCGATTGCCGCCAGAAAGAAAAAAGTGCTGAGAACGTTCTTGCGTTCGGAAATCCAGGCAACCGATTCCACGTTGATGGGATGAAGCGCGAACAAGCCCGCCACTAGCAGGCTGCTTCCCACTCGGCCCGTAGCCCAAACCAGCAGCAAGAACAGCAGAGCAGCATTGAGCGCATGGATCAGCAAACTGGTGAAGTGATGTCCTGCAGCATTGAGATGGAAGAGTTGGTAATCCAGCGCATGCGAGAGCCAGGTCAGCGGATGCCAATTAGCCTGCTCGGTCGAAGTGAGCGCCCAACCGATCGTATTCCAACTGAAGCCAGCGCGAACGTGCGCATTCTCGGTGACATAGCGATCGTCATCGTAGTTGACGAAACCATGCCCGTTCACCGGGTTATAGACCGCCAGCGTGGCCATTACGAGCAGAAGAGAAAGAACAAGATTCCGCTTCTCCGGCGAAGTGAACAGGCCAGCGTTGTTCTTAGGTTTTGCGGGGACAGGCAATAGAAAGATTTAACCACAGCGGGCATGACGGGCACAGAGAAAGGGTTTCACCCAGCATCTCTTTGGTCACGAATGGTCACGAAGCCAGCCTATCTAGCCTGGGAACGGCCGATCGGCTGTTCAGTCCAGTTAGACGATTAGGTATGCATTTGCGAACTGAGACTCACAGGGAGGGCTTCCACCGTAGAACCGGCTTGCGCGCCGCCCCAACCTCATCCAGTCGCGACACTCGCGTAGTGTGCGGCGCCGCCAACACCATTTGCGGATCTTCTTCCACTTCCTCCGCAATCGACTTCATCGCCTCGATAAACAAATCCATCTCCTCGATAGACTCGCTCTCCGTCGGTTCGATCATCAATGCGCCCGGCACGATCAAAGGAAACGCCGTCGTGTAAGGATGAAAACCGTAATCGATGAGTCGCTTGGCAATGTCCATGGTCTTCACGCCTTTTTTCGCCTGCAATTTGTCGCTGAAGACCACTTCATGCATGCTGGGCGTGGAGTAAGGCAAATCGTAAACGCCTTCGAGACCCTTGCGAATGTAGTTCGCGTTCAAAACTGCGTCCTCGGTAGTCTGGCGCAAACCGTCCGGCCCGTTCGCCAATGTGTAAGCCAGTGCCCGCACAAACATTCCAAAATTGCCGTAGAACGCCCGCACCCGGCCCACCGACTGGGGCCGGTCGTAATCGAAGCCAAGCGATCCGTCAGCTTTCGTAACGACCACCGGCGTAGGAAGAAACGGCTCCAAAATTCTCTTGATGGCAACGGGTCCGGAACCCGGTCCGCCACCCCCGTGAGGCGTAGAAAAAGTCTTGTGCAAATTCAAGTGCATCAGATCGACGCCGAAATCCCCAGGACGGACCTTCCCAACCAGCGCATTCATGTTCGCGCCGTCCATGTAAAGTAATCCACCCTTGGCGTGCATGATGTCGGCGATCTTGTGGATGTCCTGCTCGAACACGCCGAGCGTGTTGGGATTGGTCAGCATCAACACCGCAACATCCTCGTTCATCTGTGAGGCGAGCGCCGCCACATCCACCATGCCGTTCGCATTCGATTTCAAGTTCTCGACCGAATATCCCACCATCGCAGCCGTAGCAGGATTGGTGCCGTGCGCCGAGTCGGGAATCAAGACTTTCTTGCGTGGAGCGCCTTTCGACTGATGGTAGGCCCGCACCATCAGCAGCCCGGTGAATTCTCCATGCGCTCCCGCCGCCGGTTGCAGCGTGATCGCGTCCATACCGGTAATTTCGATCAGGCATTCACTGAGCGTTTTCAGGATAAGTAACGCTCCCTGCGAAACCACCTCCGGCTGGTACGGATGTCCATTCGCCAGCCCATCCAGCCGCGAAACCACTTCATTCACCCGCGGGTTGTACTTCATCGTGCAAGAACCGAGGGGATACATTCCCAAATCGATGGCGTAGTTCCACGTCGAAAGCCGAGTAAAGTGGCGAATGATTTCAATCTCGCTCACTTCGGGCATGTGCCCCAGATCTTTTCTTACGCTGGAACCTAAGAGGCGAGCCGGGTCGACATCCGGCACATCAAGCGGCGGCAGCTTCCATGCCGCTTTGCCGGCGGAGGATTTCTCGAAAATCAATCCCTCATTCTGGTTGACCTGCTGGGTGGCCTTACGAGTCTCATGCTTCATCGCGCCACCTCCTGCACATCCACTTCTTGTTTGGCGGATTTCACCGCGCCTTCATTTTCCGCCACCAACCGAACCGCGGTGTCAATCGAAGCGCGAGTCGTCATCTCCGTGCAGCACCACAGCGCGACATTGCCCAGTTCCGGATAAAACTTTTTGAGCGGCAAACCACCCACGATCTTATGGTCGAGAAGTTGCCGGTTGATCGTGTACGGATCGCTGTCCGTCTGCACGACGAACTCATTGAACCGCGGCGCCCCCGAGAACAATACCTTCGCGCGCTTGCCAAAGTGCTGAGAAGCATACGCAGCTTTCGCCAGGTTCTGCTTCGCTAACTCTCTTAGCCCAACTTTGCCATAGATGGTCATGAAAATATTCACCATCAAGGCCACCAGAGCCTGATTGGTGCAGATATTCGAAGTAGCCTTTTCGCGCCGAATGTGCTGTTCACGGGTAGCCAGAGTGAGCACGAAGCCGCGCTTGCCATTTCGATCGGTGGTCTGCCCAACCAACCGTCCCGGCATCTGCCGCACGAATTGTTCGCGTGTAGCAATCACCCCGCAATAAGGCCCGCCGAAACCAAGCGGCACGCCAAACGATTGCGCTTCCATGGCAATAATGTCTGCCGCTCGTGGCGGCTCCACAATCCCCAGCGAAACCGCCTCCGCAATCGAAACCACCAGCAGCGCCCCATGCTTGTGAGCAATCTCCGCGACCGCCGCCACATCCTCAATCGTGCCAAAAAAATTCGGCGACTGAATCAGCACGCAGGCCGTGTCGGCAGTAATCGCTTTTTCCAGAGCATTCAAGTCCAATCGCCCATCGCCGCCAAATCCAACCGTCGACAACGGCATCCCCTGATGGTGCGCGTAGGTCGTCAAAACCTCCCGATACTCCGGATGCACACTACGAGCAATTACGGCCGCATCCCGCCCCGTGATCCGGGCAGCCATCATTACAGCCTCAGCCGCCCCCGTCGAACCGTCATACATCGAAGCGTTGGCGACCTCCATGCCGGTCAATTCGCAGATCATGGTTTGGAATTCGAAGATGGCTTGCAGAGTGCCTTGTGAGATCTCGGCTTGGTAGGGAGTGTAGGCGGTTAGGAATTCGCCGCGCGAAATCAGCGAATCGATGATGACTGGGCGATAGTGGTAGTAGGCGCCGGCACCCAGGAAATTTGCGTAGCCGTCGGCGGTTTCGCGAGAGCGGTCGCGGAACCAGTCCACGATTTCTGACTCCGCCATCTGGCGAGGAACTTTGAGATCGCGATTCAACCGGTACTCGGCCGGAATGGGTGCGAACAAGTCATCGATCGACCGCACGCCAATGGCTTTGAGCATGGCTTCGCGGTCGGCGGGAGATTTTGGTAGATAGCGCATAAGTAATAATAGATGGAATTCGGGGCCAGTTGGATTGCGAAATCGCGCAGCGCGCTTGGAAAACCTGACTTTTTACCTGCTCGTCATTCCTCACCCATCCTTCGTTTCGCTCGGAACGACAAACCATGGGTACGGTTTGGCAAACAAAGGGCAGCCTGTCGAATCAATGCCCGGCTTCTTCCGCAACAAATTTCTCGTAGTCGGCAGCTGACAGGAGCCCGTTTAACTCGCCTGGATCTTTCAACGTGATCTTCAGCATCCACGAGGCGTGGGCATCTTTGTTGATGTTCTCCGGAGCTGTCGCCAAGTCGCCGTTCACCGCGCTCACCGTGCCCGACGCAGGTGCGTACAAATCTGAAACTGCTTTGACCGACTCGACCGAGCCGAACGTCTTCCCCTTGGTGATTTCCGCCCCCGCCTTCGGCAGTTCGACGAAGACGATGTCGCCCAGCGATTCCTGCGCGTGCGCAGTGATGCCGATGGTCGCCTCTTTGCCGTTGCCATCGGCTTTGATCCACTCATGTTCTTTGGTGTACTTGAAGTCGGTCGGATAAGACATGCAGCTCTTAGCTCCTAGCTTTTAGCCCTTAGCTTTTGAATTCAAAACCTCTGTGACCTCTGTGGTAAAGGTTTTTCCTAAACCTTCTTAGGACGCTTATAAAACGGCGTCCCCACGACCGCCGCTGTCACGCCCTGGCCGCGGATTTCGACCTTCACCGTCGATCCCACATTCCCAAATTCCGGCGGGACATACGCCATCGCAATATTCTTCTTCAGAAACGGTGCTGGCGATCCGCTGGTGACGTAGCCAATCTCCCGGCCGCCATCGTCCAAAACCCTATAGCCATCGCGGGCGATGCCGCGTTCGATCATTTCCAGTCCAACCAGCGTTCGCTTCGGGCCCGCGGCTTTCGCGTGCTCCAGCGCCGCGCGGCCGATGAAGTCCGGCTTTTCCATTTTGCAGAAGCGGTCCAGCTTGGCTTCCCAAACATTTATCGTATCTGAAATTTCGTGTCCGTAGAGTGATAGGCTGCCCTCAAGCCGTAAAGTATTTCGTGACCCCAGTCCGCAAGGCACAACGCCGAATTCATTGCCTGCATCGAGCAATGCATTCCACACCATGGCGCTAGTTGCCTCATCGGAGGGAACATAGATTTCGAATCCGTCTTCCGCCGTATAGCCGGTGCGGGCGATCAGGATATCTTTCAATCCACACACGGTGCCATGCGTCAGCCAATAAAACTTGACGGCGGAGAGACTCGCATCGGTGAGCTTCTGGAGCAGGTCCACCGCTTTTGGCCCCTGAATCGCAATCTGGGTAAAGTCGTCGGACAAATGTTCGACCTTGCAGTCGAACTGGCGTGTGTTATCGCGCACCCAGTTGAAGTCCTTTTCGCGCGTCCCGGCGTTGATTACCAGCAGGTAATCGTCCTCGCCCAGGCGATGGACAATCACGTCATCCACAAACGTCCCCGAGGGATAGAGCAGCGCCGAATACTGCGCCTGTCCGATGGCGAGCCGTGCCGCATCATTCATGGAGATATGCTGGACGGCGGCCAGCGCCTGCGGCCCCTGCAACCGAATGTCGCCCATATGCGACACATCGAAAATACCGACGCTGGCGCGCACCGCTTTGTGCTCGGCCATAATGCCGCCCGCCGAGGGATACTCCACCGGCATGTCCCAGCCATTGAATTCGACCATCTTCGCGCCCATCTGGCGATGGACCGCGTTCAGCGCAGTCTTGCGCACACTCGGTGTAGCGCTCGGCACGGTGGAATGGACAGCGGACAATGGCCCCTCGGTCAGTAGCAGCGGAAACTCTGCTGGGATGGTGAAACTCACTACCGTAACATGGGCACGGTGACCGGTTCAACCGGGCCGTGAAGCCGATGCCCTTCGCGATTAGAGGACCAGCTACTCGAAGCGGCTTCCGGCGGGGCGGCGAAAGGCGCCCATGAAATCGTCCAGTTCCTGGAGTGAGAATGGTTTCTTCAAAACTGGTGAAGCCGTGATAAAGGCAAATTTCTGGGCGGGATTTTTTTGACGGAGGGCGTCGATGAATTTTGTGCCGCCGGCGCTAGAACCGCGCACGAATTTCATAGCGATGAGAACAACGTCGTGGGGCCCCTGGCTGTTATAAAGGCGGAGGGCCTCGTTGCAGTTGGGCGCCAGTCCGACTTTGTAGCCGAGCTTAGTGAGCATGACGCCAGTAGATTTCAAGACAGTTTCTTCGGATTCCACCACCAAGACCTTCATGAGTCCCCTCTCATGCGGCGCAACAAGTTCACTCGGCACCTGTATGGACTAGGTTGCCCTGCATTCGGCCTGTGCGCCCAGTGTATTTCCAGGTTCTTGGTGAGCAAGGCCAGCGCAGGGTCTGTAGATCTGCTGAACTCCGTCGAGTCTATTTTGGGAGGAAAGCTAGAATGCCGACCCCGATCCCAGAAGGCTGTAGAGGAGGATGACGAGGACCAAGCCAGTGAAGGCCATGTACAGGCGGTCGTGCTCTTCGGCGAATCCCCAGATGGAGAAGGCCACGCGGACGACTGGAGTGGCGATCAGTAAGAGAAGTCCCAACTGGATTATGCCGCGCCCATGAAAGGTGAATGCGTCGCGGACGATGCCGGGCACGCTCTTCAGTTCAGAGGGTTCGCCCCGAAATATTCTGTAGTCGGCGGGCGAGCGGCCGTGGCGGATTAGGTAGATCGCTCCTCCGAAAAGCACGACGAATGCAGAGAGGGAGACGCCGGTGCGCAGAAGATTTCCGACGATCACTTCAATTTTGTGGTCGGTCCAGTTTTGGTTTTGCGCCATGGTTCGAGCCTGCCTTTTTGTTCACTTGCTGTCTTCGTATCTGCTGCCTTCGAAATGGATGCTAGTTGAGTTCGTAGAACATCGCCCGCCATTCGCAAACTTCAGCTCCCTCAAATTCCTCCCGTCAGCCCTTTGTAAATCATCTGTATGCCCAGCACGGCGATCACGATGCTGAACACCAGCCTAAGCTGTTTGGTTTCAGCTTTGATCAAAATACGCGCGCCTAGCAAGGAGCCGACCAGGACTCCAAGCATTACCGGCATCGACAGGCCGGGATCGACATAGCCGCGGTTCAGATAAATTCCGGCACTTGCGGCGGCAGTAACTCCGATCATGAAGTTGCTGGTGGTGGTCGAGACTTTGAAAGGAATCTTCATGGCTTGATCCATGGCGAGGACCTTGACTGCTCCCGACCCGATGCCGAGCAGGCCTGACAGCGCGCCCGCGCCGAACATCAGACCGAATCCCGTGGGTACGCTCTGCACGTTGTAGTGGCGCAGTCCGCCCTCTTCGGAAGGGAAATCGCCGTTCATCCGCAGGCGGGTTGCCATAGGGTCAGGTGGCAAGTTACGCGCGGCGCGGGAACGGGGCTTGCGCGAGAGGTAGGCGGAGTACAAAAGCATGGCGCCGAAAATGAGGGCCAACGCTTTGGTAGAAACGAACGCCGCCAAAAATGCTCCCGCCAGGGCGCCGCAGGTGGTTGCGATTTCGAGGAACATCCCGATGCGGATGTTGGAGAATCCCTCTCTCACATAGGCGGCAGCCGCCCCAGACGATGTTGCGATCACAGAAACCAGGGAGGCTCCAATGGCGTAGCGGATGTCGACTTTGAAAAATAGAGTCAGCAAGGGGACGAGAACGACTCCGCCGCCGAGTCCTGTGAGTGAACCCAGCAGACCCGCCACAAACGATCCTGCAGCCACCAGGATCGTGAACTCAAAAATGTTCATTGCACCCCCGCAGAAAGAGTTTGCCACAACTCGGGAGTCGAAGGAGTGGCGAGTTTGAGTGGTGGCTTTACTTGGAGTTTCGGGTGCCGCAAAGTTCGCGTGACGTGTATGCGAGAAACAAAATGCATGGTCATTCGCTTCGATCAAGATGACAGCGTGAGTTGAATCAGGACTTCTGCTAGAACACCGCGGATCATTTGGCCCAATTCATTCAACGTTCACACGATATTCACAATTCTGTAACAAATCACCGCTAGCATCAGCAGTCCCAAAGAATCATCCGCAACACGTAGGGGAGGAGCACGGGTGTTAGTTTCGGTAATCCATCTCAAAAGAAATTGTGGAGGAAAAATGAAGCAAGTAATGGCTTTAGCGGTCGTAATGTCGCTTGCACTTGGAGCTTTCGCGGCGCCGGCACCGCAAGCTACGACCACGGGCAGCAAAACTACCAGCAAGAAAAAGGTTGCCGCGAAGCCTGCGTCCGACATTTCGACCCAGCTCGGCGAGATGAAGCAGGCGATCGATGCGCAGCAACAGCAGATTCGACAGTTGACGCAGCAATTGCAGAACCGCGATGCGGCCGTTCAGCAATTGCAGCAGCAGGTGAATCAAGTCCAGAGCGCAGCCACGGATGCCCAGCAGAAGGCAGATGCGGCGGCGTCTCAAAGCACCCAACAGCAGCAGGATGTCGCTTCTGTCAAGACCGACGTGAGTGACCTGAAGCAGAATGCGACCAACTCGGCGCTTTCGTTGCAGGAAACTCAAAAGAACGTGAAGGATGCCTTGGAAAGCCCACTGGCAATCCACTACAAAGGGATCACGATTACTCCCGGCGGATTCCTGGCGGCTGAAACCGTCTGGCGCTCGCATGCTTTGGGCGCGGACGTGAACACTCCCTTCAACGCGGTTACGTTCGGCGGTGCGTCGCAGAGCCACATGTCCGAGTTCTACGGATCAGGGCGGCAGTCGCGTATCGCCCTGCTTGGCGAAGGAAAACTCGACAACATGAAGATGACCGGCTACTACGAGTCGGACTTCCTGTCGTCAGGCGTTACCTCGAACAATAACCAGAGCAACAGCTATTCGCTTCGCCAACGGCAGCTCTGGGGGCAGGCGGCGTTGAACAGCGGTTGGACTTTTACCGGCGGCCAAATGTGGAGCTTGGTCACCGAAACGAAGAAGGGCGTGGACAATCGCAGTGAGGCATTGCCCATGACGATCGACGCGCAATATACGGCTGGCTTCAGCTGGGCGCGACAATTTGGCTTCCGTGTCTCGAAGAACCTCAGTAACAATCTCTGGCTGGCGTTCTCCGTGGAGAACCCACAGGTCACGCTGGGCGGTCACGGCAGCACCACGAACTTCCTGATCGGCGAACAAGGAGCGGGCGGCGGCTTGTACAACGCGACTGCAAACTACTCGTTCAATGCCATGCCCGATCTGATCACCAAGATTGCTTACGAGCCGAAAGGTTGGGGCCACTACGAGTTGTTCGGCTTAGTCACCGACTTTCGGGCAAGGTTATTTCCCGAAGGAGCCGCCACGAAACCCTCTGCTACCGGCGCCTATAACAACAACTCCGTCGCAGGCGGCCTCGGCGTCAACGCACGCGGCACGATCGATAAGAAGTTCGATATCGGTCTGCACTTCTTCGGCGGCAACGGTATTGGCCGCTACGGAACTGTGGGTCTGACGGATGCGATTGCTCGTCCGGACGGCGTGATCGTTCCAGTGCGCAACTATCAAGCCTTAGGTACGCTCGAATATCACGGCAAGCGCTTGGATATTTATGGCAACGCCGGCGGCGAATACGAAGCGCGGGATTGGTTCATCAATGGATCGGGAAAGCCTGTGGGTTATGGGTCTCCGCTTTTCGACAACTCGGGTTGCGGAATTGAAACTCCGCCAGCCGCGACTTCAACCACGGTCGACACGTCCACTGGCGGTACAGTTACGGTCCCAATCGTGGGCGCCGTGGGCACGCCTCTCAGCAACGGGTTCAACCCGGGCGGACTGGGCAAGTGTAACGGCGATACACGGGACGTGATTGAAGGTACGATCGGGTTCTGGTATCGCTTCTACAACGGCCCCAAAGGACGTTTGCAGTGGGGACCGCAATACTCTTACGTTGTGCGCAATACCTGGCGCGGAACGGGTGGAGATCCCTCGGCGACGGAGAACATGTTCTTTACGTCGTTCCGTTATTACCTGCCTTAAGCTGTGAACCCTCGCCTTCGTGAGGCTGATGCCTTGCGAAGGCGAGGGAAATCTTGTTGTCTCGGTGCCTCGGTGATGAAAACGCCTTTTTCCTCGCAATGCTAAACTCTCACTCGTGGCCCCCATAGCTCATCTGGAATGCACTAAATGTGGCGCGTGGATTGACGCCGTTCGTCCGCAGACGGTTTGCCCGAAAGATGGCGGCGTTCTCTACGTCCGCTATGACCTGGCCGCGCTGAAAAACAAGTTTAAAGCTGCCTCACTGATCGGGCGTACGCCCTCCATGTGGCGTTACGCGGAGGTCCTCCCCGAAGCCGAACCAGTGTCGCTGGGCGAGGGTTTCACGCCCATGCTGCCCAGCCGCGAGTTTCCCAACGTCTACATAAAGGATGAAGGGATGAACCCTACGGGTTCGTTCAAAGCGCGAGGCATGTCGGCTGCGGTCACCATGGCCAAAGCTTATGGACTTAAAAAACTAGCCGCGCCATCGGCCGGAAATGCTGCCAGCGCGCTGGCGGCGTACGCAGCTGCCGCCGGCATTGAGGCACACATCTTCATGCCCAAGGATGTACCCCTTGCCAATCGAGTGGAATGCGAGAGCTATGGGGCGCACGTCACCCTGGTTAATGGCTTGATCAGCGACTGCGCAAAGATGGTCGCCGAGCGCAAAGACAAAGAAGGTTGGTTCGATGTATCCACGCTCAAAGAACCCTTCCGCGTCGAAGGCAAGAAGACCATGGGTTATGAAGTTGCCGAGCAGTTGGGCTGGCGACTGCCGCAAGGCATTATTTATCCAACCGGCGGTGGCGTGGGCTTGATTGGAATGTGGAAGGCGTTCGAAGAGATGCAGGATCTGGGCTGGATCGGCGCAGAGCGTCCGCAGATGATTTCGGTGCAGGCCTCAGGCTGTGCCCCGATTGCCAAAGCGTGGGATGACGCCAAGCAGACTGCGGACTTCTGGCCGGATGCGGCGACTCTGGCGGCGGGTCTTCGCGTACCCAAAGCCTATGGAGACTATCTGATTCTCGACATCCTTAAGAAGAGCGGTGGCGTGGCCTTGGCCGTGACTGACGACGAAATCATGGATGCGTTCCGGCAGTGGGCTCGGGTGGAGGGAATCTTCGCCGCGCCCGAAGGAGCAGCGTCACTGGCCGCGTACCGAAAACTGCGCGCCAGTTCTTTCTTCGGTCCGGATGATCCGGTCGTGCTGTTCAATACTGGATCCGGATTGAAGTATTTGGACGTCATCGAAAGCCAGAAGGAGGTTGAACCACAGGCTCCCCCGGCTTCGCGGCAAATCGGTGGAATTATTGGGCCGCATTGAAGTTTCAGCATTTCAGCACTTAGTTCAAGCAGAGTCATGACTGAACGTCTTTATTATCACGATTCCTTTCTCTACGAATTCGATGCTCTGGTGTTAGACGTCGTGTCGGATCCTCGTCCAGCCCTCGTCCTTGATCGCACTGCCTTTTATCCGACAAGCGGTGGCCAGGTTTTCGATACAGGTTGGATCCGCCCGGCTGACGACGGTGATGCAGGCAAGATCCGTGTAGCTGAAGTTGCTGAGGCTGACGATGGAACCATCTTGCATCTCCTCGACGCTCCCGCGCCGTTGCAGAAGGGAAGCCGGATTCAGGGGTTGATTGACCGTGATCGGCGGCGCGATCACATGCAACAACACTCGGGGCAGCATGTTCTCTCGGCTGCTTTTTTGCGACTGTTCGATCTTCCTACTGTTTCTTTTCATATGGGGCAGGAAGCGTGCTCCATCGATCTAGACGCGAGAACTCTGACCTCGGCGCAGGTCGAAGCCGCGGAAGCATTAGCAAATGACGTCGTCACCGAGAACCGTTCTGTTGGCATCCGGTTCGTGACCCAGGAAGAAGCTCGCAGCCTCGGGCTGCGCAAGATTCCTCCAGTCGAACGGGAAAAATTAAGGCTGATCGACATGAACGATTTCGATTTAACCGCGTGCGGTGGGACGCATGTCTCGGCCACCGGCCAGATTGGCGGCATCCTTCTGCGGAAGACGGAAAAAGTCCGCCAGGGTTGGCGCGTGGAATTCGTTTGCGGTAAACGCGCCGTCACAACTGCGCGGCGCGATTACGCGACTCTGGCAGAATCGGCAGGACTGCTGTCGAGCCACTTGTGGGAAATCCCCCAGCAAGTACGAAAAATTCAGGAAGAATCACGGGCGGAACGGAAATCGCGCGAGCGCTTGCTGGAAGAATTGGCAGAATTCCAAGCCAGGCAATTGTTGGCCGAAACCCCGCAGATGGGGCGTGCGGTCATCGTTCGCATATTTCCCAGTCGCGACCTGACATTCGTAAAATTGCTGGCGCAAAGATTAACGCGGCAGAATTTGGCAGTCGTGGCGCTGCTCGGCTCCACTTCCGACCCGCCCACATTAGTATTCGCTCAAACGCCGGGCCAGGCTTTCGATATGGGCGCGCTGATGAAAGAGGCTCTCGCGAAGCTGGGTGGGCGCGGCGGCGGCAGCAAAGATATGGCGCAAGGTGGTCCGGCCCAAGTTGAAGGAATAGAAGCTGTGCTGACGGAACTGGCGGCACGGCTGAAAAGCTAACTGCAAAGATCGAAAAGACATTCCGCAGATTACGAGAGAAGAACAGGTTTTTTTCGCGACCTCTGCGTTCTCTGCAGTTAAGAACTCTTGGTCTCCCGCGCGAAAGCACGCGCATGCTACATTCTCCTCAGCGGTTCGCGTGAAATGGAACAACGCCTAATCCTAGTCAATTTGCTGATCAAGCTCGGCGTCGCCGCCGCCGTGGCTAGTACGTTGGTCCGTTCCGTCGAGTTCAAGTCGTTGTTGTTCCGCGAAGACCGCTCGCTCAAGCAGCAAATTTATCTCGTTTTATGGATTGGTATTCCCCTGGCGATCGCGGTCTGGATCCGCTTCGTTCAGAAAAGTTTCGTGGCGGGTGATCTATCGTTCGAGACCACGATCCTGCTGGGTGTAATAGCCGGAAGATTTACAGGAATGCTCGGCGGCGCTTTCATCGCGTTGCCTGCGCTGCTCCACGGAGAGTGGGCAACTCTGCCCTTCAACGTCCTGTGTGGCTTCATCGCCGGGCAACTCCGAACCCTCGCACCCGACCGTGAAGACATCTGGTCATTCTCCCCATTTATCGATTTAAGCGTGTATCGCATGATCCGCCGCAACTTGCCGACGCCCAAGTTATTTGACTGGCAGGTGATGTTTTTTGTGACTATCGTGGCGCTGCGCTTCGTCCAAACGGAATTGTCGCGCTTCCTGCCTCGCGCCACGTTCAGCCTGGAAGGCCTGAGCCCTGCGGGCTTGAATCCCTGGGTGTGGGTAGCGATTTACGCCACATCGATCACCGCCATCGGAATCGAATTGAAGATTTGGAACAGCGTGCGCATTCAAATCAAACTCGAAGAGCAGGAGCGCCTGTTGCTGCAAGCTCGCATGGAAGCTTTGCAGAATCAAATCAATCCACACTTCTTGTTTAATACGCTGAATTCCGTTTCGTCGCTGGTGCGTTTCGATCCTGACACCGCACGCGAGCTGATCATTAAGCTGGCCACCATTCTGCGGCGCTTGTTGAGCAGCGGCGACGCCTTCGTCCCTCTGCACGAAGAATTAGAGTTCATCGACAATTATCTCGATATCGAAGTAGTGCGATTCGGCCGGGACAAGTTACGGGTGGTAAAAGAACTGGAGCAGGCATCGCTCGATGTCATGGTGCCCAGCATGCTCCTACAGCCGCTGGTCGAGAACTCGATCAAGCATGGTCTTGCTTCCAAGATTGAAGGCGGCAGTATTTTCATGCGCAGCCGGCTAACCGAAACCGAGCTGATTGTAGAAGTCGAGGATGACGGTGTAGGCATGGGCTCCGCGATCCTGCTGGAGAAGCCCAGCGGCTTGGGCGGGACCGGCATTGGCCTCGCCAACGTCGCCGAGCGTCTCAAGGTTTTGTATGGTGACACCGCGCGGATGACCATCGACAGCCGGGAAGGGAAGGGAACACTGATTCGTTTGCGGCTCCCTTTACTACAAACCGAAGGCTCGATTCCCGCCGCTCTCTACGAAGAACGTTCCAGCACCCGCCGGTAAAACGCTTCATATTGCGGGATAATCTTCGCACTGCAGAACTTGGATTGTGCCGCGGCGCGGCTGGCTTTGCCCATCTCCCGCAGACGATCCTCATCGCTGAGCAATTCAATCGCATAGCGAGCCATCGTGTCTACGTCGCCGACAGCAGCGAGGTAACCGCTCTTCCCGTGGGTGATGACTTCGGGCACGCCACCTACGTCCGTCGCGATGGGCACGACTTCGCAGGCCATGCCTTCCAGCGCGGCCAGTCCGAACGATTCCAATTCGCTCGGCATCAGCATAATGTCAGCCATAGCCAGCTTCTCGTGAACATTGTCCTGCTTGCCCAGGAAAAGCACATCGTCGTGAATGCCTTTCTGCACCGCTAGCCACTCCGCGCGCGAGCGGTCCGGGCCATCCCCCATTAGCAGCAGCTTGGAAGGAATCTTCTTTCTCACCCGATCGAATATTTCAATCGTGTCCGTAAGCCGCTTCACTGGCCGAAAGTTTGATAAATGCACCAAAATGCGTTCGCCATTGGGAGCGAACTCCGCACGGCGTTGTACTGCTCCAGGATCGCGCACATAAACATCGCAATTCACGAAGTTATAAACGACCTCGATGGGGTTCTTAACGTCGAACTCCCGCATGGTGCGTTCGCGCAGGTATTGCGAAATCGCGGTGACGCCGTCACTTTGCTCGATGGAGAAACGCGTGATGGGTAAATAAGAGCGATCGAGTCCAACCAGAGTGATGTCCGTCCCGTGAAGCGTAGTCACAAACGGCAGCTTTCGTCCGTTCGGTTTAGCCGCAAGCATCTGGCGTGCTAGCAATGCACTCACCGAATGTGGAATCGCATAATGCACATGCAACAAATCAAGCCCGTAGAGTTCTGAGACTTCCGCCATACGCGTCGCCAACGCCAAATCGTAAGGCGGATAGTCGAACAGCGGATATCGCGAAACGTCGACTTCGTGATAGTGAATATTTGCGTGAGGCTCGGTCAGGCGAATGGGCGGCGCATAGGTGATGAAATGAATTTCGTGCCCACGCTCGGCCAGTTCCAAGCCAAGCTCGGTGGCCACAACCCCGCTGCCGCCGTACGTTGGATAACACGTAATTCCAATCTTCATCCCGGTCCTCTCAAGGCGGCCTGCTCGGCCTTCTGATTCGATGGTGACCGGTACGGTTAGATTCAGATTTTGAGAGAGTCGGAACCGCAAACAGACTAAAGCGCGCAAAAAAGCCGTTGGACGGTGTATTTCTTTGCGACGTACCTGATTTACCCTGGGAACTTAGAGGTTAAAAGCCTTCGCGGCAGGTGGAGCTACGATTCCGTGTTGGCCGCACCCTTGGCAGCCTCACGGTTCTGAATGCTGTCATCCATTTTGTCGAGATGTTTCTGCAACCGTTCCTGGACCTGATTGTCCAGAGCGGTAAACTCAATTCCCATGCCAACTCCACCGTCACTGGCCCGGACAATCCCGCTGGTATGCACCTTTTCCGAATCCATCCAGAAGGTGATCGTAACTTTTGTGCCCAGTTGTAAGGGAACGAGAGTCTCTACATAACATCCGCGGCCGCCAATGTCAGTAGCGTTGGTCTGCATGTGCGTTCGGCGGACATCTTCAAATCCAATTTCTAGAGGAAACAAAACTTTGTGGCGAATAAATCGCCGCTTATTTTTTCCAGGAGCGACGGCGGCTTTTTCGCTGCTAACCAAGTCCGGCCAGGGACTCTGCTGGTTGGGCAGCATTTGCACGCCGACTTCAATCTTCCGCGCCGCGCCGCCATCGATTACCCATACCACTTTGAAGCGGGCCTTCTTAGGCCCGTGTTGCACACCGATAACGTCCCCTGTCTTCAGAAGATGATTGATCTTGAGCAGCAGCGCGCCTTCGCTACTGATGTTCGTTGCATTCGCATTCTGGAAGAAGGGACGGGCTTCGGCGTCCATGCCCCACACCCGTACCGGGATCTGGGTTGCGACCCGGGTTTCCGGTCTTTTGTCCATGTTTTCGGTGCCTTGTGCTGTTTTCTCAGCGGCTGGCCTATCATACCTTGGGCCTTCCGCCGCTGGACGGGCAATTTGCTGGGTTTGAAGTATCCGAAGTCCGTGTACGTTTGGGGTTACGCAAGTAACTTCATGACAAATCGCGGTAGGAAATCAGCTCAATTCCGTTTCTTGTCAGGCCTTCTCGTGCTTCCGGCGAGGTGAGAAGCCTCCGCTCGATGGCCCGTGATTCGCGCAGGCGGGTCCGGACCGCACCCAGCTCCGCATCGTTATAGCCAGGGTGGCAGACCAACTCCCATGTGCCCTCGGGAAGATTGTCCATACTACTCGCAAATAAACGTTCATCCAGCGCGCCAGTGACAACGATCCCGATGGTGCCGTCGGGCGTCAACAGTCCAGCCTCGTCAATTGATTTGCGAAATCCGTGGCCCAGAACTCCCAGGGCTTTTACCTGGCCATATTTCTTCCATAACCAAGGCTGCTTCGCAAGAAGAGAAGCCGGCGCGGGTTCGAAGGGATTGCGCACCGCTCGGACCCCGCACATCCGCGCCGCACGCAGCAATGGCCGCAACACCGGGGGAAATATGTGCGTGTGTTTATGCGTGTCGAGGTGCGAGACGACCAAGCCGGCGGCTTGCAACTTTCGAATTTGCGCCGTGGCCTCGGCTTCGATCTCGTCGGGATCGATCCGTCCACGAATCGCGGACAGAGCGAAGCGGATGAGGCTTTGTCGGAAATGTCCGTTGCGCTCGGTCAGCGTTGGAATGCGTTGCGCACCAAGTACGGGAGAGCCGTCGGTCAACACCACATGGCAGCCGACGCTAAGCCCGGGCGCAGACTGGGCGCGTTGCACGGCGTCGTCGAACGCCGGTCCATTGGCCATCAAAGTCGCGGAAGTTACGACGCCCCGGGAATGCCCCTCAGCAATAGCGCGATTGATGCCGGGAGTAAGCCCAAAATCATCCGCATTAACAATAAGCCGCCGCACGCGACAGTCTAGCAGGGAGTGCTATAGAGAATGGTGGGCAGTGCAGGACTCGAACCTGCGACCTCCTGCTTGTAAGGCAGGCGCTCTAACCAGCTGAGCTAACCGCCCCTGGCCAAGGGTTTAATCATACGGGAGCGTGGAAACAGGGGTCAAACGAAGCGTGCAGCACTTAAAGGGTCGGCTAAACAAAGAACACGTGGAGCAGGTGTGCTCACTTACCCGCGAAGCGAAGCTCCGCAAGTCGCTTCACGATGGGATTATGATTAGTTGAGTTAGACCCGAACGCTAGTGCTGACAGTCCCGCCTAAAAAAGTGTCGCCTTAAACTGCTCATGCCGCTGCCGTGCCTGATTCATCAATTCCTTGAACTCCGGCTGGTCCCGCAAACTCTGCAGCAGCGGGTCGCGCATGAAGTATGGATAGCAAAAAAATCCTCCTCCAATGCTGTGCCGCAGTAAGTGCAACGCGGCAGCTTTATCCCCCAACACGGCGTAAGCTTGTGCGACCTTATAAATGCCTTCCGCGTCACTGACTCCCCGCTCTTCAATCTTGCGTTCCGTCTGCCGCAGCAGCTCCAGTGCGCTGCGGTTGTCGTGCTTGATCGAATAGCTCAATGCTTTGCCCACGTTTGCAGGCAACAAGCTGGGTTCCATTTCGTAAGCGCGATCGAAATCACGGGCCGCTTGATCCATGTTGCCGAGGTGGTACTCGACAAATCCACGATAGAAAAGGGTGTAGACCGAGTCGTTCACCGGCAGGCTCTGGATGAATTTCCCGTAATCTCCGAGATACAAATAGCTGTTCAACGCGGCGCTGTTGATCTTGACCAAAGGATTGTTCTGGCGCGCTTGTTCGCATTCCGCTACCGATTCCTTCAGCATCCCGCCAAAGCGATACGCGTATCCTAGCTCCCAGTGCGCCTCGGCGCTGTTCGGGCTGCTTTGCAAAACCGATCGCAACAAGGGCACCGCTTGTTCCACCCGGCCCGTATCGGTCAACAGATTCGCCATGTAGATGCGCGGTTCCGTCAGCGCGGGATTGAGTGCTATGGCCTTCTCATAGGCGGCCTGTGCTTTGACATAGTCCTCGCGTCCACCGAACTCTAGTGACGCGTTGGTGGTGTACGCTCTGCCGAGATGCGCCCAGGTGGGGGCATAATTCGGCTCGATCGCCGCTGACTTTTCCAGCATCTTGATCGCCGCTCCGAATTCGTTCAGCGCGTACAAATCAACTCCACGAAGATCGTATTCGTAAGCCATCGAATTGATCGGGTTCTCCGGTTTGAGGTTTTCCGCCTCCGCCGGCGAAAGGTTCAACTCCAAACCTTTGATAATCTGCTGCGAAACATGATCCTGCACCGTCAGCAGCTTGTCGTACTTAACATCGATCGCATCTTCCCAAATCACTTTGTTCAGTTTGACCCCGATCAATTGTGTAGTAATTCTTAAATCGTCTCCTTCTTTAATGAAGCTGCCGGTGAGCAGCGTGTCCACATTCAACTCCGCCGCCACTTTTTGTGGGTCGATGACCTGGTTGCGATACTTGTCCACCGAAGAAGAAGGCCGAATGGTGAGCGCGTTGATGTAGCCAAGTTTTGTGATGACCGCATCGGCCAGCGAAAATCCGAGAAAATCGGTTTCCGGATCCTGTTTGAGATTACGAAATGGAAGCACCGCAAGGCTATGAGCCGGTGGAGGAACGTGAGGCGTACTCGATTTTGGCAGACCCCGGTAACCGATGAAAACTGCTGCCGCTAGCAGGACCGCGAGTATCGCCCATTTCGCAGTCCGCGAGCTGCCAAGCGGAACGCCGAACCTGTCGTCCAGCTTGCCAATGCCGCCCGCCCTTATTCCCGGGCCTGGCATGTGAGCGCTACTGCTGTCCGAAACACGGGCCGGAATACCGCCCTGCGGGGAACGTTGCAACTGGTGCTGAAACTCCGCCTCTTTCTTGAGGTCGTGCAAATCCGCCAGCAATTCTTTCGCGGTTTGATAGCGCTCCTCGCGCTCCTTTCGCATCACTTTGTGAATGATGCGTTCCACATCTCGGGGCACTTCGGGAACAAACTCCGCCAAAGGCGGAGGATTGCTCTTGAGAATTTCCGCTAGCACGTCGCTGGTGGTTTCTCCCGCGAAGGCACACCTGCCGGCAACCATTTCATAGAACACCGCGCCCCAGCTGAAAATATCGCTGCGGAAGTCCACGTCGACGCCGCGGGCTTGTTCGGGAGACATGTATCGCGCCGTCCCCAACACCATTCCGGGTTGGGTCGAGAATGTAGCGGTCTTGCGGCTGGCCGTATCTGTCTTCCATGTTGCGCTGAGTTTGGCAATGCCGAAGTCGAGAACTTTCACAATGCCGTCGCTGCGCACAATCACGTTGTCAGGTTTTATATCGCGATGAACAATTCCGCTGGAATGCGCCGCCGCCAGCGCGCTCGCGATCTGCATAGCAATATCCAGGGCGGCATTGAGTTCCAGTTTGCCGTTCACCAGCCTCTCCCGCAGCGTCGATCCTTCAATGAACTCGGAGGCAATAAAATGCAGACCATCAACCTGCCCAAAATCGTAGACGGTCAAAATGTTGGGATGATTGATCGCCGAAACAGTGCGCGCCTCCTGCTCAAAGCGCTTCAAACCGTTTTCATCGTGCGTCAGTTCCGGCGCCAGAACCTTGAGTGCGACTCTCCGCCCCAGGCGCACATCTTCCGCCAGATACACTTCTCCCATGCCGCCCGCGCCCAGCATGGAAATAATTCTGTAGTGGCCGAAAAGTGCTTCGGGGGCAAGCGTCTTCTTGAGTTTTTCCGCCATCATTCGCCGGGCAGCCTCGGCAACCGGCTTTTCCAGGAAATCCATAGGTTTATCGGCCGACTCCAGCAGAGCCTCAACTTCCTTCTTGAGCTCAGCGTCCCCGCTGCAGTTCTGCTCAAGAAAGGCCGCTCGTGCGTCGGGCTTCAACTCGGACGCTTCAGAAAACAAAGCTTCGAGCTGTCGCCAACGATCGGAGCCGGAAAGAGAAACCATGCCACTCGTTCCTAGGAAATGTGATGGGTAAGTTCGCGGTGCAGCCAGGCCTTCGCCATCTTCAATTCGCGATGCACCGTGGCCGGAGAAATCTTCAGCTCTACCGCGGCCTCGTCATAGGTGAGACCGCCAAAGCAGAGC
The DNA here is from genome assembly GCA_963771285.1 of uncultured Acidobacteriota bacterium. Taxonomy (GTDB): domain Bacteria; phylum Acidobacteriota; class Terriglobia; order Terriglobales; family Acidobacteriaceae; genus JABDBE01. The sequence continues at coordinate 277,630 of CAVYSX010000010.1, forward strand.
AATTCGATGAGTTCACTCTTGCGTTGATCCTGCACCGCCAATTTTTGCAATGCCTCATCCAATTCGACAATTCCACCTGCCACTTGTGGACCCACGAAGATGGCTTCATCGAATGGGACTTTCTCCGCCCCTCCCCCCCGTTTTTGTCGATGGTTGGCCTTGGCATGGTCCACCAGTATGCGGCGCAGAATCCGGGCAGACACCGCAAAGAAATGCACCCGATCCTGCCAGGCCACGTCGGCGTCAATCAGGCGCAGATACGCCTCATGGACCAGTGCGGTTGCGCGCAGAGTATGGTCGGGACGCTCCGCCCGCAAGCATCGCGATGCCAGCTGGTGCAGCTGCTCGTAGACCGCCGGCATTAACTCGTCGAGCGCCTCTTTGCTTCCGCTACCCCACTGCTGCAAGAGGCGAGTGACGGACTGATGCTCTGAAGCCATTTTTAGAGTGCCCTTGTTGTTTGGACTGACTCCGTGGTCTATTTCTATCCCCGGTAAAACTCGCCCTATCTTCGTAACCGCCTCGCCAGAACTGGACAGTGTCCGCGAGAAGAAATGACTCCGAGAAGGTTTACTTCGAAACAACCCGCTTAAGAAATTAAGCGAAAGATGATCTTTCCAGAATTCAATGTGGGGGAAATTATAACCCACCTCGCAAGTGAGCGCAGGTAACTTCCCGCGTCCTCGTCACGAACGAAAATATGCCGCGCCTCGCGGTCCAAAACTTCCGGACCGCAAGGCGCGGCTTTGACTCCGATCGGAACAAACCGCCGCTACGGTTGGACGACTTCCGCGCCGGCCGGGGTGGCAATGAAGCCGTTGGAAATGTTGCCGCTGGGCATCCAGAAGCCCACCAACACTCCATTGTCGTTGATTCCGTTCAGGGTAGTCTCGCCGGCGCCGTTCGGGTCATCCACTTCCTGGAACGTGCCCTTGTTCCACACGAATCCATGAACGCCGCCGCCGTCGGTGTAAGTCCCCACAACCTGTCCCAGATTGTTGAGGCTCAGAGCCGCGGTTCCCGTCGAACCAGGAAAGTCCAGCGTGGTCAGGGTTCCAGCGCTGAGCAGGAAGCCATGGCTCACGTTGCCGCCGTCAATGTAGAAGCCGGTCACGGCTTGCGAGTCGTTGATCCCGGTTGCCTGTGCTCCACCCGTGGCCGCTGGAATTACGATCTCTTCAAACACGCCACCCTTTTCGTTGTAGATATAAGGATGAAAAATCCCGTTGGAGTCTGCGTAGTAGCCGGCTGCCTGGTGAAGATCATTTCTGCCCAGCAACTGGTTCAGCGTGGTGCCCGGAAAGTCGACGTTCGTGAACTTGCCGAGGTCGTCCAGAAAACCATGCTGCGTGTTGGCCTTATCGACGTAGAAACCGGCAGTGCCGCCGTTGTTGTTGATGCCGATTACCTGCGTCTGCGCCGAGCCCGGGTAATTCTCGCTGACGAAATGGCTACCGCCGAGGACGACGAATCCCTTATTGACGCTCGCTCCTTTGTAGCCGGCAATTTTTCCCAGCTTGTTGATGCCGAGCAGTTGAGTGAAGGCAGCGTGCGGATAGTTAAGAGCGGTGAAGTTGTAGGTCGTCTGTGCCGACATTGGAATGCTGGCAAGAACCGCCGCGCAGAAGAGGACGAATGTTTTCAGTTTCATATTTTTCTCCTTGTGTACTCCTGAATGTGTACTGCTGAATGAATTAGGTATTGGTATTTAACTTCCTAAAACTCAGGACCCCCTTTCCCCCGGCGCGAGCCGTTCGCCTAAGGGCCCCGACAAGCTTATTTCCCCGCTCACTTATGAAAGCGACGTTCGGAGCCCAATTCCCTCATCGCGCAGAATTTTTATTTGAGCTTTAATAATTCAGGAAGAAAAACATGCGGCAGGATGTCTGTGACTTTGCGGCAAGAGGAGTTGTGATGCCTTCTTCGGACGCAAAGGGAATTCTATTTCGCATGATATACTGATGCTCACGATCGCGGAAGCAAGTGACGCCAGAGCTGACGCCGCAAGGCACTTCGTTCTGGTTGCTTCCGGTAAAGGATGATCGTTTGTAGCTGTCCTCGTACTTTCCCACCAGCGCGGGGGACGTAGTTCAGTTGGTTAGAACGCTGCCCTGTCACGGCAGAGGCCGCGGGTTCGAGTCCCGTCGTCCCCGCCATTCTTTGTATCGGCAAGAATGGCCTTCCCAAAGTTAAACCGCAAAGCCGACGCGAACTGCGCTCGCATGTTTGGGTGTTGGCGCAATGTCTCAGGTTGAATCGGAGAGTTGGCCTTTCTCAATCACTCTTTATTAAATTGTTCGGCCGCAATTTGAAATGCGGTGTTTGCCGCCGGCAAGCCTGCATACACGGCCGTCTGCAAGAGCACTTCTTTCAAGTCGCACACTTCCAGTTCACTGGCCAAGCCAGCCCGCACGTGGAGGGCGAACTCTTCCCACCTTCCCAAGCGATGCCGTTACCGCCAGTACCAAGAGTCTTCGGGTTCTATGGTCCAGTTCAGGACGAGACCAGATCGTTCCCCAGGCGTAACGGGTTATCAATTCTTGAAACTCGCGGGTAAATTCTGTCGTGCCGGCAATCGCCTTATCGACGTGGGCGTCGCCAAGGACAGCGCGACGCACCTCGAATCCTGCTTGCAGTGAATCCGCGTTGGCATTTGGTTGCGGCAGCAGGAACTCAAGCAGGGCCGCGGTAAATGAGTGTGGCCGCTCAATATTAGAAAGATGCGCCGCCGCCAGGTGAAGCGCTTTCGCTCCTCGGAATCTCCTGTGCCAGCCTTTCTCCATGCCCGTTCCACGGAGTCGCAACGTCGCGGTCGCCGGAGATGACCAGGGTTGGAGCTCTTAATTTGTTTGAGGAGATCTCCGTGATTCATGTCGCGAAGGGCCGCACAACATCCTAGATACCCAACAGGATCAGTGCCCAGGAAGACCGAGCGGATCGAAGCGACGTGTGGATCTTGTTTTGCGAGCGTGTCGGGGGAGAAGAATCGTTGCATCGCCACATCGACGACTGCCGACATTCCGCCTTTGACTACTGCTGCAATTCTTGTTTCCCAGTTGGTGCGCGGCACGAACTGCGGCGATGTGTTGGCCAGTACTAGGTGCGTGACCCGCTCGGGCGCGTGCGCGGCGACCCACTGTCCGATGGCCCCGCCCAACGACAAACCGCAAAAGGCAAATTGCGAGATTTTCAATCGGTCAGCCAAAGCGAGAATATCCTTGCCCAACATTTCAATCGAATATTCACCCGCTGTTGCATCCGAGGCTCCGTGGCCTCGCGTGTCATATCGCAAAATCTGGAAACGTGGGAGCAGGTTTTCCACTTGAAGGTCCCACATCGCGTGGTCCGTGCTGATCGAGTGGGACAGGATCAGGACGGGCAGTCCCGCATTTCCCTGCAGTCGGTAGAACATCCGCGCATTGTGAATAGTAGCGAAGGGCAAATCATTGCTCCTTGTCGTCGTCTTCGCGATCGGCCACTGATGCCAGAGCTTTCCGGAAAGCCTCTGCCGACCCAAGATATTGCTCCGGCGTTTCCAACTGATCGAGTTCGGCGCGACCTAAATGGGCTGTTACTTCGGCAGTCTCGGCAAGGACGGCAGCGAGATGCCTGCCCTCCTTCACACTCTTCCGAACGGCCGCATCAAGGAGCTTGTGAGCGACATCTCGCCCCAGCTTTGCTCCCAGCAGCATCATGGCGCGCTCGGCAAAAATCGCTCCGTTCGTATTCTCGATGTTGAGGCGCATCTTCTGCGCGTCGACTGAGAGTCCTTCCGCTACTTCAGCCATGGAGGCGATCGCCACGCCAGTCGACTGGACTACAGCCGCAACGATCGGCCACTCCGCCTGCCAGCCACCGACGCCTCGCTCGTGCTCTTGCACCATCGCAGAAAGAAAAGAAGCAACCAGGCCCGGCACCCGATGCGCAGCTGCGAGCGTGAGCGAACAGGCGGTGGGGTTGCGCTTGTTCGGCATGGTTGAGGAACCGCCGCGGCCTTCACCGCCGGGCTCGGCCGCTTCTCCCACCTCGCTCTGCATGAGCAGACTGATATCGCGCGCCATCTTGCCGAGAGATCCAGTCAGCACTCCGCAAGCACAGATCAACGTCGCCAGTTGGTCGCGCTGAGTGTGCCAGGGCGTTGGCGAAGAGTTTCCGAATCCAAGTTCTACACTCAGAGCTTCAGCCACGGGAATTCCGCGGTCGCCCAGCGATGCCAATGTGCCGCTGGCTCCGCCAAACTGCAACACGGCCGCAACTCGAAATGCTTTCTGTAAACGCCGCCTGCCGCGGCGAATCGAAGCCAGCCATCCCGCGGCTTTGAGGCCGAAGGTCACGGGCGGAGCCGGTTGAAGCAGGGTTCGCCCGAGCATGACGCTGTCTTTTTGACTATCTGACAACTTTGCCAGCGCCTTTTCCAATCGCGACAGATCGGCGGTCAAAATCGGTTCTGCGCGCTTGAGTAATAGAGACATCGCGGTGTCGGCGACATCCTGGCTGGTGGCTCCCCAATGAACGAATCGCGCCGCTTCCGCGTCGGTCTTTCGTACCTGGTCGGTCAGCATCTTCACCAGCGGAATCGCAGGTGTTCCAGCGCGAAATGTGGCATCGGCGAGAGCCGAAATATCAAAATTGCCCGGCTTTGCGGCAGCGGTGATCGCGTCCGCGGCTTCCTTCGGGATCACACCACTTCGCGCTTCCGCACGCGCCAGTGCGCTTTCGAATTCCAACATAGCCTGAAGGACCGACTCGTCGGAAAACAGTGCGGCCAGGGCCGGCGTGGTTGCCAGACTTTCGATCAAGCGTCCGCTCATTCTTGGCTCCGCACCATCATGCTTCAATCTGCGGCGGCTCAACTGAATGATTACACATCGAAGAACACGGTCTCGCCTTCTCCACGGAGGCGCACATCGAAAATCCAATTGCCGGCTCGGGCCGGATCCGGCTGGGCCAACAGCGTCGTGCGCCGATTTTCCGGCACCAAAGCCAGGATCGGATCCGCCTCGTTCGCGGGCTCTCCCGCGAAGTAAAGTCGCGTCGACAATCTCTTTAAAATACCTCGGCCAAGAATCGGATACGTTGATGTGCGGCGCCTGAACTGTTTCGCCCGGCCCGGCTACGCATCCGGGCTGAATTGTTTCAAATGTGCACGAGCCATCTTCCGCCGTCGCCATTCGCCCAAAGCCGGCAAAGCCTGCGCCACCCTCATTACCTACCGACCGCGAGTAGTTCCCTTCGGAGTCTGCCTGCCACAGTTCGATCATCGCGTCCGGAACAGGCTTGCCTTCTCCATCCAGCACACGAAAAGTGAGCCACAACCCGTTCGCCCTTCGCTCTCTCGCCCGCGATGCGCGAAATACTCCATGCGTCCGTGAGACCCAAGATGCAGGTACGGACCAACGGTTTGCGAAGGTGTCGGCGTCAAGTCCATCGTATCTTTAACTTTACTTTTCAAATGGCGTTGATTCACGGCCCCGCAGCACAATGTCGAACCGATAGCCCAGAGCCCACTCCGGCTTCGTCGTTTCCAGATCAAATTTCGAAACCAAACGCTGCCGTGCCCTCTCGTCCGGAATCGATTGCAGAATAGGATCGTATGCAAAGAGCGGATCGCCGGGAAAATACATCTGGGTGATCAGCCGCGTGACGAAGGCCGGTCCAAACAGAGAAAAATGAATGTGTGCCGGACGCCACGCATTGTCGTGATTGCGCCAGGGATAAGCGCCCGGCTTGATGGTCACAAAACTGTAGAATCCGTCGTTGTCAGTCAGGGTTCTTCCCGTCCCGGTGAAGTTCGGATCGAGCGGTGCGGGGTGGTCGTCTTTCGCGTGTGCATATCGTCCCGCCGCATTCGCCTGCCAAATCTCGATCAAGCTATTCGACACGGGGTGCCCATCCCCATCCACTACTCGCCCGCGCACGATGATGCGCTCGCCCAGAGGCTCCCCCGCGTGCTGAACGTGAGGTCTCGATCGATCGGCATGAACAGCGGAATGCCCAAATACCGGCCCCGTGACTTCAGAAAGAGTATGCGGCAGAAAGATCAGCGGCTGAGATGGCGCCCGCAGCCTGGTCGCTCGATAGGCAGGGTACAGATAATCCGGCTGGGTCCCCGGCTCATGCCGCCGGAACGCGACGACAGATCCACTGGGATTGTCGCCTTTGGCCTGGATCAGAAGAGAGACATGTCTTGTGTCAACCGTGTCGATTAATGTTCTGGCACGCAATACAGATTGTACTGTGATTCATGGCATCGGAAGGCCAACGTAGTTTTCAGCAAAAGTTTGCGCGGCGGCCCGCGAACTCGTCAGGTAATCCAGGTCGGCTAATTGCTTGTGCTCCTCGAATCTGTCTTTACCAGGGAACTGGTGGAGCATGGAAGTCATCCACAGTGAGAAGCGTTGCACCAGCCATACTCTTCTCAGGCAAGTTTCTGAATAATGCTCAAGCAGTTGGGTGTTTCCGGATGGCATAAAATTCGGCCAACGCGCCGGCCAGAACACGAACATCTGCCACCGCCAAATTGAGACCCTTCGCTCCCGTCGGAGGCACGATGTGCGCCGCATCTCCCGCCAAATACAGCCGACCGCGCTGCATTGGTTCGACCACGAAACTGCGCATTCCGGTGACACCTTTCTGCAAGATAGGCCCTTCCGTTAGCCTCCACCCGTCATGGGTCGTCAGCCGCCTCTGCAATTCTTCCCAGATCCTGTCATCCGGCCATTGCGCCAAATCTTCATCCGGAGCGCATTGGAGATAAAGGCGCGTGATCTGCGGAGTACGCATACTGTGGAGAGCGAAACCGCGCTCATGGTGGCAGTAGATCAGTTCTTCGGAAGACGGCGGCGCCTCCGCCAAAATGCCGAGCCATGCGAACGGAAAATCCCGCTCATAGATCGTTAAGCGCGTTTTCAATGCTCGGGCGACACACCCCGTGAAATCCGTCGCAACCCGCAATAAAATCGCACTGGATTTCCGAAGGTTCGCCATGATCGTGAAATCGTATCTTCGGGGCGGGGGAATCAAAGTCATGAATAGTGACACTTTCGCATTCAAAGAAAATCTTCCCTCCGGCTTTCAGCCGCGCCGCGATAAGGTCTTTCACCACTTCCTGCTGGGCGTAGATCGTGATCCCGTGCCCCGTGAGTGCTTTGAAATCGATACGATGCCCTCGCCCTCGGAAGCGAATTTCCACGCCGTTATGAATCAGCCCTTCCCGCTTCATTCGCTCGCCTAAGCCCATTTCCACCAGAAGGTCTACCGTCCCTTGTTCCAGGACGCCAGCCCGCACGCGCTGCTCGCAGTACTGCCGACTGCGAGCCTCGACGATGACCGAACCAATGCCCTGCCGGTGCAGGAGGTGCGAGAGTACAAGTCCTGCTGGGCCCGAGCCGATGATTCCTACTTGCGTTCGTATCTTCATTGTTTGGCTCGGCGCGATTTTGCACCAGCGAGGCGTCTTATGGAAAACTTCTCGATGACTTCGCGGGGTACGGGTTTGCTCTCGATTCGTTCCGGGTCGCGCTCCGACACCGCGGCCCAGACCCTGATCTCGAAACACTCCACGGCCAATACATTCTTATTAGACAATCTATGGCGAACGCAAAAGCTGCTGCGGCGCCATTCGGTTATTTCAGACTCGACGACGACGGTGTCCGAGAATCGCGATGGCGCTTTGAACGACACCCGCAGGTCAACCAAGGGAATGCCAACAATTTGATAGGTCTTCAGCATCTGGCGCTTGGGCAGGCCAGCTTTCTTGAACAAAGCCGTCGTACATGCGTCGAAATAAGCCAAGTAGCGGGGATAGTAGACAATCTGAGCGGGATCGCAATCACCCCATTCGATGTGTATCGTCTTCCGATTTGTGATCCTCTTACCCTTGCTCACCGATGACTCTGCCTTTCTCGCGCATGGGAATGAGATGCGCTACCAGGTAGCGCCTTCAGTTTCGTCGAATGTCCAAATTAGGTCCAGGAGATCGATTAAAAACCGACACGATGATTTTATTACAGGAACACAGCGCGAGAAGTTGAACTTCTCAGCCCCCCGCTGCCTCTTTCTACAGCCGCGAACGCCGGAAATCTTCCGCCATCTCAGGTCCCACGCCCCCAAAAGCGGCCGCGATTTCGCGGGCGCGCAGAAGCGCAGCCTCCACATGAGGAAGGATGTTTTCGCTTCCCACCTGACGCAGGAAATCCGCTTGCAGCAGAAGTTGTGCGGGCTGGTCGCGAGCCCCGCAAAGCAGCAGCGTCCGGCCGGATTTCTGCAGCCGGTTGGCAAATATCTCAAGAGCATGCAGCCCCGTCGCATCGATCGCCGTCATGTTGCGCAGCCGGACGATTACAACGGCAGGAAAGAGCGCAAGGTCTTTTGTCTCCTCCGCTAACTTCTCCGTGGTGCCAAACAGGAACGGACCATGAATGCGAAGGATGGCTACATACCACGGCACCTGCTTGTCCTGCAGGACATGCGGTCGCCCATCCTCGATATATTCCTGAGTCACTAAGGAGACGGTCGTCGTTTGCGAAATCCGGTAGATGTAGAGCAAAGCTGCCAGCACTATTCCGACTTCCACGGCGACGGTCAGATCGGCGAGCACGGTGAGAGCAAACGTCGCCGACCACACCGCGATGTCGGCCTTCGAGAGCCGGACTATTGTTCCGATTTCCTTCCACTCCCCCATGTTGTACGCCACGACGAAGAGCACCGCGGAAAGCGTGGCCAGCGGCACGAAGCGGGCGAGGGGCGCGGCCGCGACCAGGATAATAAGCAAGGCGAGCGCGTGGATGATGCCGGCAACCGGAGTGCGCGCGCCCGATCGGATGTTGGTCGCAGTGCGGGCGATTGCTCCGGTCGCTGGAATGCCGCCGAAGAGGGGCGAGGCGATGTTGGCGATGCCCTGGGCCACCAATTCGACGTTGGAGTTGTGCCGCGTGCCGCTCATGCTGTCGGCAACAACGGCGGAGAGCAGGCTCTCGACCGCCGCCAGAAGCGCCACCGTCAGCGCTGAGGGCAGCAGAGCGCCCACCTGATCGAGCCGGAACGCCGGTACGGAAAAGTGAGGCAATCCCGTAGGTATACCCCCGAATTTGCTTCCGATGGTATCGACCGGAAGACCCGTGAAGGCGACAAAGGCGGTGCAGGCAAGCATTGCAACAATCGAACCGGGAATTCGCTTGGCAAAGCGCGGAACCATGAGCACTACCGCGAGGGTGAATACTGAAATTGCCGTCGCCCGCCAGGAAATCGTATCCAGGTGACGCGCCAGTACCGCGAGGCGCGGAAGGAATGCACTCGGAGCGTCGCCGGTAGACAGGCCAAGGAAGTCTTTGACCTGGGTCGAGGCGATCAGCAAAGCGATTCCGTTTGTGAAGCCTATGGTTACTGGCCGCGGAATGAACTTGACCGCCGCGCCGAGCCCGGTAAGCCCCATCAGTACGAGCATCGCGCCCGCCATCAGCGTGACTAGCGCGAGCCCGGACACGCCGAACCTCGCGACGATGCCCGCAACGATTACGACAAACGCCCCGGTCGGACCCCCGATCTGCATGCGCGATCCGCCGAGGGCCGAGATAACGCCGCCCGCCACGATGGCCGTGTAGATTCCCGACTGCGGGGTCACACCCGACGCGATTGCGAATGCCATCGCGAGCGGCAATGCGACGAGACCTACCGTAAGCCCGGCAACCAGATCCGCGCCGAAGTCCGCTCTTGAGTACGACCGCAGCGCACGCACGGATCCTGGCACCCATTGTTCAGGGAATTTCATCGGCGCCCCTGCTCGGCCTTCTCCATGGCCTTGAGGGAGGCGACGGCATCACCCATGTGGACCCGAAAGTAACGGCGCATCACGTCGAGGACCTGGATGATCAGTGGGTGGCGCACGGAGTAGAACACCTGGTTTCCGGCCTTGCGGCTCACCAGGATGTTCTTCGCCCGCAATACTGCCAAATGCTGGGAGGCGTTCGCCTGCTCGATGCCAAGGCGCTCAATCAGTGCGCCGGCCGAAAGTTCACCGCCACGCAACTGTTCGACAATCGCTATTCGCGTGGGATGAGCCAGCGCCTGAAAAAACTCGGCCTTGAATTGGCGAAGGGCGTCTTGCACCGCCATAGAATATCAGAATATTCGATAGTTAGAATATAGATAAAACGCACTGTATCCCTCAGGAATGCGCGGAGCCCAAAGCTCCTATGCCTCCAACTCCTTGTGAACTTCCGTGGCCGGCAGTTCAGCCCAGCGCAGCTTGAGCACGACTCCGGACTCTGCGTCGTAGACGAGCGTCGAGCCCAGCGAACACCGCCAGCACAGCCAATAGTGCTTCACACCGTGGGTTCCCGTCGGCGCATCCGCTGTGGAATTGCTCCCCGTCTTCGAAACCTCGGCGGGACGAAAACGAAAGAACTTCCCACCTGCGGACCAACGAAAAGCGGTCGAACACGCCGGGTTCGCACACTTGGGATGCTGCTCCCGATACAGCGGCACTCCTCGAATCGCTTCGCCGTGGAGCGTCTGCGCCTGGCTGCCATTCCGTGTTGCATCCACCTGTTTCTCTTCCAGGCGAAGGATGGTGGCGCGTAGCCACTTGCGAGCCGCATCCTCAAGCGCGCGTTGATCGCCGTCCCGGTAGAGTGTATCCAGGCTTTCGCCTGCTTCGTTGAAGGGAATACGGCGGCATGGAACTTGTGCCAGCTTGAACTCGGGCGGAACCAGCTGCATCAGCACGCACTCGCTGCACGGATTGCGATTCTCTTTCGAATCGTAGTTCATACAAGTGAGGGAGTCTTCGAAGATCAGCGGCTGTCTGCGCGGCGTCTTTGGCGAACGCCCATATCCGCCCGCTTCCAGGAATTCAAGTTCGAACTTCAAAACCTCCAAAAGATCGCGCTCATCGCGGTGCATGATTTCCCCCTTTTCGGCCGCCTCCATTGTCCGCATCGGCCAGGGAGAATGCCGTGACTCGCAGCACACACCGATGTGACGAGCGTCACTCTGCGAGGGAACTTCCCACCATCGGACATCCTTCTAAATCACCCACCAAACCCCCAAATCGCCATTCTCCAAAAATCTTGTCAAGGCCCCAGAACCACCCAAATCCGGCTAACTCTATGACCCCATTCCGAATATAAATCTCCAAAACATGGCGTACTTGCCCCCTCAAAAATGCTATCCTAGATATAGAGTCAAAATTAAAGGCGTGGCCCACCGGCCGCGCCTTTTTTATTGCCTACCACTCAAATCACCCAGGAAATCAGGCACAAAATGAAAAAAACCTCTGGCATGAACATCGCCAACCACAAAAAGCGAGGCCAATGGGCCGAACTTCGTTTCATGGCCAAAGCCATGGAACTCGGCTACCAGATCGCCAAGCCGCTCGGCGACACCGCCCAATACGACGCCGTCCTCGAAGTCCGCGGACACTTCGTGAGCGTCCAAATCAAATCCACCTACTTCCAGGCCGGCAACCTGAAGCCCGGAAACTTCGTCGCCAGCCTCTACCACGTGAACGGCCCCAATCGAAGATACGAGCGCGAAGACTTCGACTTCCTCGCCGTCTACTGCATTCCCACCGACGTCTGGTACATCATCCCCTCCGCCGTAGCCTCGGAAAAGCACGCCATCCGCGTCTGCCCTGGCGACGAACTCAACCAGTTCGAACACTACCGCGAAGCCTGGTACCTCCTCGAAGACCGCGCCCCTTGTCCGCTCCGCAAGCGCGGCCGATTCAACATCTACGCCATAGTCGAAAACTACACCCCGCCCCCCAAGATAAAAAGAAGCACCACCCCAATCCCGCCAAAATCCCCCCGCCGACCATGCACCCCCAAGCTGGCCAGCGGAGTAAAGCTACGCAGCCGCTGAGTCTGACTCGTCAGGCGTGACCCTCATTCTGGGACGCCGGGAGTTGCCATGCCGTCGCCGCAACAGACGTGGGAAGGGCCCGGCTTTCAGCCGGGCCGCCACGATCCCACGGATACTGGGCGTTATCCCTCAAGATAGACGTTTTGACTATATTGTCTAATTTGTCTAATATAGACATTATGCGAACCGTCTCCGCCACCGACGCCAAACAGCGGCTCGCCGCGCTCCTGGATGCGGCCCAGCGCGAACCCGTCCTCATCCGTCGTCAGAACCGGGATGTCGCCGTGATCATGTCAGCCGAAGAGTACGAGCGAATTCGGGACCTCAACGCGGCGGAGTTCCAGCGCTTCTGTGATCGAGTTGCAACCCAAGCCAAGGCTCGCGGCCTGACGGAATCGGTTCTGAAGAAGTTATTGAAGGATTGATGCGCGTCCGCGAGCGCATCGTCGCCGATACCAACTGCCTGGTCAGCCGCCTCCTGCTCCCATCGTCCGTTCCGGGAGGCGCGGTTCGCAAGGCCGCCGATTCCGGGCTTCTGCTGGTTTCGGAAAACACCATGAACGAACTGGCCGATGTTCTAGCCCGTCCCAAGTTCGACCGCTACATCACTCTTGCCGACCGCCAGCAGTTCCTGCGGCTGCTCGGACGCGTGGCCGAATTGGTGCCGATCGTGTACCCGGTCCGCGAATGCCGCGATCCCAAAGACGACAAGTTTCTCGAAGTCGCCCTGAATGGCAAGGCCGAACTCATCCTCACAGGAGACGCCGATCTGCTGGCCTTGCATCCATGGCGGGGCATTCCGATTCTGACGCCAGCGCGGTATCTCAAGCGCTGAGCGAACAGTCCTTCCGGCGGTTCTTCGTTCCCAAACCAAACCGAGGGGTGCCCCATCTTTGCGTTCTTTGCAAAGGTGGGAGGCCATGCTGTCAACCCAACCTCGAGCGCACCGAAATAACTCTGTCATCCCGGCGCACCAAAATAATTTTGTCATCCCGACCGGAGCGAAGCGCAGTGGAGGGACCTTGTGTCCCGTCTGACCCAGCAGATCAGCGCGCCCTCCCGGCAAACCAGACCTCGCAACGGTTGTCATCCCGAACGAAGTGAAAGATCTGCATTGGAGGTTTCTGCCCCCGCGCGAGGGTTCCCGGAAGCGCCTCAGCTTCAGTCGCGCCGCCACAATCCTACCCCGCCGTCACCCTGAGGCAGCGGAGTCCCCGGCGAAGCCGGAGACACTTAACAAAGGATCGCTGCACTCGCTCTTTTCTCACCCCGACCAAACCGAGGGGTGCCCCATCTTTGCGTTCTTTGCAAAGGTGGGAGGCCATGCTGTCAACCCAACCTTGAGCGCACCAAAATAACTCGGTTGTCGACGCACCAAAATAACTATGTCATCCCGACCGGAGCGAAGCGCGGTGGAGGGACCTTGTGCTTCTGCATGACCCAGCAGATCAGCGCGACCTCCCAGCCAAACCAGATCTCGCAACAGTTGTCATCCCGAACGAAGTGAGGGATCTGCATTGGAAGGTTACGTTCCACGCGAGTTTCCGGAAGGGCGGCTTCACGTCGTTCGTTAGGGCGGGAACGACGAAGCGGTCACAGCATTTGTCTCCGCGCAGAAGTAGACTTCGATTTGCGCCAACCATCGGTGGGGGCGAGGCGAGATCGAAAACCCCACGCACGATGCATGAGTTCCTACCTTCGCCAAAACCGCAAAGGCGGGCCAGCCACCCTGGGAACAGGACGGCTATTCACTTCTGGGTGTACACGCGAAGTCCACCATTCGGCAGCATCACAAAATCGAGCAATCCGTCAGAATTGAAATCTCCGGGCACGATTCCTAGCTCCTCAAAGGTATCTGGGAACTTCACTGTCGTCTCATGCTGGAAGGTCCCGTCGCCGTTACCTTTCAAAATAGCGAAAAAGGGATGGTAGGGCGGTACGGTAAAGTACCAGACGATGAAATCCGTTTTTCCATCCGAATTGAAATCACCAACCGCAAAGGCCCACGCACTGTAGTTCGTGCCTGCATGATAGTAGATAGGCTTCTTGAAAGTGCCATCGCCATTGCCAAGGACTACACCGATTTGAGCGTACGCACCCGAACAATATGCTATGTCGAGCTTGCCGTCGCCGTTGAAATCGTTGACCACGAATGGCACGCCAAAGCCACAACCCAGTCCAGACTGTTCGACCGCCTCGGGACAACCGTACGTGGGTTCTGAAATGTTCCATCGCCGTTGCCGAGTAGAATCTGCAGACCATCGCCGGTTGTATCAACTAACAAATCTAGCTTTCCGTCGCCATTAAAGTCTGCAACCACAGGACTGAAAGCGCCGGGAAGGCTATAGGTTGCCCCCTGCTGGAAGGTTCCATCCCCATTCCCCAAGAAGACATATACGAGGGCTTCTCCGCCAACTGCAAAAGCAAGGTCGAGGTTGCCATCGCCATTGAAGTCCCCGACCACAAAATCCGGGCAGCCATTGTATTTGCCGAATTGCTCGCTCGTGCGGAATGTCCCATTCTCGTTGCGCAGCCGCACCACGGCGTTTACTGAATTTGGCGCTCGCACGGCGGAGAAGGTGAAATCCAACGCGCCGTCGTCATTAAAGTCGCCCACTCCAAGCGTTCCCGCGTAATCGCACCCTCCGTTGTAGAACTTATGACCGACGATCCGGTGCGAAAAGCTGCCGTCCCCCTTGCCCGAGAACAGATACACGTTCCCCTCCCCGCCTCCTCCCAGTAAATCGAGCTTGCCATCGCCATTCAAGTCAGCAGTAGTTGCGTAGGCATGATCTCTCCATTAAGCGGATAGTATTCTCGCAAGGTTGGCACAATACTGTTGGTCGGTTTATGCACTTCCACGATGGCAAAGCTCGAAGTGGAAGGACCTCCGCCCGGAGCCGGGTTCGTCACAGTAATATACCCCGCCGTGTTCTTGGCCACATCCGACGCCAGAATTTTGGCCTGCAATTCGCGAGCGGACACATAAGTGGTCGTGCGTGGGCTGCCGTTCCAGTTCACCACAGCTCCTGAAACAAAGTTCGCGCCGTAGACAGTGAGCGCAAAGCCACCGCGCCCAGGAACCACCGCCTGCGGATGCGTTGGCCCCGTCACCGTCGGCACCGGATTGGCGGCACTCGCCGCTGCCACCACAAAGATAGTAAGCGCCACAACGCCGACGAACTTGCGAGAGTTGAGGTAGGACCCTGCCTTCATGGAGGAACTCCGGATACTGAACCACAGAGAAAATCTGCTAGCCAAGAGGCGATTTCTGGTAGAGGAGTGAAGCCAGCCTCCGAACATTGGTGGGGATTCTACACCAGTTTCGTTTACTTCGGCGGGGATTGCTGACTTCATCATAGAGTGGGGCCAGCCACAAACCGTTTACAGCCGTTCCTTCCGTATCCCGGCCGGCGGTGACCATGCGCAAACGCAACAATTTGAACGCCTCCTTTTCCCGATAAGTGATAAGTAATTCAGAAATGTCTTCGTTCATAGCTGCATTCTTTTTAGCGGCGTTCCTCGTAGAAGCTTTCGCCCGGTTCGGCAATGCTTCGGAGCCTGAGGCCAGCGATTTGAGCATCCCATGGAACTTCTCTACCGACAATGTCCCTTGGAGAATCGAGCGTGAAGCCAGGGCCTCCTGCAAAAGCCGTTCCGCTACTTTCTCCAAAGATAGACCTTGGGCGTTGGCTTCGGCAGCCAACTGCGCCGCTATTTCCGCTTTGAGTTCGACGTGGATCGTCATTTGAGCTGCCTCTGTGCAATAGCTTACTCGTGTTACAAACCGGATGCCACTCCCAAGGGACTGATACTTCGGTTTGCCCCTCCCCTACCTACGCAAACAAAAATTCCTTAGTCCGCAACTCCTTGATCGTATCCCTCAGCTTCGCTGCCTTCTCAAACTCAAATCGCTTCGCCGACTCGCGCATGTCGCTTTCTAGTTTCACGATGTAGGCGTCCAGTTCTCCCTGCGATTTGAATTCGGGAAGGCCTTCGAATTCGCCGCCAGTCAAGTCTGTATAGTCGGCCTCGATGATGCCGGCCAGCGACATATCCAGCGGGCGGACTATGGACTCCGGTGTGATTCCGTTTTCCACGTTGTACGCTTCCTGGATGGCGCGGCGTCGGTCAGTCTCGTTGAGGGCTTTGATCATCGAGTCGGTGCGGCGATCCGCATAAAGAATCGCCCGGCCGTTCAGGTTGCGCGCGCAGCGCCCGATGGTCTGAATCAGCGATCCGCTGGAGCGCAGGAAGCCTTCCTTATCCGCATCGAGAATCGCCACCAGCGAAACCTCAGGCAAGTCCAAGCCCTCGCGCAGCAGATTGATGCCAATCAATACGTCGAACTCACCCTTGCGCAGGTCGCGCAGAATCTTCACCCGCTCCAGGGTTTCGATTTCGGAGTGCATGTAACGGCACTTCACCCCCACTTCGCTGTAATACTCGGAGAGATCTTCCGCCATGCGCTTGGTGAGCGTGGTCACCAGCACGCGCTCGCCGCGCGCCACCCGTCCGCGAATTTCATGCAGCAGGTCGTCGATCTGCCCTTTCACCGGACGCACTTCGACCGGAGGATCCACCAGGCCGGTCGGCCGAATGATTTGCTCGACCACCACCCCCGCCGATTTCGTCAACTCGTAGGGCCCGGGTGTCGCCGAGACATAAATCATCTGCCCCATGCGATGCTCGAACTCCTCGAAGGTCAGCGGACGGTTGTCCAGCGCCGAAGGCATGCGGAAGCCGTACTCCACCAGCGTTTCCTTGCGCGAGCGGTCGCCTTTGTACATGCCGTGCAACTGCGGCAAAGTTTGGTGCGACTCGTCGATGAACATCAGGTAGTCGCGCGGGAAATAATCGAGCAGCGTCGGCGGAGGCTCGCCGGGCAGGCGTCCGGTAAAGTGCCGCGAATAGTTTTCGATGCCGTGGCAGTAGCCCATCGACTTGATCATTTCCAGGTCGAACATGACCCGCTGATGCACTCGCTGCGCTTCGACGACGCGGCCCTGCTTCTCCAGTTCCGCCTCCCACCACTTCAATTCTTCCTTGATGGTTTCGACGGCGCGCGAGCGCGTCTCCGGCTTCATCACATAATGCGTCTTGGGATAAATCGGCAGCCGCACATACTTCTGCTTGACCGTGCCAAACAGCGGATCGATCTGCGAGAGCGATTCAACCTCGTCCCCCCACAACTCCACGCGATAAGCCATGTCGTCATAGGTAGGAAAGATTTCGATCACATCCCCGCGCACCCGGAAAGTTCCCCGCCGGAAATCCCCGTCCGTGCGTTCGTATAAAATCTCCACCAGCTTGCGAGTAATATCCTCGCGGGAAATCTTCTGCCCTTTCTCCAGAAAAAGCAGCATCCCGTAATAAGCCTCCGGCGACCCCAATCCATAAATGCATGACACCGAAGAAACAATCAGACAATCCCGGCGCTCAAACAAAGACCGAGTCGCCGAAAGCCGCAACTTATCAAGCTCATCGTTAATAGTCGCTTCCTTCTCAATATAAAGATCAGCAGCAGGCACATAAGCCTCCGGCTGATAAAAATCGTAGTATGAGACGAAGTACTCTACTGCGTTTTGGGGGAAGAAGTTTTTGAATTCGTGGTAGAGCTGGGCGGCGAGGGTTTTGTTGTGGGCCATGACCAGGGAGGTGCGATTTAGTTGCTCGATTACTTTGGCCATGGTGTAGGTTTTGCCGGAGCCGGTCACTCCGAGCAAAACCTGGTGCTGCTCGCGGTCGCGTAGGCCGCGGGTCAGGGCTGCGATGGCTTGGCCCTGGTCGCCTTGCGGTTTGTAGTCGCTTATTAGTTTGAAGTCCATGGGAGCTTTCAGCAGTCAGCAGTCAGCATTTGGCACTTGGCAGTTAGCATCTGGCTTACTTCTATTTTTACTGGGCTTACTGGCTGCGGTTTTGGGGTGTGGGCATCTCTCTATTATAGCTGGGGCGACTTGCTTGGATTGCGGTGGGAATTGTCGCTCTCACAAGAAGAACGGCGCGGGATGATTTCCCGCGCCGTTTTGCTGATTCGAATCGGTTGCGATTTACGGCAGCTTGAACTTTACCGTTACCTGGGTTTGGATTTCCACGGGTTCGCCGTTCAGGTAGTAGGGTTTATATTTCCACTGTTTGACGGCGTCGATGGCGGCCTGGGCCAGGGTTGAGTCGCCGTTCAGCACTTTGACTTTGGTGATGCTGCCATCTTTTCCGATGTTGGCCAGCAGTTCGACGTTGCCTTGAATGCGCATCTGGCGGGCGACGGAGGGATAGACGGGCTGCACGTTCTTGACTAGAAGTCCTTGCGAGACTCCCTGCGAAACTTTGACGGTTTCGGTGTGCTGCGGCAGGCTGACGGCGGGCGAGCTTACGATGCCGGAAATTGCCTGATCGTTCTGCGAGCCATCGGCTACGAGAGTCGGGGCAGGCGCGGGCGCGGGCTCCTGGGCTGCGGGAGCCGGCGGCTGAGCCGGAGCCTGGTTCTTGACCACCATTGGCGCGGGAGCATTGCTGGTCGCATCAATCGTTTCTTTTGGCGCGCTGGCTGCGGTTCGGATTACGGTGTCGGGTGCGACGATGGAACTTGATTTCTTTTCCGGAGCGGCTTTCTCGAAGGATGGAGCAGCTTCGGATTTTTGTTCGAAGCGCTGATCGGTCTTTGGTTCGACCTGCAGTGGACTTGCAGCGGTTGGGATCCCGCTTTTTTGTTGAGCCGGATTTGCAGATTGGGGAACGACGGTTTGAGGCGGTACCGGTGCGGATTGCGCGGGAGCTGCGGGCCTCAGGGTTGCTGGTTCGTTTGCGGGATGCAGTTTGGTATAGCCTACATAGCCGAGTGCAGCTGCTAAAACCACAACCGCAGCGATCAGGATGCCTTTTTTGCTTCCTCCGGAAGCAGGCTCCGCAGCTTTGATGTCCAACGAAGAGAAGGCTGGCGCTTCCACATGATGCGTCTCCGCTGGCTTTTCGATCTTCACCGCTTCGCGGGCGGGAGCGGCGGCAGCGGCGGAACTCATGCCGCTGCTAAAGGAGCGGCCCATGGTTGCTTCAGAACTGGCTTCGGAGCTGTGAACGGCTTCGCTGGAGACGTTGCCATGCGCGGGTGAATCAGTATCCGATTTTCCGGCGGCTTCGGCGGCGCGGCGAAGAGCAGTGGTCATCGGGCCGGCCATGGGTTTCGAAATCGGCTGCCATGGGTATTCCTTGGCTGAGGCTGGTGCAGTTGGCGAGTCGGCGGCCGGATTCTTTAGCTCGAGCGGTTCAGGTATGGACTCGAGGAATGCTGCCTCGGTCGGCTCTGGTTTGGGGCCAGCTTCTTCTTCCGCCTGAAAGAGCGTAGTGCTCATGGCCGGGATAGGCGATGGTGGCGGCTGAGCGGGCAAAAATACGGGCTTCGATGCTGTGACTGGAGGCGCAGGCTGACGTGTGGGTTGCGCGGTGACAACCGGCCGCGGTGCTGGATTCGGTGGAGGCGTTACGCTCGCCGGTTTGGATGCGTCCGTCTTGCGCAGCAGGCCGCGGGCAACACGCAACGTGCCCTTGGATTGCTCTACATTAATAGGTTTCGTGAGGACGAGGTTTGCGCCGATGCGAAATGCTTTGGCGACTCCAGTTTGGCCTTCGACGACGGCGACGGCAAGCGACGATTGATTGGTGCCTGAGTTGTGCGCGCTCTTGAACAAGAGGGCGGCGTTCTGCTCGTTATCACAGTCGACGACGATGGCGTCAAAGTGTTCGGCCATCAGCCTTTTGACTGCCGCGAAGGGCTCGTTGCAGGGCTCAACTCGAAACTCAAGGTCACTCAAAACCTGCGTGACCACGCGAGCGGTTTTCTCATCCGGGCAGAATAAAAGGGCCTTATAGCTCATATAGGAATCGTAGGTACAGTGGTGCAGGGGTTCAAGTTACGGAGGTAATTGGGGTGGTGGGGTGGGTTGGAAGGGCGCCCCTTCAAATGATGCAGCAGTGGAAACACCATCAATAAAATGATGTTTGTCGCTGTGGAAGGAGGATCTGTTGGCTGCGGGCTAGTGCTCGAACCTGGAGTGTCAGCCCCGGAATTCCGCTCTTACTTTTGCCCTACTCCCAGTTCTTTCCAAACAGCCGGGTCATCCGTTATATAAAATATTGGCTCCGGTTTTCTATGTTCGATAATTTCAGTCACGCCGTTTACAGTGATTACTTCGTAGGCTGGATAGCCAGGAGGAAATCTTGGCGGAGGATGTTTCAGTTGGTTAGGCCCCAAGCCTCTCGTTTTGCCACTGACCTTTGTCAGTACTTGCTCTTTCTTGTCTTTTAATATGAATGTCGCACTCCTACCCCATGGCTTTACGTAGTAGTTCATCGTAATTGTGACATCGGCGTCTGTGAGTCCAGGGGGGAGGGTAATCCATTTCGGCAACCTCGACTCACTCGCTAGGTCAAACGTTGACTCCGGGAAATACTCGCATCCTATCGCCGAACCTAGAATAGTTAGCGCAACAAAAAAGAGCAGGACTTTATCGACGCGCCTAATTATTCTTAACATTTTGCAATCATTTCCACCGGGCTGTAGATCTCATACCTTGTCAATCATCGTTCCTTAGCTCCACAGTCAACGAAGTTGGGGTTGGTTGGCACATCCACCGTAAAGGGGTCTATCGTTATGCTCTGGAGAGTTGCCGAATCCTGCAACTGAGTTGGCGGGCTCTCTTCTGGCCTAAGCACAAGAACCAAGGCGTATGATCCGGCTGAAACAGAGTCAGGAAGTGAGAATGCGGGGTCGCGTCTCGCGATCAAGTCGTATCCGCTCTGCAGGTTCACCGTTTTGCCGGGTTCGACCTTCAGTCGCTTGAAACGTACCTCATCCTGCAAGTAATGGCTCGCCGTCTGGTCGTAAAGAAAATGACCGGCCTCTGCATTCGTGATGCTCGATGCGACTTTACCTTCCCACGGTATCAGAGGCCACAACAAGTACACAGGCAACCTCGACGAATTGTGCACCCTTATTTTTAGCTTGAGGGAGACAGTAAACACATCAGCGACGGCACGGCAGTATTTTTGCTGAACGATGCTTGCCTTCGCGGTTGTCAACACAGGCTTGGCATCAATCGCCTGCTGTGCCGATGCGTCGAACATGCTGCCGAGTAAACAGAACAGACAAATCATTTGCCGCATGGGAACCCCTGAAGAGTAGTTTAGAGGGTTTTGGGCCGGTCGGCTGTCAACTTTCAACACGTTGTTACCTTTCTTAGACCACAACGTCTTGATAAACCACAGCTGGCCCCTTTCAAACTGGTTACCCTGGTGGGCTCGTCTTTCGCGGACATTATTGGTTTGCACGCGACAGTGCAGAGATCCATTGTTGGGGAGTCCCCGGCGCCGCCCCGAACTCCGCCGCCTCGGGGCGACGACAGTGGGAACACCCAAAGTCGTAGGGCGAATCCCAGGTCTCGAAAACCGCAAGACCCGGGGCACCCGGCGCTGGGGAACGTTTTACGGCTTGGTTCTTTTCGTATATACTAGATGTATATACATACTAATGAGGTGTACGCATGGGGACGGCACGGGTATTCCGGTCGGGAAACAGTCAGGCGGTGAGGTTGCCGAAGAAGTTCCGGGTGCAGAGTTCGGAAGTAGAAATCTTTCGGCGTGGGGACGAGATCGTTTTGCGCGAGAAAGAGGGAACCATGGTGCGGGCTTTCGATCTGCTGGCTAGCCTGCCGGATGACTTCGAATTGCCGGGAAGGGAGAGGAATAAAGATCGACCGCAGAAACGTAAGGGGCTGTAAACCGGGGGTCGCAGGACATGGAAGCCCGCTATCTGTTGGACACGAATATTTGTATTTACATCCGGCAGAAAAGGCCGGAGGAGGTTCTGCGGCGTTTCCGGAGACTTCGTTTGGGAGAGGCGGGAATTTCCGTCATCACGTATGGAGAGTTGTTTTATGGGGCGGCGAAAAGCGAGCGGCGGGTTGCGGCACTTGAGCATTTGCAGGAGTTGATCCACTGGTTGCCGGCGCTTGCTCTGCCGGAAGCGGCGGGTGAGAAGTACGGTGTGATTCGAGCTGAACTGCAGAAAAAGGGCGAGATGATCGGGAACAACGATTTGTGGATCGCGGCGCATGCGATGGCGGCGGAGTTGACGCTGGTGACGAATAACGAAAGAGAATTCCGGCGCGTGCGGGGACTGAAGATGCAGAACTGGGCCGAGTGACGGCGGTGGCGTGAATGAAGAAACCCGCCGAGATGATCTTCGGCGGGTCGAGGGAACCAAGTGCGATTCAGCAGTCTGGTTTGTACTCTTGCGAGACATCTTGCGTCGATTTCCTGGGCTTGACAATTCCACGTGTAGGCCATCTGGGAGCACGGGAGTGGCGGGAATGTTGCGCTTAAGTGGCGTGCATGAAAAGGTTCGCCGTTCCTCGTGGGACTCGCATAGTGTCCCACGCAGCCTGGCGCTGGGGTTGTCACCTGTGCGCGGATGAATCAAGGGAAAGATGGGAAGCGGTGGAATCCGTAGAATGAAGGCGTGCGCATACCGCTTTGGCTCAAGATTGTTTGGACGGTTTGGTTGCTGGTGTGGATGCCGGTTTATTGGCGGCAATACGGTTTGCAGAATTTTCTATACTTCTGCGATCTGGGGAATTTTCTGGTGGGGGCTGCGCTTTGGCTGGAGAGTCCGCTGATTTTTTCCTGGCAGGCTTGCGGGTTGCTGTTGTTTCAAACTCTTTACACGGTCGATTTATTTGGCGCGCTGATCGCGGGACGGCATTTTATTGGCGGCACCGAGTTCATGTTCGATCCGCATGTGGCGCTGTTTGTCCGGCTGCTTAGTTTGTTTCATGTGGTGATGCCAGGACTTTTGCTTTGGGCGGTTTGGCGTTTGGGGTATGACCGGCGCGGTTGGAAGTTGCAAACTTTGACGGCGTGGGTGGTGGTTCCGATGAATTATTTTTGGCGTCCGCAGTTTGACGTGAACTGGGCGCGGGGGCCGTTTGGTCGCGAACAACATTGGGTGCCCGGGCTGGTTTATCTGGCGGGGTATTTGATTCTGGTTCCGTTGATGGTGTATTGGCCTACGCACCTGGTGTTGCGGAGGTGGGCTCGGGATTCTTCGGAAGCGTAACGCCGCGCCCACTCAAAATCTATTGGGATTGCGTGGCTAGTGCTTGTTTAGTGGCTTCCAGCAGGGCTTCTGGACCTACGGGATGGCCGGTGGCTCGCTCCATCCAGAGGTCGGGGCTGATGCGGCCCATGGTTGCCATGCGTTCGAATTCGGGGCCGATGCTGCCGGTCTTTTTCATTTGTTCTTCGATCTGGAATGCGATCATGTGGCCGATGGGGTAGTCGGGCAGGTAGAGGAACGAATCGATCATGTGGGAATAAATTCCCAGCAGGACGACGTCTTTCTTGTGGAAGACGGGTGCGTAGTATTTGTTCCAAACGTCTTTCGCGATCTGCACCGTGGCCTGGTTAAGTTGTTGGGGAGTGGCTTGCGGGTGGTCGTACATCCAGTGCCAGACGCCCATGTCAACGAGGGCGACGCCGGCGATTTCGTAGGTTCCCCAGAAATCATTCAAGGTTTTTTCAGCCTGGCTTTTTGCGTCGGGAGCGGGCAGGCCCAGCAGTTCGAGGTCGTGTCCCTGAAAAACAAAAGCCAGGGCTTCGGTGAAAGCGGTATTGGGCACGCCTTGCAGCAGGGTGTAGTCAACGTCATTGAGGGAGAAAGTTTGCTCGACGTTGTGTCCCATTTCGTGAACGGCAATGTTGAAGCCTTTGTAGTTCATGCCGGTTTTTTCCACGCGGGTGCGGAGATGAGTTTTTTCCGAACGCATCTGCGAGCCCATGGCATGGCCTGAACCGCGAGCGGGGTCGACGATGATGTTGCTGGCGAGGTACTGCGCGCGGTCGGGAGCGAATCCTAGTTTGATGAGGAGGTTGGGAATATCGTTCTGGTAAGCCTGGGCGGTGGGATATTTTTTCGAAACCATTTCGTCGAGCTGGGCTTCGGTAAATTGGCTGCTCGCGCGGAAGCCGTTGTACCAGATGTCGAAGGGCTCGAGCGGGCGGCCCAGTCGTTTCTCGATGAGCTTCGCGACCTGCGCTGCCAGCGGGGAGCTGACGATCTGCTCCAGCATGGCTTTGGCACGGCCTTCGGGAATTTCGCGATCTTCGTCGAAGCGGCGGGCGATCAGGGTGGGAGCCGTCGGAGAATAGGGATCGGCCTTGCTCACGGCTTTGAAGTCTTTCAGCAACGTGGCGTAGCGAGTGTCAGGTTCGGGAGCGTTGCTGATCTGCATATTCGCGGGCGCAGGTTTGTCGGAATCTTTCGCCGCGGCGGGCTTTACTTCGTTGCTGTAGGGATTCCAGTCGACGTTGGGATTGTCGATCACAACTTGCGGAATGGTTTGGGTGACGATGCGCTCCATGACCTGCTGGATCATGCGTTGCCTGGCCAGGGCGTTTTGCGGATCGCTATAGTCCGCTTTGATTTCATCGCGCAAGTTCCAGTGGCTGAGCAGGCGCATTTTTGGCGGGAAGAGGCGCTGGCCTTGCGGGTCGATGAGGTGATACATCCAGACGTTGTACTGCGAAATGTATTGTCCGGATTGCGCAGCTGCTTGCGCGATGGAGAGATTGACGTCGGCGGGAATGCGTTTGTCAAAACGCTGCGCGAGGCGTACCTCGGCCCATTGGCGGCGGCTCCAGGTTGGACCGTTTTTCAGACGCTCGTCGAGCGTGACCAGAGGGAAATTCAAAAGGACGGTGAAGGCGAGCTTGTTGTTGAAGAAATCGTCGAGCACATGGGCGGACGGATCGTAGCCGGCGAACACTTCGTCGAAGGGAAGCACGGGGCCGGCGTCGAGATCGGATTGCTGATTGAAGGAGCGATTGATCTCGTGCATGTGGCCGTCGAGTTGTTCGAGCAGACTTTGGAAGCGGTCGAACATGGTGTCGAGCGTGGCTTGGTCGCCGGCGAAGTTAGCGCGGACAAATTCCTCGAAAGCAGCTTGATCGCCGTCGCCGGCGCGCCAGAATTCGGAGACCTGGCGGAGTCCGCGGTCGAGGCGGGCCTGTTGCTGGGCACCGTATTTCGCACCTAATTCGTTTTGAAGTTTGACGGTTGCATCTTTCATCCACGATGGTGCGGAAGTGGCCGTGCTGGCGCTAGCGTTCTGCATCACGATCTCCTGGGAATAAACTGACGCCGCGAAGGCTGCGACGGCGAGAAGCAACAACGTCAAACGAAAACTCGTCTTCATTTGTTTTTGCTCCTTAAGGCCGACTCTGGGCGCGGATAGGGCAGCGAGTTGCTGAATTCAGAAATGTCTTTGGGCGCAAAATCCGGGAAGGGCAATTTGTTGTCCTCGCGCCACTGCTTCACCTCGTGCTCGATGGCCGCGGATTGTTCTTTGTCGAGGCCGGGATCGCGCCCCAGGTAGAGCGTCTGTGAGGGGAAGGCAAAGCCGGTGCCGGATTTGGCGACGATGTCCATGATGCGGAGCAACAGGTCTTCGCGGACTGCCAGGAATTCGGGCGTGGTGCGGGTCAGAATGTAGCAGAAAATTTCCAGGGTGAGGGCGCTGGCGTCGATTCCGATAAAGCGGATGCGAGCGCCGTCGGTTTCGACTTTGGGGTGCTCGTAGAGCAGCCTGCGCACTTCGGCAAGGACGTAGCGCAGCTGGTCGGCGGAAGTTTCCACGCGCAGGCCCAGGTTGGCGCGGAACAGCATCTTGTCGCGTCGCGACATGTTCTCGACGTTCATGGTGGCGAGCGAACCGTTGGGGATGAAGAGTTCGGTCCTTTCGAGCGTACGAATCCGGGTGGAGCGCAAGCTGATGTCTTCGACGGTGCCTTCGCGATCGCCGAAGCGGCAGATATCGCCGACGTGAATGACTTCGTCGCCCAGGATGGTGATTCCGCCGAAAAGATTTTCTAGGGTTTTCTGCGCGGCGAAGGCGACCGCGATACCGCCAATGCCGAGGCCGGCGAGGGCGGTGGTCATGTTGAAACCGAGTGAGTTGAGTATGACGAAGACCGCGATGATAAAAATCACAGCTTTGAGGATGCGTTCCCCTAACAGCATCACCGAGCCGACGCCGGTCCTCCCGGCGTAGATGGCGCGTTGCCGCACCCGCCGCGCCACCTGCTGCAGGACTCGCGACAACAGCCAGGTGATTGCGACGGTGAACACGACGCCGATAATCAGCTGATAGTAGTGGCGGGCCAGCAGAGGCAAGCCGAGGTTTTTCTCGATCGCAACATAGAAACTAGTTGCGAACACCAGCCACAGGGGATGCGAAATCGCTGCCCAGAGAGCGGGCTGCGCCAATGGACGTTGGCGTATTTTTCGCGGAAGTCCGATCAGCCAGGTGGTCAGCCAACCTAGAGTAGAGGCGAGCGGAATGGCCAGCAGCAGCGCAATCCACTGCCAGGCCGGCATTCCGAGAAAGTAGTACTCCGCCAGAAATTTGGGAAGGTGCGCCTCCATCTGGTCGCCTTTAAGCTGGTCGTAGACGTCGGGAACTTTTGCCAGGGTCTCGGAGGCGATGAGCCAGATTTTTGCGCCGCCAGGATCGGAGACGCGGACGAGGTCGAGGTTCGCATCCACATCGCCGGCTGACAGGACTCCGACTCGCTGCCGGTTGAGGGCAATGCCCTCTTGCGGCGTGCCTTCGGGCAGCGCGCTGATCTTTCGCAGGTTGCCGGAAAACGCGCGGTTCATTGCCACGCTGAGTTTGCTGGCGAGTTCTTCGCCGTCTGAAGCGCGCCTGGCATTGGTCAACTGCAAGTATTGCGCGGCTGTAGAGTAGTTCCCGGATTGCGAGGCTTGCAAGAATCCGTAGACGGTGCCGCTCGGAGTCTCGCGATTCAGCGGGTCATGCGGAGTTTGGTTTCCCGGCGCGGTCGCAGGTTGCGACAACTGGCCAGGAAGGAACTGTCCGAGCGCACTGGCGCTGAGGGCGGCACACAGAATAAGGCAGTAGACGGGTTTAAGGAAACTCCTCATGATTCCTTCTCCCGGTAAGGGGCTCGCTGAATGACTGTGTCGATAGCAATCGTGCTCGCGCGAGGAGATCATTGTACAGAACGATGCCCGTTGCCCTGGTCCAGAGTTCCTGGTTTATGGGCGCTTGGGCCGGTAGATATCGGTGCTGGTTCCGAAGAAGACTTCGGCAGATTGCATTATTGTTTCTGAAAGCGTGGGGTGGGGATGGATGGTGAGCTCAAGGTCGGTGGCAGTCGCGGCCATTTCGACGGCGAGTACGCCTTCGGCAATCAGTTCGCCCGCGCCTGCACCGACGATTCCCACGCCCAGTATGCGCTCGGTTTGAGGATCGAGGAGGAGTTTAGTCATGCCTTCGGTGCGATCGATGGTCATGGCGCGTCCAGAGGCAGCCCAGGGAAATTTTGCGACTTTGATTTCGCGCTTGTCTTTCTCGGCTTGGGTTTCGGTGAGGCCGCACCAGGCGATTTCGGGATCAGTGAAGACGACAGCGGGGATTGCATTAGGTTCGAAAGCGACTTTGTGTCCGGCGATGGCTTCGACTGCGGTGCGCCCTTCATGCGACGCTTTGTGCGCCAGCATGGGTTCGCCGACTACGTCACCGATGGCGTAGATCGCTGGGTCGGTGGTCCGGAGTTGTTTGTCGACTTGGATGAATCCACGTCCGCCGAGTTGGACTTGCGTCTTGTCCAGGCCCGGGATTTCGGAGTTGGGTTTACGTCCGACCGAGACCAGGACCTTGTCGAAGAGTTTCTCCCGTTCTTTGGCGTCAGGACCGTCGAAGGTCACGCGAATTCCGTTGGCTTCTTCTTTCACTCCAGCGACAGTCGTGTTGAGCAGGATGGCGTCAAAAATCTTCTCCATGCGTTTATGCAAGGGGTAGAACGAGATCGCGGTCGGCTCCGGGCAGGAGCCCGGGTAGCATTTCGACAACCGAAACTTTGGAGCCGAGCGCGGCGTAGACGGTGCCGAGTTCGAGCCCGATGTAGCCGCCTCCGACCACGAGCAGGGTGTTGGGCACGTCACTCAAATCCAAAGCGGACGTGGAATCCATCATGC
This sequence comes from uncultured Acidobacteriota bacterium, assembly GCA_963771285.1. Classification (GTDB taxonomy): domain Bacteria; phylum Acidobacteriota; class Terriglobia; order Terriglobales; family Acidobacteriaceae; genus JABDBE01. The sequence goes on from CAVYSX010000010.1 coordinate 305,543, forward strand.
GCGGGGTTTCAAGTTTTAGGCTGGGAATGATGGCGGGCCGGGAGCCGGTTGCGATGATGATTCGGTCGAAGCTGAGCGAATCCTCGCTTCCGTTGGCTCGGCTGATCCGTAGCGTATTCGAATTTTCGAATGCGGCGCGGCCTTGAATGTATTCGACTTTTCTTTGTTTCGAGAGCTGACCCAGCCCGCCGGTCAGCTTCTTGACGACGCCTTCTTTCCACGAACGCAGGCGCGATAAGTCGATCTTTGGATCGGTGTAGTCGATTCCCCAATTCTTGGCGTGACGGGTTTCGTCGATCAGCTTAGCGACGTGAAGCAGTGCTTTCGAGGGAATGCAGCCGCGGTAGAGGCAGACGCCGCCGGGGTTGGCTTCCGGGTCGATAAGGGTGACGGTCATGCCGAGGTCAGCGGCGAGGAAAGCGGCGGCGTAGCCGCCTGGGCCGCCGCCGATTACTGCGATGCGCGTTGTGGTTTCTGTCATTCGAGTTGTCACTCTGTCATCTTGAGCGGAGTTGCCATTGCGGCCTCAAAATAGTTGTGAGAGCGCGTTGAAACAGGTTTGTCAGGTTTGGGAACACAAGGTCCTTCGACTCCGCTATCGCTGCACACCGTGCAGCCGTCGCTTCGCTCAGGATGACAGATTTCTGGTGAAGTTTTCATCATCCTTGAACCGACAACAGGAACGGCTGTTCGAAGGCTTCCGCGATCCAGCGCAGGAAGCGGGCGGCGTCGGCGCCATCGATCAAGCGATGGTCATACGACAGCGATAGTGGCAGCACCATGCGCGGTTCAAACTTTCCGTTGAGCCATACCGGCTCCATGCTGGAACGCGACAGGCCGAGGATTGCGACTTCGGGATAGTTCACGATGGGTGAAAAGCCAGTGCCGCCGATGCCGCCGAGATTGGTGATGGTGAATGTGCCGCCTTCCATTTCCGCAAGCGTGAGTTTCTTGTCCTTGGCTTTCCGGGAAAGTTGCGTGAGTTCGGCGGCCAGCTCGACAATGTTTTTCTTGTCGACGTCACGGATTACCGGGACCAGCAGGCCACGATCCGTATCCACGGCGACGCCGATGTTGATGAACTGCTTGTAAACGATTTCGTCTTTTGCCAAGTCGATGCTGGCATTGAACTGGGGAAATATTTTCAGCGCCGAGGAGCAGACCTTTAACGCGATGGCGGTGACCGTCATCTTGCCACCGGCTTCTTCGGCTTTGGGAGCGAAGCGGGCACGCAAGTGTTCGAGTTCGGTGATGTCGGCTTTGTCGTTTTGCGTGACGTGCGGGATTGTGGTCCAGGCCTGCCATAAATGTTCGGCGGTTTTGCGGCGGACGCCGCGAATGGAAACGCGCTCGACTTTGCCCCACTTGGTGAAGTCGGGCAGTTCAGGTTGCGCGAATTGCGCTCCGCGGGGAGACTGGGCGGCGGCTGCGACTGAGGCCAGCAGGGCTTTGGAGTGCGCCTTGACATCATTCTCGCTAATGCGCCCGCCGGGGCCGCTGCCTTTCACCTCGTGAATGTCGATGCCGATTTCGCGCGCCAATCGGCGCACCTGCGGGGCTGCGGGAACGGGCTCACGATGCTCGGTGCCTGCTACTTTGCTGAGTTGTGCCGGCATCGAGAAGTCAGAGGTCGCGGGTTGCGGACGGTCCGGCGGAAGCGCTTCATGTTCGGCTTTGCCTTCGGCCCGAATGGCTGCCTGGAAGGCAAGGCGCGCGCCGTGCTGTCCGGAGACGTGCTCGACCGGGTCGTGTTTCGGCTGCGCGGGTTGGGGAGCGACTCCGCCTTCGAGCGTGAAGATGACCTGACCGACTTTGATTTTGTCGCCCTGCTTGACGCGGACTTCTTTGACCACGCCGCTGATCGAGGAGGGAACCTCGACTACCGCTTTTTCGGTCTCAAGCTCCATTACCGGCTGGCCTTCGGCAACTTTGCTTCCCGGAGAAATCATGAGCCGTACCAGATCGCCCTGCGAGATGTTCTCTCCGAGTTCAGGCAGCTTGAATTCGGTGAGTGCGGGGGCGGCACGGCGATCGCTGCGGCGGTCGTCCTTGGGGGATTCTGGAGTGGGAACGGCTGACGGAGCCGTTGCCGCGACTGGTTGTTTTGGCGATGCCTCGACTGGAATCGGCTTTTGGGCGGGAGCCGGGGGCGAGGACGCCCGCGCGACACCACTTCCCGTTCCGTTCTCTACGGTGAAGATCACCTGGCCGACTTTGATTTTTTCGCCTTGCTTGACGCGAATCTCTTTCACCACGCCGGTTATGGATGACGGCACTTCAACGACGGCTTTGTCGGTTTCGAGCTCCATGACGGGCTGGCCTTCGGTGATGCTGGCTCCGGGCGAAATCATCAGGCGGACCAAGTCGCCCTGCTCGATGTTCTCGCCGAGTTCCGGTAGCTTGAATTCTGTCACTGCGTTCTTTCTCCCTTTGTAGCGGTTGCCGAGCGTGCACGCTCTCCGTGCACGGGTGCGAGAGCGCCCTCGGGACTGCCGGACTGGAGGACGCGCTACTTTTCCTTCTAGCCGATTGCCGGGTTCACTTTTTCCGGATTAATGCCCAAGTCTTTAATCGCTTTCTGCAAGTCTTGCAGACTGATTTGTTTGTCACGAGCCAACGCATCCAGGGTGGCGAGCACGATGTGTTTCGCGTCCACTTCGAAGAAGTCGCGAAGCGATGCGCGATTTTCGCTGCGGCCGAATCCATCGGTGCCCAGAGCTACGAGCGGACGCGGCACCCAGCGCGTAATCAGCTCCGGCAACACTTTCATATTGTCGGATGCGGCGACGAAGACTCCGGGTGCGTCTTTCAAACACTGAGAAACGAATGGTTCGTGCGGCGTTTCGCCGGGATGCAACATGTTCCAGCGTTCGCAGTCGGTGCCATCGCGATAGAGGCGTTTGTAGCTGGTCACGCTCCACACGTCGGCGGCAACGCCGTATTTCTCTTCCAGAATCTGCTGCGCCTTGAGCACTTCGTACATGATGGTTCCGCTGCCAAAAAGTTGGGCGCGCAGTTTGGCGTTTTTCTTTTCGGAAGATTTGAAGCGGTACAAGCCTTTCAGAATGCCATCGCGCACGTCTGCGCCCTGCGGCATGGCTGGCATCGGCAGCGGTTCGTTGGTGACGGTCAGGTAATAGAAGATCGATTCCTGATCGACGTACATGCGCTTGATGCCGTCCTGAATAATGACGGCAATTTCGTAGGCGAACGCCGGATCGTAGGCAAGAAGGTTAGGCACGGAAAGTGCCAGCACGTGACTGTGGCCATCTTGATGTTGCAGGCCTTCACCGGCGAGAGTGGTGCGTCCGGCGGTGCCTCCGATGAGGAAGCCGCGGGTGCGCATGTCGGCGGCGGCCCAGATCAGGTCGCCTATACGCTGGAATCCGAACATCGAGTAGTAAATAAAGAAGGGAATGGTGTTGATGCCGTGGTTCGCATACGCCGTGCCTGCGGCGATGAACGAGCACATCGAACCGGCTTCGGTGATGCCTTCTTCGAGAATCTGCCCGTCTTTGGCTTCCTTGTAATAGAGGAGGGTATCCATGTCGACTGGCTCGTAAAGCTGGCCGACGCTGGAGTAAATGCCCACTTGGCGGAACAACGCTTCCATGCCGAAGGTGCGGGCTTCGTCGGGAATGATGGGAACGATGAGCTTGCCGATTTCCGGATCGCGCAGCAATTTTCCCAGCAAGCGCACGAAGACCATGGTGGTGGCAACGTCGCGGCCTTCGGTGCCTTTGTAGAACTCTTCGAAATGCGATTCTGAAACCGGCGCAATTGGTTTGGAGCGGACTTTGCGTTCCGGCAAGTATCCGCCGAGTTGCTTGCGGCGCTCCTGCATGTAGGTGATTTCGGGACTATCGTCGGCGGGACGATAGAACGGTGCATCGTGCAATTCCGCGTCGGGAATGGGAATGCCGAAGCGCGAGCGGAACATTTGCAATTCGTCGTCATTCAGCTTTTTCTGCTGGTGCGTAATGTTCTTGCCTTCGCCGGCTTCGCCCAGGCCGTAGCCCTTGATGGTCTTCGCCAAAATGATGGTCGGCGATCCCTTGTTTTCTACCGCTGCTTTGTACGCGGCATGGACTTTGATGGGATCATGTCCGCCCAGGCGCATGCGTGCGAGTTGCTCGTCGGAAAGATGCTCGACCATTTTCAGCAAGCGGGGGTCGGTGCCGAAGAAGCTGTGGCGGAAATATGCGCCGCTCTCGACGAAGTATTTCTGATACTGACCGTCGCTGATCTCGCCCATGCGCTTGACCAGAAGGCCGTCGCGGTCGCTGCGGATGAGGCTGTCCCAATCGCCGCCCCAGATCACTTTGATGACGTTCCAGCCGGCGCCGCGGAAGATGGCTTCGAGTTCCTGAATAATCTTGCCGTTGCCGCGGACCGGGCCATCGAGACGTTGCAGGTTGCAGTTCACGACGAAGATCAGGTTATCGAGGCGTTCGCGCGAGGCCAGCGTGATCGAACCCAAAGATTCGGGCTCATCCATTTCGCCGTCGCCGAGGAAGGCCCAAACTTTTCCGCCGGTGGAAAGCTTCAGCCCGCGATTTTCCAGATATCGTATGAATCGCGCCTGGTAGATCGCTTGAATGGGGCCGAGCCCCATGGAAACGGTGGGGAACTCCCAGAAATCCGGCATGAGCCAGGGGTGCGGATAAGAAGAGAGTCCGCCTCCTGGCTTTAGTTCGCGGCGAAAATTCTCCAGTTTCTGGAGGGGAATACGGCCCTCGAGAAAAGCGCGAGCGTAGATGCCGGGAGCGGCGTGTCCCTGGAAATAAACCAGGTCACGGTCTCCAGTTTCGGTGTGGGCGCGGAGAAAGTGATTGAACGCTACTTCGTAGAGAGTCGCGGCTGAAGCGAATGTCGAAATATGCCCGCCGATTCCTTCCTGAATCTTGTTGGCTCGCACCACCATAGCCAGCGCGTTCCAGCGAACCAGACTTTTGATCCGGCGTTCCATCTCCTGGCTGCCAGGGAAGGGGGGTTGCTGCACGGCGGCAATCGTGTTCTGGTAAGGCGTGGTGGCGGTGAACGGCAGGTTTACGCCGGCGGCGCGTTTGGCGTGCAATGAGAGTTGCTGCAACAGCCGTCCCGCGCGCTCGGGGCCGCCTTCGGCCAGCACATAGTCGAGAGAATCGAGCCATTCTCGAGTCTCGAGCACTTCCAATCCATTCGTCTGGGTCTCAGCCACGTGTGCTTTCTCCATCTATTAGTGGGAACATTCCATCATAGACAATCGCGGAGAATTTTGCTGGTCGAGAGGTGGTGGCCAGTGGGCGCAAGAGTACATACTTCGTAATTTAGTTCGAAAACGGGAAGCGGCTCGACGGAATCTTAACGGGGTCGAGGATGACCTAAAGTTCCCGACTAGCCGGGTTTGTTACAAAATCCGAACAAAAGGGCCGGGGAAACTTCATTCGCTGCGCAACAAGAATTTCACGATGGTGTTTTGAGGGTAGTACTATATTGTTTCTCACAGGAGATTCGTAAGTTGTTATGATTACGGTAACTTCAGTATGTCACGGGGGGGCGAATGTCCATCAGTGGGCAGAATCTGCGAGTACTTCGGGAACAGCTGGGTTTGACTATGCGGGATGTGGAAAATGCCAGTGCAAGGATCGCCCAAAAATACGGTAATGACGAATTCGTAATTGCTCCGAGTCGGCTTTCGGATCTTGAAACCAAAGGGATCGTTCCTAATATCTATCGTTTGTATTCACTGGCGGTGATTTATCGCCGGGACATCCGGGAACTGCTGTCATGGTTTGGCGTGGATCTAAACGGGATGGCGACAGACCTGGACTTCGCGCTTCCTCCCAAATCACATATTTCCGATGCTTTGGCCAATCTTTCCAGCATTCAGATGCCGGTGCGCCTGGATCCGAGCTTCGATACCCGCCGCACTGTGAATTTTGGAAGAATGGTGGAACAGTGGGGGCAAGTGCCACTGGCATACCTCGCGCAGTTCGCCTCCTGCCAGTACACCTACGGCTACATTGGCAGCGAGGACCTCACAATGTATCCCATTCTGCCGCCCGGGAGTTTTGTGCAGATCGATGAAGCGAAGAACCGCGTTGCCGAGGGAGGTTGGCGGTCGGAATATGAAAGGCCCATCTATTTCGTCGAAACGCGGAACGGGCATACCTGCTGTTGGTGCACGATGACGCGGGAAGAAATTATCCTGCAGCCGCATCCTCTGTCACCGGTGGCGGCGCGGGCTCTGCGCTATCCACAACAGGCTGAGATTATTGGCCAGGTGGTTGGGGTTGCGATCCGTCTGGGGGATTGGCGTCCGGTCTTGGAGCCCTCAGTAGGCTCGAAAGCGCGTGAAGCACTGAATTAAGGTGGCGAGCGGATCCGGCTCCCGGTCCCGGTGGGAGTAGATTCTGACTGCTGGCAGCAAGCTGATCTACGTAGGTAGCGGGTGGAAGGCCCGCTACTCCACTCGATTGTTCGACCTCGTCGACGAGCTTGCGGATTGGCGTTGCCAGAACCTTCGACAGCAGGGAACGGTGGGCTTGCGCCAGGGCTCTTCTCGCGGCCAGATTGCCATACACGCGAGCCAATCCCCAGTGCTCGTAGCTTCCTTCCCGGCCCCGCAAACCAGCCAGATACTCGAGTTTGCTCAGGCCCCCGGCGACCGCCTTCATGGTGGTCTTTTGCAGGTCTTCTAACGCCGAATGAAGGGTCATTGTTACATTTTTGGAAACTCGAAATTATAGGGATGCCGTGTTCGGAGAGGGCATCTGACGACACATTATCACAGGTGTAATCCAAAATTGGAAAGGAATTCACACCGTGAAAATGAGCCTCCGCTGGTTTGCTGCTGTCCTGATTCTGGCCACTGTTTCCCTACCGACCACTATGCTTGCCTCAACCTCCCCCGATGGCAATCCGGGTGGTGGTCCGCCCCCGACAGACGGTAACCCGGGCGGTGGTCCGCCAGTCGTGCAACATGGGCCAGTCATTTTTGGGTAAATGGCAAGGTCTAACTTGTTCGTTGTGGGCTACCGACCAAAGGAGCTATATTGGCTTCGGTAGCCCATGCACCCCTTGCGCATATTTTGGTACTACCTCTGGATCGCTCCGCATGCCTTCCAGTGCGTGATTTTGTTTCTGATGATCCGGCGTCGCTTCTATCGCCAGTTCCCAATGTTTTTTCTGTACGGCGTTTCTGAGATTTTTCAGTTCGTGGTTCTATTCAGTTTCTCGCGTTCGCATCTCCTCTTCGATCACAAATATTTCCGCCTATATTCGGCTAGCCTGGCCTTAAGCGCCGCTATTCGTTTCGCCGTGATCCAGGAATTGTTTGGGCACTTCTTTCAGCGGTATCCGCTCTTAACTCGACCGGGAAAATTGTTCTTGCGGGCTGCGATCCTAGTACTGCTATTGGTTTCTATCGGGCTGGCAGTCCTGGCCCCAGGCATAAACACCGATTTCCTGTTGCATGCTACTTATGTCTTCGACCGAACTGCGTCCATTCTTCAAGTCGGCCTGCTGGTTTGTCTGTTCTTATTTTCCCGTTACTTTGTATTGTCCTGGAGGAGCCAGGCTTTCGGGATCGCGCTGGGCTTTGGAATTTTCGCCAGCGTGGATCTTGCAAGTTCTGCGTTTCGAGTGTACGGGGTAATAAGTCAAATGGTGTATGACTTCATAAATATGGGGACTTACCACTGTTGCGTCTTGATCTGGATATACTATCTGGTGGGTACGGATAGTGATCACACTCATGACGGCGGTGGCGACGACCATCACTCCGTCCTCTCGGAAGTGCCCGGTCAGGAATTGGACGTCTGGAATCGAGAACTGGAGCGGCTCATAAAACAATGACTATCACGATCATTGTTTCCTTGGTTGCGGTCCTGGCGCTGCTGTCCCTGGTGTGGCAGGTGAAGGGACGGACCCCGGTTTCTTCACTTCAGGCGAATCCAGCGGACCATCTCCGTTCCGTCGACGTCGAAGCTTTCCGCAACCTGGTTGATCCGATGGAAGAAGAATACCTGCGCGAACGGCTTGCGCCGCCCGTCTTTCGGAAGATTCAGCGGGAACGACTGCTCGCGGCTGTGGACTATGTTCGTGGCGCCTCGCACAACGCGGCAGTGCTGATGAGTCTGGCCGAAGCTGCCCGGAGAAGTGCCGATCCCGCGACCGCGGAAGCGGCCGAAAAACTGATCACAAACGCGATTCAATTGCGGCTCTATGCTCTACAAGCGATGGGGCGGCTCTATCTCGGAATCGTGTTGCCCGGCTCGCACACCGCATCGGTTCGCATCGCTGAGCGCTACGAGCAGATCACTCGGCAGGTTGTGATGTTGGGATTGCAGTATCCGGCGGCTGGCGTTTCGGCGGCGCTCTAGCGCTCCGTTCGTCGTGCGCGGAAAACTCTCTTAGCCCTTGCGGGCTACCATCAAGGCAAGTACCACCGGCAGGTAAATCACTGAGGCGTGCACTACGCGGCTGGCGAGCACCTTCGATGCCGAGCGTGCGAGTTTGGTGACGTGGTAAAGCAGGAAGCATCCTGCCAGCAACATCCCGCCAAAATAGACTGGTCCACCGCGCGCGACCAGCGGCAGCATTGTGGTTGCGATCAGCACCAATGTAAAACCAACAATCTCCGCACGAGTGAAACGCGCATCGAGGTCAAACTCTGGCAGCATGTGGTAGCCCGCCCGGGCGTAGTCCTCGCGGTACATCAGGGCGATTGCCAGAAAGTGCGGGAACTGCCAGAGAAACAGAATTGCGAAAAGAAACCAGGCTTGGCCGTCGATTCGTCCCGATGCTCCCGCCCACCCAATCAGCGTCGGCATCGCGCCCGGGAATGCGCCCAGCAATGTACATAGCGGAGTTTTTCGCTTGAGCGGGGTATAAATCAGCAGATACGAAAGCAGCGTCGCCGTCGCCAGCAAGGCTGAAAGCGCATTGACTGTAGTCGCCAAATAAAGTCCGCCCGCAAGGCTCAGGGCAAGACCGAACAGCAGCGCTTCCCGATTACCGAGTCTCCCCGAAGGCAGCGGACGGGACGCAGTGCGACGCATTTCGCCATCCCAAACGCGTTCCATCCATTGGTTCAGCGTGGCCGTGCCGCTAGCGACGAGAAGTGTTCCGATCAGCGTGTTCACCAGCCCCGCGATCCGGAATGGACCACGTGCAGCCAGATAGTAGCCGGCGGAGGTGGTCATCAAGATCAACAGATTCACCTCGGGCTTGGTCAGCGTGTAATAGTCCCGAAGCTTCGAGGTGAGCGTCTGAAGAACTATGGATTTTGGCATTAGATTCGTGGACGCCATTTTACCAGTCTTGCTTCAATTCGTCTTCTCAGACGATGCGGTTCAAATGATTGTTCGTGATGCGAGGCGGATCAATGCAAGGACGGGAGAAATAATAAGTAGAGCGAGGGAATTAGGCAAGGACTGAATCGCTTCCGCCCCAACTTGAGTAGCTCTGCGAGTCGCGAGGTCACGAAGGAACGCGCGGGGACTCGCGAAGAGGTTCCTACGCAGTCAATAGAACATTTGGACTGCTCACCAGCAGTTTCGCGACCGTGGTTGCCATCTTCTTGGCGCGCGCGCGATCCTGCCCGAGCAGCACGGGGCGCACGAAGCCGAACAACAGGCCCAGAGCTCCTACCGAGTGCGCCAGGACTTCGACCGCGTCTTGCGGCAGGGCGGGACCAGACTCGTGTCTTTTCAGACGCGTCAGGATGTCTTCGTTGCGCACAGAAATGAATGCCTTGTTCATGGCGTTTCCTATGGCCGGGTCGATAATGGCCCTGGGAATGAAAACGCGAAGAAAATCGCGAATCTCCCACATTCGATCTACTTCACGTTCGACGAGGCGCACGAATTCATCTTTCAGGTTGGGGCTTGACCGGATTTTGGCCGGAATTGTCGATTCCTTCGCAACGCGTCTCTCAAGCAGGGCCGTCAGCAATCCGGCTTTGCCCTTGAAGTAGCGGTGGATAAGACCCTCGGCGCAACCCGCTGATGCGGCAATTTCACGAGTCGTTGTGACCTCGTAGCCTTTGGCTGAAAAAAGTTGTAGGGCCGCCAAAATCAGGGCCTGCTTTTTAGCTCCGCGGTCGCGGGTGCGTTTGCGTTTAATTCCGTGACCATTGCCTGAAGGATGGATACTGAATGGGCTGGCTTTTCGCGTACTGCTCGTTGAACTTGTGCGTTTCATTCCGCAAGACCTAGTGCCTATGATGCTACCGTAGCATCGTTCCCAAAATGGGATGTGACAAGTTCGTCTGGATTTTGTAAAAACAATGTCAATAATTTGTCACGCAAACGTTCTTGCTCTGGTTTTGTCGAGTTATGGCGTGAAGAGCGGTTGTTCACGCGAACTTGCTCCAAAGTCAATTACAATCACGAGGTATTCCCAGGAATTGACTTGACCTTGCCGAACGCATGAAGAACCGGGCAAAAGAGCGAGAATTCTGCGGTGTGCACGCAGCACGCACTTTTGGGACCCAAGTCGCACTATCTCTATTGATTGCAATCGGATTCTCCCTTAATGTGGCTCCGCTCCATGGCCGGGAGCATAAGAAGAAGGAGGACTTCGGCCTGACTTTTTCGGCGGAAGTCGCGGCGCCGGAGAACGAAGTCCTCCAGGCGGTGGAAGCTGTCGTCGGCGATGGGATCATTCAGGGCAGCCAGGAGTACAACAAAGACAAGTATGTTGAACATGCGAGTGCGGCTACCTCGACGCCGCTTTTCCCCGCGTGGACACAGCCGGGAACTGTCTTTTATAAGGTTCGGACCAAGATTCTGACGCCCACAAATTTCAAAGAGGCAAACGACGAAGGAACGCTGGCTGTGCGTTACGTGGTGCAAGCCCGTGACGCCTCGAGAACAATCGTTCGCATCGACGCAGTTTTCGTGGAGGATTTCCGGCGTACGGTCCACGCCTCCAACGGCAGTGTGGAAGAAGCTGAGTTTAAGGATATACAGGACCACGTTGACGCCCTGGTACTGCAGAAGAGTCAGGCCGAAGAGGGCGAAAAAAAACGCCAGGAGGAGTTGGCCCGGCAAGCCCTCCAGCGGAAAACCGAGGACGATGAAGCATCGGCGCTGGCCGCATCACAAACCTCGCTCCAAACTTTGCAGCAGCATGTCGAGGATCTCCGCCATAAAGTGGAGCGCGTCATAAAGGCGCCCGGCGCCCAGCTTAAGTCTGCCCCGTTCCAAACGGCATCGACCTTGAAGACCCTTGAGACCGGAGCTGAAGTCGTAATTGTGGTTACGACACCCTACTGGTTCGGTGTGGAAACCGAAGACGGACAGCATGGCTGGATCAATCAGCAACAACTGGAGTCCCTGCCGTGAGGCGAAAGCGTCTTAGGGCAAAATCCGCGCTTCGAGTGGTGATCTGTTGGGCCGCCGTCTTATTGTTGAAATCCGGAGTCAACGCTCAAACCGGCGCCTATGAACGCACATTCTCACAATCGAAGCCGGAGGTAGAAAGCGCGATCAAGCAAGTGCAACCCACTTCAGGACGATTGCCTGTCTTGGACGGTTTTGCTCGCGCCGGCAATCATCCGCTCGACCGCTTTCAGCGCGGATATTATCAATGCGCGATACAAGTAAATTCCGTTTCGTCGGGCGGATCGCTGGTGCGGGTCAGCGCAAAGATTACCGCCTGGTATTCGGACCCTGGGTCGGCCAAGTCCGGTTACGAAGAACTGCCATCCAACGGACGACTGGAAACGGACCTTCTTGATCGTATCGAGGAATCGCTCAGCGCGAAAGCGTCGGCACCTGGCGCGCCTTCGGCCGGAAGTAGTGTTTCGCAGCAGAGTAAACAACCTGCTCCCCCGGCGCCTACACTCGACGCCCCCATGCCCAACAGTGCGCTTCCAGGCTCAATGCGAACCGTAAAGCCGACTCCCGGCGACTCGCCATTCAAGCGAGGAACCCTAGTCGCTTCCGACCGCGTTGCTTCCATGGAAACTCAGAAGGCGGTGGCTGACAAGCATATGGCTGCGCTTACGCAGGAAGCCAAGAATCTAGCTGAGATTTTGCACAATCAAGCCCATCCCAGCAATCTGGTTGCGGTTAAGAAATCTAATACGCCCGTGCTGGTTAGCCCGATTGAAGGCGCCAAAGTTTTGTTTCTCGCGTCGGCGCAGGATGAGTTCGAGATTCTCGATATGAATGCGAGTTGGGTCCACGTGCGAATATCAGGCCTTTCGCGCGGGTGGATTCGGCGATCCGGTCTGGAAATGCCAGAACCCACGACTTCAGAAGTTCAAGCCAGGAGCGATCCGGCACCGCCCGGGGCAGAGCCTTTTCAAGTGAAGGATGAGCAGACGGCGACGTTCCCCGGAGATTGGCAGCCCCTGCGAGGAAAAACTGTAAGAATTATTACCGTGCAAAAGGTCGGTGCCAACCCAAAAGATACCGGATCGAAGGCAAGACTCGACTTCACCAGATCTTTGTTTGAAAAGAAATACGCCGAGTTGACACAAACTGCCACCACTGCCGAGGGCGTTGTGTTGATTTTCGATTCAGACGATGGCGGAATGGCCGCCGTAACTTTGCCGGCTCTTCAACAGTGGAAGGCGGGTACGCTCTCCGATCAGGCGTTTTGGCGGCGCTGCTTTTTTGATCCGCCCGAGGCATTCGACCCGCAAAGCGCTAAGTAGTCGCGTTCCAAATTGTGCCGCGTTCGCGACGAAAATTTCCCGATCGTTTTGGCCTGATCAGATCTGATGGTGAAGTTCTTGCACTAGGTGCGCAGAAAGTTGCAACTGTTGGCGCCGAATTCACTGAATGCCGCGCCGGGGCTGGATTCTCCTTGACACCACACCTCACGGGTGTAAGATTTTTTTCGCTCCCGAATTCTTACTTGCCGCACTCCTGCAAATCGGGAGCTTGTTTTGGTCCGAATTTATATTTTCGGACTCTACGGACGTCACCCAAGGGGAGGATTCAGCGGATACAGGTTTGCAGCAGGAGGCGAAGCTGATCGCGCCAATCCCAAACCACAGATGTGAAACCCATATAACACGGAGGAGAGAATGGTTAGTAAGCCGTTTACACGAGTGCTGATTTGTCTGGCCGTGCTGGCACTGATCGGTGTCTCCGCACTGGCTGTCGGATCCAAGAGCCAATTCCTGACCACCAACGACGGGAGAATGGCAATCGCCACTCACCCACCGCAGCACATCACTCCATCGAACCAGGACGACGCGAAACTCACAAAAATCGGCGGCAACCTGAGCACGTATCCGTTCGCAACGTACTTTTGCTGCTACGGTAACACCATTGCAGAAGGCGGATCGAGTTTCCCCTTCCAAACCTGGGTAGCGGTCGCCTTTACGCCCACAGCCGACGCGACCGTGACCAAGGTCGAAGCCTCGGTGGGAACCTTTGGCGGAGCCAGCGGTTTTGAGTTGAGTATTCACGCAGACAACGGTGGGGTCCCGGGGAAGGTCATGAAGAGCTTCCACATCCCAACTCCGCCGACTTACGGAGACTGCTGCACGGTCGACACCGGAACTTCCGCAGCTGGAATACCGGTCAGCGCCAACACACAGTATTGGGTTGTCGCCAGCACCACCGCGAAGGACACCAACTTCCTGGGCGGCTGGGCGTTCAACAGCACCGATATGAGAGCCCACACGGCTGCCAGCTGGTGCCAGGGATCGTCAACCTACTGCGGAACCAATTCCGGCAAGTGGGTAGCGTTCTCCGGCTTGCTGCCCGGATTCGCAGTTCTCGGACACTGAGGTCTTGTAACACTCCAGTCGCATAGCGACGAGAGATGGCGCCCGGCTGCTTAGGCAGTGGGCGCCTTTTTATTTCATTGGAGTAGATGATTAGCGCTGCGAGATCCGTCGAAGGATGAAAACTTGGAGGCGCGGGTCGGAATCGAACCGACGCATAAAGGTTTTGCAGACCTCTCCCTTACCACTTGGGTACCGCGCCCTATGACCTAAATTAGCGTTATCCGCGGCAAATGTCCACCGCTCAGCGCTCTGTCAGCGGAAACGCAAAAAGCCCGTTCTGATACGGGCTCCTCGTGAAATCTGGAGCGGGAGACGGGGGTCGAACCCGCGACATCGACCTTGGCAAGGTCGCGCTCTACCACTGAGCTACTCCCGCTTGCGTCTTGATTATAAACAACGCCCATGCCGCGCGGCAAACGGCTTAATGATCAGTAAGCGCAGCCCGACTTCGGCTTCCCCATGGCCTCGTTGGCTTTTGCTGTGATTTGGTTTCTGACGTCCCACAGCTCTTTGTAGAAGAGATGTTCCATGCGCTGATGCAGAACCTCCACCGGCGTGCCCATTGTGCCGATCACGCCGCCGCCGATGATGCGCTGTGCCAGCTTGAGATGATGGAAGCGGAACAGATGCACGGCTTCGTCGAAATCCAGCAAACGCTCCGCCACATCGTGCAAGCCGAAGAATTCGTCGTGCCGCCGGTACATGTCGTCTACGCTGAGGTTCGCCTTACGCAACTGGGCATAAAATGCCGCACCCAGCGGCGGCCCGACGTGAAGTAACGACAAGAATCCTGGCGAGTCCAGGCCACTGCCGTGGCCTAATCCCGCGCGGATCAAATGGTAATCGTAAGGCGTGATCGTCTCCAGCACATGCAGCATGGAGATTGGATACTCCAGCATCTGGTTGGCGCGCCGAATCAAGCGGGCAGCATTCGCGAAGTCGCCTTCTTCGATGTGAGTGCGGGCGCGTCCCAGTTCCCATGCGACGCCCTTGAGCAACAGTTCAGAACTCTGGTGCACGACCTGGAAGGTCAGTTCGTCTTTGTGTAGAAATTCTTCCGGCGCCTTTTGCAAGGAAAGCAATTCGTCGGTGTGCAGGTAGCGCTCGTAGTCGGACGCGCCTTTGCCCGGCAAAATCGGTTTTTTCAAATCATCCATGTGTAAGATCGCTCGTTTGTTGAATCGTCAATTCTGATGTCCTGTCCACTGCGGATCTTTCTCCGGCGTCACGATCTCTCCGTCGCGCATGTGAATGATGCGGTCTCCATAAGCCGCGGCCTCCGGGTTGTGCGTGATCATCAGTACAGTCTGGCCAAGTTCGCGGTTGGAGTGTCGCAGCATGTCGAGCACGATCGCCGAGTTCTTCGAATCCAGGTTCCCCGTGGGTTCGTCAGCCAACACGATGGCTGGTTTGTTGATCAGGGCCCGGGCTAATGCGACTCGCTGCTGCTCGCCGCCAGAAAGCTCTGACGGGCGGTGCGGCAAACGTTTTTCCAGCCCGAGCAGTCCTACGATCTTGTCGAAGTAAGCGGCGTCGCGGTTTCCGTTGGTTCCGGCGATGTCCAGAGCAATGTTAATGTTTGAGCGCGCGTTCAGCGTCGGCAGCAAGTTGAATTTCTGAAAAACGAATCCGATCTTGCGCTTGCGCATGCGGGTGCGTTCCGCATCGGAGAGCTGTGCGAAGTCGTCTCCATCAATGACTACATGCCCCGAGCTAGCGCGCGTCAATCCACCGAGCAAATAGAAAAGCGTTGATTTGCCGCTGCCCGAAGGGCCCACAATGCTGACAAACTGTCCTTTGTCCACGCTAAAGGAAATCCCGCGCAACGCCGGGACATCGATCTTGCCCACGCGGTAGGTCTTGTGCAGATCCACGGCTTCGATCAATGCAGGCATGCGGACAAAACGATCTTACACGAATTGGCACGAGGGAGCGGTGGACAGCTGTCCGCCGGCGGCTAAGAAATAACGCAAGCTGGCGAGAAATTGTAGCGACTGGCAACCAAGCGAACTGAACATTGGCTCCGGGACAGAGATATTATTTTACGCGGCGCCTGCCTGGGAAGACCCGCCCGGGGCGGAAGATTGCGCGCGTTTCGGTCCTCTTTTCCGCACCAGCAGCACGCGAATGCGCTCCAGCAATTCAACTGGGGCATACATCCCCTTGGGCAGAAAAACATCAGCGCGCGTGTCGCGGTCGTAAATTTTGTTTTTGCCCGAGAGCAGAATCGCCGGGGTCTGGGGCGAGAGGTTCTTAATCTCATCGATCAAACGGCTGCCGTCGAGGCTTGGCACCATCACGTCCGTGAGGACAAGATCGACACCGCCACGTTTGAATCGTTCCAGCGCTTCTTGTCCACCGGTGCAAGTGACCACGCGATAACCGCGGGTTTCCAGCATGACTTTTCGAATGGAAAGCGCCTGTTCGTTGGGGTCTACGCAAAGGATGGTTCTTTTTGGTTTCATTCTTATTTCCAAAGTAGCAGTGCCGGCCCTAAAACGTTGCGCCGGAAAAACGAAAATGTTTTTGTTTTAGAGAATTACTAGAGCGAGATGAATCCTAACTACGCGGCGGATGAATGTAAAGTGTCGCCGATGCTAATGGGATGTTTGCCATGTTGAAAAAAATCTGCGCTTGTGCACTGCTGATTTTTCCTAGGTAATTGCTTACGGATACTTCACAAACGAACTTCACCGCGAAGCATCTCGACTACATTTCCACCGACACGCACATTTACCACTCGGTCATCTTTGCGATCGGCGCGGACAAAAATCCGGCTCGGGCGTCCCATCTCCACTCCTTGTTCAATCATCACTCGCTTGCTAGGCGGGGCCACGCCATTGGCCACCATCCACGCTGCCGCACAGCCAGCAGCCGAGCCGGTGGCAGGGTCTTCGCCGCCGTAGAACATCATGCGCGCGTGCAGCGTCGCCGCGGGGTCCACCGTCTCACGACATACGAAATAAAAAAAACGCCCTCCAGCCTGCGCCAAATACTCCGCGGAACTCCGTAAATCGGGCTGAAGGTTGCGCAAGATTTCCAATCCGCGAACCGGAACCACGGTGAACGGCAAGCCGGTCGAGACGGTTTGGATCGGCAGGGAAGGGTCGAGGTCACCGTCGCGCAGGCCAGAGGCACGCACCACAGTCTCGCGATCGTGGCGCGGTCCAAATTCAGGGTTGACCTGGGTCATCTCTCCGAAGGCGGGGTGCCCCGATTGTTGCTCGAACCGGACCGGAACTTTGCCGGCATTCAGATCGAGGACGATTTCACCGACCCCGGTCGCACCCCGCAGTTGAAATGCGGTTCCCAAGGTGGGGTGACCGGCGAACGGCAACTCCTCCTCGACGGTGAAGATTCGAACACGAACGCCACGCTCGCTTTCCGTCGCCGGGTCGCGCGGCAGGATAAAAGTGGTTTCGGAGAGATTCATCTCCTTGGCCAAGGATTGCATCTGCTGGTCGGTGAGCCCGCTGCCATCGAGAAACACGGCGAGCGGGTTCCCTTCGAATGGTTGTGAAGAAAAGACGTCCAACTGCACGAATGGAAACTTTCGAAGTTCTCTAGTCATGCCATCACATTGTAAACTCGCGAAGACCGGGCTTCGCAATTAGAAGACGGGTTGCTTTTAACGGCTGAAGTCGACCGCGGTCGTGTTGCCGCCGCAAAGTACAACGCCGACGCGTTCGCCGGGTGCGGGTCGGTACTGTCCTGACAAGAGCGCCGCGAAGGCCGCCGCGCCTCCGGGCTCCGCAACCAGACGGAGTGTATTCCACAGAACCTTCTGCGCGCTCTGGATGGCCTCGTCCGAAACCAAGACCACGCTGTTCACCAACTTCTGGGCGATCGGGAACATCAATTCACCCACTCGCTTCGGAGCCAGCGAGTCCGCGGCTATTCCTCCAGCTTCGGCATCGACCGGATGACCCACCTGCAAAGCTCTGGTCAGCGTCGGCGCCGTTTCCGGTTCAACTCCGACTAGCTTGATTCGATTGGAATACCAACTGGCGATGCCGCCGATCAGGCCACCACCACCGACCGCGACTAACAGGGTGTCGAGATTGGGATACTGTTGCTCGAACTCCAGCCCAACCGTTCCTTGCCCGAGCAAGGTTTCAACTTGATCATAGGCGTGCAGCGCGAGTGCGCCCGACTGCTTTGCCCAATCCTGGCTTGCGGCCAAGGCATCGGCGTAGAGCTCGCCACTGACCACCAAGTCTGCGCCATATCCGCGGATGCGCTCCATTTTTGACGGAGAGCAGACTCGAGGCACAAAGATGCGCGCCGGCTTGCCAAGTTTCATCGCCGCGAAAGCAACGGCAGCCCCATGATTCCCGCCGCTCGCAGCGACTACGCCTGCTTTAGGAACTTCACGCATGAGCAAATTGGTGAAAGCTCCTCGAGTCTTGAAAGAACCTGAGTGCTGCAACAACTCAAGTTTGAAAACTACCGGGCCTGCCCCGAGTCCACAGTCGGAAGCATCGATCTCGACGATTGGAGTTCGCCGGACGTGCGGTCGTATGAGCTGATGAGTGCGGGTGATCGCGTCTCGATCGATTGCATTTTGCAGCGGGGTTGTGGATGCGGGCATGCTAGTATTATAATTAGTCAGTTGGCTAATTGTCTATATGGATGAAGACCTCGTAATTCGCGCTTTGGCAAACCGGAGCAGGCGGCAAATTCTGCAATGGCTGCGAGCGCCGACCAGGCATTTTACCGTCCAAGTGGATGGCGATCTGGTGAAGGATGGGGTGTGCGGAGTGCTCATCGCGCGTAAGTTAGGGATCAGCCAGCCCACGGCCAGCGAACATCTCAAAGTACTTTCCCATGCCAAACTAATTCGCGGAAAACGAATCAAGAAATGGACTTTCTATAAGCGCGATGAAGCTCGAATCAAGCTTTTCAAGAAGACCGTCCTGGCCAAGTGGTGACTTGGGTACATCTCCAACTGTGGAATAGCGCCGACGGATTGCGTTCGCGACACATCACAATCAGTACTGAATTGTCTCATCGCCTCGAACCTATAGTTCATGCAATCAAGATAGAGTTGTTTAATAATCTCAATCAGGAGGTTCGCGTCGATGTTCGCCATGGGGCGGCTCTATTTCATCTTCATGCTGGCGTCTGTTGCGGCCGCTTGCGCTGCGCCAACGACGAAGCCTGTTTCGATTGGACAAGTGGAGGAAATCTATGCCGATACCGTCGACGCTTTGGGTGTGGTGACGACCATCGACTCCGGTCTGTACAGCACTTACGACGGGAAAAACCGCACTGCGTGGGAGCAACGTTACAAGGAGAAGCGCAAAGAATTGGTCGATGGGCTTGCGGCGCTATCTATCGACCACTTTTCTTCCCTCGATTCACGTGCAGTGATGCTGATGCGCGCAAATCTGGAATCGAATCTGACCGAAAACCCATACCTTTCCGCCTCTAACACTCCTTCCTCGGATGGTAAGTGCAAAGACGCTTCTCGCAAAGATTTGGATTCCGCCGCTCTCCGTGAAGCGCTCTACTCGTGCTTCGAAGAGCTGGGTAACAGAATTCCATTTGAGAATCGCTTCGTCACACGCGTTTCTGCCATGGAACTTCTCGCCCGAACGGAAGACCCGCAACGCCGCAAAGCGTTGTTTCTCGCATTCGTTCCTCTCTGGGAGGCAATCAATGGGCACAACGAAACCGACAGTCCTTACCGGAGAACAATGAAATTCGCGGCGGCGGACGCAGCCGCCCACGGCTCCCGCATTGATACGGCGGCCAGGGCGATTGGCCAGCAAACGGCCGACGTCGAGCGTTGGCTGGAGCAAATTCTCGACACCTGGCGCCAGGTTCTTCCCGACCATCCGGTTGAGCCCTGGAATTATCTTTATGCGGGAGGGGATGCGGACCGTGTCCTGGCCGCTGCGATTCCGCTGGCGGCGCTGCTTCCCATCAATCAACGGTACTACCACGATCTTGGCGCTGACCTTAAAGACCTGGGAATCCTTTATGACATTGGTCCCCGCCCAGGGAAAGCGCCGCTCTCCTACACCAATTACGTAACCATGGGCCGCTTCATTAAGGGAACGTGGCGTCCCACCATTGCTCGTGTGTCTGCAAGCTACGCCGACGGAGGGCTTGGCCTTCTGAACGAGCTTGTCCACGAAAACGGTCACGCTGTTCATTACTGCGCAATTCACAATCGCCCCGCGTTCATGGATATCGGCGCTGACGATATTTTCGACGAAGCGTTTGCCGACGTAACTTCGTGGAACGTTTACGACCCTGCCTGGCAGCGCAAATATGTTGGACATGAAGTGTCCGAATCGGCTGCGCTGCGAAGCCAATATACGATGGTGACGCTGGATGTGGCGTGGGCGCTATTTGAGATGCGAATGCTGCATAAACCTGACGCCGACCCGAACGGTGTGTGGACAGACATCACGAGCCACTATCTCCATATCGTCCCGCATCCCGAGCTGTCCTGGTGGGCGCTTCGTGTTCAGTTGGTATCCGATCCTGGCTTCATGATCAATTACGGCTTGGGCTCGGTGGTCACCGCCGACCTGCGGCGTCATATTCGCGAATCGATCGGTCCATTTCAATACGGGAAATCCGCGCTGGTACCCGTGGATCTCGGAGAACCTTCTTCGTTTCGGAACGGAGCGCGAAACCGCTGAATTGCTACGCAGCTTTCTCGGGCGTCCGGTCTCGCCCGAAGCCATGCTCGACGACATTCGCAGGCTGGCGCCCGCCAGCTTGGGAGAATCATCGAGTGCCGAGAAATCGAAGAATTCAAGGTGAGTGCCGCAGGTGTTTTGGACTGCGAGCGATCCGAGTATTGAATTGTGGCGCGCAGCGCTTGGTTTGACTGAATTTTTGGCTCGCCGTATTCTAAAGGTGTATGCGGACCTACTCAACGCCGTGCCCTTGTTGTTGTATCCGGCCGCCGGCGTGTGGGTAGAGCAAGAACGCTTTTCTCAAGCCCACCCGGTGCCGATTGGGTGGGTTTCGTTTTTCTGGGGCGCATCCGATTGGTCCGCGTGATCACGCAATCAGAATCCCGGCTCGTCCGGGAGCATCGAATTCAGCGAGGAGAACAATATTATGACCACGGCTACTGACACTGCACCCGCAATGCTTCGCATTAATGATGTCGCGCCCGATTTCACCGCCGAAACTACCCAAGGCACAATCAATTTTCATCAATGGATTGGCGATGGCTGGGCAATTCTGTTTTCCCATCCTAAAGACTTTACTCCGGTGTGCACCACCGAACTGGGCTACATGGCGGGGCTCCAGCCCGAATTCACCAAGCGCAATACCAAGATCATAGGCCTGAGCGTGGACCCGGTCAGCAGCCACGGCAAGTGGGCCGCCGATATCGAAGAAACGCAAGGCCACAAAGTCAACTACCCGATGATCGGCGATCCGGAACTGAAGATTGCGAAGCTTTATGGGATGTTGCCGGCTGCGAGTGGCACGACGTCTGAAGGACGGACGGCCAACGATAACGCCACAGTGCGTACGGTTTTTGTGGTCGGACCAGACAAGAAGATCAAGCTGATGCTTAGTTATCCGATGAGCACGGGACGCAATTTCGACGAAGTTCTGCGTGTGCTGGATTCGATTCAGCTGACGGCGAAGCACAAAGTAGCCACGCCGGCAAACTGGAAGCAAGGCGGCGACGTGATCATCAGCGGCGCGGTCTCTAACGAAGAAGCACAGAAGCAGTATCCAAACGGTTGGAAATCACCGAAGCCGTATTTGCGGATCGTGCCTCAACCGAAGTAATGGCTTGCCCGGCGACGACCGACGCGTTCGCAGGTTCAGTGCCAGTGAATGCTAGCGAGCAACGGTCGTCGCTGAGGCAGCCACGCACGTCCACTTTCCATCTTTGTTGACCCATGTATCCACAAAGCGGTCTCGCCTCACGTGGGACTTGCCCTTCTCAGCTACCTTGGTTGCAAAGACTCCGGTTGAAATTGCCACGTTGCCGAAAGCCTGCACTGCAATCGACTCCGGAGAAACCTGTTGCTCGTCCGAGGGTGCAGCCGAACTGATGCCGCTCAGAAATGCGGCCTTGGTTTGCAAGCTTCCGTCATCGTTCACCAGCACGATGGCGTCGTCAAGAATGTTATCGAGGGCTTTCTTGTCCCGTAGCTTGTAGGCTTGATTCCAGGCCTTCTCCATCGCAACGATTCTGGACACCACCTCGGAGTTTCCGTGATCCTCTGCGGATACCGACACGGCCAGAATGCATACCACGAGAGAAAAGCCCAGAGCTTTCATTCGCAAACCTCCACTGTGATGCGGCTCGGGAGTGACTGCCGCTTCGTCGAAGGCAAGAATACACAAGCGCAGGTTACCGGAGAATAACCAACTTCATTCTGCCGTGGCGCCTTCGTTCAGAATCCGAACACTTGTTGTGTCCGACGTTTCACTCAAGGGCGGGGTGATCGACACGAGAGATGCTGGCGCGTGCAGCCCGCATTCGGTTTTGTTGAAACCGGACCAGCGGCCTGCGCGCTCGTCTTCTCCGGGTAGCACGCTGCGCGTGCAGTGAGTGCAGCCAATGCTGGGATACCCGCGATCGTGCAGGGGATTGTAAGCAAGTTCGTGGTCGTGAATGTAGCGCCAGACCTTCGCCGAATCCCAGTCGGCGAGTGGATTAATTTTCACTAAATGGAATTTTGAATCCCACTCGACCTTGAGAGCGCTGGCGCGGGCTTTAGTTTGATCGCGGCGAATGCTGGTTACCCAGGCCCGCAATTGTGAGAGCTTGTTTCGCAGCGGCTCCACTTTGCGGAGACTGCAGCACAAGTCGGGATCGCGGCCCCAAAGGGCGGGCCCGTGCTCTTGTTCCTGATCTTCCGGGGTTAATTCCGATTTCAATCTCTCCACTTTCGTTCCGTAGCGCTTCTCGATTTTTTCCAGCAGGCTATAGGTCTCGGGAAACAGGAAGTCCGTGTCGAGAGTGAAGATGCGAAATTTTGGTTCGACTCGCATCGCCATATCGATCAGGACAACACCCTCAGGGCCGAAACCTGATGCAATTTCGACGTAGCCGCCAAATGTTATGAATGCCCAGCGCAGTAAGTCTTCCGGGTTCCACTGCTCGACGAGTTGGTGAATTCGTTCTACGCGATCCTTCATACTCCCTGATCCTGTCTTCTAAGCTTGGTACTCGATTCGTAAGAAACCTCGAGTTGCGTTAATGGGAATAGAGGTGTTGCAAGCGAATGGACCGAAGAGAGTTGTTCCGGCAAAGAATCCACGGCGTGACGCAGAGCTTCGCCGACAACCAAAATTGCCGGAGCCGGGAGCAGCGGAGCGTCTCCGAGAGCCCCGACGTTTGTTACGAACACTTTTTCTTCTGGAGTTGTCGCTCGCGAAATTATTGCGCATGGGGTTTCGCCGGACAGCCCGCCTGCCAGGAAGCGGTTCGCAATTTCGCCATAGCGGGGACCCGGCATGTAAATCACAACCGTTGCTCCCAACGAAACAAGCGCTCGCCAGTTGGTGGGATCATCGCCGCTGGCCGAATGCCCGGCCAGGAAAACCAGCGCGTGCGAAGATCGTCGGTCAGTCAAGGGTAAGTGCGCGCTGGACGCAGCCCCCAAAGCCGCGGTGATGCCAGGAACGATTTCGAATTCAACGCCCGCCGCACGCAGCGCAGAGATTTCTTCTCCGATGCGGCCGAAGACCAGCGGATCACCACCCTTGAGGCGGACCACCTGCAATCCGGAACTGGCCAACGTGACCATAAGAAAGTTGATCTCTTCCTGGCTGATTTTCTTTTTTCCGCAGCGCTTACCAACATTGCGGATCTGCGCATGCGCTGGCACCAGGCGAAGAATCTCTTCGCTCACCAGTTCGTCGTGCAAGACCACATCGGCGCACCGAAGCAGGCGCACGGCTTTCAAGGTAAGCAACTCCGGATCACCCGGGCCCGCTCCAACCAGATAGACTTTGCCGGTCATGCGGCCCCACTCTTTCCATTTGATTTGTTGCCTACCAACACCTCGAACGCGTCCACACTGGCCAGCGACTGCAACAGTTGCCGTTTACGTTCGGGATCAAGGTCGCTGGCTAGAACGCGGCGTCGTGTCTCCCCAAGCTCCGCGACCCACTCTGCGTAACCAGGCCCAAACTGTTTTTCCAACTGCAGCCGGAGTTTCTGCGCGAGAGACGGACTCTGCCCGGAGGTCGAAACGGCGATTTGCAGATCGCCACGCTGGACTACGGCCGGGTAGAAAAAATCACATTGCTCGGGAACGTCCACTACGTTGCACAAAATCCCGCGGGCATGAGCTTCGAGGAAAACTAGTTCGTTAAGGTCACGCGATGCGGTCGCAACTACGACCAAGAAGGCACCATCGAGGTCTGAGAGGGTAAAGGCCCGCTCCTCGAGCGAGATATTGCCCTCCCGCGCCCAGTTTCTTACCGCTTCGCTCGCCTGGACGGCGACGACCCGAATGTGTGCTCCGGTTGGTAGTAGGCCGCGAATCTTGGGTTCGCCGATGCGCCCCGCGCCAACCACCAGCACCTGCCGGCCTGCGAGCTTCACGAACATGGGAAACAGACTGCGTCGGCTCATCAGCCCTCTACTCCGTGGGGAACGCGCCCCGGTGACAGATCGCGGGGCACAGCTTCGACGACTTCGCCCGCTAAGAACGAACGTAGTTCCTGGTCGCTGTGACGCGCGAAGAATTGCCGAAGGTTCTCGTTGCTGGAGCGTTCGAGCAAGTAGTGGCGCAGCAATCGTTCGATTGCGTCCGGTACTTCGGTGGCGAGGCAGCGATAGCCGACCGTCCGTGCGATTGACTGGTGCAGACCGACCGCACCGCCCAGGCAGAAATAGTACGCGTCCAGCATCTGCTCACCGACTTTCAGTTTCTTGCCTTCAATCCCAAGGTCGGCGATCCAGTGTTGGCCGCAACTGTTGGGGCATCCGGTTACGTGCAGCTTCAAATGTTGTTCGAACCCGGGAAGCCTTTCATCCAATTCCTCGACCAGCCAGCGCGAAAAACTCTTGGTCTCTGTGATCGCAAGTTTGCAAAACTCGGTGCCGCTGCACGCGACCACTCCCCGAAAAAATGGAGAACCGCCGACCCGCAGCCCGATTGCTTCCAACTCTTTGGCCAGTGAATCCATCTGCAACCGTGGGACATTCAACACCAACAGGTTCTGCATGTTGGTGGTTCGCAGTTCGCCGTTTCCGAAACGATCAGCCAGGTCTGCGGCATTGTGCATTTGTTCCGCAGAGATTCGTCCGCGCAATACCGCCGCTCCCAGGTAACACAAGCCAGGCTGTTTTTGAGCATGAATTCCTACGTGATCGCGATAAACGTCGGCGGGTGCTTCTTGATCGACGGCCGGATCTAAACGAAAGCCGATTCGCTGCTCCAGTTCTTTCTGGAAGTCGTCAGCGCTCCAGCCGTGCCGCAGGAACAGGAATTTGAGCCGCGCCCGTTCGCGATGCTCTCGTAATTGGCTCGACCCGCGAAACAGTTCAGCGACACCTTTGATCACTGGCTCGACCTGGTTCCAACGCACAAACGCATTCAGGCGAACGGCAAGATGCGGTTCGGCGGAAAGCCCGCCGCCAACTCGCAGCCCGAAGCCAACTTCCGGCCGTCCATGCAGCGTGCGTGTCATCGCCGTCAGGCCAATGTCGTTGATCTCGGGATAGGCGCACCAAACCCGGCAGCCGGTGATCGAAATTTTGAACTTGCGTGGCAGATTGTAGAAATCCGCATTGCCGACGAGCATTCGTGTCGCATTCAAGCACCAAAGGCGATGCATCGCAGATCTCGTCCGAGTCCACGCCGGCGACCGGGCAGCCGGTGATATTCCGCGTAACGTCACCGCAGGCGGCCATAGTATTCAGCCCGCATTGCCACAGAGCTTCAATAATCTCGGGAAGATCTTCGATGGTTACCCAGTGCAATTGGATATTCTGGCGTACCGTGAGATCGGCGCTCCCGCGCGCGTAACGCTGGGTCAGTGCGGCGATAGTGCGCAGCTGCGTTGAATTCAGTATTCCGTTCGCAATGCGGATGCGAACCATGAAGTAAGGCAGCGCCTTGCCTTCACCGCCTTTTCCCCCGAGCACGCCCGCCCCGTCGCCTTGCGAATAAACTCCCCACCAGCGGAAGTAGGTGCCAAGCCACTCGGGAGGAATTGCGGCAAATCCCTCGCGCGCGAAGCGGCGAATCTCGTCCAGCGCTTCCCACGGATTCTTCTCGCGCTTCAAGCGCTCGACGCGCTGTGCCTTGGTTTCAGTAGTTGCCATAAAAAGAAAAACCCACCGCCAGCTTTCTACTGGCGGTGGGTTCGATAAGTGCCGATACTAAGAAATTTCTAGGTCAGCAACCTCCCTGCGCCAGAAGACACGAATGCACGACAACAAGTACAACAACACATGCAATCGAAACTCTGGTGCAAGTCCAACATGATTCAGTCAATTCTAGAGAAGTAGCGTTTACAACGTCAAACACTTTCCTTGAAGAATAGATGCAGCGCCGTGCCTGGTGGTGCAGATATTTTTGTGGAATACGGATGAAAAGTGTTTTGTTCAGGATGGTCTGCCGCATGTCGTATTGATAAAAGGTTTGCCTCAAAGCTGCGATTTCTGAAATCGCAACTCGATTGGCCGGTCGACTTAAGTCTTTGCAGACTCATTGTTTATCTCGATCGCTACA
Source organism: uncultured Acidobacteriota bacterium (assembly GCA_963771285.1). Lineage (GTDB taxonomy): Bacteria > Acidobacteriota > Terriglobia > Terriglobales > Acidobacteriaceae > JABDBE01. Next base: position 331,964 of record CAVYSX010000010.1, read on the forward strand.
TCGCGATTCTTTGGTCTTGGGTCCGCCGTTATCTACGAACCATGCTGTGCAATTTGCTAAAGTCTAAATTTGGAGCACACTGTTCCTTCCTCTCCCGAGTGATCGCGGCCTCCTCTAAATTAAAATCTTTACGTGCATGAAATCGAAAAATCACGGCCGGGTTTGCAGGAACTTCTTAACAAACCCATACGCGATCTTGGTCTGAAGATCGAAGGCTCGCCTTTACAGCGGTTTGTGCAGCAGTTGTATCGTGAACTCGAGCAGAAGAAGCTGATGAAATTCCGTCCGCTTTGCTATCTAACGGATGAGTGGGGCTGCCCGTCGGGGGAGCCGGTCATCGGCATTCCTTTTTATTTGGCCAGTCCCGACCTTGCGCATCTCGAAAGGGAAGTCAACGATCTCGAAGATGCGCGCGAGATCATGATGTATCTCCGTCATGAAGCAGGGCACGCGTTCAACTACGCATACAAGCTCCATCGCACGCCGGAATGGAGAAGCATCTTCGGCCCTTTTCGCCGGCCTTATCACGACAACTATCGTCCGATTCCGTTTTCGCGAAACTATGTGCGCCACCTTGCGGGCTGGTATGCGCAGAAGCATCCTGATGAAGATTTTGCCGAAACCTTTGCGGTATGGCTGACTCCGCGTTCTGCCTGGGCGAAACGCTACCGAGGGTGGGGTGCGATGGCCAAGCTTCGCTACATGAATCGGATCGCGAAACAGTTGGGCAATGTCGATCCGGTGAGGCGTCGCGGTCAAACCGACATCACCGTCGACGAAATGGAAAGCACAGTCGCCGAGTTCTATCAGCGCACCAGCGAAGAAGTCCCACTATCGGACCTGGCTCTGGATACCGATTTGCGGGATATTTTCGACGCCTCCAAGAGACGCAAGACGGCGCGGCCGGCCCACGATTTTCTGCATGCGCAGCGCAAGTCGGTGATCGACAAGGTTGCATATTGGACCGGCGCGCAGCGCCCGCTGATCAAACGCCTGATCGAAGCGATTGAGAAGAGGATCGAAGAACTCGGCCTCTTTGCCGATAGCCAAGCGCGAGCCCGAGCACTTGATCCAGATTACCGTCTATGTGACGGCGCTAGCCATGAACTATATGGCACGAGGAAAGTTTGTGCACCCATGAACGTCGAATTGATGAATAGAAACAAGAAAGCCGAATCCGAACGAAACTGGAGTCCGCAATGACCAGCGCAAAGCTGAAAGTCGCGGTGCTTTATGACGTCTGGGAAGACGAAACGGTTGAAGTCGAGACCGCTGAAGAGAAGACGCCGCCGCGCAAGTCGAAGTCAAAACGCAAGGCAAAGATTGAAAAGGAAGACCGCGAGGAGATTCACGAAGCTCTGGAAAAGCTCGGCCATGAGCCTTTCTATCAGGTGCTTGACGGTGGCCAGCAATCCCTTACCGCGTTGGCAAAGTGCGGCGCAGACTTGGTGTTCAACCTGACAGAGTCTTTCGCCGGCGACGATACCAAGGACATGAACATCGCCGCTTATCTCGACTTGCTCGGAATCCCGTTCACCGGCGGCGGTCCACACGCGCATTTTCTGGCACAAGACAAAGGGACCGCAAAGAAGATGTTTGCGTTTCATGGCATCAAGACGCCGTTCTTTGCGACATCCTATCGCGGCCGGATTGAGCACGCGCACGACATCGCGTTTCCCTTGATCGTGAAGCCCGTCGCGGAAGACGGTTCCATCGGAATCAATGCCGATGCGGTGGTAAACAGCGTAAAGGAACTCATGGAGCGAGTGGAATACATTCAGAACGAGTTCGACTCGCCCGCGTTGATCGAGGAATATATCGAGGGGCGTGAGATTTATTCCGCAATCCTCGGCAGTTATGAGAATGCCCAGACACTTCCACTGGTGGAACTGGACCTGTCACGATTGCCAAAAGGCACTCCGAAGATTGCCAGCTACGATGTCAAGTTCGAGAAAGAAACCCAAGCCCACAAGCTGACGAAATCGCATTTGGCCACCGATCTCGACGAGGAAACCACTGCTCATCTTCAGGAGACCGCGTTGGCGGCCTATCAGGCGGTCAAGTTGCGCGACTACGGGCGCATTGATATGCGTCTCACGCCGAAAGGTGAGGTCTACGTGATCGAGGCCAATCCCAATCCGTGGCTATCGAGCAAGCAGGAATTCGCCATGGCCGCAAAAGCCTCGGGTCGGTCTTACACTCAACTCATCGGTGAGATTGTGGATATGGCAATGCAGAGGTACGCTCCGCGAGGTGGGGCGGAGAACGCTTCCTGAGAACTCGCCAGGCAATTTCGTTGCATCGATCAACCGCCCTGCACGACGCCCCGCCTATGCAGATTTCGCGAGGACGATATCAAACTTGCCGGAGGCGCGCTTCTTCTCTAGCTCGGCGATACGATGTCTGACGTATCCATCTTCAGTCAAGTGTGCGGCGGCGGTGTCACTCAAATTCGACACTACCAATCGGTCCAAGGGATCGCGTTTGCCGAAATTGGGATCAAGAACGCTGCAGAACTTACATTCACGTCCGGTACGGGTGTCTTTGCCGAGTGACTCACGATGAAACAGATCCATGAGAGCTTCTCCCTAGCAACGCAAAGTTATAAGGAATGGTCGGCACATATATACCACGAAGAGTTGGCTGTGGATGCAAGCCGTGATTTCCACAGCTCCGCAATGCGATTACAAAACTCACCGACTCGACTAAAACGCCTTAAAGCGTCACTAGAAGATATAGCGGAAACCCCAGAAAAGGAAACCCGAAAGCATCATCGCCGCTGGAAGAGTCAAAACCCAAGCCATGAGAAGATTGCGAACCGTTCCCCATTGCAGTCCCGAATGATTCGCGGACATGGTTCCGGCCACGCCCGAGGAAAGCACATGGGTCGTACTGACGGGCAAGCCGAACCAATCTGCAGCTCCGATGGTGAACATCGCGGTGATTTCAGCGGCCGCACCTTGCGCATAGGTGAGGTGATCCTTGCCAATTTTTTCTCCAACCGTGACGACAATGCGTTTCCATCCGATCATCGTGCCCAAGTCCCAGAGCCATGGCGACAGCAACTTTGACCCAGCCAGGTATGAAGCGAGTGGCGGAGTCGATGTGCTTCTTGTAATTTCCCAAGACCGCGTTGTCAGCTGCGGAAATCTGCGGCTGGCCACTTTTCTGCATGAGCCGCAATGCTTCGCTGACGATGTACATATCATTTCTGAAGTTGCGGACCCGATCCGGCGGGACATTGCGAAGCTCTTTGAATAGCGACATCTCGTTGCCCACATCGCTCACTAACTCGCGCAGGGCGAGCATGGTGTTCGGAGTGAATTGGCGGGTGCGGATGTAGTCTGTGACTTCCTCGCGGGCGTCACCGATAACCGCGTTCGGAGAAACATAGTTGCTGAGCGTTTCCGCAGCTTGTTGAGATACGGCAATGAAATCCTGCGATTGCCGGGCCGTTACGGCGTGATTCAGCGCATAGGCGGTCGGAACCGTGCCGACCAGAATCAGCATGATCAGGCCCATGCCTTTTTGTCCGTCATTGGATCCGTGGGCGAAGCTCACGCCGGTGCAAGTGAGAACCAGCAATGCGCGAATCCAGAATGGCGGCGGCTCGGTGCCTTCCGGCGCTTCGTACAACTTCTTGTTCTTCAGCACAGCTTTGGAGAGCAGCAGAAGAAGAAACGCCATGGTGAAGCCGACGAGCGGCGATAGCAAAAGAGACTTACCGATATTCGTAGCCTGGCCCCAATCCACGCCGCTGGTGCCGCTCTTCGGCGAAATTAGCTGGTTGGCAATACCCACGCCGATGATCGAGCCAATCAGCGTGTGGGAACTCGACGCAGGGAGACCGAAATACCAGGTTCCCAAATTCCAGATGATCGCCGCGACTAGCAGAGCGAATACCATGGCAAAACCGCCCTTGCTTCCGACTTGCAGAATCAGTTCCACAGGCAGTAGCGAGACGATGGCGAAGGCCACTGCACCGCTTGAAGCCAGAACTCCGAGGAAGTTCCAGAAGCCCGACCAGATCACGGCGATGTGCGGCTCCAGGGAGTGCGTATAAATAACCGTGGCTACAGCATTGGCCGTGTCATGAAACCCGTTGACAAACTCAAAGCCCAACGCCACCAGGAGGGCCAATCCCAGCAGCAGATAAGGCATCACTGAGGTGCTGTGAAATCCGGAGAGATCGGAAACCAGATTGATGGCAGTGTAGGAAACGCCGACCAGCAGAACGGCTCCGAAAATTGCCATTCCAAGTCTGCCGGGGGACTTCGAGAGTTTCGCATCCAAAACTGACGCGCTTGCAGTGGCCATTGCGACTCCTCAGTAACGAGTGAATTCGGCCGGAGACGAATGGCCGCAAAGGAGGGACTATACGACATGATTGTTACAGCAGTGTGAAACCTGAGACTCGCTCTTGCGAGAAGAAAATTGGGTGTCTGGTCGCGAGCAAACTTGTGCGTTGTTGAACATCAGATTCCCACAAGCGGACAGGACGATATCTCGTAACAGCGCTAGGTCAGCTATTTTCAACTGCTTAACCTGCCTCCGGTGGCAGCAGAATTGCACGAATAGACTGATCATGGCCGTCGGCTGTTGAGGAGGCGAAGCAATGCAAACTTTGCTACAGGATCTTCGTTATGGGCTCCGCATTCTGTGGAAATCGCCGGGCTTCACCGCAGTCGCCGTGTTCACGTTGGCTCTCGGTATCGGTGCGAACACCGCCATCTTCAGTATCGTGAACGGAATTCTGCTCCGGCCCTTGCCCTTTACGAGTCCTGAGCAACTGGTTTCTATTGGGGGTTCTGATCTGCAGCGGGCGCCAACGGTTATCAACGGATCCATTTCTTATCCCAATTTCCGTGACGTTCGTACCCGCAATCATTCTTTCAGCGATGTCTCCGCCTACCAGGATAATGAAGGCACGCTCACCGGAAATGGGCAAACACTGCACGTCTTCGTGGAGAATGTTTCTTCCAGCATGTTTCATTTGCTGGGCGCTCAGCCGTCGTTGGGACGCGGCTTTCTTCCTTCCGATGATGAACCGGGTCACCTCGTAGCAGTTATGGGCGAAGCTTTCTGGCGACGATACTTCAATGCCGATCCGGGTGTGATCGGCCGAGTCGTGAACCTGAATGGCCGCGCCTTTACCGTTGTGGGCGTCATGCCGACCGGCTTTCAATTCCCGGTGCGAGCTCAAGCGCGTGACTTGTGGTTAACTTTTTCGCGTCAGTCCCAATCGGATAACCCTAAAGACACGCCAATGACCGAGATGCGGGGCAATAATGGTCTGAGCGTGATTGCGCGGCTCAGGCCAGGAGTAAGCGTCATCCAAGCCAACGCGGACGTGAACGCGATCGCACGGGATTTGGCTAAGGAATATCCAGACAGCGACGCGCAGGAAGGGATGGGCGCCAGATCGCACCTTGACGAACTGGTCGGCGACACGCGCACACCGCTGCTGGTCTTGTTTGGGGCGGTTGGACTCGTGCTGCTGATCGCTTGCGCCAACGTTGCTAACCTGCTGTTGGCGCGTGCCAGTGGCCGTTCGCGTGAGATTGCGATTCGCGCGGCTCTGGGCGCATCCCGTGGGCGCGTCATACGGCAACTCGTTGCCGAGTCACTGGCATTGTCGCTCGCCGGAGCCGCATTAGGAATCGTGGCGGCGAACCTGGGTCTTGCGTCTATCTTGAAGCTATATCCCACCAACTTGCCGCGGGCAACGGATATTAGCATCGACTACCGCGTACTTCTGTTCACCATAGCGCTGGCAATTCTCACTGGACTGATTTTCGGCTTGGTGCCGGCTTGCGCGTTTCAAGTCCAAACTTGACGGATGCAATGCGCGACGGTGGCCGCAGCAGTAGTGCGGGCCGCAGCCATAACCGCTTGCGCTCGGGTTTAGTGGTCGCGGAAACGGCGATCGGGGTCACTCTCCTCATTGGCGCCGGGTTGCTGATCCGCAGTTTCAGTCGTCTGTCCCACACCGATCTCGGTCTCAACCCAAACCATGTCTTGACCGCCACCTTCGATCTATCAGAGACGCGATACAACTCTGACCAAATGGATCGCTTCGTCGATGACCTCATCGCGCGCATTCGAGTGTTGCCGGGAGTTATCAGCGCGTCCGGCGCGGTGCCTCTCCCGCTTAGCGAGGATCATTTCATCATCTCGTTTAACTTTGTCGACCACCCTGTTCCCACAGCCGACGAGCCCAGCGCCGCTTTCTACGACGTGCTTCCGGGTTTCTTTGAGACCATGCAGATCCCGCTGGTGCGGGGCCGCACTTTTGACGAACGCGATCAGCGCAATTCCGCGCCGGTGATGATCGTGACCAAAGAGTTCGCCAAGAAGTATTTCCCCAACCAGGACCCGATCGGCAGACATTTGAAGATCGGCGCCGGGGAAGGTGCCGCCCGCGCCAGTTACAGAACACGAGAGATCGTGGGAATTGTCGGAGACGTTCGCAACAGCAACATCGATCGAGCACCGGAAGCGTCCTACTACATTCCGCTCCCGCAATTGATGTGGGGTCCGCCAGTTCTGACCGTGCGGACGGCTGGCGATCCCAACGCAGTCACTCCCGACATCCGCAAGATACTTGCTTCCATGGACCCCGAGGCGCCGCTCTACAACGCTCGCACCATGGACGACTACCTGGCCCTCGATCTTGGCCGCGCTCGCTTTCAAACCGTGCTGCTCGGCCTGTTTGCCGCCATCGCGCTACTGCTCACCGCAGTCGGCTTGTACGGAGTCATGTCTTATACCGTTGTTCAGCGCACGCAAGAAATTGGAATTCGCGTGGCGCTGGGAGCCAGTCGCGGCGAAGTTTTGCAAATGGTCCTGGCCAGAAGCTTCCGCATGACGGGATTCGGCTTGGTCCTGGGAATTTTGGGCGCAGTTGCGCTGACTCGCCTGCTGTCGGGACTCTTGTACGAAGTCAAGCCTTTCGACCCGATAACTTTCCTTGCAGTTTCAGCACTGCTTGGAGGCATCAGCCTGCTCGCGAGTTACGTCCCGGCATGGCGGGCCGCCCGAGTAGATCCTATGGTCGCCCTGCGGCACGACTAACACGCAGTGCGAAAGTGGCCCGCCGTCCCCGAGCGGCCCGAAAGCCGGCTTGTTTTCAATTGGCGCAAACTGAGGCGCTAATCAAACACCACCGTCTTGTTCCCGTAAAGCAGAACCCGATTCTCGATATGCCATCGCACGGCCCGGGAGAGAACAACTTTCTCCAGGTCACGTCCCTTCTGTAGCAGATCGTCGAGCGAATCCCGATGCGAGATACGAACCACATCCTGTTCAATGATCGGCCCGTCGTCGAGCACTTCGGTGACGTAGTGGCTGGTCGCTCCGATCAATTTGACGCCGCGCGTAAATGCTTGGTGATAAGGTTTGGCTCCAACAAAGGCTGGCAAAAAAGAATGATGGATATTGATGATGCGCTGCGGGTACTGATGCACAAAGTCGTTCGACAGAATCTGCATATACCTCGCCAGCACCATGAAATCAGGGTCGTGCTGCCGGAGCAGGCTTAGGATCTTCTCCTCCGCCTGCCGCTTGGCATCTTTGGGAACGGGAATCGTGACGTAGGGAATCCGATAGAAGTCCGCGATAGGCCGATTGTCCGGATGGTTCGAAATAATCAGCGGGATGTCGCATGCCAGCTCGCCACTCTTGTGCCGGTAAAGCAGGTCGACCAGGCAGTGGTCGTACTTCGAAACCAGGATGATCATGCGCGGCCGTTGTGCCGATTGTGCCAACCGCCACTTCATCTCGAACTTCTCCGCTACCGGCGAGAAGTGCTTGCCGAAATCGGCGAGATCGATGTCAAAGTCTTTGGGGTCGAACTCGACGCGCATCAGGAAAAGTCCGGAGTCCTCGTCCGCATGCTCGTCCGCGTGAAGAATATTTCCGTTATGGCGATAGACAAAGTCCGAAATGCTCGCGACTTCACCTTTCTGGTCAGGGCAAGCTACAAGCAGGATGGCGGAATTCTTCATCTGGACACGTCGATGCGGTCGCGCCGCCTCTCCGGCGGCCCGGTTGCCAGGAGCCGGCTGCTATTTCTTCAACTGTTTCAATATCTCCCGCGCAGCATTCGCACCCGATCCGCCGGTCAACCCCGCTCCCGGATGCGTTCCCGATCCGCATAAATACAAATTCTTGATCGGCGTGCGATAGCGTGCCCAGTCCAACAGCGGACGCATGGTAAAGAACTGATCGAGCGCCAGTTCTCCGTGAAATATGTGGCCGCCCGTAAGCCCGTAAGTATCTTCCAAATCCTGGGGCGTAATGATCTGGTGCGTCAAAATCAGTTCCGGGAGTTTTGGGGCGTACTGCGCCAGCGTCTTGACGACGGTGTCGCCTAGAGCAACGCGCTGGCTGTCCCAGTCGCTTCCTTTCAATTTGTAAGGCGCGTACTGCACGTAAATCGACATCACGTGCTTACCGGCAGGTGCCAGCGATGGATCGGTCACCGTGGGAATCGCCACCTCGAGATAGGGCTGTTTGGAGAAATTTCCATACTTCGATTCGTCGAATGCCCGCTCCAGATAGTCGATCTCGGGTCCAATATGAATGCGACCGCCGAGCGCACCCGTCTCGCCGTGCAACGCCGTAAACTCCGGGAGGCCGGAAAGCGCGAGGTTGACTTTCGCAACCGTACCCGGCATGCGATAGTGCTGCAACTTCATCACGAAATCGGGCGACAGGTGAACCGGATCCACCAGCTTCAACAAAGTACGCTTGGGATCCGCATTCGAGATGACCGCCTTGGCACTGATTTCCTCGCCGGTCGATAACACGACGCTGGTCGCAGCGCCCTCTTTTACGCGAACTTCAATCACTTCCGCGCCACTCCGAATCTCCGCGCCGGCCTGTGTAGCAGCGGCTGCCATCGCCTGCGTAACCGCACCCATTCCACCCTGCGCAAATTGCGCCGAGCCGGCCGGATGGAAATCACCCGCACTACGGATCAGGAGAACCAGGCTGCTGCCTGCCGACCATGGCCCCAGGAACGTTCCGAAAATGCCGCGAGCTGCGATCGTAGCGCGAAGCAATTCCGTTTCGAAGTATTCGGCGACCAGATCCGCGACGGCCATCGGTCCCCATCGCAGCAAGCGATACATATCCTTCTTGCCCAGATTCCGGACTGAGCGTGCGGTCTTGAGCATGCTCCACAAGTCGCCACGGCTGGGATCGTCGATGTCGGGAGGAGTGATCGCCAGCACGTCGGCGATGACTTTGCCGACTTTGGCCAATGATTTCTGGAACTCGGGATACTTGGCGCCGTCCTTTTGTGAAAACTTCCCAATCTCTTGCGCAGCGCGTTGCACGTCGTTGTAGAGAATCAAAGCGCGTCCGTCGGGGGAAAGCGCCGTTACGCCCACTTCCGGTGTGATCAGCGTGAGCCCGTGCTTTTCCAGCCGCATGTCACGGACAATGTCCGGACGCAAAGGTCCCGCGGCATGCGCAAGAATTGAGCAACGGAATCCCGGATGGAACTCTTCCGTGATGGCAGCCCCGCCGGGTTGAGCGCGACGCTCGAGCACGAGGGGTTTGTATCCGGCTTTGGCGAGATAAAAAGCGGTGACCAGCCCGTTATGTCCGCCGCCAATAATGACTACATCGCGTGCGTCGGGCATCAGGCCGCTCCCTTGAAGTCTTTCAAGATTTCGAGAGCCGCGAGGCGTCCCGGGCCGCCCATGATTCCGCCACCCGGATGCGTCGCCGAACCGCACATGTAGAGATTCTTAATCGGCGTGCGGAATTGCGCGTATCCCGGCACCGGGCGCAGGAAGAAAAGCTGTTCGAGCGAAAGCTCACCCTGAAAAATGTTTCCTTCGGAAAGTCCCCACTCGCGCTCCAGATCGAGCGGCGTCACAACTTGCTTGTACAAGATGATGTCCTTGATGTTAGGCGCGTATTCCGCAATCGTGTTGATGACGTTGTTGCCGAATGCTTCTTTCTGATCGTCCCAGTTCAGCCCGGGACGCAGCTTGTAAGGCGCATACTGCACGAAACAGGAAAGGATGTGCTTGCCCGGTGGCGCCACGGAGGGATCGGTAAGGGTCGGAATGACCATGTCGATGTAGGGACGCCTGGAAAAATTCCCGTACTTCGCGTCGTCGTATGCCCGCTCCATGTATTCCACGCTCGGCGATATCGAGATTGCTCCGCGCAAGTGAGCGCCCGGCCCGGGCATCGCTTTGAAGTCGGGCAGAGCATCGAGCGCCAGGTTCACTTTGCCCGACGATCCCCGAAACTTATAACGATTGATCTCTTCCAGAAACTCAGCAGGGAGGTGTTCCTTCTCAATCATCTTCACGAACGTCATGCGCGGATCGACGCTCGACGAAATAATATCGGCGTAGATTTCATCCCCGTTGGCCAGCGCCACACCTTTAGCCCGGCCTGACTTGACGATGATCTGTGCAATCGGCGCTTCAGTCCGAATCTCGACTCCCGCCTCGCGCGCCGCATCTGCAATGGCGTTGGAAATCGCGCCCGTCCCGCCACGAGCGAATCCCCAGGAGCGGAAGGCGCCATCAATTTCTCCCATGTAGTGATGGAGCAGCACGTATGCCGTTCCCGGCGAGCGCACACCGAGAAATGTTCCAATGATGCCGGAAGCGGACATGGTGGCTTTGAGCACATCGGTCTCAAACCACTGATCCAGGAAGTCGATGGCGCTCATGGTCATCAACTGCACCTGGTTGTATTTGTCTTCGCTGGTCATCCCCTGGAATCGCTTGCCGATGAACAGCATCTTCATCAGTTCTTTGGGATTCATGGTCGCCGGATCGGGCGGCACCATGCTGAGAATGGGTTTCACAAAGCGGCACATCGCCTGCATCGCTTTGCCGAACTCGTCGTAAGCTTCCGCGTCCAGCTTGGAATGGCGAGCGATTTCGCGATGCGTCTTCCCGTGATCGTTTACCCTCCACAAATGATCGCCATTCGGCATGGGGGTAAACGTGCCGTCGAGTGGCAAAATTTCCAAACCATGGCGGGGAAGGTCAAGATCGCGAATGATCTCGGGTCGTAGCAACGACACCACGTAAGAGCACACCGAAAACTTGAATCCGGGAAAAACTTCTTCGGTGCAAGCCGCGCCGCCCAGCACATAACGGCGTTCGAGCACCAGGACTTTCTTGCCCGCGCGGGCCAGATAAGCCGCGTTGACTAGGCCGTTGTGGCCTCCGCCAATCACAATTGCGTCGTATTTCGAGTTGTTGGAAGCCATGTTTTTTCAGGTAGCGCCCGGCGCCCTCGCCGGCTGTCGCGAAGGCATCCCGCCTTCATGCCGATACGAAAAGTGTTATGTGTGACTCCCTTAGCAAGACACAGAAGAACGCAGGAAAATGACTCCACATTCTATCGGGTAGCCAGCTTTTTGTCTGCACACTTACGCATTCCATCTGACTTGAAGTCACAGCGCGCATCGACTGTTTGCGAGACTACTATGCGCTTGCATATAATCCGGCTGCGGGTGATTGCCGGGAGACGTTGCAGGCAACGTCTCTACAATTGGATGTTTTTGGTCGTTGCCGCAGAAATGTAGCTTGCTACGTCTCTCATCTAAGAAGGAACTTCATGCCAGTAGGAACTGCATTTCACGAGCGAACGTTTCCACTTTGCCAGAGTTTGAACTACCGCGAGTGGTCGGGATACTACACGGTCAGCGTGTACGAAGTGCATCACGAGCACGAATACAACGCCATTCGCAACGCAGCTGCGCTCATCGACATCAGTCCGCTCTACAAGTATTTGATCACCGGCAAAGATGCGACCAAGCTGGTGAATCGCGTCATTACGCGGGACGTCAAGAAAGTCTCCGTGGGACAGGTGATTTACTGTTGCTGGTGTGACGAGCAAGGCAAGGTCATCGACGACGGCACGGTGACGCGCCTGGAAGAAAACAAGTATCGCTGGACCGCCGCTGACCCCAGCTTGCGCTGGTTTCGCCAGAACGGCGCCAATATGGATGTTCAGATCGAAGATATTTCGGAGAAGGTTGCGGCGCTGGCTTTGCAGGGACCAACTTCCGGAAAGTTGCTGAAGGCGGCTGCCGAAGCTGATATTGCCAACCTGAAGTATTTCCGGATGACTTCCGGCAAAATTGCCGGTGTCCCGGTTGATATCTCGCGCACCGGATACACCGGCGACTTGGGCTACGAAATTTGGGTTCCGTGGAACGACGCTGTGAAAGTCTGGGACGCGGTGATGGAAACTGGTAAGCGTTTCGATATTCATGCGGCTGGCATGCTCGCGCTCGACGTCGCCCGCGTCGAAGCGGGATTGCTGCTCATCGAGGTCGATTACTCCAGCAGCAAGAAAGCTCTGATCGCCTCGCAAAAGTATTCGCCCTACGAACTGGGCTTCGCCAAGATGGTGCACCTCGGCAAGGAAAACTTCATCGGCAAGGCAGCGTTGGAGAAAGACAAGAAAGACGGAGTTGAACGCCAATTCGTCGGACTCGAAATTGATTGGCCGGAAGTCGAAGCGCGCTACGAAACTTTCGGACTAACCCCCGCCGCCCCGAGCCAAGCGTCGCGCACCGCTGTTCCCGTGTACTGCGGTGAAAAGCAGGTTGGCAAAGCGACGTCCACGACTTGGTCGCCGATTCTGAAAAAGATGATCGCTTTGGCCAGCGTCGAAACTTCCCACGCCAAATTAGGTGCCCGGCTGCAAATGGAAATTACGATCGAAGCCGTCCGCCAAAAAGTTACCGCCAGAATCGTGAAGATGCCGTTCTTCAATCCCGCGAGGAAAATGGCCACGCCAGTCTAGTGGTGTCAGATGGACGGTCGTGTCGCCCGTCCAAGCCGAGCAACCCTAGCAGCGATTCAACCCATTCCCAACTCGTCCGCCGACTCGAGCGGCGTGCCACAGCGGCGGCAGATCACAGCCGAACAGTCGCCGCAGGTCAAGGGATCGGTAACTTCAGCCCCACACTTGGGACAATAAAAAAGCTCGTTCCGGGATTCCAATGGAGAATGAGGGTTTGAAGCCATGAGGAAGAAAACTGTAGCATATCTTTCGTGAACGTTTGCGCCTCAGTGGTTACCGCTGTTAGATACTGAATCGCGAAAGACACAAAGGTCCACAAAGGAGAGCAATGCCTGATCAACCCACCACTCCCGACGAGCGCCTCAAACAGGAATTCAACCGCTGGGCCGAAGAGGGTGAAGGCGAGAAGATGGAGCGCCACCACCTCGACATCACGGAGAAAACCATCCGGATCATGGATATGCGTCCTGGGGAGCGCGTCCTCGATCTCGGATGCGGTGCGGGATGGGCAACGCGGCTGCTGGCTAGATTGGTGGCGGACGGCCCCGAAGGTTTCGGGCAAGTCGTCGGGATTGATGTTTCCGATGAGATGATTCGCCGCGCCAGAGCCGGATCGAAAGATTTCGAAAATATTCTGTACGCCTGGGGTTCGGCGCAGGAAATTCCGTGGGAAGAAAACTTTTTCGACAAAATGCTGTCCGTCGAATCGTTCTATTACTACGCCGATCAGGACCACGCGCTACAGGAAATTTACCGGGTGATGGCACCGCACGGCCGCTTGTTTATTCTGATCAATCTTTACAAAGACAATCCCTACTCGCTGCAATGGGTGGACAAACTGAAGGTTCCGGTCCACGTTCGCTCGGAAGCTGAATATATCGAGATGCTCAAGCGGCACAAATTCGAGAAGGTCGAAGCTCGCCGAATTCCGGACGACACGCCAACCCCCGACGATTACCAGACGAAGTCATTTCACAGCCTGGAAGATTTGCGTGCGTTCAAGAAGATGGGTGCGTTATTGCTTATGGCGTCCAAACCGGACCAGCGCAGCCAGGCGCCGGGGCACGCGATCTATTGAGCGGTTGTCATTCCGAGCGAAGGGAGTGATCTTTACCTCTGCCGCGAAACATCGGTAGGATGCTGGGCTTCGCTCCCCCTGGCAAAGTGCTGACAGCTACTCGATCCCTAACTGCGTCCGCGCCTCGGGGCTCAATCGTTCTGGCGTCCAGGGCGGAGTCCACACCACATTCACGGTCGCAGCGCGGATACCGGGCAACTGCTCCAATCGATTTTTCACCTGCTCGGAGATCATGACGTGCGATGGGCATCCCGGCGAGGTCAGCGTCAGATCTACGCTGACATTCTGTTGGCCATTTTCGGGAGAACCAGGTTCGGCTGAGTCCGGCGCAGCCGCTTCGAAGCGCACCGAATAAATCAACCCCAAATCCACGATGTTGACGGGAATCTCCGGGTCGTAACACTGCTTCAAAGCGCTACGGACTTCCTCTTCAGTAACAGGCATCGCATTCTCCTAAAACGGGCGCGGATAGAGCCGCCCATCAAGTTTACCTCATCCGACACCCCAGTGGAGCCGTGGCTTGCTGCGTCTCCACTGCCAAATACCCATAAAAGCTTTCACCGCAGAGCCAGAGAAGCTACAGAGAAATCACGAAGGACGTGCTCTGTGCCTCGGTGGAGACGGTCAAATCCTCGCAACCCGCCTCGTGTCGCTTAATTCTGACTTCATTCTCTGGTATGGTTAACGCTTTATGCAGATCAACCCGGAAGTCAAGCAACGGATCCAGCTGGTGCTGGCAGTGGCGATACTGGTTTCAGGCACACGCCTGGCCTACGTTCTCTATCAACGGCACGAGAGCACCGTTGAGCAAGCCAAGAAACAGGCGCCTCCGCTGAATCCCGACTACTACGTCACGCCCAAAAAGCTCTATCTTTACGATCTGAAATCGGCTCGCCAACTAGCCGGGCAGACGGCCTGGGTCAAGGTGGGTTATGGATATACGTTTTATCCGTACGATTCCCCACGCCACAGAACCGACTTCTTGCACGAGGCGGGAAAGCTGCTGCCACTCCAAAGGCTGCTAATCAAAGATGTGGTCACCGACGCTGCTCCAGATGCGCTCGGTGAGCGCCAGGTTATGGCGCTGTTTGAAACTGACCGCAAAACCTACGCCGTTTCCATCGGATCCGTAAAGGGCGACGACTACAAGTTCTACGCCGACGACATGCTGTTTATTCAAGACCCCCACGAACTCTACAAACACTGGCCAGCGGATGTTTGGGAATCCATCGACCAGCATCAAGTCAAGGCTGGAATGAGCGAACTGCAGGCGGACTTTGCTATCGGGTTGGGCATCCCCGAAAAATCGGGCGAGCCGGGCAATCGAACGGTGAATTACCCCAACGGCGGAAACCCGCTCAGCATTGCATATCAAAACGACAAAGCTGTTGTAATCACACCGTCCCCGGCCAAATAACTCGCCTCCTACTTCACCACCGGCGAACTCTCATCCGCGATTTTCCCTTCATCGGCATGCATGGTGGCATCCTCATTTGCGTAGAACGAACGGTGCTCCGTATCCAGCACGTGCGGAGTCATGGTCAACTCGTAGCCATCTTTGCGGGAGTGGAAGGCGACCGTATAGTCACCTCGGTCGCTCTTGGTCATGCGCTGGGTAAAAGAGCCGGTATGAACCAGGTCCGCCAAAGTGGCGGCATATTTGCTATTTTTCTTGAAATACTGCTGCTGCGCCCGGATGACGGTCCGCATATATCCAAGAGCAGCGGCTTCCGAGTCCGAGCGCGCCGGATCCCCCTTAAATTTCGGCTGGTAGGCCGTCTGCGCCGTTGCCAACAGGCTTCCCGCTAGCATTAGAACCGCCACCCAGGCTGGTAATCGGTAAAGTACCCTCATCAGTGCGCCACCTCTTTTTACTAGGATGCTTGCCACGTTACTCCCGTAATTGACAAACCGTTACGGTTCTTTGCATTGCACATGAATGCAGTTATGCTAGGCCCATCTGCCCCCATAGGAAGGCTATGAAAGCAACCGCTACAAAAGCAGCACTGGCGAAGAAGCCGCCGATCCGTATCGCTGTAGTGGAAAGCGATCCACTACGGTTTGTGGGATTCAGGGCCCTGTTCGACAACGAGTCAGATTTCGAATTGATCTCGGCCTCGCTTCCTGACATTAGCACCTTGCAGGGCATCGATCTCATTTTGCTGGGCAATCGCAATGGCCAGAATCTGTTCGATCTGATGGCCAGCCTCAAAGCCTCGCGGCCCGACCTGCGCATCATTGTGACAGGTTCCGGCATTGATGAAGAAACCATTTTGAAGGCCATCGCTTCTGGGGCAAAGGGTTACGTGGATGAAGCTGCGTCTGCCGGCGAATTCGTGCAGGCCATTCGCATCGTCCATCAAGGCTCGGTATGGGCCCCGCGGCGTGTGCTTTCGATGTTTATTGAACGTGTGTCGTCATCGCCGGGGCGAATTTTCCCCTCGGGCCGCGTGAGCTTTACCGATCGCGAAAAAGAAGTTCTGGAAATGCTTGTAGCAGGCCGCTCCAACAAGGAAATCGGCTCAGCCCTCGGCATTGAAGAGCGCACGGTGAAAGCCCACGTCGCCAAATTGATGCGCAAAGTCGGAGTGCAAAACCGCATTTCGCTCTCGGTACACGCCATCACCCACTCGCTCGTCACCGCGAAGTAAGGCCAAGACTTCGCGGTTCCTCCGGCAGAACAAGCCCCCCAAGAATCTTGTCATGCTGAGCGAATCGAATAACCCCCTGCGCGATCACCGATACTGAGCAATTCAGCCTGAATTCGCCGTTTCAAGCGTGGGGAGACGCCAAGTTACCAAAGTACAATGACCCTGGTAATCTTGCCGCTTTCGCCCCTCTACCGCATACTCGCCTCACCTACCACAGAACCTGGGAGACGGGGTTGGGAGCGGAGATTAGGGTCACCGTTGCCAACCCCGCATTTTTTTGTCTGCACCCATTGATTAAGAGAACACCTGCCTCATTTGCAAACCAGAAAATCCTTTAGAATCAAAACTTAGAGACGTGGCTTGCTACGTCTCCACTTGACCGATCTAATTTCGCAATACGCCCGAAGAATCTGCCCAGGAAGGCCTGAAGAAATGAAGAAACTGTTGCTAATGCTGGTAATTTTCACTATCGCTGCCACCACCCTAGCCGACGAGCAAAAGGACACAAGCAAAGCCCAAGATCGCGTCCAGGCTGCCGCCGATGTACTGAACGCAATTCAGGCGGCTCCCGACCAAGGCATTCCCTCGGATGTCTTAGGATCGGCCGAATGCGTTGCGGTTGTGCCTTCCATGCTGAAAGCTGGATTCGTCTTCGGAGCCCGCTACGGTCGAGGGCTGGCCAGCTGCCGAACCCCGAAAGGCTGGAGCGCTCCCGCGTTTTTCATGATTACGGGTGGGAGCTTCGGCCTGCAAATTGGCGGTCAGGCGGTCGACCTGGTCATGCTGGTGATGAATGACGACGGCATGCACAAGTTGCTGCAAAGCAACTTCAAACTAGGGGCCGATGCCAGTGTTGCGGCCGGTCCAGTCGGGCGTCAAGCCGCCGCCGGCACCGACTGGAAGATGAATGCCCAGATTCTGAGCTACTCGCGCGCTCGCGGCATCTTCGCTGGTCTCGAACTTGCGGGTGCGGTCATCAAGCAGGACAAAAGCAGCACCCGCGAATTCTATGGGCACATGGTGAGTTCCAAAGCTTCGCTGGGAGGGTCCATTGCAGCCCCGGCCGCGGCCTACCCATTCTTGCAAACGCTCGCAAAGTGGGCGATTGACACGCACAAATAGCAAAATCTTGCATTGCCGATCTTTGAGACCAGGGTTTACCCGCGGTTTGACGTAGCGTTATCCCGGTGCTAACGTCAGCCTTTCCCCAGGATGCGTCAGCGACTCGAGTTCGCGCTGGCTTGGCTGATTATCAAGTTCATCGGCGCGTTGCCTCGTCCGCTGGCGCGCGCTGCGGGAATCCTTCTCGCGTGGACGATTTACTGCTTGCACGTCCGCTTGCGCCGGGTTGGCATGCGCAACCTCGCACTGGCATTCCCGGAGAAGAGCCATCGTCAGCGCGTCCGCATCTTGCGGGGGGTATTTACATCATTCGGTCGTCAATTGGCCGAAGTCTGCCTTTTCCCCAAATACACCCGCGAAAATATCAGCAAGGTAGTGACTTATGAGGGCTTCGAGAACTTTGAGAGGGCCCTGGCTCGCGGCAGAGGCGTACTGTTTTTGACGGCGCATTTGGGAGCCTGGGAACTCTCAGCGTTTGCCCACTCTTTGCACGGACATCCCCTGCATGTCGTGATGCGTCCGCTGGACAATATCTATCTCGATCGTCTTACCCGCGAATATCGGACAATGCACGGCAATTCCATGGTGGACAAGGACGACTTCGTTCGTGGCTTGCTGTCTGCCATGAAGTCTGGCGAAGTCGTCGGCATCCTCATGGATACGAACATGACTCCGCCGCAAGGTGTGTTCGTGGACTTTTTTGGAATTCCTGCGTGTACAGCAAGCGGGTTAGCCCGGATTGCACTCCGTACGGACGCCGCCGTAATCCCTGGCTTCACTATCTGGGATCCCGCCTTGCGCAAGTACCGTTTGCATTTCGATCCTCCGGTAAACCTGGTGCGCACCGGCGACGATGAAGCTGACGCCGTCGCCAACACTGCCCTTTTCACCAAAGTGATAGAAGATTATGTGCGCCGCTATCCCGACCAATGGCTCTGGGTGCACCGCCGTTGGAAGACCCGGCCTGAAGGCCAGCCGCCGCTCTACTAAGGAGGGGACGCCGCAAGCTGCGTCGCTACAACGAATACGAAAACTGTAAAGACGTTGCTGAAGGAACCCTACTCAAAACCAATCGCTCCGGTACGCAATCCACCAACTCGCGAACACGGCGGGTATGGTCGCCGCCAACGCCCACCACAGCGGCAACATAACATCCGCGAGCAGCCCCAACACCGTGAAGCTGATCCAAAATATCTTGCGCTCCATGAAAACATTCTAGGCCCGCTGCGTACTAAGCCTGGCACAGATTCCGCAAACTTGGCGCACGAAAGTGTTCCATCTCTGTCACCCTGTGTCTCTGTGGTAAAAAGGTTCTGATTCTTGTCTGAACGCATAAAGCCATGACTCTCTCCTCCAGAACGCGCTCCGTCAAAGAAGTCGCTGACTTCGTGCAAGCTCGCGTCCTGGGAGACGGGACCGTGCAGTTGACCGGGATATCCAGCGTCCACTCCGCAGCTCCGGGCGATCTGGTTTTTGTCGACGACGAAAAGAATCTCTCAATCGCCCTGAAGTCGCCAGCCGCTGCCGTGATCGTCGGTGGCTTCGCGCAAGGAAAGAAGAGCCCGAAACCCTTGCTGCTGGCGGCGCACCCGCGTCTCGCATTTGCCCGCGCAGCGCAGCTCCTGCGCCCCAGGGCAGAGCGTCCCTCCGGCGTTCATCCCAGCGCAATCGTGCGTCACCTTGCGCAGCTCGCGAATGGCGTGACCATCGACGAGCGAGTCGTCGTTGGCGAAGACGTGCGCGTTGGTGAAGGAACCTGGATTGGAGCCGGCTGTGTGATCGGCGCTGGTGCGAGCATCGGAAGCAATTGTGATCTGCATCCCAATCTGACTCTGTATCCTGGTGTCAGGCTCGGAAACCGTGTCATCGTCCATTCCGGGGCAGTGCTTGGCAGCGATGGCTTCGGTTATGTCCGTGACCCGGCAAGCGGCCATCACGAAAAGTTTCCACAAATCGGACGCCTGGAAATCGAAGACGACGTAGAAATCGGAGCCAATGCCACCATCGATCGCGGCGCGCTGGACGTCACCCGTATTGCGCGAGGCGCGAAAATCGACAACCTGGTGCACATCGGACACAACTGCCAGATCGGCGAAGATGTCGTGATCGCCGCACAAACTGGCCTCTCCGGCAGCATTACCATCGAGAAGAACGTGGTCCTCGGCGGCCAGGTCGGCATCGGAGAGCATGCCCGCATCGAAGAAGGCGTTCTGCTCGGCGGCCAGGGCGGGGTCCTGCCTCACAAAGTTTTGAAGGGGAAGGGAATCGCATTCTGGGGAACTCCAGCCAAGCCGGTTCGCGAATATTTGAAGGAGCTGGCCGCGCTGGCGCGGGTCGCAAAACGAAAGTCTCGAAAGTAGCGCTGGCGCCCGCTGGCTCTTGATGTAAGAAAGATAACTCAGACCATGGCCGTAATCGTCATCGGCGGACATTCGCGGAACGTGGGCAAGACCAGCGTGGTCGCTGGCCTCATAGCCGCCTTGCCCGAATTCCGCTGGACCGCGCTGAAAATCACGCAACACGGCCACAGCGTCTGCTCGCTTGACGGCAAGTCTTGCCACTGCGCGACTGACGATCACACCTGGGCGATCTCGGAAGAAAAAGATCGTTCCGGAAAATCCGACACTTCGCGTTTCTTGGTAGCGGGCGCGGCCCGCGTGTGGTGGGTTCGCACCGAACAAGGCCGACTGGCGGAGGCAGTTCCAACCATCCGCCGCCGTCTCGTCGATTCAGAAAACGCAATCCTGGAGTCGAACAGCGTATTAAAATTCGTGCGCCCGGATTTATATATGACCGTCCTTGATCCCGCCACAGCAGACTTTAAGAGATCAGCCCAGGAATTCCTGGATCGCGCCGACGCTGTCATCCTGCACCGTGCGCCCGGAAAAGGCGCCTGGGCGGGAATCTCGCTGAAGCCAGTTGCTGATCGCCCAATTTTTGAAATCCAGCCGCCAGATTACGTCACTCCAGAGATCATCGAGTTCGTAAAAAAGTCGCTCTTGTCCACCAAACAGCTACCATCCTGAGCGGCGTGTGTCTCGTGCAACGCACACGACATAGCAATCGAACGATCCTGAGGCTGCTGCTAAACGCGGCCAAGTCAAAAGGAATTCTCCGCGGTGTTTGTTATCCTTGCCAGTGCTCCAAATTCAAAAAAGTGCCTGGCTGCTGACCCTGCTCTCCGCAGCCTTGCAGATCCTAATCTTTCCGCTGCCTAACCTCTACATGCTGTCGTGGATTGCAATTACGCCGCTGCTGATCGCAATCTTGCGCGCGCGTCGGCCAGGCACTCTGCAACTCGATGCGGGAACGAAGCTGCTGCCTGCTACTCCACTGCAAGCCTTTCTACTGTCGTACGTGTGCGGAATCGTCTGGTACGCCGGAACGTGCTATTGGATTGGCGGCGTGATGCACCAATATGGAGGAGTGAACGCACCCGCCGCGGCGGGACTCCTCTTTCTGTTCTGCCTCTACCTGGCGCTCTACCACGGAGTGTTCGGGCTCTTCATCGGTTTGCTGGCAAGGAGCGCGAGCGCCCCGCCAGCAATCGAAGGGACATCTCGTCCACTCTCCAGCAATCCGCTGAACCCGCGAGCCCTTCTGCTCTCACCAATTCTGTGGGTTGCCGTAGAGTTCGCCCGCACCTGCATCACCGGGTTCCCCTGGGGCTTGCTCGGAACGACTCAGGTCGACAATATTCCGTTCGCTCGCATCGCCGCTATCACCGGCGTTTATGGATTGTCATTCGAGATCATGCTGGTCAACGCGGCCCTGGCAGCTGCGTTCCTGTTGACGGGCGACAAACGCAATCGTCTGCTTCTGGCGTCCGTCATCGCGGCCGCGATCTTGCAATCCGGAAGTTTTTTCCCTGCGCCGATGGTCCCCGCGGACCACACTGCCGTTCTGGTGCAGGCTAACGTGCCGATTCTCGAAGGCTCCGACTGGACTAAGGATTATTTCAATCAAACTTTGCGCGATCTTACCCAACTCAGCCTTAACTTCCAGCCACATCCCGACCTGATCGTCTGGCCCGAATCGCCGGCGCCGTTCTACGCCAGTGACCCACTCTTTCGTGATGCAGTCAGCAGTGTCGCGACGCAGTCCAAAGCATGGCTTCTTACCGGCAGCATCGGAATTCGCAATGCCTCCGCGACACTCGGGCAAGCGACTGAGATGTACAATTCAGCCGCGCTGGTGAGCCCGAGCGGTGACTGGGTTTCGCGTTACGACAAGATTCACCTAGTGCCCTTCGGCGAATATGTTCCGTTTAGGAGCATCTTCGGCTTTGCCGGAGGCCTCACCAAGGAAGTCGGCGATTTCTCGCGCGGTACTTCTCGCGCACCGCTCGACGCTGGCGGCTCCCGACTGGGAACATTCATCTGCTACGAATCTATTTTCCCGGACGACATCCGCCAATTCGCCAACAACGGCGCTGACGTGCTGGTAAACATTTCCAATGACGGCTGGTACGGCGACAGCGGAGCGTACGCGCAGCATCTCAAGCAATCACGCATGCGGGCCGTGGAAAACCAGCGCTGGCTTCTACTGGATACCAACACGGGCTTGACCGCTTCCATCGATCCCAACGGACGAATTGTCACCAGCGCGCCACGCAAACTGCGCACCGCATTGCAAGTTCCATACGCTTTGTCGAGCACCGTAACTTTCTACAGTCGCCACGGTGACTGGTTCGCCTACGGCTGTGCGATAATTTCAGCAGCAGCGTTGTTGATCCGGCTGCTGTTGAACAGGTAGACGCTGCTCGCAACGTCTCCCCGAGAATCTCGCAAGGAAAAACAAAAATGGCCGAAGAGTTCGAAAAAGAATATTCGCTCCTCAAAGGTAAAGTCCACGAACTTCGGGAGTATCTTTGACGCCGGCAATCCCCGCGAAAAATTAACCGAAGTCGAGAAGCAATCCGCCGACCCGAATCTCTGGTCTAATCCGCAGCGGTCGCAGCAGATCATGCGCGAGAAAAAGCGCCTGGAAGATATGCTTGCTACCGAGGCTGCGCTGATCCGCCACAGCGACGACATTTCCGCCTACTTCGATTTAGCTCGCGAAGGCGAATCCGTTGACGCCGAGCTACGCCGCGAAATTGATTCGCTCCGCCAACTGGTCGATCGCGTCGAGACGGAAACGCTGCTATCGGGCGAGCACGACGCACTCCACGCAATCGTGACCATTCATCCCGGAGCCGGAGGCACCGAATCGCAAGACTGGGCCGACATGCTCCTCCGCATGTATTTGCGATGGGCCGAGCGCCAGGGTTTCCAAACTGTTCTCTACGACTACCAACCGGGCGATGAAGCCGGCCTGAAGTCAGCCACTTTCGCCGTGAATGGTCAATACGCCTTCGGATTGCTGAGCAGCGAAATTGGAGTTCATCGCCTGGTTCGCATTTCGCCGTTCGATCAAGCCAAACGTCGTCACACTTCCTTCGCCAGCGTTTTCGTGTCACCGGAAATCGACGACACCATCGACGTGGTCATCAAGCCTGAAGACCTGCGCATCGACACCTACCGCTCCAGCGGCAAGGGAGGCCAGCACGTAAACACGACCGACTCCGCCGTACGCATTACGCATATTCCAACCGGGATCGTAGCCGCATGCCAAAACGAGCGTTCGCAACACAAGAACAAAGACCGAGCCATGAGCATGCTCCGCTCCAAGCTTTACGAAAGTGAACTGGAAAAGAAACGTGCCGCCAGCAAGAAAATCGAAGACTCCAAGTTGGACATCGACTTCGGCTCGCAGATACGCTCTTACACCCTCCAGCCCTATCGCCTAATCAAAGATCACCGCACAAAGATGGAAGTCGGCGACGTAGACCGGGTCATCGACGGCGATCTCCAACCCTTTATCCGCGCCTACTTGCAGATGAGGCGGGCGGAAAGACAGACCTAATCGTGCGAAGGTGGGCCAGCCGCGGTTGGTGGTCCGATCTCCCGAATTGAACCCGCGATCCCCCGAATCGGCTCCGGAGACCATCTTCTCTATGGAAAATTTCCTGGCCTGGAGTAGTATGTCTACGTCGTATGGAGACGCTTCGGTCCAGCCCCCGAGAACAGCTCCCACCTCCGCCCACTCGCAGGCGTAGTGTGCGTCTCAAGGTTCATACTCCCGCCTACGTGAGCCTGAACGGTGATTCCAGTGGCCAAGTGCTCGATCTCAGCGAGATTGTCGACATCAGCGAAGATGGCATGGCTATTCAAACGTCATCTCCGATCCAAGCCAGGCGCAATGTGAACTTGTGTCTTGACCTGACTGCGACTCGCACCTGCATTCACACCAGCGGCGAAGTTATCTGGTCCGATGGCTCGGGACGCGTCGGAATCCGTTTTCCTTTGCTGCCGCCTGACTCCCTCCGCCAACTCAAAGAATGGTTGTTTCTCAATTCGATGATCGCCTGCGTCAATCATCGAGCTGATGAGCTGACTCGCTCTCCAATTCCGGTTCCACCACCAGCGCCAGAGGCCCCCAACCCCCTCGTCAATTGGATGCGCCACGATCTTGAGCCTGCTGCTCCAGCGGACTACACCTCACTTCTTGCGGCCCTTGCAGTGGTCAAGCGGGAAGCGGAAGCCCTCGGCCCTGATCTTGACCGGGTTTTGCATTTGACTGCTGACCGGGCGCAGAGCTTTACTCGTGCCACCGGCGCGGCCATCGCCCTGACCGAGGGAGCTGAAATGGTTTGCCGCGCCAGTGCCGGACCGGATGCTCCTAGCCTGGGCGCGAAGCTCAAGGTGGGTTCCGGCTTCTCCGGAGAATGCGTGCGCACGGGACGCCTGTTACGCTGTGAAGACTCGGAATCCGACGCGCTAGTCGACCGTGAAAGCTGCCGCGCGCTGGGGATTCGTTCGATGATTGCGGTCCCGGTCAGCTGGAACGAAGCCACCATCGGATTGCTCGAAGTCTTTTCCCCCGAACCGCATGCTTTCAGGCCAAATGACGACCTGGTGCTGACGCGTCTCGCCGACATCGTCTCAAACGCAGTACATCGCGCCGGCACGGTGCCCGACGCGGAAAAACACGATGCGTCTGAAAGGCGATCGCACCTCGCATCACCTGTACAAGTCGAGGCTGCTGAGCCTGAGCCCGTTTTGCTTCGCGTACCCACGAGTGCGGTGGACGACGAATTTCCCGTCGAAACCACGGCCGACCTTCCGCTGCCTCATTTTTCTCGGGCGCGTAAGTTGCTTTTGCTCGCCGCCGCAGCAACGGTTCTGATGGCGTTGTCCTGGATAATTTCACCGTCCGATTTCAAGAACATTGGGTTCCCTCGCCCCGGCACGCAAGCGCCAAAGCCGACTTCTGCGCCTCCTGATTCCCGGCCTCCGGCCTCCACCCAGCCTGCGACTAATGTGTCGACGCTGAGCGGCGCGGAAGGCATACGCAAATTGGCGGAACAGGGCGATGCGGCAGCGCAATTCGCGGTAGGCGCACGCTTCGCAACCGGCGAGGACGTTCCCCAGGACTACACCGAAGCCGTGCGCTGGTTCTCCCTGGCTGCGGCCCAAGGCCACGTAGTCTCACAAGCCACTCTGGGCGCATATTACTGGGCTGGCCGTGGCGTCCCTCAAGATTTGGTCAAGGCATATTTCTGGTCGGTTCTGGCCCAGACCGGCGGCGACGAAGCCAGCAAATACCGCGTAGCCCATCTCGCTTCGCGCATGACTCGCGCTCAAGTCGTCGAAGCCCAGCAAGAAGCCAACGACTGGATCAAAGAACACCAAACCCTAAGCCAGAACCGCCCAGCCTCCTAGAAAAGTGGCATGAACTCACGCCGTGTTCACGGGGCTAGAATGAAATAGCGACGGCTTTTCATGGCAACCCTCCGCGAAATCGTCAATCACCGTGTCCGCGAAGGTGATCTCTACGAGAAACTTGATCGCAACCGCGTGCGTTGTTACGCGTGCGGGCATTGCTGCCCAATCCCCGACGGCCAACCCGGCGTCTGCAAAGTGCGCTACAACCAGGGCGGGACGCTCTACGTTCCCTGGGGATACGTGGCCGGCGTGCAATGCGATCCCATCGAGAAAAAGCCATTCTTTCACGCATATCCGGGAGCACTTGCCTACAGCTTTGGAATGCTGGGATGTGATTTGCACTGCGGATACTGCCAGAATTGGGTCACGTCGCAAGCGTTGCGCGATCCCGATGCAGTTTCGTCGCCGCTGGAAGCGTCGCCGGAAGCGTTGGTTCGCGATGCGCTTCGGCAAGGCGCAAAGGTTTTGGTGAGCACCTACAACGAGCCGCTGATTACCAGCGAGTGGGCGGTCGCGGTTTTCAAAGAGGCCAAGGCTGCCGGCTTGATCACGGGATTTGTTTCGAACGGCAATGGCACACCGCAAGTGCTGGAATATCTGAGCCCTTGGATTGGCCTCTATAAGGTTGATCTGAAGAGCTTCGACGATCGCCACTATCACGAACTCGGCGGCCGTATTGGGCCGATTCTTGAAACCATCCAGCAACTGCACGCCATGGGAGTTTGGCTGGAGATTGTCACTTTACTCATTCCCGGATTCAACGATTCGGAAGATGAGCTGCGCGGTCTGACGAAATTTCTGGCGAGCGTTTCACCGGAAATTCCCTGGCATGTAACTGCATTTCACAAAGACTACAAAATGGAAGATCCCGAAAACACGCGGCCGGGCGACCTGCTGCGCGCCGTCGAAATCGGTAAGCAAGCGGGACTGCGCTTTGTTTACGCCGGCAATTTGCCGGGCATGGTCGGCGAATACGAAGACACGCGCTGCCACCACTGCGGCGATACCCTCATTAAACGCCGCAGCTACTTTGTCGAAGACTATCGCCTCACCGCCGACGGCCATTGTCCGTCCTGCAAGGCTGCGATTCCAGGTCGCTGGGCAGCGAAATTCGAAGGCCAAATTGCGGCTCGCCCTTTCTTGCCGCAACCGAGCTCGCGTTTAGTTACAATCCTCAACTGACACTCATTATCATGCTGAGCAAAGCGAAGCATCCCTACTCGCGCGTTATCGCTCGCGGTAGAGATTCCTCGCTGCGCTCGCACTGACAACTCATGCGAAAACGGCAAATCATACTGCTTCTGGGACTGTCGACCCTATTGACTGCCTGCTCGCCGCGCGACTTCCTCACGCGTCGGCTGGCTTCGGATCTTATCGCCAGCTCCGAATCATTCAAGACTGCGCAACCGTTCTGGCTGCGGACCGGCGTCATCTCCAACAAGGATTACACCGCACCCGAGTATCTGGTGTTGCAGCGGCGCGGTTGGATTTCGGGAACGGAAATTCGCTGTCCCGCCGATATCGAGCCTCCCCCTTGTTGGGACGTCGCCCTCTCTCCCGTCGGAGTAGAAACCTTCCATGATCTGATGCCTGCAACCGTAACCAATTCGCAATACTTCAGCGTGCCGGTGGCGCGGCGTCAACTCACCGGAATCACCGGGATCAGCAAGAGCGGCAATACAGCCGACGTCGACTTTGAGTGGAAATGGATTCCGCTCAACGAAGTGGGAGCCGCACTTTACGCCGCCGGACTACAGTACAAAGCAACCGTAGCCTTCCGGCAATACGACGATGGCTGGCGAATTGTCGAGGGCAGCGTTCCCAAAACTAATCAAAGTTTGGATGATGCATTGAAGAACTCAGAAGCGGCGCCGTGATCGATTTTAGTTTTGTGATTTACAAGCGCCCACGATCGGGTTATACCTCCTTTGCGGCCCATGAACATAAAAAGGACTTTGTTCGTTTCTATCCTTGCCCTCCTCGCCTTCCGTTTTGCTCACGCTTCCGGCAAACCAAAACTCACGCTCGACGAGTTTTTCAACTATGTGGAATTCGATGCGGTCAGCCTGTCTCCCGATGGGCGCTCGATCGTAATGGTCACCGACCGGTCCGATTGGGATCAGAGCAGCTATCGCACTGACCTTTGGCTCTATCGGGATGATGGGAATGGCGGAGGAGCTTTGTCCCAGCTCACTCAATCCGGGCGGGACAGCGCTCCCCAGTGGTCCCCTGACGGACAGTGGATTGCGTTTCTGTCAGAACGCAACAACGGCTCTACGGAAGAACCAGTCGCGCAAATCTATTTGATTTCTCTCGCGGGGGGTGAAGCTTTTCCCGTGACCCAGGGTGATGAAGAAGTGCATGCGTTTTCCTGGTCTCCCGACTCTCGCACCATTTACTTTGCCACACGCACCCCTTGGACCAAAGCCCAGAAAGATGCCTACAAGCAGGAGTGGAAAGACGTTGTGCAATACCGGGGCGCTGAGCGCGGAGATACGATTTTCAGCGTCGCGATCGCAGATGCAATCGCACTCCGTGCTGCCATCGGCGTTGAACCGGACAGCTCTGACGCCGAATCGAATGCGACTCGCGGATCTCACGCTTTAGCGACCACGTCCCTGCGTGTCGCCGAACTGGTGACTGCGCCGGACGGTCGCAGGCTGGCGTTCGTAACGACGTCAATTTCTGGACGCGAGGAAAACATAGCCGACTTCGAAATCTATTCCGTAGACCTTGCTGGCGCGAATCCCGATCGTCCGCCACGACAGATTACTCATAACCAGGCCGAGGAAGAATCCCTTCGCTGGGCGAAGGACAGCAAGCACCTCTTCTTCCAGGTGCAATATGGTTCCGTGGAAGGCAATTACCAGGACACCCAGACCCGCTTGTATTGGGTGGACTCCGATACCAAACAAACACAACGCTGGGCCGGAGACTTCGACGGCGCCATCTACGAGTACGAAGTTGCGTCCAACGGTGGCGTAGCAGTTGCCGGTCGCCTGGGTACGGAACAGCAAATGTATTCAGCGGCGACTGCTTCCGCACCGCTCTCTCAAGCTGCAGGATGGAGCGGCACTTACGAACACATTGCAACCGCCGAACATTCGCCTCGCCTGGCTTTCATTTACTCCTCGTTCGAAAAACCCAATGAGGTCTACATCGCCGAGAGCATCGACAAGCTAGCGGAGGCCCGGCCCATCACCTCATTCAATAAACTCTTCACGCAGCGAGATCTGCCCAAGGGAAAACTCTACCGCTGGACTGCAGACGACGGCGTTGCAGTCGAAGGCGTGTTGATGTACCCGCCGGGAAAGTTTGAAGCGAAAAACCTGCCCTTATTCGTAGACATCCACGGAGGTCCTGACGATGCCGACGGCAATCATTTCAAGGCGGACTGGTACGTCTGGGACCGTCTGGCCGCAACCCAGGGATGGCTGGTTTTCGAGCCTAACTATCGCGGCTCGGAGGGCTACGGCGACAAATTTCTTATGGGAATCATTCCTCAAATTGTTTCCCGCCCCGGCAAAGATGTTCTTGAAGGCGTGGACAAACTGGTGGCCGATGGCATTGCCGATCCCGCCCATCTCGCGATCGGCGGCTATAGCGCAGGCGCTTATCTGACCAACTGGCTCATCACCCAGACAACTCGTTTTAGGGCTGCGGTGACGGGCGGGGGCGCGGTTGAGCACGTAGCGGATTGGGGCGGTGACGATACGACTTTTGACGATACTTACTATTTTGGTGGCCAACCTTGGGAAAAGCCGCAGCGCTATATCGACGAAGCCGCCATTTACCAGATGAATAAAGTTCGCACGCCTACTCATATTGTCGCGGGGGAAGAAGATATCAGAGTCGTGGTAGCTGAGGCTTATTTGCTTGACCGCGCATTGCATGCCCTTGGCGTTCCCAGCACGTTGCTGATTTTCCCCGGCGAAGGCCATAGCCTGGAGAAGAACCCATGGCACGGCAAGATCAAAGTGCGAGAGGAGTTGAAGTGGCTGGAGAAGTACGGTGGAATCGCGGCGAGCCCATGAATTTCGGGTGCAGGCGAAGCAAGCTGCGCCTGTACAGATCGTGCATTTCTGGCGATTTACTTTGTCGGTTTGGCGGAAGCGCTTGCCATTTTCACCGGATGGGTGGACGCTTCGTAGTGGGCGATTCCGTTGTAGAGGGCCTCGGCGATTTGCTGGCGGTAGCTTGAACTTTGCAGGTTGTTCTCATCGGTCGGGCTGCTGACAAAGGAAACTTCGGCCAGAATTGCTGGCATGGAGGTTCCCGTCAGCACCACATAGTGCGCTTCTTTGACGCCGCGATTCGGCAGTCCGGGGTTTTTCGCGGCTAGCATGGCGAACAACGCGTGCTGCACATTAGCGGCAACCCGTCGTGATTCGTGAACTTTTTCGCGAATATCAACGTTCGTCCAGTCGATGTTCTGCAATGAAGTTAGAGCCGCTTCGTCGGCTTCTTCCGTCCTCGCCTTCACCGAGGAATAAGTGTTCGAGTAATACGTCTCCACACCGCGCGCGGAAGGATAATCGCTGTAATTTGCGTGGACGGATACGAACAGCTTGGCTTGGGCCAGGTTGGCAATCTCGGCGCGCTTTTCGAGCGGGAGATAAGTGTCATCTTTCCGGGTATAGATGACCTCCGCTCCGATGCGGCTTTCGATGAGATGCCCTACGCGTTCGACGATATCAAGCACCAGATCTTTTTCCAGCAGACCCTTTCGACCAACGGTTCCCAGGTCCCATCCGCCATGACCCGCGTCAAGCACGACTACCAACTTTGGGGCGACAACTGTCGTGTGCTTTTCCGCAGTGATCGAAGGAATTGCCGATAATGCAGTTGGCTGGTCGTGGCCTGCGCTGGGTGCCGGCTCGGTCGCAGGCTTCCCGAGCGGCAACTTGCCCGGCGGAGTCTGTTTCGTAGCAACCTGTTCGGTGGATGCCGGATTTGACGGTGGGAAAAGATCGATCTTGGCTCGTTCTGTCGGCTTGCTTCCCAACTTGCGGACTTCCACCACCAGCCGATAGGGATGCGGCTGTAAGCTTACCGAGTAATCCGACGGGCCCTTGGTTTCCAGAACCACGCGAGTCACACCGGCCATGGGTTGCGCCACGCGCACGCGTTGCAGCAGCGCATCATCTACCGCGATGACCCGGTTCGCAAGTTCGCTAGCCAGCTTTGTGTCTTGCAGATCGAAATAAATTCGCTCCGGTTTGGGCAGGCGATGCG
The DNA here is from genome assembly GCA_963771285.1 of uncultured Acidobacteriota bacterium. Classification (GTDB taxonomy): domain Bacteria; phylum Acidobacteriota; class Terriglobia; order Terriglobales; family Acidobacteriaceae; genus JABDBE01. Next base: position 362,617 of record CAVYSX010000010.1, read on the forward strand.
CTTCATACTGCACCTGATCTTGAATGTCGATGACGACGGTGCTGGAATCGGCAGAAGACCAATGGCGTATGCCAGTGACCTGAGGCAGCAGCCCAGCTTGTTCCGGCGTTGCGGGAGCATTGTCGAGATCATCGTCAGTAAGCGCCGCTGGTTCCGGTTCATGCGTGGGAGTGGCTGAGTCTGCCGTGACCGGCGTCGCTGGCTGCGACGCAGCCGGAGCATGAACGGATACTCGGCTGGTGTGTGCGCTATGGCCAACAGCCCACCATACGCCGGCGCCTAAAGCTGCCGCCAGAACAAGCACCGCAGCCACGACCGCAAGGCCTGGAGTGGAGCTGCTCAGCGAATCATAATCTGCAACCGGAGCAGCGACTGGCTCGGAAAGAGCCGCCCTCTCAGTCGAGAGCGTCGTTGAAATAGCAACGACATTCGAAATCGGAATCGCTTCCGCAACCACTTCTGGAATCTGTGCGAAAACTTCTTCGGAAACCTCCGGCTCGCTCGAAACTACCGCGATCTCCGTCGCAGCTGCGATTTCCGGTTCCACGCTCACCGCCGGTTCAGCAGCGACTTCTGTAGGAACCACGCGCCGCGAAATCTCAGCCAAGCGATCTTCTTCTTCCGGCCGCATGGCCGAGAGAATCAGTTCGGCCAGCAAATTCAGGCTGCGAACGTCGCTGTCATTAAATCCGTAAGGCTCCGTGGAAAAAGCCTCGATCAAGCCAATGATGTTTTGCCTCGCCGACAGTGGCACGGCTACCATGGAGCGCACGCCCAGGCGACGGCAAGCTTCAAGGTTCACGCGCGAATCGCTATCAACGTCATCGCAGCGCACGATGCGCCCACTGACCAGGCACTCTCCTGAAAATCCAGCATTCGGATCGAGCCGCATTCCGGCGTCCGGCGCAATGCTTCCCGCCGACGCGCGACAGATAATCGCGTCATTTTCCGCGAGTGCCAGCGCAATGCCATCTGCACCCGTGACGGTTAGTGCGCGCTCCGCCACCAGTTGCAGCACTTCGTCCAGAACAAATTGTTCGAGTTGCCAGTCATCCTCTCGCGTCAAGCTTCGGCCTTCGCGCTGTTCGCGCAGGCGCCGTTGCCGAATCTGCTGGTGCAGCGATGAAAACGCCAGGAGAGCCTGCAAGGCTTCGTGCCGATAAGGCGCTTCAGATGAAGGAGTATGAGCGGGGCTGGCGGCAACCGGTGAGACTGTTTCTTCGCTGCATTCTTCTGCGACGATTGCAGGATGGATCGCTTCCGTTTGAATGAATTCCGCCCGCACCAATTCTTCCGTGATCAATTCTTCCTTGATCAACTGCAGGCCCGCATTGTTCGGACTCGCGCTCATTATGACGATGGAAATCTTTGTTGCGAGACGATCGATCGCTAGGGAGAGGTCGCTTTACCACGCATCAGTCGCATAGCCGGGATGGTTTCCCCGGGTGATTTACTGTCAGTTGCGGCTAACCCCTTAAAGTTACAAGGGATTGACGGTAATCGCAACGTTTTTGCCGCACGAAGGTGGGAAGCCAGTATGCTCTTTGGTAAGCAGCCTGCAAACCTCGCCGATTCAGGAGCTTCCGAAATCCATTGCGTCTACTTCAAATTAGGAATATCCTTAGCCGTTGGTATGACTTACAGGTTGTGGCGAAGTGAGTGACGTAAAAAAGAAGACGGGTTGGCTGTGGCCGCTGGGCGTGGTTGCCACAGGATTGGGTGCCGCCGGAGTCGTGATTTTTCGCGGTTGCTGGCACCGCAAGATGAGTTGGCCGGTTCGTTATCGAGACCACTCCTATCAAGTCTGCCTGGGTTGCGGCATCAAGCGCCTGTTCGATGAAGAAGCTTTTCGTTCCTACGGACCCTACAGCTACGATCTCGCCAGCCTGATTGCCCGCGACGAAACCCGCTCCCGGCAAATGCCATCAACTGTCGAGCCCGCGCGTCACCGCACAGCGTCCTGAGCCAGTCAATCACTTCGTGATTTTGTTCCCGTCGACCCCTGTCCCCCGAACCAGCCCGGTTACTCAGGGGTGCTTCCGGCGAGGCTAAGATTTACCCATGGAGTTGCGATCAAAAGCGAGCGAACCTGACTCGACCGCGCTGACGCGCACTCCACGACGCGCCTATCGTCAAAAAATTCGCACGCTTGTACCCGCGAACCTCGACTCCGTGCCCGGCGGCGTGGTCCGCGATCTCAGCCAGTTCGGAATTGCGCTCCAGACCGTAGCCGCGCTCGCACCCAATCAGCAAGTTCATTTGCGTTTTGATTTGCCGGCTCCGCGAGTCCGCGTGGAAGCTACGGGCAGGGTGGCATGGATCGACGCCTGGGGACAGGCCGGATTCCAGTTTGTCGACTTGACTCCACACTCCGAGCGCCTGCTGAAAGAGTGGATATTTGGCCAGATTCTCTGCGCCGCTTATTTGTTTGCTCCATCCGAATCGTTGGCGGTCGAGGGCGATCATGCCGAAGGCGCGACCGAGTTGTTATTTTCCGCTTCGCCGCGCCCCGCAATCGAACTCGCTCAACCTAGACCACCCGAACCCCAGCCGACCCGATCACCAGTTCCGCGCGATCAATCTGCTCATCCCGTCAGCGTGCGCTTGCCCTGGTGCCCCATCCCGATGTCGGTACGCACGCTTTCGAAACTCCTCGATGGCCTGATCCAACTGTGCGCCGTCCTGCTCTTCGCCGTCGTCACCATGGCGATGACGAGCATTCTCCCATCCTGGCCCATCGCGCTAGCTCTGGCCATAGGAGCGGCCGCGGCCTTCGTGTCGCTTTACTGGTTTCTGTTTGTGTTTTGGATCAAGAGCACGCCCGGTGAGCATCTGGCGCGCCTCGCAAGCCTGGAGTGTGATGCGAAACTTCTCCGCGAAGAAGAAAGATCGCGGTTCCGCTAAATCCTGAATTAGCCACATCACCCGATCAGAAAAAATTCTTCTTAAACGCCTCGTGACGTTGCAGCGCGATCTCCATAAGCTGCCCGAATTCGGCCTCCTGCCGCAACCCGTCCAGCAAGGGATCGGTCAGGAAATACGAGTGCGGAAAGAATCCGCTTTCAATGCTGCGGCGCAACAGCCGCAATCCGGAGGCCTTGTCTCCCAGCACGGAGTACGCTTGCCCGATCTTGTACATCGCTTCCGCATCGCCCACTCCGCGCTCTCCCATCTTTTTTTCGACGCCGCGAAGAATTTCCAGCCCATCCGCCGGCTTATTGCCGATCGCATCACTGAAAGCCTTGCCAATTTGTGCGTACAAAGTGGGATCAATCTCATAGGCACGATCAAAGTCTTTTGCCGACTGTTCCCAATTCTTCTGGTAATACTCTCCCAGGCCGCGATAAAACAGAACAAAAGCCGAGCCGTTGCCATCGGGCAAGCTGCGGAGAAACTTGTCGTACTCCCCCAGATAAAGATAGGTGTTCAGCACCGAGCCATTCGCTTTGACCAGCGGATCGAGCTGCAGCGCCCGCTCACACTCCGCTATAGACTCCTGCAACATGCCCGCAAAACGGTACGCGTATCCCAGTTCCCAATGCGTGGCTGCATGATTTGGATTTGTCTTGAGCGCCTCCCGCAGCAATGGCACCGCCTGCTCCACCTTTCCCGTATCGATCAGCAGGTTTGCCAGGAAGACCCGTGCTTCGAGCTGGGTCGGCTGAATCGCGAGAGCGCGTTCGTAGGCAGCTTGCGCCCGCCGGTATTGCTCACGTCCGCCAAATTCGAATGCCGCGTCTGAAGTGTAAGACGCTCCCAGATAGGCCCAGGTTAAAGAATAGTTCGGATCAATCTCAGTCGATTTTTCGAGCATCTTGATCGCCAGCGGAAAATCATGCCGCCAGTACAAATCGACTCCACGCAGATAGTACTCATACGCCAGTGGACGCACCGCCTCATCCGGCTTCAGTCGCTCCGTTTCCGCCGCCGACAGATTCAGCGCCAGTCCTTTAATGATCTGCTGAGCGACTTCGTCCTGCACCGAAAGCAGTTTCTCGTACTTCAGGTCGAACGTGTCCCGCCACAGGATCTTGTGGGTCCTGACATCGATCAGCTGCGACGTAATTCTTAGATCATTGCCTTCGCGTATGAAATTCCCTATCAGCAGCGAGTCAACATTCAACTCTCTGCCTACCTTCTGAATATCGATGGTTTGATCTCTGTACTTCTCAATGTCCGAGGATGGCCGCACGCTCAGCGCACTCACATACCCCAGCTTGGTGATCACCGCATCGGCCAGCGAAAAGCCCAGGAATTCGTAATTCGGATCTTGCTGCAGATTCCGAAACGGGAGAATAGCCACGCTACGGGGCCCCACCGCAGAAGGTGTAACGATCGACCGCTTGCCATAAGACAAATAGGCGAAAATTGCCGCAATCCCTACCACCACGATTACCGCCGCAATCATTGCCTTCCGCCATTTGCCAGCCGGGGTCGAGATCTCCGTTTCGGGGCCCTGAACTACCTCGGAGGCCGAAACCAGGCGGCCAGGCAGATGAGCTTCCATGTGCAGAAGCTTCTCCATACCGGCAGCGGCGTTCGCCTCATCAAGCTTTTCACTCACCAACTCCGGCTGCGCGCGATCGGAGATCCCGCGCATTTTTTCCTCTGCCCGTGCCCTCACTGGCGCAGCAAAGCGATATCCCCGCCCCGGCACCGTCACAATATAAAGACCATCTCCCGGGCTCTCTCCCAAAGCTTTGCGTATCATCGAGACCTGTTGCGTCAGGTTCGACTCTTCCACAAAACTGTCCGGCCACAAGGCTCCCATCAGCTCTTCTTTGGAGAGCATCCGGCCACCGTTGCGGACCAAAACCAGCAATGCGTCGTATGTTTTCGGAGTAAGCGCGACCGGTTCCTGACCCTTCAGCAGGAGATGCTGAACCGTATCCAATACGAATGGCCCGAACTCGTAGAACTGGCTGTCGGGTGTTTGTTCATCCGAGAATCGATTGGCAGCTTTCACAGGCCTGTGAGGCACACCCCTAGGTGATTGAGATGACGTGCCGCGGGTACTTGCTTTGTGTTTGGAGCGGAAATTGCCGAATTCCTCTGGCCGCGGCCCCACGCGTCGGCCAAGAGGAAGAACTGGGCTGGCAACGAAACTAATTCTACGACATTCCCCTTGGCGGATTCGTTAAAATCCGGAGACGCCGCAGCCTTCGACATCTCCTGACAAACTCACGCAGTATCAAATCTAAGTCTCGCTCAACGCAATTCCCGTCCGTTGTCATCCCGATCATCGCTGAGAACTCATTGTTTTACTTACACATACGGCTTTCCTAGGTTCTTGAGACTCTTTTTAGACGGCTCTAAGGACGTTCCGGCACTCTCCATCGCATGATGCATGACATCACGGACACGGCCTGACCAGATTGGCGAGATCGGAATCGCAACCTTCACCAGGCACAATCCGCACACCGCACAAAACAACTTAAAGGAGATCGCAGTAAATGAACTTCATCAAGAGAATCAATCAAGACGCCAAGCGTCTCATCGTAATGGGTGGATTTGCCCTTGTCGCCCTGACCGTCGCCGTACAGCCCATGGCGGCACAGAGCGATGACATCGAGTTTGACCTCCAACCCAATCCCGGCGTCGTGGGCTGCCTGGGTACCCAAGGCGGCCCCACCCCGACCGCGCACGTGAAAATAGTCCGCGGCAAGCAAAACGATACCCTCACCATCACCGGACAGAACATTAAACCGCACCTCGCCTTCGATATGTTCACCGTGCAGCGCAGCAACCTGTTGTCTGACGGCACCGTCGATCCCAACTTCACCAACTTCGGTCTCGCCTGGTATCAGTCCGACCTGCAGACCGATGGACAAGGCAAGTTCACCGCCATCATCAAGACCATCCTGCTCGACCAGATCTTTGGTTTCGATCCCGACGCTGCACTCACTCCGCTGAACACTTTCCACGTGGGATTCTGGTTCAACAACCCCAAATCAGCCCAGAAGTGCGGTTTCGACCCCAACAAACCCACTCCGTTTAACGGCGAGCACAAAGCCGGTCCGGTGGCCATGATCACCGTTCCCGACGCCAACACCAAACTCGGTCCGTTGTGCACGAACCCGGGCGATGGCGGTACCTGCAACCCCTAATCATTGGATTGCTGGGAGCTGCGCGAGGTGGGATGGGACTTCGGGGGAGGTCCCATCCCGCCAGCCGCAGATCAACGAACCCAGCAGCCGCGCTATTCACAGCAGTTCAGTTGAGGAGGAAGTCATCGTGGGGCTGAAAGAAGTTTGGGGATTCGATCCCGAAGAAGCGGCCAAAGCCCAGAAGTTGTCCCGCGTCGAAATCGGCGCACACAATGTTTCGGCCGAGATCGAACCGGAACAAACGGCGCTCATTCCGCTCGATGATGAAGCTCAGGTCTATGAGCTTCGTCGCATGTTCCGACTGTAGGAATTTCAAGTCCGAAGCAAATCGAATCGGAGAGAGAAAATGTCTGAATCAATCATTACTCACCGCGGAGTCGTCTACCCCTGGCAATGCGACCACATGGGTCACATGAACGTGATGTGGTACGTAGGCAAATTTGACGAAGCCTCCTGGCAAATTCTCGGCATGTTAGGCCTGACCTCGTCTTACCTGCGAAACCAAGGCACGGGTATGGCCGCGGTCGAACAGCGTGTTGAGTACAAGCGCGAAGTCCGCAGTGGGACAGCGATCACGATCTCCTCGGCAGTCTTGGAATTCACCGAGAAGGCAATCCACTTGGCCCACGAAATGACGAACGATGAGACCGGCGAGGTAGTCGCAACCACGGTGGTTGTTGCAGTGCACTTCGACGCGGCAGCCAGAAAAGCAAGACCTCTGCCTGCCCACATTCGCGAGCGCGCCGCTCTCATGATTGCCAGCGGTATCGGAGATTTAATCGATGGGAGTTCCCGCCTTACCAGCAGGAACGTGTCGAGAGATGAACTGGAACTTGTAGGTAGCGCGTTTTAGCTTTTCTGCTGCTCAGGTGGCCCCGGAAACCCTCGTGGGTACGCTCGCCCGGAAACTGCCGTTAGATCACGCCCAGCGCCTTGCTACTGCGCCAGATACTGCTGCGCCAGCCATAGCTTCAGGTCGCGCTGTACTTCCGGACCCATATTCAGAAAACGGATTCCCGCGTTCCCCAGTTTGTCCGTCCAGGCAACTTCTCCCTGCAGCTTCAATTGCAATTTGCTTTCGGGAAGTTGAAAACTCACTCGTACCGGCCCCGTCTCCGTCAGCGCCCGAGTAACGCGTATTCCTACCCCTCCCTGACTCAGGTTCAGCAGGTGAGCGTCAACTTTTTTCTTGGAACCGCAAGTCAGCGTGACTGGCAAATCTAGAGCGTGCCGGTTGTAGCGCAGCCTTCCGTCGAGGATCATGTTGCGCGCCGCTGAAAGCGTATGCACTGCTTGCTCTACTGAAATCGGTTTCTTGAACGCGAACGTCGCGCCCGTGTCCTGCAAACGGATTTGCCCGCTCGATCCACTGACAATCACCAGTGGGACAGCATTCAAAGTGTTCGTCAGGCCGCGCAGAAAATTAGTGGTTCCATCCAGATCGCAATCGACGATCAATGCGTCAATTTTTGTTTTGGCGAGCTTGGCACGCGCCCGCTCCGGTTCTGGTTCGACATCCACATTGATATGCAGACCGCCGAGGATGCATTCCAACACACTGACTTCTGCCCAATCGCGCGAAACCACCATGGATGAAAGTGTCATACCGCAACTCTATGCTGGCGCGTAACGGAGCTATAGATCACCAAGGTAACGAAGGAAGAAATTGACTTTTGCTTCAAGTCCTGTGCTAGATGCCGACCGCGTTCCACTACGCCCGCGAAGGTTTTTCCTGGGTGCGATACCAGTCGATGGTGCGGCGCAGCCCTTCTTCAAAGTTAACCTGCGGTTTGTATCCCAGGTGCTTCTCCGCCCGCGACAAATCGGCCAGCGAATGCTTCACATCTCCCGCCCGATCCGCCCCGTATTTCACTTCACCGGGAAAGCCGATGATCTGCTTAAGCAACTTGAACATCTCATTCAGGTCAATGCGTGTGCCCGTAGCCACGTTGAAGACCCGTCCCGCCACTTCGCCCGCGGGCGCCTTGCAGGCCAGCAGATTCGCATGCACCACATTGTCAACATAGGTGAAATCGCGGCTCTGCGCGCCGTCCCCATGGATCGTGGGCTGCTCTCCCTTTAACATCTGCGTAATAAATTTTGCCAGCACACCCGAATACGGCGACGTCGGATCCTGCCGCGGCCCAAAAATATTGAAGTAACGCAACGACACTGTCTCCAACCCGTAGCACCGGAAAAAAGACGCCATGTAATATTCGCTGGCCAGCTTGGCCACGGCATACGGTGAAATAGGGTTCGGCGTCATATCCTCGCGTTTCGGCAGCGTAGGCGTGTCGCCGTATGCCGACGACGAAGCCGCGTACACCACACGCTTCACCTTCGCATCCCGCGCCGCCACCAGCACATTGACCGTGCCATCGACGTTCGCGCGATTACTCTCCAACGGATTAATCACAGAGCGCGGAACCGATGGGATAGCGGCTTCATGCAGCACATAATCGACGCCTTCGCACGCCGCCTGCACCGCCTCCAAATCAAGCAGATCGGCTTCCCGGATGTCCGCCCGATCCAGAATCTCGGCAACGTTGCTCTGCTTGCCCGTGGAAAAATTGTCGATGCCGCGCACCCGATCGCCCTGCGCCAAAATCGCCCGCGCCAGCGATGATCCAATAAATCCCGCAACACCAGTAACCAGATAAGTAGCCATGAATTCCTAGATCATAACGGATCAGGGATGAATGATGAGGGATGAATGATGACCAGACTCAAAAATAAACAAGAACTCGGCTCGTCCCAACTTTGTCATCCTGAGCGAAGGAGATCGTTCGCTGGCGAACGATCTCCGAGTCGAAGGACCCCGAGGTCGTCAGTACAGCAAGAGCACATCAGGGCGTTCTCACCAGAAACTACAAGCTCAAAATCGAATTTCGAGGCGTGCGCAAGACTTTGCATCTACCTATTTTCTTCTGTGGCGAACGGAGACTCATGCAATTAAGCTTGGTACGGAAACACGAGCCTTGGTCTGCTGGCCCGCCAGCTCCGCTGTGGCTTTAGCGCTTATGGATGTTCGAATGAAAATCAAAACTCCGTGTTCTGCTCTCTCGTGGTTTCTGATAGCGCTGTCTGCATTTTCGGGTTTGCTGGCAGCTCTCGCGCAGGTGGCAAAAAAGATGCTGTGCTCTACAGTTTCCAAGGCGGAAATGACGGAATCTTTCCGGCTGGCGGAGTCGTGTTCGATCAGCAGGGAAATCTTTACGGCGCAACCAACTACGGCGGCGGAGGCAGCAGCTGCGTGGGGGGAAGTTGTGGCACAATCTTTGAACTTACGCCACCCCGGAAAGGAGTGTCTGACTGGACCGAAACTCAACTCTACGTATTCAAGGGTGGGCAGGACGGCGCACTGCCGACTAGTGGTTTGGTCTTCGATCAGTCTGGCAATCTGTATGGAGTAACCGCGTATGGCGGGACTGGTTCATGTACGTTGGGACAGGACCGAGTCGGTTGCGGCACGATTTTCCAGATGGCGCCCCCGAAGCATGTGGGAGGTGCCTGGACAGAAAAAATAATATACAGCTTCAAGGGGGATAAAGATGGCTACCATCCGGCTGGGGATCTGATTTTCGACTCCGCTGGGAAACTTTACGGCAGCACCACGTTTGGCGGGATTTCGTCCAACTATTGTAACGAGTTCTATCCCGGTTGTGGAACCGTTTTCGAATTGCGTCCGTCGCACGCAAAAGGCGGGGGTTGGGATGAACGTGTGATCTATACGTTTCAGAGCGGCACCGACGGCGCAGGTCCAGTCGGAGGATTAACTCTCGATAGCAATCACAACCTCTACGGCGCAACCAATTCTGGTGGCGACCCAAGCTGCGGAACCGGAGGATTGGGTTGCGGAACTGTTTTTAGGCTAACGAGCCCTAACCAACGTGTTGGGACTTGGAAGGAGAAAGTACTGCATCGTTTTGCGAACGGGCAGCGACGGGGCTTATCCTGAAGCCGGTGTGGTTCGAGATCAGAGGGGAAACCTGTATGGCACAACCACTTTCGGAGGTCGCGTGGGCACAGGTGCTGCCTTCGAGGTCTCGCCGCCGAGCACGAAAGATGGTGTTTGGGAAGAGCAGGTAACCTGTACAGCTTCATACGACGGGGCCGATGGTTATGGTCCGATGGCGAACCTCACGTTCGACGCGGGGGGAAACTTGTACGGTACTGCCCTAGGTGGCCGAGGCGGCGGCACTATCTTTAGGTTATCGCAAAGTCCGACTGAGGAAGCTACTGCATCATGGGCGCACGTACTCCTCTACAGCTTCGGCACGCCTCCTGATGCTGGGCAGCCGGAGGCGCCTTTGATCTTCGGCGAAGGTGGAGTACTCTACGGAACAACCGTATACGGGGGAAGCGGGAACCAGGGTGCAGTTTTCAAGTTTGTTCCGTAGCCGTTATCCGTGCACAGGTCGATGCCCGGGCTTACGACGACAAACTTTCTCCATCCTCAGACACCCCGGCGCGAAAGTTCTCCACAGCAGCGCGAATCTCCCGCCACAACTCTTCGCGCCCTGCGCTGGTCTTTGCCGAGAACGGAAGAATCCGGGCCTGCGGAAATTCCTGAGCCAACGTCGCCACCGAATTTCGCAACTGATTTCCTGACATCCGGTCGCTTTTCGTGCCCACAATCAGGAATGGCCTCCCACTGCCGCTGAGAAAATCCAATAACGTCCGGTCGCTTTCCTGCGCCGGCACATTGACGTCCACCAGCGCCAGGCACAGAGCCAGCGATGGACGATCATGCAAATAAGGCTCGATGAAACTAGGCCACTGGCTGGAAATCTCGCGCGAGATCTTGGCATATCCGTAGCCCGGCAAATCGGTGAAAATCAGCTCTGGCTGCGGCTTTCCTGCCCATCGCAGTTCAAAGAAATTGATGCTGCGCGTCCGCCCTGGCGTAGAGCTGGTCTTGGCCATTTTCGATCCCAGAAGGCAATTGATCACGCTCGACTTGCCGACATTCGAGCGCCCCAGAAACGCGACTTCCGGAAGCACCGGAGCAGGGAAGTGGTCCGCGTCCATCGCCGACAACATGAATCGCGCCAAAACCCGCATGACTCAGTGTGCAGTCAGACCAACCAAACTTGCAAGTCGCAAGCCGCAGTTTCACGGCATGGCTCGCTTCTCTTCCCACTGGCAGCGAAGATCACGACGGGTGTATGATTGGCGCGGTTTTTGAAGCAAAAAGGAGATCCGGAATGAAGCGAATCAGCACTGCACTGTTAGTTCTCAGCGCCTGTCTTATTTCGACCGCGCAGCGGCAGTCGCCACCAGCGCCCAAGATCGTTAAGTTCAATATTCCGGGTGCCGGTAAAAGCCAGGGCCAAGGTACAATCCCCGGGGGCATCATCGCTGACGGTTCAATCCTTGGATCGTACATTGACTCAAACAGTGCGACCCACGGTTTCCTGCGCTCTCCCAGTGGCCAGATCACCAAGTTCTACTTTTCGGGCAGCCAGGGCACGTTTCCCGCAGGCCTGAACTCGGCGCTGGTCGTGGCCGGCTACTACATCGACACAGCCGGGGCGTTCCATGGTTTCCTGCGCTCTCCGAGCGGTAAATTCACAAAGCTGGATGTTCCGGGAGCGGGCACAGGCAAAGGCCAAGGCACGCTCGCCATCGATATCAATACCAAGGGTGTGGTCGCGGGAATTTATTACGATTCGAACGGTGTGTTTCACGGCTTCCTCCGTACCGCCGCCGGTAAGTACAGTAAATTTGACGCTCCAGGAGCAGGCACACTTGCCGGTCAGGGCACCGGGGTCTCCGGTTTTTCAGGCCTCACTGACGCAGGAGCCATCGCCGGAGGCTACACCGACTCAAACGGCGTAGGACATGGATTCCTGCGCACCGCCAACGGCAAGTTCGCCACCTTCGACCCGGCGGGCAGCACCAACACTTTTGTCGTTGGCCTCAGCTCCAAAAACGCGGTCGGGGGAATCTACTTCGATTCGACGGGTTCGTTCCACGGTTTCGTGCGGCGCGCCAGCGACGGTACGATCACCAGTTTTGATGCCCCGAACTCCCGCGCCACTTCATCGAATAACATAGATCCCGCGGGGACGATCGCGGGAGCCTACTATGCGGGCGGCGCGATGCACGGTTATGTGCGTTCACCTGGCGGGATCTTCACCGAATTTGACGTCCCGGGCGCGGGCACTGGCGGCGGGCAGGGCACCTCAGCCAATTCCAGCAACTCGGCTGGGACGATCACCGGCAACTTTGTAGACTCGAACGGCGTAAACCACGGCTTCGTGCGCCAATAAGGGCGAACTACGGGCGCGTGATCAAGCTGGAGTTCCAGGCTAAGAACCTTCGACTTCAGCCGCGGAAATGAAAACTCTCTTGCGGCCGAGACCCGGCGCTCACTCCCCTAGCCACGCCGAAACTGCTTGCTCAAAGTCAAAGCCTGCTGCTGATACGATGACCCAATCTGCAATCCATAAATTTTCTCCGGCTTCGCCAGCAGCGGCATATAAGTCAACCGACCGACAAACTGCTCGTGCTCAATCAAAAATGGAACCTCATGCGCTCGAACTTCCAGCACAGCGCGTGTCCCCTTGATGTCGCTGGACCCATATCCAAAGCCCGGATCAAAAAAGCCCGCATAGTGAATACGAAATTCCCCCACCGATGGATCAAACGGCACCATCTCCGCCGCGAACTCCGGAGGCACCCGCACCCGCTCCTTCGACGCCAGAATATAAAAATCCCCAGGCTCCAGAATCAACCGCGGACCGCCACTACTCCGCCGTACCTCCCAGAATTCCTCCGGCGAATAATAATTAATGCGATCCAGTTCAATCGAAGGCGCATGTTTCCGCGCCTTGTAAGCAATAATCTCCTCAGGAGAAGCCCCCTCCAGATTCACCGTAATCCCCAGCCCGCGATCGATGCGCGCTTTGCCAGGATTGTCCTCGTCCTTGTAAGTAAGCTGCTCTTCTTCATCCAGCCGGCGAATCCGGCTGTCCGACGAAACCGGATTCCCCCGCACAAACCGCAACTGATTCAGCCGCATCCCCGCCCGCACCGCGACCGTGAATGTGCGCGAAACAATCTCCGCATACAGCCGCCCTTTGTATCCCGGAGGCACGCGCTCAAATTCCACGCCGTCATCCGTAATCAACCGAATGAAAACATCCAGCCGCCCCGTCGTGCTCTTCGGATTCGCCTTCCCGGATATATCGCGCGGCAAATCCATCTCTTCCAGCAGCGGCACAATGTAGACGCACCCTTTTTCGAACATGGCAACGCTGGTGAGATCGATCCGCGCCATGCGCAGCTCTTTAATCTTGGTCTCAACCTTGCACCCCGGCCCAGGAAGAAAACTTGCCTGCACGCGATGCGCAATGTCGCCCAGCCGCAAGTCCAGGCTGGCCGGCTGAATCTGTTCCTCGCCAATGGCGCGGTCGCCAACCACTCGCCCCTTGGCAATCAACTCCCGGATCGCCTGCGACGGCAGTATGCCCGTGGTCCGCTCTTCGCCCGTCGCCGTGGGCATCTCCGGAAACAATCCCACGTCGCTGTCCCTTAAATCCGAAATCGCCATGCTCCCCCACTCCTGGTCGCTCTTAGTAATTCCTGCGCGCGATCATAATCGCACCAGCCATTCTATTCCGCTTTCCACACAGGCGCTACGCCGCCCGCGACCAGACCGGACACAAGAAACCTTACTGGCACCGCCGTGCTGCCCTATAGCTCCGACGTGCAATTGCCTTCTTCATCGGACAACGTAAAAATAGTTCTCAACGAACCTAGGAAGCTGAATGAGTGCCGTGTTCATTGCAAGGCCCGCCGGGCTCCTCCTCGGCGGGCTTTTTACAAAATGCAATTTCCACCACTGCACCTCTACAGATTCTCTTGAATAAATCGCGGACCCAGGTGAACGTCGACTTGCACCAGCGGTGAATCGCCAATCACCTTGAAGCTGTGAATCTCGCCCGCCTTGATCACGAAGATGTCTCCCGCGCCGCCCTCGAAGCTCTTCCCGCCCACCGTCCACACTCCCCGCCCTTCGCGGATGAACTGGATCTCATCATACGGATGCCGGTGCGGCCCCGGCCCCGCTCCCGGCTTGCCATGAAACAGGAACACCGAAACCCCGGTGTTGCCCTGCTCCGCTCCGATAAACTCGTGCGAACTTCCAACAAACGGCAGATCCTCCTGGCGCACCCGATGCATGTTCGTCACCCTCCTGCCTGCATTGGATGACCCCACCCACAATTTCGCTCCCCTCAATCGCGACGAAACAGAATCAGAACCCACAAGCCAACCGCGCTTGCCGAAAGACATTTGGATTGGTTGCCAGTGGCGATGACAATGATTCCGAAACTTCAATCAGCACTGTCCATCGGGGAAACATCTCATGGAGTACCCGCAACCCTGCATAGCGAGATAGAATGAGTGGCCCTCTGTTGTCGGAGAACCGTGCCAGAACACTCTGACCAAACACCGAAGCTCGTTGCCCTCGTTAGTATTGCCCTCGCTGTCGTCTCGACTGTGGCCCAGAGATTTTTGTATCAGTCGCGAAATGTGTTTCAGAGCGTGAGCATCGGTGGCTCAGACGACGCAGGGCTTGAGGCCGAGTTAGCTAGGCAGACTCGCCAATTTCAGGCTCACCAAAGAAGCCTTCAGATAGAAATGATTGCTGTGACCGCTGTTGTCTGCGTCCTGTTGTACTTCTTGTTTCGCCGACGAGGCATCCCTCGCTGGACGAGATGGGTAGTCGTCGCATCTGCAACAGCAAGTCTCGGCGGGTTGTTTCTCGCTTTGTGAGGACCGCGGTGCACAGCATGAAGCGGGGTGAATCCTGGCTGACGAAAACAGACCGTTGCATTTTTCGACTTTTCTAGGGTTTATCGCCATGCCGATGCCTTCGCTCAACCCGCTTTGCCATTAGCCATTCAGGCCTGAATAGAGCGAACATAACGACAGTGAGACCTAGAGCAATTGCCAGAGGTGCGAAGATGAGTTCCCCAAACCAGTTTGTGGCGAAAAGGCCGCTGCGCCGAAGCAAGGGAGCCGTTCCAAAACCGATGATCGCCCCCCCGACGACTGCTACGACTCGATATAAGAATCTGTGCGGATTAGTGTCTAACACCACTCACCCTCGATCCGGTATCTTATCCTTGGTCCCGGAAAAGCCCAGCACAAGTGTTGTTAACAGATTTTGCGACAGCAATCACGGCTCAATGTTTTGGAAGGTGAGATAATCCGTGTGGCGAGGAACTATGTTTGAGACCTTAGAACCTCCTGAGCAAATCGTCGCCCTCCGATGGCCGCTTTTGATGTACGGCACTTACGCTCTCGTAGGTCTTGTATTTTTGATTCTCGGGGTGCGGAGGCATGGCTTCTCGCAGCCCGTCAGTCTTGCGGCTGCCTCCGTGATGTTTTGTCTGTCCGTGAGGTGGTTAGTAACAACCCTGAGATCAGGGTTTCCTCCCAGCCATAGGTTCAGATTTCGCATCATCGTCCTGATACTACTCCTGATGGCACATCAGACTCCCTCGCTATTTCGCTAGTGACAAGGTGTATCGGGCACAAAAAGGTGGTTTTCCAAATACGCTCCAGGTACGTGTCTCCCAAGCGCGAGTAACTGACGTGACCGGGCCATTTTGCTCATTAAGCCCGGTTAACGTTCCGAAGCAGATAGATCGTGCAAGCAATGGCCGAGAGCACTCCGATAACGAAACTGGGACCGATCGCTCCTAACGAGGCTTGTGCTTCTCCCTCCCAGTGGTGGTTTGCCCACGTACATGTGACTGGAAAGGAAAAAATGAAGCCTGGGAAAAAGGAAGCTATTCCGGTGATGACGGCCCTGACCCGTTTACGTCGCAACGAGGGCCCTTGAGTTGTAGGGTCGCGTGCCATGCAGTCTCTGCCTTATCGCCGAGTAATCGACGAAATCGGGCCATAGAACTTACAACCCTCACTCAGCAAAATGGGGATTTTACCGCCAACTAAGGGTTGGCCCTACGGGTGTCGCCCTACGCCGCAACCTTACTGGTGCGCCGCAGGCGCCTCGCTGGGAGGCGGTATGGGAGGACTAATACTCTGCGCCGCTTCGGCTTCCGCCGTCACCGGCAACGGCGTTTCTAGCGCCACCGCCAGCACCTGGTCCATGGTCTCGACGAAATGCAGCTTCATCGCCGTGCGCAGGTTTTCGGGAACTTCCGCAACATCCTTTTCATTGTCCTTCGGCAGAATAACCTCGAACAATCCCGCACGATGAGCCGCCAGCAACTTCTCCTTCAACCCGCCGATGGGAAGAACTTTGCCGCGCAACGTGATTTCCCCGGTCATGGCCAAATCACGGCGTACCGGAATCTTGCTCAACGCGCTCGAAATCGCCGTCGCAATGGTGATGCCGGCCGAGGGCCCGTCTTTCGGAATCGCGCCTTCCGGCACGTGTACGTGAATGTCGAGGTTGCGGTAGAAGTCGCGCGGCAATCCCAGGCGCTGCGCCCGCGAGCGCACATACGACATCGCCGCCTGCGCCGACTCCTGCATCACGTCGCCCAGCTTTCCCGTCAGCGTCAGTTTGCCTTTGCCGTCAACCACCGTGGCTTCCGTGCTCAGAATCGATCCCCCAACTTCCGTCCAGGCCAGCCCCGTCACCAGTCCAATTTCGCTGCGCTCGTGCGCCAGCGTGTCGCGATACTTGATCACGCCCAAAAAGTCATTAACATTTTCCTGATCGACGTTGACGTTGTAGCCGTCACCCTCTTTCACCACTTTACGCGCCACTTTGCGGCATACATTGCCGATTTCGCGCTCCAGGTTGCGCACCCCCGCTTCCCGCGTATACGACCGGATCAGGGAAGTGATGGCATCGTCGGTAAACTTGATGTTCTTGTCGGTAAGCCCAGCCTGCGCCAGTTGCTTCTTCACCAGGAACTGTTTCGCGATCTCGACTTTTTCCTGCTCCGTGTAACCATGCAGCCGCAGCACTTCCATGCGGTCTTGCAGCGCCGCAGGAATGGTGTGCATCACGTTGGCGGTAGCGATGAAGAACACTTGCGAGAGGTCGTACTCCACGTCGAGGTAGTGATCCACGAACATGAAATTCTGTTCCGGATCCAGCACTTCCAGCAGCGCCGCTGACGGGTCGCCGCGGAAGTCCATCGCCATCTTGTCCACTTCGTCCAGCATGAAAACCGGATTCTTGGTTCCGGCCTTCTTCATCATCTGAATAATCTGCCCCGGCAATGCGCCAATGTACGTCCGGCGATGGCCGCGAATCTCCGCTTCATCGCGCACTCCGCCCAGCGACATGCGCACGAACTTCCGCCCTGTAGCTTTCGCAATAGACATGCCCAGCGAAGTCTTGCCCACGCCCGGAGGTCCGACGAAACACAGAATGGACCCTTTGGGATTCTTCACCAGCTGCCGCACCGCCAGGAACTCCAGAATGCGTTCCTTAATCTTCTCCAGCCCGTAGTGATCTTCGTTCAGGACTTTTTCCGCCCGGCTGATGTTGCGAATTTCTTTGGAACGCTTTTTCCATGGAACCGCCAGCAGCCAGTCCAGATAATTCCGCGAAACCGTCGACTCCGCCGACATCGGTGGCATGGCTTCCAGCTTTTTCAGCTCCTGGATGGCCTTATCGTGAACGTCCTTGGGCATGCCCGCGGATTCGATCTTCTTCTTCAGTTCGTCAAACTCGCTCTTTTCCCCGCGCCCCAATTCCTTCTGGATGGCCTTGATCTTTTCGTTTAAGTAATACTCTTTCTGCGCCCGCTCCATCTGCCGCTTCACCCGCGACTGGATGGTGCGGTCCATGTTCAGCTTCTCAATTTCAATGTCGAGCACATCGCCAATCCGGCTCAACCGCTCGGCGGGATCGAAAATCTCCAGCAGTTCCTGCTTTTCTTCGATCGAAAGTTGCAGATTGGCCGCAATGGTATCCGTCAGCTTCGCCGGATCTTCCATGCGTACCGCCGCAATCATGGTTTCGTAGTTCAGCGACTGGCACAGCTTCACATACTGTTCAAACAGTGTTGTGACCCGCTGCATCCCGGCTTCGATCTGCGCATTCGTCTCGACCGCGTAACGCGCCAGCCGCACCGATGCCTGCATGAACCCTTCAGTCTCGGTGACTTGCAGAATCTTGCCGCGCTCCACACCCTCAACCAGAACCTTAATATTGCCGTCCGGCAGCTTCAGGCTCTGCACAATATTGACCACCGTGCCCACCTGATAAATCTCGTTGGGTTTGGGTTCGTCAATGCTGGCATCGTGCTGCGTCGCCAGAAATATCTTCTTGTCCGCCGTCAGTGCCTCTTCCAGTGCCCGAACGCTCGATTCCCGTCCTACCACGAACGGCGTCATCATGAACGGAAAGATGACCACATCCCGGATGGGCATCATGGGCAACTTCTTGGTCTCGAATTTTTCTTTGGATGTGGTCAAAGGATCTCCAAAATCAGTTTTAGCTCTTAGCCTTCAGCCGTTAGCTTCATCTCCGCGTCTTTCGCGCGGCGTTTCTCTATGAGCTTCACGGCCATTCTTTCCGAACGTTGCGGTTAGACTTCTGATCTTCAGGCTCCAAGCCAAAAGCTAAATGCTAACGGCTAAAAGCTGCCCTACCCGCGTTTCTCTATGAGCTTCACGGCCATTCTTTGCGAACGTTGCGGTTAAACTTCTGATCTTCAGGCTCCAAGCCAAAAGCTAAATGCTAACGGCTAAAAGCTGCTTTACCCGGCTTTCTCCATCATAGCGAAACTTGCGGAATGTTTCTCAACCATTTGCTGGGTCACTTCGAACTCTTTCACCTTCTTTTGGCTCGGCAGATGGTACATCAGATCCAGCATCAGTTCCTCTAAAATCATGCGCAGGCCGCGTGCCCCCACTTTGCGGGCCATCGCCTGCCGGGAAACCGCCCGTAGCGCATCATCGCTGAATTTCAGGCGTACATTCTCAAATTCAAAGAGCCGCTGATACTGTTTGATAATAGCGTTCTTGGGGCGGGTCAGGATCTCGATCAGGGCGAATTCGTCCAAATCCTCCAGCACGCCCACCACCGGCAGCCGGCCCACAAACTCCGGAATCAGGCCAAACTTAATCAGGTCTTCGGGTTGCACGTCGCTCAGCAGCTCGAAATTCCGCTTGCGCGCCACTGTCGGCTCTTCCACTTCACCTTCTTCTCCCACCTTAAAGCCCAGAGACTTCTTACCCGCGCGCCGCCCAATAATCTTCTCTAAACCAACAAATGCGCCGCCGCAGATAAACAGAATATTGGTGGTGTCTACCGGTGTGAACTCCTGGTGCGGATGCTTCCGTCCTCCTTGCGGCGGAACGTTCGCCACCGTGCCTTCCAGGATCTTCAGTAGGGCCTGCTGCACCCCTTCGCCCGAAACATCGCGGGTGATCGACGGGTTCTCGTCCTTGCGCCCGATCTTATCCACTTCATCGATATAAATGATGCCCGTCTGCGCCCGCCCCACATCCCCATCCGCCGCCTGCAGCAGCTTCAGGATGATGTTCTCCACATCCTCGCCGACGTAGCCAGCCTCCGTCAGCGTGGTGGCGTCGACGATGGCGAAAGGCACGTCCAGCATGCGCGCCAGGGTTTGCGCCATCAGAGTCTTGCCCGTCCCCGTCGGGCCGATCAGCATGATGTTCGACTTGGTCAGCTCGATGCCGTCGCTGGTCCGCTGACGGTTCATGTAAATGCGCTTGTAGTGGTTGTAAACCGCCACCGCCAGTTTCTTCTTGGTCTGTTCCTGCCCGATCACGTACTCATCGAGGAAGGTCTTGACCTCTTGCGGCTTGGGCAGTTGGTTGGGCGTCGCCGCAGCCGGCGTCGCCGCCCGGTCGTCTTCCAGAATGGAATTGCAGACCGCAACACACTCGTCGCAAATGTATGCCCGGGGGTAATCGCTGGGCGATGAAATCAGTTTGGCGACTGCGTCCTGTGACTTATGGCAGAACGAACAGCGCAGGATTTCTTCCGTGCCGCTTCGGTTTTTCACTCGGCTCAACTCCTTTATCTCTGATCACCCACCGCTCCGTCGCATTCTCCGTGGGGAGCGGGAATCGATCGTCTCGCGCCGAGACCTGCAAGCATGCAATCGGCGATCGCATGAATCAGTCCAGCCTGGGCTCTCCCTCTGTGAACGCCGGGGTTAAGCCCTCAGTACCTGCACAAGCACGCTGTCAGCGATCGCGTGAACTGAGTCCAGCCTGGGCTCTCCCACTGTGCAACCCTGTGACCCCAAGTGGTTAAGCCCTTAGTAATTGCAAGCAAGCCCGTCGGATCGCATCAGCGAATGCCGATCATACCCTCATCTCGTCTTATAGATGATATCGTCTATGATTCCGTATTCCTTAGCCTGCTGCGAGTTCATGATGAAATCGCGCTCCACGTCTTTCTCCACTTTTTCCAGCTGCTGGCCCGTGTGCTTCGCCAGTAACTGATTTGTTATCTCGCGCATCCGCAGAATTTCACGGGCGTGAATGTCAATGTCCGTAGCCTGCCCCGAGAGCCCGCCCATCGAAGGTTGATGGATCAGAATTCGCGAATTGGGCAGCGCCAATCGTTTCTTCGGTTCCCCCGCCGCCAGCAGCAGCGCCGCCATGCTCGCCGCCTGCCCAATGCAGATCGTGGTCACGTCATTCTTCACATACTGCATGGTGTCGTAAATCGCCATGCCCGCCGTAATCGATCCCCCCGGCGAATTCACGTAAAGCTGAATATCTTTCTCCGGATCCTCCTGCGCCAGAAACAGCATCTGCGCAATCACCAGATTGGCAATGTTGTCGTCAATCGGCGTCCCAATAAAAATAATGTTGTCCCGCAGGAGCCGCGAGTAAATGTCATAAGCCCGCTCACCTCTCCCCGTCTGTTCAATCACCATGGGCACGAGCATTGGGTACCTTGGCCTTTCGTTCTTTTTTTGTTTTGCCGCTTACTTTTTTCTTGCGTCACAATTTGGCTCCCTATGTTATGGGAGTCGGGGTTTACGCGGATTGATGATAGAGAAAATCCAGGGTCTTTTCGTTGCGGATTCTGTGCCGGATTCTATCCAGCGCTCCATCGCGTGTCAAACGGGTGCGAATGGCTTCTGGCGTTTGTTTGGACTGCTGCGCCAGGGCTTCGACCTCGCGATCGATTTCCGCGTCACTGACCTCGATTTTTTCTTCTTCCGCAATTTTTTCCAGCAACAACGATGCTCGTACTTCCTGCACGGCTTGATCTCTTTGCCCGGCGCGCAGGCGGTTCATATCCATCTTCTTCATGTCTTCGGGCTTGAGGCCCTGGGCTGCCAGGGCGCGCAGGCCGCGCTCGAGGCGAAGATCGATCTGGTATTCGACCAGCGATTCGGGGATTTCGAATTCGTTGCGCTTGACCAGTTCCGCCACCAATTTGTCTTTGGCTTCGCGCTCGGCGGTGTTTTTCTTGTCGGCTTCCATGCCTTCACGGATGCGTTTGCGCACGTCGTTGAGGTCGGCAAACTCGCCGAGTTCTTTGGCGAAGGCATCGTTCAACTCGGGCAGCGACTTCTGCTTGATGGCCTTCACCTGCACGGTGTAGGTAAAAGTTTTTCCGGCGAGACGCTGATCGCCAAAATCTTCAGGATAAAGCACGTCGAAGGTTTTTTCATCGCCGGCGGAAGCTCCGCGGAGATTCTCGGTGAACTCGGGCATGGTGCCGGCGCCGCCGATCTCGACGAGGATTTCGTCCATATGCACCGGGTTCGAACCTGCGGGCCCCGGCTTTGCTGCCTTGCCTTGGGCTGGCGGGGCATCTTTCGGTTGGCCGTCGAGTGAGACTTGGGCAAAGTCCCCATCGGCCAGCGGACTGCCTTCGATCGTCGTAAAGGTCGCGTGCTGTTCCTGGACGTTCTTCAAGGACTGTTCGACTTCGTCGTCGGTGACGGCGATGACGGGTTTGTCGGCTCGCAGTTCCTTATAGTCTTCGACGCGGATGGTCGGCATGACTTCGAAGCTGGCTTTGAAGCGCAGGGGCTCGCCGTCGTGCACGTGGAGATCGCTGACGCGGGGTTGCGACACCGGGGTCAGTCCGAGTTTTTCAGTTTCCTTGCGGAAATAGCGGGGCACGAGGGCTTCGACGACGTCGCTCTTGATGCCTTCGGCGAAGCGCTGCTTGATGACCGAGGCGGGGGCATGGCCGGTGCGGAAGCCGGGAATGCGCGCCAGTTTCTGATACTTCTGGATCAGCGTCTCGGTTTCGCGGGCAACGTCCGCGGCGGGGATTTCGACTTCGATTTCCCGTTTGGTGCTGCCAGGAGTGCTGGTTTCAGTGGGGCTCACGAGTACCTTTCGCTGTCAGATTCGAGAGATTTTTCCGATACGATGCGCTCTGAACTCATCCAGCGTGCAGTAATGAGTGTAAAGACAAGCAGAGAGCAGCGTCAAACGATGGAGCGATATTTTGTGGTTCATTTTGGGACTTTAGTAACTAGGGGCAAAGGCTTTTACCACAGGGGGCACAGAGGTCACAGAGGAGTTCGCAAAGTTTTTACCACAGAAGCCACGGGTGGATCGCAAAGGGACGCGCGAATCGCGACGCGGGACATCTCCGGCACGTTGGGGGAAGGCTTTTACCACAGGGGGCACAGAGGTCACAGAGGAGTCGCAAAGTTTTTACCACAGAAGCCACGGGTGAGATGCAAGGGACGCGCGAATCGCGATGCGGGACATCTCCGGCACGTTGGGGGAAGGCTTTTACCACAGGGGGCACAGAGGTCACAGAGGAGTCCGCAAAGTTTTTACCACAGAAGCCACGGGTGGAGATGCAAGGGGACGCGCGAATCGCGCTGCGGGACATCTCCGGCACGTTGGGCGAAGGCTTTTACCACAGGGGGCACAGAGGTCACAGAGGAGTTCGCAAAGTTTTTACCACAGAGGCCAGGGGTGGATACGCAAAGGGACGCGCGAATCGCGACTGCGGAACATCTCCGGCAAGTTTGGGGAAAGGCTTTACCACGGGGGGCACAGGGGTCACAGGGTACTTCCCAAAGCTTTTGACTAGGAGGTCCGCGGAGGCGATCGGACAATTGGTTTGCATTTGACCTTCGGAGTAGACTCAATTGTTGGTCGTTACGGAGCAAAGTTATGGGTTCCGACAGCGTAATCGTTCGAGATAGAGATGTGCTGGGGGGAGTGCCTATTTTCAGAGGCACGCGCGTCCCGTTCCAATCGCTTCTCGACTATCTGGAGGGCGGACAGACTTTGAACGAGTTTCTTGACGACTTCCCAACCGTGTCCCGCGAAGCAGCGGTCGAAGCCCTTGAACACGCCAAGTCACTGCTCGTCAGCCAATTGTGATGAAGCTGCTGCTGGATGAATGTGTTCCCCGAAAGTTCAAGAATCATCTTCCCGGTCACGAATGCCAGACTGTGCCTGAGGCCGGGCTGGGGGGTAAGAAAAATGGGGAGCTGTTGTCTCTGGCGGAGAGCGCCGGCTTCCAGGTATTCCTCACGTTGGATCGAGGGATTGAGTATGAACAAAACTTGCGGCGGCGACGTATTGGGATTGTTTTGATCCGCGCCAAATCGAGCCGGTTGGTTGACTTGCTGCCCCACGTGCCTGAAGTTCTGCGAATACTGTCTTCCATTCGAAGCGATCAAGTTGTGCACGTCGGCTGAAAGTTCTTGCCGCTATTCCGGTCTGGTTCGAGAGCGCCGAAGCGAAGGAGGCTGGGCAGGCGATCCCCCTGGTTTGAAATCAGGTCGAGTTCTGGGGAGAACTCCTGCGGCGTTCATGCCGGGATTTAGAGTCGTGGGGGACAAAACAGGGTGAGCCGATGAAACTGGTGGAAATGTTGAGTAAGCCGGCGGCTTGGGCCAGTGGATGGACCAGCGCCGTCCTGTGCTTTAGTGCCGCGACCGGATTTTGGTTAGCTGGAGAGCATCGTCGCGCTATCTGCTGGATCGCGTTGGGGACCGTCGAGGTTTTGGCGATTGTGTTGTGACGGCGCGGGGCTTGGGAGCTTCGCCTGCTTTGCCAAGCTGCGGATTGCACGACCTGCGAAAGACGGGACACCGTTCTGCTTTTGGCAACGATCCTCCCAGGTCTCGCAAAGGCGGCGAGACCTGGGGCACCCGGCCTTCGTTCTTATCGAGGGGCACCCGCTATTGAGTTGGGGGAAAGCATGGGCCAGCCCCCTTCACAGTTTGTCTACTTTGCGGGCGGGATTTCCGATGCCGACCTTGTTAGTTTAGTGTGGTCGTTAGGGCCGTTTAACCGCATTCTTTTGAAGAGAGACCGCAGTCTGTGCTAACAGTCTGCCGTTTGCCGATGCGCCCGTCTTCATGGCGATCATTGTTTTAGCCAGTATTACTCCCTCAAAGTGCGCAGTCGTTCCAATGGCCACAGCTCCGGAAGTCTGCCAGAAGATGTTCTTGGCCAGTGCGCCGCCTTTAAGGATCACCCTAGTAGCGTTGGCCTGCGTAAGAGTTCCCGCTATCTGGAATATCCAGACATCGTTTCGGCCACCCGAGATGGTGACATCCGTTGATATCAAAACACGGGTGTTCCATTTGTAGAGGCCGGGCACGAGGGTTAACCCGCCAATTTTTCCTGCTCCCAGATCGATAAAATTTGGACGTTTTCGTCCGGCGGCGTTGGTGTACGCGATTTCCATGTCGCCTACAGCCTTGGTTAGTAAATAGGGGTCAGTCACCCGGCATGGGAGAGGGCCCGCCGCATCAACGGAGTAAACTTTCCCTCTTTTAATTTCAGAACACTTCAGGTGGATAGCCGCTCCCGTGATTGGGCTAGCTCCAACATCCCCATTGATAACCGATGGAAAAACGTCTGAGATTCCGGTTTTGGTCAAAATCGCGAAAGGGCCCGCTGTTCCAAGGTGTACCGGTGTCTGTCCGGTGAACTCGACGGCGTTGGTCGTAAATGTCCAATCGATGGGATTGTGCATGGCAACTCCAGCTGCGTTCTTCGCCGCCGTCGTAACCGTGGCGACATAGCTGGTGTTCGGGTTGAGAGCGGAGGAGGTTGGCGTAAAGGTTGCCACAGTGTTTGCGTCATTCATGACAACGGTACCGGGTACGTCGTTTCCGTTTGCCTCAGTGACCGTGAACGTGAGCGAATTTCCCGCCGAGGAGGAGTTAACCGTTTCCGGGTCCATCGGCTGGCTGAAGGTTGCGGTCACTGCGGTGCCAGTTACAACGTTATCGCTGGTATTTATGCTGGTCGGTACGTTCGTGGCATTGTTACTTGGGCTTGACGAAACCACTGCGGGTTCTGTAGCTGCGCCGACAGGAGTGCCGGGAGCAACGGCAGCAAAGACCCTTCCGATTCCGCCAACTGCAAGCAAAGCAGCGAATAGTAACGCCATAAACATCGGTGGTTTGTATGAGTTTTCGAATCTGGTCATTTTCTTTCCCTCTCTTTCATGAGCCTCGCAGGGCACTGGTGCTTGGCCGATCCGTTTGGGCTGAGTTCTTTTTCATGAGAGAGATCATGCCCCAAAACCAATGCGCAAGAATGGTCAATCTTGAACACTATGAGTTGACGGGGCTGCTCTTACGATGGCGGTTGAAACATCGTCATTACGCTCAGCGACCGCCCGGTTGGGGATTTGAGCGCGATGGCCTGATAACAACACCTAGGCGCTGGAAATCAGCGCAACCGGGGTACAATCCTCACCGAAAGGTATTCCGATGACCATCCGCATTTGTGCCATCCTTTGTTTCGCAGCCGCTATCTCGAAAACCATGGCAGCGCAGAGCGAGCCGGTGTTGGTATCTGCGAACATACCGGGGCATCCGGCACTGGCGTGCCAAGCACGCATTGGAGGAGTCGTGAAGTTGACTTTCACTCTGGGGGCGAACGGCGCCGAACCAACCGACGTTGAGGCGGTGTCGGGTCCGACGTTATTGAAAGCTGCTGCCGTGGAGAATGTGAAGACGTGGCGCTTTGGCACCCATTACGCAGACGGCAAGTACGAAACAACGTTCGATTATCAGCTCCCCATGTCCGGCCCGCAAAAGGTAACCTTTGAATCGTTCCGCCGAGTGGAAGTTGCCACTTGCCTCCCGACCCTCGTCAATGAGTGATAAGGCCTGGTTTGGCCAGTCACTATGCTAACGTACCCAGCATGAGGTTCTGGTTTCTCAATAGCTGGTCTTATGTTTGTTTTGTCGGTCTCATGTTGATAGTTCTAGCTCTGCAAGGCCCCATGCCTAAGACACGGCTCCCTGACATCGCATTACGTGCTGCTAGTGCTATATGCGGTTTAGCCATAATCATTTTCGGCATCTGGATGAATCTCGGATAGATTGGGAGACAGTCCTGTCGCTCGGTTGGCGAAAAATCGCGATTACACTCAATGACCAGCGGTCAAAACGTGTAATAGTTCGAATTCAACAGTTGAGTTGCTCCGCCAGTCGGGGACGGTACGCCCAACGGCGGTTAGGCGGCCTCAATTCCAGATGCCACATGCTGTGCGAACCGCTCCGCCACTCGAAACGAGTCGCTGCTGACTTTGACCACAATGATGCCCTTGCAAAAGCTGATTTCGAACCGCCCGCCATCCTTGAATAGTAGACAAGAACCCTTCATCACCAATCTTAAACCTTTCGACCTTCCATCCCGTTGCGACCTTCCCTTCGCGGAAAGGTTACGAGGGATGTCTCCGCATCAGCTCGGGAATCGACTTGGGAGATTTCAGGTTCAGGACTTTCTCGTTTACCGTTATCCGAAATATGATCCCATACACTCCAGGGACAATAGTCTTTCGCTTGGCACTAGGGGCCGAATGTTTTCTTCACGCATTGAAAACTCCCCTGGTGCACCTCCAGCCCGGTTCAGCGCTTCGGATTGCGTTTGACCTTGGCGACCAGTGGTGTTTCCGCACCGGCGCCAAGTGTTGTGACGATAACCATGCTGAAGGCAATCAAAGAGTTTCGCATCATGCTTATTGGACACCGTGCAGAGAAAATGCGCACGGAAATCTTTGGAGAGGACGTAACTGGTGAAAAATCGCCATTGCACTCATTGAGGGTGAGCTACTGGCCAGGGTGCGATCAGCTATCGACCTCTGGCTCGCGCAAGCCCGATTTAGACGAGGACGTAACTTGTGGATTGCCTGTAACCTCGGGAAGAGGATCTCGGTTAGTGCAGAGGATTCGGGGTCTTTGGGGCTTGTGCGGCGCGATTGAATTCTGCGAGTGTTTCCGCGATTATTTCTGTCCGGCCGTCCTCACCCGGCTGTTCGATGATGCTGATTACGTCCTGCTTGCCCATCCACACCGCGCGGTGCGCCTCGTACTTTACGCCATAAGCGTTTAGCACAGATTCGCTGGAGCTTTTCGACGGTGGCCCGTAGGCTTCCCGCAATCCGGCGAAGAGTTCGCCAAAGGATTTTGGACGATATCCTGCCATGTTCCCGCGCGGGGCAACATAGACCATGTCGATCTTTACCAAATGGCCGCTATCGAAGGTGAAGGTATCGGTCCTCATGGTTTCTTCATCACCGCGGCCATCGTACTCCAGACGGGTTCCGCTGGTGGCTTGCTGCTGCGCGAGCTTCTCTTTCGCGCAATAAACCTTTGCATTGCTCTTAGACGCATTGCCCGAGTTCCTGGACAACTGGCCCACACTTTTCCAGTCTTTTGCCTGGCATGCTCGCAGCATGTCCCCCACAATTCCTTCGGAGAAGAACTGCCCGGCGGTCTCGCCGAGCAAGTGGCCATCGCCCCGCAGTTCCCGTGGTTGCTCCTGGGGGAATACCGAGGCGCATAACATCAAGCATGCGACCACAGAGATGATTGTCTTTTTCATTGTGCTCTCCATTTATTTTACAGAGTCCCGAGGGTTCTTCTATCTGGCCAACTGCTCGAGGCGGTTGAATGTGTCTGGGTATCTGGCTGCCAGCAGCAGGAGGGCGGCGGCCTGGGCGTTGGGCTTGGCGCGGCCTTGTTCCCATTTTTCGAGGGTGCGTTCGTTAGTGAAGAGTTTGCGAGCGAAGACGCTGCGCGAGCAGTGGAAGCGGGCGCGGACCTGCTTGATCATTTTCGGCTTGACCACGGGGAGGGCGCGCGCTTCGACTTTATAGCTTCGCAGGGTGATTTTGCCGGTGCGATGGGCCTTCATGGTGGCTACGCCGTCCATCAGTTCGTCGAAGAGATTCCGCTTGTTTGCCATGGCTGCTGTCCTCACGGTACGGCTCGTCGTCCAGATACCGGCTCAGGTGACGCGTAAATGCGGACGCAGCGGCAGTTCTCGATTGACCAGTGAGTGATCGTCTGGCCCCCGACAGATCAAACCCAACGGCCGCGTGCGGGGGCGCCCGCGCCACATTATTTGGCTGGTCAGACGGCCGGGTTTGGTGGATTGCCGAGCAGGTGCCAGGCTTCGCGGTAGGGGGCGAGGAAGTTTTTCCGGCGCGGGTGGTATTTGCTGGGGAGGAGGAAGCTGCGGCGGCCGGCGATTACGCTGATGGGGATGATGAACCAGGCGTCTTCGGGGATGATGTAGGCGGCGACGAAGTCGAAGTCGGAGGCGGTGTAGGCGACGACGCGGCGGTGGGTGATGCGCTGGATGCAGAGTTGGTAGCAGCCGTCGCGCATGCAGGTGCTGGTTTTTACCTGGATGAGCGCGAGTTTTTTTGCGGCGGCCTGGAGGATGAAATCGTAGCGGTGCATTTGTCCGTAGGGCTTGGCGACGACGTAGCCGAGGCTCATGGCTTGGCGGACGAAGGCGACTTCGCCGAAGTCGCCACGCTGGGTGATGCCGAGGCCGCGGAGCTGGGCGGCGGTGCGGGCAAGGCTCTCCTGGGACGCGGGAGGGCGTCCGTGGGCCTTGGTTTTGGGCATTGAAGTTTGGGTGCTCGGGGCAACAGAAAAGGCGCAAGCTGGGATGCTTGCGCCTTAATTTATCTCTATATCTAGGATAGCAGATTGGAGGGGGTAAGTATGACATGGTTTGCGGGTTTATTTTGTGAATTGAATGATGGAGTTCGGGGGAATTTGGGGGGTCTGGGGCCTTGACAGGTTTTTTGGGAAAAGGGCTTTTAGGGGATTCTCGGCGAAGAGCTTTTTACCACGGGGGGCACAGGGGTCACAGAGGAGTTCGCGGCCTGGACGGTGCAAGCTTGTATAAAGTCCTGATTTTGTCACCCGCCGAGAATGGCTGAAGTACTCAAAAATAAATCGGTTTGAGATATGCTCGGGACAGGGCATTTTCCAGATGACCGAAAGCGACCAGGGGACGAGCGGAAATTCGTGGAAAGCTCCGCTGTTGCATCGCCTGGGCAAGTTGCAACCCCGTGAGGATCAGATCTTTTTAGTCCTGGCGCTGGTTATTGGTGCGCTGACCGGGTTGGTGGTGGTCGCCTTCATCTTGCTGACGGAACGAGCGGGCATGCGGTTATACCCGGTGGGTGGCGCTCGTTGGCGACGTGTGGTGTTCCCAGTCGCTGGCTCATTGAGCGTTGGCTATCTGCTGTTCCGCTATTTCCCCGACGCGCGAGGCAGTGGAGTGCCGCAGACCAAAGTTGCACTCTATGCACGTGAAGGCCGGATTACTCTGCGCACCGTGTTGGGAAAGTTCTTCTGCACATCCGCAACCCTAGCGAGCGGAATTCCCCTCGGACGCGAAGGTCCTTCTGTTCAAGTAGGTGCGGGTATTGCTTCCGTGCTCGGACGCATGTTGGGACTGCGTCCCGAAAAGGTGAAGGCTCTTCTGCCGGTCGGGGCGGCGGCGGCCATCGCGGCTGCGTTCAACACACCTTTGGCAGCGGTATTGTTTGCGCTCGAAGAAATTGTCGGAGATCTGCATGCGCCGGTGCTGGGCTCGGTCGTGTTGGCCTCGGCTACATCCTGGGCAGTGCTTCGCCTGCTGCTCGGCAACAGCCCTCTATTCAAGGTTCCGCAATATCAATTGGTTCATCCCGGAGAATTTGCGATTTATGCCGTGCTGGGCGTGGCGGGCGGACTGGTCTCGGTTGCGTTTACGCAACTCTTGCTGCGGATGCGGGCACGTTTCCTCCGCTTCTCGCAAAAAACAGTGTGGTTTCAACCTGTGGCTGGCGGCTTACTAGTGGGTTGCTTAGGATGGTTTGTGCCCCAGGTTCTAGGCGTGGGTTATGGATATGTCGGCTACGCCTTAAATGGAAACATGGCCGTGAAACTGATGGCCCTCTTGCTAGTTCTAAAGCTGTTAACGGTAACGACGAGCTACGCTTCCGGGAACGCGGGTGGCATCTTCGGTCCTGCGCTATTCATCGGTGCGATGTTGGGGGGCTGTGTCGGGACTTTGGCCCATCATTTATTCCCTACCTATACGGCGACGCCTGGAGCTTACGCGCTGGTGGGGATGGGCGCGGCCTTCGCCGGCATCGTGCGGGCTCCCATGACGTCTGTCGTCATGATTTTTGAAATGACCCAGGATTACGCAGTCATTGTTCCATTGATGATTGCGAATCTGGTCAGCCTTTTTATTGCTTCGCGGCTCCAGAAGCAACCAATCTATGAAGCCCTCGCCATACAAGATGGCATCCATTTGCCTTCGGGAGAGTCACGACAGCGGCGTGCGCCGCGACAGCTAATCCGGATCATGCGCCCGGTGACCGAGCATTTGCCCGCCGACATCACGGTTCGGGAGGCCTGGGAACGAGCGCAATCCAGCGAATTCCGCAGCTGGCTGGTTACTGATCGACGTGGAGTGGTGGGCGTCATCAACCTTTCAAGGTTGGAGCGGGACCTAGTGGAAAGTGCCGACAAGAAGCTAGCTGAGCTCGTGGATGGGTTCGCTTTTCCACACGTCCACTCGGATCAAGGACTTGATTTGGCACTCGACCGTATGGGAGCCAACCAGATCGAAATCCTGCCCGTAGTCAGCCGTGCGAACATACACAAGCTGGAAGGCATCGTGACGCTGCGCGATGTTCTGGATTCTTACGGTGTCAGCCGACCTTCGCAGGCTAATGGATAGCCGTCTCCTTACCTGCTAAATCAGCCAACTTCCGTCTGGCTCCGAAAGGTCAAACCAACAGCCGCGGGCGGGGGACTTCGGGGGACTCGGCAAAGAGCTTTTTACCACGGGGGGCACAGGGGTCACAGGGGAGTTCGCAAGGTTCTTGCACATCCTGATTCCGCTCATGCTGCGGAATCAGGATGGAGTCGGGCGTTGTTTTTCGTTCCCAATGGCTTGGGTCTTCTTAGTAGGTGAAGGACTGGAGCTCCAGGAAGGCGTGTTGCGGCTCGACGATTACGGGAAGGAAACCGGTGCGGGTGTGGGGATTGATGCGGACGGGGTCGGGAAAGCCCAGGCGTTGCAGGCCAGTGACGGTATTCTTCAGGTTTCCGCGTTCATCGTAGACATAGACGCGGGGCTGAGGGTCGTTGGGGCTTCCGGTGGAGGAATACTGGGCGATGAGAAATAGTTTGTGGATGGGATCGAAGGCGACATCCAAGCCGGCCTGGAGTGGGCTTCCATTGTTGGGAATTGGCACTTCGAAGCCGGTTTGTTTGGCGAGGTCGTAGAACTCGACGCCCTGGTCGATCAAGGTGGTGGTGCAGGCGATGCCGGTGGCGGGATCGAGGGCGAGGCCGTTCACGGTGCCGACTCCCAAGTTATTTGTGAACTTTTTGATTTTGCCGGTTTTGAGATTTACCAAGGCGATGCTCATCACGCAGATGGGTTCGGGGCATCCGAGGGAATCGGCTAGAACGGCTTGATTGGTTTTGCGATTGAGAGCGATTTGGGGCTGGAAGAATTCGCTCACATGAATGATCGGCTTTAAAGAGATGAGAGGGCCGAAGGTGTTATTGGCGACATTCGAGCTGAAGACGTAGGTGAGGCCGGTATCGATTGATGATTCGTAGGCGGCGATGTCGGGAGAGCCCTGATTGTTGCTGGTTGTCCCAAGCTGATAGCCGGGCTTGAGGGGCGGCGTCCACATGCCGGTAAATTTGTTGGAGCTGAGCGGGTTCAAAGTGAGGAAGTGGTTCTTGCCGGCGTGCTGATAGAGGTCGAGTCCGACATCGCCGAAGATTCCCTGAGTGTCGTAGTCGTCGCGTTGAGTATGGTTTTCTTTGGCGATGACTTTGAGAATGGCTCCGGTTTTCTGGTCGAAGATCTCAGTGGCGACCAGGTTGGCTCCGCCGCCGAGGGCGACGAATTCGCTGAGCAGGCCTTGGT
Organism: uncultured Acidobacteriota bacterium; assembly: GCA_963771285.1. GTDB lineage: Bacteria > Acidobacteriota > Terriglobia > Terriglobales > Acidobacteriaceae > JABDBE01. Next base: position 394,863 of record CAVYSX010000010.1, read on the forward strand.
TGCCGTTCTGATCGATGTCGTAGCCGAGGATCTGGCCGCCAAACTTGGGATGAACGATGATGGCGGGGCGGGCAGGATTTTGCGGTGTGGCTGATGGGTCTGTGGGCGGCGCTGCTGCTGCACTCGACAAGGCGAAGCAGGACAGCATAAGCGACGCGACGATGACGATCAGATATCGCAGAGGAGGATGGGTGTTGGTGGATTCGCGATGGTTCATCATGTTTTCCTTTTCGTTTTTCTTTTCTCTGGGAGGGTTCCACGAGCTGAACTTCCGAACGTAGGGAGAGTGGGGCATTTTCGAGCTGTAGTTGTCAGTCAATTGTAAAAAAGTTGCAAAAGTGGAAGGCGGGGCGGGGTATCGTCCGCGGCAAAGGGCGGGGAGTAAGATTATTGCCGTTGCTTTAGGGAGAAGGCATGTCGACTCTGAAAGAATTTCAATGCGAGATTTGCGGGATTGTCACGGACAATCCGGTGCGATGGTTTGTGATCGAATGCGGAGATCTGAAGTTGGCGGTGATCAAGTGGGATCTGGCGGCGGCCAACAGTCCGACGGCGCGCCACTTCTGCGGCGAGGCTCATGCCCAGGTCTACATCAGCCGCTGGTTCGAATCGATTTGCGTTCCGCCCAAGTCAGTTTCCCGAGCAGGATGAAAAAGCTCTCATGTTTTTATTCGTCACGCAGGGCTCGCATGGGGTCGATCCGGGCGGCGCGGTAGGCGGGGATGATGCTGGCCACTAGCGCTACTGCGGTCAACAGAATCGAGACTACGGCGAAGGTCAGTGGGTCGGTGGGTTTTACGCCGTAGATCTGGTTGGCGACGATGCGTCCGAGCGCGAGCGCGCCTGCTAATCCTATCGCGATACCAATCAGGGTGGGCTTCATTCCATCAAATAAAACCATGCGCAGGACGGCGGTCATCTGGGCGCCGAGGGCCATGCGGACTCCGATTTCGCGGACGCGGCGGCCGACGGCGTACGCGAGCACGCTGTAAATGCCGACGGCGGCGAGGAGCAAGGCGAGGCTGGCGAACGACGCGAGCAGCGCGGCGCTGAAGCGTTGCTGGAAGATGGAGTTGGAGGCGACGTCGTCCATGGTGAGGACGTCTTGCACGGCCTGATCAGGATCGACTTGCTGGATGGCTTTGATGACTGCGGGCGCGAGGTCGGCGGGCGGCAGGGAAGTGCGGACGGTGAGGAAGGCGAAGCCGTTGCCGTTTTGCGCTTCGGGAATATAGATGGCGTCGAGTTGATTGTCGGCGTCCAGGCCTTGCAACTTGGCGTTTTCGACTACACCGACGACTTCGCGCGAGGCTTCGGGGGAAAATGAAAGCGTGAAATGTTTGCCGATGGGATTTTCGTTGGGCCAGAATCGTGTCGCCATCGCCTGGCTGATCAGGGCGACGGTTGGGGTTCCGGCGCGGTCGGCTTCGCTGAAGTCGCGGCCTTGCAGCAGGCGGGTGCGCATCGTGCGCAGATAGCCGGTGCTGATGCGGCGCACGGGAATTTCCGGTTGCACGGCGAAGACTTCCGCGGCTCGGCCTTCGATGACTACGGGTTGGATGGATCCTCCGACAAGCGGCAGGCCGTCGATGGTGGCGGCGGAAACGACGCCGGGCAAAACACGCACGCGTTGCAGAACGTTGTCGAAGAATTCGGTTTGTTGCGCTGGCTTCTCATACTTCATCGACGGAATGGGCACGGTCATGGTCAAGACATTGTGAGGATCAAAGCCGGGATTGGAATTGCGCAGGGCGGCGAGACTGCGAAGCATCAAGCCGGCGCCGATCAGCAGAATCAGTGACAGCGCAACTTCCGACACAACTAATACGCTGCGGGTGCGTCCGCCGGAGCCGGAGTCGCCTTTGCCGAATCCTAGTTTCAGGGTTTGATTGAGATCGGTTTGGGCGAGACGCAATGCGGGGATGAGTCCTGCCGCCAGGCCGGTGATGAGTGAAATGGCGGCGGCGAATGCCAGGACTCTGAGGTCGAGGCCGATTTCATCGGCGCGCGGGAGTTGGTCGGCGAGGTAGTGAGAGATGAAGGAGAGTCCGAACCAGGCGAGCAGCAGGCCGAGGAGGCCTCCGACGAGCGAGAGCAGAACGGTTTCGGAGAGAACCTGATTGATGATGCGTTTGCGGCTGGCCCCGAGGGCGGAGCGGATTGCGATTTCTTTGTTGCGGGCAAAGGATTTTGCCAGAATGAGATTCGCGACATTGGCGCAGGCAATCAGCAGAACGAACGCGACCGCGCCGAGTAACACCAGCAAAGCGGGACGGGTGCTGCCGGTCAGGTCTTCTCCGAGGGGGACGACGATGGCGCCCCAATCGGTGTCGTCTTTGGGATATTGCTGGGCGAGGCGAGAGGAAATGTTGGTCATCTCCGCCTGGGCTTGCTTCAAATCCACTCCGGGCTTGAGGCGGGCGACGACGACGAAGTTGTGGTCGCCGCGGGCGGCAGCTTCTTTGTCGCTGAGTGCCAGCGGTAGCCAGACTTGAGCGGAGGTCGGGTCCCAGGAAGCAAACTGCAGGGACTGGGGCATGACGCCGACGATGGTGTAGGGCATGGCATCGAGCGTGAGAGTTTGGCCGATGGCGGAGGGGTTGGAGGCGAAATGATTTTTCCAGAAAGCGTTGCTGATGACAGCGACGTTATTGTGTCCGGGTTGGCCTTCGTCAGAACTGAAGGCACGGCCTAGTTTCGGTTGCGCCTGCAGGACGGAGAAAAAGTCGGTGCCGACGGTTGCGGACAATACCGACTCAGGCTGCGGACCTCCGGTGAGGGTGGAGCGGCCGGCTTGATAGGCTGCCATCTTGTCGAAGACGTGGTTCTGGTTTCTCCAATCGATGTAGTTGGCCGCTGAGACTACGAATCTGCTTATGCCGGGGAAACTCTTCTGCGGCGGGACATGCCAGACGCGGACCAGGCTTTGGGGATCTTTGAAGGGCAGGGGGCGCAAGAGCACGGTATTGAGCACGCTGAAGATGGCGGTGTTGGCACCGATTCCGAGAGCCAGCACGACGATCGCGGCGAGAGAGAAGCCGGGGCTCTTCAACAATATTCGAATTCCATAGCGCAGGTCGCCTGAGAAAGTTCCCATTTGCGTGACTCCTCCGTGGGGTAGTCGGACACGGCTGTTGATTCGACGCGCGAGGCCGGTTTTCGGGAGCCTCAGCGGGAAAAGTCTTTTTAGCTGTGCTCAATAGGCATCATTTCCTCCGATAGCCCATTTGCCGGGGCCTTGCGAGGCGATCATCAGTAAGCCGCCGAGGATTGCGAGGTTCTTGCGGAAGTGAGTTTCCATGGTGGCTCCTGCCATTCCGGGGATGGCCCAATAGTTGTGGAGCAGAACCGTCACGGCCAGCAGATAAAGAAACATGATGAAGGCGGCGGTGCGGGCGTGGAAGCCGGTGATCAGGCAAAGGGAACCGCCGACTTCGACGATCAAAGCGATGGCCAGCAGGACGGGAACCATGGGCAAATGGTGGGAGTTCATGTAAGCGACGTTGCTTGACCAGCTGAAAATTTTACCGAGGCCGCTGGTGGCGAAGATGTAAGTGATCAAGAGTCGGCCGAGGAAAGATATGGCAGGGTGCCGAAGGTTCATCTGATTTTCCTTTCAGTTCTCGGGCCGGGAGCGCGGCTGGGGCAGGCTCAGCGGAACGGTCGGCCTGTCTGCCTTGGGGATTCGACGTATAGACAGTCTAAAGGTCATCCTGCGCGGGAGATCTGGCAAACATTTTCTTTGGGCTGGCGGATATGGGGGTGCGCTTCATACAGGCTTATAACTCGATCTGTTACTGCGGGTTACTGGCGTTCTGGAACTTACTATGGGTGGCTGGGGTCTATGTAATGCAGGGCAGGTTCCAGAAGTTGGGACGATTGATTTGGGTGAGGATTTGAGGCAGAGAGCACCTATAATGGAGGTTGTGCCATGAGTGCAATGGCGGGGGCAACCACTGTGGGTGATTTAGCGGGAGCGATCGGGATCCGGACGCAGGAAGCTGCGGTTGTGGCGGAGCTGAAGGCGGGATCGGAAGAGGCGTACGCCTGGCTGATTGGGGAATTTCATCAGCCGATTTACAGCCTGGTTTATCGCATGGTCAGCGACCCGGCGGACGCGGCGGATACGACGCAAGATGTTTTTCTGAAAGTATTCCGGGGCATCAAGCATTTTCATGGCGAGTCCAGCCTGAAGACATGGATTTACCGCATCGCGCTGCATGAAGCTTCGAACCGGCGGCGGTGGTGGTTCCGGCACAAAGCCAAAGAGACTTCGATTGAACCGACGGTGAGTGGGGATTCGGAAGTGGCGTACGGAATAAAAGATACGCTGATGGATGGTGCGGAGTCACCGTTCGATCACGTGGCGCATGAGGAAATTCGCGCGCGCGTGGAAGAGGAGTTGCGTCAGGTTTCTGAGCCGTATCGCACAACTGTAATTCTTCGCGATCTGGAAGACATGTCATATGAAGAGGTCGCGGAGGTGACGCAGGTTTCGCTGGGCACAGTGAAGTCGCGATTGACACGAGGTCGGCAGGCGCTTCGCGAGCGCCTGAGCGCATATGTGCAAGAGGTAGGGCCGGAGTTGGGACTGGGAGCGGAGAAGCATGCGCCGAAGGCCGATTCGGGCTCACGGGTGGGTTATCCAGGTCGGGGATTCGAGGTGGCATCATGAAATGCGCCGAAGCTAAATCGATGTTCTCGCCTTATCTGGACGGGGCGGTCACAGGGACGGAGATGATGGCAGTGACCGAGCATCTGGAGAACTGCGGGCGCTGTCATCAGGAATATGTTTCGCTGCGCCGAACCCAGCAGCTGCTGACCAAGTTGGGCCGAAGAAATGCGCCGGAAGATTTGGCGCTGAATATCCGTTTGGCAATTTCGCGCGAGGCCACGCAAGCGCGTTATCCGTATTTCCGCGACCTGCGGGTTCGGGTGGAGAACGCGGTGCAGGCGTTTATGGTTCCGGCGACCGTAGGGCTGGTTTCGGCGGTGCTGATTTTTGGATTCCTCATGGGGTTGGTGCTGCCTTTGCAGGCAAGCAATCCTGACGTTCCGTTGATGCTGAACACTGCGCCGCAACTGCAACAATCGGCGTTTGGCACTTCGATGGATTCGATCAATGGGGATTCGCTGGTCATCGAGGCTTACGTCGATGCGAACGGCCGAGTGCAGGATTACAAGGTGCTGTCGAATCCGCAGGACAGCGAAGCCAAAGACCTGCCTTCGCAAGTCAAGAACATGCTGATCTTTACTACGTTCCGTCCGGCGACTTCGATGGGGCAGCCGACTTCGGGGCGGGCGGTGTTGTCGTTCTCGCGGATCAGCGTGAAGGGGTAGGGAAGCATTTAGCAGTTAGCATTTGGCTTTTAGCTTCCTGCTGGTGGTGGTCGGCTAAAGGTGCCAACTGCTAATTGCCTGGGCTGTTGGATCTATCTCTTTCTCTTTGTCTCTCCTTTTTTTCTTTGCTATTCCTTGCTGCTCCTTTCCTTCTTTCTTTGCCGTTCGTGGGGGCCTGGAGTTCGTCTAGTTATGTTTCCAGTTTTGAGTTTGGATGGCTTTTATTGACCCTCTGCTTGGAACCTCTTAAACTAAAAGCTTAATCCGCGCATCCCACCATATTTACAGGAGGTTTTCCTGAATAGCAGGTTCCGAAGTTTGTTGGTTGTGAGTGTGCTTGGACTGGTGGCGCGGGTGTGTCCGGCGCAGAGTTCGCCGAACGTAACGCTGGACAGCAGCGAGGCGTTGTTCACGGTTTTGGCGGGCATGAATGCGTGCGGCTACGATTCGGAATTGAGCACGTCGGACCCGCTGCGGGCGCAGATTCGCGCTGAGATCGCGAAGACGGTGGAAGCGCCGGCGGCGAAAGAGTCGATGCAGGTGCTCTGCCAGTTTTATACCGACCACCAGCAGAAAGATGCGGCGCGAACCCTGGCGCAATATGTTTCGCTGGCGCTGTGCCTGGGCGGCCCTCCGGAGTTCACGCTGAAAGTCAAAGAGTCGGACCTGCCTCCGGATGCCAGCTATGTCTCGGGGTTAGTGCCGCTGCTGCCGAAGTTTTATGAGGAAGCTGGGCTGCACGCGATCTGGACGCGGCATCAGGCGGGTTATTCGGCTTTAATCGTTCGCTATCACGAACCGCTGTCCAAGGTGTTATTCGATGCCGAGGTTTACTTGAAGCTGGCGTCGGCGGGATATCTGGGGCGCACGTTCACGGTTTATCTCGACCCGATGGCGGCGCCGGGGCAGGCGAATGCGCGTAACTACGGAGCGGACTATTTCGTGGTGATTTCTCCAGGGACGGGATCGGAGCTGAAGATCGACCAGATCCGGCACACTTATCTGCATTACCTGTTGGATCCGTTGGCGTTGAAATATCCGCTTGCCATGGCACATTTGAAACCGCTGACGGAGAGCGTTAAGAACGCGCCGATGGACGAGAGTTTCAAAACCGATTCTTCGCTGCTGGCGACGGAGTGCCTGATTCGCGCGATTGAAGCGCGCACCACGGGTTCCAGTAAGACGCCGGAGGCGCAACGCCAGCAACTGGTACAGCAGTCGGTGCAACAAGGCTTCATTCTGACTCCTTATTTTTACGATGCTTTGGTGAAATTCGAGAAGACTCCGATTGGGCTGCGAACGGCTTATGGTGAATTGATCGCGGGCATCGACGTGCGCAAGGAGCAGAAGAACGCATCGGAAATAAAGTTTGCCGGCAATGCGGATGAAGAGTTGTTACATTTATCGCGGCCGCAGGAAGTTAAGCTGCTGGTGCTGGCGGAGCGGCGGCTTTCAAGCGGTGACGCTGAAGGCGCCAGAAAGTTGGCGCAGCAGGCGCTGGATGAGAAGAAGGAAGATCCCGGGCGCGCACTATTCATTCTGGCGGAAGTGGCTACGATGAATCGCGACATGGAGGGGGCGCGCGGCTATTTTGAAAAAGCGCTGGCAGCGGCGCACGAACCGAAAGTGCTGGCGTGGTCGCATGTTTATCTGGGGCGGATTTACGATTTGCAGGAAGATCGCGAAGCGGCGATTGTCCAATATCGCGCGGCGCTCACCGCGGGTGAGACGCTGCCGGAGGCGAAAGCGGCGGCGCAGCGCGGGTTGGATCAGCCTTATGAGCCACCCCATCCGCAACAGCAGCAATGAAGCAGAATTTCGGCGATGTGCAGTCGAGGCCAGAATCTTACTCAAGGAGATAGCATGAAGCGAGCAGCCATGATTTTGGGAGTGCTGGCGGTAGCGGTTTTGGCGGCGGGACAACAGCCGGCGCCGGCCCAGCAGAACAAACCTGCAAGTCCGCCAACTACGGGGCAAGCAGGAGCGGCGGCACCAGCGGCGCCCACTGGAAAGCGGCCGCCGCAAGCCAAGACGCAACCGGAGTTTGACGCTTACAACGCGGCTACAGCGAATCAGAAAGATCCCGCTGCCATGGAAAAGGCGTCCAATGATTTTGCTGCGAAGTATCCCGACAGCGAACTGCGCGCTTTGCTCTACAAGACAACAATGCGCGGCTATCAGAATGTGAACAATGCCGACAAAATGTCGGAGATGGCGCAAAAACTTCTGGTGCTTGATCCCAACGATCCCGAGGCTTTAGTTTCCGTGGCGGAAGTGATGGCGGAGAAGACCCGCGACACGGACCTCGACAAAGATCAACGTTACGATCAGGCGACAAAGTATGCGCAGCAATCTCTGGAAACGATCGAAACGGACGTAGCGGCTCCAGCCGGAACGCCGCAAGCACAAATCGACGCATATAAAGGACTGTTGCGCTCGACTTCGTATTCCGTGCTGGGAACGATTGCGTACGCTCAAACCAAATATCCGGAGGCGGAGACTTATTTCCAGAAATCTATCGACGCCTATCCGCAGCAACCTGACCCGGTGGTGGTGTTGCGTCTGGCGCTGGCGTTGGATAAACAATCGAAATATCCGGAAGCGCTGAAGCAGGCGAATCGTGCGGTTGAATTGACCCAGGAAGGAACGTCGGCGGGGACAACAGCCCGCCACGAACGCGACCGGTTGGTGCAATTGACCGGCGGGAGCAGCGCTCCGGCGCCGGCTTCGAAACCTTAGCGCGGGACCTCGTCGAAATCAAAGCGAGAGGAGTTCCTAGCCGCCGTGCTCCTCTCGACTCGCTTTGTCCTCAGGCTCACGTCACGCTGGTGATTTCCAGTCCGGCTGTAATCAATTCGATGACAAAAGCGCGCAACATTTCGGAGTTGGAAGAATCGTTGGGGTATAAATTCTCCCGGCCGGAATTGTTGGAACAGGCTTTGACGCATAGTTCGCAAGCGCGCGAGTTGGAATCGCTTCAGCCTCTGGATCCGGATCAGCCGGGACGCAGGACTGGATCCCGCGTGGGAGACAATGAGCAATTGGAGTTCCTGGGCGATGCGGTTCTGGGTCTGATCACCACGGAAGAATTGTTTCATCGTTTCCCGCATTTCCGGGAAGGAGAGTTGTCCAAGCTACGGGCGCATCTGGTGAGTGAGAAGCATCTGATTCAAGTGGCGCGGCAATTGGAGCTTGGACACTACCTGCGGCTGGGCCGTGGAGAAGAAAAAAGCGGCGGCCGCAACAAGACTGCTTTACTAGTGGACGGTCTGGAAGCGGTGCTGGGTGCGATGTACGTGGACAGCGGCCTGGAGACGGTGCGACGTGTGGTGTTGCAGAACATCGTCACGCCGGAAGTGGAACACATGGCGCGGAGCGGCAGCAGTTTGCCGCTTACCGACTACAAGTCTGCGCTGCAGGAGAAACTGCAAGCGGTCGGGCGATCGCAGGCGTCTTATGTGTTGGTGAAGGAGTTGGGACCGGAACACAGCAAGACTTTTACGGTTGAGGTGCGATTGCAAGCATTGGGAAACCACGGTGCGATCGAATTCGTGGGACGAGCGGAAGGGTCCACGAAGAAAAATGCCGAACAAGGCGCAGCCCGGCAGTTGCTGGAACACCTGGCTTCGCTGCCGACGGACTCGAGTGGCAAGACGCAAGCGAAGGTGCGCGTCCAGCCGGAACCGTGATGGCCAAAAGCGCACACAACGACTGGCTGATTTCTCTGCAATCCATGCTGACCACGATAGTGATCGCGGTGTTCGTCATTACATTCATCATTCAGGCTTTTCAGATCCCTTCCGAATCCATGGAGAACACGCTGCTGATAGGGGATTATCTGTTGGTGGATAAGCTGCATTATGGCGAGGGCCGGTTCTGGGACCGCATCCTGCCTTATCGTCCGGTGCGGCGCGGGGACATCGTGGTTTTCCATTATCCGGTGCATCCCAGCGAACATTTTGTGAAGCGCGTGGTGGGTGTGCCCGGAGATCGGCTGCGGCTGATCAACCGGCAGGTGTATGTGAACGGCGTTCCCCTGAAGGAGCCGTACGTTCGCTATAGTTCGGATGTGCATGATGCTTTTCGAGATGATTTTCCGCGGCTGAATATTCCGGTGCCGGGGCTGGAAGGCGATTGGTGGGTGCAGATGAAAAAACTGGTCGAGGACGGCCAGTTAATTGTCCCCGAAGGTCATTATTTTGTGCTGGGTGACAATCGCGATGAGAGCCTTGACAGCCGCTACTGGGGCTTTGTTCCGCGAGAAAATATTGTAGGGCGCCCGCTGGTGATTTATTGGTCGGTGCGGAATATGGAAGAGGAGATGCCGGGTTCTTCGAGTCCCGGTGATAAACTTTATCATTTCGCGTATGCCGTCAGTCATCTATTCCGGCTCACACGCTGGGACCGGACGTTTCGAATCGTCAACTAAAAATAGGGTGGATAGCGCCCAAAGAACGGAAAACACTCAGTGGCCAAGAAGGAAAATCCGCAGCCGGAAAAACCGCGCGAAACGACGGTTGAATTCATAGCGTCTTTGGCAGCCGTGCTGGTGACGGGCTTGTTCATTATTACGTTCATCGTGCAGGCGTTTGAGATCCCGTCGAGCTCGATGGAGAACACGCTTTTGATCGGGGACCATGTGTTTGTGAATCGCGAGCAACTCGCGCCGCGCACGCACTGGCTGGGCCCGATCCTGCCCTACCGCGATATTCACCGGGGCGACATCGTGGTGTTTCTCTCGCCTTCCGAGCCCGGGCTGTACGTGGTGAAGCGAATCATAGGCATTCCCGGAGATCGCATTCATCTGCGAGATGGCGCGGTGTATCGCAATGGTGAGAAGCTGGTCGAACCTTACGTCATCCATCAGGACGCGGAAGGGAATAATCCTTACCGTGATAATTTTCCTGCGGTGGCGCCTTCCGAGTTCAGCAATGTAACTCCGGAGTGGGAAGCGCTCTTGCCGCAGCATATTCAGGGCGACGATGTGGTGGTGCCTGCGAACAGCTACTTCGGAATGGGCGACAATCGCGATGTCAGCCTCGACAGCAGGTATTGGGGATTCATCCCGCAGCGTAATGTGATTGGCCGGCCGATGTTTATCTATTGGTCGTTTGAAACGCCGGCGGGCCAGTATCTGGAGCGGGAAGTGAGCCAGCGGGTGGGCTTCATCGCGCACGTCGTGCTTCACTTTTTCGACGAAACTCGCTGGAAACGGACGCTCAGGATCGTGCGGTGAGTTTTCTGCGATCAAAGCGGGGAGTCTTCACGCTGGTCGCGGTTCTGCTGCTGGCGCTGTTTCTGGTGCGGCCTGGAGCCAACCGGCTGCGCACCCGCATTGTCAATTCCATCAGTATGGCGCTGGGACGGCAGGTGGATGTGGCTGCCGTGCGCCTACGCCTTTTTCCCCAGCCTGGTTTTGATCTTGAAGACTTCGTGGTTCACGACGACCCCGCGTTCAGTGCGGAACCCGTGCTTCGCGCGCAGGAAGTTACCGCGTCATTGCGGCTGATTTCGATTCTGCGCGGGCGGCTGGAGATTGCCCGGCTGAACCTGACCGAGCCCAGCCTGAACCTGGTGCGCGATCCCGATGGCCATTGGAATCTGGAGAACTTGATTGAGCGGGCGGCAAGAATTCCCAGTGCTCCTACCAGCAAAGCGAAAACGGAGAAGCGGCCGGGCTTTCCGTATATAGAAGCGGACCGTGGGCGGATCAACTTCAAACTCGGACCGGAGAAAAAGCCGTACGCATTGACCGACGCCGATTTTGCTTTGTGGCAGGACTCGGAAAACGCCTGGGGAATGCGCTTAAAGGCGCAACCGGTCAGGACGGATTTGAATCTGAGCGATACCGGATTGGTCAGTGTCACCGGATCGTGGCAGCGTGCTGCAACATTGCGCGAAACCCCTTTACAGTTCAATCTGCAGTGGGATCGGGCGCAACTGGGGCAGGCGACCAAACTCATTTATGGTCGCGATCGAGGCTGGAGGGGAAGCCTGAGAATCTCCACCACGCTGACGGGCACGGCTGCGAACCTCGCAGTTGCGACGGAAGCTTCGGTTGTGGATTTCCGTCGTTACGACATTCCCAGCGGCGAGGCGTTGCGTCTGGCAGCGCAGTGCTCTGGACGCTACAGTTCACTCGACCACTCGCTTACTGAGATTGCCTGTAACGCTCCGGTGGGCGATGGCATGATCGCGCTCAGCGGCAAAATCGAAGGTCCTTTTTCATCTCGCGACTACGACCTTGCAGCGGCGGCGCAAGATCTTCCGCTGGGATCCCTGATGTCGTTCGCAAGACACATCAAACAAGGCTTGCCGAGCGATCTGGCAACGAGCGGCCGCCTCAATGCCAAGGTAAAGTTGCTGCGACCGGCAGGCACAGGCGCTGCGGAGTGGCAGGGTAGCGGCGAAACTTCGGATTTCCACGTGGCGTCGAAACTCGCGAACACCGATTTAGTGCTGGGCCGGATTCCATTTGCCTTCACCGAGCTGGCTCCGCCGTCGAGCGAGAAAAGGGCGAGGGTTCCAGTTCCCGAAGAAGCCAAGGTGGAAATTGGTCCGTTCAATCTGGCTCTGGGTCGACCGGTTGCTGCGACCGTGCAAGGCTGGGTCTCAGGCAGAGGATATGCCTTCGCCGTGCAGGGCGATGCGCAGGTGCAGCGACTCTTGCGGGTGGCGAGAACGTTGGGAATTCCCGCTCCCCAGCCCGCCGCCGACGGTGTGGCCAAGTTAGATTTGCAGATTGCTGGCGACTGGGCAGGGTTTGCCGCGCCGCGTGCGATGGGGAAGGCTCAAATCCGCTCGGTGCGCGCGGAAGTACGCGGCCTGAACGAGCCGCTGGAGATTGCTTCTGCGAATCTGCTGTTAGAGCCAGACCAAGTCAATGTGCAAAATCTGACCGCGTCGGTTGCGGACACTTCGTGGCACGGTTCAGTCACGCTTCCGCGACAGTGCGTGGGGCCGGCTGCTTGTCCTGTTGGTTTCGATCTGCATGTCGACGAAATTACGACTGACAAGTTGAATGAGTTGCTGAATCCCCACGTACGCCAGCAGCCCTGGTATCGCTTTCTTGCTTCATCCCCTACTGGAGTTCCTTTCCTACTCACGGTACGTGCAGCAGGGAAGATCACAGCGGCGAAGCTGGTGATCCGAAAGCTTGTGGGCAGCCGAGTTTCGGGAAATGTGGAACTCGACAAAGGTAAGCTGCGAGTGTTCGATCTGCGAGCCGATGTTCTAGGAGGGAAGCACACTGGGGAGTGGCGGGCCGACTTCACGGTGAAGCCTCCGATGTACAGCGGAAGTGGCAAACTGGAGCGCATCGCCCTTGACCAGCTCGCGGAAAGCATGAACGACGACTGGATTACGGGCTGGGCGACGACTACATACCAGTCCAGTGCGACGGGACTGGACAGCGCAGCACTGTTCGCATCCGCGACCAGCACGTTGCAAATCGATGCCCGCGACGGGGTGCTGCGCCACGTTTCCCTCGGCGAAGGGTCAGGGCCATTGCAGATGCATCGCCTCACGGCTCAGCTGTCGTTACGCGATGGCAAGTTCGATATTGAGCAAGGCAATTTGGAGACTGCAGCTGGGACCTATCAGATGAGCGGCACGGCGACCCTGACTCGTGTTCTGGATTTGAAGTTGACACGGGAGGGCGCGCCCGGCTTCAACATCACCGGCACGCTTACGGAACCACATGTGGCGCAGGCTGTCCACTCCCGAGACGCGCGCGGAGTTGAAACCGTAGTCGCGGTCGGCTGCCACTTCGCTCGGGATCACAGCAGAATTAGAGCTGGGTTGCGGTTACTGCGCGTAACCTGGCCCGCGCAATACTCTCCCAGGTTTTGCGCCCGTCATCTTTCCTTCGTCGACCACTGGGACTCCGTTCACCAGCACATATTCCATTCCCTGCGACAGCTGATTGGGGTTGTCGAACGTGGCCAGATCGCGCACCGTCGCCGGATCGAAAACTACTACGTCTGCCCACATTCCCGCTTTCAATACACCACGGTCGGTAAGCCGCATTCGCTGGGCAGGCAGCGCGGAGAACTTGCGGATGGCGTCTTCCAAAGTGAGTTTGTTTTCCTCCCGAACATACTTGCGCAGGATGCGAGGGAAGGTACCGTAAGCTCGCGGGTGCGGGTGCTCTTGTCCGAGAATGCCGTCGGGTGATGCGCCTTCGGAATCGTTGTCGATAGAAACCCACGGCTGCTGCAGGGCAAGGGCAACGTCAGGTTCTGACATTCCGAAGACGGCAACGTGCGTGTAGGCTCGGTCCTCGATCAATAAATCAAAAAGCGCATCGAGGGGATCTTTGTTCCAGATCTTGGCAATCTCGGCGAGCGTCTTGCCTTGCAAAGGGAGCAGTTTGGGGTTCTGAACCACACCGATCAAGATAGACTCAGGGCCGGGAATCTCCTGCCATTCGTTGTCCCAATCTTTGGACGGCGTCATCATTTCTTTGCGAATGCGGACTCGCATCGCGGGGTCTTTCAGTCGTTCGACGAGTTTGGCATCGCCGCCATCGTGTGCCCATTGCGGGATGAACGCCGAGAAAGTATTGAACCACGCGGTATATGCATAAGTATTCGCGCTGACGTCCACACCTTCCGCGCGGGCAGTGTTGAGTTTCGCAATCACTTCCGGCATGCGTCCCCAATTCTCTTTGCCCGCGACTTTGAGGTGCCAGATTTCAACTGGGATGTGCGCCTCTTTGCCTATGCGTAGCGCTTCGTCGATGGCGGAGAGTACAGCGTCGCTCTCGTTGCGCATGTGTGTGGCATAGATTCCGCCGAACTTCGAGGCCACACTAGCCAAGGCAATCAGTTCTTCGGTTTTGGCATAGGGGGCGGGCGCATATTCCAGGGAGGTCGAAACTCCCATGGCGCCTTGGCTCATAGCCTGTCTCACAAGTTCTTTCATCTGGTCCAACTGTTCTGGCGTGGGTTGCTTGTCGTCATCTCCCAGCACCATGCGGCGAACCTGGGTCGCGCCCACGTAACTGCCCAGATTGATTCCCATGCCTTGCTTTTCAAGCCTGGCGAAGTATTGCTGAAAAGTTCGCCAGTCGGGAGTGATGTGATAGTGATCGTAGGTGGTGCGGTCGGACTGGATGATCGCATCATTGAGCGGAGCGGCGGATTGGCCTTCACCGGTTATCTCAGTCGTAATGCCCTGAAAGATCTTCGAGGGTAGACGAGGATCGACGAGAATGGTCAGCTCAGATTGGCCGAGCATGTCGATAAAACCCGGCGCTACCACTTTGCCGTGAGCATCAATGGTGCGGGTTCGGGGCCAGTCGGCGAGATTGCCGATGGCGGCGATCCTGCCGCCGCGAATTCCAAGATCGCCGGAGTACCACGGAGATCCGGTACCGTCGACAATGTGCCCGTTGGTGATGACAAGGTCGAAGGTTTGAGTCGGCTGTCTCTGTGCCGAGCACGGGTACACCGCTAACAGCGCGCTGACCAGGAACGGCGTTATGCGTTGCAGAAAGCCAATCGTCTTCATGATGTTTTATCTCGCTCTCGATAAGATGGTTCCAGGTTGCTCGGTAACACTTCGTGCGCTCTGTAAAAACAAAAACCGTTTACCGCAGAGGTCACGGGGGTCACAGAGGTGTCACGGTTTCCGCAACACTTCGTGCGCGCTGTAAAAACAAAAATCGGTTTACCACAGGGGGCACGGGGGTCACAGAGGTATCACGGGTTTCCGCCGTAAAGACGCTCCCAGGGCGATCCAGATTCCCAACGCCAGCCATTCGTAGATAGTGAAGTGTCCGGGAACGGCGGGTACGATTTTCATCAAAATCATCAGCGCCCCCACGATCACTCCGACCGCCGCGATCATTCGCTCGCGAGGCCTGGCTGCCATGCGATGGTACGCGGCGCAAGCGGCGAGCCATCCCACGGCAGAGGCCACGGAGCCAACTTCGGAGACGGGCACAAGAATAGCATCCCCCAAAAACATGCACGACGCCGTGGCCACTCCGATGCACAGGACAGCCGTGGAAGGCGTCTGGTTGCGAGGGTGCACGTAGCCGAGGCGGTGATCGACCAACTCGCGGCGTCCAACGGCGAACAACATGCGACTTGCAGCCACAAAGTTTCCGTTGAAAACTTTGAACAGTGAAAGCAGTGCGGCAGTAAGTATGACACTTACAATCCATCGCGAATGCACAGCTCGCTCGAAGGCAACCGCAGTCATGAATTTCTCGCCGGTCAGTTCCTTCCACGGCGCGACATATCCAACCGCAGCGATCACGATGACATAGAACAGAATGCCGACGACGATCGCCATCCACATGGCTTTGTAGAATCCGCCGGCCTGAAACTCAGGGCGAGCCTCTTCCGCGCCCTTTACCACCGATTCAAATCCCGCCATGAAGTAGGGCACGATCTGCAAAACAAGCAATACCGAAACAAATCCGCCGTGGGTAAAGAACGGAGGAAAATTCTGCGGCGAGCCTCTGCTCGCGCCTACGCTGACGAAGACCACGAACAGCAACAGAGTTCCGAGGACAGTCCAATTTTGAAACGTGGCGCTCAAGCGGATGCCGCGATAGTTCAGCACCGTCAATAAAGCAGTTAATCCCACGCCGATCAGCAGGTGCGGCAAGTAAACTGGACGTCCCGCGATGCGGTAGAGTTCGATGGAATCGAGTGCGGGAAAGATGTAGCCTGCAATTTTGCCCACCGCCACAGCTTCCCACGGGCAAACAATGAAATACCCGAGGATCATCATCCAACCGGTGGCAAAGCTGACCGATCGCGGGAAAACTTTGGCCGTGTATGCGACCTCGCCCGCCGCATCCGGCATAGCCTTAACCAACTGGCCATACACATATCCGATGGGAAGTAACAATGCGCCGCCAATTGCGAATCCAAGGATCGCGCCGAGGACACCGCCGCGCAGCAGCCAGTCATCCATGACGACGAGCCAGCCCACACCGATCATCGTGCCCCACCCCAGGGCGAAGTAATCGACGGTTCTGAGTTTGCGGGCGAGAGTAGTCACGCGGTGGCGTGAATTATATAGGGAGGATTGCTGGATCGTTGGCGAGAGACTGTCACAGCGCTTGATTTCGACTCGGGCACGGGTCTTTGGTACGCCTCCTTTTCGATGGTCTGCGGAGGCGCGCCACACCCATGACGTATGCTATGTTTTAAACTTCTCTATTACTCAACGAGGCTGCTATGCCCCGATACGAATACCGTGTTCTCAATCCCATCCCCGCTGCCGAAAAGGCTTTTCTGGGATGGATTGACCAGTTGGACGAGCAATTCGTCAACCGCGATCCGCAGTATCCGCAGCGAAGTCGTGCGCGACGCCCTGCATGAACTTTATCTCGGGCGGCCCTATTCCGAACCGAAGCCCAGCGCGCCTTTGGCCGAACAGGTTCTGGTTCATTCCTTCGATCCGCGCAATGCCACGCTTGAGCCCGAGACCTACGGCGACGTGGATGCAGCGAAATATGCGGAGCGCAAACCCCTGATCTGGTTTTGGATGATGTACGACCGGTCGCCGGTGGGTCTGAATCACTGGCTGGGACATAAGGTACGCGCGATGATCGCCCGCCACGTGCTCAAGTTTTGCGGTAAGAACGTGAAGATTTTTCATGGCGTCGAAGTTTCATACGGGTACAACCTCACGATCGAGGACAACTGCACCATCCACAAATACGTGCTGCTGGACGATCGCGGAGAAATCATCATCCATGAAGGCTCGTCGGTTTCCGACTACGCGAATGTGTATTCCCACTCGCACGACCTCAACGATGGCATGATCGTGGACAACCATCGCACGGAAATCGGACCGCGAGCGCGCATCACTTATCACGCGACTGTCCTCAGTGGAGTGAAGGTCGGTGAGCACGGGATTGTCGGCTCCATGGGTGTGGCCTCCAAGAACGTCGAGCCTTACCATATTGTCGGTGGCATTCCAGCCAAGACCATCAAAGTGAAATCCATCGCGCCGGAAGACGTGCGCAAACACGTCGAGAAACGATGAGCGAAACGCGGCTTCAGTAGCTAGTTCCTCGATCCATGCATGTCCGCTCGATTCAATTCAGCTGGATAGGGAAGTTCGTCCATCGGACAATAGGCTCCAATCCGGAGTCGTTGTAGTGCGCAAGTTTTAGTAGCCGATGAAAAATGTGACGAACAGCGTTGAATCGCAAAGCTGCGATGCTACACTGGCTTGCAATTTTTGGGCGACGCTTTAGCGAATCCTACGTAGCACTCTAGACGTACTCCCTGCCGTCAAGAGGCGTGATCGGTTTTCGTGGATCTCTGCCCGAAATTGGCGATTCCAGAAAAATCAGGAGGAGAAACGTGAAGCTGCTTCGAAAGCTTGAGATCGTAATTTTAGCAATGCTCGCCTTATCCGGTCTTGCTGCTGCACAAAAATGGCAAGTCCTAAAGAGCCAAGGCCCGTTTAAGAGCGGCCCCGGAATCATGCTGTTGCTGACGGATGGAACGGTTTTGGTGCAAGATGCCGAGACTCCGAATTGGTTCAAACTTACTCCCGACAACACCGGTAGCTACATAAATGGAACCTGGAAAGCGGTGGCTTCTACCGTCAGCACCTACGGTCCGCTTTGGTTTGGCTCTATCGTCCTGCCGGATGGCCGGGTGGTGATTGAAGGTGGAGAGTATAACCTGTCCGGCGGTGGTGTTTGGACTAACAAGGGAGCGATCTATGATCCCGTCAAGAACAAGTGGACGCCGGTAAACCCGCCCGCGGGATGGAGCGACGATCGGTGACGCGCAAAGCGTGACTCTCGACAACGGGACATACATGCAAGCCAACTGCTGCACGCCCCAGTCGGCGCTTTTCAATCCCTCGAATCTTACGTGGACGGCCACGGGCGCCGGCAAGTTTGACGTCAACGACGAAGAAGGCTGGACGAAGCTTCCGGGCGGCAAAGTGCTGACCGTGGATGCTTATGTGTTTCAGAGTGGCACCAACGGCACCGGTTCCGAAATCTACGATCCGGCAACCGGCAAGTGGAGCAGCGCAGGTAGCACCATTAAACAACTTTGGGATCCCTGCCTAGACGAAAATGGAAGCGCATCGCACGAAGTCGGTCCAGCAATTCTGCGGCCCGACGGAACCGTTTTCGCAACTGGCGCGAGGGGTTGCGGGCCGGGCCACACCTCGATCTACAATTCCAGCACAGGAAAGTGGAAAGCGGGTCCGGATTTTCCTTTGGTTAATGGTGTGAGTGTGAGCATTACCGACGGGCCAGCCGCGCTCGAAGTCAACGGCAATGTCATCATGATGACAAGTCCGGGACTCTTTAAGTCCCCGGCAACCTTTTTCGAATGGGATGGGACGAAGCTAACCAAGATTCCCGGTTCGAAAAATGCCTCGTCGGATACTTCATTCTTTGGGAAATTCCTTGAACTGCCGACAGGCCAGATCATGTTCAACGATTTCACAACTACCGAAGTATTCACCCCGAAGGGGACCTACAACAAAGCTTGGGCGCCAAAAGTCACTTCGGTGCCTAAGACTTTGACGCACGGCAAGAGCTACGTTGTGAAGGGCACGCAGTTCAACGGTCTTTCACAGGGCGCCGCTTACGGCGATGATGCGCAAATGGCGAGTAACTACGGTCTGGTTCGCATCACCAACGCAGCGACCAAGCACGTGTTCTATGCTCGCACGCATAACCCCAGTACCACCGGAGTAGCCACCGGCACTACGCCAGTGTCTACTCACTTCGACGTGCCCACGGGGATTGAAACCGGAGCCAGTTCTCTGGTTGTTGTGGCGAACGGTATCCCGTCTGCACCGGTTTCGGTGACCATCAACTAGAGTTCGGCAATGAACCTGGCGGCTTGCTCTTAGGCCGCTGCGATGGCAGTTCATCAACACCGAGGGTAGTGGGCCCCGAGTAGGCTCACTACCCTTTCCTGTTACACTGAACGCCGGAGAGAATTCTCGCCAGCGCTGCATGACCCTGCAACATGTTGACATCCTGTTCCAGTTGATCGCTTTTCTGTTTGCGATCAGCGTTCATGAGTCGGCGCACGCGTGGACGGCCAACCTTCGCGGCGATCCTACGGCGCGCATGTTGGGCCGGGTCACGCTAAATCCCATCAAGCACATTGATCCCTTTGGCACGATTTTGCTGCCGCTGGTCGCCATGCTGACACATTTTCCGGTCATCGGTTGGGCCAAACCGACGCCGGTGGATACGCGCAATTTCAAGAACCCTGTATTGGACGACGTTTTAACTGCCGTCGCCGGCCCGATCAGCAATTTCATTGTGGCGACGATTGCCACGATTCTGTTGGCGGTAATTGCTGTCGCTGCGCCCGATGGACGGCAGATCGTGCAAGGCGCTCTGAGCGGCGTTTTGGTGAGCAATTCTTTTCTCATGCCGGCGAGTCTGCTGCTCTATGCTGTGCTGGAAATCAATGTGCTGCTTGCGGTGTTCAATCTAATTCCGGTTCCACCGCTCGATGGCAGCCATGTGCTGCGCCATTTCTTGCCGGAAAATGTGCGCCGGGTTTACGACACCGTGGGAATGTTTGGGCTCATGGCACTGGTATTTTTCGGCGGAAATTTTCTGATGGCGCTAATCCGCCCGGTTTTGCTTTTCTATATTTCTATTTTGATGAGCGTCTAATGTCAGGATTGAACTCCAAAAAACGCGTGCTCAGCGGTATGCGCTCCACCGGCAAATTGCACTTGGGCAACTATGTCGGCGCCCTGCAGAACTGGGTGAGCATGCAGGACAAGTACGAATGTTTCTTCTTCATCGCCGATTGGCATGCCTTGACCACGGATTACGCCGATACTTCGCGGGTGAAAGAGAATTCAGTCGAGGTTTTGTTGGATTGGTTGGCAGCTGGGCTTGATCCGGAACGCTGCACCATGTTCATCCAGTCGCACGTGCCGCAGCATGCTGAGTTGCATCTACTGTTTTCCATGATTACGCCGTTGGGCTGGCTTGAGCGCGTGCCGACGTACAAAGAGCAAAAAGAAAATATTACGGACAAAGACCTCACCACTTATGGCTTTCTCGGCTATCCGGTTCTGCAAGCGGCGGACATTTTGATGTACAAAGGCGATTTTGTGCCCGTGGGAGCGGACCAGGTGGCGCATGTGGAGCTGACGCGTGAAATCGCGCGGAGGTTTAATGGGTTCTATAGCCATAACGGGGCGTCCGTCTTTCCCGAGCCCCAGCCACTGCTGACGCCCACCCCCAAGCTTCCAGGAACCGACGGCCGCAAGATGTCGAAATCATACGGGAACACCATTATGCTTACCGACCCCGAGCCGGTGGTGCGGCAAAAGCTGAAAACCATGGTGACCGACCCGGCTCGCGTCCGCCGCACCGATCCCGGAAACCCTGATCTTTGCCCAGTTGGCGACCTGCACAAGATTTTCAGCGACAGCGCGACCATGGACAAAGTGAACGCAGGCTGCCGTTCGGCTGGGATTGGCTGCATCGAGTGCAAAGGCTGGGCCGCCGACGCCCTGGTTAACATCTTGAATCCCATGCAGGAGCGCCGCAAGAAATATGAGGACAATCCGCGCCTGGCTTGGGATATTCTGGAGGCAGGCTCAGCCAAGGCCAGAAGGGTAGCGGACGCTACCATGAACGAAGCGCGGGGCGCGATGGGCATGTCCCGCTGAGCTCCGCGGCCGCAGACGCTAAGATGACCAGCGAATCACATCCCGTCGCCGGAACGTCGGCGCTGAAAGTTCCCATCGCTGAACAGCCTCAACTCGGGTTGGAGCGTGCCCGGAAAAAAGATCAAAGCGATTTTCCCTTCGCGGTTAGCGTAGGCGACGTCTACGAAGGCCCGCTCGATCTACTTCTCGATTTGATTCGCAAGCAGGACATCGACATCTACGACATCCCCATTGCTCGAATCACGTCCCAATATCTGACCTACGTGGAAAAGCTGCGCGAGCTGGATGTAAACGTGGCCGCGGACTTCATTTACATGGCCGCCGTTTTGATCCACATTAAGTCGAAAATGCTGTTGCCACGCGATCCAGCGATTGGTTCCGAGGCGCAAGACGATCCGCGCTTGGAGTTGGTCAATCGCCTGGTGGAACACGAAAAGTTTAAGTCCGCGGCGCAAATGCTGATGCAGAAGCAGCAGATCGAAGATGCAGTCTGGTCGAACCCGGCGCTGAAAGAGTTCCGGGACGACGAAGGCACCGAGCCGGAACTGGCCGCCGACGTCATCGATCTAGTGAAGACGTTCCAGCAGATTCTGGACCGTGCCCGCAATCGGCCAATGATTGAGGTGAATGAAGAAACCGTGACCGTCGCCCAAATGATCGAGTATCTGCGGCGTCGCTTGTCAATAGAAGACCGGCCCATTCGCCTTAAACAGATGCTGCGGCACATCGAGTCGAGGCAAGCGCTGGTTTGCATGTTTCTAGCGCTCCTCGAGATGGTGCGCCTGCAAGCCATTCAACTGCGCCAAGACCGATTATTTGGCGAAATTCTGCTGCGCAAGCATGTAGGATTCGAAGCAGTAATGGCAGAGCAAGCGGCAGTACGCGACGACTGGCGGTAATGTTTTAGGCCAACGACGCGAGGCGAACGACTAACGACTCTATGAGCCTTAAAGCCAAACTCGAAGCCATCATTTACGCGGCGGAAACCCCCATCACGCTCGATCAACTGATCGAGTTGGTCAAAGAATCGGTTTTGTCTGAAGGCGCGGCCAATGGTACCGAAGTCAAATCGCGCGTCCTGCTCGCCCTCGGAGAGTTGACCACCGATTATTACTCTACCGACCATGGCATCGAGATTCGCCAGGTCGCCGGCGGATATCGCATGTCCACCAAGGCCGAGCACCACGATTTGGTGCGGACTTTTGCGAAGAGTCTGAAGCCGCCGATCCGCCTGTCTCTGCCCGCCCTCGAAACATTGGCGGTAATCGCTTACAAGCAGCCAGTCACGGTGCCGGAGATCAGTGAGATTCGCGGAGTCGATGCGAGTGGCGTCATTGCCACTTTGCTGGATCGCAAGCTGATCACAACCGGCGGCCGTAAGGCTGTAATCGGACGGCCGATCCTGTACAAAACCACCAAGGAATTCCTGCTCCACTTTGGCCTGAAAGATGTCGGCGAACTGCCCAGCATGGAAGAATTTGAAAAGCTGGTGGCGGAATCGTTTCAGAGCGACATGCTGCCAGTGGAAGACGAACCTGCGGGTAGTTCCGACGGTGCACGGCTCGAGCAAGTTTCCGAAAATCAATCCGAACCAGAGATGGCGACAGCTGAGAAGCGCGCCTCCGCTGAAAGCGATCCCGCTGCCTGAGGCGCAGTCTCCCGCCGCGCCGTTACCTTGAATTCTTATGCCCGCTGAACGCTTACAGAAAATCATCGCCGCCGCCGGCATCGCATCCCGCCGCAAGGCCGAGCAATTAATTTCCGGCGGGCTCGTCTCGGTCAACGGTAAAGTCGTTACTGAGCTGGGCAGCAAAGCCGATTCCGAGAAAGACCACATTCGCGTTAACGGCAAACTTTTGCATGGCGCCGAGCGTCATGTCTACCTCCTGATGAATAAGCCCAAGGGATATGTCACGACGCTGCGCGATCCTGAGCGTCGACCGACGGTCATGGATTTGTTGCACGGAGTCAAGGCGCGAGTCTATCCCGTGGGTCGTCTCGACTACGCCAGCGAGGGACTTTTACTGCTCACCAACGACGGCGACTTTGCGAATCACCTGATGAAAGCCGCGTCGCACGTGCCCAAGACCTACATGGTGAAAGTAGCGGGTACTCCGCCGGAAGGCGGACTCGCAAAGTTACGCGAAGGCCTCTCGATCCCCACCGATCGAGGCCGGAGAGTACGGACCGCCCCCGCCAAGATTCGCGTGATTCGCGAATCTGCCAATCCCTGGTACGAAGTCACGCTGATCGAGGGTAAGAATCGCCAAATCCGCCACATGTTCGAAGAAATCGGGCACCACGTGGAAAAAATTAAGCGCGTGCGCTACGGCCCGTTGGAACTAGACGTCCATCCCGGAAAATACCGCAAGCTAACTCCGGACGAAGTATCAAAGCTGAAATCCTTCGCTAAGAACTAGTGTAGGCTCGACCGCTGAGTCAGATTGCGGCTGACGGGTCTCCAGGCCAACGACGCAAGGCCAACGATCCTCGCACGTGACACTTTCCCCTCGCCATGTAAAGATTAGACAGCCGCACGATGAGTGACTTCAATCAGCTTGTTCCCGAATATATTCGCAGGTTAGCCGGATACACGCCGGGGAAGTCGGTGCGGCAGGCGCTGGAGGAGAGCCGCGTGAACTGCATCAAACTGGCTTCGAATGAGAATCCTTTCGGCCCGTCGCCGCGGGCGGTGCAGGCCATGCAGTCAGTGCTTGCCGACAGTAATTTTTATCCTGACAACGACGCCATCGAGTTGCGGCAGAAGTTGGCCGATTACCACAAAGTCCAGCCCGAGCAGATCGTTCCGACGGCGGGTTCGACGGCGCTATTGGGAATCGTGGCGCGAACTTTGCTGGCGCCGGGTCTCAGCGCCATTACCAGCGAGCGGTCCTTCATCGTGTATCCGATAGCCACGCAGGCAGCGGGGGGACGCCTGATTCAAGTCCCCATGCGCCATGACGGATTTGATCTCGATGGACTGGCCGCGGCCATTGATCAGAACACTCGCGTCATTTACATTTCCAATCCAAACAACCCCACGGGTACGCTCGTTTCCGCAGAAGAGATGGACCGCTTCCTCGATAGAGTTCCCGGGCACGTCATTGTAATTCTCGACGAAGCGTACTACGATTTCGCGCAATATTTCGCCGCCATCCGCCGTGTGAATTATTCGCACGCTCTCGATTATGTTAATCAGGGCCGCAAGGTTGTAGTCCTGCGTACGTTTTCAAAAGCCCACGGGCTGGCGGGAGTGCGCGTCGGATACGGCATTGGGCCGGCGGAGCTGATGATCTATTTCGCGCGCATGCGCACCACGTTCTCCGTTTCAACTGTTGCGCAGGCAGCCGCGCTGGCGGCCCTCGGCGATGAAGCTCACACAAGAATGGCGCTCAAGAACAACGCCGAGCAGTCAACCTGGCTCATGCAGCGCCTGATTGAAATGGGCTATCATCCCGTGCAGACTTGGGCCAATTTTATCTATTGCGAACTAGGCGACGACGCAGCGGCGATTGCAGTCCGCATGCAGGCCGAAGGCGTCGTCATCCGCCCACTAGCCCCGTGGGGCGCACCCACCGCAATCCGAATCACAATCGGAACCGCTGAACACAACGACATTTTTCTGAAGGCATTCAAGAAGGTGATGGAACGAACCGCAGTACGGTAGAGTTGTTGGGTTTCAAGAGTCCCGGGCGCATTAGTTGAGCCGCAAGAATCGCGACTTGGTCAAAATGCGGCGGACGGGGGCATCCGCCCTACACTTTGCTGTTCATGCGCTTTCCTTATGGATGGGTTGTCTTGAATGGATGGTTGGCCATCTTGAAAACTACGTTCGCGGTTCCCTTCGATACCATACCGAGGATAAACGGGTCGTTGTTGGAAAGATTGTCACACCAAAGATTTGGTCTATCGACGCACCCGCCGTCATCACCCGGTATGGTTCCCTCGTAGTTCCCGAGGAACCCACCCCATATGTCGACCTCGGATTGCTGTTTGCAGCAATCCTGTTCGGTCAGAATGCCGCTATCCGGGATGCCAATCAAGGCGAATGAGTTCGAATCCGTTCCACTATTTCCAAACCAGGCCGATTGGGAAGGAACTCCGATAGAAGTGAAATAGCTCTTGAAGAAGTTGTTGCCGATTTTTGACTGCGGGACAACGTTCTTGGGAAAGTTTCCGACGTTGAACGCGTCCGCGGGATCGGCCACCAGAATATCGAAGTTAGGAGTGGCGGTGACGTCGACATCGATGTCGAAAGCGATGACTTTCCTCTGCGCGCTGGTCAAGTGCTGGGTGTAATACGCCGAGCCGAGCAAACCAAGCTCCTCGCCGCCAAACCAGATATAGCGGAGCCGGTTGAGGGTCGAAGTTTTCGCCATGTTCAACGCGATGTCAAGAATCGTCGTCGATCCGGACGCGTTGTCGAGCATGCCCGCGCCGAAGATAGAGTCAAGATGCGCATCCACCACCACGGTGTGCTTGGGATCTCCGAAAGGGGACTCGGCGATCAAGTTGTAGTCCACGACCGCTTTGCCCCGCATATCCTGCTCCGCGAGCCGAGGCATCCGCGCGACTTGGGAAGCGGTGAGTTGATAGGTTTGGATGGTCACGTGATAGCCGGCTTGCCGCATCAGTCCGGCAACATAGTCCACCGAAGCTTTGTAACCGGGCGTGCCGGTATCACGGTAGCCGTGGCCGTCCTGCCCCTTATTTTGATTGGCGATCTTCTGAAAGTGCGAGAGATGATTCCAAAGTGAATCCTGTTGAATGCATTCCAGCAGTTTTGCTGAGCTGTCATTTACTCGTGCTTGGCAGGCCTGACTCGATGGCGCCGCGTGGCCCTTGATTGGGCTTGACGATTGCACTCGAACACTGGCGAGCGACTCCTGCTTAGCCTGGGCGAAAAGAGAGGGCTGCAGGCCGCAGGTCGCGATTGCGGCGCAGGCGATTGACCAACCGATGTACTTGAGTATGGCGGCGGGGATGGACCTAAGCATGGGAAGTGCTCCTTTTCAAGCTCTGATAGCTTACACCAGCCGACGCTAGCCGGTTTCAAGGTTTTCTTGGAAGGAAACCCGCTGCGCAAAACAGAGCCATCATGCGGACTACATCA
Source organism: uncultured Acidobacteriota bacterium (assembly GCA_963771285.1). Taxonomy (GTDB): domain Bacteria; phylum Acidobacteriota; class Terriglobia; order Terriglobales; family Acidobacteriaceae; genus JABDBE01. Next base: position 420,970 of record CAVYSX010000010.1, read on the forward strand.
CTGTCTGGTCCGGAGCGTTTTCACCTAAAATCCCACTCCAAGGCAGAGTTTGACCGTTCAGGACTTCTTCGGGTGTATATTTACAGCGCGGATATTAGGGAGAAACGACCATGAAGACCCTAACCATACTGCTCGCGATGCTCGTCGCGATCGGCGCTGGAGCGCAGAGCAAGTACCAAACGTTTGGACCTAAGACCAGCAATCCCAACTGCCACTCTTTTGGCGGCATCCAGGTCACCGCCATCAACGATTCCGGGCAAGTGCTCGGCTGGTCGTGTCCAGGAGGCGAGGCGTTCCTCATCAGCCATGGCGATGTGTGGACTAGAAAGCTGGTGCGGACCAACGGCTCGCCGCTGTTTATGAACAACGCAGCCACGATCGTCGGCGTGGAGGGTCCATCGAATCAGGCGTTCTACAAAGTGTCGGGACAGCAGGTGCAAAATCTCTCGGTGGGCAACCAGGGCCACGGTGCAATCGCGACTGGCATTAACACAGCAGGCTACGTTGCGGGCGGGATCTCCGGATATGACACCCCAAGGAACCAAGGGCAGCTTTTCCTGGTAGGAACGGAGAGCTTTTCCCTGGTAGCAGGTTCCCTTTCCTCACCGACGCGGCGACCCGTGGGTCAATGACTGGAACGACCTCCAAGTTACCGGCCTCAACAATCTCAATCAGATCGTCGGAAGCTGGAAGGATTACTCGACCCCGTGGAGCGGCTTCTTCTACGACGACAAATCGAAGCAACTCAATACCACATTCAACATGCCCGGTGCGATCACCACGTCACCCGACAGCCATCAACGACAACCAGGAAGTGGTCGGCAACTGGTACGACGAAAATGGAGTGGAGCACGGCTTCTACTGGAATCCCACGTCGGGCTTCTCGGACATCGACGTGGCCGGCGACACGGCCATGTTTCTCGTCGGCATCAACAATAGTTCAGTGATTCTGGGCGCATGGCAAGACGATAACACCCCGATGCTCCTTCACTTTGTGACCATCCTGCATGGCCAGGTAACAGCCTCCATCAATGTGCCAGAGTCGCAAGCCGGAACCACCCACGCAACCGCCATCAACAATGTGGGGCAAGTGGTCGGCGAATACGAAACTCAGGCAGGGGTATGGCGGGGGTTCATCTACACGCCATCGAAGTAACCAGACGAATCACGCGGGATTGGTTGCTCAACAGTCGGCTAAACGAGGGCGAATGCGTCCCCGCGATTCCAGAGCTGCCACCTTTCGCGAACGCGGGTGGGGAAACGCGGGCGACCGGCGATTACGTTCGTAACCACGAAGCGGACTTCCCCCTCGCTCCGGCCAGCGATCTCATTAGAGAATTGCCTCATTCGTGTTCGGCGGACTGAGTCTGCCCGAGCGGAGGCGCAATGCCGCAAGAAAAAGAGGAACAGACTGCGCCGCCTACGATGTTGGCGCGCGCCGAGCAAATTCAGCGGGAGATTCAGCAACTCTCCGGGCGCGATCTGCAGTTGTGGTCGATCGTAATCCTGGTAGTGGTGGTGCTTACTGCTGGGATGCTGGCGCTGGTGTTGCCCAACGTGATGTGGGCACAGCGGGTCATCCACATTGAACACGCGTATTTGCCGCAACTGTTTTTCGGATTGATCTCCCTGATTCTTCTCTTCAACATCTATCTGATTGGACAAAAAATCGCGCTGAACAACACACGGCGCGCATTGATCAGCGAACTGGTACTGAACGAACGCCTCGAAAGCCTCTCCCTGATTGATCCTCTGACGCAACTGCTAAATCGGCGGGCGATGAACGAATTGATTCCGCGCGAGGTGGCGCGGGCTAACCGTCTATCAAGTCATCTAACGTTGATGACCATCGACCTGGACGGCTTCCGCGCCATCAATTCTCGCCTGGGAACGATTGAAGGCAACGTGCTGCTACGCGAATTCGCCAAGATACTTACTGCGACTTTTCGGGGCGGCGACATTGTCTTCCGCCAGGGCGGCGACGAGTTTCTTGTGGTGATGCCCGATACCAGCGAGGAAGACGCCGACTTCCCCATCCGCCGCCTCCAGCGCGGCGTCGAACACTGGAACTTGAACAGCGGAAAAAGTTATCAGCTGTCGTTCAGTTGGGGCCTTGCCGGCTACGTTACCGGCAGCGAAGTCGACGACGTCTTCCGCGCCGTCGATCGCCAGCTCTACCAGAAAAAACACAATTTAGTGCCGGTTTTCTGAGGTAGTAACCGGCGTCCCCGCCCCTCGATCCCCTCGATCCCCTCAGGCCCGTACCCCGCTCGCAATTGCATCACTATTCTTCCAACCTTCGCGCGAGGAGCAAGATCAGAGAACGGCCGCGCCGTCAGGTTCGTATTCCGGTATACTCCGTGCCGTCAGGAGAATACCTCTTGCTATCACGACGCGGTTTTCTAGAACGAGCAGGTTTGGTTGCCGGGGTTGGGCTTCTCAACCGATCTCTTTTCGCTGAGGGCGGGTGGTTCTCGCGATCGACGTCGCTTGCGGCGGAAGCGCAATCCATGCCCAAGGATTTGCTGGAGCGGGCGCGTGTGCTCCTGTTGCAGGCCCCGCTGATCGATACTCACAACGATCTGCCGTCGATGCTGCTCGATGCGGGTGGAGATCTGACCCGCTTCGACTTGGCAAAGATGCAACCGACTTTATGCGCGGACATCCCGCGCCTGCGCGAAGGCTGCGTCGGAGCCCAGTACTGGTCGGTGTTTGTGGAATCGGCGACGCAGAAGACTCACACTTCGCTGCACGAGTCGCTGCGCGAATTCGACGTTGCCCTGCGCCTAATTCGCAGCCAGCCTGACTTTGAGCAGGCGCGAACCGCGGAGGACATCGAACGCATTCACAAAGCTGGTCGCATTGCTTGCCTGATCGGTGTCGAGGGTGGGCACATGATCGAGAACTCACTCGCTGCCTTGCGCGTGTTCTACGATCTTGGCGCGCGCTACATGACGCTGACGCACTGGGACAACATCGATTGGGCCGACGCTGCGACCGACCGGCCAGAGCACTATGGGCTGACTGGTTTCGGCAAAAAAGTTGTGCGCGAAATGAATCGTCTGGGAATGTTCGTCGACATTTCCCACGTGAGCGCCAACACCATGCTGGACGCGCTGAGCGTGAGCCAGGCTCCAGTGATTTTTTCGCACTCCAGCTCGTTCGCGAATAATCCTCATCCGCGCAATGCTCCCGACGATGTGCTGCGGAAGTTGGCGGCCAACGGCGGTGTGATCCATGTGGACTTCATCAAGCAGTTCATATCGCCGCACGATTCTCCCTGGGAAGATAAACGGACAGCGGCGCTGCGGGAGCTTCACAATCGTTTGGACAACGATCAAGCTATCGAGAAGGCGATCCAGGAGTGGGAGAAAACCAATCCGTTCCCGCGCCCGGGTATTTCCGATGTTGCCGACCACATCGATCACATCCGGCAGGTTGCGGGTGTCGATCACATTGGCATCGGCGGGGATTTTTACGACTCGGGCAAGAACTCGATGGTGGAAGGCCTGGACGACATCAGCCGCTACCCGTACTTGTTCGCCGAACTGCTAAAGCGAAAATACTCCGATGAAGATGTGTTGAAGATTGCGGGGCGAAATCATTTACGTGCCATGCGGCAGATGGAACAGGTCGCCGCACATCTGCAACGAACGGAGCCGCCGCTGCTCGACGAAATGGTAGAAAAGCGTTAAGCACTCAGCGCGCCTTAAGCCGCACTAACAAAGCTAGATAGTTGGGAGTATCCCTATGACGCGGATGAAATTCTTTTTCTGCTGTGTACTGCTGATGGCGGCTCCGTTACGCCCGTGGTCCGCTGCCCAATCTCGCGCGGAACAGCAAGCCGCCGCCGACAAAGTCCCCGTAATGGATGGAGGCGCCGGGCCGTGCTCGCTACAACTCACCGTCACCGACCCCGATGGCAAGCCGGTGTATGCCGCAGACATCAAGGTGCACATGGCGTATGGCTTTGGCGGAATCCGCAGGCTCGATCTCGAAGCCGGCACCAACGCTGCCGGCAAAGCCAAATTCATCGGACTACCGTCGCGCGTGCGAAGGCCGCCGCTGGAGTTCAAGGCTTCCAAGGATCAACTGGCAGGCGTCGCTACCTACGATCCGGCCACAGAATGCCAGGCCGAGCATGACATTCGCATAGACAAGACGACAACACCGTAGCGCTTGATCAATCAATTCTCCTGAGGCATTGCTCTCGCGACCAGCAGAGCAAACCCACCGAAAAACAAGGTGTCGAAAATAAAGTTGATGGCCTGCACCATCTGCGAAGGATCACGCGTCAGGGCGAGAATCGGCGTATAAAGAAACGCTGAGAGCAATGTCATAACAGCGCCGATCGCCGTAGCGGCCAGGCGCGGCCGTTTGTTGAGTAGCAGCGCCACGCCCGCAACCAGCAGCAAAACTCCCACGGGATACCCCCATAGCGAATGAAGCGGAACCCAGACCGGGGTCAGTAGAGAGTCCGGAACTCCTGGAGCGACCTCGGGATGAAGCAAGTGCTCGACGCCGTAGAAACTTGTTGCAATGGCGATGAAGAAACGGCCAATCAGGACCATCCAATTCGGTTTTCCCGTCTGCGATTCCCGGCCCAGGCTGCCGGCAAGCGCCCATGCGCCCGCGCCGAACGCCGCTTCTCGCAGCGCCAAGATCCAGCCCAGCCGGTCTCGGGGCGACCCAACGGCTGCGGGAATATCCATCATGAGAACGAATAGAAAAAACATCACACCCAGCAGCGTCATGGAAAGGCGCGTGAATTTCATCGTCACTAAGGTGATCGCGGTGGCAAGCAAGGCGCAGCCGACGAAGTATGCCCAGAACAAGTGCCACGGCACGAAGTCTGGAACCATCTGCGCGATGTCGTGGGGTGTCGTGAAATGGTCAGCCGAGAACACCGCAAGCGGAGCGGCAACAAACACAGGTCCCAGCACAATTAGCTTGTCCAAGCCACGAGCCGAGATCAACTCTTTTCGCACGGCCACCAAACCCGCGGCCAGAAAAATCACTCCTGCAAACCACGGCCAAAAGACGGTGTATGTAAACAAGTGGAAAGCCTCCTTGGAGGATGGGGGGAACCATAGTGAGCTTAGAACCCCAAGCCACTATTTTGGATGCCATCGGATCGAGATTCCAGCAACGTCCGACGGCTAGAAGCCAGCGATTCTGTACGGGCGGACGAGGCTACTTGGGCAGGCGCGCCTAGGCAAGACTTCTGAGAGCGCGAAGCGGGCGATCAGGCGTAGATGACGTCTACTAGAACGTTTCTTCCGGATTCTTTGCGCAGTGTGATTTCGACTGTCTGGCCTACGGGTAGAGCGTTGCGGAGGTCGCCTTCCAACGCGAGAGTTTTTGCGGAAGCGCCGCCGTCCGAGAGAGTAATGATGGATTTGTTTGGCTGACCGACATTCGACTCGAAGAAGACGACGTCCTGAACTCTCCCGCGGGTTATAACTCGATCTCCGCCATTGAGGGCGACGCCATTCCGCATGACCATGAGACGACCGCTGGGTAAGAACGCGGACCTGCCCTTGCGCAGCTCGATCAGGACATTCAAGACCAGAACCCCAGAAATCGAGAGCAGGATGAGGGTCATGAAGAGGCCGTCGACACTAGTCAGCGAGCCGAAGACCACGATGTACAAAACGCCAACGATTGGGATTAGGGCCAGGATCAGCGAAATCAGTAGAGCCATAGTTGTCTCAGAGGCGGCCCGGCACGGGCCAGAGTTACAGCAGAACAGACTAGCAGAAAACTCTTAGGAAAGCGCTGATTGAGAATCGGAAACGATCTTTGCCGACAGAGATCACGGTTCCAGAGAAATCAAAGGTTCGGGCATCTTGCTCAGGCGCATTGATCGCGCCAGTCGCCGATTTCTTTGAAGCCTTCGCGGCGGCTTTGCTCGAAGAGGCGGACGCGATGGCGGGTGTGCTCAAACTCGTGAATATCAGCCCAGACTTCCGCCTGCCAATGTTCTTCATGCACGGCAGTTTCCCCACAGGTGGCGCAGCGCGTATGCAGTCTGCGCACCACCGGCCCAAAGGGCGCCTGCGGCGCGTTCGGAAGTTCGATGAAAATGCAACGTACTTCCTGAATGTCTTCGTTGTCGTCGATGATGTGTTCGTAGCGAAGCAGGTAGCCAAAACCCAGCTTCTGCGCCTCCGCCTCGGCCTCCGCCCGCGTCTGAAAAGGCCCATATTCGGCGCGGAGTTGCTCGGAGGAGTCGCAGGCCATCCAGAAGGTTTCTTTGTTCATTTGTGCCCTCAAAAGTGCGGCGGTCTGGGCTGGGGAAATACGAAGGCCTGGGACGCGCACCGCTGCCAGTGCAATCGGAATGCCGCGGCTAACCGGCGAAATGCTTGTGGCAGTTTGGTTTGCGGAGATTGTGCGAATCTCTTCCTCCTATTCATGCAAGGTTTTGCAGCGTTTTCCCGAACTTGTGTTCTTTGCCCGGGAAAACCGGGGTAGTTCGCCGGCTAATTGGGCAAGCACGCAGGACTCAAGTAGAATCACGACAAACCTAGAGCGCAGACTTCTTTTCAAGGAGTGTGGTCAGGTGATAGGTAAGCGCCGGGAGCCTCGTAAAGAAATCAAAGTACCGGTCCGAATCTTCGGCACCGATAAGTCCGGACAGACCTTTTCGGAGAAGGTGATGACCGTGGACGTCAGCCGCCAGGGAGTTTGCCTCAGCGGCGTGCAGGCCCGGCCCAAAATCGACGAGATCGTGGGCGTGACATATGGTCAAACCAAAGCGCATTTTCGGGTGAAGTGGGTGGGCGAGCCGGGAACTCCACGCGCCGGTCTGATGGGGCTGTTGAATCTTGTGCCAGAAAAAACGTTCTGGGACTTCCCCTTGCCCGCCGCGACCGTGGACACCGCTGGCGTCGCGGCGACTGAACGGCGAAAAAGCCCCCGCCTCAAATGTGCCTGTTCGGCGGAAGTGTACCCGTCGGGCGTGGTCGCACCCATCCGCACGCGCACTTCCGACCTCGGGATTGGCGGATGTTTTCTGGAGATGCCCACTCCGATTCCTAAAAAGACAGTTGTGAGGATTGCGTTGTGGGTGAAGGACTCGAAATTGTGGGCGAACGGAGAAGTGGTGACCAGCACGCCGGGGTTCGGGATTGGTGTGAAGTTCACCGGGGTAACGCCGGAAGACCGGCGGCAATTGCAGGACTTCCTCGACAGCATGATTCGCATCCGGCGGTAAAGCAAGGCTGAGATCGAACCGGCTACATTAAACTTGGGGATGGCACGACGAACAGGCGGGATCCGTGACGCTCTGCTGGCCGGGTTACGTTATGTTTCTGCACGCAGCGCTCAATTGCGGCCGACAGATACAAATGTTGTATGGGCTTGATCAGATAGGCTTCTGCCCCGAGGGCAATCGCCTCACGCATTTTCGCGGGATCTTCAACTCCGGAACACAAGATCACTCTTGGTGCGGGGCGAAGTTCGCGTAGCTGCCGCAGAGTTTCCAAACCATCCATGCCGGGCATCTGGAGATCGAGCAATACCACCGCCGGCGCACATCCCAGACGCAGGAGCTGGAGTGCTTCAAAGCCGTCACTCGCGGTGATCACGCGGTAGGAGTCGAGTTCCAACAGGGCTCGAAGATAGCGCCGCATTTCTGCGGAATCGTCTACGACAAGAATTGGTTGGCGAGACTGAGGGTTTGCGTAAGCCATAAGGGGGAAGCGGCCGCTGCCTTCTTAAGTCGTTAACGGGCGTCTCAAGTTGCGAGCGAATTTTCCCGCAATCTACCGTCGCTGGAAGCAGCTGGCGGTGTGTAGCGGAAGAAGTCGCGCGCGTCAACCCGTTTCATCCGTTTCCAGGTGATTCATTTTCAATTACATGCCTTCTTTCCACAGGCCACTGCCTCGATTTGTGTGCAATCGCGATCGGTTTTCTGCTTTTGCTATGCGCGTATGCGGGTGCTGGCCAAGCCGGGCATGGTTGAGTTCACACTGAAGCCGCTTCGCCGCCGAAATGATGCAGTTGTGCAAAACTTGCCGGAAATTAGACTGGGCAAGGCTTTCATTTTATGTTGACCATTGGTCAGCCGGGTGAGGGCGACCGCTTTCTGCTACCCGTTCGGCTGGATTTCGGCTTTAGCGTCCGACGCAATGACGAATGGATCGCGCCAGGCTGCGCCGCCGTGACCGGCGACGTAAAGAGCCAGTTCGAGACGACTCCAGACGCCAAGCTTGTCAAAGGTGTTTCGCAAGTAGTTCTTCACCACCTGTTCGGTCGTGCCAATTACATTGGCGATTTCACGATTAGTCTGGCCCTCCCAAACCAGTTCGGCGACCTGAACTTCCTTGGCGGTTAGACGGTCACAGGGTTGCATGATCGCCACCGCTTTCTCTATTGAATACAGCGGTCGCCAGCTTGACGCGCTTGCGGCCGTCCTTGATGCCGGCGCGCAGAAACAAGGTTCGCAAGTGCTGTTTCACAGTGCGCGGGCTGATGTTCAACTCTCCTGCAATTTCCTTGTTGCTGCACCCTTGGACCAGGAGTTGCAGCACCTGCTGATCGCGTTGCGTGATTTTGATCTGGCTGAGATCCACCATAACTTTTCCTTTCCGCTCTTCGATCAAGCTTGTCTAGTCAAGCTCGCATAGCAAAGCAGAAAGCAAGTAGTTCGCCAAACGTTCGCCTCATTGCTCGGAGGGATAAAGACCTGTAGATGCCGCACTTCTAGAAATGACCCAAGGGAGCGGGAGCAGTTTCGGGGCAATAAATCGGGAAAACAGTGCCGAAACGGGCGAGAGAAAGCGATACTCAGTCGCTTCACGCAAGAATGGTTTGTTCCAGACGGATGCCATGCCTGCTCACCACAGATACTTCCAACCGGATTCAGGACGGGTTAAGGTTGAGGCAGATACTGTGGCCTGAGAGGCCGGTAGGAGAGGTGGAATTGCGCGTCCTGATTGTTGAAGACGAGCCGCGGCTGGCGGAGAACATCGCGCGCAGTTTGCGTGAGAGCGCAGGCTATGCGGTGGACGTCGCTCCTGATGGCCGGGAAGGTCTCTTTATGGCGGAGTCGAGCGAATATGATCTGGTGCTGCTCGATCTGATGCTGCCGCACATGGACGGCATGCAAGTGCTGGGGAGAATCCGCAAGGCAGGGCAACGCACGCCGGTGCTGGTGGTGACTGCGCGGGACGACAAGGAGTCGGTAGTGGCGCTGCTCAATGCCGGAGCCGACGACTACCTCACCAAGCCGTTCGATCTGGGTGAATTGCTGGCGCGGGCCAAAGCGTTAATCAGGCGAGGGAAGGGGCAGCCATCGCCGGTTCTCTCGGTGGGTGATCTGGAGCTGAATACCGTGAACCGCAGCGTGCAGCGCGGCGGCCGGGTGATTACGCTGACCGCGATGGAGTATCGCGTACTGGAATATCTGGCGCACCGGCCCGCGGGCGGTGGTCTCGAAAACGGAACTGCTGGAGCATCTTTACGACTACAACTGGGAGAAATTCAGCAACGTGATTGAAGTTTATGTTTCTGGATTGCGGCGTAAATTGAATGATGGCTCGGCGAAGCAGTTGATTCATACGCTGCGCGGGCAGGGGTATATTTTGCAGGATTGAGAGTGTCTCGGCGGCTAAAGCCGGTGTACGTTTGTGCTTTGCGGTATGCCTGAAGGCATACCCCGGATACGAATCACGAATTTTCCAGAAGGGCTGTAGCCGCACCGCTCCATGGCAGTGCCAAAGGCAAGGCGAAGTTTCACATGAGAAGTAACTCCATCAAAGCGCGGTTGATTACTATCGTCCTGCTTTCGCAGACGGTGCTGGCGGCGGGCTTGCTGCTTACGGGAGTGTTCTACACCCGGCAACGATTGCTCTCAACCTTGGACGCGGGCATGCAGGGACGCGCCATGAGCGTGGCTGCGCTGGTGCGCTATGCGGAAGACGCCAGCGGGAACGTTTACTTCGACAATACCCTGATGCCGTATCGCTGGATCCCCAGCATCCCGATATTTTTGCGGTGTGGACGGAACGTTCAGGGTTGTTGACGCGCTCTCCCAATTGGCCGGTGGGTTTGGAGATTTCGCCCACAGGCCGCGATCATTGGCATTTCAAGTGGGCGCATGTTCATTATCGAGGCTTGAGGGTCGCGCATGTTCCGGTGCTTGATCGCGAGGAAGGGAAGTCGTTCCAGCCGCAGACCTTGACCATTGTTTATGCGTCGCCGACGCATGAACTGGAAGAGAGTGTCCGGCAAGCGGGTGTGTATATCGCGGTTTCAAGTTTGTTGCTCTTGATCGCAACCGTGCTGCTGGCGTTGTGGGGCATTCGCCGCGGCCTTTTGCCTTTGCAAGAACTGGCGGCGCAGGCATCGCTGATTTCGAGTCATAACTGGGAGTTGCATCTGCTCGGAAGATGCGCGGCAGATCAGGGAATTGCGTCCGCTCACAGAGTCGATGACCACGATGCTGAGCCGACTGCATCATTCTTTTGACCAGCAACGGGAATTTCTGGGCAATGCCGCGCATGAATTGAAGACGCCGGTGGCGGTGTTGAAGTCCACTATGCAATCGCTGTTGCAGCGACCCCGCGTTCGGAGGAATATCGCGCGGGGCTGGAACATTCTCTTGAAGATCTGGAACGCCTGGAGCAACTGCTGCAATGGATGCTGCGTCTGGCCCGAGCCGAGCAATGGGCGCACGGAGCTTTACGCCGTGACTTGCAGGTGATCGACGTGACAGCGACGTGCGAAGAGGCCGTCGAGCGGCTTCGGCAGTTGGCGGAGAACCGTAAAGCCAAGGTTCATCTTTCGAAGAATGGGCCTCGTACTGTATGCGCGCGGATCCGGAAGATTTGCAACTGGTCTGGATCAACCTGCTGGAAAATGCGGTGCGTTACAGCCCGGAAGGGGGATCGGTTGAGGTGGCGAGTAGAGCGCTCAGGCGATGGCCCGGCGCAAATTGTCTTTCAGGACCACGGTGCCGGCATTGCTGCCGCCGATCTTCCGCACGTCTTCGAGCGCTTTTATCGTGGCGACCCCTCGCGCAATCGCACCACCGGAGGCTTCGGGCTTGGATTGGCCATCGCCAAGGCGCTGGTCGAGGCTTACGGGGGAACCATCACCGCCGAAAGCGCGCCGGGCAAAGGCACGCGCATGATGGTCGAGTTGCCCGCAGAATCCGCTAACTGACCTCTGCGTCGAACGATAAATCCTGCTTCAGCTTCGCTTAATCTTAATTCCGAGATCATTATTCCTAGTTCTAAGAGGTCTGCGTGATCGATGGTGGAGCATATGGCTGGGTTGAAGATGATGAGTGATGCGAATCGGTCGATGAAAGCTGTGCTCGGCGCCTGTTTGGTCCTCGCAATTGGCGCTGCAGCTGGTTCTCGCTCAGAATGCCTCCAACCAGGTTGCGGCGGACCGGCGCTCAGCAAAACGCGAGTGCGTCCGTCGAACGCTCCTTTGATTTTGACTCTTGCAGGATGCGTTGGAGCGGGCGAAAAAGAACAGTCCTGAATATCGAGCGGCGTTGACCGAATTCGGAGCCGCCAGGGAGGACCGCGTGCAGAGCCGGGCCGCGCTGCTGCCCAGCGTGAATTACAACGCGGCGTTTCTCTACACCGAAGGCAACGGCACTGCGGCATCCCGATTTATCGCCAACAATGGCGTGCATGAATACATCAGCCAGGGAAACGTTCATCAGGAGATTTCGCTGGCAACTATTGCCGGACTACCGGCGTTCGTCGGCGGCTGAGGCGGTGGCGCGCGCGCGGGCGGAGATCGCGGCGCGGGGGCTGGTGGTGACCGTGGTCCAGACCTACTACGGATTCGTGGTGGCGCAGCGCAAGTATTCCACGGCGCAGCGAGCGGCGACGGAGGCGCAGCGATTCTTCGACATCAGCCAGAAGCTGGAACACGGCGGCGAAGTCGCGCATTCGGATGTGGTCAAGGCGCAGATTCAAACTCAGCAGCAGCAACGTGATTTGCAGGAGGCGGAGTTGGAGATGAATCGCAGCCGGTTGGAATTGGCGGTGCTGCTGTTTCCCGACTTCAATGAAAACTTTTCCGTGGTGGACGACTTGCAGATGCCGGAGCCGTTGCCTTCGTTTGCAGAAGTCCAAACTGCGGCCGCCGACAAGAATCCTGAACTGCGAGGCTGCGCTGGCCGCACTTGCAGCAGGCCAAACAGGAAGTCGCCGCGGCATGGAATGGATTCTTGCCATCGCTGAGTCGTCGATTATTTTTATGGCATCGATGCCAATCAGTTTGCCACAGAGGACGTCCGGACGGGACTGCGGAATCTGGGCTATGCGGCCACGGCGACGTTGCAGTTGCCCATCTGGAATTGGGGCGCGAATCGCAGCCGAGTGAAGCAGGCGGATTTGCGGCGCGATCAGGCGCAGGTGGAATTGAGTTTTGCGCAACGGCAATTGCTGGCCAAGATGCGGACGCTTTACGACGAAGCGCAAACTGCGCGGTCGGAACTGGAATCGCTGGATCAGTCGGCGGAACTGGCGGCGGAAAGCTTGCGTTTGACGACGATGCGCTATCAAGGCGGGGAGTCCAGCGTACTGGAAGTCGTGGACGCGCAGAACACGTTGACGCTGGCGCGCAATGCATTCAATGATGGCCAGGCGCGTTTTCGCGTCGCGATGGCGAACCTGCAAACTCTGACAGGAAACTTATAGCGCATGAGCGACGCGGAGTCACTGATGGGGAACCGGAGCGGAGAGCAGCGACTCTTGCGTTGGGCCGGGTGTCCGCATCCGCCGGACTGGAAAAAGTCTGGCAGCTATCGCGTTCACTTGCCGGACGAGGAAGTTCGGGGCTATGTGCGTCTTTCGCGACACTGACGATTTTGCTCGGATTGCTTTCTGGTTGTTCCAAGGAGCCTGGCTGAGAAGGAACCCGTCGTCCCGGTGCAGGTTGCTGTCGGTTGAGAAAACGACATTGAGCAACGGTCACGGCGGAAGCGGTCTTGTTTCCGCTGGCGCAGTCGGCGATCGTGCCCAAGATCAGCGCTCCGGTCAAAACGTTTCTTGTGTCAAGCGCGGCAGCCGCGTGCATCGAAGGACAGTTGCTCGCCGTGCTTGAGCATCAGGACCTGGCCGCCGCGGCGCAGGATACAAAGGCAACTACGATCAGGCGCAGGCCACGTACGAAATCAGCACGGCGGCCGATCTGCCGGCGGAAATGCAGAAGGCGCAACTCGAAATGCAGGCGGCCAAACAAATGTTGGACGCGCAGCAGAAGGTCTACGACAGCCGGCAGGAACTCTTTCAGCAAGGCGCTCTTGCCGCGGAAGGAACTCGATCAGGCAGGCGTCGATCTGACCCAGGCGCGCAATCAATACGAAATCGCGCAAAAGCATTTCGAGGCGATGCAGGCGATCGGCAAGCAGCAGACGCTGAAGTCAGCGGCGGGGCAACTGGAGTCGGCGAAGGGAAAGTATCTCGGAGCGAGCGCGCAGCTTAGCTACTCCGAGATTCGCAGTCCGATCAATGGCGTGATCGCCGACCGTCCTTTGTATCCGGGGGAGATGGCGGCTGCCGGAACGCCCTTGCTCACCGTGATGGATATTTCCCAGGTGATTGCCCGCGCGCACATTCCGCAGCCGGATGCGGCGTTGCTGAAGCTGGGCAGACAAGGCGACCATCAGCGCTCCTGGAGAAGAGCAACCTGTCGAAGGCAAAATCACGGTCATCAGTCCGGCGCTCGATCCCAACAGCACCACGGTGGAAGTGTGGGTTCAGGCAAAAAATCCCGAGCAGCGGCTCAGGCCGGGCACGAGCGTTGAGCTTTCCATGCTGGCGCAGACGATTCCCGATGCGCTGGTCATTCCCGCTGCAAGCCTGCTCACGGCGGAAGATGGAGCACCTCGGTGATGCTGGTCGGCTCTGACGACCGGGCGCACCAGAAGCCGGTGAAGGTTGGGGTTCGCCAGGGCGATCAGGTCCAGATTCTCGAAGGCGTGAAAGCTGGCGATCGCGTGGTCGCATCGGGCGCGTATGGCTTGCCGGACAACACCAAGATCAAAGATGGAAGACGCACCGAAGAAAGAGCCCGCTGACAAGGACAAGCCCGCTGCTGGAGAAGCGAAGTGAGCCAGCCGGAATCCTCTTACTGGTTTGCGCCCATTCCAAGCCGGTGATCTTCCTGATCCTGACGCTGGCGCTGCTGGGCGCATATCTCGCGTTCACCATTCCGGTGTCGGTTTTTCCTGAAACCAATTTCCCGCGCATCCTGATAGCCGTCGACAACGGCGTAATGCCCATCGATCAGATGATGGTCACGATCACGCGTCCGCTGGAAGAAGCGGTGAACAGCGTTCCCGGGCTGCAGGACGTGCGCTCCATCACCAGCCGCGGCTCGGCGGAGATCGATCTGTTTCTTCAACTGGAACGTGGACATGTTCCAGACGCTGCAATATGTGAATGCAGCGCTCTCGCGGGTGCAGCCGGAATTGCCTTCGACAGCGACGCGTGGTGGCGAACCGCATGACGTTCGCCAGCTTTCCGATCATCGGTTACAGCCTCAGTTCGGAAACCGATGCCGCAGACGCAACTCTGGGAGATGGCAACGTACGAGATCAAGCCGCGGCTGAACCGGCTCGATGGGGTGTCGACCGTGCTGGTGCAAGGAGGACAGGAGCCGGAGTTTCACATCACGCCCGATCCCGCCAAGCTGCTGACGGCCAAGCGTCACGGTCACCGACATTCTGGACACGATGCGGCGAACCAATCTGATCGATTCGCCGGGACTGTTCGAACGCAATCACCAGCTGGTGCTGGGCTTGATCAGCGGGCAGGTGCGCACGCCGGAGCAGATCGCGAACACGGTGGTCAAAGCCACGCCTGCAGGAATTCCCGTACGCATCGGAGATGTCGCAACGGTGGCGCGCGCGGTGAAGCCGGTTTACACCATCGTGACCGCGAACGGCAAACCTTCGGTGCTGCTCAACATCAACCGGCAGCCGGACAGCAACACGGTGCAAGTCGCCGATGAAGTTCATGCCGAGATGGAGCGCATCCAGAAGTCGCTTGCCTCCCGGAATTCAGATTCGGCCGTTCTACGATCAGTCGATCATCGTCGGCGATTCCATCAAGAGCGTGCGCGACGCGATTCTGCTGGGCCTGATTCTGGCCTCGATCATTCTGGTGGTGTTCCTGCGGGACTGGGGAACGTCGATCGTCGCCGGCCTGGTGATTCCGGTCACGATCCTGATGACGTTCGTCGCGCTCAAGCTTCTGCATCAGAGCTTCAACCTGATGACCTGGGTGGGCTGGCGGCCGCAGTCGGCCTGGTGATTGATGATGCCATTGTGGTGGTGGAGAACATCGTGCTGCATCGCGATGCCGGGCAGGACCGGTTGCAGGCCATTCACAGCGCGCTTGCAGGAGATCACTGTTCCTCTGATCGGTTCCACGATTACGCCCGTGGTGGTGTTTCTGCCGTTGATTTCCATCACCGGAGTGACCGGAACATTTTTTCGCGCACTGGCCGTGACCATGGCGGTTTCGCTGTTCACATCGCTGGCGCTGGCGCTGACCTGGACCCCGAATCTGAGCCAGTACTTCATCAAGCGCAAGGCAGTGTCGGCGCACGGCGGAGCGCATCGGCCGAGGTCGAGCCAGAAGAGGAGTCGATCACACGGTTGTTGGCGGTCGAAGAAGCATCCATGGGCGGATTCTTTCGCAAGGTGGTGAACTTCCACGAGCGCTGGTTGCGCCGCGCAGCTGGAGAAGCCCCTGTGGCTCGCGGGCGGGGCGGCGGTGCTGGTGGTTGCGTCGTATCGTCTGCTACGATTTTCGGGATCGGACTTGCTGCCGGAGATGGACGAAGGCGGTTTCGTTCTGGATTACATCATGCCCGCTGGCAGTTCGCTGGCGGAGACCAACCGCGTCATCACGCACGTCGAGAAGATTCTGCGGGATACATCCGGAGGTTGAAAGCACATCGCGGCGCACCGGGCTGCAACTCGGCCTGGCGGCGGTGACAGAGGCCAACACCGGCGACATTTCAGTCAAGCTGAAGGCGAACCGCGATCGCGCTATTGATGACGTCATCGCGGACGTGCGGGAAAAGATTACAAGCCAGGAGCCGGCATTGGATGTGGAGTTTGTTCAGGTGTTGCAGGACATGATTGGCGACTTGACCAGCGCGCCCGAGCCTATCCAGATCAAACTGTTTTCACCCGATGCGGCTGTGCTGGCAGAATGGGCGCCGAAAGTCGCCGATGCGATTCACAAGATTCCGGGCGTGGTCGATGTTTTGAACGGTATCGACAACACGATCAGCGGTCCGGCAGTCACATTTCAGATCGACCCCAGCGTGGCCGCGCGCGCGGGATTCACGCCGGAGGAAGTCGCCACCGACGCCTCGGCGATGCTGGAGGGCGAGCCGGCGGCGACTCCGGTCGTTAGCAACGACCGGGCCTACACCGTGCGGGTGCGTTTCCCGGCGAGCAACCGGATGTCACTGGAAGCCATGCGCGACACGCTTTTGACCAGCAGCACCGGGCGGACCGCGACGCTCGGGGGCGCTGGCTGCGATCACCGAACTGCCGGGGCAAACCGAGATTCGCCGCGAGAACCTGCAGCGCGATGTAGCAATCACAGCTCGGCTGGAAGGCACCGATCTTGGGCAGCGGCATGGACGCGGTCAAGAAGACGGTCGATGGTCTGCACCTTCCGGCAAGTATCCGTGTGGTATACGGCGGAACTTATCAGGAGCAGCAGAAAACATTTCGTGATCTGGTGTTTGTGCTGGTGCTCGCGATCTTGCTGGTGTTCATCGTGCTGCTTTTTGAGTTTCGCAACTTCGCGGCTCCGGTAGCGATTCTGGCTTCGGCGCTGCTATCGACCTCGGGAGTGTTCATCGCTCTGCTGATCACGCGCACCACATTCAATGTGTCTTCGTTCATGGGAATGATCATGGTGATTGGCATCGTGGCTAAGAATGGAATTCTGCTGCTCGATGCGGAGCAGAAATTCCGCCGGCTCGGCTATTCGGCGGAGGATGCAATGCTGCAAGCCAGCCGCCGCCGCTTGCGTCCCATCGTGATGACTGCGATGGCGACGGTCGCGGGCATGTTGCCACTGGCTTTCGCGCTGGGTGCAGGTTCGCAGATGCTACAGCCGCTGGCTATTGCGGTGATTGGTGGAATTTTGATTTCGATGGTGCTTTCGCTAGTGATTACTCCGGCGGTGCATTACTACCTAAGCCGGGAGAAAAGCCAGCGCGAAGAGCTGGCGGTCGCGAGCACTTAAGATAGAGGCATCCCCTGGCTGTCGCGGGCGAGGGCTCGCCGGTGCTGCAACTTATTTTCCGACGGGCATTAGGTGTCCGTCGTTGAGCGCATAGACGGTTCCGTCTCCTCCGATGGCTAGGGGCGTGTAGGCAGCGCCAACTACTCTCTCCAGAAAGATGCTCTGGGCTTGCGTTCCCCCTTGCGCAATCGCGTACAGGTTACCGTCTTCGCTGTTGGCGTAGACGACTCCGTTCACATCGACGGCGGCGGCGTTCACACACCATTCAAATCCGTTGGGATGTCCCTTGTTGATGGTGGTGTTTTTGAATTGCCATTCGGGAACCAAATTGGAGTCGAGCTGGGTGATGTAATAAGGCCCGGGAGACGCCGTGGGGCACCACACTGGGTCGTTACAGTACGATCCGGTGTCATAGTGATTGTCCTTGAGAATGATCGAGAACGTGCTCCCATGGCGATAAATGGACGGCGTAGTGTCCCAACCGAAATCGTAGCTTGCCTGAAACTTCCCCTTGGAGCCGAAGCGGAACAGGTGGCCGCGCGAGTAGTTGTACGCGGTATCGACGCCCAGCAGAATGCTTCCGTCAGGGGTAACGACGGGGGATGAGGATGCCTGATCCTGCACAATGCCGCCCCCTTTTGTGTTCTGTGTAGGATCTACTCCGGTAGTCGATCCGTCGCGGCAGCCGCCGGGCTGGCCGTTAGGCGGCAAAATCACGTTGCAGCCGTCGTTCAGTCGTGCCTGCAAGGAAGCCGCCCATTGCAGGCTCAAGTCCGAGGTATTGACTGCGAGCAGATAGCTGCCGCGCCCCCAAAAATGTCCACGACTTACGGTGTAGATGGTAGATCCATTAGCAGAAATTGCCGGGGCTACGTTGAGAGCCGTCCGCTGCGTGCCGCACTTTACATAATTTGGCTTTGCGGTAGGACTAGGTGGCCAAGGCAGGGGTTGTGAAGAAAATGTTCCCAAGCAGGTCTTGGGAACGTTGGGAAGTAGCGCGTGATAAGTCACCTTGGTGGTGCTATTGTCCGGATTCACCTTTACAAGGTAAGAACTGAGCACGTCATTGGTCCACGGGTTGTTGAGATCCAGTTGGATGACGTTGTAATAGATATTTCCAGAATTGTCGGCGGTCACGCCTCCAGCGACGAAGACACTCGGGTCGACCGTTCCGAAGGGGTTGATCTGGGCGACGACCTTGCCATTATTTTGGTCGAGCTTGTAAAGCGTGCCACCAGCGCCGGGGACGTAAATGTAGGGGCCGGAGAGTGCGGGTTGAAAAACTGGTTCCCAACCGCCCAGCTTCTTGTCATTGGGGACGGGCTTCCAATCGGACACAAAATTCCAAACTTGCCTTAAGTGACCACCCTTCCAGTGCAGGGCTCTTTCGTTCCAAATTTCAGTTTGCCAATCATCGGGGCCGCAGGGGAAAGGCTGGCCGGAGCCGGGAGGCACGCAGGAATTGTACGTGCCTGTTTTAAACTCCATGAAGATGCGAGGCCCGTTGGTCAATGGAACTTGATAGTGGACCAAAAGCCCGTCGCCTTCCTCCGCGGATTCCTGCTTGACGAAAGGATCGTAGACGACATCCGTAAGCTTGGTTTGAAGGGGTTGGCCGGCAATGGGCACAGCGCCGGTGTGCTGAGGATTCCGGCCCCATTGCGACCATGCTGGAGGACCCTGCGCGAAGACCGTGAAGTGAGGAACCAGCGTCCAGTTATCGCGGTAGGCAGCGGTCGCCGCGATGGCCAATATGATTATGGCCAGCATGAGCGGCCTGCGGGTTCTCTTCATTAGGGCGTCTCCGGGTGTCCCGAGTCGATGGTTACATCCGTTGTAAGAGCAAGCAAGGGGTAGAAAGTGTGGGGGTTGGTCGCCTATGTCGAAGCGGAAGCAATGCAATGCGATGCTTGTCATATTCCGCCTAGATCACTCATAAGACATGCTTTGTTGTGATGGACGGGAGTCGCAAGCAGGGCGCGGATTCGCGGAACCACGCGGATAAACTTCCTTGGCCTAGAGGCCCAGCCGTGTCAGGTTCTTGGTTAGGACTTCAGCTGTGCCAGTTGTTTCCTGACCTCGTCGGCGTCGCTGTAGTTGGGATTGAGTTTCAGGACGCGCTCCAGGTGCTGGCGCGCAAGTGCGTCCTGGCCAGTCTTCGCATAGGCCAGCCCCAGGTGATAGTGAACGCTGGGATCGTCGGGACTTTTGCTCTTTTCCGCTAGCTTGAGCGACTCTTTGAACAAATCGACGGCGGACTGATAGGCGCCTTTTTGATATAGCACCCAGCCCAAAGTATCGGCAGCGTTCGGAGAATCCGGCATGCCGCGGCGCGCGGTTTGGGCGAAGCTCAGTGCCACGTCTACGTTGCCGCCGGATTGCAACATTACGTAGGCAAGATTGTTTGAGGCCAGCGGATTCTCAGGCTTGATCTCGAGGGCTTTCTGGTAGGCTTCCTTGGCTCGATTCCAATCCTGTTTGGTCTCGTAGAGTTCGCCCATGAGGATGTAGAAATTGGGCTCGCGGGGATTGTCCTTGACCGCCTGCTGGTAGGTGGCGATGGCCTGGTCGACGGCGTGCTTCGCGACCTGAACCTGGCCTAGCTTGAGCAGGGCGTCGGCGTTGTTCTTGTCGAGCGCGCCGGCTTTCTGGAATGCCGCTTCGGCTCCGTCCATGTCCTGCTTGGGGCTGAACAACACCGTGCCGAGGAGATCATAGAAGGCGCTGTTGTTAGGCGACTTCGCAATTTGTGCATTAGCAGCGGCGATGGCTTTGTCGGTTTGTTTTTGTGCCAGATAGGTGTTCATCAGCCCGCTTAACGCGTCGTTGGAGTTGGGATCGGTTCCCAGAGCTTGCTGGTAAGCCTTCTCGGCTTCGCCATATTGCTTTTGCACCAACCTCAGATTCCCCATCTGTACATAGCCGAGGGGACTTTGGGGCGCGACGTCGATGGCCTTTTTGGCATCCTCCTCGGCGCCAGGGAACTGTTTGCGATTGATCCTGGCGAGGGCGCGCATGGCGTAACCCTCGGGAGAAGCGGGCTGCAAATTGATAATTTGGGTGGCCGCCTGCTCCAGTCCATCCATGTCGCCTTTGCGCATGGCTGCGGTCGCGAGCGCGCGTTGAGCTTCAATCAGATCAGGCCGTAAGCGGACGGCAGATCGCCATTCTTCAAGGGCGCGCTCGGGATTGCCCATTTGATCGAGCGCCAAGCCGAGGTGATAGTGAGCAACCGCGTTATCGGGATCGTTCTTTAGTGTGTTTTGCAGAGTCTGGGCAGCGTCGTTCGGATGGCCGTCGCGCAGCTGAATTTGTCCGCGGTAGATCAGAGCTTCATTGTCGCTAGGCGTAGCGGCCAGAATCTCATCGTTCAGTTTGCGGGCGTCGTCCAGGCGGTTTTTCAGGATGAGCAATTGGACGTAGTTCTTTTGCACCTGCACATCTTTGGGGTGATCGTGGTAGATGGAGGCGTACTCCGTCGTGGCTTTGTCGATGTCACCGACGGCGAAATAAAAGTCGCCCAGCATGCGGTAGCCGGTGGAGTTGTCGGGGAAATTGCTCTTTACCTGCTTAAGAAATGATTCGGCCTCGGCTTTCCTTCCCTGCGAAACGTAGAGGCGTGCCAGAGCGGCGGGAGGATCGGGATCTTTAGGGTCGAGATCCATTGCCCGGTGGAACTGCTGCTCGGCTTCGGCAAAACGGCTGCGCGACTGGTAGTAGCCGCCGAGAGCAAGCTGGGCCTGCACCGACTTCGGATCGACTTCTGTGGCTTTCTTGAAATTGACTTCAGCCGCATCGGGTTGGTTCGCTCGGGTCTGCAAAAGCGCAAGATTGAGATACTGCTGCCAGTTGTTGGGATCGAGCGCGATAGCTTTCTGCATTTCCTGCTGGGCAGCGGCGAGATTGTCCTGTCCGATGAGCAGGTTGGCCAGTGCCATGTGGACCTGAGGATTGTTCGGCTGCTTGTCCATCAGCAGGTCGAGCTGTTCTTTCGCCTGCTTGAAGTCGTGGCCTGCGATCACCAGATTAGTGAGATCGATGCGGGCTTGATAGTTTTCCGGCTGCAGTTCGATGGTGCGGCCTAATTCCTGATAAGCCGGGCCCCACTGCTGCAGCTTAAGGAGCGTCTGCGCCAGTCGATAGTGGGCATCGCCAAACCCGGAATCAATCTGGACGGCGTTCTTGAATTGGATGGCGGCTTCGGCAAACTGGCCTTTATCGTAATAGCGCTGCCCGCTCTCAAAGTATTTCTGTTTGCGCACGTTCGGATCGCGGTTACATCCCACGAAGGCCGTCGCGATCAGCGCGAGCGCCAGAATCAGGCGAATGGAAGAATGCTTCATTGCAAAATCTCCAGCAGCGAACGCGGTCTGCGTCTCGCAATTGTCTTTCAGGGTGTCTTCCTCAAAGGTACTGCAAATGCGCCGTTCGACAAAGTTACTCCTGATACAACCGTCGAGATCGGCCAGTCGAACGAACGATTACTTCAACGAGGAATGTAGCGGCCCAAAAGCGGCGCGAGATTGCCGGCAAAAGAAAGTAGCCGCTGCTGGGCGACGTCGACGGACTCGCCGGGAGACAAGGGCGTGATCACGCGTACCAGCGCGCCGTCGCTGCGGTCGAGCCGAATGGAGTCTGCGACTAAATAGAATTTTGCCCGGTACTCGCTCGCCACGGCGCGGTCGTGCGACAAGTACCAGTAGAGGACGAGTTGGCGGTCGTCGCCTTTGGCGATGACGTAGCGATTCGCTTCGAAAGACGCGGTTGTCGGGAAAGAGATCGAGATCCTGCTGTTCTCGACGGGCAACCAGCCGGATCCGGGCAAGCAGTGTTTCGGGGAGTGGATGGTGTCTCCGGTGCGCTGGCTGGGAAAGTAGGCGATGAAGAGGTCTACGGCGGGTTGGCTGGCGGATGTGTTTTCGTAAAAGCGTTGCAGAAAATCTCCGGGGCCGAGAATTTCGCGGACCTCCGGCTCCAGGGGTACGTCGGTTCCGGCCCATGGTCCCAGTTGATTTGGCAGGAAGGAAAGAGCCTCGCGGCTCGGTAGGAGTTCGCTGCGCCCGCGAGCCTGCAGGAAAAGTGCGGTCGCAGTCAGTAACCCGGCAATCAAGAGAAATCGCCATTGCGATGTCATGCCCGAATCTCCTGACTTTTCTGTCCCAATTGCAAGAGCCGGTGCACGAGCAAGAGCATGCCTAACGACACCAAAAAAACCAGCCAGCCGGAGAAAGAGTGGAAAAAACCCTCGGCTTTGCTGGGATCCCAATACTGCACCAGCAAGCCCGTACCGACGATTCGCAGGCTGTTCGCTGCGACGGCGATAGGGACGGACGCAACCGCTAACGCGACACGAATCCAAATGCGCGGCTCGGAAAGGTATCCGTAAATAATGGCCAGAGCTGTCAGTGAGAGAAGAGAACGAATGCCGCTACAGGCCTCTGCGATCTCCAGCGGCATGGCGGGGAGGTTGATTACATTGCCTTCGCGCAACACAGGCACTCCCGCCAGAGGCAGCAACAGCGCGGCCAGTTTCGAAGCCAGAATTTGAAGAGGAAACGTGATTTGGGTGAAGAGGATCGCCGGAATCGGGATCATCAGAATCAAGAAGGCCCAGGGAAAGAGCACAGCTCGGAAGAATGTCCATCCCTGGAAAAAAATCACCAGACCTGCAATCAGCAGGAGCAACGAAACGCGAGACAGGAAAAGTTCCGCCCCCAGAACTCCTATGACAAGCACGGCCAGAGCCAACACGACGATGAAAATCCCCCAGGACGACGGCTGGCTCGGTTGCCGGGCAAGGCAGGCGCGATCGTGCCAAAGCACATACAACGAAAAAGCCGGGACGAAGAATCCGTGGGAAAAGTTGGGGTCGTTCGACCATTGCTTGGCAAGATGGAAAACAATGGGCGCGTACAGCCACCCGACCAGGGCAACCAGCATCGCCGCCTGCAACAATGCTCCGGGCTTCCCAGCAGCCTGCGAAGGCCGTTCCGGAAGCGAAGCGGTTTGAAAGAGAGAGCTCACGTCACAACTATGCTGGGGTCGCGCCTAGCATATGCGATTGCCTAGCTGGGCGCAATTGTCGCATGGTCAGGATTCAGCTTCATGGACAAAACTGGAACATAGGCTGTCTTCCCACGGACATCCCGCCGCCGGTGCTATTGCCTAGCCATTGACATTTCTGATTTCCACCGATGGAGAACGACAAAAACTGATTTACAGTGGGAACACACAAAAGTCTTTTGCTTAAACAGGACACAGGCGGGGAAGCCAGCGCTTCGCTTCGGCGTCGTGAATGACGGGTATTTCCCAAAATGGAAGCAGGAGGCAAATCTTTCGCGCATTTGCTGGTAAAGGGAACCTCTAGCTGTTAGGAGAGAGAATGAAGGTCGAGAATCTGGCGACGATCACGGTGAGCATCGCACTGGCGTTCGGAGTGATCGGAGCACGCGCGCAGAGCGCCCCTGCGGAAAATGGCAAAGCTTCCGCCTCTACTGCGCCAGCCGCTCAACCGATGTCAGTGGCCGGACCGAGCTACGTGATCGGTGCGGATGACATGCTTCTGATCTCGGTATGGAAGGAGCCTGACCTGACGACCACATTGCCGGTCCGTCCTGACGGAAATATTTCACTGCCTTTGCTAAATGATGTGGCGGCCGCGGGCTTCACTCCGATGCAATTGGCGCAGTCGATCACCGAGCGCCTGAAGAAGTATGTGGCGGACCCACGAGTCACCGTGATCGTTACCCAGATCAACAGCCAGAAGGTCTATGCTACGGGGGAAGTATTGCACACCGGCGCAATTCAACTGCTGCCCAACATGACTGTGTTGCAGGCACTCGCCAATGCCGGGTTCACACAATTTGCCAACTTGAAAGGTATCTACGTGTTGCGCTCGCAAAACGGCAAGGAGGAGAGAATTCCGGTCAACTACAAGAAATTGATCAAGGGCCAGGACGTGAATCAAAACATTCTGCTCAAGCCGGGAGATACGATTGTTGTTCCCTGAAGCCGCAGTGAAAACACGGCAGTCTAAGTGGTTAATGATTTTTCTCGTGCTGGCGTTGGCTACGGGTTGGGCGCAAACCGACAGCACGCAGCAACCTTCAAGTAGCTCCCCGACAACCGCGAACCAGGACAACCAGTCGCAATCGGGAACGAATCCGCCGATTTCCAGCCTCGATCAGCCTTCTCTCGGAGTTCAATTTCCGGCACGAAGTTTCCTGCTTCCGGGCGCGCACGTTAGCGAGGCGCTCGATACAAATGTGAGCCAAACCCCGGGGACGTCTGCGGTCAACGGGGTGACGCGAGCGCTCGGGAGTTTACTGTTCCAGAAAATCGGTGGCCGCTACATCACTGCCGTCGATTATGTCGGAGGCATTGCCTTCTACACAGGAACTAGCCCGAGCGTGAGCCAAATTCATCAGGCCGACGCTGAAGAAAAAATCTTGTGGCGTACTGGCGCCTTGACTCTCCGAGACCGATTTAGCTACTTGCCCGAGGGCTCGTTCGGATACGGAGTGTATGGCGAATCGGGGGCGTACAACCTCGGCCTCGGCGGAATCGGGTATATGGGCGGGACCATTGGGCAGGGCCTCGGCGGACTCTTTGGGCTGGGGCAATTTTCCAGCCTGGGGCAACAGCCTCGCATCGACAATCTTTCGATTGCGGACGTGACCCAGAGCTTGTCAGCGCGATCGTCGATCACTCTGGCGGGCGGTTACGAGATCGTGCATTTCACAAACGACTCGTCGGGCTTCGTCGATAGCAATCAGATTACGGCCCAGGTTGGGTACGACTATCAACTAACCAAACGAAGCCAGGTTGCAGTGGTTTACGGATTTCAGGATTTTCAATATCCCAACATTCCGGGAAGTTCTTTCAGCACGCACGTTGTGAACTTTCTATACGGGTACCGCATTACCGGACGAATGGACTTTCTGGTCGGCGCGGGTCCGCAGGTTACGCTGATCGACAACTCGCCGTTATTCGGCGGATCCAGCACTCGCGTCACGATCAGCGCGCGGGCGGCATTGCGCTACCGTTTCAAGCGCACTCTGATGGGAATCTACTACGACCGCTACAACTCAAGCGGGTCTGGTTACTTTGTGGGCGCGCTGAGCGACGTGGTTCGTTTTTCCGTTACGCGGCCGCTCAGCCGACTGTGGACTGGGACCGCCGACATTGGCTATGCGCACAACAGCGCGCTGCAATCACAAGTGCCGGGGCTATTGCCTCCGTCCACCAACTCGTTCCAGTATGTATATGCCGGCGCGGCCGTGAACAGGCCGCTGGGAAAGCATTTCAACATGTTCCTCAGTTATCAGTTTAATAACTTGCAGTTCAGCGGGTCGTGCACTGCGGGTGGTTCGTGCGACACGGCGGCGCAGCGGCATGTGGTGGCCGTAGGATTGGATTGGCATCCGCATCCGATAAGGCTCGATTAAGTTTTGAAGTAACGCGGAATGGGGCATCGATGATTGAAAATCGCGAATTTAGCATGGATGACTATCTGGCGATGTTGCGCCGGCGTCTAAAAGTTATTCTCATCCCGATACTGCTCGCCCCGCTTGCGGGATTTCTTGTCTCCTACGCCTTTGCTCCCAAGTACACTTCACAATCGCTGGTCCTGGTGGAAACCCAAAAGGTTCCGGAAGGTTACGTGCAGCCCGTCGTGACCCAGGACATCGCGCAACGCATCGCGACCATGCAACAGCAGGTGCTCGGTCAAAAACAGCTCGAAGCCATGGTCCAACGCCTGAACCTGGCAAAGGGCAGGAGCATGGACGATGTGATCGAGGGCATTCGCGATGAGGTTCGCAAAAACCCGCTGATCGAATGGGTAACGCCCGATGCCATGGCTCTAAGGCAGCATCGGCCAGGCCAGAACGATATTCCCGGCTTCTACGTAGACTTCACCGCTAACAATCCGCAGGAAGCGCAGCAGATTTGCACCGAACTGACCTCTATGCTGCTCGCGGAAAATTTGAAGACTCGCGAGCAGACTGCGCAAAGCACGACCGATTTCCTTGCCCGGCAGGTTGACCAGGCCAAGCACGATATTGATGGACTGGACGCCAGGCTCGCGAACTTCAAGAAGCAATACATGGGCCAATTGCCCGGCGATGAAGATAACAATCTGAAGCTGCTGTCGGGTCTGAACTCGCAACTCGATGCTTACACGCAATCTCTGAATCGGGCGCAACAAGACCGGGCTTACACGCAGTCGTTGCTCTCGCAGCAGTTGGCGGCGTGGAGTTCATCGCAGACTTCGATGAATCCGGAGAACCTGCAAAAACAGTTGGCGGACTTGCAAAGCCAACTGCTCACGCTACAGGGGCGCTATACGGATGATCATCCGGATGTGGTGAAGACCAAGAATGACATCGCCGAGGTGAAACGCAAGCTGGCATGAAATGAATGCTGTGAGTTCGGGCACGGAAAGCTCCGACAAGGGAAACGCGTCGGAGCCGGCGGAGATCAAGCAACTGCGGTTGCAGATCCATCAGTACGATCAGGCAATCGCGCAAGCTGCCCGTGAACAGAAATTGTTGCAGGATCAGATCCAAACTTATCAGGGCCGGCTCGCGCTCAGCCCCGCTGTGGAAGAACAGTATAAGGGCCTAATGCGTGACTATGAAACGGCCCAGAAGTTCTACAATGACCTGCTAGCCAAGAAAAACGAGTCGGAAATGCAAACTGATATGGAGCGCCGCCAACAAGGGGAGCAGATGAGTTTGCTGAATCCCGCCAGCCTGCCCGATGTGCCCAGCTTTCCGAACCGGCTTATTTTTGCCGCCGGTGGCCTGGCCGCTGGGCTGGCGTTCGGGCTCGGTTTGGCAATCTGGTTGGAAATGCGCGACCAGTCGATACGCGATGAACAGGATGTACTAGCGGCCCTGGAAATGCCGACACTGGTTTCTATTCCATGGGTTGACCCAGCGAAGTTTGGACGCCATAACGGAGCAGGAACGGCTCCCAAAACGCCGCGTGAGGACAAAAGAGAGAAAGTAGCGAGCTGATGTACAAGGATTTTTTCGGGCTGAAGGCGAATCCGTTTAACGTCAATCCGGACCCGCGCTTTTTGTTTTTGACGCGGCACACCGAGGAGGCGCTCGCCTGTCTTACTTACGGCATTCAAAGCCGCAAGGGTTTTGTGTTGCTGACCGGCGAAGTTGGAACCGGCAAGACGACGCTCCTGAACAAGCTGATGGAATGGCTGCGCGTGCAGCAGGTCGCCACCGCTTTCATGTTCAACTCGCAGATGAACGTGCCTCAGTTCTTGGAATACATGATGGCCGACTTCGGCATCCCCTGCGAATCTCAGTCGAAGAGCCAGATCCTGATGAAGCTTTATAACTGGCTGCTGGATCGCTACCGGGCGGGGGAAACCGCCGTGCTGATCGTGGATGAGGCGCAGAATCTTTCTGACGAAGTGCTCGAAGAAATACGCTTGCTGACGAATCTGGAAACCTTCACGGAAAAATTGTTGCAGATCGTGGTCGTCGGACAGCCGGAGCTGGAACAGAAGTTGAAGCAGCCCAATCTGCGGCAACTGCGGCAGCGGTTGACGCTGCGTGCGAAGACCCATGCACTAACCCTGGAAGAGACCAAAGCTTACGTCGCGCAACGGTTGCGGATCGCGGGATCGAACGGGCAGACGATATTTGATCCCGATGCGCTGGCGGCCATTCATCGCTACTCGTCTGGAATTCCGCGGGTCGTCAATGTGATTTGCGAACACTGCCTGGTGAGCGCCTTCGTCGACCAGCAGAAAATAGTTACGGACAGGCGTGGTGGAGGCTGTAGCCCGCGACTTTGATTTGGGGGATGCACCAGTTTCTGCGAGCGAGACCGCGACCGTAGCGCCGACGCCTCAGACCGGCGAAAAACTCGACCTGGTCGCAGCACTCAAGACGCTGGTCACGCTAGCGGACCGGCTGCGCGAGTCAGATCAGGATCTTCCGAAGGAAAGGAAACTGTGAGCCGAATCCATGAAGCGCTGAAGAAGGCCGAACAAGATCGGGCTGCGGCGCAAGGGCCTCGCATTGAATCTTTTCAGACTGAAACCATCGTCGCTCCGCCTACCAACGGCTCCGAGAATCCGCCGCACGCGCTGCACACAGTTCCCCCGGTTTCATCTCAGTTCACACTCGAGACGTTGCTGGCGCGTTGCGTTCCGGGCAACTGGTTGCCCGACAAAAAGACCATGCTTTTCTACGATTCCGATCAGGCGCACGGAACCGAGGAATTTCGCACGCTGCGCTCGCGCCTTTATCAGATGCGCGAGAAGCACCCTCTGAAGAAAGTGCTGGTAACCAGTTCGTTGCCCAAGGAAGGGAAGTCGTTCGTGGCGGCGAATCTGGCGCAGGTCCTGGTGCGCCAGCAAGGTCGCCGAGCTTTACTGATCGACGGCGATTTGCGCGCTGCTCGTTTGCACGTGACGCTCGGAACTGCCGCAGCGCCGGGCCTTTCAGATTATTTGCGCGGCGAGGCGGATGAGTTCGGCATCATGCAACGCGGAACGTATGGAAAATTTATTTTTCGTAGCAGCCGGAAGTTCCAGCTCGAATCCCGCGGAACTGGTGGCCAATGGCCGATTGAAACTCTTGCTCAGCCGTCTCGAAACGTTATTCGATTGGATCATTATCGATTCGCCGCCTGCGGTTCCAGTCTCCGATGCGGGCGTAATGGCCAACACCTGTGATGGTGTCTTGATGGTGGTGCGATCGAACACGACGCCGGCTGACGTGGCGCGCAAAGCCCGCGCGGAATTCGATGACAAGCGGTTGCTTGGCGTAGTGCTTAACGGAACGAATAGTCGTCACGCTTCCTATGGCGCATATTACGGTGCATACGGTACGCCCGACGACAAAGCGGGCGTTCAGAGGTAAAGAGTGATCCGGCTCTTTAGTGTTCACTATCCGGTGCGGACGCTGGTTTTGCTGGCGGGCGAGGCCCTCATCGTTTGGACCTCGTTCCTGCTGGGAGTCGCATTGCAGCACCGCGATGATCTATACGTCGTGCTGAACTACGAGGGCGGATACCTCAAGATTCTGTTTGTGACGCTCGTCGTGCTGGTTTTCTCGCACTGGTTTGACCTTTACGACCCGGCTCACTTCGACGAGAAAGGCGAACTTTATTTTCGCCTGCTTCTGGTGCCGGGCATTCTGGCTCTGTTGCTGGGGCTGGTTGCATATCTATTTCCGCGCGTACTTCCAAACGGCAACTCAGCGCTGGTTGGTTTAGTCCTCTTGACGGCCGCGATGTTCGGCTGGCGTGCGGCCTACTCATGGCTGGCACAGCAACCCTACCTGCGGGAGCGAGTGTATGTGCTGGGTACTGGAGAACGCGCCCAGCGTTTGGTGAACGGCTTGCGAACGCGATCCGAGTTGGGCATTGAAGTGGTGGGTTGGAGCGGCAATGTGGAAGGTGCTGTGACTCGCGACTCTGTGGCGGCACATTTGATGGAACTCATCGAGCAGCGACGGGTGCACCGCGTAATTGTTGCCATGCCCGACCGCCGCGGAACGCTTCCGGTGCAAGAATTGCTTCAACTTCGGCTGAGCGGAATAAAAATTGAAGAGGCGACTTCCTGGTTGGAGCGGATGTCGGGAAGAATTGAAGTGGAGCAGCTTTATCCGAGCTGGCTGATCTTCACGGAAGGCTTCAGCCTGAGCAGCGGTTTGCGAGCGATCAGGCGGGTGCTTTCGACCGCGACAGCCGCTGTGCTTCTGCTGCTTGTACTGCCGGTGATCCCCTTCGTGATTTTACTGATTATGCTGGATTCATCCGGTCCCGTGCTCTACCGTCAGATTCGCGTGGGCCGTGCCGGCTCCAAGTTTTATTGTTACAAGTTCCGAACCATGCGAAGCGACGCGGAGGCTGATACGGGAGCGACGTGGGCGACGGACGATGATCCGCGCATCACCCGCATCGGGAGAATCCTTCGCGCCTCCCGTCTCGATGAGATTCCCCAACTGTGGTGCGTCCTCAAGGGCGACATGGCGTTCGTGGGGCCGCGTCCGGAGCGCCCTGAATTCGTCGAATGGCTCAGCCGCGAGATTCCTTACTACACGGTTCGGCATGCGGTGCGTCCAGGCATTACCGGCTGGGCTCAGGTCCGCTACAAGTACGGCAACACGCTGGACGATGCTCGCGAGAAATTGCAGCACGACCTCTACTACATCAAAAATGGATCGCTGGGATTGGATCTGCTGATCATGTTTGAGACCATCAAGATCGTGACGCTGGGCCGGGGCGCGCAATGAGGTGGGTGTTTTGGGGATCGACCGCGTTCATCGCGTACACCTACTTTGGCTACGCGGCATGGCTTTGGTTGCGAGGCCGCTGGCGTCACAAAGAGGTGCGTCGAGGCGCCTACTTGCCGCACATCTCCGTCGTTCTGGTAGTTCGCAACGAGGAGCAAGTGCTCGAGCAAAAGTTGGAGAACCTGCGGACGCTGGATTATCCGGCCGAGCTGATGCAGTTGATTGTAGTCTCGGATGGATCTACCGATGGCACGGAAGCGATCCTGCGAGAACACGCGAACGACCCGCGCGTCAGTGTGATACTGAACCAACTGCCGCGCGGGAAAGCGGCGGGCCTGAATGATGCTTTCGCACTGGCTCAGGGCGACGTAGTGGTTTTCACCGATGCGCGGCAGACCATAGAGAGTGCTGCCATTCGTCTGTTACTGGAGAACTTTGCCGATACGCAAGTAGGTTGCGTCAGCGGCGAATTGATGCTGGGGGATTCGCGTGCGGGAGAATCTGGCCAAGGCCTTGGCGCTTATTGGCAAGTGGAGAAGAGGATTCGCGAATTGGAGTCGGCTTCGGGATCGGCAGTCGGCGCCACGGGTGCTCTGTACGCCGTTCGCCGCGAATTACTCGCGCCGCTTCCTGCGGAAACGATTCTTGATGACGTATATCTTCCCATGCAAGTGGTGAGGCAGGGAGCGCGCGTCGTGTTTGATGCTCGAGCGCGAGCGTGGGACGCCGCAGACGTAAAAATGGAACGCGAGTTTGTGCGCAAAGTAAGAACGCTGAGCGGCAACTATCAACTGCTGCAGCTTTCCCCGTGGTTGTTGAGTAACGCCAATCCGATTCGCTTCGAGTTTGTAAGTCATAAGTTGCTGCGACTGGTCGTGCCCCTGGCGCTGGCCGGAGTCCTGATTGCATCGCTTGTTCTCCGTCAGCCTGTGTACCGCGGAGCGCTGGCGCTGCAGGCAATGGTTTATGGATTGAGTCTCTTGTCGATTGTGCCGATGAGGCGAGGACTGCTGGCGCGAATGGCGGATACGGCGCTTACCTTTGTCGTGCTTAATACCGCGGCGGTCGTGGCATTCGCCAATTTTGTTTCGGGACGTAAGGCTGCGTGGATCCGATGAGCGTGATAACCGCTTCGAAGGGCGAGTGGGTGACGATTCGTTGAGAATCCTCTGGGCCAAGGCGAACAAGATTCTGCCGGTGCATAGCGGCGGCAATATCCGTTCGTACCACATTCTTCGCCGGCTGGCCGCTAATCACGAGCTGGTCTTCCTCTCGTACTACGATGGCCCACGCGATGTTGACTACGAAGATGAAATTGCACGGCAGTTTCCTGGCGCAGTCACTCTTTTTACCGGAAAGTCTGTCGCAACCTTACGCCGTGGGTTCGACTATCTCCGCCGGTTGCCTATGGAGGCTCCCTACGCGGTCAGCCGATTCCAGTCGGTAGTGGTTCAGGAAAAACTGAGCAAGTGGTTTCGCGACGCCCGTTTCGATGTTGCTGTCTGCGATTTCCTTGACGCTGCAGTCAATTTCCCCGACCGCATACCAATCCCTTCGGTCCTCTTTCAACACAACGTGGAAAGCGAGATCTGGCGTCGGCATGCTCTGACCGCGTCGAACCCAGCGCGAAGGCTCGTGTACCAATTGGAATTCAAGAAGATGCTTCGTTACGAACGAAGCATAGTGCGGAAGTTCGACCGCGTAATTGCAGTTTCAGAACACGATCGGCAAATGATGAGTGAATGGACGGCTGCTTCTCGGATAGCGGTTGTCCCTACGGGCGTGGATCTGCAGCAATACACGCCTGATTCGTCCGACCGCGAACGAGCCACTGGTGCTTTTTGTAGGCGCTATGGATTGGGCGCCGAATATCGATGCTGCCGAGTATTTCTGCCGAGAAATCTGGCCGTCGATTCAAGCGCAGGCTCCCGCAGCGCGATTTCGAATTGTAGGCCGCAACCCCGTGCGTCGCGTTCAGAAGCTGGCGTCGAGTTCGGTGGAGATTACAGGATCGGTGCCTTCTGTCGTCGAACACTTACGGCAAGCGGCCGTTGTAGTCGTCCCTCTGCGAGTAGGAGGCGGGACCCGGCTGAAGATTTACGAAGCGATGGCAGCGGGCAAAGCGGTAGTTTCGACTTCGATTGGCGCTGAGGGTCTCGATGTGCATCCCGACCATGACATTGTGCTTGCCGATGATCGGGACGCGTTTGCCGCGGCCGTTACCAGGCTTCTGCAAGACGTCGAACTTCGTCATCGCGTAGGGTCCAACGCCCGCATACTTGCTGCGCAAGTATGATTGGGTCGCCATTGGAGACAAGTTTGGCGAGGTGTTGCACTCGCTGGTCGCGACGGGTCCAGCAGAAAGTTCAACGCCCGTCGAGCGCGGATTTGCCGCCCGTGCTGCCAGCTAAGGAGTGCATGCAGACAGAGCAGACAAATACCAGTCTCGGAACCGCCCCGACCAATGGAGCGGGACGGCGCGTGGCTGCCGCCGGCACGTCGTTTCCGCCGCGTGATCTCGGAAAGAACTCAGAGCCGTTGAAGGGTGCGTATATTTGGCTGACGGTTTTTTATTTAGTCTATTGTGCTCGGCCGGAAGACTGGATTCCAGGCTTGCAGTTTTTCCCCTTGGCAAAGATCTCGGGGCTGTTTGCGATTGTCGGATTGCTCTTGAGCATCGGCCGATCGAAACGAAGCCTGCGCGACTTTCCGAGAGAGGCTCTGTATTTAATGCTTCTGATTGGATTGTTTTTCATTTCGGCAATGTTTTCGCCGGTCTGGAAGGGTGGCGCCTTTCTTCATACTCTGGACTTTGCCAAAGTGCTGGTGGCGTGGGCGTTGACGTTTCTTGCAGTCACTAGTCTCGCCCGGTTGCGCCGCGTACTTTTCATTCAGGCCGCGTCGGTCGCGGTCGTCTCGATTGTTTCTATGGCCAAGGGCGCTTCTCATCCGCGGCTGGATGGAGTTTTAGGCGGTATCTATTCGAATCCCAATGATCTCGGTTTTGCGATTGTTCTGTCGCTCCCGTTTTGCCTCGCATTCCTGCTGAGGACCTCCAGCATTCTGCGCAAAGCCGCCTGGACTAGTTGCCTTGCTGATCATGATCAGCGCCCTATTTTTGACAGCTTCCCGCGGGGCGTTTATC
The DNA here is from genome assembly GCA_963771285.1 of uncultured Acidobacteriota bacterium. Taxonomy (GTDB): domain Bacteria; phylum Acidobacteriota; class Terriglobia; order Terriglobales; family Acidobacteriaceae; genus JABDBE01. Next base: position 454,638 of record CAVYSX010000010.1, read on the forward strand.
ACGTTCCTGGTAGCCGGCACAGTAAGCCTGTGGCATTTCGGTATTAAGGGGCGGCGCGTTTACCTTATCGGTGTGGCCGCTGCGATTGCGATCGTCGTTGGGATTGCTGCGGGAGGCCAACTGAAGGATCGATTGCTGGCGATGTCTGGCGAAGGGCTGGAAACCAGCTCGCAGAGCAGCGCATACGGATCGTTTGAGCAGCGGCGTATTCTAATTTCGCGCAGTCTGGAGGGAATCGAACACTATCCGATTCTCGGCATCGGATTGCGGAATTTCCCCAGCTATTCCGGAGTTTGGCGGGATGCGCACGTCACTTACTTGCAGATCGCTGTTGAAGGCGGCATTCCGGTGCTGGTTCTGTACCTCATGTTTTTTGCGCGGGGATTTGCCAATCTCAGGAAACTGAGGCGAATGAATGATGCAGACCCCGAGAGCAAACTTTTTGCCGGAGCTTTGCACAGTTCGCTGGTCGGATTTCTCGTTGGCGCTCTGTTTGCGCCCGAAGCGTACCAGTATTTCCCATACTTCGCGGTCGCATACACCGCGGTTTTACTCAGGATCGCGCAGGAGCAGCAACGTAAAGGAAGCGGAGCGGATGCTTCAACCCGGTCGCAACTTCGGTCGGGGGCAGCGACGCGAGGGCAAGGCCGAAGCTTCACTTATGCTTGGTGACTTGATCAACCCGAACCGGCTGCTTCGTGTGATTGCAGCTGTGGAAGGATCCTAGAGTGGCAGAAAGGAACGCTACTGAAGGCCTCGATGAACGAGCGAGCGTTCCATCGACTGGCCAGCCTGCCGATGGCGCTCAGCCAAGCCTAGCTGCGAAGTTTTCGTACGGCTATCGCATTCTTCCGAGCTATTTTTGGCAACGCCTTACTCGCCGTCAGGCTAGGGGGCGAGTTCACCTGATCATTGCGGTTGCCGATCACTTTGAGCCGTCGATTGTCGCAGAGAATGGATCTCTTTACGCCCCTTACGACGAGCAGGAGCGGCGGGTTGATTTCTGGTTTAGAAAGTATCCGCAGCTCGCAGATGCGTGGCGCGACAGCGATGGCCGTCCCTTCGTTCACACCTATTTCTATCCTGCCGAACAATATGACCGGCGTCTGATCCAGCAATTGGCGGAGTTCTGCAATTCCGGTTGGGGAGAAATTGAGATTCACCTGCATCACGGAATTACGGCACCTGACACGGCGGAGAACACTCGACAGCAATTAGTCGAGTTTCGAGACACGCTGGCTTCAAGGCACCGATGCCTGTCCTATCTTGATGGCGCGGGTCCGCCGAGATATGCATTCGTTCACGGCAATTTTGCTCTGGCAAACTCGGCAGATGGAATGTTTTGCGGAGTGGATGAGGAGATGCAGGTGCTGGCGCAGACGGGTTGCTACGCGGATATGACGCTCCCCACTGCGCCCTTTCATCCAGCACAGATTTCCAAGATCAATTCACTTTATGAATGCGACTTTGCATTAAGCCAGCGGGCGCCACATCGCCGGGGAAGGGATTTGAAACTCGGCCGACGACCTGCCGTTTTTCCTTTGATGATTCAAGGTCCTCTTATGCCTGCATTCTTTTCGGGGCCTTCTTGCAAAGTCGGCATCGAGAATGGCGCCATCACAAGAAATAACCCGTTGAGCATGCGTAGGCTTCAATTGTGGAAGCGCGCGTCCATCAGCGTAGACGGAAGGCCGGATTGGCTGTTCGTTAAACTCCACTGTCACGGCATGGATCCGACGCAGCAAGACGCTGTTTTAGGTGGAGCGATGGAAGCCTTTCTTCGCGAATTGGTGCAGGGAGCCGACGCGAGAAACGAGGTTCTACATTTTGTCTCGGCGCGCGAGATGGTCAACATCATCCTGGCCGCCTGTGACGGGCGAGAAGGCAATCCCGGGGAATATCGAGACTACCGTTTTTGCCGACGCGCGAGCGCCCATGAAGTTGCTCGCAGTCGCGAAGAAGCAGCGGTGAAGAGTTAGTTATGTGCGGAATCGCTGGAATCGTGAATGCGGAAGGCGGCAGCGTGCATGCGGCTACGATTCACCGCATGTGTCAGCGCATCATTCATCGGGGCCCCGATGATGAAGGCATTTTCGTGAAAGATGGCGCCGGGCTCGGTGTTCGCCGACTTAGTGTCATCGACGTGGCGGGTGGACACCAGCCGGTGTTTAACGAAGACAAGACCATTTGCATCGTCTACAACGGAGAAATTTACAACTTCCGCGAGATTCGCCTCGAACTGGAGAGCCGGGGCCATCGCTTCTGCACCGAGAGCGATACCGAAGTAATCGTCCACCTCTACGAAGAGATGGGACGGGAATGTGTTCAGAAGCTGCGCGGAATGTTTGCGTTCGCAATCTATGACACCCGTCGCCGGAGTCTGCTCTTAGCTCGGGATCGTTTGGGCATCAAGCCTTTGCACTACGCATTGGCCGACGGCCGCCTCTTTTTCGCGTCGGAGATCAAGTCAATCCTTGCGGTAGCTCCAGAGTTGGCTGTGGTGGACCAACATGCTTTGGGACAATACTTTTATCTGGGATACGTTCCTGATCCCGCTACAGCATTTTTGTCGATTAGGAAATTACCGCCAGGGCATGTCCTCGAATTCGAGCGAGGCGAGTTGAGTCTCCACAGGTATTGGGACTTGCCCGAATACGGCACGTACCAGCCGCGCAACGAGGATGAGTGTCTCGCGGAAATGGAGCACCGATTGACGGAGGCGGTGCGGATGAGGCTGGTGGCGGATGTCCCGCTGGGAGCCTTGTTGAGCGGGGGTAGCGACTCATCCACAGTTGTCGCACTGATGGCTCGCGCCAGCTCTCGGCCAGTTAAAACGTTTTCCATCGGGTTTCAAAACAAAGAGTTTGACGAGGCTCCCTACGCGCGCTTAGTGGCGGAACGTTTTGGCACGGAGCATCATGAATTGATTGTTGAGCCTGACATAGTAGAAACGGTCGAGACTCTGACTCGTTCGATGGAAGAACCGTTTGGCGATTCCTCTGCCCTCCCTACCTTTTTGATCTCGCAGATGGCGCGGCAGCACGTGACGGTGGCTTTGTCCGGCGATGGCGGTGACGAAGCGTTTGCCGGGTACGGCCGCTACCCTCTCCATTTGCAACGACGAAATGTCGCTTGGTTGTCCGAGTCAGTTGGACGCTTGTACCGCGATCAGCTCCATGACAGGTTGCCGTACAGCGTGCCTGCGAGGAATCTCGCTTACAGTGTTTCGTTGCCTTGGGCGCAGCGCTATTTGGAAGGCGTTTCGCTCCAGCCCTTCGATCGCGAGATGTCGCTTCTGTCGAATGATTTCCGAGTCGCAGCGTTTGACAACGCAGATGCGCTGAATGGGTTGCGCGCATATCTCGATGTGGCTCCAGCGCACGATCCGTTGAGCCAGGTACTCTATCTCGACACCAAGACTTATTTGCCGGGAGACATTCTCACTAAAGTTGATCGTATGAGCATGCTGGCGTCTCTGGAAGTGCGGGTGCCGCTTCTCGATCACGTGTTTCTCGAATGGATCACCAGTTTGCCGGCTAATTGGAAGATGCGAGGCACAAAACAGAAGTACATTTTCAAAAAGCTAGGCGAAAGAATTGGTGTTCCGAAGGAGGTTCTACATCGCCGTAAGCAGGGGTTCGCTCTGCCGCTGGACCGCTGGATGCGCAGCGACCTGAAGGATCTGATTGTCTCGATCCTGCTGGATTCGACGACTCTCAGTCGTGGGTACTTCAATTCCGAGGGAATCCGCCGCTTATTAGACGAACACTTTCAGGAGCGCCGTGACCACTCGCCCCGCATCTGGAGATTTTTGATGTTTGAATTCTGGCAGCGCAATTTTCTGGGGAACCTGAAAAGCGCCGATGTAGATGAGCCCGTAGCTCAACCCGCTTCCGTGCGAGGAGGTGGATGATCCAGGACCAGCGAGACGTCGGCAGAGAGCCAAATTTGGACGACATCAGGAACTTCAATTCGGAAATATCTATCCCGCGACTGTTCTTGATGACCAATAGTTTTGAAACTGGCGGCAGCGAACGCCAGTTTGTTGCACTGGCGCACTCGCTGAATTGCGCTAAGTTTCGGGTCGAAGTCGGCTGTATCCTGCGCCGGGGGGCCTTGCTGGAGGAGTTTGGCCGAACACGAGAATTTTCCCTCGGTGGCAGCCTGTACGGCGCAATGTCGCTATGGACGCGCCTGCGTCTGGCAGATCACCTGCGACGAAACAGCTTCGCGATCGCCCACGCCTTTGATTTCTATACCAATCTCACGCTGATTCCCGCAGCCAGACTCGCCGGAGTTCCGGTCGTGATCGGCAGTCATCGACAACTCGGGGATCTCCTCAGCCGAACAAAATTACGTGCTCAGGTGGCTGCGCTCCGACTTTGCGATGCCGTGGTTTGTAATTCCCGCGCTGCCGCGGATCGTGTGGTTGAACAAGGTCTGCCGCGCAGTCGTGTGGTTGTAATTGGAAATGGCCTTTCTCCTTCGTGCTCTGCGGATACTTCGCCAGCATTGTCACGTCGTCCGGGATTGCTCCGGGTGGGGATGATCGCCCGCATGAACAGCGCCTCGAAAAACCACGCCATGTTTCTTCGCGCGGCTGCTCGGATTCGCAATAAAGTTCGTAACGTAGAATTCCTCCTCATCGGGGATGGTCCGCTTCGGGCGCAGCTTGAACGTAAAGCGGAAGAACTAGGTGTAAACGGGTGCGTCGCTTTCCTCGGCGAGCGGCAGGACATCCCGGCCCTGCTGGCTTCGTTGGATGTGTTCGTGCTGCCCTCATCTTCCGAAAGCCTGTCGAATGCAATTCTCGAATCGATGGCGGCGGGAGTTCCCGTGGTTGCAACTCGCGTTGGAGGCAATCCTGAGCTGCTTTCACCAGATCGAGGAATCTTGGTTGCGCCTGATGACGAAAACGCTCTTGTCAATGCAATTGAGCATTTGTTGAGTGACGCCACGCTGTGTTCCCGGCTCAGCCGCAATGCAAGGGAATTTGCCCAGGCCAACTTCACGCTGGAACAAATGCGACAGCGTTACGAAGACCTCTATGCTGAATTGCTCGGGAAAAAAGCGTGGCGCCCAGATCGACGTTGGTCGTCCGACTCGGCGTCACCACCTGGAGCTCGCCTTCGGATCGCGCTGATCGCTGCGTCGCCGCGTTATGTCGGAGGGCAGTCTGTGCAAGCGGGACAGCTCGCTCGCAATTGGCAAGGCGATTCTGCGATAGAAGTTCGATTCATCCCCATCGATCCTGATCTACCCCGGATGCTGAGGTGGGCGGAGCGCATTCCATTTCTTCGCACCCTAATCCGCCAGCCTGCCTACTTGGTTTCACTCTGGCGGGGGTTGAAAGATGTCGATATTGCGCACATCTTTTCGGCATCGTATTGGTCGTTCTGGATCGCTCCGGCACCCGCATGGCTAATCGCCCGCTTGCTCAAGAAGAAGACACTGATTCACTATCACAGCGGCGAAGCGCCCGACCATCTTCGCCGATTTCGTGGTGTGCGGCCCGTCCTCGCCGACGCGGACTGTCTGGCAGTTCCGTCAAGTTATCTTGCGGAAGTGTTTCGCGAATTCGGTCTGAACGCAAAGGTGGTCCCGAATATTGTCGATCTGAAGCAATTCGCCTTTCGCAAACGCGCTGCGCTTCGTCCACACTTGATCTGTACGCGAGGATTCCATCCCTACTACTGCGTGGATCTTGTGGTTGAGGCTTTCGCAGAAATCCAGCGCGCCTTTCCCGAAGCTTCTCTGGACCTGGTTGGAAAGGGCCCACAGGAATCGCAGATCCGAAAGCTCGTCGGAGATCTGAAATTGTCGGGAGTGCGCTTTCGCGGGTCGGTACCGCATGCCGAAATCGCCCAGCTTTACGCCACGGCCGACATTTTCATCAACGCTTCGTACCTCGACAACATGCCGGTCTCGATCCTGGAGGCGTTTGCAGCCGGGACACCAGTGGTTACGACCGCTCCGAAGGGTATGTCGTATTTGGTGAAACACGAACGTACAGGGCTACTTTCGGCGCCGGGAGACTCACGCGCACTGGCGGAGAACGTCATGCGTTTGCTGACGGGACTCTGACCTCGCTGCACGCTTGGCTCTCAATGCTCACGAAGAAGTAAAACGCTACTCGTGGGAGAACATCAGGCAGCGATGGCTTGGGACCTATCAGGCCTTGATGCTTGGTGAACAATGTAATTGGTTCGGAAAGCATCTCCGACTCACAAATGCCCCAGTTTCGGCGGCAGTAGTTCGCTCGCGCATTATGTCTCCCTGTGTTCTGTATGTACTATGGAAGCAATGAAATCTGCTCGCCAACCACAAGTTCGCAGCGAGCCGCGTACGCCGCTTTCAATCAGCGTTTTCGGATTAGGTTACGTTGGCTCTGTAAGCGCCGCATGCTTGGCGCGTGCCGGACACCGTGTGATTGGCGTAGACGTCAACTCCGCCAAAGTTGAGATGCTGAACTCAGGGCGTAGTCCGGTCGTGGAAGCACAAATGAACGAGTTGGTGGCCGAGCAGCATCGAGCGTCGCGGCTTCGTGCTACGACCGACGGAATGGATGCGGTTCTGCATTCGGATATTTCTTTGATATGTGTAGGCACTCCCAGCCTGGCCAGCGGCAAGTTGGATCTGACGCATCTTGACAATGTTGCCCGCGAAATTGGTTCGGCGATGAAGAAGAAACAATCGCATCATGCGATTGTCGTGCGCAGTACTGTGCTTCCCGGCACCACGGAATCGCTGGTAGTTCCTCTCCTTGAGGCGGCGAGCGGCCGTCGCGCCGGAGTGGAGTTCTCAGTTTGTTATAACCCCGAGTTCACGCGTGAGGGATCTGCTGTCGAGGATTTCATGAATCCGCCGCACACGATCTTTGGGGCACAAAAGCCCGAACATTTGGCGACGGTACGTGCCCTTTACGACGACCTGCCCGGGCCGAAATATGAAACGACAATTCCGGTCGCGGAAATCGTGAAATACGCTTGCAACGCGTTTCACGCCGTGAAAGTCGGCTTTGCTAACGAGATGGGCACGCTATGCAAGCATCTGGGTGTGGATACAGAAACCGTGACCAGGATTTTCCTTGCGGACGCCAAGCTGAACATCTCACCGGCTTATTTGTCACCAGGTTTCGCTTTTGGTGGTTCCTGCTTGCCGAAGGATTTGCGCGCGCTCGGACATCGAGCCAGAGAACTTGATCTGAAACTGCCGCTCCTCGAATCGTTGATTCCGAGTAACGTCGAGCACTTGAATCGCGCGGTGGACGCTGTTTTGCGAACTCACAAGAAAAAGATTTCGCTACTTGGCTTGAGCTTCAAGGCTGGAACGGACGACCTTCGGGAGAGCCCGCAGGTACAGCTTGTAAAGCGGTTGCTGGGCGAAGGCTGTGAGCTGCGCATCTGGGACGAGGACGTCGCGCTCGGACGCCTCGCCGGCAGCAATCGACAGTACATTGAGGAGGTCATCCCCCACATTGCGTCGCTGCTCTCTCCTGATCTTGAACTGGTAGTGCGAAGCGCCGAGGTCGTAATTCTCGGCAACAAGTCGGTGCGAAAAGAAATGCTTTGTCAGTATTTAAGTCCGAGCCAGGTTGTTATCGACTTGATTAACCTGGAAAGCGCCCGTCGTCCTTCCGAACCGGCCGCTTATCAGGGCATCTGCTGGTAAAGGCATGGACATGAAACCGCCAGTCTTTATCGTAGGCTGCCCTCGCTCCGGGACGAGCTATCTTTATCATTTGCTGCTTTCCGCTGGCGGGTTTGCCGAATTCCGCACCCAGATGAATGTGTTCGACGTTCTCGAGCCGATCTATGGAAACCTCAGCATCGCGAAAAACAAGACCAAGATGATGAACGATTGGCTTCGCAGCAAGGCTTTCAAAGTTTCTGGATTGGATGCCGCGGAAATCAAGGCAAGAGTCTTGTCAGAATGCGGGGGCGTCAGCGATTTTCTCCGCATCGTGATGGAAGAAGTCGCACGCAAGCAGGGGGTAGACCGCTGGATCGATTCGACGCCGACGAATATCCCCCATTTGCTGCGGATCAAGAAAGACTTTCCCGAAGCTCGGATTGTTCACATCATTCGCGACGGACGCGATGTTGCCTTGTCACTCGCCAAACGCGGCTGGAGCCGGCCGCTTCCCTGGGATCGCGGCAAACCACTTCTCGCCGCCGGGCTTTATTGGGAGTGGATTGTTCGCAAGGGTCGCAAGCTCGGTGCCGCATGTGAAGCCCGACTACTTGGAAGTGCGCTACGAAGCGCTGGTCACGCAGCCTGTCGATGTTCTTCTACGGCTCGCCACCTTCCTCGAGCGCGAACTCGACTACGAGCGCATCCGACGGGTTGGGGTTGGCTCGGTAACGACTCCCCTCACCGCATTCAAGGAAGAGTTGGCGGCAGGCGCATTCGAGCCGGTTGGCCGCTGGAAGAGCAAATTCCCTCCTGAACAATTGTCCCTGTTTGAATGCATGGTCGGAAGCTATCTTCAGGAGTTAGGGTATGCGTGCTCCAGCAGAGAGATCAGTAATGGTTCTGCAAGAGCGAATTATACCCGGTTAACTTATCACGCTTACTACGAGTTCAAGCAATGGGCAAAGATCAACACGCCGCTGTCGCGTCTGATGGTGGATTACTCGAACACCTTAATGGATAAGTAAGAAACGCTGCCCGGATTAGAAGATACACTTCGAGAAGATGGATTATCGGCTGATCGATTTTGACGCTGTCGAATGGGATGCTCTCGATCGCTTTGCCGATCGTACGGTCTTCCAGACGCGCGAGTGGTTGCGGTTCATCAGTCAAACCCAGCGTGCCACTCCGGTCGTTGCCGAATTGCGCGAGGGTAAAGAACTAGCAGGCTATTTCACTGGACTCAAGTTCACCCGCCTCGGAATCAAGGTTCTGGGCAGTTCATTTCCGGGGTGGACGACTCCCTACATCGGCTTCAACTTGGTGCCCGGTGCATCGCGTGCGGCAGCGCTCGCCGTCGTCGAACAAATGGCGTGGGAGAGTCTCAGATGTTTGCATATGGAAGTTTCCGATCCGGGGTTCACCGTAGATGACGGCGTGGCTCTTGGCTTTACCACGCAGTTTTATAAGTCTCACCGCACCGACCTGCGGAAATCCGAGGATGTACTCTTTAATGCGATGGACAGTGCCTGTCGGCGCTGCATTCGCAAAGCCGAAAAAAGCGGTGTCACCATCGAAGAAGCGCATGACCTGGCGTTCGCAGACGAGTACCACGAACAACTGGCCGATGTTTTTGCCAGGCAAAGCCTCGTCCCAACCTACACGGTGCAACGGGTGCGTGCGTTGATCAGAAATCTGGAGCCCACCGGACGAATCCTTTTGCTGCGAGCGCGCGACCCCGACGGGAAATGCATTGCCACAGGCATTTTCCCCGGTTTCAATAAGACGGCCGAATTCTGGGGCAACGCCAGCTTTCGCGACAGTCAGGGTCTGCGCCCCAACGAATTGATTCACTGGTACGCGATGCGTTACTGGAAGCGCCATGGCGTCGAAGTGTATGACTGGGGCGGCGAAGCGAAGTACAAGAAAAAATACGGTTGTGTTCCGTACCAAGTCCCGTGGTTCACAAGTCGAAGCATGAACTGGTTTCGAAGCTTCGCAACCAAGCCGAGAGAATGTTTGAGAGGAAACAAAAATTCCTAGGTTGGCTATATAGCGAAAGGAAGGGTGTCTAGCTTCACTGGGATCTCATCTGTTCCCTGCGACGAGCGGTCTTGCCTTTTACACCCAGCGCATCGATGCTTTGAGGGCCTTTTGCTTATTGAACCGACTCACCGTGCCGGAGTCCTCTGATCACTCCCGCAAATGTCACCATCCGCTCGCGGTGCAAGAGTAACAGCGCAGAAACGTAGGCCACTGCGCCCGTTGTGATTTCGAGAAGCAGACGCAGCCACAAAGGCCAGCCTGGCGCCGCTGCCCACTTTAGCAGACAGACCGCCAGCACCATGATCAGCGTCCCATTCAATGCCGGACGCAGAGCTTTCAGGTAATCTCGAACTGGCATTGCAATCGTATTGAAGGTTTTCCAGTAGAGTGGCAAAGCGACCAACGGATATGCCGTAACCCATCCCCAGGCGATTCCCTTCGTGCCCCAATGGCTGCCCGCATAGAACGCGATCGGGAGAATGACGAGAGCTGCGAGATCGTTCCACATCACAAACTGCGGGTTGCCAACCGCGGTCAAAAGTTTGCTTAGCAGTGCGACGATCGACCGCAGAGTTGCGTAGACGGAAAGAATCTCCAAAGGGACGATGACGCCGTCCCATTTGTGTCCAAGCGCAAGCGGAATCAATTCACGCGCTACCAAAGCTAGGCCAATCGTCGCGGGAAAAGTTGCCAGCGCCAACGTTTCTGTGAGCGTTCGCAGGTAGCGGCGCAAGGCGGCGGGGTCGGACTGCACAGCCGCAAAGTAGGTTGGAATAGTCGTAGTCACCAGCGTGGTCAGTTTCTCCAACGGTATGTTGGCCAGATTCCACGCCATGCCGTAAACGCCAAGCGCCGCTTGCCCGAGCATGCGTCCGGCGGTCACATTGTCCAGTTTTTCGTAAGACGACGACGCGACAAGTGAAACCAAAACGCGCCAGCCGAAGGTAAGCGGCCCTCGCAGAGCAAGTAGTCGGGGTAAGGCAAGACGGTGCGGCCTCGTAAATACCACCAGCATCGATCGCACAACGTGCCCGGTCAGATTTCCAAAGACGAGCGACCAGTATCCGAATCCAAAATACGCCAGGAGCAGTGTCGTTAGTGCGGAGACCATCGACCGCAGCGCGTCGAACAATGACAGCGTTCTGAAACGCATGTCTCTGCTCAACAATCCTTCAGAAACCGCGCGAGATCCCAGAGGAATCAGCCCGGCACACGTCAGCCATATCACGGGCACGAGCTGCGGCGTTTTGAAGAACGCCGCCAAGGGATAAGCCAACACTGCCCCAACTCCGAAGCAGCCCGTCCCGAGCAACAGACCGACCGTATTCAATTGAGCGAGTTGATCATCCGTAAGATCGCGCAAGGTGACAACAATCTGCGGGATGCCAAACTCACCGAGGTACCGCAAATAGGCCCACATCACGGCGGCCATCGCCATGATGCCAAAATCCGCAGGCGTGAGCAGACGAACAACGATGAGAAACGATGTCCAGCTCAGAATCTGGCTCAGCCAGTCGGCGCCTGCCTTCCACGCAAGGCTATGCGCGAGCGACCGGTCCATGTTTCGCGTAACGGATGTCGTTTGGGGAGGCAACTCCGGCCGGATATCGCCAAGCGTGAGTTTCAGAGGGTTCCGTGAATCGGGCATCGAATTTGCCGGCGTCCGCTCCAGTTGATCACTCCAGGCACAGCGGATCTGCTATTTCAGTTCAACGATGAATACATCCGTGCGAAACTGTGACGCCGTCCCGGCCGTTCCGAACTGATCTTCCCAGTCAGAGGTGAACATGTAAAAGCGGCCGTCCTGCGACACATTGCCTCGCGGTGACGACCAAAAGCCATTCTGCGCTGTGCTGAAAGTATGAGCGAACCGCCAGACTTTGGATTCCTTGTGGTCGGTTTCCACGCAGACAATTTCGTTTTCCCATGGCCCCAGAACGATTGGAGCGGCTCCTGGAGCATTCGGATTGTCGCGGCGATAGGTTGAAAGGCAGACCGGATTCGAATCCTCAGAGTTCACATTGTTCCAGGAAAGATGCAGGTCGTACCAACCTTGGACTGGAGGCAATGGTTTGATCAACGAAGACGATCGTTCCGGTTGGTCCAAAGGACGCATCCACAAGTCCAGTGGATGGTCCTGCTCAGAAGGGTTCAGGAGATGCGCATAGCCCAGAGCATGATGTCCCTTACATCCTTTCGGGCCGCAAGGCGTGACCTCGAGGGTGTCGATGTTCCATAAAAACGAAGCCCGCAGAATTCGCCGACGGAGGGCTTCCCGGAAGCGAAGCTCCACTCTTGATGATTTCAATGAATTGCCCCGACTTATTCATGCGCGCGTCGTGAATCAGGTAACGATCAGGAATCGAAATGGTGCCGTTGGGGCCCCACTGCCCGCCGACTTCGCCAGTTCGCGGATTGTACCAGCGGCAACCTTTGGCGCTGTCGTAAACGTAAAGCAGGTAGTTAGTATCTTGTTCTGGCCCAACAACCATCGCCATTCTCCGGTCATCGGCACTTATCGAGATGGCGTGACCAAAGTCAGCGCGACTCAGTTTTACGCACTTCGAAACATCGTCGAGTTCAGTGACCCGAGTCGTAGAGAGATCGTATTGCTGAAATGCCGGTCGTCCACTCGCGATACCAAAGAGAATGTTGGGCTGAGCGTAGCTGAACTGCGGCTCGCCTATCCATGAGACGCTTGGAGTGCCAACCGCGTGTACGGCCATGGTTGTAGGATCGAAATCAAACAATGTCAAACTGCCATCGATACCGCGCACATAGAACTTTGTATCGTTCGTATTCCAGGAGTTTTGTTCTGAAGAAGAGGGTGTCGAATATGAAGTCGCAGGTCGTCGCGAGTCGGTCTTGGTGTCGGTCACTCGAACAATGCGCGAGCCAAAAGTTGGATCGGTGATGATCGTGCCAGCCGCTCCCAGCGCGGGCGGGGCTTTCGGATACGGTTCGATGCGGACATCGGTTCGAGCGCAATAACTTGGCGGTCCGCAGGATTTGTCGGGAGCGACTCTAGTTTGAGCCGCAACGCAGTATGGCATCAATATGCTCAGGCAAGCAGTGGCGCAAGCAACGCTATTGCGGATCATTCTGCTTCGGCCCGCCCGGCGGGATTCCACATTTCCAGAGTGTGTAAATTAGCCAGCCGGCCAACCGGAGTCTGCGTTTTCAGCCACAGCTTCGACTTCAGCAGGCCAAAATAAAAACCCCGCAGGAGGGATTTCCTCAAAGCCAGCGCCGCTGTCGCTTCTGCCGAGCTTAAGGGATAGCCGAGTTCTTCGAGGAACGGTCCCACCATTGCCTCGATCGAAGCTACATCATGCGTCGACAGCAAACTTTTCCAGCGATAAACCGGACCACTGTCGTTTCGCGCCTCCGGGAAAGAAGAATTCGGCTCGCTGAGCCTTCCCAATTTTGCTTGCTGGACACGATCATGGTCGAGATCGTGATCTAGAAACTCGGCAACCCGTTTCAGCGCGACGCGCGGCTCCGACACCAATTCTTCATAGCGGACTTCAAGGTAATCCGCAGCAATGCGCTTCCCATCCTGCTGCCCCTTGCGAACCATCCACTCCCAATACAACGCCGCCGGCGGCAGGCCGCTGGCGGCGCCATTCCACGGAAGAGGCCTGAACCCTTCCATAGTCTTGAGAGACAGGGCAACGTCTCGGCCATCCCGGATGATGTGGAGGAATAACGCCTCGGGAATGTCCGCCTTGATTTTCGGGATGTATAGCACATTGTCAGGATCGTAAAGCGCCCAGCGGGGAGCGTTCTGACTGCGAGAGATTTCACTCATCACAATCCGAATGAAATCTCCTCCCGTCTCGCATTCATTCAGCACTTTGGTTTCGAGCTCACCGGAGTCAAGGCCGGAGCGGCGGAAACCCTTGCTTGAAACCCATGCTTCCAATGCTCGCTTTCGATTCTCGAGCTTGGCCATGCTGCCGAATCGGGGAATGAGCATCTTGTAGACCGGCAGGTATCCGCGATAAATCGCAAAGCCGCCGGCGGAAAGGAGTGTGTCGTAAAGCAGATTCGTGCCCGAGCGATGGCAGCCTACAACGAAGACGGGACGATGTTTCCGTTCCATTGCTCGAGGATCGTTCAGTTGCACATGCACTGGGTCAGTTTAGCACCGGGCAAAATGCTCTCCACCGCAAAGCGAAGCTGGAACTGAGCACTGCGAACCGAGAACTGGCAACGGTTTGTTCCAATGATAACGGCTTGTCCACAGCAACAGGTTATCTGGTTGCAGTTAACTGTTTCGCAGAAGCCGCTCCCGACCGCGGTCGTAGGTCGAGTTTCCCAATAGCCCTTTGGCTGCATTTCGCAGACGATCGCGCATGCGAAGCTTCCACAATCCTTCGCCATTACAGAGCTGCCGAAATTCCGGAAGAGCGGTATCTCGCAACACAGCAATGCGCCCAAGTTCGTGGTTGTCGGTAGCGGCCGTATTCAGTTGCACTCGGCTGTTGACCACCGTGCGGTAGCCAGCGTCCCGTGCAACCTGAAGCGTCCGCGCATTGTAGCGTCCGCCGGGGCATGAGAAATGCTCTACCGGCTTACCAAGAATTTGTTCCAAGTGTGATTTTGCGTCGAGGATCTCGCGCCGCATACTGGCGTCGTCAAGATCGGTGAGGTACGCATGGGTCATGGAGTGACATCCGATCTCAAACCCCAGAGCGCTCAATTCGCGGAGCTGCTTTTCGTCCATGTATCCTCGCTGGCCAAGAAATCCCGCGGTGACGTAAAACGTAGCTTTGAACCCCGCCTCTGTAAGAACGGGGGCCGCGGCGATGAGATCGGTCTCACAGCCGTCGTCGAAAGTGATGGCAACACAATTCTGCTCAGGAGCATCGGCTGACCCGAATGCCAGCGCCTCGGTCACACTCAGCCCCCGCCATTTCTCCTTCTGAAGCCAGCCGACCTGCGCGCGAAAAGTCTCCTCCGGCAAGACGTAGCGCGAGTAGCCCGCCTCCCCGCGGCAAAGAGGACGACCTGGAATCTCCAGTTCGTGATACATCAGAAATACGATGCCTGGTTGAGACATGGCAGACTGTTCACCGTTCTCGCGATTGGTTGGAACAGCTTAGTATCTAACACGGGAGAGGCTTATGCGATGATGAACTTATGATTCCGTTTTGCACGGCGCTCATCGGTCCTCGATATGCTTGCTCTCGATATGCATACTAAAGAGTGGCGCAGCGTCGGAGCGAAGCTGTGGCAAATGGATTGGGGCGAGATTCAGGACCGCAGGCAGACAGGCAATCGCCAAACGCGCTGACGTGGTTCTCGCGCACCTGGGTTTTGATTTTGCGGGACCTTTGATCAACCCCGGGGATGGCTCGCCAGCTCAGTTTTTCTTTACGCCCGCGTCGATTAAATCTGAACTCGAGTTGCTCCGCCAACGCCTTCCGCAACAGGTAGCGCAGATTGTTCGCCGCGCTGACAAGATATGCCGTCATCGCTTCGATCTTCTTGGCTTCGAAGACCTGGATTTCGGCGATCCACTCAATTGGCATTTCGACCCTATTCACGGGAAGGTCGCGCCGAAGCAGGCATTCTATCGAGTACCCTATCTTGATTTCGACCAGGTCGGTGACGCCAAGATCATCTGGGAACTAAACCGACATCAACACTTCGTGACTTTGGCCAAGGCGTACCGCCTCACCGAAGAGCGGCGCTACGCGGACGAGAGTTTCCGACAATGGCGGCACTGGCACCACGAAAACCCTTACCCAATCGGAATCAATTGGGCTAGCAGTCTGGAAGTGGCGTTTCGCAGTCTCTCGTGGCATTGGATGTATCGATTGCTGGAAGGTTCAGCCCAAATGCCGCCGGGCTTTCGCGAAGAATGGCTGAGAGCGCAAGCTCTGAATGGGCGTCACATCGAGCGTTATCTGTCCACCTATTTTTCTCCGAACACGCATTTGCTGGGAGAAGCCGTCGCGCTATTTTTCCTTGGGAACGCTTTGCCCGGAACTTTCTCCGGCGGAACGGTGGAAGTCGCGAGGGTGGGAAATCATCCTGCAAGAGGCAAATCGCCAGACAGGATCCGATGGCTTCCACTTTGAGCAATCTAGTTACTATCATCTTTACGCCATTGACATGTTTCTGCATGCTGCGGTGCTGGCGAGTCTCAATCAGGTCACGATTCCCAGCGACTTCGAAAAAACGACTCGAAAAGATGCTGGATGCGCTGTTGCTGCTTGGTGCGTGGTGGCGTAACGCCTCATCTTGGGGACGACGACGGAGGGCGGTGGTTCGATCCCGCGCGCAATCGCCTGAGCACCTGCTAGATCCGCTTGCGACCGGTGCCGTGCTCTTTCATCGCGGAGATTTCAAGGCCCGAGCGCGTGATTTGCGGGAAGAGACGATCTGGCTATTGGGTGAGCAAGGCGTAGCAGAATGGGATCGGCTGTCGGCTCAGCCGCTGGCTATGAAGTCCACCAATTTGCAGACTGCCGGATTGTACTTGCTGGCGAATTCGACGAATTCGTCGCAACTTGTGATTCGCGCCGGTTTGCAAGGGACTGGCAGCGGCGGTCACAGCCATGCGGATGCGCTAAGCATATGTCTTCAATCGCAAGGGCGCGCCTTGCTTATTGATCCGGGCACATTTGAATATGCCGGCCCGGGGCGGAATGTCCTCCGCGGTACCGCAATGCACAACACGCTTCGCGTCAACGGCCAGAATCAATCCGATCCTGCAGGCCCGTTTGGCTGGAAGCAATTTGCGCACGCGAAAGTTGAGCGGTGGATTTCGGGGGAATGCTTCGATCTCTTTGTGGGGAGCCACGACGGTTACGAACGCCTTGAATCTCCAGTTGTGCATCGACGTTGGGTGTTTTCTCTGAAGTCTTCAACCTCTCCCACCTTCTTTCTGGTACGGGACGGGGCTCAAGGGACGGGCAAACACCGAGTGGATATCGCGTGGCACCTGGGTCCGGAAATGCAGTTGCGAGCCGAGCACGTGTTCGGTGTGAAGGGTAGTTCGGTGGGATTGTCGATTCTGTGTCCTGACAATCATGGATGGGCGGAAGAGGTGCACAAAAGTTTCTGGTCACCCATCTATGGCAAGAAAGAGCCCGCCACAGTTCTCAACATCGGAACGGTCGCCGAACTTCCCGCTGAATTCGTCACCCTGCTAGTCCCCCTCGACGAAACAGACGGCGATCTCGGAAAGCTCACGCAGATCACGGCGAGGCCCACGGAAGTCACAGCGTATCTTTACAGCACGTCATTGGAAGAGTGCTTTTTCTTCTTTGGAGAAGTTGGAAGAAAATGGAGTTACGCAGGCGTCGCCAGTGATGCCGAATTCGTTTGTTGGCAGAAGAAACGCGAAAACCAGGAACAGCTGCTGGTTCTTTGCAATGGCAGCTATGTTGAAATCGAAGGTCAGCGCATCATTGACGGCCAGCGGATCAACCTGCACATGGAGATGATCATGCGCAATCAGAAATGGGAAGCGATACCATCCGGGTCGACGTAGCGGTAGGCATTTTCATCCGCCGCTTCGCGGGGAACTGGATCCGCTGAAATTACTTCTACCCGCGGCCAGGTTGCGAACCCGCTGGTTGCATGTGATTTTCCAACAATTCCAGCAGAGGCTCGCGCAGCTTCGGTCCGCAAGCGATCAGGCCGGAGATGAGTGGGTTCTTGTGGTTGCACGTCAGGGGGCCATTTTCCAGGGTGCTGACGAAGCCTCCGGCGCTGGTGACGAGAGCAACTCCGGCGGCGACGTCCCATTCGTTCTTGGGAACCAGTGTGAAAGTAATGTCTGCGAGACCGGCGGAAACCAACGCAAGTTTATAGGCCACCGATCCCATGGATCGCACCGTAAAATTTGCGCCTTCGAATTGTTTCCACTCGCCGCGTTTGGTTTCGCTGCGGCTGGCAAGTACCACCGCGCCATCCAACGTAGTTCGCTGGCTGGGCTGAGCGGGTTTTCCGTTGTAGGTAACGCCAGATTCCAGCGAGCCGAGGAAAACTTCGTTCGTGGCAGGATTGCAAATTCCGCCGGCAACGGGGCGTCCGTTCTCCACCATTGCAATCGAAACGCAGAACTCAGGAATCCCCTGCACGAATTCGCGTGTTCCGTCGAGTGGATCGACCACCCACACCCGGTTCTTGTTCAGGCGGGTGAAGTCATCCACGCTCTCTTCCGAGAGCCACCCCTCACCCTCACGCAGCAATTCCCGGCGAAGCACGGCGTCGAGCGCGCGATCTGCTTCGGTGACCGGATCATGTCCAATCTTGTATTCGGTTTCAATTGCGCCCGGAGTAAACCTGCTAAATACTTCACGGGCGGCGTCCATGGCAGACGCAATGCGCTGCAGTGTCTCAGTGTTGGAATTGTTGGTCATGAGAATGTCGAGATCTCTTAAATCAGGCCCAGAGCATGCGTGCCCCGGTTGCCAGCAGCACCGCGCACAGCAGGCGACGCAGCCACGGCACGGGCAGGCGCGTGCTCAAGTGCGAACCAAGCAGACCACCCGGGATGGAGCCAATCAATAGAGGGCCGACCAGGTACAGATCAATATTGCCCATCCTGTAATGCAAAAGGCTGGTCATGCCCGTCAGAATCACCGCGTGGACGATGTCTGTGCCGACCATAACTTTTGGCGAGAAGCTGTAGAACATCAGCAACAGCATCATGATGATGCTGCCCGAACCCACCGAAGTCATTCCCACCAGGCAGCCCGCCAACAATCCAATGGCCGACATACCCAGGAAAGACTGCAAGGTTGGAGCGCGCTGGGCAATGTGCTCTTCGATGCGTGTCTGGAAGAGAAGCAGAATCGGAACACAGATCAGTAAAACTCCGACAGCCGTAGTGATGAATGTGTTGACCCCGGTTCCATAGACGTGGCGAAGATGGCCGAGGAAGCTGACTCCAAGAATTGATCCTGGGATGCTTCCGCAGGCCAATGCCAGGACAACCTTTTTTCGAACAGTTCCTTTTTTAAGATGGACCCAGCTGGATCCGATCTTAGTGATGAAGTTGAAAAGGGCATCCGAACCAACCGCAACGATCGGAGGAACTCTTAGAACGAAAATCAGCACCGGAAGCAGGAGCACACCGCCTCCCACTCCCGTCATGCCGATCAGGCTACCCACCACGAAGCCGATCAAAATCTTGGTTCCGATTAACATAAAAATCAAACAGTCTAGATCAGTCGCAAGCTTAACGTCGCGATCAACCTCGGCCGTTTACTCCGATGAAGCCTTCGCGTTCCAGGTGCAGAATGATTTCCTGAGCCGCCTCTTCGGGACTGAGTTCAGCCGTGTCGATCACTACTTCCGCGTCCTTGGGTACTTCGTACGGGTCTGAGATGCCGGTAAACTCCTTGAGGATTCCTGCGCGTGCCTTGGCATAAAGGCCCTTGCGGTCCCGCTGCTCGCAGGTTTCCACTGTGGTTGCGATGTGCACCAGAATGAAGCCGCCGCCGGATTCGACCATGTTGCGAACTGCTTTGCGGGTCGCGTCGTAAGGAGCAATAGGGGCACAGATCGCGATGCCGCCATTCTTGGTGATCTCCGAAGCCACGTATCCGATGCGCCGGATATTGATATCGCGATGTTCTTTCGAGAAACCGAGTTCCGACGAGAGATGCTTACGCACCAGATCGCCGTCGAGCATGGTTACCGGGCGACCGCCCGCCTCAAGGAATTTGGTCATCAGAACATTGGCGATTGTCGATTTGCCCGAGCCAGAGAGCCCGGTAAAGAAAATGGTTACGCCCTGTTTGTGCCGTGGCGGAAAGCTACGACGCAATTCCTGAACTACTTCGGGGTACGTGAACCAGCTGGGAATCTCGGCGCCTTCGTTCAGTCGTCGTCGCAACTCGGTACCCGAAATGTTCAAAACGCGAGAACCATTGGGAACTTCATTGTCTGGAACGTAGCGGTCCTGGTCTTCCAGGTACACCATCATCTGGAACGGCACCATCGCAACGCCCATGTCGGCTTCGTGCTTCTTGAATAGTTCTTGCGCGTCATAGGGGCCGTAGAAGGGCTTGCCGTCGGAATCATTGCCAGGTCCGGCATGATCGCGTCCCACGATGAAGTGGGTGACGCCGTGATTCTTGCGAATGAGTGCGTGCCAGATCGCTTCGCGCGGTCCGCCCATGCGCATGGCCAACGGCAGCATGGAAAGCTTCGCGGTGCCTGCGGGAAACTTAGCCAGAAGCAATTGATAGCAACGCGAGCGAGTGAAGTAATCCACATCACCCGGCTTCGTCATTCCTACGGAGGGATGAATCAGCAGGTTGGCTTCAACTTGCTTCGCCGCCCGGAACGTCAACTCAACGTGCGCACGATGCATGGGGTTGCGGGTTTGAAATGCCACAACGCGACGCCAGCCCAGGCGGGCAAACTCGGCGCGCAACTCTGCCGGAGTAAGCCGCAGCGTACGGAAGTCGTAATGCGAAGGCAGTTGCAGGCCCTCGATACGGCCTCCCACGTACCACGCATTCCCTTTATTCAAAAGATAGTCGACACCAGGGTGAACCGCGCTGGTGGTTCCGAACACCGCTTTCGCTTCCGCCATGCGGTCCGGTTGCCACACTTCGTCGACGTGGAGAACCGCGAGCATCACGCCTTCGCCGTCGCGTAATGCGATCTTGCTGGTTCCCGGCTTCAGCGATTTGGCAAATTCTTCTTTAACATCGAGAGTGATCGGAATGGGCCAGAGCAGGCCGCTCGCCAACCGCATGTTGTGACATACGCCTTCATAATCGGCGCGTGTCATGAATCCCTGGAGAGGAGAGAATCCTCCGCTCATCAACAATTCGAGATCGCAGACCTGGCGTGCCGTCAGGTCCCACGACGGCCACTCGCGCGACTGCGTTTTCAGTTCAGCGATTCGTTCCGGTGACGCGACCAAGTCGATCAATTCGCCGCCGTGCGGCGCAATAATATGGCTGGTTGAAGCGATCAAATCCATGCTCCTTTAAGAAACGAGGTTGTAGTGCCTAATGTTGTGACTGCTTGCCATGCAGGCAGTGTGACTGCGACAGTTTGCGGCCCACTGAAACGAGCAGGGAGAGCGAAACGGGCGTTGTGCCAGCATATCGCGTTACGCCCAGGGCAGCAAGATATGACTCAGTAAGCTGTATCAAGCATGATACCCAAGCAATTCACTTACCTTTGTGAGCGACGGTTTAGTTCGCTAAGTGCTTTAGCGCCAACCGATTAAGCTGTTGCACATGTTTTCGTCGAATGTGTTCCCGTGGAAAGTGAAAAGCTTTGCACTGAAGGCGCAGTTTCTCCTCTTCAGAGTATCGCTAGTTTCCTTGGTCGGAGTGAGCTGCCGACGGGGCATGTGACTCTATGATCCGAACTTCTTGGGCGAGAGTAACCGGCTCTTTGATCGAGTACTTGAGCAGACACCACACGGCGCGGACTCCATCTTTCCAACCTATCTTTTTTCCCTCTTCGTAAGTGCGTCCCCAGTAACTGATGCCGACTTCGTAGATGCGCAAATGCCGCTTCGCGACTTTCACCGTGATCTCAGGCTCGAATCCAAAGCGGTCTTCTTCGATGGGAATGGTCTGCACCACCTCACGTCGAAAAACCTTATAGCAAGTTTCCATATCGGTGAGGTTAATATTGGTAAGGCAGTTCGATAGCAGCGTCAGCAGGCGGTTTCCCACCGAGTGCCAGAAATACAGTACGCGATGCGGCGCCGCGCCTAGAAAACGCGAGCCGTACACAACATCCGCTTTGCCCTGAACGAGAGGATCGAGCAGGATGGGATAGTCGGAAGGATCGTATTCCAGATCGGCGTCCTGGATGACCACAAAATCGCCGGTAGCTTCCTGAATGCCACGCCGTAGTGCCGCCCCCTTGCCCATATTCCGCGGTTGCAGGAAAACCTGCACTTGACGATGATCTTTTTGCAACTGGGCCAGAATTTCGCGCGAACCATCCTGCGAGCCGTCATCAATGCAGAGCACTTCGATTTCGAGAGGCACAGCCAGAACACGTTCCACCACCTGCCGCAGGGTGGACGTTCATTAAATACCGGAATAACAACCGATAGTTTCATTTTCTAGAAAAAAGTTTCCCTAGTGTAGAACATTGCGTAGAACATTCGCCGGCCTCGACTTTTATTTTTCCGTGTGGCGTACGAATCGCCGGCTCGGCTTCATGCCGAGAGCGCGGGGGACCCTAAGCCTGTGGAAATTTTGCCATTTGCGGTGTTCTTTTGCTGCTGGTGGGAAGATGTAATTACTTCCCGGACTGGCGACACAATTGGGGAATTTTGTCCTCCAGAGGCTGCTTGGAAGCGCCGCTCTAGACTCACTTTCAAACAAAAAATGGTGGCGAATTGGGTGCCTTAGTGCCGTCACAGGTCGTCAGGTCAAATGCAATAGTACAGGCTTTCCACAGCCCACTCGTGCAGGCAGCGACATCTGCCTCCATGATTTCTATTTTGTTTTGTGTCACTTAAATGACCTTCAGTTGCCTCGGCCCCACCTCCTAACTTCACCATCCTAAACAATCCTGGATTGTTGGCGTTGCTCGAACTGGTGCGAGTCTTTGATCAGCGAACCCCTTACCATCGCCGAGGTGGAAAAGATTTGAGGAAATTGGGTATAGTTGGCAGCGTGAATGCTATGAATTATTATAGAACCGGCAAAAATCTTGTTGTTCCTGCATGGCCACGTGGCGAAGGGCGCGTCCAGCAAGGGATCTGTGGAGGTATTTCCTTGCCTGCGCTAGTTATTATCTCATCCCTGAGGAAGAGTTGACATGGAGGAAAAGCCCGTCCGCTTGGGTCCGCGAGAACAGCAAATCGCCGACTTGCTGTTGCAGGGCTGCGACAATTCAGAGATCGCGAAGCAGCTCAACATGGCGCGAAGGACGGTCAAAGCACACTTCAATCGACTTTTTCTACGGTTCGGCATCGACAACGGCATCAAGCGGGTGAAACTCGCAACACTCTTATACCGGAGGCAGCTATGTTTGGAGGACAGCTCTACGGAAAAAGTGTTCCGAACGAGCGCGAGCAGCGAGTCATCGCTCTCGTCGCCCAAGGGCTCAAAAATAGTGAAGTCGCTGAAGCAATCGGGACGACTGAACATGTCGTCAAAAACTATCTTCGGGTCATCTACGACAAACTTGGATTGTGGAATCGCGTCGAACTTGCCCTCTGGTACGAGGCGCGCCGGCACGAGACTTTAGCCCAGGCCTGAGCCCAACTCGCACCAAAACATCTGCCGCCTGCGTCTTTCCGACCGGGCGGTTTTTCTTGGTCACCAGGTTTTCGGGCGTCTGATTTGCAATATTTACTGCTCGAATCAATCACAATTCTTTCGCGCTGCCGGCTCGAATTGATCCAACTGCGCATCGCGCTGCGAGGTGAACTTTCCTCCCGCCGTCTTGCCGTATAACTCCGAGTCCGCGCAGTAGTACAGCGCGGTATGCATATCAACCCATACCTTCGCGTTGGGGTTGCCCAAATAAGTCGGAGCTGCTGGAGTTTCCGCCAATCCCAAACTGACCATCATTTTTTCGAAAAGCGTGAGACTTGGTTGAGAGGGATTCTTCGCCTGCCCATGGTTTTCGGGTGAGTGCATTCCCCAGGCTAGCAGTAGAAGAATGACAGCCGCTCCCACATAGATGTCCGCCCTATGTTTGGCTAGCCAGATTCCCGCAGGGGATCGCGGATCCAGAGATTCCAGCCATTTCCTGGCATTTGTCGCCGAACCCCATGCAGCCGCCGCTTGCGGCGGTTCCTGATTTGCCTCTGCAACTGGAGCGGCAATCTCTGGGATTTGATTGCTAACGACTAATGCCTCACTGCTTTCTTCCGCTGGTTCTGGCTGCGATGGCTCGGCCGTCTCCTGCGAAAACTGCGCCAGCATCTTTTCCAATTCCGGAGAGAGATTGGGAGATGACCCGGGTGGCGGTTCAGGTGAAAACAGGCCCCCGGAAGTTGCCGCTGCGGTCGAGGCTGTAGAATCCGTTTCTTTGCCTTCCTCTTCGGTGGTAACTCCGGCGGGCGCGCGCCGCCGATTCTCCTCCGCTTGCTGCATGTGCCACATCGACGCCCATTTGCTTTGCAGGTCTCCGGAAGGCGAGGTTTCCCCAGGACGCGCGGTTCCACACCGTCCGCAGAATAGTTCGTGCTCGCCAAACTGATATCCGCATTGAGCACAGATTGTGGCCGTGCGTGAACGAGCGCTCAGCTCCTTGATGTGCGGTGTAGTGACGGTTGGCTCTGCTTCTTCTACTATCGCTGGCAGGATCCTGCCTTGTGGTTCCACTTCGTTCTTTGGTGCTGACAGAAAATCCGCGCCTGGAGCTGCGACTTTCGGTGCTGATTCGGTAGGACGCGGCGCGGGTTCTACAGCTAAACGCTCAAGCTGCGGTTTGATCCGCTCCAGCGCCTCCAGCATGGCAGCCCGCTCCGCGGCCAAGGTTTGCTTCCATTCCTGATCGTTGGCTCGCGTGATGGCTTCGGTCATGAGCCCGGCCATCAGCTGACAACTTCGCATCTCCGGATCTGGAATGGACTTGGCGTCGGCGAACCGGACTTCCAGCAAGCCGGCAAGTTTCCCATCATGCAGCAGGGAAAGAGCCATGGAGTTCTTGCTGGCATGATCGCGGCTGAACTTTGTCGAGAGCTGGCCGTCAGCCGACAAACTTGCGTCCATCGGTAGCCGCGATCCTACCAGGTCGGCCGCATCGCCGGTGGCTGCGGAATACTCCAAGTGATCTTGCTTTACCATGGCGATAGCGACACCAGTTGCACTGGTGATCTTGCGCAGTTGTTCGACAATTACGTTGGCTGTGGAATTCAAGTCGCACGGCTGCGACCGAAGGAACTCTTGCGTCGCTACAATTTGAGCGAGGGCTTCGGTGGGGTCGGGTTTGGAGCGGGTTTTTGCCTCGGTCTTTTGCTGCTCTTGAAGTACATGGGCGGCCTCAAGCAGTTGCTGGAAAGTAGCTTCGTCCAGCGCCGGTTTTTCCGATGCACTTAGAGCCTGTTGTTCCGCCTCTTCATGGACTCCCGGCTTAATCGACTCCGCCATACGTAGTTGCAATTCGCCCTCAGAGTACCGGGCCAAAAACCGCTAACGGCTCGATTTTAACAGCCAAGATTAACCTGGGCTATATCTGGATGAGAGCACTCAAGTGCTTGCACTTCTTACGACAATAGCCGGAACTCCCCCTGGGTTACCGGCGCAAAAAACCATGTTTCAGGGCCGATTCCGGCGCATTTAATGGAAAACTCCGGCATTCTGCGCGTGTTCCACATCGATTACCGCAACCCATTGTCCTTCGCGATTTTCGTTGTAGACGATACGTCCGCCCAGAACCCCCGCGGCTGCGGCTGGGGGAAGATCGCGATGGTACCCAAAGAAACGTGTCTTCCATTCCTCCCATCGATGCCAGTGCTCGAACCACGCATTCGCCGGCTGGTATTTGGTCGAGAAAACAAGGGCGACATCGAAGTCCCCCTTTTGCTCGGTTGCCGTGGTGAGTTGCTCGAGCGTGAAACTTTCGATGCGAAGAACGCGCAACGGGTTACTTACGTAGCCGAGGTAGGGTCGCTTGAGTTCGTCGTTGGCGGGCCACGCCGTCAGGACGCGCGCTGTCGGATAATGTTCAGCAACGAAGTCCTCAGTATGCTCATGCAGCACGATATAGTCGCGGTAGGCCAGATTGTCTTCAAAGGAAAATCCATAGGGCGGATTGATGAATAGGGCGCCGACAAATCCCAAAGCAATGACCGCGACTACGGCCGGCCAAATACGCAGCCTGCGTCGTAACGTAGAAACGAACAGGATGATCACCAAGGGAAGTGCCGGCAGCATGTAGCGTGCGAGCACCGCCCCCCCTACGACCGCCATTGCCGTCACATATGCCAGGATCACCGCCAGAAAAGAAAACTGCGTATCCAGCGCGATCCTCGGACGTTCCTTGTCTCCGTCAACCAATGCAGGAAACCACATTGCCAAAAAGGCCGCCAGCGAAAGGATGTGTAGGTTGAGATATCCCACCACTTGCCAGACTCGCATGCCCAGCGCGAGCAACACGCGTAGCGGTTGCACGGTCGCCTGAACGTTGTACCGAAAGAATTCGGGATTGCCAAAGACGAACCCGGTGCGCGAGTAGTGAAAACCGTACCAGAGCGCAAGGATCACGACTGGGAAGAGAAACTGAGCATGTATTCGGGTGGTTCTCACTTGGCGGCCATCGGACGAAATAGAACGACGATCCGCATTATCGAGCAGAAATGTTTTCAAAATCTCGTAGCCGAATAGCGCCAGAGGCGCCAGGATGGCCGTCTCCTTCGACAGCACGGCAAGCGAAAACCAGATTGCGGTCGCCCATCGTCGCTTCTCGACGTAAGCCACCAGCCCCCAGAACGTGAATCCGGCTGCAGCCAGATCGATGTGCGCGAGGGAACTCTGCGTAAAAAACACCGGGTACAGGGCGGTGCAGATAACCGATGCGACCGCCACTCCTGTGTTCGATATGCGTTGGGCAAGTCGAAACAAACCCAGAAGCGCGAATGCCGCAACCGCCAACATGGAAATACGTGTCACCAAAGGCGCAAAACCGAAAACTTTCCAGAACAGAGCGAGATATGCCAATACCAGTGGCGGATGCGCATTGGAAGGAGCGGATTGCGGAATCACTGATCCCGTCAACAGCAGATCGCGCGCGGCCGGAACGTAGTATCCGGCTTCATCCCAGAAGTAGGGAAGACGTAGGAGAGGGAAATGCAAGGCGAGCAGAACCAGGAAGAAGAGCGAGAACATCATTACGCTCGAATACTTGCCACGTTGCTCGATGTCTGCCGCCACCGTTCCGTTCTTACTTAGTGGACCGGACCGGGCACCGTCATGCGCGGATCAAGTTTGATTTCGCCAAAGGTGCTCTCGTAGCCAGACACATTGTGTTGCAATATCGCCATCAACGCCTTGGCTTGTTGCGGACTCAAATAAATCCCCTGAAAGTTCTTAACCTCAACCTGGGTTTCGCTCTGTTGCTGCAAGGTGCCGAAAACCAGAAAAAAATCCCAGACATTGACTCGCACCTGCACACTATTCGCGTAATTCTCCCGATACTCGGCCGCGTTGATCAGCTTGACGTTGGGTTGCGCTTGATTGCTCATAGGACAATTAGTGTAGCGGCATCCGCAGCAAGAGGAAAGGGGAGCGGTGCCGGTGATCGCGGAAACTAGGAATCCGCCTGGGTTAGAATAAACGATAGGCCGGGATGGCGGAATTGGCAGACGCGCTGGACTTAGGATCCAGTGCCGCAAGGCGTGCAGGTTCAAATCCTGTTCCCGGCACCATCGCCTTACTCAATCGTGGCAATCCTCAAACGATGCGAATGGCTCACATCTCTCGGACCGCAGTCATGAGGCGTGACTTCTCCACCAGAGTTAGCGTCGTTGTCCGGCTTTTCGGCTACTGCGCTTGTTGCAGCGCCTGATAGACGGCTAGTCCGGCAATCACCAGAAGCATTAATCCAGACGCTGCTCCCAGCCACCGGATGAACGGTGTGACCTTGTTCACCTTGGCCATGAGTTGGATCTGATCTTGTTCCATCTGGGACGCAGACTCGTCCAGAAATAGTTGATCATCCTCTTGCATGGTGAGAGTGCTCCGGTAAATTACGAGGACGATCAGAGCGGTGACGAGGACTCCGCACGTAATTCCTAGAGGCCACAGAATAGGCATAAGCCACCTCGGGTGCTGAGCTTGACATGCCCCCAACGGATTCCTGTGGGGGCCTTACCCGCGAATTATAGCCCTAGATTGTGTAGGTTTGTGCTTTTGTTTCGTAGGTGCGTCCCGGTTCGCCGTAAAGTCATCTAATTACCCGTAAGGCAAGGAGTTCCAGGGGTGACCCGATTTGGCACGGTTTTGGTGCCTTGCTTTGCTATAATATAGCGGTAAGCTCAAGGAGAAATAGATGGCTACAACCACAATCCCAACCAGTATTCCGGAAGCGAAGCCGAAGACGGCCCCCATTAACTTGACCGCGAATGCGGTTACGAAGGTCAAGGAGATTATGGCCCAACAGACCCCTGTTCCGACTGGCCTGCGGGTGGGCGTGGTAGGCGGCGGTTGCTCCGGCTTCTCCTATTCCATGTCTTTCGAAAATGGCGCTGGCATGATGGACAAAGTGTTTGACATGGATGGCCTGAAGGTCTACGTGGACGCCACTTCGCTGATGTATTTGAATCAGTGCACGGTGGATTATGTCGAGACCCTCGAGGGCGCAGGTTTTAAGTTTGACAATCCGAATGTGAAGAGCACCTGCGGTTGCGGATCTTCATTCAGCGTGTAAACGCGGCGCATTTTAGAAATTTCCAAAGCCTCATCGTAGTGTGATGAGGCTTTTGTTTTTGTTGGCGAGAATCTACTGCTCTTGATCGGGAGGAAGTTGCGGCGTCTGCATTCCGGGTTGGGTCGGGGGAGTTCCAGGACCAGGCTGTCCCGGAGCCCCAATCCCGCCGGTAGCGCCAGGCATGCCCGGGGCTCCCGGGGCGCCGGTCTGCACTGCATTGGAAGTTCCCGTTCCTGCAAGGCCCGGTTGATTCGGGGTAGTCAGCAGGCCACCGCGGTCCGTGCTCGGATCGTAAATGAATTGCCACTCGTTGTAGTGTTCCTTCTTGTTGAACACGCGAATGGATTTATCGTGGCTGGTGCTGGCAACTCCAACCATCGGTCCACCGCCAAAAACCTGGCCTTGCCCATTTGTTCCTCCGGAACCGATTGCACCGAATGAGCCGGGAGGGCCGGGGCCTGCAGCAGCGTAATTTCCATTCTGTCCGGACGGATTCGAGCCATTCGCTGCGGCATCTTCCCCGTTGCTCTGATCCGCCCCTTGCGTCGAATTCTGTGCGCCGGCGTTGGTTCCGCCAACTGCGCCTCCCTGATTGGGGCCGCCCGCGTTCATCCCAACGGGAGTGAGGCCACTACCGAGTCCACCTGGATTTAATCCGTTGGCGAGCCCGGCTTGGCCGAGCGTATTTCCTGCGCCATTGATTACGCCCGGGCCGCCCACTGCTCCAGGTGCGCCGGGGTTCATGCCGTTGACCGGAGTAGCTCCCGCAACGCCCGCCCCGAATGCCATTTGCACGTCGCCCATGTGCAAGATCTTGAAATCCTTTCCGGTGATTGGGTCCTTGTAGCGACGGCGGAGAAAGCGGACCTGATTGGTGTTTTCCAGTTCTTCGAATGTGGTGGGATAACGGCCGAATTTCTTGACGAAATACTTCATCGCGCGCGAATACTGCACCCCGCGGTGAATCAGTTCTTCCTCACGATCGCGCTTAACTTGAAATGCGATGATGGGGGCCATGGCACCAGCCGCGATCACCAGCATCGCTACAAAAAGGAGGAGGATGAGCAGGATGTATCCGCGCTGTGCTCGGCGACCGCGTGCTTTGATTCGAAGGTTGGTGCGGACTTTCATCGAGGAAATTGGGTAATTGGGCAATTTTGTGATTGGGGAATTGAAAGCTGCATCTGCAACGGAGCTCCTAAAATTACTCAATTGCAAAATTGCCCAATGGCTTCTACCCCAAGGTCAACGGAATACTCTGGCGGTTGTTGTTCAGGACGTCTTCGATCTCCACCGATGTGGGCGAGATACGCATCACTTTATAGTGACGGTTGACTACATCCCCTTCGGCCGCGATGAACACGTCTTCACCTTCCGACAGGAAAATCTTCTTGGGTTCGCCCGGTTTACTGGCGAATCCGAAAAACTTCAAGTTGATGGGCGGCGGAGGCGGCGGTGGTGGTGGACCCGTTTCTACCTTTTTCGGGTCGAGGTTCGGATCTACAATTGGCGTTGGGATTTCCGCCTGCGCCTGGAAGACGTTTCGCCCATTTCCTGCATACTCAGTTCCTTCGCTTGCCTTCAACCAGTCAAAGCGCAGTGTGGGGTCGAGGGACCGGGGGCCGGCCTTCTTGCCATGAACCTTGGGCCGGGCTGCGGGACGAGTGACCGCGACAGGGCTGTCGAGCGCGGGGACCGCCGTCGCCACTGGCCGTGCCGGTGACGGTGCGGAGCCTCCGACCGAGAACAGGAGCACCACAATGGCAAGCACCAACAACCCCGCGGCCACTGCCACCTTCTTCTTGTCTTCCGCGCCAATCTTCACTGCGATCTCTCCACTTAGGCAGCACCCATCTTGAGATAGGTTTCGAGCTTCAACTGCAACTTCACCAAGCCCGCCTGATCTCCCGCCAAGCCCACGCTATCGACCAGAAAAAACATCTGCTCGCGTTCCAGACCATTGACGAATCGCACCAGCTGCAAATAATCGCCGGCCATGTCGGCCTCTATCTCGACGCGTCGTACCCCCGTCGATTCCGGCTCTTTAAGAACATACTTGATGCTCAGGATTCTTACGCCGGTCTGGGACGCAACCTTGCCGAGGTCCGAAGAAATCGCAGAATCCTGCGCCGGAAGGCGCTGCGCGTAGAAGTCATCGATCTGTTTGCGGGCGACGGGAATTTTCTTGTCCAGACCGCGCAGCGGTTCAACTTCCCGCGTTTTCTGCTGCAATTCTTGCCAGCGCAGAGCGAGTTGTTCGCGCCTCGACGTCTCCGATCCCACCAAGGGAGAAAAGAACACCGCGAGCGCGATCACGTCTATTGCCGCCATGGCAGCCAGAGCGATCTTCACCTTACGCCGCGTATCGCGAAGGTCGGGCATTATGGCGTGCCTCCCGAACGCGTGGCCGTGTTGGGCGCCGGACTCACAGCCTCTGGCACATAAAGCGCGCTGATATGGAACTCGACAGCATCGCCCGCCGAGTTGCCATTGCCGGCCAGGGAAGATTCCTGTTCGATGTAGGTGTCGTGGAAGTGCTGCGAAGCCTCCATCTTGCTCACCAGATCGAGCGCGTGTTCACGGGTATCGCCGGCGACGATGAGTTTGATTTCCAGTTCATTGTCGAGGTTGAGTTGCGGATGAATCGAGACTACGTGCAGCCGGGGCGGCATGACGCGCTCGAGATCTTCGAAAGCGATAGTCCAGGAAAACGCTTTTCGTTGAAAAAGATCGTTGAGGAATTGCGAGCGGTCACGAGTCGTGCTGTTCTGGGGCAGGTTCAACAAGGCCAACGCGGCGGCTTTTTCATTGTCGCGAGCGGCGCTCTGGTCATCGTATTTCTGCATGAGTTGCCGGTCGTTGCGAGCCCCGATCCAACCGTTGATCGCGAGGGACAATAACAGAACAGTAACAATGCCCAGGGCAACCAAGGCTCCGCCCCAGCGCAGCCAGTACTGGCGCGCGTCCTCGTAGGGCTGGGTTGCGAGATTGATGTCGACGCGCATGTTAAGAGAGCAGAGCCCCCACCACTCCCGCCATTCGCCATCGCGGAATCGAGCCCGCTCCGGCGCCCAATTGCGAGGTTGCGACCAGTTCGCTAACTTCGGCTCCGGTTTGCGCCCGCAATGCAGGCACGGCTCCTCCCGAATCCGAAAGTCCAGCCACGAAAATTTGTTCGATATTCAGATGATACGTGTCCTGGAAAAATACCACCGAAGGATAAACCTCTTCCGCGAGTTGCTCTCCGGTAATGGCGGCCCCGCGCGGATTCTCCAGGGTACGAAACAGCAAAAGTTGATTCTTGTCGAGGATGGCGATGCTGGTCGTGCGTGGGTCGACTTTCACCACCAGCGTAGGTCGATCCGCGTCGGCTGCGCCCAAAGCCGCGAGCATGGAAGGCAGCACGATCCCAGGGCTATAGCCGGCCTCGCGGAATACCGACTCATAATCTTCGATCACGGTGCTGAGCGCCACTGCTGCCACCACTCGCATACCGGTGGTAGAGGTCTGCGCGTGGTAGGAAATCTTGGCCTTGTCCAGATCAAAGGGCAGAGATTTCTTCAGACGGAAACGCACCACACTTTCGGCTTCCGTGCGGTTTGTGGGAAGCGTCTCAAAGTCCAGCAGAACAACCCGCACCGCCGCATCGGGAAGAACCGCGATGACGTCGCGCGACCGGCTGCCGAATCCGCCTAGAGTCTCTCGAATCGTATCGAGGACATTTTTGCGCTCACGCACATTCGCTTCCATCAAGTCGGGAACCACGCTGCCGGGCGCCAGTTCCTTGGCAACGCACGTCTCGACCATTCCGCCACGATCCGCAACCCGCCCCGCAAGCACACGGTCTGCCGCGATTTCGCACGCTAGGGTTGGCTTGGAACTCGAATTGAAGCTAGGACTCACGAAATGACACCACTCCTTACAGCGATATACAAATGAAACGCTGCGACGCTCACAAATGCAATAACTGGAAGGGCACCAGAGGGATTGGCCGAAAGGTCAGCCGCACTTTGCCAATCCGCATCGCCCTGCCGTTTATCGCATGCTCTCGATGAAGGTGACCTTGTTAATCTCTTTCAGTGTGGTCAAGCCCATTCTCACCTTATCCAGGGCGGACTCACGCAGGAACCGCATGCCCTCATCGCGGGCGGCGCGGCGGATCTCAGAGGTAGGCTTCTTCAACAGAATCATCTCGCGAATGCGGTCGCTCAAATCCAGCAGTTCGTGAATGGCGGTTCGTCCCCGGAACCCTGTGCCGGCGCATTCAATGCAGCCTTGCCCTTCGTAGAAGGTGACCTGCGACCAGGCTTTCGGATCGAGGCCGCTGGCTTCCAGAGTTTCGTTCGCATAGTGCATTTCCGAGCGGCAGGATTCGCAAATCAGTCGCACCAACCGCTGCGCCAGAATGCAGTTCAAGGCAGAGACGAAGTTGTAAGGCTCGACTCCCATGTTCAGGAAGCGCCCGATCACATCAACCACGTTGTTGGCGTGAACCGTGGTGAAAACCAAGTGTCCGGTCAGGGCGGATTGAATGGCGATCTGCGCCGTTTCCGTGTCACGAATTTCGCCGACCATGATCTTGTCCGGGTCGTGCCGCAAGATGGAGCGCAAGCCGCGCGCGAAGGTCAGGCCTTTTTTCTCGTTGACCGGAATCTGGGTGATACCGCGGATCTGGTATTCCACCGGATCTTCAATGGTGATGATTTTGTCTTCGTCGGTCTTGATCTCGCTCACGGCCGCGTACAGGGTGGTCGTCTTGCCGCTTCCGGTCGGCCCCGTGACCAGCACCATGCCATACGGTTCCTTGATGTAGCGGCGGAATTTTCGCAAATCATCTTCATCGAAACCCACAACGTCGAGAGAAAGCTTGTGGAACTTCTCGCTCATCGACTCCTTGTCGAGGACGCGGAGCACGGCATCTTCACCGTGGATCGACGGCATGATCGAAACACGGAAGTCGATAGGACGTTCGGGACTGCCGTAGCGCACGCGGAAACGGCCGTCCTGCGGGACTCGCCGTTCCGAAATGTCCAACTCGCTCATCACTTTGATACGCGAAATGATGGTCGAGTGATGCTCCTTCGCGATGGGCGGCATGGCTTGCGTAAGCACGCCGTCGATACGGAACTTAATGCATACCGAGTCGTCGCGAGTTTCGATGTGAATATCACTGGCTCGCCGCTGCAGAGCGGTGAAGATGGTGGTGTCAACTAAACGAATGATCGGGCTGATGTCGCCCTGTTGCGTCGCCAGCCGATCGATGGAAATGCTTTCGTCGCCACCCGCCTCATCTTCGCGGATCACGTCCAGCGCAAAGCCTTCGCTGGCATCTTCCAGAACGCGTTTCGACTGTTCCGTTTTCTTGAGGATTTCCGTGATCTGCGCCAGCGTGGAAACTTTGGTGACGATGCGCTTGCCCAATAGCAAGCTGATCTCGTCGATCATCATCAGTTGGCTGGGATCGGCGATGGCGATCGCCAGGCGGCCGTCTTCGGTCTCCTCCAGCGGCACGAAGTTGTAGCGGAACATCAGGTGAACCGGGATGGTCTTGAACAAGTCGTGGTGCAACTGGAAGTTATGCAGGTCGACAAACTGGCAGCGATAGCGGCGCGCAATATCTTGCGCCCGCTCCAGTTCTTCACTGTGGGTGCCGGGAGCCACACTCCCATTCCCGCCTACGAATACTGTTTTATTTTCTGTAACGCTAGCCATGAATCACCCTGACTGCTCGCCCGGAGCCCCATTTTTTCGCTTAGTGAATCGTCGATCCCAAAGTGAAGATCGGCAAATACAGCGAGATAAGTATTCCACCCACAAACACTGCCATGATGATGAGGATGACCGGCTCGATCAGCGCCATGGCGGCGCCCAGCGCGTTCTGCACGTCTTCCTCATAAAATTCCGCCACCGAATTCAACATCGC
Organism: uncultured Acidobacteriota bacterium; assembly: GCA_963771285.1. Taxonomy (GTDB): domain Bacteria; phylum Acidobacteriota; class Terriglobia; order Terriglobales; family Acidobacteriaceae; genus JABDBE01. The sequence continues at coordinate 488,575 of CAVYSX010000010.1, forward strand.
CGGCAAAGCTCCGGTGGATTCGCCTACTTCAATCATCTCCACCGAAAGCTCGGGAAACATCTTCTGCTCGGCAATACTCTGGGCCAAGGGGTGCCCTTCGCGCACCCGGACCGCCGCCTCGGAGATGCCGTTCAGAATGCGCCGGCTGCTCATCGAAGCTCCCGCGGTTTGCATCGACGGTACCAGAGGCATGCCGCCGGCAAGCAGAGTCGAAAGCATGCGGGAAAAATTCGCTACCTGGTACTTCAGCCAAATCGTACCCAGCAAGGGCAATACAAGAATCGCCCGATCGATACGCTCCGCGCCGCGGTCCGTCTTCTTCCACTGCCAGAAAGCCAGAGCTGCGACGATTACCGCGACCGCTGCGATGGGGAAATATTTCTGCGCATTGTTCCCGATATTGAGCATGATCAGCGTGATGGTCGGCAGGTTCGCGCCCATGTCCTCATAGAGCTTGGCGAACTGCGGGACCACATAGGTAACCAGAAACACCAGCATGCACAGCACAACGGTCACAAGCAGCGTCGGATACACCAGCGAGACCACCAACCTCTTCTTGAAGGTCAGCGCCATGCGTTGGAAACCGATATAGCGAGTAAGCACTTCCTCCATGTTGCCGCTCTTCTCGCCTGCCATCAGCGTGCTGGTGTAAATCTTGGGAAAAGAGCCCTGCCCGTCAAACGCGTCGGAAAGCAGCTCCCCACCTTTAACCCGCTCGCGAACATTTTGCAGCAGGCTCTTCAGATACGGGTTCCTCTGCTGCTTGATCAGCAAATCCAATGAATTCAATATCGGCAATCCGGCTTTGATCAGGGTCAGAAACTGCGAATTAAAGATCAGAAACTGGCCTTGCTTGACCTTGCCGCGCTGTCCCAGGTGGAGGCCGCCGGAGAAAACCCCCGGGGTTTGACCCAGTACACCAGAAAGCCCTGCTGCACAAAGCGATCGCGAACCTCGGCCTCGGAATAGCCGCTCTCGACCTGCTCCCGCAGGTGCCCGCGTTCGTCCGCAACTTTTATCAGGAATTCGGCCATCGAGACGTCCGTTTACCTCGCCCCACCCCAGTTTAGCATTCTAGGCAATCAGGTTATGGTCAATTCCCGGTGAAAACCTATCCTGAGTAATGAAGCTGATTCGGGTCTTCAAGAACCTTGGGAAAATCAACGTAACCATCACATAACAATGTGCTTAAAACTACAACGCCCCGTAGTGCCCCTGCGCTGGGTGCGCCTATTGGCCCAGCTCGCCATCGATCACTTCAACCCCACTTGGAATCGTGAATTGAAACTGTTGATCCGTTACAGCTACGTCCTCTTTTTGACCACTGAATCGGTATTCCGTGGTCGATCCGTCCACTTCCTCGATTACAATCCGCCCAATCCAATGCTCGGGCGTGATCTCAAGCAGAACCTGGCTAACCCGGTCAGCCATGCTTTTCGGGATGCCCCTTAAGACCACATTGCCCGCAGTCAGAGGGGTAATGTCTGAGGCCAAGGACAAACCTTGCAATTCCTTCTCCAGCTTTGTCTTACCCAGAAGAAAAGCCAAGGGTGACCGCAAATCATCCAGTTTTTTCACAGCCGTCCGTTGCGCCTGCCGTTCTCCCGGGACATAAAACCAGGCATCCTTGCCGTCGCTCAAGAACAGCTTCTCCTTTGGAGAACGGTACTGCCAACGCATCTTGCCAGGTTTTTTTAACCAAAGTGTTCCCGATTCAGTGCGTTCCATTCCGGCCCCGCGGTAGATTTCGGTGAATTCGGCCTGCAGGGTGTGCAAATGGTTGTACCGCTCGTCCACAGCCTGGGAGATGGCATGGACGTCGCACGACTGCGCGGCAAGAGAAATCGACGCCGCCAGCATAAGGACAGTTGCCTTCATCAAAATGGAAGTAAGCTTCACAATTTAGGATGCGGGATCCAGAGCAGGGGGCGAGATATGTTTCCCCCACTCAAAAACAGTGCCCCATCTTTGCGTTTTGCGCAAGGGTGGCGAGTAAAATCTCTAGTGTTTCAGTCGGGAAGTCCCGAAAAATGGCCTACGGTTTCATTTCAAATACAACCCACTGTAAAACGACATATCGATCCGTCGTCACCAGGGTGCGGAACCCGAACTGAGCCAAGCTCTCGTGTAGTAGTGGATTGTGGTAGATCAGATACACAGGGATAGAATGCCTACCCTCAGAACGCTCCAGATTCCTTAACATTTTGACCAGTCCGGACTCGGGCAAGGGATTGAAGAGATAAATCACAGTAGGCTCGGCGGGAAATATGAAGCTGCTCGCGTTAGCGCACACCGATTCCACCTTGAAGCATCGCTGCGCATCGCTCTTGTACTTCCGGATATTCTCCTGCGCCACACGATTCAATTCGGGCAGCAACTCGATCCCCAGAACGCGGCGAAAAGGGTAATCGGATGCCATCAGCAGTACCCGGCCCTTGCCCGAGCCAACATCGATGAAGGTAAATTCGCGAAAATCGATTTGCAGGCTTGCGAGCATCTCGTGAAACAACGCAGGCTCGGTCGGTTGATATGGCGAATGGAACAGGCCCAGAAGACGATCTCGCCAGCCCACAGTGGCGCCGGTTGTGTCCACGCGGTGGTCCCAGTCATATTCAACGTCGCCATAGCGCTGGCGTCGTCGCGCCGGGGTGGAATCGCGGAGGAACTCAGCCCCGAGGCGGACGAGGCGCCCGAACGTGGCCACACACCCAGCGTGCGCCACATGATCCTGCCACCATTCGCGAATTGTGCGCGAGATGCTGGGTGCGGGAACGCTATCGTCGGTCATCCAGCCAATCGTAATGCATAAACCGCCGGGCCATAGACAGCCGGGCGAAGACCTCGCCTAACCGAGTGGCTTGCTCATCTGGATCAAATGGCAGGGCTGATTGGCGTGCTGGTCGGAAGGGAAGGGCAGCGTGCCGTTCTCAGCGTAGCCAAGGTGGCGATAAAACCCCGGCAGCTCTGTGCGCAGATTCACGACGGTCAGATCCATGAAGCGGCAGCCCGCAGCTCGGCAATCGTCTTCGGCGGCCCCTACGAGGCGGGATCCCACACCGGATCGCTGTTGTACAGGGTCTACTGCGAGCAGGCCAAAATAGCCACGCTCACCTCGCAGTTCCACATACACGCAGCCAAGAAGCGCGCCCGCTTCCTCCACCAGCAGGAACTTGCCTTTCTGCAACAGGTCGCGCACTTTGTCAGGGTTGGTACGGTCGGCATCGACAAAAAATCGCTCCGGGCGGTATGCGTCATTCACCAGGCGCGCAATGCTCTCAGCATCCTGAGGAACTGCCAGGCGCGTCCCGTTCCGTTCGACCATCAACCAGATGGTATCCCTTTTGGAACCAGGTGTGGAAGCTTGGGTGGAACATAGCCGGGGGGCATTCCCTTGGTGATGAATGGCAGGTCGTCTGGAATGCGTACTTCCACCCGACCATCGGGTGTGAGCTTATAGGGCTGCCCAGTCGGATCGATGGGTGTACTGCGTAGCAAGTTCGCAGACTCCATGTCCGCGAAGCTCTGGGGCAGCTTTCCCATCCGATCGCGGTACTTGGAAACTAACTCTTCCAAGCGGGTAACGTCTTCATCCGCTTGCAATGCGCGAAGGTGAGCGGCAGCGTTCTCCTGGACCGTAGGATCCTTCGAGGTCTGATAGGTCATATTCCACAACATGCGTGCGGTCTGCACATCGCCGCTTCGCTCCGCCATTCTCGCGGCCATGATGGCCATGACCTGATGAGAACTGGGCAGCTTGGCTCCGTCGGAAAATGCCTTCGTTGCTTTGCCATAGTCCTTAAGCTCCATGTAATAAACGAAGCCGAGGTCGTAATAGAGGTGCCATTGATCGGGATTGTTACGAATCCCAAATTCCGTCAGTTGCACAGCGCGGTCCGGCGCACCGGCGCCGAATGGTGGCTTGGGAGCCAGAAAGTTAGCTCCATACTCGTACGCCACCATCAAGTGTGGATCGAGCGTGGTTGTGATCTCAAGCAAGCGGAGCCAGCAGGTCGAAATGCTCCGACCCTTTCGTAAGCCGCTCTCCGAAATACTGCACCGCGCGGGTCCAGTAAACGTCCGCAAGCAGGCCGTCGTAGCCCAGACTGAGATGCTTCAGAAGTTTGGGTGAGGAGATATAAAGAACTTCCTGCAAGGTGGCGCCGGTGCGAACCTTATCCACTCGCCGCAGGGACAAGACCGAACCCAGCAGGCAAACCACCAGCACCGCACTGGTTGTGATCGTAATTCGACGCGACCGCTTCATTTCAAATTCCGGTGCTCGAAGATCAGCACTGCTCCACTGAGCGCCATGGTGGTGTAGATCAGGGCATAAACGGTGTTGGCGAAGATAAGTTGAGTTGCGACCGGCTGTTCATGCGCTACGGAAGTGATGATGTTGAGCGCGGAAAAGTTCGGCACCAGATAGGCCATTCCAGTCGCCAGCCAGCGAGCGATGCCTTTCGTCATGCCGGCAAATCCTCTTAGGTCCTCCGCAAATGTGCCGATGACGAACAAGGCAAAAGCAAATACTGCCGACAGGAGCGGCGAAGAGAACGAAGAGAACAGCAGTGCCAGCGCGGTGATGATCAAAAATTGCAGAATGATGAAATACAGTGCAACCAGCAACCAGCCATCGGTCGCTTGGAAGTGGTGTGAAACGTAGAGCAGCGCCGCAAATACGCCCAGAGCCATAAAGAACGCATTCACCACCAAGGTTCCCGCCAGGCCGAAAAATTTCCCTATGATGAACTCCCAGCGCCGCACCGGCCGCGAAAGCACCGTGTAGAGAGTTTTCTTGTCGATTTCTTTGGAAACCAGGCCGATGCCGATAAAAATGGCGATCACGATGCCAAACAGAGAAACCGCAGTTAAACCAAGATTGATCACCACCAGGCGCTCGATGCCGATCGAAATCTGGCCTACGAGAATGGCCGCACCCGACATCAGCAGCGCGAATGCGATCAAATTATAGAGGACCCGGTCCCGCACCGCTTCGCGGAAGGTGTTCGAAGCAATGTGTACGATTCGTCCGTTCATGAGGTCACCCCAGCGACCGCTTTGTTAGGCTGCAGCTTGCGCACGAAATACTCTTCCAGCGAAGTTCGCACAGGTATGAGCGAGATAATTTGCAGCCGCTCGCGCCGCAGAATATCCAGGGCGGCGTCTTGATTGCCCTCCAGCACCACTCCGCGAACGGTGTCACCCGCGACGTGGCAATCCGCGCCTAAGGCGCTCATTGCGCCCGGTATCTTATTTCCCCGCCACACCAGCTCAACTTTTCCTTCCACGTTGGAAGTAAGGTCCGCGACCGCACCGACGCTCTGTAACGCACCCAAGTGAATGATCGCCACGCGATCGCACAGGGCTTCGGCGTCTGCAAGAATGTGAGTCGAGAAGAAAACGGTTTTGCCTTCTTGCTTCAATTGCACCATCAGATCGCGTACTTCTCTGCGGCCCATGGGGTCGAGGCCGGACATCGGCTCATCGAGGAACACTATTTTAGGATCGTGCAGAATGGCCTGAGCAATGCCGACGCGCTGCAACATCCCCTTGGAGAACTTCCGCAACTGTACCCGCATCACGTCTGGCAAACCGACCCGCGCCAACGACTCGCGCACCTTGCGCTCACGATCTTTCGCATCCACGCCGGAGAGTTGCGCGTAGTAATGCAGCAATTCGCCGGCGGTGAGGTAATCGTAAAAATAGGGCTGTTCGGGAAGAAAGCCAATTTGCGCTTTCATGCGCGGGTCGTCAAGTTCCATGCCCAGGATCCGCGCCGAACCGGCGGTGGGGAAGACCAGGCCCATAAGCATCTTGAGCGTGGTGGTCTTTCCCGCCCCGTTGGGGCCAAGAAAGCCGAAAATCTCGCCTTCCTGCACACTCAAGTGCAGTGGCTGCAATGCGCGCCTCGGCTTTTTGCGCCAGAAGCCCACGTTGTAGACTTTTTCAAGACCAAGAATGTCGATTGCGGCCATGGTGTTAGAGCTGGATGGTACTCCTACCAAGCTACACACAGAAATTATAAGCAAAACCTACGTGCTCGGGAGCGCGAGACTCGATAGTCAGATTACGAAAGTAAAGTGTCGATTGCAGCGGATGAGCACGTATTTGCCGTCAGGCAGAATGAGGGGGAATTGTTCGCACTTCAAGATTCAACCAAAAAAAACAAAGGAGCAACGGATTTCTCCGTTGCTCCCCGGCTTGTACCCTCCCCCAGGTACTTCGCCCAAATTGTTACTACTGCAGAGCGGTATAGGCTACGCAGGCGGCCACGGTCGCAACCGGGGTGCCACCAACAGCCGTGAAGCGGATCACGCCTTCTTCGGTCGAGCAGAAGCCGCGTACGCCAGTTTGGTTAGCAGCTGCCGGCGCACCGCCCACCACATAGCTCAGGTAGGGCACGGCGGGGGTCGCAGTCAGAGCAAAATAGTAACCGCTCTTTGGAGCCGCCGCTGTGGTCGCATTAGCCAGAACCCAGTCGATCAAGCAAGCGCTGGTCGAAAGCGGCAGAACACCGGAGCAACCAGTGGATGCCGGGGGGCCAAGAGCAAGCATGGTGCTCGCATAACCCACGGTCGGATAGGTAGACTGATAGCCGACTTCGGCAGTGTTCGTCACACGTACCGAGCTGGCAGCAGACGATTCGTTGGCCGCAATACGCGCGCGCAACAGGTTCGGAATGGCGATAGCAGCGATGATAAGAATAATCGCTACCACGATAAGCAACTCAATCAGTGAAAAGCCCTTCTGTTTCCGCATGTCGTTTCCCTCTTCTCCGTTTATCAAAAATTTGGTCTCAGTAGACCCAGTTGCCGATTATGTTCGCATTTTAGCGGCCAGAACCCGAAGTTACCATTGGGTTAGTTCCGATTCCTGCCTGCACTTTGTTTTCAATGCATAAGTACCCTTCCGTAACCTCTGGGTCCTGGCGGTGCGCACCCGGAACGAGCTTTTTTTATCAGATTTTGTCGGCGAGATGACAACTTGTGTCATTGTGGCACGCCAGGATTGAGACTCCATCCAACTAAGAACGGTAGGGAATGAGGCTTCTTGCGCCCAAAAGCAAAAGGGAACAACGGATAGTTCCGTTGTTCCCCGTGACTTGTACCCTCCCCCAGGTACTCGTCAAAATTTGCACTATTGCAAAGCGATGTAAGCGGCGCAGGCTGCTACGGTCGCCACCGGAGTTACGGCATTCGCCGTGAAGCGGACTACGCCTTCTTCGGTAGAGCAAAATCCGCGTACGCCGGACTGATTCGGAGCCGACGGAACACCGCCAACTACGTAGCTGCTGTTGGCGCCGCCGGCCGGATTAAATGCTGTGTCCCCGAAGTAGTAACCACTCTTACCCGAGGCTACAGTCGAGGCGTTCGCCAGGACCCAGTCAATCAAGCAAGCGCTGGTTGACAGTGGTTGTATGCCGGAACAACCAGTAGACGCTGGAGGCCCCAACGCGAGTAGCGTGGAGGAATAGCCCACTGTCGGGTAACTCGACTGATAGGCAAATTCTGCCGTATCGATAGCGCGCACCGAGCCGACCGCGGACGACTCATTGGCTGCCATATGCGCCCGCAGCAGGTTCGGAATCGCGATCGCGGCGATGATCAAAATGATCGCCACCACTATCAGCAATTCGATCAGCGAAAATCCTTTTTGTCGCTTCATTTCGCTCCGCCCCAATCTTCACCCCAGCACAGATCGTTCGCATTCAGTCTCGTTGATTAGCAAGCAATCGAGGAGCCATCCACGGGGTGCGGTGCGAGCTGGGGTTACTTCCGACTAAGTCTCGTGGTTGCCGCGATTTCGACACATCTTCGTGTAATTTCAAGCGTGAAACCGCTCGCTGGGAAGAAGAAGCCGCCAATTTTATGACACATTCTGTCAACCGGGTTCCGTTTCTGGCGACCCTCGGAACCTCGACCCCGGCATACTTGCGTGGGTTCCTCGCATGGTCTCGATTCATTGTTGAGACAGTGCCGGAAAAAGCGGACTGACGCTAGCGAAAATCCTTGCGATGGATCTACGACCCCATCGCGATTACATGAGTAACCAGAACGGACTTACCCGCACATTGCGGCTGATATATCGCCGTGGTACGTTGAGCTTTCCCAGGCTATGTCCACCGCATCGACTACCCGCGAAACTGGTTTGCCCTTTGTGATTCGGGCGCCTTTGTGCGCTCTGCTGGTTGTGCTGGTGCTGGCCGCAGGGACACGCTTGGATTTCCGGCAACCTTTCATTGGATATGGGTTCGGGGGCGCCTTTCTCCTCTATGTGGCTGCGGACCGCTCAGCAAAACGGTTGGCGATGTTGGGATCCGTAGGCGCAGTGCTCATTGCATGGGTGGTGTGGGGGCGCTACCAGGACCTGGCGACGTTGCTGGTGCAAGTCATTGGCGCGTTGGGCTTGGCCAGCCTCCTCCTGTTGAGCTCTGCAGTTCTGTGGAATGGTCGAGATCGCGAAGCCGCCGCTTATCGGGCACTTTTGCCGGCAGTCGCGCTGTCGTTTCTGGTTCTGGGAGCGCAATACTCGCTGAACATGGCTTCTCTGCTGCACGATAAGACCCTTGACGCTTACGCCTTCGCGTTTGATGGCAGTCTTGGTTTTGAACCCAGCTTTGTCTTGGGGCGTCTCCTGAATTCCAACCCTTGGCTGTTTCCATTTGTGAAGGTTAGCTACGAAGGGATTCTTCTGGCCATGGCCGCGCTATATGCCGGCTTCATGGGGCGCCGGAACCGGCCCGTCTGGGAGATTATCGAAGTGCTGTTTGCCTCGGCGATGGTTGGCTATTTGTTTTTCAGCGTATTTCCCGTCTGTGGTCCGCGATATGCCTTTGGGCGAGATTTTCCGGATGCCAGCGTTTCGTACGCCGCTCTTCACAATTTGGTGTTGGCAAAGGTTCCCGTGCCTCCGATGTTTCCGCGGAACGGCGTACCGTCTTTGCACCTAACCTGGGCACTGTTGATCTGGCTAAACAGTCGAAGCCTGCCCCGGTGGGCTCGATGTGCGGCATTGGTACTCGTTCTGGCCACGGTATTCGATACGCTGGCAAGTGGTGAACACTATCTCTTTGACCTCGTGGTGGCTTTGCCTTTCACGCTATGGATGCAGGCATGGATGGCCCATACCGTGAGTATCCGGGATCGCCGAAGGTGGTTGCCGGGGATCTGCGGATGCGCAATGTTCTTAAGCTGGCTGGTGATTGGAAGATTCGGTTTTCCGGTGATGATGATTGACCGCGCGGTGCCGTGGTTCTTGGTCGTGGCATCTTCGACGGTGTCGATTTTGTGGGCGACAATGTTGCCCGCCATGATTCCGGAAATGCAGGATCCGTCCGAAACAGAGTTGCGGCCGAGAACAGAGGAGTTGCGGCACAGCCTGGCGCAATCCGCAAATTCGGCCGGATAGCTCTAGGGCGAAATTTTCTGGCAGGTTACCTAAGGCACCCTGAGGTCACGTGCCGCGATAATGTCTCCCTGCTGCGTGGTGCATAATCGGACGAGCATTGTCGCTCGAGGAAACAGACTCGGTGCGCTAATTTAGGAGATCGGACTGGCATGCCTTGGGAAGCGTGGGAAACGTCGAGCCCTGAACGCAAATTGCTCCTGGTTACCTTGACCGGGCTGTGGCTTGGCATGTTTCTTTTGGCGACGTACTCGATTGATTTGACCGTGCCGTATCTTCCCCTTGCGATTGCTGGTGGATTCATCTTTTATCTCCGCAGCTCGCCCAAGGTCGCGGAACAAATTGTGTGTGTTCTGTTTTCGGTTGGATTTGCAACGGTGATTCATTTTCCCGTCGAGCACAACCGGATCAACACCACTTCGGGCGTCCTCGCATTGTTGGGGCTCGGAGGATTTTTCATACTGGGATTGCGATGGCTGTGGTCGGGGCCGTTGACGCGTCGTAGAACATTTGCGATGCTCGCTCCGGCTGCTTCGCTGGTCTTTTTTGTTTTTTCCGCACAACGGGCATTAAGCCTGGCAAATCTTCTTTATCCGAAGACCTTCGATCTCTACCTATATCTGGCGGACGGTTCCTTTGGTTTCCAGCCCAGCTTTTTAATGGGCCGGGCGGTGGCGGCCTTTGTTCCTTTGGGTATCGCCGCTTTGCTCACTTACGTGTCTCTGCCGCTCGTCATGGCGCTGATCTATGCGATGCGCTTGCCCAAGGATACGGAGCGTCCCTCCTGGGACATGATCACACTGTTCCTGCTCGCTGGACTTGGCGGCTGGGTGCTGTACAACGTGGTTCCGGCTACCGGCCCGGGATATGTTTTCGGGGCTGATTTTCCGTTGCACTCGCTTCCGTATGCGTCACTTTCAAGATTGTTCTTGGACCGGATTCCTGTGAATGGCGTCGTTCCCCGCAACGCAATGCCATCGCTGCACATGGCTTGGGTGGTGCTTCTGTTCTGGAATTCAAACGGTCTCTCGCGAACACTGCGGATCTTTATGGCGGTTTATGTCGCTCTTACCGTCGTGGCAACCCTCGGCATGGGCGAACACTATTTTGTTGATCTGGTGGCGGCGCTTCCTTTTGCTCTGTTCGTGCAGGCAATGGTTTGGCCAGGGGATAAACCAACTTTCAAACTCCGCGCAACCACGGCTGCTTCTGGACTGGCGCTCACTTTGGCTTGGCTCCTGCTCGTCCGGTTTGGCGCAAAGGCACTGCTGATCTCACCGATTCTGCCTTGGGCGCTTTTGGCGGCCACAGTATTTGCCGTCTGGAAAGTCAGGGCGTGGTCCTCTGCATTGCCCAATTTCTCGCCGGCGGAGGGTAGCACGCCGAAACCACTAGCATTTAGCGCTCACGGTTAACCTCGCATTCCGGCATCCCTATTCACTATCCGGGGCTTCGCCGTGTCGTTTTTCGAAATCCCGGGATGTCACTCCGTTTAGAATGCCTGCTAACCCATGCCGTTCTCTCTCGATGCCGTCGAGATCGACTCCGATATCGCCCGTGCGTTGTCCCTGCCGGCGACGTTTTACACCGCTCCCTCCGTACTTCAACTTGAGCAGAGAAAAGATTTTCGGCAAAACGTGGCAGGTCGTGGGCCATCGCCACCAGTTAGTGAATCCGGGAGATTTCTTCACCACCGAACTGCACGGTGAGCCGTTGTTGCTGGTGCGCTCCGCCCAGGGTGAATTACGGGCCTTCTACAATGTTTGCCGCCACCGTGCTGGGCCCCCTGCGGAAGGATGCGGGTCCCGTAAGCTCTTTCGGTGCGGCTATCACGGTTGGACGTACGGACTGGATGGATCGCTGATCAGCGCTCCCGAGTTCGAAGGCCAGCCTGATTTTCATTCAGAACAGTTTTCACTTGTTCCGGTGCGCGCCGAAGAATGGTTCAACCTGATCTTCGTCAATCTCGATCCCAATGCCGCGGGGTTGCTCGAAAGCCTCGGTGAATTGCCGAAGCAAGCCGGACGCTTCCATTCGTTTGTAGAGACGTTGCAAGCCACTTCGCTACAGGGGATGCGACTGTTCCAGCGCCGGACTTACGAGATGAAATGCAATTGGAAGACTTACGTTGATAATTATCTCGAAGGCTATCATTTGCCCAGCGTTCATCCTGGACTAAATCGAGAACTGGACTACACCGCCTATACGGTCGAAACATACGCTCGCCACGTGCGGCAATTCAGCCCAATTCGTGGGGCGCAACCGGGAGACGCAAGTCCCCGCCGCTATCAGGAAACTCGTGAGGATCTGACCGCGGACTATTTCTGGATCTTTCCCAACTGGATGCTGAACTGCTATCCCGATAACGTTTCGTTGAACATTGTTCTGCCAATTGACGCTGATCGTTCCCTGGCAATCTTCGAATGGTACGTGCCGGAAAAAGATCTCGACAGTAAAGTTGCGAGGGACTCAGTGGAGTTCAGCCACCAAATTCAAGCCGAAGATGTTGCCATTTGCGAGACGGTACAGAAGAACCTGCACTCACGCAGCTACACCCGCGGACGCTACAGCGTGAAGCAGGAAAAAGGTGTGCACGCGTTTCATCGCATGTATGCGGAAGCCATGCGGTAGTTCCTATTCGGCTTTCACCAGCAGGCAAGTTACATCATCATGTTGCGGGGTCGTGCCGACAAAGGAATCGAGATCGCTCATCAAACGTCGCAGCAGTTCATCTGGAGTGGCAGACTTGCCGGCGTGCAGAACATTCAGGACCCGCGGTTCGTCATACTCCTGGTCGCCGGCATTCATCGCTTCAATCAATCCATCGGTGAAGATTACCAGCCAATCGCCCGGCTGTAGCGTCACTTGCGCAGAAGGATAAACCGCAGATGCCTGAATTCCCAACGGCAATCCACCTTCGGTGAGCCGCTCAATCGTCCCCGAACTGCGTCGGAGAATCGGCGCATTATGGCCGGCGTTTATGTAGTTCAAAACCCGGCTCGCGGGATCGTATTCCGCCAGGAACGCGGTGGTGAAGCGCAGCCCGCCCTGACTGTTCTTGCAGGCATAGTGATTCATTCCCGTGACCAGGTCGTCCAAGGAACACGGGGTCTCTGAAAGCGTCTTTAAGCTGGCTTGAAAGGTCGCCATCAGCAATGCCGCTGGAATGCTTTTTCCCGCGACGTCGGCGATGGCCAGCAAGAAATGAGATTGCCCGTTCGCTGCCGGGCGTTCGAATACATCGTAGTAATCTCCCGCCACGGTGTTGGCAGGCCTGGTTGCGAAGGCGATGCTCAGGCCTTGCACCGTGGGAGGCGTCGCGGGAAGAAGCCAGCGCTGAATATCGCGCGCAATCTCCAAATCGCGTTTCATTACGACACGATCCGCAACCTCGAGCATCAGGAGAATGAATAACAAACCGCCGCCCACGAAATGGAGATCCATTTCAACCACTTCGCCGGAGTTTCCTCGATAACTGAAACCTGGGAAAAGTAGCAGCAGAACGCCAATCAAGAGCAATAGACGCCGGGCCGGTGACAACTTATCCAGGATCGCCCAGGCAAATGCATAAGCGTTCTGCCAGAAAGAATGTTTGCGTTCTTCTTGCGGCGCCCGAGCCTGAAAGTCGCGGTGATAGAGGCGGTAACTGGCGCGGGCATCGGCGCTGAATTGGCCCCAGAGTTGATTGAGTTCAAGCCCATCGGTTACGCGTTGCCAGAATTGCTCCAGCCGCAACACAAACTGCGGTCGCTGCTTGATGTTGGGCGGCGGTGGTGGCAAAGGTGCAGTCTGGGTCGTCATGAGATCTGTCAAAGTAATACGAGAGCAGTCATTATATGCGCGCGCGAGTAAGTGCGTATCGCGGGTCATTCTTGATCCGAGCACAAGGTTGCGCTCGTGACCTTTATTGCGCGCGCAGTACGACCAGCGTCATATCATCGTGCTGCTTGGCTCCGCCGACAAATTCATCTGCGGCTTGCATGATGTGCTGAATGGTTTCGGACGGAGTCAAACTCAGGCACGCCTGGATCGTGTCTCTCAGCTTCTGCTCGCCCCATTCTTCGTCGGCGATATTCATAGCCTCGCTGATGCCGTCCGTGAAGGCGACAAGAATATCTCCCGGCGAGATCGTTATCGCGGCCTGTTGATAAGGAAACTTTTCGAGCAGTCCGACGACGGTGCCTCCCGTTTCCAGTCGCGAGACCGTCCATTCTGCGCCTGACCGATGGAACAACATCGGGGGATTGTGTCCTGCATTCACGTAGTTGAGCTGCCGCGAAGCTGGAGTGTATTGCCCATAGAAAAATGTGGCATAGCGGCTTGACGACGATGCCTCGTATACCAACCGGTTCACATTGCCGACGAGTGCCGCCAAATCCTCCGGCGCGCGCGTCGCTTCCCCACGCAGCGATGCCTGCAAAGTGGCCATGGTGAGTGCTGCAGCAATGCCTTTGCCGGAGACATCGCCGATGGCGATCCCCAGCTGCCCGCCCGGCAAAGCCAGAAAGTCGTAGTAGTCCCCTCCGACGCCGAGCGCGGGACGGCAGGCGCCGGCGTATTCGATTCCCTGAATCGGAGGCAGGGTTTGTGGGAAAAGGCGTTCCTGTACTTCGCGCGCGATCTCCACTTCGCGATTCAAGCGTTCGCGCTGGCCAACCTCTTCTGCAATGGCATTCATCAGGCGGGCATTTTCCAGTGCCAGTCCAGTCTGCGCTGCTACAGATTTAAGCAGGCGAACATCGGTGCTCGAGTAGGGTTCGTCCGATCTTTTAGCGCCCAGGCTGATGAATCCCAACAATTTGTCGCGTGCGCTAAGCGGCAACAAAAGCTCGGACTGAAGCTCCGATAGTTTGGCGCGGTCGCTTTCCCCCACTTCCGCGTCGCGGTACAGCCAGGAATTCGGATCGTCGAAATACACCCGCGCCGGTTCGTTGTTCTTTTGGATGGCTTTGACCGTACCCGTCTCGGCGGGAAACGCTATATCGGGAGCTGCGTCGTATCCGAGCGCGTACGCAGGACGATAAGGTTCTCCGCCACCAAGGAACACGGCGACAAGTGGAACATGCAGCGTGGCCGAGATTCGCTCCGCCACAGTTTCAATTAGAGGCCGGGTCTCCACAATGCTGCGCACTTGATCGCTCAATTCGCTGAGAACCTGTTCGGCATTGTAAGCTTCGCGGAAAAATCGCCGGTCGGTCCATTCGCGCAGTCGCTCGCCAAAGCGCGGGATGCTGAACCCCAAGGTAATAGCAACAGCAACCACGATCATCTGTTCGGGAACACTGGACTGCCTCCCTACGGCGAACGCAATTGCGATCACAATCCCGATTGCGAGGAATTGCAGCGCCCGAATACCGCTCTTGGCCAAAGCATATTGCAGACCTTGACGAACCACTACACTCACATCCATCGCACGCTGCACCACAATCACATACGCCAGAGTGAGCGGGAATAGAAGCAGCAGGAGCAATGAGGTGTAAGTCATCCAGGGCGGCAAAAGCTCGAAAGCAGTTCCCTTGATTGCGGCGAAGAAAGCGACCAACAGTCCTGGCGTGAGTGCCACGGTGGCTCCCCAATACAGCAGCCTGAGCCGCCGGCGGGAATCTATGGGAAGCGAGGGATCCGATGACTTCATGAAGATAAAACAAAAGAAGCCGCTGGTGGCGAAATAGGGGAAGACATGTAACACACCGTGGAATGACCCCGCCAACCTGTAAAGGGGCGCCACCGACGAGTAACTCGACATCTCTCCAACGGCCACCACAACATTGACCAAGCCCATGGCGGCGGTCGGAACGATCACCACCCAGCGCAACGCCTTCCACCAAGTTTGCCGGTAATATTCTCCGGAGAAGGGTTCGGGAAAGTTGTAGCCGAACAGAAACATGGAAATCGGCCAGCTCGAGATCAGCGCCACGTGATAGGCCATCGCGACCTGGGCAATGCCCGCAGGCCACCGTTCGATGATGCCTGCACCGAATAGTTGCGCAAAACCTAACAGCATCGCGAGAAGTAGCCATGCCAGCTTGTCTCGCGGCCGTACCAACACGACCCAGCAACCCAGGAGTAAACAGATGTAAGGAATTACGGCTGCTCCCAGAAGCTGAATCGCCGTGTCGCCGACGTTCTTGTCTCTATGGGATACCGGAAGTTCTACCGTGCGTATTGTGCCGTCCGGCTTTCGCACCGTCAGCGCCAGCGTGTGCCCTGGGACTGCTTGGGCTATGGCTCTTGCCAGTTCCACGGTGCCCGAATAAGGCTGACCATTCAGCGCAAGCAGCACGTCGCCCCTCTGAAGTCCGGCAGCCTCAGCGTCGGATTTCACGACGTCGACGCGAGCGCTGGCAGTTTCCAGCGTGAAATAAGGAACTGCGAATCCTGGCCGATGAGTTGTGTCCCACGTAACTAGCCCTTGATAAACCGCGGTGATCACAAACACGAATCCGAGCAATGCGTATTGCAAGCCCGCGTGCATGCGGGTTCGACTGATATTGGGTTTAGCGCTTGGCGGCATCGCGCAATGATTGTAATGGTCTGAATGGCAGGTGTGTTAGCGCAGATCGCATGGGAGAGGCGTCTCGCTCTCGCTCCTCGCGAAACAAGGCAGCATTAGAACAACTTCATTTGCCCATCGTCTACGGCGTGGGCGGATTGGACTCGCACATCATAGCGCTCACTTCCGTTTCGTACGTTATATTTCGACCGCAGCCGCGTCATGAGTTGCGACAAGCTCTTGCTGAACGATGCCGAAACAAACGCACGATCCTGATATCGCTTTCGGTAGTTCTCGACCAGCTGTGGGAACTCCTTCTCTAGGAACGGCAGGAACACCGCCGCTGAGCACGGTTTGAGAAACAGGGAATTCGCTGAAATGTAGGCCCCGGCCGCCTCTGCAGTAGCGCGAACCAACTTTTCGAGATCGCGGGGCGAATCTGTGATGCCGGGAAGCACCGGAGCGCAAAGCACGCCTGCCCTTACTCCTTCCGCCATCAGTTTCCGCACGGCATCCATCCGCAGGTCGGGACGCGGAGCCCGTGGCTCCAGAATCCGCGCCAGGTCGGTATTCATCGTGGTGATCGTGATATTCACGAGCAACCGGTTCTTCTTCCCAATCTCACGCAGCAACTCTACGTCGCGCAAAATGAGATTCGACTTGGTGACAATGCCAAGGTCCAATCCGCTATGCTGGGCGAATTCTTCCAGGATCGACCGAGTTATTTCGAACCGTCGTTCCGCAGGCTGATACGGATCCGTTGCAGTACCGAGGGCGATCTGCTCGCCCGGCTTCACTCGACGCAGTTCCTGCCGTAGTAAATTCGCCGCATGTTGCTTTACGAAAATCTTCTGCTCGAAATCCACTCCATCGCGCAGCTCCATGAACTCGTGGGTGTAACGCGCATAGCAGTACTTACAGGCAAACTCGCATCCGCGATAAGGGTTGATCGTCCAGGTGAAAGGCATGCGCACACCGGTGCATCGGTTGAGCAATGAACGCACGGGCAGAGTGAAGTACTCAACCTCGTGGGCTTCGCGGAGCGATGTGCCCTCCGCAGCCAGGCGGGCGATGCCTATGAGTTTAGGCTTAGTTTCGAGGAGCAGAGGAAGGGAGGCCATAGCGATATTCGCCTTTTGTTCGCTATAAGCATAAGCCGCAAAACTGCCTTTAGTCAACAGATGGCCACGGATTGCGCCGGATCGGCACGGAGTTAGGAAGAAGGGAGGAACTACGGCGATTTATCGGCGTGAATCCGCGAAATCCGTGGCTCGGAAGCCTTTCACATCCGCCGCAACTCAATATCCCCGTCGCCAGTCCGCAGTTGCAGCGAAGGCCCGCCGCCGTTGATCTTTCCCCGAATGCTGTTTTCCCGCAGCGAGCCTGAAACTGTTACCGGAAAGTCCACGGTGACGTGGCCATCTCCGCTGCTGGCATCAAGATCCGCGGCGAGAGCATCCACGATGCGAAGTACAATATTTCCGTCGCCGCTACGCAGTGTCCAGCCTGAACTGAGGCTTGAGCCCTTTTCCAGTTCGGCATCGATATTTCCGTCGCTCGTGTGGATATCGACAGAATCGAAGCGGCCATTGGCGCGAACGTTACCGTCTTGCGTCTCAGCTCTCAAATTGCCATCAGCCGAGCGTACCTCGACATTGCCGTCGCCCGACTCAATTCGCAACTCGCCCTTAACATTTTCCACGCGGATATTGCCGTCTGCGCTGTGCAGATTGAGATCGGCCTCGCGTGGCACTTTGACTTCGACGCGAATGTACCGTTCATGCCAGCCCATCGACATGTGCAGTCCACTCGGCCGATGCACTTCGATTTCAACCTGATCTCCAGTTTGGCGGCTGGTCACCCGGACGTCGTTTTCGCCGATCTTGTAGCCCTCGGTGATCACCTGAGCTTGCATCTCCGTTCCATCCCCAGCCGAGATGCGGATATCGGCGTCGTTGGTCTCTACCCGCAGTCTGGCCTTGCCGGAAATCGCGAACTCTTTCCTCCACTCATCACCGCGAGCGTACAAAGACGTTAAGGCAAAAACAGCGGTCAGCAAAACCAGGAATCGTTGGCGCACACGTCACCTCCTAAGCATGGACGCTTGAGATACGCAAAGGTAAGGAAAAAAGTTCCGCGGCTCGCTTTTGTTAGGACGGCGACCCCAGCGCCTACGGTTTAGCCTCCGCCGCCGGTTTCTCGAACAATTTGGGATCTATCTGGGGATTAATCTGTATCGCCGTGTACTGCACGCTACTTGAATCTTTGCCATTCTGTTTGTTCTGGTGCAAATAGGGCAGAGTCAAACCGTCCGCGGTGCGCCAGTCGCTGAGTTCAGTCTCGCCTTCAAAAGGACCGCCCTGGCCCGCTCCTTTATACGTCTCGCGCAGAATCCGTCCGCTCTTGGGATCGACATACCAGCGAATCCAAGGTATCGCGCCCCCAATATCGACCACCGACGCTTCCACGTCGCCGATCTTCTCCGTTCCTCCTGCGGTAAACGTGAACGCTGGGTCATTTACATGCTGCGCGATATACACCGGATCATGGTGAATCTGCGCCAAGCTGTCCGACTTTTGTTCCGCGGGCAGATCACGCACACCCATGCCGGCCGCGGACATGAATCCCACATCCGGCGAAACCACGATGTTCAGAAGACCGTTGGGGGTCTGCACACCTACGTGCACCCGATCAGGAAACGCGATCGTTACTTCGATCGGCGTTTGTGGCGAGCCGGCGTCGCCCTCCGTAAAGTTCACCCGTAGAGCCTTTACCGACTGAAGCTTTTCGACGCCCCCCATCGACGCTGCAACCTTCGCCGCCAAAGCTTTGCCTTCGGGATTCGACGCCGCGGGTTTAGCTGCTGGCGTTTCCTCTTTCTCGCCCGGCGGTGGGGGAATGGTGATGTCCACTTTGGTCACCGCTCCCAGCGACGACATCGGGGTTCCAAATTCTGAGGTGTTGCCAACCACTAGTACCGCGAGCTTATCTTTATGTAGATATTTGGCTGCGGCGCGTGCCACATCGGCAGTCTGCACTTTGTCGATGCCCGCCCGATAGCGTTCCAGATAGTCGGCCGGGTATCCGTAAAATTCATACGCCATGCGTTCGCGCAGAACTTTCTCCGGGGAGTCGAAGTTGAAGACGAACCCATTCAAGATCGCATCCTTCGCGCGTTTGATCTCGTCGTCAGAAATAGGATTCTTTCGCCAATCCATCAATCTGCTCGAAGAGCGCCTGAATCGCCTCTACCGTGCTCGCACTCTTGGTTCCCATCGACAGGCGCACTACGCCGAGATGGTCGAAGGCGCTTCCAATACCGCCACCTACGTCGTAGGCCAATCCCTTAGCCGTGCGAATACTTTGCACCAGCCGTGAAGAAAATCCCCCGCCGAACGCTTCATTGAAAACCTGGGTGGCGTAGTAGTCAGGATTGTCGCGCCGGATGCCCAGTTCCACCATGCGAATGGAACTCTGGTTCACGTCAGATTTGTCGACCACGTAGTAGCCAGGCTTGGCGGGTTCGAATTGGATGTCGGGCGCCTTGACCGCCGGACCTTTGGGCCACGCACCAAACGCTTGGCGCAGCTTGGCTTCCATCGCCGCGGAATCAAAATCTCCCACCACGCCCAGGATGATGTTATTGGGATAGACGTGTGCCTTGTGCCAATCCAGCAGGTCCTGCCGAGTGATGGCGGCTACCGTGGCGTACTCGGGCTCGCGAGTATAGGGATTATTCGCGCCATAAACCAACTTGCCGGACTCGCGGCTCGCAATCTCATCGACTTCGTCGTTGCGCCGCGAGATGGAATCGTCCATGTTCTTTTGCGAGAGATCAAGTTTGTCGGCTCGGAACTCGGGACTTAGTAGCAGCTCATTGAAGACTTTAAAAACGTCGTCGAAGTCTCCCTTCAGGCAGGACCATGAAATGCTGGTTGAATCGCCGTTGCTGTTGGTCTCGACCTTGGCGGCGCGGATTTCCAGGAAATCGTCCAGTTGATCGCCGGTCTGAGCCTTGGTGCCTCCGGTCCGCCAAACTTCTCCATAAATGTCCAGCATTCCGGTCTTATTGGCTGGTTCCGAACGCGATCCGCCGCGAATACGCGCTACACCGTCAATCAGAGGCAATTCATGATCTTCTTGTAGAAAGATCACCATGCCATTCGGCAGTTCAATCCGCTTCGGTTCCTGGGGATGAAAAGCCGGCAGAGATGGAATCTTGATCTGTTCCCAGTTGGAGACCTGTGCTGGAGCGGAGACGACGCAAGCAAGAATTGCGATAAGAGCTAAGAATTGGCGGTTCATTGCGCACCTCCCTTGCTCGCATCAGCGGATGGAGGAGCAGCGGTCTCGATAATTCCCACAGTCCGATTGGTCGGAACGAACGTCTGCGTGGCGACACGGCGAATGTCGGCTTTGCTCACCTTATCGATGCGATCCACCTGGCGGAACAGTTCGCGCCAATCGCCGTAGCGTGCTTGCGCGATTCCGAGCTGGAATGCCAGCCCTTCATTGCTGCCTAAGCCACGAATCAAATTGGCCTTGGCACGCGTCTTGATCATCTTCAACTCCTCGTCGCTGACGTCTTGGTTCTTGATCCGCTCAATCTCTTCATGGATCGCGGCGGCCATCTCCTCCGGCTTATGGCCGGGAAGCGGGTAGGCATAGAATGCGAACAGATGCGGGTACTTATTGCCGGGCAATCCGGTGAAGCCCGCGGAGTAAGCGGCGATCTTCTTGTCGCGGACCAGAACCCGATACAGCCGCGAAGTGCGTCCGCTTGACATCAAATCAGCGATGGCGTCGTAGACCGCATCGTCCGGGCTCTTGTAGTCGGGCCGGTGATAACCCTCCAGGTAAAGAGGCTGCGAGGCGTCGTGCAGCACCACCCGACGTTCCGCATTTTGCGGAGGCTCCGTGGTCGTTCTTTCATCGGGCTTTGGGCCAGACGGGATCCGTCCAAAATATTTCTTTATCAAGGCCAACGTTTCCGCTGGCTTTACATCGCCCACGACCACCAGCACCATGTTCGATGGGATGTAGTAATCGTCAAAGAATTTCTGCGCGTCGGTTGCGGAAAACGTATTCAGATCCGACACCCAACCGATAGTCGGCCGGTGATATTCGTGGGCCTGAAACGCAGCCGTGGTGAACTGTTCAAGCAGGCGGCCCAACGGGATTGCTGTCCGAGCGCAAACGGCGCTCCTCGATCACCACATTGCGCTCTTTGTAAAACTCACGCATCACGGGATGCAGGAATCGCTCCGATTCCAGATACGCCCAGAGTTCCAGCCGGTTTTCGGGCAGCGAGTAAAAATAGTTTGTCTCATCGAGATTGGTCGAAGCATTCAGACCCTCGACGCCGTTGCTCTCCAGAATTTGGGAAAATTCATTCGGCTTTACGTACTTCTGTGCCTCCGCGGTTGCGTCTTTCCAGGATTTTTCGAAGGTCCTTAAGTTTGGCTTCATCCCGCCCAACCCCACGGTCGCGCTCCGCAATATAGGCGGCGTAAGCTACTTCGACTTTCGCCAAGGCAACTTTCTCGGCTGCGTAGTCAGTGGTGCCAATCTTGTCGGTTCCCTTGAAGGCCATGTGCTCGAACATGTGGGCAAGACCGGTGCTCCCCAGCGGATCCTGCGCCGAGCCCGCATCGACGTGCGTGTAAAAGGAAAATACCGGAGCCTCGGGGCGCTCACAGATGACGACGGTCAGCCCGTTGTCCAGCTTGGTGACCGTGATGCGCTTCTCGAACGAAGCGATATCCTGCGCAGCCGACAGGGCGGCGAGAACCACCACAAGGAAAACACTCTTGAGTAAACGACGCGACATGGAACCTCCACCAGGTTGGACGCTCATTGGGGGCAGAAGTTTGAAATTACGTGGACAGGGGCTAGCGTGTCAAACGGGCAGCGTTTGGAACTCGTTGATATTGCATCGAAAAAGCCGAACTATAGGAGCTACGGGGCATCGGCGACACAGCGAAATCCGATGGTCGCGGCGCGATCTCGTCCGGGTGACATCAGAAGATATTTCTCGTGCTCGTCGAGGCGATAGGTCTGCGGGAAGTACCAAATCGAACCCAGAGGTTGATAAGAAGCTCCGCCGCGGACAATGGCTGCGCGGGTGTGGGGATCGCGATATTCGTCGGTCCACTGCGAGACGTTACCGATCATGTCGAGCACGCCAAATGGGCTGGCGCCCTGAGGGAATGCGTCCACATTTGCCGGCGGACGCATGGTGTGGCCGCGATCAGCGGCAGGCAGTGCCTGCGGGTTCCAGTCGTTGCCCCAAGGGTAGGTGCGCCCGTCCGTGGATTGCGCAGCCAGTTGCCACTCCCATTCTGTCGGCAGACGCTTGCCGGCCCACGCGGCGAACGAGCGGGCGTCTTCGATCGAAACCCAGGTCACGGGTTTGTTGTCCCAGCCTTCGGGATAGTTCCCATCTTTCCAGGCTCGCAGGAAGTTGTGGTCGTCTTTCGGATGGTAGTTGCGTTACGCTCAGGAATTTCTTGAACTCGGCATTCGTGACCGGCGTCCGATCGATATAGAAGCTGTGAATGTGGATTTGGTGGCGATGGAGCCCGCCGTGGCGTGTCTTCCCACGGATACTGCACGTCGACGCCTGGATCGTTACCACCCTCGATTTCGATCCCGCTCACTTGAAAGTCGTAATCAGCCTCGGGAATGCGGATCATGTTCGCGGGCGCCGACGGCGGCGCGAGGTGTGGCTTTCATTTCAACCATGCGTCTGCGGCACCGCCTTCCACTCCCGCGAATAACTGGACAGAGGACGACGCGAGCGCCCGGCCATGTACGCGAGAAGATCGTGGAGAGGACCAGAGGGCGGATTTGCTTCGGTCGCGAGAACCGCCCCGAAGCCGCGCCCTTCCAGGTCGAAGCTCAGAGTTGCTTTGCCATCGCGCACAACCGGAGTCAGTTCCGCTCCATGCCACAGATCGAAGTAGTGCATCCCGGAACGATAGGCGACACGGAGTTGTTCGCCAGTGACGTCGTATTCATTGCGATTGACGATGGTCCAAAACGTACTCGTGGATGTCGGAAAACGGCTGGCAAAAACGCCAGTCTGCATCATCGCGGCGTGCGGTTCCCAGTCAGGGCTGCGAAGATTCTCTGCCATGGCGCGTTCGATACGCGTGAAACGCAAGATGGCTTCCGCATCGTTTGCGTTCGTTCCATACCAGAAGCCCCACAGGTTCTCGAGCGTGGCGTAGCCTTGGCCGTTGAAGAACGCGTGCTGCAGGCTGTCGGTCTTGTCACGCGTGAAGCGGTCGGTCACGCTGACCATATGGCGAGGCTCAAGCCATTTGGTCTTACTGACCATGGGAATGAACGGATATTCTTTGCCTTCCCATGTGACCCAGTCGTTCCAGCTGATGTTCGTCCAGGCGAGCGACTCGTCGCGGGGTTGAAACTGCGGCTCAAGGGCGAGCGGGTGTCCGCTCGCGTCGGAGGCTTGCCGGAATTGGGCGGGAACGCTCTCCAGCGTATCGAAGTTAATGCCGTCGGCGCCGATGTCGTTGAGCAATTGCGCGATTGCAATCCAAGGAAATACGCCTTCCTCGCGAGTACCCGCATCCCATGCGAGGATGGGAAAGAACACCTTTACGCCGCGACGATGAAATTGCTCCACCATCCGGCGAAGCCCGGGCACTCCGCCGGGCAGGTCGCGAAGCATATCGAACTGATTGCGATCGTCTACTCCGAGGTTGGGATACACGTGCCAGATGAGAACGGCATCAATGGGGCCGATGCGGCTTTCGGTTTCGGCGAGAAAACGGTCGACGGTATATTCGCCCTTGTCCGGATCGTAAAAACTCCGATCCCAAATGAGCAACTGAACCTGAGAGAAGACGTGCTGTGTCCACTCCAACTCGGGACGCTCGAATTGCGAACCGTCGAAGCGCAGCACGAGTGCGCCGATCCTCGCGCCAAGCCTTGAGCCCACCAAGCCATGCAGCAGCATCCGCAGGATTTTCCGGTCCAAAGAAAAATACTTCGCCCGGCGGCGGGAGGTCGGAAAGATTCATCACGCCGGTATGCGAAACCAGCGGATGCTGGGCCTTCCATTCATCCGCCGAAACCCGGAAACTGAACAGGAAGGCGAGAAGACAAGCGATCGAGATGCGGCAGAGGAAAAAGCCCCGGTTCATGAATGAGGTCGCAAATGTAGAGACGTAGCTCGCTACGTCTCTCGGATCGCCGCGATGAGACTCTTCAAAATCACCTCGCGCCACAATTCCTCAGCAGCTCGTTTTAGAAACTGAATTTCAGGGCAAACTGGATCACACGCGGATTGTTCACGGTTTGCGTGATCACCCCGAAACTCGAAGGCGAGGCTAAGTCTTGCATTCCGGTAGCGCTCGTGCCGGGCAAGAAGAACTGCGGGTGATTAAACAGGTTGAAGAACTCGGCGCGGAATTGCAGGTTCATTCCCTCGCGATACGGCAGCGGGAAATCTTTGATCGCCGAGAAGTCCGTATTTACAAAATGTGGTCCGTTGACCGGTGCGCGGCTCGCGTCTCCCAGTTCTCCTGGAGCCGCGTGCCATGAAGGCGCAAGGGTTGAACCAATTCGCCGTCGTATGTACTTTGGCCGGCGCAATGCAGGTCGGATTGGCGGCCACGGTGCCTCCCTTATTTGGGTCGCCTACTTCATCGGGACGGTTCAAGCCAGCGCCGTTCCACTGGAAGAATACTCCGGAATCGTTGGCGCTGTTGACGATGAAGAGCGGAAACCCGGAGGTGATTTTTTCGATTACGTTGACTTTCCAATTTCCCAGGATCGTGTTTGCAGCGCCACTCCAGTTACTGCCGAACTTCTTGCCTTTCCCAAACGGCAGATCGTACAGGATGCTGGCGGTGAACTGATCATTGAGGTTGAGTTGCGACAATCCCCAATCCGCCTTCTGAGTGTTGGGAAGCGGCCAGTAAGTTGCGCCCGGAGTCGTACCGGCGCCATCCGGGAATCCAGAGTCGAAAGTGCGAGACCAGGTATAACCTACGAGAGCGTAAAGACCGTGGCGCGAGTTCTTGGTCTCAGCTTTGATCTGCAAGCGAGTCATACCGTGCCCTACCATTGTCGGAGACATTCGCCACATTGGTGAACGGGCCATATGGCGCGGTGAATGCGGTTCCGCCGGGTCCGCAGCCGAGAGTGTAACCAGCGACAACGCCGCAGGCTGCTGGAGATCCGACATTCTCATTCAGGCCGATAGTCAAAATGTGGGTGCTGCGCGAACCCGCGTACCCTGCGGTGAGTACAACGTTTCCGGGGATTTGGCGCTCAACATTCAGGTTGAACTGCTGCACCATGCCTTGTTTGAAATCGAGGTTTTGCGCGTTAATCGTCCCCGTGAAATTTGCGGGGTCTGGCTGTGCGGTGAAGCCCGGCAGGAAAGCGCGCTGCAATCCGCAGTCTTGTGGATTGGCGGATGATGCGTTATTGAATGGGCACGGCCCGCCCGGGAAGTAATTGAAATTGTCAGTTTCAGCGTAATACGGCGGGTTCTGCCAAAGTCCCTGCGCGCCCTGGCTCCACGCTGAATCGTGGAAGATGGCATAACCAGCGCGAATCGCGGTGTTCTGGCTTCCCATGGGCTTCCAAGCCACGCCAATGCGCGGTTCGAGGGCGGTCTTGTCGAATTGCACTCCCACGCTTCCGCTCGACGGGATGCAGATCGCGCAATTCTTTTCCGGACTCGATCCGGCAACCAAATACTTGCCCGTTGAGAAATTGAAGTTTGACTGACGGCCTTCTGCTTCAGTCTCGGGCGTGGCCAATGACCAGGCCAGGCCGAGGTTCAGTGTGAGGTTGTTAGAGACTCGCCAATCGTCCTGAACGAAGGGACGGAAAACCTTCCAACGACGGCCAGTGGTGGCACCGTCAAACGTCTGGTCGTGAATAGCGCCGCTGACTTGACCCAGGAGCAGGTCAGCCGCATCGTCGCCGGTGAACGATCCACTACCGCCGTTCAAGATGAAGAAACCGTCCTGGAAGCCATTAGTCCGGACATTCATTTGATTGGCGCGTATTCCGAAACCAACACGGACATCATGCTTGCCGCGAATCATGTCCAACGTATCCGAAATCGAGAAGACGTTTGTCCCGCCTTGGAACGGAGCAAAACCGCGGTCTCCCAAAGACCAGTAATTGCTCAATTGTGTCGAACTCAATCCGCAACTCATGCAGTCCTTGCTGGACTGGGTCAGGCCCGGAGGCGCACCCGGGCAAACACTGTCCAGATTGGCGCCCAGAATGCCGATATTCGCCGACGCGCAGCTGGAATCGCCGAAAGACTTGATGTGGTTGAAAATCCGGTTGAAGCCCCCGCTTACCTGATTGATGGTGCGATCGGAGAAAACGTGCGTCTCGGAAATCGCCACATTGCGGCCGTGGTTGTTGATGTCCTGCGTACTGGCGAAAGCATTCGCCTCAGCGAATCCCGGAGAACCGCCAGGAACGAACGATACCGCCTGATCGTAGCTGAAGCGGGCAAACACCGTGTCCTTGCTGGAGAAGTTGTGATCCAAGCGGATGTCGAACTTGCCTTCGTTGAGCTTTCTGACGGGAACGTTGGTGAAGTTGTAGCCCAACGCAGCGTTGTTCGCGTTCGTCGCCGGATAAAGCTGAATCATTTTCGCGCCGACTTTGTCGAACATGGCTGCGGGAATCTTATTGCAATCGACCCCGGCTGGCTGGGTTCCGTCTGCGTTCGGGGCAAGAGGATTGCCGCCTCCGTCGCACTGGAAACGCGTGTCGCCGCCGGTGGCATACAGGGTTCGCAAGATTCGGGAAGGCGGCAGACCCTCTCGGATTGCCAAAGGGATCCAGAGTGAAATCACCCGCCATCATGGCCGAAGTCGGGACCAAGCCTACGAACGGTATCCCGTGGCGCTGCATCTTGGCTTCGTAGTCCAGGAAGAAAAATGTCTTGTCTTTTTGGAGAGCTCCGCCCAACGAACCGCCGAACTGGTTCAGATTGAATTGCTCTTTGGTAGCGGCGAAGAAGCTGCTGGCATCGAGCTTGGTATTGCGGAAATACTCGAATAGCGACCCATGAAATGCGTTCGAACCCGACTTCGTGGTGACCAAAACGGTCGGACCCGCGCGCGTGCCGTATTCAGCCGAATAGTTATAGGTCAGGACCTTGAATTCCTGGATGGCATCAATCGAAGGCAAAATCGAGATGCCGCCAGCCGTCAGTTCATTGTTATCGTTGCCATCGTAAAGCCAGTCGGTGCTTTGAGCGCGCGATCCGCCAACCGATAACGAGAAAGTTCCGCGAGCCGACACTTCGCTGCTGGCGCCACCGTTGAAGAAGCTATTGGGATTGGTTTCCTGAGTCGTGCCGGGAGTTAGGGTTGCCAACTGCACGAAATCGCGCCCGTTCAATGGCAGGTCCGCAACTTGCTCGGCGGTAATGACCTGTCCTAACGTCGGATTCGTTGTCTGCACCGCAACCTCGGTTGCGCTTACTTCCACGCTCTCCGTGACCGCGCCAAGTGCGAGGGTGAAATTCAACTCGAGATGCTCATCCACTTGCAGCCGGACGTCCTTGCGCTCCGCAGGCTGGAAACCTTGTGACTCAACGCGAATGGTGAAATCGGCGACGGGCAGCAAAGGAATTAAATAATGCCCGGTGTCGTCGGTTTTCGCCTCGCGGATCAACGCAGTGCTTTGTGAAGTGGCTCGTACGGTCGCGCCCGAAATTACCGATCCGGTCTTGTCGGTGATTGTTCCGGAGAAACTTCCGTTCGACTGTGCTTGCACAAGTGGGCAAACCGCAAGCACGAACAAGGAAAAAACCACCACGAGAAGCGAACGCTTAGTCGGCATCACAACCCTCCCGGAGGTTATCGAGCTTCCGAAGGCGGAGCCCGGCGTCTCTTTTGCTAAGTCTTTTAG
Organism: uncultured Acidobacteriota bacterium; assembly: GCA_963771285.1. Lineage (GTDB taxonomy): Bacteria > Acidobacteriota > Terriglobia > Terriglobales > Acidobacteriaceae > JABDBE01. The sequence continues at coordinate 516,398 of CAVYSX010000010.1, forward strand.
GTCTGTGACAATGCGACCATATAACTGGATGCCGCGATCAATGTCAAGATTTATTGTGGAGGTTCCCGAATCGGATGTGGGAAATCACTTGGTGTTTGCAATTCGTCGAAGAACTTCGTCCGTGGTGACGAGATTCGCGCCCAGAATTTTCATTTCAGAGATGGATTGCTCTCCCGCTTCGCGACTGAGCGTTTCGATTGCGTCGCTGACGACGGAGACTTTTCTGCCCCGTTCCAGTAGTCCCTTGGCAGCGAACTGGACGCAATACTCCGTGACCACTCCGAAAACGATGAACTCAGCTTTCTGGTGGAGGCGCTCCAGCAAAGCGTGTGCGTGGCGGCTCTCAAAGATGTTCAGCGTTTGTTTTTCGAGAATGATTTGCGAGTGTTGATGAGGGTCTTCCGGTAGGAGCGAATCCGGTTCGTTCGGAACGCGAACGTGGTGCGCCGCAATACTCTCGGGGACAAAGTCGGCACCTGGGGTGCCTTTTACGCAGTGCGCGGGGAAATATCTCGAATTCGGGATCATCCTCGGTGTGAAAGCAACCGTGGGAGACCAGAAACGCGTGGCCTTCGCGGGCTCGATCGACCAGGCGGTGGATGTTGGGGAGTATCTTTTCTGCTCCCGGCACGTAAAGCTTACCGCCGGGCAACATGAAATCCTTTTGCGCGTCGACACACCACAAAATCGTATTCGGAGATCGCATGTTCAGCATCGGGATTCTACTTGCAAATCCTGAATTTAGCCATGAAGAAGCCAGAGCCGCTAACCACGAAGCATACCAAGGAGACAATTGGATAACCCTTTGTACAACTTTGTGTCCTTTGTGGTTTTGGTAGTGGGTTTGCTGGACCCCCAGTGATCTGCAATACTGTCGCCGTCTGAAAATTCGGATTCCTCCGACGGGTGGCCCATGGCGCTTGATCACGCAGCCCACATTTCTGCTCCAACCCGGCTGGTAATCCGCAACATTGGGCTTTTGCTTAGCGGTGACATTGCCCAGCCCATTCTTGATGCCGACACAGTGGTGGCGGTCGACGGAAAAATCGCCGCCGTCGGCAAATTCAAAGACATTGATACCGACAACGCAACCACGATTATAGACGCCAATGGCTGTGCGCTTACGCCGGGATTGATCGACAGCCACGTACACCCAGCCGCAGGCGACTGGACGCCGCGCCAGAATCAACTGGGGTGGATTGACAGTTGTCTGCATGGCGGTGTGACGACGATGGTCTCTGCCGGTGAAGTCCACCTGCCCGGTCGTCCCAAAGATATCGTCGGACTGAAAGCCATGGCGATTTTCGCGCAACGGGCATTTGCTGGATTTCGTCCGGGCGGAGTAAAGGTCCTGGCTGGTGCGCCGATCGTGGAACACGGAATGGTGGAAGAAGACTTCAAGGAATTGGCCGCTGCCGGAATAAGTATTTTGGGAGAGATCGGCCTCGGCAGCGTGAAAGACGGCGCGACTGCGGGACAGATGGTTTCCTGGGCGCGAAAGTATGGAATTCAAAGCACGATCCATACCGGTGGGCCTTCCATTCCTGGTTCCAGTTTGATTGACCAAGACGTAGTGCTCGCGGCCGACACGGACGTGATTGGACACATCAACGGTGGACACACGGCTCTTCCCGACGATCAGATCTTGACCATCTGCGAACGCAGTTCGCGCGCGCTTGAGATAGTGCACAACGGCAACGAGCGCTCAGCCTTGCTGGCAGCTCGGACTGCGGGCCAACTCAATCATTTGGAGCGCGTGATTCTGGGTACGGATTGCCCCGCTGGTTCCGGAGTTCAGCCTCTGGGAATATTGCGGGTGATTTCCATGCTGTCATCGCTCGGCGAAATTCCGGCTGAGATCGCAGTTTGTTTTGCCACAGGAAACACCGCGCGCCAAAGAAGGCTGAACTGCGGGCTGATCAGCCCAGGTCGCGACGCTGACTTCGTCTTCTTGGACAAGGCGCAACATTCGTCCGGAAAAAATCTTCTCGACAGCATTCAAAAGGGAGACCTGCCAGGAATCGGCATGGTGGTCATCGACGGAGTCGTAAGCATCCAACGCAGCCGCAACACGCCCCCGGCAACCAAAGTGCCGCAAGTCGTAAAACTGTAACTTAGTGGTGCGGTCCGAGGAGATTACGGCAGACCCAGCGAAGCAGCAATCGTCTTTCGATACTCGCGAGCTTTCGCCAGGGCTTCCTCTTCATTCACCGTAAGCAACTGTCGATCACGCATAACGACCTTCCCGCCGATAACTACGGACTCCACATCGCTGCCCTTTAGCGCGTAAGCCAGTTGCGCGTAGATATCGAACATTGGAACGGCATTGGGCTCGTCGAGGCCAATCAATATCAGATCGGCTTTCTTTCCGGCTTCCAATGAGCCGATTTCTTTCTCGAGATGAAGTGCTTTCGCTCCGTCGATAGTTGCCATTTCCACGACTGCTTTTGCATTCATCGCCAGCGGATCCATATGAGTGATCTTCGCAAGTTTCGCGGTCAGGTCCATTTCTTCCATGAGGTCCAAATCGTTGTTGCTCCCCGCGGGCCCGTCTGTGCCCAAGACCGACGGCGACTCCAGCGGATCGCATTTCGGCGACCGGCGAAACTCCGCTGGCCAGCATCATGTTGCTTGACGGATTGTGTACGCACCCAACCTGCCGTTGCGCAAGAGTCTTCCAATCCGCCTCATCGACGAAAATACAGTGCGCCGCCACGACGTCCGGCCCAAGCACGCCGACCTTGTCCAAGTATTGCACCGGCGACATTCCGTGTTGCTTCTCGCTGTCGTCCCGTTCTTTTTTCATTTCCGCGACGTGAATCAAGATCGGCGCATGGTATTTACGTGCCAGTGCGGAAGCATCCTGAAGGGTTTTCTGCGAACAGGTGTACATCGAATGCGGAGCCACGGCAGCATGGATCAAAGGATCGCCCTGCCATTTCTTCAAAAACCTCTCGGTGTAGGCAAGCATCTCGGCATTGCTCTTGTTGTCAGGTGCCGGAAAATCGATGAACGTCTCACCCAGCACGCCGCGCATGCCTGCGGCCTTGGTTTCTTCGGCAACGGCGTCCTCGAAGTAGTACATATCGGCAAAAGTCGTGACGCCGCCGCGAATCTGTTCCGCTGCCGCCAGGCGTGTTCCCCAGCGAACGAACTCTTCGTTCACGTTCTTTGCTTCAGCTGGAAAAATGTATTTGTAGAGCCAATCGTTCAGTGTGACATCGTCGTGCAGTCCGCGGAACAAAGTCATGGGCACATGCGTGTGTCCGTTGATGAATCCGGGCAGAACGAGCTTGCCTTTCGCATCGATTGTCTGCGCGGCCACGTACTTTGCTTCGATGTCACTGCGCGGCCCAACCGCGATAATCGTGTCGCCCTTCACGACAATCGAGCCGTCAACATAGATGGTGCGCGCGCCGTCCATGGTGACCACCGTTCCATCGGAGATCAGCAAATCTGCCTTTTCTTTTGAAGACTGAGACCAAGCCGAAGCGGAAATCAGAAACCCAAGCACAAGAACGACAAACATAGATCGAAAAAAGGTCATTCGGTTCTCCAGATAGTTTGTAGACAGAAATGGAAGTCGATTGGCGCCTTATCTATCGCAGCCCGTCCTCACCTTTGATCTGATCCTTGGTTAAGCCTCCGACCCGGGGCAACGGACGTCCACTGTCGGTGACCGCGACGGCTACCATGATTTCGTTCGCTCGAGGAGCATCGTTGATGCGCACTTCCATGCCATCGAAATGGCTGCGGACGAACGCGGCATCTTTGTGCCCTAGGGGTATATCGAGAGCTAGGCCCAACCCACCTTGTTTTTTCGACGACGGAATCAACGCGGCGCCTCTGCCTAGAAACTTGCGCACGGGCGCACCCAGCTTGGGATGCAGGATAGCGGCTGCATGCTCGATCTCTCCGTTCTCGCCGACGGCCGCAGCCTTTCCGTAGCTCTCCACGGCTGCGGGAGAAACGCCAAGAGCGGCAACTGCACGCTGCGTGAGCAACCCGCCCAGTTCCTCACCGAAAGCCATCAATTCGGAAAGATCTTCGACATACTTGCCGGCGCAAGGATTTTCAATAACAGCTACCGCTGCCGCTCGTCTTGTCGGCGGATCAATCGCGCGGCCCATCTCCGTGCGCGTCTCTTCGAGAAATGTAACGATCTTGCGAATTCTTGCTTTCGTAGGTTCCGCCATCAGCGCAGCCCGTCCTCCCCTTTGACCTCGGATGCTTTCAGTCCTGCCACGCGAGCATGCACGCGCGGACCTGTAGTCATCACAAGCGCCAACAAGATTTCATCCGCACGCGGCGCATCGGCAAGCCCAATTTCCATGGCATCAAAATGGCTGCGCACATACGAAGCATTAATGTGAGTGATCGGCACGTCGAGTCGCGTGCCGGGCCCGCCAACTTTCTTAGTGGATGCCACAATCGCTTTCGCGCCGCCCAGAACTGTCCCGCATTGCGTAGCCGCCCGGAACGTGCCAAAGCGCACCGTGTTCCAGTTCGCCAGACGAGCCAACGATCGCACCCTTGCCGTAGCCCTCAATGAGTTTGATATCGCCGCCCAGCGCCGCAACCAGCGATTTCGCCATATCTAAACCAAGGGGTTTAAGATCGTCCATGAACCCGGCAATATCTTCCACATACTTGCCCGCAAACGGATTGTGGATGATGGCCAGGCAAGCCGCCCTCCGCAGCGGCACGGCCGAAACCGGTCCACCCTCGTGAAAGATTTCTTCCACACTGACCAACTTCTTTCGCAGTTGCACCTCATGCATGGGCCGTGCTCCTCTGGCGAGGCGATAGCGAAACCGGAAATTGATTCCGGGTTGGCTCGCCCGAAGGCACCACGCGGCTGATTCCTTGCAGACACAGTGCCGCCGTCGCAATCAATCTCCGGGAGATCAGAGTCTCAGCGCAAGCCGCGCCGCGATCTAAGGCCGCAGATACCTCCGCGGACGTTAGCTCTCCCACAGCAGCAGGTTACAAGGCGATCTCCAAGATCGCTGTCCGGCGAAAGTTCACTTGCCGGCTTTCGCGAAATGCTGGGATGCCCTGGCAAATCGACAGCATTCGCGATGATAGTTGCGGCCGCATCCGCCATCGCTGCGGTCTTTGCCAGCACCGTAACTGCATCCGCGATGCCCAGAGAAAAACTGCGTCCGCGCCATCCACTCGTCGCAATGCCGCGCGCTTCGGCTACAAAACAATCTTGGTGTTGGGCGGCATAGCTGTTCGAGCGTTGCAACAAAGGCTGTCGAATAGATGTAGCGTCTGCAACTGAGGCGGGCAAACCAAATGTCCCGGCGACCGGTCGGATCCGAGAACCACCGTCCCAAACAGTGAGGGGCCCACACCATCGGCCATACCAACGACGAACTTCTCCCCTTCGCCAACATGCACCGCAATGTCGCCGCCATCGTTCACATAAGCCCTTCTAAGATCGGCCGCTGTGGTCATTGCCAGCAAAATCTCCTCCGCGACCGCCCCCGCGACGGCTGCCATTGGCGTGATAAAAGTTTCGTCCGAATAAGGCAGGACAGCCGCGAACATGCGACGAGCCACAACACCCCTCGGCGCCGTTTGTCCACTATGTGCCTGCGCACGCAACCGGGGAAGCTCGCCGCAAAGTTCGTCGAGCACGGCGACAAATCGGTCCGCGGCAGCTTGGTAAGCGGCTTGAATTTGATCCTCCGCACCAAACGCCTCAAGCACGATGTCGATTGGCCCATCCTGAAGATGCAAGCGCCGTCCGTCGGGTAGAAGTTTTACCTGCGCCCTCATGTACGGGACCCCTTTCCTTTGCGCTCCTGCAATGGCCACGGATTGTCCGGGCGCGGCGAAACGTGAACGCGGCCTTCGTCATTTATCAGCGAACTCAGCGATCGTACTCGATCCATGTATCCCCCGAGCGCCGAATAGTCATCGAGCTTAAGCGTGAACTCAATGGGCGCCACCAGCGCCGGCGTTGGCACATAGCCAAAGGCATTTTCAGGCATGCGACTGACGTCCACCATCAGCGTGATACCCCCGCCTGGCCACACGTAAACCGGTGCGCCGCCGCAGGTGACACGAGTCAATGAGTCCCGCACGGAACGCGTCAACTTTACGGGATTCTCGGTGACTCCAGCACGCAACGAACCGCCTGCACCACCCATGAACAGTACAGTCGAAAGCGCGGGCTCACAATTTTCTTTTATCCTATCCACTGAAACCCGCAACGACTTTGGCAAATCTTTTTCAATGGGACGAAGCGACTCATCCAATTCGTAGTAGGCATAATGTTCGCCCGTGGTACTCACCATCAAGAGCCGCAATCCGGACCACGCAATTTTAGGATCGAACTCCGCGAGGATGGAGAGCGGATCGGTAATATTCGTTCCGCCCCATGCCGTACCTGGCTCCGCTACGCGAAAATATCGTCCCGGGGTTGACCGCCGGCCCCTCATCTTGATGCCAGTCTCCGGAATACCAAGCATCTTTCCGGCCTGGTGCTCGGACAGGATCCCGGTGATGTGGTCGTCCACCACAACTACATCGTCGATCTTTCCATGCCACTGCTTCGCGAACATGCCGATGGTGGCCGAACCGCAGCCCACACGCATCCGCTCCTCTAGAACGCCATTCACGATGGGCGGCTTCCCGGCCTGCACCACCACATTCGCACCCTCGTCGATGCTCAGCTCAGCAGCTTTGCCGTTGCAAAGATTGAGCAATGTTTCGCAGGTGACGTTGCCTTCGTTTCTACTTCCTCCGGTGAGATGACGAACTCCGCCCAGCGACAGCATTTGCGAACCATACTCGCCGGTCGTTACGTGACCGACTGGCTCGCCTTTTGCGCGCACCAGATTGCGCTCCGGTCCCAGATGCCGATCGGTGTCGATCTTTACCTTCACTCCGCAGTAACTGAATATTCCCTCGGTGACTACGGTCACAGTGTCGACGCCCGCGACCTCCGAAGAAATGATGAAGGGGGCAGGTTTATAGTCGGGATAGGTCGTGCCCGCACCAATCGCCGTAACAAAAGTTTCCGGGCCCTTCACGATGTTGCCGTCCCAGTCGCGCTCACGATCGAGGAATGGGACGACAGAATCCCCCCGTGTCAAAGCCCGATCCAGTACGATGTGCGGATCAAGCCGCACCAGTTGGCCATCGCGATTGCCGTAACGATCACAGGCTCCGGTGCGGCCTGGCTTGATGTAGCAAAGCACCGGGCAAGCATCGCAGCGAATTGCGTCCTCGTCAGCCACGGCTGGCTCCGTTCTTGCGGGCGGATTCGAGTATGGCATCGCGTATTCGATCCGGCGTAGCCGGAACTCTACGCATTCGTATACCGGTTGCGTGATGAATCGCATTCAGAATGGCGGGTGCAGTAGGGATTACCGCTTGCTCTCCGATGCCTTTTGCTCCAAAGGGCCCAATCGACGAAGGGTCTTCGATCAGAATGGATTCAATCGGAGGAATATCGCCAATCGACGGAATCAGATAGTCATGCAGGTTTTCCCCTTTGCCGGGGAAGAACTCTTCCATCAGCGCCATGCCCAGTCCCTGAGCCACGCCACCTTCGATCTGGCCTTCAATCAAAGTTGGATTAATGGCTCGGCCTACATCGTGCGCGGCGACAACTCGCAAGACACGGACCGTGCCCAAGCTCAATATCGATCTCAATCTCTGCCATATGTGCGCCGTATCCATAAACAGCATATGGTCGTCCCTGCCCATTTTCGTCGAGCTTGCTGGTCGGCGGATCGAAAGTCTTCTCGGCTGTGGTTACATAGCCGTGATCGTCGAGTGTCAGCTCTCGTAAACAGAAATTCCGCTGCTCGCCGCCTTCCTGAATCGTGAGTACAGAGCTGCCGAAGCCGATCACCGCGTTTTCTTTCGCCTCGGCCAACTGGAGAATCGCGCGACGAAGTTCTGTTCCCGCCATATGCGCCGCTTTTCCGGTAACAAACGTTTGTCGCGAGGCCGAAGTCTTTCCGCAATCCGGCGTGATCGATGTATCTCCGGAAATCAGGTCGAAGCAATCGATAGGAGCGCCCAACGAGTCAGCGCAAATCTGCGCGACGATCGTATTCGACCCCTGGCCGATGTCGACCGCCCCCTGATGTAGCGCGATTCTGCCATCGCGCTTTAACCCAACCCGCACCGTCGATGGGTTCGGCAGGGAAGTGTTTCCACAGCCGTACCACATTCCCGGCGACGCCAACTCCATGCCGGAGTGGCCCGGTCGTGCTTGCGTTGAATTCTACGGCCTCAGCCCGCGCCTTTTTCCATCCCTTGCGCAAAGCTTCAAGACATGCCCGAATGCCTACACCCTCGCCCATGACTTGTCCGGTGACGGTGGGATCGTGATTGCCCAGCGCGTTTAGAATGCGAAACTCCAGCGGGTCAATTCCGAGCTTGAGAGCGAGATCATCGTAGAGTTGTTCCTGCGCGATCGCCATCTGCGGCACGCCGAATCCGCGAAACGCGCCTGCAGGAACGATGTTGGTGTGGACCGCTCGCGTCACAGCGCGATAGTGCGGCACAAAGTAAGGGCCGGATGCATGCACTGGAACACGCGCCGCGACGGTTGGCCCCCACGAAGAGTACGCGCCAGTATTGAAGTCTGCGGCAAAATCCAGCGCCAAGAGTCTTCCATCCTTAGTTGCACCAGCGCGGCAGCGCATGCGCGCAGGGTGGCGCTTGGTGGTGGACATGATCGACTCGATGCGCGAATAAACCATGCGCACGGGACGCCGCAAGCGCCATGCCGCCAGTGCAAGAAACGGCTGCACCGATAAATCGAGCTTGGTCCCAAATCCACCACCGACGGCCGTGGGAATAATCCGCACAGCCTCGGGGGAAATTCCCAAAAGTTTCGCGATGTCCGCTCGATCCATGTAAGGCGACTGCGTACACGCTTGAATCTCGATTTGATCGCCGACACGTCGCGCGAATCCTGCTTCCGGTTCTATGCAGGCATGTTCGACGAAGCCAGTTTCGAAGTCGCCCTCCACAACTACGTCTGCTCGCGCCAGCGCATCCTCGATGTCGCCGCGCTCTACATGTCCGCGAGTAAGCACATTTTATGGACGCTGAGCATGAATGAGCGGAGCGCCTGTGGCTAGAGCCTCGTCAATCGTCATCAGTGGAGGAAGTTCTTCCCACTTGACCGGGAAAGTTGTCAGATCAAGTTCTTCAATCGCTTCCGTATCACCGACGATCGCGGCCACAGCTTCGCCACGATAGCGTGCTCCATTTTCTTCATGCGCGAAAATTGGCTGGTCGGCGAAGGGTGGAATTACTCCGTAACAATCCTCTCCAGGGACGTCTTTCGACGTAAGAACCGCTTCCACGCCGGGATGCGCCGCAACGAACCCGTCGAGGTCGCCAAAACGAAACTGCGCCCGATGAAACGGGCATCGGATCACACGTAACGCCAACGTGCCAATTGGGGTTTCGTCTGCGCCGTAAATTTCGGTGCCCTCGACCTTGCCCTTTCCATCCAACCGGACCAATCGTTGACCCACGGATGATCCGGCGACAGGACACGAAGCTTCCGCAGGTTTTGAACCCGCCTCGAGAACTGCGTTGATGATTTTCCGATAGCCCGTGCAACGACACAAGACTCCGCCGAGCGCATCCATTACATCGGCTTCAGACGGTGAAGAGTTTCGTTCGAGCAGCGCTGTGGCCGAGACCAGCATGCCTGGCGTGCAAGCTCCGCATTGCGCGGCCCCGTGGTTGAGAAAAGATTCTTGCAGCTGGCCAAACAGCGGAGGCCGGGATTTCAGTCCTTCGATGGTTGTGATCGACTGATCTCCAACTTGGCCCACCGCCACCAGGCAAGCGCAAACCGGTTCTCCATCGAGCAAAACCGTACACGCTCCACAGTCTCCGGCGTCACATCCCACTTTGGTTCCGGTCAGGCCCAGCTGTTCGCGCAAGACTCGCGAGAGCCGCTGGGTGGGAGGAGCAATGACAGAAACCACGCGCTCATTCACCACCAACTTGAGCAGGCACTTAGTTTCCGACGATGTAGCAATGGTCGCCATTTACGAACTCGCTCCGCACCCATCCAGAGCGCGCCTGACCAACTGCAAAGCTGCGTCACGGCGGTAAGCGGCAGTTGCGCGAACGTCTCCAATCGGCGACAGCAAACTCAAATGGTCCGCAGTGGCGATGGATCCCAAACCGCTTGTCACCTTAGCGCCGAGCAAAGCGCGCTCCAACTCCGGTAGCCTCTTTGCCGCAACCGAGCAGGAGCCGACGCTGACGCGGGCATCGGAAACTTGTCCGGAGGAATTCTTCTGGACAACCGCAGCAACCATCGCAATGGAAATCACCAGGTACCGCCGCGCTCCCAGCTTCAGGAAGGTTGACGCGGCATCTTCCACCGTGCGTGGCACAAATATTTGAGAAAGAATTTCGCCTGGCTGTCGCTGTGTTTTCCGGTTTCCCACAATAAAGTCGGACAGGGGTAATCGGCGAAGACCCGTGCTCGAAGTAAGCTCGACTTCAGCATCGAGTGCCAGCAGAGGTGGAACGCTGTCCGCAGCCGGGGATGCGTTGCAGAGATTTCCCGCCACCGTCGCCCGGTTCTGTATCTGAACGGAACCAATCTCTCGCGCCGCCGCTTTCAACCCATCAAAGCAGCGCGGTAGCGAAGTCTTGATGAACTCCGTCCAGGTCGTCAATGCGCCGACCCGAATGTAGTCCGGCTCAACGACTATGCCTTTGATTTCGCGGAGACCAGAAATGTCCACCACGGTTCCGGTAACTGGCCGGTCACCCAGAGATGGAAAGAAGTCCGTTCCACCCGCCAGGATTTGCCCTCCCGAACGGGCAAGCACGTGGACCGCCTCGTCGAGCGTGGTGGGCCTGAAATACAAGAAATGCCTCGTCACCGCAAGGATGAAAGAAGAGAATAACCCGCAAAACTGCGGCTGGAACGTAATTCTGATACAAGCGAGGGGGTTTGTACAACATGGGGTAGCTTTAGGTCGGCCTAAGATTGACCTTGCGAAGCCCACTCCGCATCGTATCGCGCGCGATCATAAAACGATTTCTGCGTTCCCACGCCCGTCGTCGAAAGCCCCGCATAGAGATTGGCCCGCCGCACAGCTTCGCGTTCGGCCAGCCCTTCTCCGAGAAACACCGCAAAGCTGCCGATGAACGCATCGCCTGCGCCGGTGCTGTCGATGGCTTTCACTGGAAACGCGGGGATATGCTCCATGCCTTCACGCCCCGCCAGTAATGAGCCGTTCGCGCCCAAGGTGAGAATGACCCGCTTCACACCACTCGAAAGGAACTTCTGCGCGCACTTCTTGGCGTCGTCCACGTTTCGCACTGGAATGCCAGTGATGGTTTCCGCTTCGCTTTCGTTGGGAACGAGATAGTCGAGGCCAGCAAGCGCATCCAGATCAATCGGCTGCGCAGGCGCCGGATTGACGATGCAGCGAATCCCATGCTTTCGCGCAAAACTGACGCCGTAGTAAACCGTCGGCAGCGGAATCTCGAATTGAAAGACCATGCAATCGACGGTCTTGAGCAGGTCAGCCGCAGCATCTACGTCCGCGGGTTTGAGGAGGTCGTTCGCGCCCTTTACCACCAAGATGCGATTCTGCCCGTTGGGTTCGACAAAAATCGGCGCCACGCCGCTCGACGCTCCTTCAATCTGCTTTACATGAGAGGCATCGATCCCCAGCTTCTTGAAGTTCTCAATCGTGGCCGGACCAAACAGATCGCTGCCCACCCGGGCGACCATGAAAACCTCGGCGCCACAGAGCCGCGCGGCCACAGCCTGATTCGCACCCTTTCCGCCGAAACCCAAATCAAACTTCTGTCCGAAAATCGTTTCACCAGGCTTCGGGAATCGATCACTGAACGTGGTCAAGTCAATGTTCGCGCTTCCCACCACTGCAATTCGAGGACGCTTCGCCATAAATCCTTTTACCACAGAGACACAGAGTCACAGAGAAGAAGCCACAGATTTCGTTTTCTCTGTGCTGTGGTGAAGTCTCTACGAAACGGAGTTGACTGCCGCAAAGAAGGCCGCCAGTTTCCCGCGATCCAGCTTGCCATCGGTTCGAACCCCCGAGCAGAGATCCAACCCAAAAGCGCCGACTTCATCGATTGCCCGTCGGACGTTATTGGAGGTGAGACCGCCAGCGAGAAACATCGGAATCTGTAATTGCTCCCGGATCTGCCGGCTCAAGGTCCAGTCGTGGACGCGTCCAGTGCCGCCAAGTTCTTTCACTGCCAGAGATTGATTGCCGGAATCGAGCAGAATCGCATCCACGAAAGGCGCAACTGTGAGCGCTTCCTCCACCGATTCCGGCCCAGTGACGTGAATCACCTGCACAATAGAAATTCCCGGCAGTGACGATTTGAGGGCGCGATGCGAGCCCGATACCAGCGCGGTCACAAAGTTGAACACAGTTCGTCCGGCAACGACGCTGTTGGGCGACGATGCCCTCAACGTCCTGCTTGCATGTGAGTAAGAAAGATCCAATCGCGGGAGGAATCGTAGCGGCTATTTCAGCGATCAAATCTTCGCTGATCGGGCCTGGGCCGCTCGGCATGGCAGAAACCAAGCCCACAGCCGATGCTCCAAACTCGATTGCCAGCGCTGCTTCCTGCACACTTCCCATGCAACAGATTTTTACTCGAGGTTTGCGAGTGGCTTTCATGCCGCGCTCTACTCGCCGTACGGCACCCAGATATTTTTTACCTGAGTGGCATGTTGCAGGAACCAGCGGCCTTCGCCTTGCTTCACGTCAAACCAGTCGATCGCGCGGCCTTCGTTGGTGAAAACCTGCTTCAGATTTCCCACCGAGAATGCCTTCGCCGCGGAAGCGGCGGCCTCGTCGGCGAAACACCAGATGGCATCGACATCGTCGTGCTCGGCAATAACTTTCAACAATTGCGACGTATATCCCGTCACGATGTTGACCGCTCCGCCGGGCAGATCGCTGGTATCGAACAGCTGATACAAATCTCCGGCAATAAGCGGATAAGTTTCCGAGGGGACAACAATCGCCGTGTTGCCCATGGCGATGACCGGCATGACCAGCGAAAGAAAACCCAGCAGCGGCGCTTCTTGCGGACAAATGACGCCGACCGTCCCAATCGCCTCGTTCATCGCAATCGCAATATTCCGAAACGGAGGATTGTGAACCGCGCCGTCAAACTTGTCGGCCCACGCCGCATAAGAGAAGATGCGCTCAATGCCCCCACTCAACTCCGCCGCAGCTTGCTCCTCGCCCACTGCGGCCGCCAGCCGATGAGCGATCTCACTCTGCCGTTGCGACAAATTCTCCGCCATGTAAAAAAGAACCTGCGCACGATTGTGCGCAGTCGTCTTTCCCCAGCCTGAGGCTTTGCGCGCGGCTTCCACAGCGTTGCGGATGTCTTTGCGATTGCCCAGCGGAGCTTCGCCGAGCAACTGGCCGTTCGCGCCTCGAACCTCCATGCTGTAGCCGGAATCTGGTCGCGCCTGCTTGCCTCCGATGTAAAGCTTCACGGTGCGATCAATGCTCGGGAGATCGGAAGTGTAGGCGCGGGTGTCCTCTCCCGTGCTGGTGCCAGTAACCTTTCCAGCAGGCAAAGCTGGCGCACGCTTGAACCACTCCGGTTCCAAATATTCCAGCAAGCCTTCGCGCCCGCCTTCGCGCCCATATCCACTTTCGCGATACCCACCGAATCCACAAGAAGCGTCAAACAAGTTCGTGCAATTCACCCACACCACGCCGGCTTTGATCTGCGATGCAACGTGCAGCGCTACATTAATACTCTCGCTCCACACGCATGCGGCGAGACCGTACACCGTGTTATTCGCCAGTTCGACCGCTTCGCTGGGGGTGCGAAAAGTCATTGCCGCCAGCACTGGGCCAAAAATCTCCTGCTGGGCAACAATCGAAGTGGGTTGCACATTGCTCAGCAGAGTAGGAGGGAAATAAAACCCTCGGGATGGCATTTCGATCTGCGGTTGCCAGCAAGTCGCGCCTTCGGCCACACCCTGATCCACCAGTCGCTGAATGCGATCCAGTTGCACCCGCGCCACAATCGCGCCAATGTCGATGGCTTTATCCAGCGGAGGACCGGCGCGCAGCGTGCCCATGCGATCGCGTATTTTCGCCATCAGCGGTTCAGCGATGCTCTCCTGCATCAGCAAGCGCGAGCCTGCACAGCAAACCTGCCCCTGATTGAACCAGATCCCATCCACCAGACCTTCCACCGCGCTATCGAGATCCGCATCTTCAAAAACAATGAACGGAGATTTCCCGCCCAGCTCAAGCGAAAGTTTCTTGTGGCTTTTCGCAGTTGCCGAGCGAATGGCGCGACCCACCTCGGTCGAACCCGTAAACGCAATCTTGTCGACATTGGGATGCTTGACCAGCGCCTCGCCCGTTGACCCGTCGCCGGTAACGATATTCACGACGCCCGGAGGCAGCCCGATTTCAGAGCAGATGTCGGCAAAAGCCAGCGCGGTCAAGGGCGTGAACTCCGCGGGTTTCAGGACCACCGTATTTCCGGTGGCCAGCGCGGGCGCAATCTTCCAGGCCACCATGAGCAGCGGAAAATTCCACGGAATAATCTGCCCCACGACTCCACAAGCTGTGTAACCGGGAAACTCCTGCTGCAAGAGTTGCGCCCAGCCTGCGTGATGATAGAAATGCCGTGCGACCAGCGGAATATCAATATCGCGGCTCTCGCGAATCGGTTTTCCATTGTCCAGAGATTCCAAAACGGCTAGGCGACGGGAATGTTTCTGCACCTGCCGGGCCAGCGCATACAAATAACGCGCCCTCGCATGAGGACTCAGAGCCTGCCATTTGGGAAACGCAGCTCGAGCCGCTTTCACAGCAGCGTCAACATCCGCCGCCGATCCTTGCGCCACGCTGGCCAGTTTCTCGCCGGTCGAAGGATCCGTTGTATCGAAATATTCGCCAGAAGAAGGAGCAGTCCAATTTCCATTGATGAAGTGGCCGAACTGCCGCTTGTGCTGATCCAGCCAGGCAAATGCGTCTTTTGGATCCTCTGGTGCAGGCCCGTATTCCATCGCCGCAAATTTCTCAGCTATGCTCATAAGAAAAGGAGGCGCGCCGCCTCGCGTCGTGCCATTCTCGGCAAATTCATGCAACCGGATGCCGATAATCCGCCGAATACCTTCCCGTCGCGTAATGCTCCAACTGCCGCTCAATATCATTCAGCAAACCGCTGGCCCCGAAGCGAAAAAGCTCTGCCTTCATCCAGGAAACGCCGAGTTCCTCTTTCATCAAGGCCAGCCATTCTGTCGACTGCTTCGCCGTGCGAATTCCGCCCGCAGGTTTGAAGCCAACCGCCATGCCGGTCTCCTGCGCATATTCACGAATAGCGCGTGTCATGACGAAGCCCACTGGCAGCGTAGCGTTCGTCGGTTCTTTACCAGTCGAAGTCTTGATGAAATCCGCACCAGCCATCATGGCGACGAAGCTGGCCCGAGCGACATTGCGAAGAGTCAGCAAGTCGCCCGTCCCGAGAATCACTTTCATGTGCGCCGAGCCGCTGGCCTGTTTGAAGGCCGCAATTTCGTCATAAAGTTCCTGCCATCGGCCACCGAAAACATGAGCGCGCGTGATGACCACGTCAATGTCCTGCGCTCCAGCCTCGACCGACCTGCGAATTTCGGCAACGCGCTCCGGCAACGGCGAAAGCCCCGCGGGAAATCCAGTGGAGACGGCGGCGACTCGCACACTGCTGCCTTCGAGCGCCCGGCGCGCCGTTTCCACGAACCGGTGATAAACGCAAACTGCCGCAACCTGAATTTTGAGTTCTTCAATCCCCAGTTGCTTCACCAGTTCATGTTCAATGGGGCGAATGGCTTTGGCGCACAAGCGCCGCACGCGCTCATCGGTGTCGTCGCCGGAAAGCGTAGTGAGATCCATGCAGGTAATCGCGCGCAGCAGCCACGCCGCCTGCCAATCCTGTTTTACCGTACGTCGCGCAACATGGCTTTGCGCTCGGCGTTCGACCGCACTGGTATTAACTCGAACGCTCTTCACCCAATCCAGATTCAGGGGAATACCGCGATTCGACAGCAACGGCTGTCCGCCGAGCGTGGCGATAGGCGGGTCAGGAGCGCGCAGCAGTTCCTCAGCCGGGACGCTGCGCTCCACGATGCCGTACCGTCTTGTGTTCTCCACGGACAATTGGATGTCCCCTGCCAGAATACGATTCGCGCCGTTGCGCGAGCCAATTGTACGGCAGATCGGCGAAAAAAAGCCCCTGTTGTTGACAAGGCCTTTACACTGAAAGCGCTTCGAACCTGTGGCCCAGTCGCAGCGCCTTAGGAGAAACGAGAAACCGTGTTCACACCAGGCAATCTCGGCGTCGCCCTAGTCATGATGATCACCAGCGCCATCTGCTGGGGATCCTGGGCCAACACTTACAAGGGCGTGAAGAATTATCGCTTCGAACTATTTTATTGGGACTACGCGATTGGAATCTTTCTCATATCTCTCATATTCGCGTTCACCATGGGCAGCACTTCGAACGATGCCAACAGCTTCCTCAATAACGTCCGCTCCGCCGACGGTGCGAATATCGCCTCCACCATGGTGGGCGGAGCCATCTTCAATCTGGCGAACTTGCTGCTCGTAGCTGCGATTGATATGGCCGGTCTTGCGATTGCCTTTCCAGTTGCCATCGGGATCGCTCTCGTGGTCGGCGTAGTTTCAAGTTACATCATTCAACCCAAAGGCAATGCGACACTCCTCGCCGTGGGAGTCGTCTGCGCCGTGATCGCCGTAGTCATGGACGGCAAAGCCTACGGCAGCCTGGTCAGCGCTGGTCGCGCAGTCTCCAGAAAGAGCATTACAGTCTGCATCGTTTCCGGAGTCTTGATGGGCCTCTGGGCGCCCTTCGTAACTCATGCCATGACCCGCGGCAACACGCTCGGGCCATACAGCGTCGCAGTATTTCTGACCCTCGGCGCGCTTCTTTCCTGCTCCATCTGGAACGTCTACTTCATGAAACACCCACTCGTGGGAGAGCCAGTAAGTTTTGGCGGATTTTTTTCCGCCGCTCCCTCCGGGCACCTCCTCGGCATCCTGGGCGGCGTGATCTGGGGCACTGGCATGGTCTTCAATCTGGTCGCCGCAAACTTCACGGGTGTAGCGATCTCGTACGCAATCGGCCAGTCGGCGCCGATGGTTGCGGCATTGTGGGGCGTGCTGGCATGGAAAGAATTCGCAGGCGCTGGTCCTCGCGCCAAGGTTTATCTGACGATGATGTTCGTCTTCTACTGCCTGGCGATTCTATTGGTAGCAAAAGCCAACGGCTAAAGGCACTTGAGGACGGCGGCCTCGGCTAGTGATACTGGCGGAGTCCCATAACAGAAAAACCAAACTCCGACTCTGCTATATTCTCGCCGAGGTGCTTCCATGTCCCGCATCGTGCGCTGTGGCCTGATCCAGGCAAGTAACGCGCTTACCGGAAATCATGCACTCCCCCAAATCAAGAAGGCGATGATCGACAAGCACCTCAAGCTGATCGATCAAGCCGCGCTAAAGAAAGTAAAGATCCTTTGCCTGCAAGAACTCTTCTACGGTCCATACTTCTGCGCCGAGCAAAATATCCGTTGGTATGAATTGACGGAGCGCGTTCCTGAGGGCCCCACCACCAAGCTCATGCAGAAGATCGCCGCCAAGCATCGTATGGTGATCGTTGTCCCCGTCTATGAAGAGCAGATGCCCGGCCTGTATTTCAACACTGCTGCCGTTATCGACGCCGACGGCAAATATCTCGGCAAATACCGCAAGCACCACATCCCCCACGTGCACCCCGGGTTCTGGGAAAAGTTTTATTTCACGCCTGGCGACCTCGGCTACACCGTCTTCCAAACCAAGTACGCCCGCGTCGGAGTCTACATCTGCTACGACCGCCATTTTCCCGAAGGCGCGCGCATTCTGGGATTGAACGGCGCGGAAATCGTCTTCAATCCGTCCGCAACCGTAGCGGGACTTTCCGAATATCTGTGGGAGCTCGAACAACCCGCCCACGCCGTCGCCAACGGATATTTTGTGGGCGCAATCAATCGTGTGGGCACCGAGAAGCCGTGGAACATCGGAGAATTTTACGGCAAGAGTTATTTCTGCAATCCCCGCGGCAAGATCATCGCGCAAGCCAGCCGCAATAAAGATGAAGTAGTCGTGGCCGACCTCGACCTCGAAATGATTGCGGAAGTAAGAAAAACCTGGCAATTTTTCCGCGACCGCCGCCCCGAAACCTACGAGCCTCTCACCGAACAAACAGGACGAACGGTCGCGGTCTAACCACGAACCAGCGCCGGACGATAGCCGCTGAGGACGTTGCCGATTCAAGAATGTTTTTAAACACAAGACATGAATTCCAGGATCACATCCAGTCCGCTCTACAACCCAGATCTCGCCCCACCCACGCCTTCCCGCCGCACCTGGGGCACCTACAGCTTTGCGGCCCTCTGGGTATCGATGTCGGTCAACATCCTCACCTACATGCTGGCTGCCAGCCTGATCCAGGGAGGAATGAACTGGAAGCAAGCCGTCGCCACCGTGTTCATAGGCAACACCATCGTTCTAATTCCCATGCTGTTGAACTCCCACCCCGGCGCGCGATACGGAATCCCTTTTCCTGTGTTGGCCCGCGCGTCCTTCGGAGTCCTCGGCGCAAACGTCGCCGCCGTCTTGCGAGCTCTCGTAGCATGCGGCTGGTTTGGTATTCAAACCTGGATCGGCGGCGAAGCGGTAAGCACACTCATCGCGACTCTCGTTCCCGCATGGCGAAATTTCCCGTACAGCACGGCCATTTGCTTTCTGGCGTTCTGGCTCATCAACCTCGCCGTCATTCTCAAAGGCGTGGAATACATTCGAGTCCTGCAAGGCATCAGCGCGCCCGTTCTGCTGGCCGTCGGCCTTTTACTTTTAGGATGGGCTTACCACAGCGCCGGCGGATTCGGCCCCATGCTCGCGGCGCCATCGCAGTTCGCCAACTTCGCCGACTTTCTGAAGTTTCTGATTCCCGCCTTAAACGCCACCGTAGGCTTCTGGGCCACGGTCTCGCTAAATATTCCAGACTTCACCCGCTTCGCCCGCAGCCAGCGCGAGCAGATGATCGGGCAAGCCCTTGCCCTGCCAACCACCATGACGCTGTACTCGTTGATCGGAATCCTCGTGACCTCGGCGACGGTGGTAATTTACGGAACGGCGATCTGGGATCCGGTTCAATTACTAAGCCGCTTCCACTCGCCCATAGCGGTAGTGATTTCTCTGCTGGCAATCCTGCTGGCCACGCTAAATGTGAACATCGGCGCAAATGTGGTCTCCCCTGCCAACGACTTCTCCAACCTATGGCCACGCAAAATCAGCTTCCGCGCAGGCGGCGTCATTACCTGTTTCATGGGAATCGCCATGATGCCGTGGAAACTGCTGGGCAGTTACAAAACCATGATCTTCGGATGGCTCGGCGGCTACGCCGCATTCCTCGGCCCTGTAGCCGGAATCATGATCTGCGACTATTTCATAATCCGCCGCCGCGTGCTGCTGGTCGACGACCTCTACCTGCGCGACGGCGCCTACGAATACTCGCGAGGCTTCAACTGGGTCGCAATCGCCGCTCTGGCTATGGGAGCAGGTACAGCTTTGGTGGGACTTGTGGTTCCTTCACTGCGCACGCTTTACGACTATTCCTGGTTCGTGGGCTTCGCGGTTTCGTTCATCGCTTACTATGCCACGATGAAAGTAACGCACCTCTGGCTCGGGACGCCTCGTCCGGGGCCTCATTCCTGAAACGTAACGCAAACCCCGTTAGGATCAATCGCTCCAAACTCTTTTGTGCCCCAAGGTTTAGTTTGCAAAGGACCATTAGGATGCACCTTGCCGCCGCGCTTCTGAAATTCAGCGTACAGCGCTTCAATGCCTTTCACCGCCAGCCGCACCATCGTCTGATCGCCGACCTTCCGCGCCAGTGCTTTGTCGTCCATCCCCGCGATGTGCAGATAAGCATCGCCGCGATTGATCCCGGCATAGTTCGGAGGAGTGCTATCGCGAAATGTTTCCGTAAACCCGCAGACTTCCGTCCACCACTTCAGAGACTCGGCAGTGTCGGCAGCGGGTAGAACAGGAATTGCGCCTTTGATAATGGTTTCCATAATTCAAAAAAGACAGAATGTGCCAGGCGGACTCTAATTCTTGGACCGCTCCAACTTCTCGTCAGCTCGAGTTCACCGAAAACATCATTCACTTAACCCGTTCCCAAACCAGTTCCTGCGACCGCACCATCATTGCGCCTCGCAGATAAGGCTTCGCCTTGTCTGATCCATCGGGGACGCTGAGACAAAGCTTACGCTGCGAATCCAGGCAAAATCTCTCTCTTGTATTGCTCCAGCGTCGCTTCTTCCTCTCCGCACATCAGGTAGATATTGAATTGCGTCACTCCCACGCTAGCCAGTTTACGCAACTTTTCCCGGTGCGCTTCCGCTGGCCCGACTAAACAAAACCGGTCCACAACTTCGTCCGAAACAAAGTTCGCGTTGCTGCTCTCGACCTCGCAATGATGCTGATAGTCGTACCCGCCCCGGTTGCGCACAAATGAAGTCAGTTCGGCAGGAAGATCTTCCGGCTTATACCGCGAAATCAAATCCACCACATGATTGGAAACCAGAGCAGGGAACCAGCGCACCCGCTCTCGCGCCAACTCCAAATCATCCGAAATCCAAACCGGCGCAGCCGACATGACTTCAATCGCGCGAAAGTCGCGCCCGGCAGCCTCTGCGCCCTTCTTCACGAATCCAAGGCACCACGCAATCAAATGAGGATCGGCGAATTGCAAAATCACCCCGTCCGCAACTCTGCCCGCCAGATCCAGAACCTTCGGCCCATATCCCGCAATCCACACCGGAGGCGCAGCCCTTCGCCCACGGGATGTGGGTGGGCTGGCCGTCGTAGTCAATCTCCCGCCCTGCCGTCAGATCGCGAAAGGTCTTGACCGCCCGCTCCAGATCGCCCGCCCCCACCGGCTTCTTGCCCAGCACCCGCCGCGAACTATCCCCGCGTCCAATGCCCAATTGCATGCGTCCGCCAGAAATCAGATTCAAAGTCGCAAACAGACTGGAAGTCACCGTGATGTCGCGGGTCGCCGGATTGGTAACGCAAGTTCCCAGACGCATGTTCTTCGTATTCGTCGCCATCAGCGTAAGCAGCGGATAAGGCTCCAGCCACAGAATATGCGAATCGAAAATCCATCCATACTGAAAACCCGCCGCCTCCGCTTGCCGCGTCAGCGCCACAATCCGCTCCACCGTCATATCAGGCTTGAAAGTGATTCCGAATTGCATGACGAGCCTCCAGATCAGCCAACCGCGAACAGCTTCCCAGTACCCCCCTGTGAACGACTGTGGTTAAAGCTTTTCGCGAATCCTATCGAAGCTGCGCAGTTTAGCATAAAATGCCAGTTCCGCCCGAAGAAGGAAGCAAATGCGCTTCGACACGATAATCACCAACGGAAAGGTCGTCACTGCCACGGATACTTACCCCGCCGACGTAGCCATCAGCGACGGCAAGATCGCAGCCATAGCGCAGAGCATCCCCAAAGAAAACGCCACGCAAAATAATCGACGCAGCAGGGAAGTACGTTCTCCCCGGAGGCATCGACGTTCACACTCATCTCGACATGCCCTTCGGAGGCACCAAAAGCGCCGACGATTTCGAAACCGGCACCCGCGCCGCGGCTTTCGGAGGCACCACCACCCTCATCGACTTCGCCATCCAGTACAAAGGCCAGACGCTGCGAACCGCCTTCGATTCCTGGATGCAAAGAGCAGAGGGCAAAGCCGTCTCCGACTATTCCTTCCACTGCATCATCACCGATCTGGCCGACGCGCAACTTGAAGAAATGAACGCGCTGGTGCGCGAAGGCGTCACCAGCTTCAAGCTGTTCATGGCGTATCCAGGCGTCTTCATGCTGGACGACGCCAGCATCTTCAAAGCCCTCCGCGCCACGGCGAAGAACGGCGGCCTGATCTGCATGCACGCCGAAAATGGCAGCGCCATCGACGTCATCGTGCAGCAGGCTTTAGCGGAAGGAAAGAAAGCCCCGAAGTATCACGCCCTGACGCGCCCGACCACCGCCGAGGCCGAAGCCGTTTCCCGCGCCATCGCCCTGGCCGAGATGGCTGGAGCCCCGGTTTACATCGTGCATTTGAGCTGCAACGACGCGCTGGAAAAAGTTCGTGAAGCCCGCGATCGCGGCCTCCCCGTTTACGCCGAAACCTGTCCGCAGTATCTTTATCTTTCGCTCGAGAACTTCGATGTCCCCGATTTCGAAGGAGCGAAATATGTCTTCACTCCGCCCCTCCGCGAAAAATGGCACCAGGAAAAACTCTGGACCGGCCTGAAGCAAGATCACTTGCAAGTAGTCTCCACCGACCACTGTCCTTTTTGTTTCAAAGAACAAAAAGAACTGGGTCGCGACGACTTCACCAAAATCCCCAACGGAGGTCCCGGCATCGAGCACCGCATGAGCCTCATCTACTCCGGCGGAGTCGCTGAAGGCCGCTTCAGCGTGAACCGTTTCGTGGAATTGGTCTCGACCACCCCGGCAAAACTCTTCGGCCTCTATCCCCGCAAAGGCACGATCGCCGTAGGCAGCGACGCCGACCTGGTAATTTTCAACCCAACCCGCAAACACACCATCAGCGCCAAAACGCATCACATGCGCGTCGATTACTCAATGTTTGAAGGAATCGAAGTAACCGGCATGCCGGAAGTCGTTCTCTCCCGCGGCCAGGTAATCATAGAAGGGAATAAATTCCTGGGCCGCCCCGGCGCAGGAGAATTCCTAAAGCGCGACCTGTACACCCAGCAGTGAGCGGCCTTAAATCACAGTGACAATCTCAACAAGTGCCCCATCCTAATCCGCGCATTTTTGCGGAATTAGGATGGGAAGCAAAACTCTCGGTCATCCGCCTTACAGCCGTTCCCCACTCACTGTTACCGGCACGCCATTGACCAGCGAATCGAACACCGGCGAATGTCCCGGCCCCAGCTGAATGACCTCCTGCAACTTCTCATCCGACACGTCAGCCTTCACCTTGAAATTCACTCGGATTCCCTGATACCCGCGGCGCACATTCTTGTCGAGTTCCAGAAATCCCTGCAAATCGAGATCGCCTTCCAGCGTAGACTCAACTTCTTCAATCTGAATCCCGCGCGCTGCCGCGTGATACACCATCGAAGTCGTCAAACAGGACGCCAAAGCGTGCAGCAGATGTTCCACCGGATTCGCCGCCGCATCCTTGCCCAACAGAACTGGGCGGTTCGTCCGCCGCCAGCACAAACGGCTTCGGTCGCGATTGCTCCCCACCCGCGCCGCTGAACTTGTCCACGGTCGAGCTATTCTGTCCCGCGTCTTCCCACTGGTTCTTGATGCGAAATTTGAATTTCGCAATGCTGGGTGTCGCCTTGATGGCGTCGATGGTTGCAAACAGGCTCGTCCACCGCAACCCCGTTGATTAATTTTGGTAGCTTCTGCGCAGTTGCCATATGAATGATCCTTATCCTTAGTTATGAATTTGTTCGAACACGTGCTGTCGATTGTCCTCACGATAGAGCCAAAAAGCCCTTGCCACAAGATGGCAGATATGCCATTGTAGGTAGTTGATTACGCCATACTGGCATATTTAGGAGGATTTGATCCATGATAGAAGTCACAATCCTGATTCTCGACGAAACCTTCTCCTCCACCGCAATCGGACCGATGGAGGTGTTTCGCCATGCCGGGCGCTTTGTGGAATTCTCTTACCGGGATCGAAGCCGGCGCCGCGCTTTCATGTAACCACAGCTTCGGTCGACGGACGTGCAGTCCGCTGTGATGGCCCGATCCACATTCAGCCGGCGGCGTCGCTCGCAGAGCATCCGCAAGACCGATCTGATCTTCGTTCCGTCGACGGGCCCGGACATCGACGACGTAGTCGAGCGCAACGCCGCTGTCGTGCCCTGGTTGAAGCGGTGGCACAAGCGTGGAGCCGCGATCGCCAGTGTCTGCTCAGGCGTCGGACTGGTTGCAGCAGCAGGCTTACTGGACGGCAAGCGCGCCACCACGCATTGGGCCTTGGCCGAGCAGTTTCGCTCTGAAATATCCCAAAGTGAATTGGATGACGGAAATGATGGTGACCGAAGACCGCGGCTTCTACTGCGGCGGAGGAGTAAACGCGTCCCTCGATCTAAGCCTGTACTTGGTCGAGCGATTCTGCGGCCACGAAATTGCGATGCAGAGCGCCAAAGCTCTTCTCATTGAAACGCCGCGCGCCTGGCAGGCCGGCTTCGGAATTGTCCCGCTAAAAACCGAACACTCCGATGACACCATTTCCAAAGCGCAAGAATGGCTGCACCAGAATTTTCAGCGGACATTCCCGCTCGAAGCTCCTGCCGAGCGCGTCGGCATGAGCCTGCGCAATTTCATTCGCCGCTTCAAGCAAGCCACCGGAGACAGCCCGCTGATCTACCTGCAGAAACTCCGCATCGCCGCCGCGAAGCGGCTGCTCGAAAGCGACCATCGCACCATGCAGGAAGTCAGCGACGCCGTCGGTTACCAAGACGTTGCCTTCTTCCGCACCATCTTCCAACGCCACACCGGCGCCTCTCCCAGCGCCTACCGAAGAAGATTCGGTGTCTAGCAAGAGTTGCGTGGAGCAGACGCCTGTCTAGCGAAGGTGACATGGGGGCCATCCACACCTGGCTGTCCAGCCGAGGAATGCTCGCCAATCTTTCCCATCTGCAAAGAACGCTGAATTAGGGCAAATCCCCGCTCTGCCACCCCTTGGGTCACGTCCCATTCACCTTCCACCCCTGTCCGTTTTCCCAAGCGCACTCCCGCTTTTGGCACCTGTTGCGTTCTTCCAGCCGATGCAATCCTGCACGGGATGGTAGCCATCGGCTCGCGATGGTTCACAAGGGAAGGATTCACATTGATTGGAAAAAAGCAAATGAGGCTTGTCTGTACCGCTCGCCTGGCAGCGTCAATCCTGGTGTTACTTTTGTGCGTGGTTACCATTGGTTGCAGCGGTTTGTCCTCTAGCTCAAATAATTCGGGCGGCGGTGGCGGAGGGAGCAAGCAACCCCCGCCGCCTCCGCCCCCGCCACCCCCAGCCAACGTTTCGGGAACTGTCACAGCCTCCAAAGATAGCAGTGGTGTGACGCTGACGCTCTCCGGTACCGCCCAAGCCACGACCACGACAGATAGCTCCGGAAATTACTCATTTGCCTCACTGGCGAGCGGTTCCTACACGGTTCGCCCCACTAAGGCAGGGTTCAGTTTCAATCCACCTAGCCAAGCCGTAACCGTAAACGGCACCGACATCAAGGGCGTGAATTTCGGCGGAATCGCCGGCTGTAGCGGCGGCCAGGGAAATGCCGATTTCTACGTTGCGCCAAGTGGCAGCGATGCCTGGTCCGGCAGCCTTGATTGCCCCAACACCGCGAATACCGACGGCCCCTTTGCTTCAATCGCGCAGGCGCAGATCGCGGTGCGGAAGCTGATCCAGACCCATCCCAGCCGCCCCATCGTCGTCATGATCCGGCAGGGGGTTTACTTTCTTCCTCTAAGCCCGACCGGCCCCGGAATGTTGAATTTCGGGACAGCCGATTCCGGCACGTCGCAGATGCCCATCGTTTGGCAAAACTATCCCGGGGAAACGCCGACCGTCAGCGGCGGCGAAGCCATCGAGGGTTGGACCAACGTTTCCGGCAATCTTTGGCAAGTGCAGTTGCCCGCCGTGCAACCCTTTGAATACTTCTTCTACGCCGATGGCCGCCGCTTGCGGTCGCGTTTGCAGTCGACTTCGGGCATGGGATATTACATGAATAACGGTGCCTGCTATTCCACAGCCACCGATCAGACGGTAACTGCGGACAACTGCAATATCGGCACATTCTTGAAAGTCGCCGCTGAAGTTCCCCCCGGCCACACCGGTTGTCCCAGCATCACGGATTCAGGCCAGTCCAAGTGCCTCGACCGTTTTCAATATGACCCCAGCGATCCCATTGCGAACTGGGCGAATCTGAATGGCGTCTATACTGGAGATACTTCGCATCCCTGCACCACCGACAACTCCAGCACGTATCCTGTCGGAGATGTCGAACTCACGCTGTTCGGTTCCTGGACAGTCGATGTCATGCGCATCAACTGCATCGACACCACCGGCCACATCATTTACCTAACTGGCGCGACCAAGGGCGTGGTTGGCCAGTACAACACGTTTGGTCCCGCGGCTGGCCACCGTTACGTTATCGACAATGCCCTAGACGCATTCCAGCATGAAGAGCAGGCTGGTCAAACCGGGATCTGGTTCCTCGACCGCTCGAAGCTACCGTGGACACTCTCCTATGTCGCCAACAGCGGGGAGAATCCTAATGAAGACAACGCGATCATCCCTCAGCTCCAGCCTGCCAACGCCACCGCGGGCAGCTTGCTGAATGTGAACCAACTGCAATACGTGACTTTTCAAGGCCTGGTGTTTGAGGTAGATAATTTCATTCCGCCTGTCGGCGGCTTCAACAACGATGAGAACGGCGAAAACACTTTGCCTGCTGTGATCGACTGCGAAAGTTGTCAGCATGTCACTTTCGACGGTGTCACGGTGCGGCACACTTCCGCATCCGGCCTCCAAGTTGCTTCTTTGGCCAGCCATTCAGGGCCGCCCGCGGCCGATGTCGTGGTTCAAAATTCTGCCTTTTACGACTTGGGCTCCAGCGGTGTTCATATCGGCCATTCGCCGAAGGGCTATGACATGGCTGCCAGCGTCGTGCAATCTGTCACCATTCAAAATAATGTGATTCAAGGCTATGGCCGCGTTTTCCCTGGTGGTGAGGGAATGGCCCAGGGAAATGGCAATAGCATTCTGTACTCTCACAACGACATTAGCGACGGATACCACGCAGGTATTTCCGTCTGCGAGCAAGGCTGCCCGGGAGACAACGGCAGCAACATCGTCAGCCAGTTCAATCACATTTGGAATGTGATGCAAGGCATCACTTCCGACGGGGGCGCCCTCTACTACCACATCGGAGGTTCGACCCGGACTGGAACCGGCGACCAGATTCTCAACAATCTGATTCATGACGTGAACGATTCATCGGTAATCGAAAAAGCAATTCTCGGAACTGGATACGGCGGACACGGCATTTATCTCGACATGCAGTCCGCTGGCGTGATGGTGGCAAACAACGTCGTCTATCGCGTATCCGCGGACACGGCGTTCATGGCACAAGGACCTGTGAGCGGGCAGCCGGCCAACACTTTCCAGAACAACATCTTTGCTTACGGCCGAAAAGGAATGTTCGCGGAAGGACAAGCCTGGCCCGAAAACTGCAACACTTCGACCAAAGTGAACATGATTAGCAACGTGTTGTATTTCGATCTTGACGGATACAACTGGGTTCTTTGTGGTGCAGGGTTGCGCCGACTCGTGCGGAATGTCATTTAACAAGTACCAGAATTTTCAGAGCAACCTTTACTGGAGAACCGATGGCCAGTTCGCCTCTTATCCGAATGCGTTTCACGTTTTGACGACACCCGCCTCCCCCAAACCAGGCCGCCTCATGCGGCCAGCCGGTGAGCCCCAAGACCGACTGGACGTTCTTCGACTTCCCCACCTGGCAGTCTGGGCATCCGCTGGTGAACGGAAAGCCCTTGGCGATGAATGAAGACCCGCAGGCGAGCGTCGCGGATCCTGGCTTCGGAACGACCGGGCTTCCCACTGATTTCTTGCTCTCGCAATCGCCGGTGGCCGGTTTCGATTACGTGTTGACCAACGCCACCATTCAGACCGCGGGCCGAACCAACCCGCTCATCAATCCGCCCCAGGTGCCTCACACCTTTCCCACCTATTACTACACAACTTTCTAAGTCATTTCGGGACGGCACAAGGTGGGGACAGCCGTGCCTGGCTGTCCGTCGAGCGAAGCTGGACACGTCCTCCAAAACGTGAACGGGAGAAGCTAGCGCTTCTCCCGTTCGATTGCAGTCTTATTGTGGTCCTATTCTTTGTCCGCGGGGTCTTTCGCTGGCGCCGGTGGGGGCATCGGCTCCTTGAAGTTACCTGCGTACTGGGGAATCTTGCAGCCGGTGGTATCGCAGCGCACTTCCGAATACGCAAACAACGATTCGTGTCCTGAAGTGTCAACCGAAGCGACGGAAACGAAGAAGCTGTCCCCGGCCTTCAGTCCGAGTTGCGCAGGAGTGATCACGCGATGAGTGTCATGGGTCACGATGATGCGTTTGCGGTAGAAGTTAGAGGTCACCGGCCGAGCCGCAGCCACGAAGTGATCGACATTCCCTCCCTTGGGATTATCGAAGCTGATTTGTATGCCTGAGGTCGCGTTGCCCGTGGCGTTGAAGTTCAGCGGTGAATCCGGAGCTCTCGCCAAAGTGGCGGCAGACGCCGCGAGGACTTGCGCAATATTCGCAGCGTAGGTCGGAGTGATGAATTTGACCAGGTCGTGCGGCGAATGCTGGTGAGTGGTAATGAAGTTCGGGTCTTTACAGAATGCCGGTATCTGTTTGGGTGGGGGACACGGGTACGGGCCGCCGCAGCTGTTGTTCACGGGCGAAGGCGAGCACTCGAATCGTTCCATAATCCGAATGGCGGGATAACCCACATTGATAAATGAGACGTGGTCGCTGGCGCGTCCCGGACGGTCCTCACGCAGCTCGGGCACCATCTTGAAGGCGGGGACATAGGCGCCCCCCCAGGTGCCGACATAGCGCATCAGTCCGCGTGAAGGCGACGTATTGTCGGTCGTACCGTCGGGATCTGTGTCCAGCCGCTCACGCGGAATCCCCGACGAATACAAGCGAAACATGGAAAAATCTTTAGGCTTGTTTGCCGATTTGTCGCCGCCCGGAATGTCGGTGTTCAACATCGCAATCACTTCCGGGTTCTTGAAATATTTCGTAAGATTCGCGGAAATCTCGCCCGAACCAAACAACCCTTGTTCTTCTCCGGAGAATGACATGAATACAATCGTGGCATCGAAGGTGTTGCCGGCAAGCACGCGCGCCAGTTCGAGCAGCACTCCGGTCTGTCCGCCAGAGTCATTGCCCCCAGGCGCGTCCGATGCATTGTCCAAAACGTTGGTAGTGCGCGAATCGTAGTGACCGCCAATAATCACGAGGCGATTAGGATGCACACCGGGCAGCCATGCGATCACGTTAAAGGTCGGCGAAGTCGAGCAGTTGGGATGCGTGTATTTATCAAGCTTGACTTGCAGCCCGGGAATTGCGCTGTACTGCTTGAAGAGGTAATCGCGGGCGGCTGTTACGCCTTGACCTTTCTGCGGTTCGCCCGAACAGGATTGGCGGGTCCTAAAGTTTTGCATGGTGGCGGCGGTGTTGCCGATGTTGGTGGAATTCACATTGCTGACAATCGCGCTGATTTGCGGATCTGTCTTTACTCCATCGTCGGACGCAAATCCGGCAAGCGCGATCGCAAAAACGCACCCTGCCAGCAGCACTCCACGGATCAATGATCTTTTCATGAATGGATCTCCTCTCGGTGATTTTCGTTAGTGCGAGGTAGCGGACAGACCAAATGGGAGCGCAAATATGTCTGTCGCCGCTAAGATACACCTTCCGGTCAAGTCACGCCAGCCTAGAAAGCCCGTAGGACAACAATCATGTGGAGACAGGTGTCCCTCCACCGAGCGAGGCCAGACCAAGTCGCTCCTTTGCAATTCGGCATTCAGAAGCCGGCTGAGGGGCGGGCCGACATTTTTCTCCAGCCTTAGTTATCAAGTTTGGCCTAACATGATCGTCGCGACCGGGTGAATTCCTGTAAGATGCGAGGAACTAGTGGAGGAAATAGTGAATAAAATCACCAGGCTTGCCATAATGATTTGTGCTGCAGCTGTATTGCATGGGCCAGTGCACGCGCAGCAGATGCCGCAAAAGGAGTCCGCGCCAAAGCCGGCGCTGAGTGCGTCAGAGAGCGTGCTCCTGCAGTGGAATGACATCGGACGCAAACTGATCGCGATGGCCGAAGATTTCCCGGAGAACAAGTACGATTTCAAGCCGACCCCGGTCATGCAGAGCTTTTGCCGAACGACTGATTCACGCTGCCCACGCGAACCAGTTCTTCATCAATGCACTAGTCGGACAGAAGGCGCCTGCGATGGATGATCCCAAACGTGATCAGTTCAAGACCAAGAATGATGTGGTTAGCTTCGTCAAAAAATCATTCTCGGATGGCGCGGGGGCAATCAAGACGAAAGGGGACAAAGGGATGGCTGATGTGGTCGTGGACCCATTCAGCAACCAACAAACCCCGATCAGTGATTTTGCTTACGGTTTCGTGGAGCATTCCGGCGAGATCTACGGTCAGTTGACGGTTTACTATCGTCTGGCAGGCATGGTCCCTCCAGAGTCGCGCCCGAAGCATTAGGCGACGCACCGAGGCTGCGAAGCGGGGCGTTCAACTAACCAGCTGCCATCCCCGCTTCCGAGATTCCATGTTCAAACAGCCGTGTTGGAACAGCTGCTCTAAGATGTATCTTCGTTCATTAGACTTTCGCATATTTTGGCAACCGCCTGCGTTGCGTCTACATCCAACCCCGCCGTGCCAAACTCTCGTAAAACCCAAACCGCTCATGAGGCCTTGCCACACACCTCATCTACGCCTCCTAAGCTGCCGGAAAAGCAGCAAGCTCTTTTCCGTGAAGTGCTGGAACTGCTCGGGAACGAACAGATTCCCTTCGCAGTCTCAGGGGCTTTCGCTTTGCGGCAGCATACCGGAATCGCTCGGGACACCAAGGATTTAGATCTTTTCATGCGGGCGGAAGATGCCAAGCTGGCGCTCAAATACCTTGAACAGCAAGGGTTTCGCTGCGAAAACTGCGACCCGGTTTGGCTCGCCAAGGTACATCGTGACGGCTATTTTGTGGATTTGATTACTGGCATGAGCAACGGCGTGTTCGTTGTCGACTACTCGTGGATTGACCGTGCGCGTGAGGGGAAGGTGCTCGGAGTTTCGACTCGGATCCTGGCGCCAGAGGAATTGATTCTTTCCAAGCTCTTCGTCACCCGGCGCGAACGTTTCGACGGGGCGGATATTGCACACGTCATTTATTCAATCGGAAACAAACTCGACTGGGAGAGGATCGTGGCTGAAGTGGGCGAGCATTGGGAAATGTTGCTCTGGGCTCTGGTGCTTTTCCACTATGTGTATCCGGCACACAGCGAAAAAGTTCCGCAAACGGTTTGGGAAGACCTGCTGACTCGCTTCATGAGTGCCGTCGGTCATCCCAACCCCAAGGCTGACTTTCGCGGGAGCCTGGTCGACGATTGCATGTTTGCCATTGATGTGCAGGAATGGGGTCTGAGGGATCTTCTCGCGCAGTATCGGGAGGATCGCCTGCGCGGTATTCCGATCCCGTCTCCTGCGATGGTCGCTTAGAGCGTATGGTTAACCAAAGAATTAATGAAGATTGCAGCCACTGCCGATTTGCACTTCACTCCGCAGCGGTCCGACGCACTCCGGGATCAACTGAGCCGTGTTCGCGATGAAGCAGACGTGCTGGTGATCGCGGGGGACCTGACGAATTTTGGACAACCCGAAGAGGCCGAGCCACTGGTGAGTACGTTGCTGCGCTTGAGAGTTCCAGTAATTGTGGTGCTGGGGAACCATGACTTCGAAAGTGGAAAAGAAGCCGAGATCGCCCGCATGATGAGTGGTGAAGGCATCAAGGTTCTGGATGGGAGCGCATACGAGCGAGATGGAGTTGGCTTCGCAGGCACCAAGGGATTTGTCGGAGGCTTCGGCCGCGGACTTCTGAACGCCTTTGGGGAACCTGAGATTAAGACTTTCGTGCGAGCCGGTATTGACGAAGCTCTCAAGCTGGAGCGGGCAATGTCACAACTGCGCACGCCTAAACGCGTGGTCGTGTTGCACTATTCGCCGATCGCAGCTACGGTGCTTGGCGAAGCGCCGGAAATCTACCCTTTCCTGGGGACTTCACGCCTGGCCGAAGTAGTCGATCGGCACGGAGCCGACCTCGTACTGCACGGCCACGCTCACAACGGGAAACCCGACGGACGAACCACGGCAGGGATTCCCGTCCATAACGTGGCGATCACGCTGCTGCAATCGCAACAGCCGCCTGCGGCGTACCGGCTGTTCGACGTGTGACGCTACGTTTCAGCGCGAAGACCACGGCGGATCGCATTTCACACCATGGCAAATACTTTTTGCGGTGCAAGTTTGGCCGAGGGAACAATGACCTCGACAAGTGTGCCCGGATTAGCATTCGTTAGGCGAAGTTCCGCGCCAAATTCTTTCACTCTTTGACACATTCCTCCGATACCCATGCCCACGCTGCCCGGCTGCATTTTTGCCACGGGAGCGTCTATGCCTTTGCCGTCATCCCGTATCGTGGCTGCGATATGGTCTTCTTCTTTCTTGAGCGTAACCCACACCTTCTGGGCTCCGGAATGCCGGTATACATTGGTGAGCGCTTCTTGAATGATGCGAAATATTGCGGTCTCCAGCTCCGGCGTGAGTCGCGGAAAGTCAGCAGGCGAGACGTCAATAAAGCTCTGAATTTTGCTGCGCTTGGTTAGCCCTTCCAAATACCACTGCAGCGCCGAGACCAGTCCCACTTCATCGAGCAGGGGTGGATGCAATAGATGGGACAAACTCCGGGTTTGCTGAATTGCGCGGTCGATGGATTCGCAGGCTTCGATGACCGTACCTTTCAATGGCGTAGTGGTCTTTCGGAGAACCTCGTCGATCATCATCTTGGTCGCTGCCAACTCCTGGCCCAAACCGTCGTGGAGTTCGCGGGCGATGCGACGCCGCTCGTCATCTTGCATGTTGATCAGGCGTCCCGAGAGGCGACGAAGGTCGGCAGTCCTGGCTTCGACGACTCTTTCCAGCTCAATTGCGTTGTCCCGAATCGACTGCTCGAGTAGTTTGCTGTCGTGAATGTCGGAACAAGTTCCGTACCACTTAAGGATAGTATTGGCATGATCGCGGATGGGGACCGCGCGAGCCCGGAACCAGCGATACTGGCCGTCCTTGCCGCGCATCCGATATTCGGATTCGTAGTTGTCTCCAGACTGCGCGCATCGAATCCAGTGCGACATGCTCCGATCACGGTCCTCGGGATGCACGTAATCCACCCAGCCGAACCCGTTCGCGGAACCCGGCGCCGCGCCGGTGTACTCGTAGAAGCGATCGCTGATGTAATCTCGAGCCCCATCGGCTTGCCGGCTGAAGATGATATCGGGAGCCGTCCGCACGATGGCATCGAGTTCCTGGTGCTTTCTTTCGATTTCGACATTGAGGCGTTGCAGCATCTCCGCTCTGCGTTCCAATTCGCTGGTACGATCAGCGACGCGCTGTTCCAATTCACGGTTGAGTCTTTCGAGTTGCAGCGCCTTCCGGTGCAACTCGGCAAAGATACTGACTTTCGCGCGCAAAAGCTCGGGAATGATGGGGACGGAAATATAGTCCATCGCACCGCGCTGGTAGCCTTTGAGTTGATCGACGTCGGTCAAGTAAACGGCGGAGATGAAGATTATGGCGGTTTTCTGAAATCGCGGATGCTGTCGAATCATATCCGCCAACTCGAAGCCGTCCAGTTCAGGCATGCTCACGTCCATCAATACGACGGCGATATCGGTCTTCAGCAGATGTTCGAGAGCTTCCTTTCCCGAGGTGGCTTTGATCAGATTCTCGCCCAGTTCAGCCAGAATGACTTCGTAGCTGAGCAGCTTGCCGGGCTGATCGTCCACCATCAGGATGTTGACTTTTTCGTGTGCAGTCATTGTTTTCGGCTTTTCCTCCGCTTGCCACGAACGTTTCGAACCGTGAAGCATCCCTATCTGTGAAGCCACATGCGCAACGCTGAAAGCAATTGCTCGGTGTTTACCGGCTTAGCCAGGTACTCCGACGCGCCCGCTTCGAGGCATTTTTCGCGGTCACCTTTCATGGCCTTCGCGGTCAGCGCGATGATGGGCAAACGCCGGAACGCGGAATTCTGCCGGATCACTTGCATGGTCTCGTACCCATCCATTTCCGGCATCATGATGTCCATTAAAACGATCGCCATGTCCGGAGTTGATTCCAGGGTCGAGATGGCTTCGCGCCCCGTGCCCGCCGTCAAAACCGTCATGCCTCGTCGCTCAAGCACACTACTGAGCGCAAAAATATTGCGCACGTCGTCATCGACGACTAGCACTTTTTTCCCAACCAGTGCGTCGTCCGAGCGATGAAGGCGATCGAGCATTCTCTGTTTTTCCATCGGGAGGTCGGCGACCACCCGATGCAGGAATAACGCAGTTTCATCCAGCAGGCGTTCGGGAGATTCGACTCCTTTCACCACGACGCTGCGCGCCAGCGTGTGCAGGCGGGCGTCTTCTTCGGAAGACAGTTCTTTTCCCGTGAACACGACCACTGGCAGATCGCTGAGGGATGGCGTGTCGCGCAGGCGCTCCAGAACCTCAAAGCCCGACATGTCGGGAAGCCGCAGGTCGAGTACGACGCAATCAAACGGCTGCTCGCCCAGAGAGACGAGAGCGTCCGTGCCGCTGGCCGCGATCGACACGTCGATGTCGTCATAACCAAGCAGTTCGCGGATACTCAATTGCTCGGCCGGATTGTCTTCGACAACCAACAATCGCTTTCGTCGATGTGTGGTGTATTCCTTGATGCGAGTGAGCGCTGCACCCAAACCCTCCGGCGTTGTGGGCTTGGTGACGAACGAGAATGCTCCGCGTGCCAGGCCGTGATGCCGATCCTCATCCAGGGTCAACATCTGGACGGGAATGTGCCGAGTGGCCGGGTCTTGTTTCATGTGATTGAGCACCGTCCATCCCAGCATGTCGGGCAGGAAGACATCGAGTGAAATGGCTGTGGGGTGGAATTCGCGGGCGAGGGCGAGCGCTTCCGCGCCGCGCATTGCGACTAAGACTTTGAACCCAGTATCCCGAGAAAGGTCGCAGAGCACACGCGCATAGTGGGGATCGTCTTCCACAATCAGTAGGACCGCGTCGTCGGGCTGCAAGTTGTCACGGTCGTCAGGAATGTGCTCGACTGAAATTTCGGTTGCCCGCACTGCCGAAAGCTGGAGCGGCGGGGCCGATTGACGGCCTCCGCGGTCGGCAGTGGCTACGTTGGCTGCCGAGGGACCAACATAGGTTTGAGGCAGATACAGAACGAACGTACTACCGCGGCCGGGCGTGCTGCGCAAACGTATTTCGCCGCCGAGCAAGCTAGCAAGTTCGCGGCTGATGGCCAGGCCCAATCCAGTCCCACCGTATTTGCGGCTGGTGCCTGCGTCCGCTTGCTGGAAAGCTTCAAAGATGATTCGCTGCTTTTCTGTCGGAATGCCGATGCCAGTGTCGGCGACTTCAAAAGAGACGACCGATGCTGCCGCGTTCAGGATTGGGTGGTCTTCGCTCCAGCCCTCGGTCGCCACCGATACGGCCAGGTGTACGCCTCCTTGTTCAGTGAACTTGAACGCGTTCGACAACAGATTCTTGAGCACCTGCTGTAAGCGCTTTGCGTCCGTGACCAGGCTGCGGGAAAGATGCGGATCGGATTGAACCTCGAACGTCAGCTTCCGGTTTTCAGCTTCGTGCCGGAACGGTCGACCGACAGTATCAAGCAGGCTGGCAAAGAAGACTTCCTCCGCTTCCACTGAGACCGTTCCCGATTCGATCTTCGATAGATCGAGAATGTCACTGATCAGGTTTAAGAGGTCGGTTCCTGCTCCGTGAATGGTGCGTGCGAATTCGACCTGCTTGGCAGTCAAATTGCCATCGGGATTGTCCGTGAGTTGTTGGCCCAGAACCAGAATGCTGTTCAAGGGGGTGCGTAGCTCGTGAGACATGTTGGCCAGGAATTCAGACTTGTACTTGGAGGTCAGTGCGAGTTCTTTGGCCTTCTCTTCCAGAGCGCGCCGGGCCTGCTCAATTTCCTGGTTCTTGCGTTCCACTTCCACGTTTTGTTCGGCAAGCTGCTGGGCTTTTTGCGCGAGTTGCTCGTTGGTTTGCTGCAGTTCTCTCTGCTGGGTCTGGAGTTCAGTGGCCAATTGTTGGGACTGCTTCAACAGGCCTTCCGTCTGCATGGTGGCTTCAATGCTATTCAGCACAATGCCGATGCTTGCGGTCAGTTGTTCGAGGAACGCGAGGTGCGATGCCGTGAAAGTGCTCAGCGAAGCCAGTTCGATTACAGCTTTTACGTGATCTTCGAAAAGCACAGGCAGAACGATTACGTTCTTGGGGACGGCTTGGAACAAACCGGAACGGATCGGAACGGTGTCGTCGGGCAAGTCGGTGATCAGCATGCGCTTCT
Organism: uncultured Acidobacteriota bacterium; assembly: GCA_963771285.1. Taxonomy (GTDB): domain Bacteria; phylum Acidobacteriota; class Terriglobia; order Terriglobales; family Acidobacteriaceae; genus JABDBE01. The sequence continues at coordinate 552,756 of CAVYSX010000010.1, forward strand.
TTTCGGCTGCGCATTGCCCGATCAGACCTTCTCCTAGCTTCAATCGGCGCAGGTGACCGTCCTGGCCGTCGGCAGCGAACGCCGACAAGAGAACCATGCCGGCAGACTCTTCGCCTTCCATTTGATAAATCACACCCTGTTGAGCACTCACCAGGGGCGCTAACTCCGACAACAGCTTTCGTCCCACCGTGCCCAGGTCGCGCTGACCTTGCAACATGCTGGTGAAGCGAGCCAGGTTTGTCTTCAGCCAGTCCTGCTCGGTATTGCGGTCGGTGGTGAGCCGCAAGTTATCGATCATGGTGTTGATGTTGTCTTTCAATTCGGCGACTTCTCCGCTCGCTTCCACTTGAATCGAACGGGTAAGGTCGCCCTTGGTTACGGCGGTAGCGACTTCTGCGATCGCGCGCACTTGGTTGGTTAAGTTATCCGCGAGCAGGTTCACGTTGCCGGTCAGATCTTTCCATGTGCCGGCCGCTCCGGGCACGTTTGCCTGACCGCCAAGTCGGCCTTCCACGCCGACCTCTCGGGCTACAGTCGTGACCTGGTCGGCGAAGGTCGCGAGCGTACCGGTCATGTTGTTAATGGTTTCGGCGAGCGCGGCAACTTCTCCTTTGGCGTTCACCGTCAGCTTTTGCGTAAGTTCACCGTCGGCAACTGCGGTTACCACTTTCACGATGCCGCGTACTTGCTCGGTGAGGTTAGCGGCCATCACGTTGACGTTGTCGGTCAAATCTTTCCACGTCCCGGCCACGCCTGGAACCTGCGCCTGGCCCCCAAGTTTGCCTTCAGTACCGACTTCGCGGGCGACGCGCGTAACCTCCGCAGCGAAGGCGTTGAGTTGGTCCACCATCGTGTTGATGGTGTTTTTCAGCTCAAGAATTTCGCCCTTCACGTCCACCGTAATCTTGCGCGACAAATCGCCGCGGGCCACCGCAGTCGTAACTTCCGCGATGTTGCGCACTTGCGCCGTCAAGTTTCCGGCCATGGCGTTGACGGAATCGGTGAGATCTTTCCAGGTTCCTGCTACTCCGGGCACGTTGGCCTGTCCACCCAGCCGGCCTTCGCTGCCTACTTCACGAGCCACGCGCGTGACTTCGGCTGCGAATGAACGCAACTGCTCGACCATGGTGTTCAGCGTTTCTTTCAATTGCAAAATTTCGCCGCGGACGTCAACCGTGATCTTCTTCGAAAGATCACCCGTCGCAATGGCAGTCGCCACTTCCGCGATATTGCGAACCTGGCCGGTCAGGTTGCTGGCCATGAAGTTCACGTTGTCGGTAAGATCTTTCCACGTGCCGGCGACCCCCGGGACCTGCGCCTGACCGCCCAGCTTGCCGTCCGTGCCGACTTCGCGGGCTACACGAGTCACTTCGCCCGCGAAGGCATTGAGCTGATCCACCATGGTGTTGATGGTGTTCTTCAGCTCGAGAATTTCACCCTTCACGTCCACGGTGATCTTGCGGGACAAGTCGCCTCGCGCCACAGCCGTCGTGACTTCCGCAATGTTGCGAACCTGGCCAGTCAAGTTGCCGGCCATCGAGTTCACGGAGTCGGTGAGATCCTTCCAGGTGCCGGCGACGCCCGGCACATTCGCTTGTCCACCAAGTCGGCCTTCCGTCCCAACTTCGCGGGCGACGCGGGTTACCTCGCCAGCAAATGCGTTCAGTTGGTCCACCATGGTGTTGATGGTTTCTTTGAGCAGCAGAATTTCTCCGCTGACGTTGACCGTGATTTTCTTGGACAAGTTTCCACTTGCGATAGCGGTCGCGACCTCCGCGATGTTGCGCACCTGTCCGGTCAGGTTGCTGGCCATGGAGTTCACTGAGTCAGTCAGATCCTTCCACGTGCCGGCCACGCCGGGTACTTGCGCCTGACCTCCGAGCCTGCCGTCGGTACCGACTTCGCGGGCCACGCGGGTAACTTCGGACGCGAACGACCGCAATTGATCCACCATGGTGTTGATGGTGTCTTTGAGTTCGAGAATTTCGCCTTTCACGTCGACGGTGATCTTGCGAGACAGGTCGCCACGGGCGACTGCAGTCGCGACTTCAGCGATGTTGCGCACCTGTCCGGTCAGGTTGCTGGCCATGAAGTTCACATTGTCGGTAAGGTCTTTCCAGGTGCCGGCGACGCCCGGAACTTGCGCCTGCCCACCCAGCTTTCCTTCGGTGCCGACTTCGCGCGCCACGCGCGTCACTTCACCGGCAAACGCGTTGAGTTGGTCCACCATGGTGTTGATGGTGTTCTTCAGTTCGAGAATCTCTCCTTTAACGTCTACCGTAATTTTGCGGGACAAATCGCCGCGAGCAACCGCCGTCGTAACTTCTGCGATATTGCGAACCTGGCCGGTAAGGTTTCCAGCCATCGAGTTAACGGAGTCAGTTAGATCTTTCCAGGTTCCGGCGACACCAGGTACGTTGGCCTGTCCGCCGAGACGTCCTTCGGTACCCACTTCTCGCGCCACGCGCGTAACTTCGCCGGCGAAGCGGTTCAGCTGGTCGACCATTGTGTTCAGGGTTTCTTTGAGCTGTAAAATTTCGCCGCGCACATCGACGGTGATCTTGCGGGAGAGATCGCCACTGGCGATCGCCGTTGCGACTTCAGCGATGTTTCGCACCTGCCCGGTCAGGTTGCTGGCCATGAAATTGACGTTGTCGGTCAGATCTTTCCACGTGCCTCCGACGCCGGGGACTTGTGCCTGTCCGCCGAGTTTGCCTTCCGTGCCGACTTCGCGGGCGACGCGCGTGACTTCTCCCGCGAACGCGTTGAGCTGGTCGACCATGGTGTTGATGGTGTCTTTGAGTTCAAGAATTTCGCCTTTTACGTCTACGGTGATTTTGCGCGACAAATCGCCGCGAGCCACGGCGGTCGTAACTTCGGCGATATTGCGCACCTGAGCAGTGAGGTTTCCCGCCATCGCGTTGACGGAGTCAGTGAGATCTTTCCACGTGCCGGCCACGCCGGGCACGACCGCCTGGCCGCCAAGTTTGCCGTCCGTACCGACCTCGCGAGCGACGCGCGTCACTTCCGAGGCGAAGGATCGCAATTGGTCGACCATGGTGTTGATGGCTTCTTTTAGTTGGAGAATTTCGCCGCGCACGTCAACCGTGATTTTGCGTGAAAGGTCGCCGCTGGCCACAGCCGTCGCAACCTCGGCGATGTTGCGCACCTGGCCTGTCAAGTTGCTGGCCATCGAGTTGACCGAATCCGTAAGATCTTTCCAGGTTCCGGCCACGCCGGGCACTTGGGCCTGGCCGCCAAGTTTGCCGTCGGTGCCAACTTCTCGTGCCACGCGCGTGACTTCAGCCGTGAACACGCCGAGCTGCTGAATCATCGTGTTCACGATGTTTGCCGAGCGGAGGAACTCGCCTTCGAGCGGTCGCCCATCCACGTCTAACCGCACGGTCTGGGTTAGATTGCCTTGGGCGACGGCGGCAATCGCGCGAGTCACTTCCGCAGTCGGCCGGAGCAGATCCTCGACCAGCGTGTTGACCGAGATTTCCATCTCTCCCCACGCTCCCCGCGACTCGTGAAATCGCGTGCGCTCGCGCGTGCGCCCTTCTTTTCCAACCACCTGCCCTACGCGTTCCAGTTCTTCGGCCATTTGTTGGTTGGCGGCAACGATCTCGTTGAATGTGTCGGCGATTTTGCCTGACAACCCCGTCCAGGAACCAGGAAGGCGTACGGAAAAGTCTCCATCCCGCATGGTTTGTAGGCTTGCCAATATTGCGGTGAAGTGCCCCGAGGCCGGTTCGGCCATGAGATCGGCGTGCCCGTTGTTCTTTTCCCCGATCTCGGGTTCGCTATTTACGGTCGCTGTCGCAGTGTTGCGGTCGCTTTTTTTCATGATGATCTCTTGAATTCAGCCGCCAAGTCACGACGTTAGAATCTCGGTTGCCGGTGGCGTTCAATCCCAACAATCCACATAGGACCACGCCCCGGTCTTGGTTGAACGCTGAGGCCGTATCCCTCCAACTTGTCTATAAAGCTCTGCGGAAACTTCGGCCTTGCCCGATTTCTTACCATGAATGCTACCGTAATCGCTCTAGGGTGTTTCCTGTAGAGTGAGTGTTTTAGTTGGCCTGCGAACAAAAAGCCTATGCCTCCAGACCCAACAAGTCGACGAACTAGCACTTGATGGAGCTTGTCGCCGGGGACATCTGGAAGCAGGAGAACGTTTAGCTCTGAAGACACCAGAGTCGGTGCAACCAAACTTTAACGGAGAGGTTCCGACATCCTCCGACACCGGAAAAGACTGGCCAGATGACGATTAAACTGGCTTAAGTTGCAATGAAATTTGAGCGGAAGGTGTGAAAATTCTTCATTATATGTATTGCGTGCTGAATTCGGACGACTCGTAAGTGCATGAAATGACCGCTCATGAGACCAAGGATTCGACTTACGGGTTGGCAACTGGCGTGCTTTGCTCGATGTTGAACACAAAATGCAATGAAGATGAGGATTTTAGCAGGAGGGAACTGTGTATCAGAAAGCGCGAGCGGAAGGTGCGATTGAAAACACGCTCAAAACCGGGCGCCGGCAATTTTCTGTGACAGATTCGCGTGAACCGCACCACCCCGATCCCCATACTGAAAATCGACCAGGCATCAGCCAAGCCAAATTGCGCCGGATCGGCGCTCTGTTAGAGCGAATCGCCGACTACGGAGCCATGCGGCACCCTCGGACGCCCGTCTGGTCCGTCTTAGCTGAAATGGCGTGCGATATCCGCAGCTGTTCGACAGGATTGTTTCGTCAACAGGGCAGGTTGGTGAGAGAATCAGGACGACGGCATGCAGCGAGTTCGCACCGGAAGGTTGCGGCTTAACCATTTATAAAAATTGAGAACAACGATAAAACCCTCCAGCGGCACTCGAATCTTCTGGTCCAAGCATGAAGCATAAGGAAAATTTCTGGGCTGGATCGCGGGAGCGTTTCGCCGCGCTTCGCAATGTCCCTCCCGTCCTCGGGATCGTGTGGCAGTCCGGGCCCGCGGTAGTGGCAGCCGGACTGGTTTTCCGTTTACTCACCTCGCTGCTGCCGATCGCGCTGTTGTGGGTCACGAAACTCATTATCGACGGCATCGTGCACGCCGTTTCCACCCATCAACCTGTCCAGCCTGGGTTCTGGTGGTTGGTTGTCGCCGAGTTTGTTCTCGCGGGTATCAGCACTGTTCTGACGCGAGTCATTGATTACCTGGACTCGCTGCTTGCCGATAAATACACGCGTCATGTCAGTATCCAGGTCATGAAGCACTCCGCCGAGTTGGATCTGCTGGCCTATGAAGACCCGGTTTTCTACGACCGGCTGGAGCGGGCACGAGTCCAGGCCACCGACCGCTTGGGAATGATTCAATCGATCGGGCGGTTGGTGCAGCAGGGAATTACTGCGCTTTCTTTGTCGATATCGATCATGATTTTCTCCCCCTGGCTCATGCTCCTGCTCATCGCAGGGGTCGTGCCCGCCTTTATGGGCGAGAGCCATTTTGCGTTCCTGGGATATGCCAAGAATTTTTCGCAGACGCCGGTGAGACGTCAACTGGATTACCTGCGAGTGCTGGGCGGTAGCCGCGAGGCTGCGAAAGAACTCAAGTTGTTCGGGCTGAGCGCATTCCTGACGGAGCGCTTTACCCGCCTTTCCGACCAGATCTACTCGGAAAATGTCGCCCTGGCGCGAAGAAGATTGTTGTCCGGATCACTGTTGTCGCTGGTCGGCACCATGGGCTATTACTCGGCATATGTGTTCGTAATCTGGCGGACCGTCGAGGGCGCGATCAGCATCGGCACTTTGACTTTTCTGTCCGGCGCTATCCTGCAGGCAAGCAATAACATTCAGTTGATTTTCTCGACTCTTTCGGGAATTGCGGACCAGGCGCTATTCCTCACTGACCTGCTCGCATTCTTCGACATGCAACCCACCATTCGTTCCAAAGCGAATGCGTTGCCAGCCCCCAGGCCGATTGTGCAAGGTTTTGAATTTCGCGATGTCTCATTCCGCTATCCCGGCAGCTCGCGACTCATCCTCGACCGGCTGAATTTTCATCTGGGCCCGGGAGAGCGTGTCGCACTGGTTGGAGAAAACGGTCAAGGAAAGACCACTATCGTGAAGTTGATTACGCGGCTTTACGACCCGTCGGAAGGCCAAGTTCTGCTGGATGGCGTGGATCTTCGCGAATATAACCTCGAAGATCTGTATCGTGAAATTGGGGTTATTTTCCAAGACTTTACTCGATATGAAATGACAGTCCGGGAAAATATCGCTGTCGGGCGGATCGAAGAAATCAACAATCTGGAATTGCTTCGGCTGGCCGCACGCAAGAGCGGCGCAGATCGCGTAATTGCGAAGCTTCCCGGGACTCACGAGCAAATGTTGGGGCGTCGCTTCGATGGAGGAGTCGATCTTTCCGGGGGCGAGTGGCAGAAGATCGCATTGGCGCGAGCCTACGCTCGCGACGCGCAGTTGTTAATTCTCGACGAACCCACGGCAGCGCTAGACGCGCGCAGTGAGTTCGAGGTGTTCCATCGCTTTGCAGAACTAACCATCGGAAGGATGGCGCTTTTTATTTCTCACAGATTCTCTACCGTGCGTATGGCTGATCGCATCGTAGTACTCGACAACGGCAAGATCGCTGAAGAGGGGAGTCACCATCAGCTGACAAGCTTGGGCGGTCGTTACGCCGAAATGTTCGAGATGCAAGCCGCCAGCTACCGGTAGGAGTATAAGACGTTGCGGAATAGCGATTTAGAACTCGTGAATACAGAATCGGTGCGTATTTCTTCGATGGAAGTCACGTCGGACGTGGACGGCTTTGCGATCGAGTGCGACGGAGCTGGCGCATCGCCTGGTGTGGCTCCCCAGCGAAAGCTCGTCGCGCGTTCTCTTCGCGCGCCATGGAGCGCTCTCCAAGAAGCTTGAACAGCTGCTGCGCGCCCTGGAAAAGCGGTCACGGAAGGAGGGTATCTCAGAGGACTTTCGTTGGTTGGATGACAATGTCCGCCTTGTGAATTCGGAAGTTGAGAACGTAGGAGAAAGTTTCAAACGCTTTCGTAAGTTACCTCACGTTCGTACCCCTGACGGCGCTATCGTCCCGAGGGTGCTGGTCCTCGCCGAAAGCTTTCTGTCGGCAGCGGCCTATTGTTTCAGCGAAATTTCATTTACTGCCTATTTCGAGGCCTTTGAACGCGAAACGGTTTTGAAGTTGGACGAACTCTGGATACTGGTTCCGGTTCTCAAGCTGGCATTGCTGGAACAGATTGCTGCTCGCGCTTCACAGCTCATGGAGCATCCCGACGGATCTTATGGTGTCGCGGCTTGTGTCCGCAGTTTGCGAGAGGTCGGCGAGACGTCCTGGAAGGATTTGATGGAACCGCTGATCGGGTTTGATCGCATTCTGCGGGAAGATCCTAGCGGCGACTATCCCCGGATGGATTTCGATAGCCGTGACTTCTATCGAACAGCTTTGGCCAAAATCGCCAAGCACTCCGATTTCACTGAATCCCAGGTAGCGACGGAGGCGATCGCGTTGGCGCGCGAGGCTCAACAACGAGGCCCGGCGGGTTCGCGGCAAGTCGCAGCGCTGCTCGCATGTCGGATATTATCTTGTTGCCGAAGGAAGCACTGCGCTCCACCAGAGGGTGGGATATAGGGCTCCATTTGCGCAGAAGATAATCTCCTTTCTGCGCAAGCATCCGGTTGAATTTTATCTTCCTGCGATCGAACTGATTACCTTTGCCATAGCTTTGGTGCTTCTGCTGTTCGTGATCGATTCGCAAAATTCGATTCGCTTCATTCTTTATGCGTTGCTAGTGCTGATCGTGCCGTGCTCGCAGGCTGCCGTGCAAATCGCGAACTATTTGATCACCTCCTTGATGCTGCCGCAGATTCTTCCCAAGCTCGACTTGGAGGAGGGCGTTCCCGATGATTGCCTCACCCTGGTCGCCATACCGAGCTTGCTTCTCGGGGAAGATCAAGTGCGCCAACTTGTGGATGATTTAGAGGTCCGCTTTCTCGGGAACCATGACCGCAATCTGCATTTTGCCTTGTTGACGGATTTGCCGGATTCGCGCGAAGCTCCCCAAGAAAGTGATCGGCTGGTCGATCTGTGCGCGCAATTAGTGGATGGATTGAACCGGAAGTATGAGGAACAAGCAACGGGATCGTTTCTCATGCTGCATCGGAACCGCATATACAATCCCCGCGAAAAAGTTTGGATGGGTTGGGAACGTAAGCGCGGCAAGCTGATGGACCTGAACAGACTTCTGCGCAAGGAGTATGACAGCTTTCCCAAAAAAAGTTGGAGACACGTCGATCCTGACGCGGGTACGCTTCGTGATCACACTCGATTCTGATACGGAACTCCCGCGCGGCTCCGCGCATCGCATGATCGGGGCGTTGGTCCATCCTTTAAACCAGGCAATCGTGGATCCCGAAAGCAATACGGTGACTGCCGGCTATGGCATTCTGCAACCGCGGGTTGGCGTGAGCGTGCAAAGCACCGCGCGCTCGCGTTTGGCGAACATCTATTCCGGAGAAACTGGCTTCGACATTTATTCGCGCGCGGTTTCTGACGTTTATCAGGATCTGTTCGGCGAGGGCATTTTCGCAGGTAAAGGAATCTACGAAGTAGATACCGTGCATCAGGTCCTCGATCGCCGCTTCCCGAGAAATGCATTATTGAGCCACGACCTGATCGAAGGCGCGTATGCCCGCGCAGGTCTAGCCAGCGATATCGAAGTGATCGAGGATTATCCGTCTCACTACAGTGCCTACAACCGTCGCAAGCATCGTTGGCTGAGGGGCGATTGGCAGATTGCGGAATGGCTGCTTCCTTACGTTTCGGATGAGTCGGGACGGCGGGTCCGCAACCCGCTCTCGATCATTTCGCAATGGAAGATATTCGATAACCTCCGTCGCAGCCTGGTTGAACCCGCCACATTCCTGCTCTTCGTGCTGGGCTGGCTGGTATTGCCCGGAACCGCGTGGAAGTGGACTTTTGCCGCATTGATGATTTTGTTCATGCCGGCTTGGTTTCAATTTGTATTTGGTTTGGGTCGGTCGGTGGTCGAGCGCCGCATGGTGATTGCTCAGAATGCCTTGAGCGACCTCTTCGCTGCGAATCTCAATGTTTTCCTGACGCTGACTTTTCTTGCGCACCAAACTCTGCTTTCCCTGGATGCCGTGGTGCGAGCGTCCATTCGTCGTATGGTCACGCGACAACGCCTCCTGGAGTGGGAAACAGCGGCGCAGGTGGAGCGCGGAGTGCGTAGTCGCACCCCGGTAGACACTTACCTCAATTGGACGCCGGTTTTGGCGTTAGGGCTAGGCCTTCTGACATTTCTTGTGCGGCCACAGTCTCTACTCGGAGCCTCACCGATTCTGCTGCTGTGGTTCAGTAGCAAAATGATCTCGTCATGGCTGAATCAGCCTTCCCGCCCTTTGCGCGGCAAGTTGCCTGAACGCGACAAGCTATTGCTGCACCGCGCTGCCCTGCGCACGTGGCGATATTTTGCCGAATTCTCTACCGAAGAACACAATTGGTTGATCCCAGACAATGTGCAGGAAGAACCGGTTCGCATCGCGTCTCGCGTTTCGCCCACCAATCTCGGTTTTCTTTTCAACGCCCGGCAGGTCGCTTGTGTATTTGGCTATCTGACAATTCCTGAATTTGCCCAGCAGACTCAACGCACCCTCGACTCGGTTTCGAAGCTGTCTCGTTATCGCGGGCACTTGCTCAATTGGTATGACACGCGCTCGCTCGAACCGCTGATGCCCGCAATGGTCTCGACTGTGGACAGCGGTAATCTTTTGGCTTCGCTCTGGACCCTGCAGCAGGGTTCTTTGAAACTTTTGTCCAGCCCGATCCTGGATTCCAGCTTAGCCGACGGGTTCATGGATTACCTTCGCGTTCTGGTGGATCTGGGTGCGTTCTCACGAAGAAGTCTGGCCGCTGTGCGCAGGGAAATTAGCGCGAAGAACTGGCTCCAGTGTCTGCTTAGCCTTCCGGAGCAACTCCTCGGGGATGTCCGCCAGAAGGCCACCAAGTCAAAACGCCCGAAGGACGCTATTTGGTTCGCTGAAGAGATGTGTTCGAGGCTCGGCGCGCTACGAGCGACCGCTAGCTCGTATGCTCCCTGGCTATTGCCCGAGTTTGAGCAGTTACACGTTGATCTCAATATTGACTTGAAGACTACGGCGGCCATTCCGACGATTGAACAGCTGCCTGGCGTCATCGACACTCTTACAATTCGCCTGCAGTCGATCATGCAATCGGCCAGCGCTGGCGAGCGAAATTCTCTCGCCACGCGCCTCGCAGCGCTGCTTCCGCAGGCGCGGTCCAATGCTCTGCGCCTCGCTCGAGATCTCCGGACCATCGCCGCGTCGTCGGGGGCATTAGCCGATGAAATGGACTTCCACTTTCTATTGAACTCGCGGCGCAAGCTACTGTCGGTGGGGTTCGACCTCGAATCGCAGCAGGTTCAACCTGCCTGTTACGATTTGCTCGCAACTGAATCCCGTATGGCGACGTTCGCCGCGATCGCGAAAGAAGACATACGTCAGGAAAGCTGGTTCACACTTGGGCGTACCCACACTTTGGATCACGGGCGTCCAGTTCTGCTCTCGTGGACCGGTACCATGTTTGAGTATCTGATGCCGCTCCTCTGGATGCGCACCTATCCGAACACATTGTTGGGACGGGCTGCCAGCGCGGCTGTACTTTCGCAGCAAGCCTACGCAGAGAATAAACATGTCCCGTGGGGAATTTCCGAGTCGGCTTATTCCAAGATGGATGAAGCCGGCGATTATCAGTATTACGCGTTTGGCATTCCTCAGTTGGCGCTCGGAAGACGTGAAGTAAATTCATTGGTGATCTCTCCCTATTCGACGTTTCTGGCCCTGCACGTGGACGCCTGCGGGCGCCTTGAGAAATCTTCACACCATGGCTGACAAGGGATGGTTGGGTTCGTACGGGTTCTACGAAGCCATTGACTTCTCGCCTTCCGGTCGTCGGCCGTGGTTCCGTCGCCATGAACTCGTGCGTAGTTGGATGGCTCATCATCAGGGAATGAGTTTGCTGTCCATCGCGAATCTGCTCCACGATGATGTGGTGCAGCGCTGGTTCCACAGCGATCCGCGGGTGCAAGCTACGGAATTGCTGCTGCACGAAAAACCGGTCGCCCACGTTCGCCCTGCTTCTCGAGGCTACGAAGCCAACGCCGCATGAACCGGCCCAACGGTTCGAGCTGGAGGTTTTTGCCGGGCGGATTGAGGCTTAGATCGAGCCCGCCTTCGGAATGCGTGATGAGAAAATCATTCAGGAAGCACATCTTTCTGTGCCTCTTCGCACTGTGTGCAGGGAGTGTTTCGACGGCCAATCAAACAAATCCAACCCCGGACGTAATCGTGATCGACGCCGCGGCTCCTTCGCACCCCTTTGCCCATTTTTGGGAGAAGATGTTCGGCTCTGGCCGAGCGGCGCTCAGCCTGCGCGAGAGCTATCGTCGCGATCTACGCGATGTAAAGCAAGCTACTGGCTTTGAATTCGTGCGCTTCCATGCGATTCTTCACGACGAACTCGGACTCTACGATGAAGACGGCCAGGGACGGCCAGTCTACAATTTTTCTTACATCGATCAAGTCTACGACGGGCTGTTGGCAAATGGTGTGAAGCCTTTTGTCGAACTGAGCTTCATGCCCAATAAACTGGCGGCAAAAAACAGTCCACACGCTTTCTGGTACAAACCAAATGTTGCACCGCCAAAAGATTGGGCTAAGTGGGACGATCTGATCGCCGCATTTACCAAACATCTAATCGACCGCTACGGAATCGATGAAGTCGCGCAATGGTATTTCGAGGTCTGGAACGAACCTAATCTCGATTTCTGGACAGGCGAGCCGAAGCAAGCGACTTACTGGGATCTGTACGACCACACAGCTCGCGCTATCAAGAAAGTAGATCCGCGTCTTCGAGTGGGAGGCCCGGCTACTGCGCAAGCCGCGTGGGTAGACGTTTTCATTCAACACTGCAGCGAGAACAATGTTCCACTGGACTTCGTTTCGACACATGTCTACGCAAATGACACCGCGAAAAACGTCTTTGGCACTGACGAAAACATACCCAGAGAAACAATGGTCTGCCGCGCGGTAACAAAGGTTCACGACCAGATTCGATCCTCAAGCAAGCCACACCTCCCACTGATCTGGAGCGAGTACAACGCCAGCTACATGAACGAGCCGGAGGTCACGGATTCGACCTACATGGGACCGTGGCTGGCTGACATGATCAGGCAGTGCGATGGCTTAGTCGACGTCATGTCGTATTGGACGTTCTCCGACGTGTTTGAGGAACAAGGCGTGGTGAAGACTCCGTTTTATGGCGGCTACGGACTGATCGCCGCGGGCGGAATACCCAAGCCGTCATTCAATGCTTTCAAACTATTGCATACGCTCGGAGATCAGCGGATCGTGCTTGATTCCGAATCCGCGCTGATTACCAAGCGAGCGGATGGAACCTTGATTTTAGCCGCCTGGAATTATGCGGCCGCGGGAGAAACAGGAGCGCCGAAGACGATCACATTGCGCTTCAAGAATGCGAATCCGAAGCGGGCCATCATTTCGCGCCTGGATGCAAGCCACGGAGATGTCCGTCCCGCATACGCGAAAATGGGTTCGCCTCGCTACCCCACCGAGCGACAGCTCGAGCTGTTGCGCAAGGCCGCTGAGCTTTCCGAGCCCGAGGCCCGCAAATTGAAGAACGGCGAGCTAACCGTCACTCTACCCGCCAACGGCTTGGCGCTCATCGAACTGAAGTAGGTTGATAAGCTTGGAATCCGGCGCGTTCCATGCCGCGCTTTGCCTCGGGATTCTTCATGAAAGTTTCCCAAACGAATCCGGTTCGCGCATTCTCCGCCATGACCATGGTGATTCCGGTATCAATTCCAATCACGTCGGTGTCGTACCAGTTCTTAAGCGGATTGAATGCATTAACAAATCCATAGCGGCTCCAGGCCTCGGGATAACGATTCTTCATGTTGTGGAGAACGCGCATCACCGGCTGCGGCAGAAAAGGTAGCGACCCCGCCGAAGCGCTGGGAACCACGGTTCCATCAATAGGCCCAATCAACGGTGGTCCGCCCCAGACCACGTAGCCCTTTTGCGAATCCGACGCAGTGATGCCCCAGAGATCGTCGCTGTAATCGGGAAACTGTTTGCTCAGTTCCAGGCAAAATCTGCGATGGACATCCGTGGCAATGCTGGAGTTCTGGAAATAATCGGCGTACTTGTCGCGCTTGCCGCGGAAATCAAACCACGCTTGCGAATATTGGTGTACGAACAGAGGCGCAAACGAGCCGATGTACCGCAGTCCATCGTACTCAAAAGTGGTGCGCTTCCAGGCATTCCATGTTTCAACCCGCAAGGGATGATCTGCCGAACCTAGTCCGAGCAGATACATCATCATCAGCTCGCTGTAGTAGTCCCAGCGAGTGGGCAGAAAGCCGATCTCCGGTGTCCAGCCGTGAGGCAGCAAGGAAGTGTCTTCCGAGAGCCAGGTCCAATCCACGCGATTGAAAATCTCTCCAGCCAGCAGGCTGATTTCTGAGTGTTGGAAGTGCTGGCGGCAAGTAAGAATCCCGCATAGCAGAATCGCGGTGTCTACCGATGACACCTCGGAATCCCACATTCTTTCGCCCGTGCTGATGTTGGCGAAGTGATAAAAGAATCCTCGATGAGTAGGCAGCTTCTTCCAAAGGAAACGTAAACTCGCGAGCACACGCTCACGCGCTTCGGGCAATGAAACATAGCCGCGCTTTTGCCCGATACAGATCGCCGTCAGGCCGAAACCAGTGGCGGCAATGCTAGCCACGATTCCGGTGTCGTTGACCCGGACATTGCACCGGTCTTTCACCATTCCGGTTTGCGGGTTGGCTTGCTCCCAGAAGTACTGAAAATTTGCCTTTCCCAGTTCCTCGAGCAACTGGCCATCGGCCTCGGAAAGATAGGTTTGAACCGGGGGGCCTGTCGGCTGGGGATGTTGTTCCGGAGACGCGGCAAAAAGAAATGGCCAACGCGCAAAGGGCAGGCATACGCCAAGGCCGCCGATCTTCTTCAATAAACTCCGGCGAGAGAGGCTCTCGCATCTAAGATTGTTCTCGGCTTGCCTCCGCACCTCAGAATTCTAGATGATCTGTGCGGGACACGCACATCACGAATTGCAGGGGTTGCTGTAGTAAACAACGGTATCAGGGGATTCCGGCTGAAGAGCGTCATAGAATGTGGAGTAAGGGTGAGGACATGGCAAGCGGGCGAAAAATTGCTTCCTGGGCAGTCGTGATCGCGGTCGCCGCAGGCATCGTTGCCGCAGTTCTGATCGCGGTTCGCAAGGCTCGCCCGATTGTTTTGAAGGGAGCGGTTCTCAGTCAGGACGCCGATCCTCAAAAGCAATTGCCGATTGCAGATGTTCAAATCGCTGCCACTAACGGTTCAGCGATGGTCAACTCGAAGTCTGATTCTTTGGGTTTCTTCAGCCTCACCCTGCCGAAGGGGCTCAGGCGCCGCCAGTCCGTCAAGCTCCAATTTAGCCATCCTGACTATCAGGCGCTCGACCTGGACGAGTTTGTTTCCAATAAACTTTACATTGTCCACATGTTGCCGCGCCGCACTCAAAGTAAGAGCGTCTCCGATCATCCCGACGTTGTCGTTTCCAACGTGCGCGTGCGATATGCGGTCAAGACCACTACAGAGGCCGATATCGGCAGCGCAGTGAAGACGTTTCAGGTCACGAACACCGGAAATATTCCCTGCAAAGGACAAGGCCCATGTTCCCCAGACGGAAAATGGAAGGCGGCACTAGCGTCTGCCAGCCTGGACGCAGGGGAAGGGAATCAGTTTCGCAACGCCAGAGTTTCTTGCATTGCCGGACCGTGCGCTTTTGCAACCATCGAATCGGAAAGTGATGGTCGAGGTGGTCGGGATTTCAACGTCTCGGTGCGAAATTGGTCGGACACGACCACCTTCCTCTTAGAAGCTGAGGTCATCCATCCCATGGTTAGCGATATCGTGCGCGAGTCGTATCCCGTACTTTTCGGACAAGCTTTGAATTTTAGTTTGTCTCCCTCCGCCGAGGGACCGAGCCTGGAAGCGGAACTGGGCGGGGATTCGATCGTCTTTCCGCTGGGCCCCGACCTGTTTTTGAGTTGGGCCGAGTGCCACGTCACCGTCGACCGGGACCAGGCGAAGGCCTATCGGTGTGCACTCAAGCCTGGATATCGTTTCCGCTAGTCAGCGCGGAAGCAGGTGAGAAAAATCGCATTCCGGCATTAAGAAGTAGCTGGCCGCGGTCGTGATCCTCGGAAGGCGTAGTAAACGATGTAAACATAGCAGAGCGCCACCGGCAGGAATGCATGCTGGATTCCGACCCGATCCGCTAACACTCCCTCAAGTACCGGGATGACAGCGCCGCCAACGATTGCCATTACCAGTACGCCCGAACCTTCGCCAGTCAGAGGACCGAGTTCGGCCAAACCCAGGGTAAAAATGCTGGGAAACATCACGGAATTAAATAACCCGACCAGGAGGATGGCTGCCATCGCGACATGCCCCGAGGTCAGCATCGACGTGCATACCAGCGAACTCGCGATGATCGCGGCGGTTCCAAGCACTTTGCCGGTCGTGACTTTCTGCAGGATTTCAGCACCGATAAATCGACCCACCATGGCGCCGCCCCAGTACAGCGAGACATAACGTGCGGCCACCCGCACGCTCATATTTCCGATCGCAGGTTGGCTGATATAGTTCGCGAGGAAGCCGCCAATAGAAACCTCGGCCCCCACATAGACGAATATTCCAACCGCACCCAGGACGAGGTGGCGATATTTCCACACGCTTTTCGCGGCACGAGATCCAGCGGCTCCATGAGCTTCCGCCTCACGAATAGCGGGGAGTTTGAACTTCGTAATAACAATCGCGAGCGCGAATAGCGCAAGGCTCAATCCCAGGTAAGGCAGCTTGACTGATGACGCCTCTTGTAATCGATACGCCTGGCGCGCCAGGGGAGCCATCTGCCTGACCTCGTCCATACTTTTGGGCGAGCTGCTCAGAATGAACAAGCTGCCTAGAAACGGGGCGATGGTGGTGCCCAGCGAATTGAATGCTTGCGTGAGATTCAAACGACTCGACGCCGTGGCAGCCGGTCCCAGCACGGCAACGTACGGGTTCGCCGAGACTTGCAGCGACGTGATTCCGGTGGCAAGAACCAGCAGAGCAACAAGAAAGAGAGGAAAGGAGGGCACGCTGGCTGCGGGAATAAACAAGAATGCGCCAAGACCCATGGTGAACAGGCCGGCGACCATGGTCTTCTTGTAGCCAATCCAGTTGATTACCTTGCCCGAGGGAATGGAGAAGAAGAAGTATGCCGAGAAGAATGCGAATTGAATCAGCATCGCTTCGGCATAGTTCAAGTCGAAGATCGACTTCAGATGTGGGACAAGAATGTCGTTTAAGCAGGTAAGAAGGCCCCACATGAAAAACAACGTGGTCACAGTGATCAACGCAGCCTTATTCGTCGATTGCTCACCTGCTACTGGAATGTTTGCCTTGGTCGTCGACATAAATTCGCTAGTGCTCAACCTTATCATCCCGGCATGGGAAGTTGTGCTCTGCCGGAGGTTCATAAGTCTAGCGGCGCTCTCTGAAAGCAATCAAGGATTGCCAGTCGGAAGAAAATGCAAGGCGCAAAAGTGGCAGGATCAAAATCGACAAGGCCCGGGTGGTATATCGCCAACCGGGCTTGGCGGGTGGAAAGGCTAACGCGGGGCTAATTAGGCCTGTACTGATGTTGAGCGATGAGCGCTAGGGCAGCTTCACGGCTCAAACCTGCGTCCAGCAGGGGCTGAACCCAGGCGCGATAGAAGTCCAGCGACCCATTGCGCAGTTCAGGAACGATTCGATCTATAACCTCCAACTGCAAGCCTTGTTCCAATTCTTCTTGTGAAATTCTTTCTTGAATCTGCTTCAGAAGTTCCTCTGTGTTTGACTTCTTCATGGTGTCTGGTCCTCCCGTCGGCAAAGTCCGTCTGCAATCGTTTGCCTTTCCTTTAGACGCACCACGGTTTTGTTCGACCCCTCCCGCAACTTGGGATTTTCGCTGTCGACGAGTTGGTATTTGGGGGGGTATTCAGGGAATGGAGTGAGGGACTTCCTGCGACTAGGAGATGATGCCTTTGCGTACAGCGTACAGGATCAATTCAGGGGTTCCTTTTAGTTTCAATTTCTCCATGATATTGCTACGATGGCTCTCGGCGGTGTAGACGCTGATGTGCAGCAGGTTGGATACATCCTTGTTTGATTTTCCTTCGGCGAGCAGTTGAAGAATCTCTCTTTCACGCGGGGTCAAGAGGTCGTAAGAATCCTCAGCGCCCGCGCGTTTCAGTTTCCGCATGTAGTCGTCGAGC
The DNA here is from genome assembly GCA_963771285.1 of uncultured Acidobacteriota bacterium. GTDB lineage: Bacteria > Acidobacteriota > Terriglobia > Terriglobales > Acidobacteriaceae > JABDBE01. Next base: position 570,200 of record CAVYSX010000010.1, read on the forward strand.
AGAACCTTCCCGACGGCCGGACTAAAGAATGATTTTCCGGCCGCGACCGCGTGAACCGCGAGGATCAGGTCCGACTCCGCGGAATCCTTCAGTAAGTAACCTTTTGCTCCGGCGCGCAGCGCACGCAATACGTAGCTTTCATCGGAATGCATGCTGAGCATGACGAGGGCGATTTCTGGTTGGGCTTGCGTAATTTGATGTGCCGCTTCAATGCCGCTCAGATTGGGCATTCCGACGTCCATCACAACCACGTCTGGCCTCAAAGATTTTGTCAATGAAACCGCTTCTCTTCCATCGCTCGCCTCTCCGACGACGTTCAGGTCCGCCTGCTGTTCCAGCAGGAGACGCAGGCCGGTGCGCACGAGCTGGTGATCGTCCACCAAAAGTACTCTGATGATCCTCATACGATGTGGAGGGAATGCGAAAGGTCCAGAGGCAGCGTGGTTTTAATCGTCGTGCCCGAACCGGGTCGGGAAGTAATTGTGATCGTGCCGCCCAAGCGTTTTACGCGTTCCTCCATTCCAAGTAGGCCCATTCCCCGAATGCGTTCCGCGTCGAAGCCTTTTCCGTTGTCCACTACTTCAAGCGAAATCATATCGGCTGTCTGCGCGACGCGGACATCTGCATGCCGAGCGGATGAGTGCCTTGCGGCATTGTTGAGGGACTCTTGTACGACGCGATAGATGCAGATCTTGTGTTCGTCACCGAGATCATCGGAAACACCCTCTGCGTGAACATCCACTTCCATCTCACTGCGACGGGATACTTCTCGCGCCTGCCATTCCAGTGCCGAGATCAATCCCAGATCGTCCAGCATGGAAGGTCGGAGCAGGAGTGCGATGTTCCGCACCGTATTCACACCGTTTTCGGTTACTGATCTAATCCGCGCGACCTGTTCCTGAATGAGCGTATTTTCCGCGGGAACAAGTTTCGCGAGGCTGCCGGCCTCAACCAGAAGCGCTTCCAGAGATTGCCCGACTTCGTCGTGCAACTCGCGCGATATGGAACGCCGCTCCTTCTCCTGTACATCGACCATACGAGCTGATAACTCCCGTAGCTGCTTGCGGTGCTTCGTGAGTTCCTCGTAGCGTGAGCGCTCCAAAAGTTGCAGCCGAAGGATGTAGAATCCACTGGCGCAAGAGAGTGCAATTCCCGCCAACAACATCGTCAGTAGTGTCCAGCCCAGCTTGGTCCAGGCGTGGTGGAATCCCGACAGCAGCGCACGATCTTCATCGGCGGATCGCCGGTCGTTTAGAGCGACCATCTGCTGTGACACTTGAAACAGTTCTGAGCTGAGTGGAATGATCTGCTCGTGCAGCCACGCGGGGCCACGTCTTCGGTGCTCATCTGGAGTCCAGGACAGGGATGCCGAAAGAGCCTGCTGTTCGCTGGACAGGTCGCGATCGAACCGCGCTAACAATTGCACTTCCTCAGGTTGCCGCTCTTGCGGATACTCGTGCAGCTCCGAACGAATCTCCGAGAAGTCACCATCGAGTTGTGACTTCGCTTGAGCGACAGAAAGCACAGTTTCATCCAACAGGAATCTATCCACGTGATCGTTGCAGACGTAAAGCGATCGCGTGATCACGAGAAGGGATTGGTTGCGGGCAAGGATGCGGTTGCGGACTTGCTGCTCGACAGTCCCGACTTGGCGCAGCGTTCTGAAGGAGTACATGCCCGCCGCAGCCAGGAGCCCCAGCAAACCGGCGAAAGTCAGAAGTAAAACAGGGCGCACTCTTCCGAGCGACCAAGCCCCAGGTGAGGGTGTCCCAGCTTGACCTCCCGGACTCACGATATGTCTCGACTCTTTCACAGTATGTTTGGATTTTCTGGCCGTCGCTATTCTAAAGCCCCCCAGTGAAATTCGCTCTACCCTACCCAATCATCCAGGGAAGAAATCCCTTGAAATGGGGATGGCCAATCGCCTGCCCGCAGCATAAAACTGTGAAAAGGGCGCAAGTCTTTGCAACTTGCTGAGTTTCACAAACTGCCGGACAAGCGCTGGCGGGAAATGCTATCCGTTTCGCAAAGGCACTTTCCGCCACATGAACTACCACATCCAGCAAAGGGGGATGATCAATTTGTCGCACCAAGCCTATCAGTTGCTTCCATTTGCAAGCCTCTTTCCGCCGGACGCCGTGATCTTTGGCGAATCGAAGGCTATGCACGAGGTGCGCGCCAGGATATACAGAGTCGCTTACACCAATGTTCCCGTACTGATCAGCGGGGAAAGTGGCACGGGAAAAGACGTGATTGCGGGGACAATTCACAACCTCTCGCCTTGGCGCAATGGACCCTTCGTGAAGGTGAGCTGTTCCGCCATCCCGAGCACTCTGCTGGAGAGCGAACTGTTCGGATACCAAGGTGCGCACGGAATTAAGCCGGGCCGGGTAGAAATGGCCTACGGCGGGACGCTTTTCCTGGGCGAAGTTTCTCAGCTGGATCTCACGCTACAGTCCAGACTCTTGCAGTTGTTGCAAGACGGGCCATTATTCCGGGTCGGGGCACGGGAGAAGAAAGGAGCGAAACTACGCATTGTTTGCGCCACAAACCGGCAACTTGGGCGGGAAGTCGAGAAAGGAAGTTTCCGTCGGGATCTGTACCACCGTCTCAACCTGGTGAATCTGCGGCTGCCGCCTTTGCGGGAGCGTCAAGGAGACCTTGTCACTCTGGTTGAGTACTTTCTCGATTACTACAACCGAAAATACAATTGCCAGACACGAATGCTCACGCCGAATCTGATGGCAGATCTTCAGAAGTATCACTGGCCAGGCAATATCCGGGAATTAGAAAACCTGATCAAACGTTACGTGGTCATGGGAAACGAAGACGTCCATCCGTAAGGATTTGTTGGCCCGAAGCAAGCAGGAATGGTGGGCTCCCGAGATCAATCTGGACGAGCCCATCTCACTGAAAGACCTAACCCGCAAAGCTACGCGTGAATTGGAAAGCAAGGTAATCCTCAAAGTTCTCGAAGCGCATCGCTGGAATCGCAAGCGGGCCGCGCAAGCGCTTTCCATCAGCTATCGCTCGCTGCTGTACAAGATTGAGGAGGTCGGCCTTTCTCCCAGCAACTCCGGTTGCCGGGAGAAGACGGCCAGCTAAGAATGCTTCTACGAGTCGCGCTGCTCCTCAGGAGTCCACGATGTCCTTACTGAGGAGTCAGCAGGATCGCGCGCGTGAACGCACCGTCGAATTCTCCCCAGGTTGCAATCTGCCCGCTATCGTTGATGTTGAGCGGCATGGTCAGCTGGAGCCCTTGTTGACGATGGGTCAGCGCGTTCAAGTCGTACATGGTGCCGTTTTGCCACAGAAACGCGCGGGCGCAACCATTCAGGCTGTTCGTTACGCAGCCTACGATCTGGCCCTTTGAGTTAATGCTATAGGCGAGACTATGCTTGAAGCCCGCCAGAACGCCGAGGTCTTGAGCTTTTCCGTTTTTCCAGAGAACCGCGTGGAATGCTTGATTTCCTGTTGTCCATGCCCCGCCGACAATCTGGCCAGCCTCGTTGATCCAGTTTGCGGTTCCTGAATCTCCTCCCAGCGTACCCAGGTCCTTCAAGTTCGCGCCCTTCTTCCAAAGGAACGGATGGTATTTTTTATTTCCCGCCAGGTTCGATTGGCCAACCATCTGTCCCTTGTTGTTGAGCCAGGTTGGAAATCCCAATGTTCCACCGAGCGTACCCACGTCGACCATCGGGTTACCCGGCTCCCAGAAAAACGGGTCCTGGGTGGGAACCTTGGTAGTGCGATTCGCCGTGGTGTTCGTATACGACACGCCAGCTACCTGTCCGGTTGCATTGATAAGTCCCGCGACAGCATCGTTTCCGGTACCCAGCGTTCCTAAGTCTGTCATCACGCCGCTATGCCAGAGAAACGCGCGCCATTGCGTGGCCGACGGCCAACAGTTGAGACTCCAACACGGCCCCAGGCCTTGCGCATATTGATCGGGCGTCGCATTCGTTGCCCCTCCGACTACTTGGCCGAGGTTGTTGACCGACACCGCGACGCTGAAATTTCCGCCAAACGTTCCCAGCTTCTTTGCCTTATGGCCTCCGCGCCAGAGGACCGCGTCATATTCCGGGAATCGGGTTAGCGGATCTTTGGTTCCGTTTTCTGAGCCACCCACAACGAGCCGCCCATTTTCGCTGATCGAAAGAGGGGCGCTGCTGGTCCCGCCTCCCAGTGCTTTTAGATCCGTCAGGACGCCATTCTGCCAGAGGACGGTGTGATTGATCGAGCAGTCCGTGAAGCATGGCGAGTAGGGATCAGAAAATCCCGTATCCGCTGTGTCTACAACCATTCCGAGATTGTTCAAAAGGCGGAACGAAGGCGGACCGGCAAAAAGCCAGGCGTTATATTCTGACAAGTTGCCCACGTCGGTGAGGGTGAAATTAGGGGGCGCTGCGTTGCTATTTTGAGCGACGAGTGAAATTGGGATGACCACCAAGGCGACGAACACGATGGCCGCAAACGGCGAGGTTCTGGAATTCATCTTGCCTCCTATGCGTGCGGCTAGGAACCGAGGTCCGGGTCTGTCGAGCGCTGGCGACGAGGAAGCAGGTTCAGCTAAGCGGCCTAATTTTATCTCCAAAATGGCGTTTGTCAAGGGAAGTCCGGGCCGTGGGAGCGGTCACCGCTTGCTGGGTGGCCGCCGCGTTCCGGGCGTCCGCGCGACAAGAAGGACATGCTCAGCGCTCGCAATCTGTTCAGGGTAGCGGGCGGTTTTTTCAACCAAATCGAGCAGCTTTGCGTATTTTTCTTCCGACGTCGCCCATTCGCACAAAGGCACATCCATGAAGGCACAAAAGCTTTCTACCGAAAGGGTGTCGATGACCCTGCAGCCCGCGCGGCGGAGCATAGCACGGAAGGCGGCGAGATCGGTGAGGTAGGCGTCGGTGAAAAAGCCAACGTCTTCGAAGCGTCCCGTGGTGAGGAGCGCGTCCCAGTCGAGCGCTTCGAGGACGGCGAAGGCTTCATCCGTCGCTTCCCGCAGGAGATAGCGGAGAGGATGTAGACGCGGTAGAACCCCTAAAACGAGCGTGCCGCCCGGCTTCACAACCCGCACGATCTCGGAAAGCGCTCGGCGGCGGGTGGTTTCGTCGAGGAGATGATAGAAGGGGCCGAGTGCGAGAGCGGCGTCGAAGCTGGAGCGTGCGTAATGCCCGAGGTTCGTGGCGTCGGACTGCTGCACTCTCTGAGCGACGTCGGAAAGGCCGAGAGCTGTTGCGCGCGCTCGCGCCGCGGCGACATTTGCGTCCGAGAGGTCGCAGAGCCACGGGTCGAATCCGTGCCGGACGAGCGACCCTAGGTAGCCGCCCGGTCCGCCGCCGACGTCGAGTATGCGCGCACCCGCAGGAACGTGGCGGATGATCGTACGCAAGGTCATATCGTGCTCAAGTCTGCGATAAGCGTTCTCTTCGAGGCGCTGCGTCTCGTGAGCGATGGTTTCGTCGTAATACTGGCGGACCCGGGCGATCGATGCGGCGGCTGATCTCACAGGGGCTTTCCGCTTTCTCGCTTTGTTGCGGTTCGATCGCGTGGTGTTAGTCACCCGATCACCTGATAGGCGGGGAAGTATATCGGCGAAGCCTCGAAAAAATGGGAGCGGAACGGGAGATCGACATAAGTGAAGCCGAGTCGTTCGTAGTGTGGGCGCAATTCGGCGACGGACGCTCCTGCGAGGAGCCTTGCGCCCCGCCGCATCGCTGCTTTGCGCGCTTCTTCGTACATGCGGCGGAACAGGCCACTTCTGCGACAATGCGGATCAATCATCACGCGCGACCACTCCGCGGCCGGCACTCCCCTGAGGTCCGGCGGCAGCACACTCTTCCAGTCGACCAGATCACTTACTTCGAGCGGCCCGTCTGGTTCGACCGTCAAGCGGCCGCTGGCGACAAGCCGCGTCCCGTCGCATACGAGGAGGGCGGTCGACACACGGTCGTACGCGTCCCATGCGAAGGCCGCATCGCCCTCGCTAACCCAAGCAAGTTCGCCACCGTAAATCGCGCAGCGCATGGCGATGAGGTCTGGCGAACTCTCCCCAAGTGGCAGCCATCGAAAAGAGAGCTTCGCCTCAGCGTTCGGCGAGGATGCGGAGCAGACCATCGACCTCCTTTCCGGTCGTCGCCGGATTGACAAACACCGCACGCAGGAACTCGCCGCGCGGGGACTGATAGCAGCTCACGATGGCGGCGGACGCGGGCGGCGACGTCTTGGCGTGCGATGCCGCTAACTTTCAAATCGGTAGCGCGGAATGCAACCAGATTCATCGCTGGTTCTGCGTAAAGCTCAAAGCATCGCGTGCGCTGCAAGTCCCTCCACGAAGCGACCGGTCAGCGCAAAAAGATGATCGACGATTTGCTCGTAGCCGGAGCGCCCGAGGTGGCGCATGAGGATCCACGCGCCCAGAGCATGCAGCGGACGGGTCCCGTCGAGGGTGTAGCGCGCGAACGATGGTGTATCCGGTGACGAGGGGAAATACGGTGCTGGATCTTTCGCGACCACTTCGGCGTCGCCGTAATTCCGAAGCAACAGTGCGCCGAGTCCCTGATTCAAACCGAGGATTTTATGCGGGTCAGCAGCGACGCTGTCGGCTAGCTCGATCCCCTTGAGACGCGGAGCGTAACGTCGCGAGAAAAGAAGCATAGCGCCGTGTGCGGCGTCGACATGGACGCGCGCACCGTATCGCTTCGCGAGAGCGATAGCTTGCGGCAGAGGGTCGATGGCACCGACGCCCACAGTCCCGGCGTTGAGAACTACAAGCGCGATTTTGTCTCCCTCGCGGGCTGCCGTAGCGAGAGCCTCTTCCAGTGCGTCGATGCGTACGGAATCTCCCGTGTCAACCGGAAGAGACACAAGGTTCTCGTCGCCGATGCCCGTGTGCCGCACGGCCGCGAAGACGCTGCCGTGTGTCACCGACGATGCCAGCACTTTAAGCGCGCGCACACCGGACTTGCGCATCGCCGCTGCCATTCCGAGGCGTGGTGCGTCGGGTAGTGCCAGGTTGCGGGCGAGGAGAATGGCGTGAAAGTTAGCTTGTGTGCCGCCCGTGCAGGCGACGCCACCCGCATGCAGCTCCTCGCGGAAAAACCAGCGTCGTAAGCCAGCGCAGTACCTCTTGCTCGATGAATGTGCCGGCGCGTGAGGATGTCCAGGTAACTGGGTCTTGCGCGAGCGCGCGTACGAGGACGCCCGCGGCGATCGACAGATCCGCAGGGGGGATATCGAGTTGAGCCGTGTACGTCACATCACGCTTGTCGTGACAGAAGGGGAGAAGGTTTTCGCGGAGCGCGCGAACGATTCTTGAAACGGTCTCACCCTCGTCAGGCATTCGCAAACCACGAAAGCCATATGAAGCGCGCTCCGGGGGCGCCTCTTTAAGCGCTCCACCGCCTGCGACAAGATGTTCGACAGCAAGTACTTCAAAGGCGCGTAGACGGGAGCGTAAGGCACTCGCCGAAGGCGTACGCCATATCCGGCGGAGGGCGAGTGGCAGCGTAAGGGTAGCAGTTCGTGATTGACGAGTTTGAGTCGACGGAGTGCGCGATCGAGTCGCGACCACGTTAAAGTTCGACGAGCTATCGACCACGATCCCAGTATCAACCGGCGTCGATCGCACGTAAGCCCCGGCATACCGTCCCTCGACAAGAAATATCCCCAGCGTTTCGATCTCTCGGCGGCGCATGACCAACCCACTTCGCACGTCAACGTATGCGGTGCTCGTAGATCGAGGTGATGCAAGCCTCTGCGCCACCCACCCCGGTTCTTTGCTTGAGCGTTCAACCGCCGTGCGCCAGTCAACGGCGTTTTGCTCGCGGCCAATCAGTACTCCTTCGCCAGCCGCCCCTGCATGCGGCTTGAGAACCCATTTTCCACGCTGACTCAACAATGATCGCTTGATGTCGCGCGGGGTTCGGGTTTCGGGGACAACTCGCGCAAGATTGCCTTCAGCTTCAAAGGCACTCGCGCGAGCCACTGCTTGTCACCCCAGAGTTCGGTGTCGAAGCCGTAGAGAAGCTTGATTCGGCCATCGCGCGCCGCATCGACAAGATGTGCAACCTCGTCACGCGCCTCCGCCACGTGCTCGATGTGAAAGAAACGCACGACTCCCCACGGCAAGGTTCCCGCATCGGACAAGTGGCGTCCGAGTTGTTCGAGCGGGACGACGCGAGACTCAAAGCCAGCTTCGCGAGCAATCTCGGCAAAGCGCTGCGCGTTCAGCCGCCACCTCGGCAAATCACCTTCACGAATCGCGACGATCACGCCGCGAACTTGACCCGCGAGCCGGGCGAACGTTGGCACAAGCGCAGCAGCGGGATCGCGAAATGACAACCCTCGGGTCACGCCTGCCCGCGTGAAGCAGTCGAAGATCATCCGCCCCGCAATCCCTCCTAGACACGGGTCGACATTCCACTCGACGAGACGGTGGCCTTGGCGGGCGGGAACGAAGTCTGCACGAACCGGCGGCGGGAGAATCGAAGGCGTCGCCACGATGAGTTCGACTTCGAGCGGTTCGAATCCGAGTGAACGCGCAAGAGCCGCCGTACCTCTGGATTCGATAGCTTGCCGCACTTCTGCATCGAACGCCGACCACAGTCGCTCGGCAGTGCGTGCCAGACGCTCAATGGTGCCGGAAGGGAAGACCCGTGGCCCCGCTGGCAGCAACGTGTCCTCGCCAGGAAACTCGGCGCCGTCGATTCCAGCGAGGTGCGAGAACGCGTCACGGAGCGTGTTCGACACCTTATCGGCGGGAAGATCGCGGGAGGCGATCGGTACCGGTCTGTTCACGGGACCGCCGTGGTGTTTGGAATGACACTCTGAGTTTCTGGTCTCAGAGCCAGAAATAGTCCCAAGACAGACAGACTGCGCAATCCCAATCCATGTTTCATGTTCGTCCTCCCCTGGCCGGCATTTTGCCGCAGGGTCTAGCGAATGGTCTTGCGATTTGTCTGGCTTAGGAAGCCGGAGCCTAGGATGGGGGGCGTGCGGCTAGGAAAAGACTTCCACGGATAGGAATGATGCTTCGAGGAAGAATTGTTGTCAATATTATCTACTCAGGCAACAACGCCTTCCAGCTCCGGCATTAATGTTAAGCTTCGCCTGGTTGATCATTCCTGGTGCTCATTGACTTGCAAGACCCCGAGTCCCTAAGATGTCAGCCCTGCGATCGGCCTCCGAACAAGTAGCCATCGACATCACAGAATTTGTAATTAGAGATTTACGCGTCATCCCACGGACGTGCAAATCAGAAATGGTCAAGGTTCATGTCCTGGCGAAGTGGCGCAGCGGGCTCGCCCCGCAAGACGCTATGGCTGCTGTGTACAGCTGAATTATTTGCGATGACTCCCTGGTTCGCCGGAACCACGGTGGTCTCGCAACTGCAGGCGGCGTGGCATGCCAACAGCGCCACGGCTGCGTGGGTGACCATGGCGGTACAGCTCGGATTCGTGGCTGGAGCGCTGCTCTCGGCTGCGCTAAACCTGCCTGATGTTTTCAGCGCGCCTCGCGTTTTCGCCGTCTCCGCTCTGATGGCCGCGCTCGCCAACGCACTCTTTGCCTGGGTTGCGGTGGACTACATTCGCGCCGGGATTGCGCTGCGTTTTGTGACCGGGATGTTTCTCGCAGGTGTATATCCGACAGGCATGAAGATCATGGCGAGTTGGTATCGTGACGGACGCGGTTTGGCGCTCGGAGCTTTGGTGGGCGCCTTGACCATTGGCAAGGCTTTGCCGCATGCCTTGTATGCCACGAACCATCTCCCATGGCGCGGCGTAATTCTTGCCAGCTCGATGCTGACGTTGCTGGCTTCGGGGATTATCTGGGCGTTCGTAAGAGAAGGACCTTATCTGCTGGAGAACCCCCCATTCAATCTTGCGCAAGTCGGGGAAATCGTCCGAAACCGTCGCTTGCGTCTGGCCAATCTGGGATATTTGGGCCACATGTGGGAGCTGTACTCGATGTGGACATGGATAGCAGTAATTTTTGCTATTCCCTCCGGACGAGCGCACAGCCGCGCCTGGATCGAGGCCGCCAGTTTTTGTGCGATCGCTGTAGGCGCAGTGGGATGCGTCGGGGCGGGCATGGTCGCCGACCGCATCGGAGAGCGCACTCGAAGCAGCGGCAATGCAGCTCGCATCAATGCTAGAGCCCGTGTGGCGATTATTTCTATGGCAGCAAGCGGATCTTGTTGCCTGGTCGCAGCGGGATTGGTTCAGCATTTCACCGCGTTGCTGGCCGTCTCGATAATTTGGGGAATTAGCATTGTCGCCGATTCCGCTCAGTTCTCAGCCATCGTGAGCGAAGTTTCGGATCAACGCTACGTTGGGACAGCCCTGACATTGCAAACAGCGTTAGGATTTCTTCTAACCACGTTTTCCATTCGAGCTTTTTCGTTGGTCGCCGCTCGTTGGGGATTCCCGTGGGCAATCGTCTCCCTGGCTCCAGGACCTTTTCTTGGCTGCCTGGCTATGTGGCGCCTGCAACATTCTTCGCCTTCGGACACGCCCTGACTTCGTATGCCGCGTCAGGCCGCAGCGGCGTCATTTAGTCGCCAGTCGCGATCTTCCCTTTCTCTTCAAGCCCCCGATCGTTGGACTTCGATGGCCCTCAAGGTCACAGCAACTGCCGTCAATTCAAACGGAGAACGCGGAATCGGCGGATTCAAACATAAAGGGCCGAACAGCGCGAAATTCACTATCGGCCGTTGATGTGAACTTGCCACATTTTTCGCATTACATAAGTAGGGGCGTACAGACGCATCCTGGGAGGGTACGACAATGATACGGATTCCCATCGAAAAAGCGCGCACTTGGGTGCTAAATGCCCGTTTAGCCTGGTGCGCCGCAGCGGCCGCAATACTCGGCGCTCGGAATGCTGGGTGGCGCCATTGAAGCCAGCGCGCAAACCTACACCGACATCCACAACTTTGACGGCAGCAAGGGAGCCTCTCCGTCCTCTCCGCAGCTTCTCGTCCAGGGCCGGGACGGTAATTTGTACGGTACGACTCCTTACGGGGGCAACAATTCCGGGGTAGTCTTCAAGATCACTCCCGACGGAGCTTTGACCATCATTTACAACTTTGATGGGCCTAATGGCGAACGTCCCGACGCCGGGCTCACGATGGGAACCGACGGCAATTTTTACGGCACTACGCTGTATGGCGGGACGCACAACGTAGGTACGATTTTCCAGGTTACCCCTGCCGGAGTTCATACCCTCCTCTACAGTTTCACAGGCGGTTCTGACGGCGAGTACCCCTACGCCACTCCGACCTTGGGTGCGGATGGAAATCTCTACGGGGTCACGCAGTCTGCCACCGCGTACAAGATCACCCCATCTGGAAAATTCACCTTGCTGGGTAGCATTCCTGAACGCTCGTTTGCGCCGCTCGTTCTCGCCAATGACGGCAACTTCTACGGCACCACCCAACGTGGAGGTAGTACCAATGCCGGAACGGTGTTCAAGATGACTCCTGCCGGAAAGGTCAGCATCGTATACAACTTCGATACCACCCACGGCGCAGCTCCGTGGGGCGGCGTCGTGCAGGGGGCGGACGGAAATCTCTACGGAACTACAACTGCCGGTGGGAGCGTCAGCGGCGGAGTTGTCTTTCGCGTTACTCGAAGCGGAAGCCTGAAGGTTCTCCACAACTTTCCTACCAATGACCCCAACGACGGCAACAATCCTGTTGCGGGTGTGGTCACGGCAACGGATGGCAACATTTACGGAGTCACGTTCGCAGGGGGAATCAATGGTTTGGGTGTTTACTATGAAGTAAGTGCCGCCGGAAAATACTCCGTGCTCTACAACTTCGACAAACCCAACGGATCGGAGCCAAGTGCGACGGCCATGCAGCACACCAACAGCGCCATCTACGGCCTGACCGGCGCGGGAGGCAGCCTTGGCGACGGCGTGGTTTACTCCCTCGGCCTTAACACCGGCTCATTTGTAAAACTTGTGCTCTCATCGGGGAAAGTTGGCTCAACCGTACAAATCCTCGGCAGCGGATTCAATAGCACCACCAAAGTGAAGTTCAACGGAACCTCTGCCAATTTCACTGTGGTGAGCGATACTTACATGACCGCGAAAGTGCCGGCCGGGGCTGCGAGCGGGCCGATCCTTGTTACCACCTCAGCCGGTCCCCTCGCCAGCAGCACCAGCTTCCGGATCATTCCCAAGGTGGTAAGCTTCAGCCCCACCAGCGGGACCGTGGGAGCTCAGGTTGTGATCAAGGGAAACACTTTCACCGGAGCAACTAAAATTACGTTCGGCGGAGCGAAGGCGACGACCTTCTCTGTGGACTCCGATACCCAGATCACAGCAACGGTTCCCGCCGGTGCGAAGACCGGGAAGATTACGGTGACGACTCCGAGCGGTTCGGGAACCAGTTCAGCTGTATTCATCGTCACATAAGCAGGCCCCGGCCGGTTTCTTGGTAAGGAGCTTCGGAGACTCAATGCCCGCGGTTACGCTCGCGGGCATTGCCCTGCTCATTGTGTAAACTGCTAGCTCAGACGAGGTGAAGGATGAGCAAGTTTCCCCGAAAGGGTGATGAGCAAAAGGTTCTCGTAGTCGATGTGGGTGGGACACACGTCAAGCTGCTGGTCACGGGAATGAAGCAGCCAATCAAGATTGTGTCGGGTCCGTCGTTAACGCCTGTCGAAATGATGCGCAAGATCAAAGCTGCGCTGAAAGGCCGTGCGTACGACGTTGTGTCGATCGGCTACCCCGGCCCGGTGGTGCACGGGCATCCATTGCGGGATCCCTACAACCTTGGTCGCGGTTGGGTGGGTTTCGATTTCCACAAAGCTTTTGGGCGACCCGTCAAGATCATCAACGATGCGGCTATGCAGGCACTGGGGAGCTACAAGACGGGCAGAATGCTATTCCTCGGCTTAGGCACCGGACTTGGCTCCACAATGATCGTGGATGGGGTGCTGCAACCGATGGAACTCGCGCACCTGCCTTATAAGAATGGAAAAACCTACGAAGACTACCTGGGACTTCGGGGTCTGAAGCGGTTGGGAAGAAAAAAGTGGCAGCGCCAGGTGTACAAAGTTGTCGCCGAGTTGCGAACTGCGCTCGAAGCGGATCACGTTGTCATCGGAGGAGGGAATGCCAAGAAGTTAAAGCCACTACCTGACAACACAATCCTGGGCAGCAACGAAAACGCCTTCGTGGGTGGTTTTCGGATGTGGAAAGAACGAACTCCGCAGCTCTGATCGAATATTATTTGGCGCGAAAGGCTGCGTCTACTAAGAAGGATTTCGCCAGCCACCATCGGCCGGAGCTAGCGCTTCTGCTTCCAGCGGTCCCCAGGTTCCCGGACTGTAGAAATGAATCGCTGTCGCGTTGCCCAGGACGGGTTGCACAATTCGCCAAGCCTCTTCCACATAGGCCTCGCTCGCGAACCTGATGGAGTCCCCGTGCATCGCATCATCCAGTAGTTCTTCGTAGGCCAACAACTCGGCGGGGTCGGAGTTCTTGGCGGCAAGAAGCTCGATGGGATCGCCCGTCATATCATCTCCAGGCTTTTTGACCAGCGCGCCAATCGCGATTACGAGATCCGGCGTCACCCGGAAACGGAAATAATTTGGAAGTGGAGGTTGGGCTGAGAGTATTGCAGGGGGCTGCCGCAATGTCGCAATGACCTCGGTCGCAGTTACTGGCAATGATTTTCCCGCGCGAATGTAAAACGGAACCCCATTCCACCGCTCCGAGTTGATCCTGAGGCGCAAGGCTACGTATGTTTCCACTGTCGATTCCGGATTGACGCCTTTTTCGTTGCGATAGCCGACGAACTGACCGCGCACTACATCGCCTGGGGCGAGAGTTTTTACTCCGCGCAATACCTTCACTTTTTCGTCTTGCAGACTTTGATTGGTCATGCTCGCAGGAGGTTCCATCGCGATGTGGCCCAGCAGCTGAAACAGGTGGTTTTGTACCACGTCTCGAATCGCGCCAGCTTCCTCGTAGAAAGCTCCCCGGCCCTGAACGCCGAAGTTTTCAGCCATGGTGATCTGAATACTTTCCACATACTCGTGGTTCCAGATGGGCTCCATGAATGCATTAGCGAAGCGAAAAAACAGAATGTTCTGAACCGCGTTCTTGCCGAGAAAGTGATCAATCCGAAAAATGTCCTCTTCTCTGAATGCGGTGTGGAGGATGGCGTTCAGCTTTCGTGCGGAATTCAAATCGCGCCCGAAAGGTTTCTCGATTACGACGCGCGCGCCGTCCGAACATGCCCCTGCTTTGAGTTGCTTGACGACCTCACCGAAGAGATCGGGGGGAATCGCAAGGTAGTTTAGAGGATGCTTTGCGGCGCCAAGCTGCTGGCGCAGTTGACGGAAAGTTGCGGGGTCGGTGTAGTCGCTGTCGATATACTTCAAAACGCTGATCAGCTTGGGAAACCCTACCGGATCCAGACCACCGTACTGCTGGACGCTGTCCTGTGCACGCTGCTTGAGTTGCTCGAGCGTCCAGCCAGACTTTGCAACCCCGATGACTGGAATGTTCAGCAAGTCGCGTTTAGCCAGCCGTTGTAGAGCAGGGAAGATTTGTTTGTGGGCAAGATCACCCGTCGCTCCAAAAAATACCAACGCGTCGGAGGTTACATCGCTCATCGTGGCTCCCTATCCGAATCCATCCGGCTAGAGTACCAGAAGCGCAATCTGGCCAAAGGGTGGACATTTTGGGCGATCTTGCGGTGCTAGCTCGCCAGCCCAGCGCTCGAGATTCCGCATGCCCTCGCGTAGAGTCGCATTACTCTTCGAATGTGTTCTTGAACGATGTTTTCCGTTCGTGCCATTAAACGTCCAGCGCGAATGGCCTCATACTCCAGCGGCAGGTACTGGCTCATGAGCGTTGGCGGTGGAGGACATTCATCAAGATTGATTCGCAGTTGCGCTAATTCCCGCTGGACGGCCGCGTCGCCCCAGTAGTAGCGGCAACGGTCGCTATAGCTGTAGATACGTGCCAGGCGCACTTCATTCTCATCGCCGCGATAGTACGAACGCCAGTAAACCGGATTGCGCAACATCGCGGCTTCCAGCGTTGCTCGGACTTGCGACAGATGTACGCCTTTTTTATGTGCCAACCATTCGTGCTCGATTACGCTGAGGGCAAAGATCGCTTCGCGAAATGCAAACGTCAGCCAGGGTCCCACTTTCAAGATTGCAAAATGGTCTTCCACCATCTGCTGAAGTGAGAAGGGCGATTGGTAGTCGGTGGAGTGCGCTTCGTAAGCTACGGCTCGTCCACATCGGGAGAGCCCGCGAGAGGTTTCTTGCTTTTTGCCGGTCATAGTTGAAAACCACGTTTTCGCCGAACTCGACGCCAGGCTGCACGACCATGCCGATCACTCTGTCCCACGCCGAGTTCAACTCCATTTCATCGAACGCCGCGCGGAAAATCTCCAAGCTTTGGGCAACTTGCGCGGCAGATGTGACCGCAGGAGGCTCTCCAGCTTGCGTTTCACCGCCGGGAGCGGGAACCTCGGTGCCGATGACGTAGAGAATCGGAGCAGAATGTGCAGGCAATTCGTCGGCAGCGTCTTCCGCAGCACGGCACATGGTCGCCGCCCGTCGTGCGACCGTATGCTCATCTGGACCATCCCTCTTATCATCGGCGCATGGCATGCTCGCATCGAGATGGATCTTTGCGTATCCGGCGAGCACGCAAGCGCGCACCAGTTCACAAGCTTTCTCTAGTGCGACTTCGGCGGGTGCGTCTCGCCAGGGATATGGACCTAAATGATCTCCACCCAACAGCACGCGATCGCGGGAGAGTCCCGCATGGGCTCGCCATCTCGTGGACGAACGCAGCGAACTGAGCCGGTGTCTTCCCCGAATAGCCGCCGAACTGATTGACCTGGCTTGACGTCGACTCCACATGCAACACCGATCCGTCCTCCATCGCCTGCTCGCACGGCGGCCTCGATGACACTGGGATGAGAGGAACAGACAGCGTAGACGCCGACTTTTTCGCCGCGGCGATTGCGGTCAACCAGTGATTGCAAATGCTGGCTTGCGCTTTTGGTTTCTGAATCCACAGTTGAGCTTTGCTATTCCGGTTGGGCTTCGATCAAAAGGTGTTGGTTGAACGCAGCGGATATCCTGGCGTTGGGACCGTGAACCGTCCCCAAATCCTTGTTGTTCACGTAATCCGTGACGTGATACGCGCGGTCTTGCAAGCCGCGCAGTTCAACCGGCCCGGTCCAATGCCGCGCAAAGAACGCGTAATACATCGTGCTGCCTTTGCGAATGGCGTGCGCCTCGGGCAGGTCGAAGCCGATGTCGTAGAGATCGCCGAGATATTCTCCGCGCGAAAGCATTTTCTCTTTGTAAATCTGAATCCACTTGTCGAAGATCTTCCGGCGCTCCGGAGTCAAGTCGAATTTGTCATGCTTGGTAACCAGTTCGGGCAGCACAAACTGGGTTCCGACGACTCCACCCACACCAACTGTAGAAGCGAAATCGGTAGCGCCGTCGCTCAGTTCCACGTGATCGCCAAAATATGGAATGTTGTCGCCCATAAGAGCTTTTAACGTTTTCCCCTTGGACCGAACTTGAAATGAGCTTTCAGGATCGGATGCGACGGACATATTGAAATGTGGCATGGTGAAAAATGAGTACGCAGTTCCGCAGGGGCAAAACTCTACCAACGCATCCGGCTTCACCGCGCGAGCCGTGTCATAGAGTTCGCGAAAGAATCCTGGCAGAGCTTCTACCGAATCCTCAGGACTTTGGTGGTGATGCGCGGGGTTATAGCAGGGAGGCACTCCGTTCATATGCTGGCCATCCAGCTTCAGACCGTCGAATCCCCACTCGCCTAGAAACTTTCGCACCAGAGCTTTCTGGTTTTCGGTGACGCGAGGCTCCGCCGGGCAGAGATAGTCGGAATTCCACCAACTCACTTTTCGTCTGGATCCATCGCGGTTGAGCAACGCCAAATCTGGATGTTCCTTGAGCAGCTGAGAATCGGGAACAGCGCTGAGCGGCGACCACCACAACTGCGCGCGAAAACCCTCGGCGTGGATGCGATCCACCAGGGCCTTCATGTCGGCATCGCCATTGGGGAATTTCTTCGGATCGACCGCCCAATCGCCATAGTTGTTCTGCCAGCCATCGTCAAGCGTGACCCAGGCGAACCCCATTTTCTTGACAGTCGGCAGCGTGTCGTACACCTGCTTGAGCTTCATGTTGCGACCGTAACCCCAGGCGCACCAGATCGGACCATAGGCGCTGTCGGGCGCGGTGGCCATTTGAAATCCCTGCCGCATCATTAGCCGGCGGTATTCCGTTAGGGTGCGGAAGTAGTCTCCCTGATGCACCGAGACGAAGGTGCGAAGCGTGTGGAAACTCTCCCCGGGCGCCAAGGTCAGGTCGTGCGAGGAGTGAACCGCGACAGTGGCAGAATGCGTGCCGGGCATTGCTACTGGCAATGAAATGAGGCGCGGTACGGGTTCGACGTGGCCCACTGCAATGCCGACGTCTTTGCGCCACACATCGATGATAGGAGTGCCTCCGCCGTAGTCGCTGGCATTCATGCCGAGATAATTCTGCTGATGAAATCCGGTGTGCAAAGGAACGATCCAGTTGGGACGCTTTTCGTACGATCCGCTTTGGTAGGACCAGAACGCTGGACCGTGCGCCACAGGCAGGGAAGCAACCGAATATTTGTGATTGGTCCAGCCCGTGATTTTCAGCGGAGCGGTACCATCATTCTGGTATTCCACGTCAAAGATGGCGAACGACGGGAAATCGCGGTAGATCGTGACGGAGATATTCTTGCGCAAGTCGCCGGATTTCCCGGTGAGCGAGAGTCGCTCTCCTGCGCCAAAAGCATCAGAGACATTTCCGCGATGGCTTGCAGTCAGCGTGAAGTTACTCCAACTATGGTTCACGCCCGAGACTGTCTCCGAAGCGGCGAACGAAGTCAGCGGTGTCGAGACACCATCAAAAAGCGGTACTACCCGGCTATGCAGCTTGTTGTCGAATTCAATTCGCAGGACGGAACTCTGAATCCCCAAGTCGGATGAAGGGTCCGCGGAAACTAATTGCTCCTGCGAGTTGCTCTGCTCACGGTTCCAACAAGGCAAGCTCAGGGCGAGCACAATGCAACCCGTGGCAACCAGGGCCTGCACCTGCCGCATCATCGGATTGCACCGGTTATCGTCGTCATAGAGTCGCTACTTGATTATCGTCCTTTGGGTACCTTCGCTACCGGCATGGCCATGGCTCGTCACTTTGCGGTATATTGCGAAAGATTACTTTTACTTTCGTTTGCTTGAGATTGTCAAGACAAGACTTTCTATGCCCGGAGGCGGATCCATGTTGCTCAGATTTGTTTCTTCATTATTTCTCGCGCTTTCGTTCTCGGCCGGCCTGCTGGGGCAAACGGCGCCTACATCTCCCGATCAGGCGCAGGGGCAGATTGGGTACAAATCCGCAGCCGACGCCGATCAGAAAAAGACTCTTCTACTGAAGGATTTCCAGCCAGTTTCAATGCTGCATGCGCCGGTCCACCAGACGGATCGCGCCAAGTACTACGTAATTGACGTGCACAACCATGTGAATGATGCGATGCGAATCGACGATCATATGCCGCCCGAGCGTGTCGTCGAGATCATGAACAACACCAACGTGAAGACGGTTGTGATCCTGACCGGCATGTGGGGAGAAAAGTTGCAGGCCGTAATCGACGAGATGGTCAAGCCCTATCCTGGGCGCTTCATGGTTTTCACCCAAATCGATTACAGCAAGATTGACGACCCAAACTTTAGCCAAGAAATGGTCGCTCAGCTCGATGATGCAGTCGCGAGAGGCGCGCGGGGATTGAAACAGCTAAAAGACCTCGGCCTCAACATCAGGGACAAGTCAGGGAAGCTACTAACCATTGACGACCCGCGGCTTGATCCCATCTGGGAGGAATGTGGACGCCTGGGCATTCCCGTGTCGATTCACGTCAGCGATCCCGAGGCATTCTTCCATCCCGTCGATAATACGAATGAACGATACGAAGAACTGACGGAGCATCCGGACTGGAGCTTTTACGGGTCGCAGTTTCCCAGCAAAGAATCGCTTCTGGCGGCCCGGGATCGCATGTTTGCCAAGCATCCGCATACCACATTTGTTGCGCTGCACATGGCGAACTGGCCGGAAAATCTTGACTATGTTTCTGCTTTGCTGGATAGCGCTCCCCAACGTGATGGTGGAATTCGGCGCTCGCGAAGCGGAGCTCGGCCGCCAACCCCGCCGCGCCCGCGAATTCTTCCTCAAGTATCAGGACCGGATTATGTTTGGCACCGACAACGGCATGGACGAAGCGATGTATCGCAACCATTTCCGCTGGTTAGAAACCGCCGATGAATACTTCGACTACTGGGGATACCCTGGCCAAGGCCGCTGGAAAATTTACGGCATGGAGTTGCCAGACGCCGTACTGGAAAAGATTTACCACAAGAACGCCGAGCGCATGTTCGGACAATTCCACTCCAAATAAATGGAGGAAAGCTCCCGCCTGTCGCGCCGGGCAAGCGGTCCGGGCCTCCTTCAAGCTAGACGACGGTTACTTCTATCTGTTCTTTCTTTAACGCCGCCAGATCCTGCCGCGAAACTCCCCGGTCGGTGATCAAGTGATGGATGGCTGAAGTCGGCGCGATCGCAGACAAGCTGCGTCGCCCGAATTTGCTGGAGTCGCAAACCACCACGGTGACTCGCGCCACGTCCATCATGGCTCGATTGACCTTCGCTTCCAGCAGGTTCGGAGTGCTCAAGCCGTGGCGCACGTCAAAGCCATCTACGCCGAGGAAGAGAATGTCCGCATTCAAGCGCCGCAGAGTTTCTTCCGCAATGGGACCCACCAGAGAAAATGAATTCTTACGAAGCGTGCCGCCCGTCAGGATTACTTCCAGCGAAGAACCAGAAAGTTCGGCAGCGATATTTACCGCGTTCGTGATGATGGTTACGTTCTCGCACTTTCGCAAAGCCTGTGCGATGGCGGTGGTGGTGGTCCCGGAGTCGAGAATCACCACTTGTCCCGCTTTGACCATGCGAGCAGCGGCCGCCGCGATTTGAAGTTTCTCCTTGCGGGAGAGTTTCTCTTTTTCCCGCAGGGTAGGATCGTCCAAGGCACTTTCGCGCGCCGGCAATGCGCCGCCATGGGTGCGGTGAATCCGGCCTTGCGCTTGCAGAACGTCCAGGTCTTTGCGGATTGTGACTTGCGAAGTCCGGAATTGCCGCGCGAGGTCACCGACCAGGACGCGGCCCTCCCGATGCAAGATCTTGAGCACCAATCTGCGTCGTTCTTCGTTCAGCACCAGTCGACTCCGGCGATCGAAACCGCGGCCCAACTCATGGGCAGCATTTTACCCTTGACAGCTTAGTGTAAACGAAAGTAAAAGTTATCAAACGCAAGCATACGAAACCTTGCGCTGCAGGAGGCCCAATGCGAGTCCCAAGTGTTCGGTCTTTGCCGGTCCATATCGGGTTGGTCCCGATCGCACTCATCGTCTTGCTGAGTTCGCAGATGCTGGGGCAGGCGAACTATCAAGCCCAGATTCGCGGTGTGGTATCCGATGCCAGTGGGGCGGTGATTCCGAACGCGACCGTCACGATCACCGAAGTCGGCACCAACGTGTCACAGGTCGCCAAGAGCGGTCAATCCGGCGATTACATCGTGCGCGCACTTCGGCCTTCAAACTACATCGTGAAGGCGGAAGCGCCCGGATTCGGCGGTGTGGAGAAAAAGGACGTCGTGCTGGCCGTCGGGCCAGGAAACTAGCCTGAACTTCACTCTGCGCCCGGCGAGTACATCGACCGAAGTGCAAGTCACCGAGACAGCGCCCCTGCTCGACACGGACAGCCCGGCCCTCGGCACCGACATCACCAGCCAGTATGTGAAGGAAATCCCTCTACTGAATCGCAGTTTTTTTGGACTAGTGTTTCTGAATGCAGGTGTGAGCGAAACCGCCGGTTCTGGAATCGCCGACGGCTATCCATCGGGAACAAATTTTGTTTCGAACGGGCAACGCAATGCCACCGCGGAAGTGCGCATGGATGGAGCTCTAATCAGCGCTCCCGAGCAAGGCGAAGGTGGAAACTCGAATATCTATTACGAACCGTCAGTCGAAGCGGTGCAGGAATTCAAAGTCCAGAACAACAGCTTTTCGGCAGAGTTCGGCAGCAATGGCGGCACGGTCGTGAACATGGCGCTGAAAAGCGGCACGAACGCGTATCACGGAACCGCATGGTGGTTTGGCCAGCGGTCGTTCCTCGACGCCAATGATTTCTTCAGCAATCAGGCCGGACTTGCCCGGCCCGATCATTCGCGCGATCAGTACGGGTTCTCGCTGGGTGGGCCGATCCGCAAGAACAAGACATTTTTCTTCGTGGATATGGAGCGAGTGCTTGAAAACGATCCGGTGGCGATTGTAGCCACAGTTCCCACCGCTCTCGAGCGCACCGGAGACTTTTCCCAGACGCTGATCACCGATCCCAACACTGGCGAAGTGGTACCAAACTTGATCTTCAACCCAGTGCCTAAGGGCGGAGTGACCACCGGAATACGCCCGCAATTTGCCGGCAACAAAATACCTACCGCATGTGCAGGACCCGATTGGGCAAAAGATTCTGGCGCTTTATCCCATGCCCAATCAACCAGGAAACTCCGACGGCACGAACAATTTTCGCGACAACACCATTTCGGCTACCAAGACTTTACAATTCGATGCCAAAGTCGATGAGCAGCTGTCCGACAAACATCATGTTGCCGGACGGTATAGCCATCTGCATACGTCAAACGTCGTCCCCACGATTCTTGGCGATGGCGAATTCAACGATGGCCTCAACCAGCTCACAACCGTGAATAACGTTGGATTGCAGCACGATTGGAACATCAAGCCAACCATGCTGCTTAGCAGTCGTTTTGCCGTCGATCGCGTTTCCGCACCCGGCTTTTCAACCTACCCCAGCGCAACCTCGGTCGGGTTCCCGTCATTGTTGGACAGTGCGAACTCCGGGATTTCCCGCATGCCGGCTATTCTCACGGATTCGCCCTGGACGTCGCTGTTTGATCAGTGCTGCGTCGATACAAAGTTTGCCCACACGCTGTACTCGTATTCCTCGGCGCTGGATTGGACCCACGGGAAACACAGCTTCAAGTTTGGCGGCGAACAGCGCCTCTTTTTCAATAATTTTCAGCAGCCACCCTATCCGACGGGTTATTTTCATTTCGCGCAAAACGTAACTGAAAACGTAATTGGCGCGAACGATCCCGACCAGGGAAATCCTTTCGCCGACATACTGATGGGCATTGGTGACTACGGCGGCATCGCCGTTTATCCAGCGGTCGCGAACAAATCGAAGGACACGGGTTTTTACGCTCAGGACGACTGGCGGGTCACACGTAAATTGACACTCAACCTGGGATTACGCTATGAATGGAGCACTCCCTACACGGATCGAAACAACCAGCTCCAATTCAGCGATTTCACCGGCAGCAGCGGCATAACCGTCCCTGGCCTGCCCTCGAATTCAGGGCCGCTGAACGGCATCACTGAGTTCGCAAATTCAAATAATCGCCACGTCCCCATCGATCGCAACAACTGGGCGCCGCGTTTGGGATTCGCCTACGAGTTGGCGCCGAACACGGTGATCCGCGGCGGCGCGGGTATTTACTACGGAATGAACGTGGCGACGAATTTTCAATACACGGGAACGGCATTCCGCAAAGATGGAGTGGTTTACTTTACGCAGGACAATTTCCAAACTCAGTACGCAACATTGGAAAACCCGTTCCCCACAGGATTGCCGGCTCCGCAAGGCACCAAGTACGGGAAGTTGGCGGATTGGGGCTTTGCCAACGCGAACGATCTGGGAACCACTCCCGCGACCAATGCAAACATTTATCAATGGAGCTTTGGCATACAGCGGCTCATGCCCGGGCAACTCGTCGTCTCAGCGGACTATTCTGCCAACCGCAGCACGCATTTGCCATGGGGAGGCGCTGGCGGAATTTGCGGTTGCGGGTCTACCACGCGCGACCGCAATTTTATTCCCTCCTCTGTTCGCGAGCAGTACAACACGCTCGACCTCTACAACCAGCTACACAATCTTGCGAACAACCCGTTTCAGCCGATGTTTAGCGGTCCGAATGCGATCTTCAACGAACCGGATTCGCAGTATAACAACCCGCAAATTCCTCTGATTAATCTTTTGCGGCCATACCCGCAGTTCGACGGCACTTTTGAAGGGCTGCCGCTGCTCGAGGCTTCCTCTTACTACAATTCACTGCAGATTCGTTTTGAAAAGCGAGCCAGCCATTACATCAGCTTCGAGGGTGGATATACGCTGTCGAAAGCAACTGACGACTCGTCCTCCGGCCGCAATGCGTTTATCGGCAGTCTGTCTTCCGATAATCCACAAGAGCTCGACAACTTGAAAGCGGAACACGCGATCAGCGCCAACGACGCGACGCATCGACTGGCGATGGCGATCATCGCGGATTCGCCGATCGGTCGAGGTCGGTGGATTGGGCCGAACATGAATCGTGTCCTGGACGGGGTTGTGGGAGGCTGGACGATCTCCAGCATTCTTACTTTTCAATCGGGGCAGCCTATCGACATTGGGATGTCGCAGCCCACTCTCGATGATGGTAACCAGCGCCCCAACGTCATTTGTAATCCCAACAGCGGCGTGAGCGCGCACCACTCCGCCTTGACCGGCTTAAGCACATTTAACGCGAGCTGCTTTGCAGATCCCGGTTTTGAGCAAGCCGGCAACGCGCCGCGATATTTTTCGAACCTGCGCTCCGACGGCATTCACAACATCGATATCGCGATTGAAAAAGCTTTCGTCCCGAAAGAAGGCATGCGGCTCGAACTGCGCGCTGAGTTTTTCAACTTCTTCAATACTCCTCGCTTTGCTCCTCCCGACACGCTGTTTGGAGATGGAACATTCGGCCAGATTTCGTCCCTCGCGATGGGAAGCACGCCGCGCCATGGGCAATTGGGAGTACGCTTTGAGTTTTAGCTGCCAGCGAAAATGTGCCCATCTTCTGGTGGTGGCACCGTTGCTCCTTTGTCCGGTTCGCGGAGTGTCACAAGACTCTACGGAACAGGATTGGACCCACTACGTGCGCATCGGTGCATACGGACTGCGCAGCGACAACACTGCTCAGATCGTGCGTGACGCGCAGGAAAGCCGGGTGTTCGGTATCGAGGTGGACAACGACATTCCTGGGCGCTACGAGAGCTTTGTGAATCCAGAAGAAAAGCTCAAGGCGATTCACGACGTGGCTGAGAAAGCGCATGCAGTTGGCAATCGGGCTTTCGTGTACATCGCGGGAACGGAGTGTATTACCGCGAATGCCGACAAATCCGCTCACACGCTCGCCAAAGAACATCCCGATTGGTTGCAGAGAAAGATCACAGGCGAGCCCGCAATCTTCGGTAGTGGCAGTGCGTTCTGGATTGCGAAAGGCGACGAAGATGTATGGGTAAGCCCTTACGCTCCCGCGTGGCGCAAGACTTACATGGAGCGCGTCCGGCAGATTGCGGCCACCGGCATCGATGGAATCTACGTCGACATTCCCTATTGGATGACGCACTTCGACGGCTGGGAAGAAACCTGGGCTAGTTTTGATGACTACACGGTCGCCGCATTTGAGAAGCAGACTGGACTGAACGCCAAGAAAGATTTAAAGCTCGGGGATTTCTCCGACCCCAATTTTCGCAAATGGATCGATTTCAGGATTCAGACTTTCACGGACTTTATGCAGGAGATCGACCGCAACGCGAAGTCTGTCAATCCAGGAATCAAGACGATCCCGGAGATTTATCCCGGCATTGAAGAAGAGGCAGTCCGCGTGGGCGCCGACGTCTACAGTTTGTATTCGGTCGTGGATGCTATCGCTCACGAATACGAATTCGGTGAAGGCGATCATATGGCGTCGTCACGAACGCCTCTGGATTGGTTCAGCTATCAGATTGGAATGCACTCGTTCCGCGCATTCGCGGAGGGCAAGCCAACCTGGATTCTGAATTACTCATGGGACGGCGATCCGAAAGTCGATCGCCGCGAAGCGATGATGAATCTGGCGATGTCAGAAGTAATGGCTGGCGCGAATTTCTGGGACGCGCCCGGGCACTCCATGGCGGGATCGAATGATCCGCCTACCCGCAAGAAAATCTTTACCTGGATTAAGGATCACGAAAAGACGTTCTATTCGCCCCGGAGTTCGATAACTCCGATCGGTGTTTACTTCTCGCCCCAGACCCGCAACCTCTACGCCCGGGAGTTTACTGCGTCGTATCGCGGGATTCTGATTCTGCTCATGCAGGCGCACCGCGAGTTCCAGGTCGTAACCCCCCGCACGCTCGAGAACTTCCGTGGAAAAACTTTAATCCTGCCCGATGTCCGTGTGATGAGCGACAGCGAGAAGACCTGGCTACATCACTATGTGGATGGCCAGAATACTGTGCTGATCACGGGAGAGGATGCTACCGGGCTTGGGAGTAATGATCGCGTGATCCGTATGAGCAAGTGTCCAGGAAAGGATTACAGCGCCGCTCTGCAATCGAACTTCGACAACGCAACTCCCGATCTGGAGCGCGATTTATTGCAAAATCTGAAATCCGAGGCTGCGGTACAAGTAGCTGGTTCGCCACAACTCGCCACGTCAGTGGCTCGCGTTGATGGTAAGCCCCACGTATTCTTTGCCAACTTCGCAGGGCTGCGGGGAAAAGTGAATCCGATCCAGACTCCGCAAAGCGGAGTGCAAGTGACCATTGCTGGCGCGGCCACGGGCCGCGGATTCTTTCTACCATTTCTCGGAGACGATGCAATCGCTGAGCGGAATCGCCGAGAACGGTGGCCTCACCTTTAAGCTGCCCACGATCGAGAAGGGCGCAGTATTTTGGTTCGAGCCGTGACGCAAGTATGCGTTGCAAAATAGTGCCGCGTTTATTTGACCGAGGAGTAATTGTTGTTGAACGCACTTTCCGAACTCTTGAATCTGACGGACCGCGAGAAGCAGGCTCGCGGGTTGGCGTATACTCCTGCCGAAATTGCCCAGCAGCCCGATACCTGGCAGTCCACGTTTGCGCTCTTCGAGAGGAAACGAGCGGAGATCAAGGAATTTCTACGTGAAGCCGGGGTTGGTGGCGAGGCAGCTTCACGGCCGATAGTCTTTCTGGTGGGCGCTGGAACGTCGGATTATGTTGGGCACTCGCTGGCCTACTTGTTTCGCAAAGCCTGGCAATGCGAGGTCGTCGCTGTCCCCAGCACCGATCTTCTGACCCATGTCGACGAGATCGCGCTGCCGCATCGGAAATATCTATGGATTTCGTTTTCCCGCTCCGGTGATAGTCCGGAAGGGGTTGCGGTGTTGGAGAACGCGCTAAAAATCCGTCCTGACATTCACCACCTGGTTATTTCCTGCAACGCGAACGGACGCATGCTCCTCGAAAATGCTGGCAAGCCTGGAGTCTTTAGCATCTGTTTGGATGACGCCGTGAACGACCGCGGGTTGGCCATGACCAGTTCTTTTTCCAACATGGTCGTATTCGGGCAGTGCCTGGCGCACGCGAACGATCCCGGGAGGTACGAGCCCGTCTTCTTGCAACTGATGCAAGCTGGAAAGAGTTTTTTGCCGATAGCCGCTGACCGAGCCGCAGCGTTGGCTACTGCGCCGTACAGCAAGGCTTGCTTTGTCGGATCGGGGCCGTTGCGCGCAGTTGCCAAAGAGTCTGCTCTGAAAGTGGAGGAGTTGACCGCGGGAAAAGTGTTGACAATGTCAGAGTCGGCTTTGGGCCTGCGTCATGGCCCTATGGCCGCGTTGGACCACGATACTCTTTTTGTCTGTTTTGTCTCCGGCAACCCTAGGGTTCAGTCCTACGAATGGGATTTACTGGATGAGATTGGCAGCAAACGACTGGTTCGAACGCGGGTTGTAGTCTCCGGAAGCGGGCTGTTAGCGATAAATCCCCTGGCCGAACATTGTGTTGCTCCGGCGGTTCCAATTAATCTTGCCGACGATTATCGCCCTGCCGTAGACGTCATCTTCGGGCAGTTGCTTGGTCTATTCTCTTCGCTGCGATGCAATTTGCGCCCCGATTGCCCAAGCCCGAATGGCGCCATCACTCGTGTGGTACAGAATGTCAGAATGCATTCCTAAAACCAATCGCCATATAGGATCTTAGAGAAAGGAAAATTCGAATGATTGAGGTCTGTGTCGTCGGCGAAATCAACCTGGATCTCATCATGTACGGTCTTCCCAAAGATCTCGTCGTGGATCGAGAACTCTTGGCCAAGAATATGGCATTTACCCTGGGAAGCTCCTCTGCGATCTTCGCTCACAACCTGTGCACGCTGGGAACAAAAGTCGGTTTCGTGTCCAAAGTCGGCAAAGACCCTTTAGGTAAAATGGCGGTTGAGCGGCTCGCCGCGGCGGGGGTCGACACGGCCCACATTAAGCAGGGAACTGGAGAAACTTCCACGGGCCTCACCGTCGTGCTGCCTCACACGCAGCATCGTTATATCCTGACTTATCCAGGGACCATGTTTGAGATGCAGTATTCCGATATCGATACCAGCTACTTGCGGACTGCCCGCCACCTCCATCTTTCCTCTTTTTACCTGCACCGCGCGCTCCGCCCGCGAATCGTAGACTTGTTTCGTCAGGCCAAAGAAGCGGGTTTGACGACGTCGCTCGATACCAACGATGATCCGGAAAACCGCTGGGAGCAGGACCTGCACGAGGTTTTGAAGTATGTGGATGTCTTTCTGCCCAACGATCGCGAGGCCAAGAAAATCGCGCATACAGAGGATCTCTCGCAGGCTCTCAATCTTCTGGCTGGCTTGGCCAAGGTGGTGGTGGTGAAGCGAGGCTCGGGATCTGCGATATGTCGCTCCGGCGACGAACAGTGGAGTCTCGGTCCGCCGAAGGTTCAGCCGGTGGACGATGTCGGGGCCGGAGATACTTTCGACGCCGGTTTCATTCACCTCTTCTTGCGCGGAGCCAAACTGGAAGATTGTCTGGCCTTCGCCAACCTTACCGCCGCTTATTCGGTCACCAAGGAGGGAGGCACTGAGGCGTTTCGTGATCGAAATTCCTTATTCCGTTTCCTGCGCCAGCAGTGGACATTGCTGGGAAGAGGTCCTTTTCCTGCTTAACGAGATTCTTCGCGAGTGAATGTCGCCTGACATAAGAAGTTTTCGTCGAACTTGCCTGGTCCGCACCAACTCATCTAGTGTTATTTGCGCGAATATTCCCCGCGGAATTCCATCGTCCAGGTTCTACCCTTGTCTGCCGACTTTTCCCAGGATTGCTCAACTTTGTCGGGGCTGATTCGAACTACTTTGATGCGGTTCAGAATCGTCTCGCCATTCGCATTGATGCTTGGACCATAAAACTCCGCCGAGCCCGCTGAAACTTTTCCTTCGAACACATGTACGCGGCCCTGATTGTCGGCGAACATACCGTGCCAGCTCTTATCATCCGAACTGTACGCGAACATGTTTTGGCCGCTGTGACCCATGCCGCCATTCCAGCGTTCCACCAGCAGGCATTTGTCGAGTTCCAACGAGACCTCGCTGGTGCTGCCGCCGGACGCGCCGGGATACGTCACGTTCCAGTCGCCCAGCCAGTAGTCCAGTTGCCGGTTCTCCGAGGTTGCGGAGCACGGCGTCAGGTCGGCTGCGCCAAATGCAGGCGGCGTCACAAAGCTGCACAACGCGGTGATAACGACCACAAAGATAAATTGTCTGAACGGCTTCGAATGATGGACATGTTGCATGACTGACTTTCCTCCCGAAATAAAAATGATCTTTATCGTTCCTAGTCGGTATCATAGCGAATATAGCGATTGTTGACTATGCCGCGCCTTCGGTATTATGGCAAGTGATGTCGCAAAAGCGACAAAACGCGATTTTCGATCGAGTGGGAGATCGCCGCTCCCAAATCACTACCGTCACGCACGACTACAGTGCGGGATATGTCATTCCCTCGCATTTTCACGATCGGGATCAACTCGTTTACGCGTCGCGCGGAGTGATGACGGTGCGCACAATGCGCGGCACGTGGGTCGTTCCGACCCACCGCGCGGTGTGGATTCCTGCCTCACTTCCTCACAGCATCAGCATGTCAGGTCCAGTGGCGATGCGGACTCTCTACTTTAAGAAGAACATGGCGCGAAGCCTGTTGCACGATTGTTGTGTGGTCAATGTGTCGCCGCTATTGAAGGAACTTATTCTCCACGCATGTAACTTTGTGGCCTTGAAAAAGACGATCAAGCGGCAGCGTCACTTGATCGATACCATCATCGATCAACTGGAGATCATCCAGCGGGTCCCGTTGCAGCTGTCCAATCCTTCTGATCCCAGAGCGTTGCGAGTTGCTCGCATACTTCTGGCAAACCCAAGCGACCGTAGGCCGCTCACGAAAATATGCAAAACTTCTGGCGCGGCTAAGAGAACTGTGGAAAGACTGTTTCAGCGAGAACTCGGGATGACTTTTGGCAGATGGCGCCAACAGCTTCGCCTCATGCATGCCATGCGGTTATTGGCGGAAGGCGCCAAGGTCACCCACGCCGCCCTGGAAGCCGGTTACAGCACGCCCAGCTCTTTTATATCGATGTTCAGGAAAGCTCTCGGAACTACACCAAGGATGTACTTTCGCGCGGATGTGAAGAGTTAATTGAGATCCACCGGACCCGCTAACCCAGAAGGAATGCGTCTGGCCGAACCGATTCTTCGCGTCGGGTTCCTGTATGATACGAGTCTCACGGGGCCAGTTTATGCATTGCTATCGCCGATTGCTTGCCATCATTTTGTTCACCGGGTTTGCGATCACACAGTCGCAAGGAGTGTCAGCCAAAGTCAGTGCCTCGGCGGTATGGCAGATTCCCGCAACGTTTGTTGCCGACGCACATGCAGCGTGCGACAAGACCTCAGATGTCGGTGAATGCTTCATCGATCAAATGGCAAAAGCGGGAGCGAGCCCGAACGCAGTCGCTTTTGCGCGAGAACTCTACAAACAAAGCCATGGCGACGTTGGCTTCATGACTGGCTTCCAGGCTGTGAGCCCGGTTGACTTCGCCTGGATCACTTATCCCCTGCGCGCCAACACCAACTATGGCCTGTTGTTGGTCAATGGGCAGCCGTCAATTGTTAATGTCGAAGATCTCAAATTGCTCAACCGAAAGGCAATGGAACAGAGTTTCCAGTTTCAGGATTTGAAAGGGCAATTTCCGCAGGTTGACGTGTGGCCGGGTGATCGCGACGGGAAAACTTGGCCGAACTCGCAAGCCGGCCCGAATGGCGGAGTGCAGTTTGTGGTGAGCTATCCGCTGATCAATGGATGCCACGCCTGTGCGCGCGCCGGGTTCGCCATATTCACCTGGAATTTCGACGCCAAAGGAAAATTCCTCGGAACGTCATTCATGGGAATGACTCCTCCGCCCTTGAAGTAAATCTGTCGCCAGATTGGCCAGGCCGTCTTAAAACTTCTTTTCCGGGCGACGCATCAAGAACGAGATGTCTCCCGCCTTATAGATCACTTGGCCGGGCGCGGCGGCAGTGGGCACGACTTTGCCCGCGCGGACAGCCTCAAAAGCTGTTACGAGACGAGGAAGTACCGAGGGCGGAGCGACGGGAATGTTATGCGCGCCGAGGACTAACTTGACCTGAGGCGCCAGCGCCGCCAATCGATGAATCGACGCGTCGTAAGCTTCAAGATCGGTTTCAGGTCGGTAGAGCCAGATAGGGGCGGGATAGTAAGTATCGCCCGTGAAAAGCAAGCCGTTGGCGCGATCAAGTAGCGAGATCGCGTCGGGTGTGTGCCCGGGTGTGGCAATCACTTCAAGCGACCGGCCGCCCAAATCGATGCGATCCCCGTCATGGACAAACGACGTGATCTTCCAAGGCCGGGTCGCGTAGGTTTTCGGATCAAATTCTTTCGGCAGATTGCCACAGATTTCATCCGGCGCAATTTCGGCTTGCGCATCTTCTCGCGAGCCGCGCGCGTTCTCACGGGTGAAGTCCGTACTCATTCCGTAAATGGTTTCGAACTGCCAGTTGTTACCGACGTGGTCATCATGCGTGTGCGAGTTCAGAACGACGATCGGCAACCGCGTCAGCTCGGCTGTAGTTTTTTTCAGATCACTGATCCCCATGCCGGTGTCGAAGAGCGCAGCTCGCTGATTGCCGACGATCAGGTAGCTGATGGTTTCTTCAAACTGGTGGGGTTCGTAAATGGCGAAGACCGCTGGCGCGACTTTGTAGACCTCGAACCAGGGATCGCTGACCGGCACGCGCTCGAGGGTCTTGTATTCGGGCCGCGGAAGCGCGCGGCACCATTCCGGGATATCTGCCGCGAATAACGCCGTCGAGAAAATCAAGGCGACGAGTGTGAACAGCCCTTTCCGGAGTTGCCGGAGGCGATTGATCCGACGACGGCAGACCGCAAACCTTAATTTTGAAGAGACGGACACTGGTACGCGGATTATATCGCGCACGGCGCGACCTATTTGATCATGTCGAAAGATTGGTCATAGGGCTGGCCGGGCGACGAGGAAAGCGTCATGCGTACAATGCGACGTGGAACATCGGTCACCCAAAATCGGATGATGCAACATCCCGGGTTGGGATATTCGACAACGAATGCATCCACCATGCCTTTGGCGCCGGCTTGCACCTGCTCGTGCCCGACGACGCGATAAGGCGTTCCCTTGTCGTCAGCTTTCGAAGCCACAACCGCCGGCAAAACTGCGGTGTAACCAACTCGCAAAGGCAGTGTGGCGGCGAACAGGCTAGCCATGCAGCAATTGAAATCGTAGGCCGGGCTGGGCAGGTCGAATTCGTGTAATTCCTCTTTTGCTCCTGGTTCCGGACCCGTGGTGCGAACCTCCACGTGCGCGCCGTTGAATTTTCGTTTCTCGACGGCGCCGTTCGGTTGGTGAACATCGCTGCTGATGGGGGCGAGTGTGATGGGGTCGAACGTGTTGATACTCCATTGCACGTGCCCTCTGTAATAGACCTGACCTTGTGTCCGGACAAAGACTTTGCGCCCGTCGATTTCGCGCAGGCGCAATTGGTCGGTCCAGATTCCTGGTTGCTCGGTCCGTCCATCCTTCGCCGTGAGAGTTACCACCCACGCGTTGTCGTAGGGAGTTAGGCGCGTGCCGCTGACCGTGCCATCCCCCACTTTCACCGTTGGGTCTCCCGCGGGAGGAGGCAGTTCGGTTTGGGTGGTTTGCGCGAAGGTCATAGCACACGTAAGAACGATTCCCAGAACTGCGACTGTTTTAATTTTCACGATGACATCACCCTTGTCGGTCGAATTTGTTTTTTGGGGCGGTATGGGTCAAGCGGCGAACACCCGATCCGTCAGTGTTCATCAAGTACACTTCAAACCGTCCCGAGTGCTGTGACTGAAAGACGATTTTCTTGCCGTCCGGCGACCACGCGGGCTGCCAGTTTTCAATGCGAGTATGCGTGAGCCGCCGCGCGGCAGTGCCATCCCGATCGATGACATAGACTTCCGTATGGCCGGTCATCAGCACGTCGGTGAAGACGATGGTTCTGCCGTCAGGAGATAGATTGGGCGTGCTAGCCCGCGCCAGACGTGTCTGCCGGCCTCCTTCGGCGCCCATAACGTAGGCATCCCACATGCCGGCACGGTCCGATTCGAATGAGACTTGCGTCGCTGAGATCCATCTCGGGTAGTCGCTGTTACTCGGCGCGTCCGTCAGACGCGTCAACCCGGAGCCATCCACATTGACCACGTAGATTTGTCGCTGTCCGGTACCGTCGGCGTTGAACAAGATGCGAGTGCCGTCTGGAGACCACGAGGGGAAATGTTCATTCCCAATATTGTCCTGAACTAAAATACGGGATTGATGCGACCGCAAGTCTTCGATATGAAGCTTTCGTTTGCCCTCTCCGCTAGTCGAATAAACGATCTGCCGGCGATCGGGGCTGACGTCTGGCATCAGATGATTGGCCGAGCTAAAAGTAAGTTGGGTCTCGTTCTTACCATCGGGATCAACGGAGTAGATTTGCGAAGTGACCGGTGGAAACTCCGACAGTCCTCGCTCAAAGATTATCTTCTTGCCGTCCTTCGACCATCGCGGATTAACCGATTGCCAATGAACATTCTTCTTGATCCGCAGACGAAGTACCTCATACTGAGGATCATGGGCAAGCCAGGCAAATTCTGGACTTGATTGGATAGAGCCGGGCTGGTCGAAACCTCGATTCTGCCAACTTTTTCAGGTATTTAAGCGTCGCGACCCTATCCTTCCGTTTCGCAGCCAGTGATGCGGCCATCTGCAGGCTCTGCATCTCGAAATATCGGAACTTCGCAGCAACACCAAAGGCAGTTTCGGCGCCGGCATCGTCATTCAAATTCATCTTGGCGGTGCCGAGCCGATACCAGGCCCGTCCAGAGTTGGGATGTTTCGACAGGATATCCGAAGAGATTTCTGCGACCTGCTTCCAATCGCCGTGACGCTTCGCGTCATCGGCCGCGAGGAAGCGGGAATCGAGGTCGTCGGACATAGCCCCAGAACACAACGCGCAGACGAACAAGACTGAAGCTAGAGCAAACGAAGTTCCGCGCACCGCCCGTCCCGTTGCCACGCGAAATGAGGAATGAAGCCACGCCATGACGATTCTCCAGAGTCGAGCATAGACGGGGAAGTCTACGGCAGCTGTCAGATTCTTGCTTGTTTGCAGTTCTGGTTGTGGGGATGTGAGATTCTGCGACGGTGGTTGGCCAAAATCACAACTCAACTTATTCCGACCTCAATGCTTCGATTGGATCGACGGTTGCGGCGCGTCGTGAGGGTAAGTAACTGGCGAATAAAGCGGTCGCGAACAGGCCAACGACGACCGCGACATAGGTCGCGGGATCAACTGGACTCACCGGGAAAACCAACGAAGCCATCACGCGACTCAGCGCCGCAGCCACGGCCAGACCTCCGAAGATGCCTATGCTCGTGAGCAACAGCGCGTGGCGCAGAAACATTCCCGTCAATTCGGTGCGTTGCGCTCCGAGCGCCATGCGGATGCCGATTTCCCGCGTTCGTTGCGAAACCGAATACGCAATCACTCCGTAGATACCCACACTGCCCAACAAGAGCGCCATTCCGCCTGCTGCCGCCAGCATCGTGAGCGTGAATGAAGTATGGGCCATGGATTTCCTGTAGAAATATTCCGAGGTGCGCACATTCGCCAAAGGAAGGTTGCTGTCCACCGCCCAAACTGCCTGTTGTAGATCTTTCAGCAAGCTCTCCGATCCCGCCCGCGGCGTTCGCACGGCCACTGCCAGCGTGCGTTGCGCGCGCAAGCCTCCGCCGTCGAGGTCGTTTCGCATGATCGGCCAATAGATCGACTTTGGCGCCGGCTTGTCCACACCATTTTCATAAACGTCGCCGACAACGCCGACAATTTCCTGCCATTGATACGCGGTTCCCACACGAACGCGTTTACCCAAGGCAGCGGCTGGGTCCTGCCAAAGTTCGCGCGCCAGATTCTCTGAAATCATTACCGCCGGGATTTTGTTGTAGAGATCGGTCCAGGTAAAGTCACGCCCTGCGATGAACCGAGTTCCCATGGTTGCGAGATAACCGGGCGACGCAACCCTGAAATTACGCAGCGGTGGAAGCTGGCCCGACTGGTACGCGTGGTCCTCGGTATAAAGCGGATTATCGTTAGTTCCAACCTCCGTCCCATCCAGCGGGATCGTATTGGACAGCGCGGCCGAGGAAACTCCCGGAACAGCCGCGATGCGATGCAGAATGTCTTGGTAGAGCCGGGCGACCTGCTCAGCATCGGCCACTTCGGTTTTCGGAATCGACAAGCTGAATATCTGCAAAGTCGACGGAGAAGAGAATCCCGGCTGTACATGGCTGAGAGCCACAAACGTTCGCAGCATGAGTCCGGAACAAATCAACAGGACGAGGGCCAGCGCTACCTGTACGACGACCAGAACACTGCGCGCTCGATGCTGCTCGCGACCTTGACTTTGACCCCGTCCCCCTTCGCGCAACCCTGTGCTGGGACGAGCGCCAGCGTGCTTAAAGATAGGAATCGAGCCTACCAGCAAGCTGGCGAACAACGACACGACGAAGGTAAACAAAAGCACCGGACCGTCGATCCCGATTTCACGAATACGGGGAAGACTGTTGGGCGCGATCCGCACCAGCACTCGCAGAAGTCCGTACGCCAAGCCCAAGCCAAGCACGCTGCCCAGCAACGCTAGGAATCCGCTCTCTAAGAGTAGATCGCGGGCGATCTGGCTCCAACTCGCGCCCAGCGCTGAGCGTACAGCCAATTCCTGCCGTCGGCCCTCCACCCGAACCAGAAGCAAGTTTGCCACGTTGGCGCACGCAATCAGCAGCACCATCCCGACCGCACCCATCAGTATCCAAAGCGACTTGCTTACGTCGCCTACCACGTCTTGTTTCAACGGCCGGATGAACGGTTCAAAGCGGGCGGACTCAAACACCGAAACGCTGAAACCTTGCGGCATGGGAAAACTGCGAAGCACAATCGGAAGCATCCGTGCCTCGTCGGCGTTGGCGTCCGCAATGGTCATTCCAGGTTTGAGCCTGGCAATTCCGTGAAACGCGAACGCCGCCAAGGTCACTTTCTTGACATCGAGCTGCACGGGAACGATCAGATCTGGATCTTCCTCCGCCAGAAAGTGGAATCTCTGCGGCAGGACTCCGATCACTTGGGCGGTCTTGCCGTCCAATTGAAGGGTTTTGCCAATGACGGAAGAATTCCCGCCGAATTTGCGCTGCCAGTATCCATAAGTGATCATTACCATTTTCGAATCACTGGGCAGATCATCCTGGCGGCTGAACCAGCGCCCCAATACCGGGGGCACGCCAAGAATTGGGATAGTGCCGTCGGTCACGCGCAAAACGCGTACCCGTTCCGGTTCTCCTGTTCCGGTGACACTTGCCGAATCACTAAGGTACAGACCGATGTCCTGGAACGCCTTCATCTGTTCTCGAAAAACCAGATAGTCCGAAGGCCCCATTCCTATGTCGACCATGTTCATGCCCGGAGCCGATTGCGAAATCGAAAGCAATTCGTCGGCTTTGGGGTAGGGCAGCGGTTTCAACAAAACACTTTCGACCACGCTGAAAATCGCAATGGTCGCACCGATGGTCGCTGCCAACGTCAACAGTGTGACTGCGGTGAACAATGGTGCGCGGCTGAGCCTGCGCAAGACCTGCTTCACTTGTATTCCTAGAGATCGCATAGCATCCCATCGCACTCTCTAAAACGGAGTCAGAACCACCGCAGCATGTTGGGCAATTCTCTCGCCAATTGTCCACGGGCCAAATAGGTGATTCGGAAGGGAAGTAAATACTTCCTGGAGAAAGAAGCAGATTCAATTTGTCCGATCGTGGAAAATCGGTGTTCAGAAATGAACGTCGCGGGGCAACTCTTAAAGATGCAAACCGAAATTAGTAAGCATCTCTCGTCGCCCGCGCGCGGTGACGTTCAATGCTCGACTATCAAAATCTTGCTCGACCCATTTCCTATGCAATGCAGTTTTCAGGAGCGCCGCACCCAGCGCCCCGCCGATGTGTGGCTGTCTCTCGCTCCAGTCCAGGCATGCAAACGCGAAGCGGCGACGCAGAGCCCGCGTGGCCGTGAGATCGATTCCCAAGGATTGAACTGCCTTCTCTCCCTTACCAGTCAGGTCGTATGCATCCTCATTACCTGTCGAATTCGCCAGCCATCCCAGAGTTTTGATCCGGTCGTGCAAAAGCACAGCAACCGTTCCCGCCATGTGGTCGTAGCAAGTGCGTGCGGCCCGCAATCGGCTGGGAGTGTTGGGAACAAACTTGTCGATGGAGGATCCAGCCAGCACGCTCAGCCCTTCCAGTGCACGGGCCACGCTGGGTCCGCTCAAACTGT
Source organism: uncultured Acidobacteriota bacterium (assembly GCA_963771285.1). GTDB lineage: Bacteria > Acidobacteriota > Terriglobia > Terriglobales > Acidobacteriaceae > JABDBE01. The sequence goes on from CAVYSX010000010.1 coordinate 607,141, forward strand.
AGTAGCGGTGCTTGCCCTGCACGAATACCTTGACCAGTTCCTCCGTTTTCAGCCGATTCAGATGGACACTCGCGGTTGACGGACTCACGTCTGCCACCACCGCTAGTTCGGTGCTGGTTCGTGCGTTGCCGTCCAACAGGCAAAAAAGTATGCGGCATCGTGCGGGTTCGCCAATGGCGGCTGCGATCCCGGAAACAGCGAGGTCCGCATGATGCGCGACATTCATAATTGCATGATAAACGAAGTATTGATGTCGCACCAGCGGCATAATGAGCACGATGGAGAAAATTCCGGGACAAAACCGAAATGCCAGGAGGACAGCCGTGAAAATCACATGCGTCATTCGCTATCAGATCGACCCCTTCCAGCGGGATGAATTCAAGAAGTATGCCGAGAACTGGGGCCGGATCATCCCACGATGTGGCGGGCACCTTGTCGGATATTTCCTTCCGCATGAAGGCACCAACGATGTGGCGTGGGGACTGATTGCGTTCGAGAGCCTCGCTGCCTATGAGGCTTATCGCGCATGTTTGCGGTCCGACAAGGAAGCGCGCGAGAATTTTGCGATGGCGCAGAGCAAACGAATTATCCTTCGAGAAGAGAGAAATTTTGTGGAAGTAGTCGACGGAACCTTTGGCCTACTTTCAACACTCGCATAAAACAGGGGATCACTTATGTTGACGCAAGCTGAAAAAGGGCGCGCATTTCGTGCGCTCCACGAGCGCAAAACTGCATTCATCATTCCAAATCCATGGGATGCGGGCACGGCGCGGGTTTTGGCACACTTGGGATTTGAGGCGCTGGCCACCACCAGCATGGGCTTCGCTTTCTCGACCGGGAATTTGGACAACACGGTTGATCGTGACCGGGTTATCGGACACGTAGCATCAGTCGCCTCCTCCACAGATCTGCCGGTGAGCGCTGACCTGGAGAATGGTTTTGGCGACGCACCGGAAATGGCTGCCGAAACTATTCGGCTTGCTGCGGCTGCAGGAGCAGTCGGAGGCTCAATCGAAGACGCAACCGAGCACGCTGACGATCCCATCTACGGCATCGAAAGGTCCGCGGACAGAATTCGCGCTGCAGCAGAAGCCGCGCGCAGCCTTCCGTTTATCTTTACTCTGACGGGGCGTGCAGAGAACTATTTGCACGGACGTCCCGATCTCAAAGACACGATCAAGCGCCTGCAAGCCTATCAAGAGGCCGGCGCCGATGTCCTATACGCTCCCGGCCTTTCCAGCAAAGACGATATCGCCGCAGTCGTCAAATCCGTGGATCGCCCGGTGAATGTAGTGATGGGATTGAAGGGGGTTCCGCTGAGTGTGAGCGATCTCTCAGCCATCGGCGTCCGACGGATCAGCGTCGGGAGCGCACTATGTCGCGCCGCGATTGGTGCGTTTCTGCGCTCTGCAAAGGAGATGCAAGAGCAACGGAACATTCAACTTCGCGAACGATGCGGTGAGCACACGCGAGATTGGCGCAATCTTGAAGACGTAAAGTGCTGGATCGTGCCGAGAATTGTTAGGGAAAAACTCGGCAGTCAGCTTTTTTTCAAGACCAGTACGGTGATGTCGTCGTGCTGGCTTGTGCCCTTCGACCAGTCGACGACTTGCGTCACGATGGTTTGAAGTATGTCCTTCGCGGTGCCGTTCGTCCCGGCAACGGCGGCACGCAGCCGTTCTTCGGAGAACTCTTCTTCCTTTGAGTTCATCGCCTCGGTGACGCCGTCCGTAAAGGCGACGAGGACGTCACCGGAGTGAAAGGCAACCTCTTCCTCGTCAAACCCAGCGTCGGGAAATAGCCCCAGCACTGGGCCGCCGCAGGACAGCTGACGAAACTCCCCGGATTCCGCTGCACCTTCATGAGCGGATCGCCTGAACAGCAGCGGCGGATTGTGTCCGGCATTCACAAAGCGGAAAGAATCGTTGCCGGGACTGAGCTGAGCATAAAAGCAAGTCACATATCGTGCCGTAGAAACCGATCCGCAAAGCAGACGATTCAGCAGTCCAACAACCTCCGGCACCGGCGCGCTGTCGCGTCCGGTCAACAACTGCGCCCGTAGTGAAGCCTGCACCACCGACATCAAAAGCGCGGCGGCAATTCCCTTACCGGCCACATCCGCAATGCAAACCCCCGTAGATCCATCCGCCAACCCCACAAAGTCAAAATAGTCACCTCCGACTTGGCGAGCGGGCTGGCAGAAGCCGCAGATTTCGACGCCGGGCAATTCAGGATTGGTTGCGGGAAGCAGGTTGCGCTGTACTTCAGCGGCAAGGGCCAGTTCGGCTTGCAGGCGCTCGTGCTCTACCACGCGCTGCAGCAGTTTGGTGTTTTCCACCACCAGAGCGAGCTGACCTGCGACGCCCACGAGAATGGCTTGTTCTTCGGGAGTGAAACGTCCAGTTGCGCGTTCGCCGAGAGAGAGGACTCCGATCAACTCGTTCTTGGTCTTCAGTTGCACAAGCAGTGCGGAGCGCGTGCGCTGCAATACATCCCGTTCCAACATGCGCTTCTCGAAAGCCTCGCGGGGAGCGTCTTTGAGCGCTTCGCTCCACATCGCCAATTCTGCGGCATCGATGGGAACGGGATAACTCAGGCTGCGCAGGCGTCGAATCATGAACGAGTCGGACGGGAGGAAAAGCGTGTGGTCGAAAAGCAATGGAAGGGCGGACGCAATGCGGCAGACGAAGTCGCCGGTATCGCTATCACGAATGAAAAGGGATACCGCGCTGGCCGAAAATGCCCGCCGCACAATGTCCGTCACCGACTGGTATAGCTCTTCCACCGAACTGGCGGAGCGTACTGCCTGAGAGAGATCAAGCAAGGGTGCGGACTGGGTTGTTTTCGAGCCGTGGACGCGTATCGGCGAACGGTGTACGGCAGGCGCGTGTTTGCGATGCTGCAAGGGCACGCGAAACTTAGGGAAAATTCTCACTGAGTGTTAGTCCTGTCGCAACGCGACCATGGGATCAACTTGCGTGGTCCTGCGCGCTGGAAGGTAGGAGGCGATCAGCACCACGGCAAACAACAAAGCGGACGCGCCAAAAAATGTTGGCAAGTCGTAGCTTTTTACCTGGAACAACATTGAGGATAGCAATCGGGTAAGAGCGAATGCGCCGATGGCCCCGATTCCCAATCCCAGCAGGCCGACCACTACTCCTTGCTTTAGAACCATATTTACGACATGGGCGCGCTGCGCTCCCAGCGCCAGGCGGATTCCAATTTCACGGGTGTGCTGCGTGACCAGATACGACAGAACGCTGTAGACACCGATGACCGCTAACAGGGTTCCCAGTAGAGCGAAAACCATAATCAAAGTCCGGGTAAACCGGCGGCCGGACATGGAGTTGTCCACCACAGTTTGCATCGTCTTCACTTCGTAGGCGGTCTGGTTGGGGTCGATAGCTGCGACTTCGTGGCGAACGGCGCCGACCAGCGCGCCCGGGTCGCCAACCGTTCGTACCACCAGGTTCATCGCTCCCACGGAAGGAATTGGCATGTCATTGAGAAAATAAACTTCCGGACGCACGGGGAGATCCAGTCCTGCTTGGTGGACATCCGCTGCGATCCCCACGATGGTGACGGCGGCTTTCGGATCGTCGAGCGCATTGAGAATGTGTCTGCCCAGAGGATCTCCGTACTGCGAGATCATGCGCGCGAAGGTTTGGTTGACCATCGCGAACTGCGAGCCGCGGCCAAAGTCACTCTCCAGGAAGTCCCGCCCTCTTACCAGAGGAATGTTCAGCGCGTGAAAGTACCCAGGACTCACAAAGCGGTATTCGATGGCCCAGACCGGATCGTTGACGAAATGCGGCAGTCCTTCAACGTCGACACTGCCGTTAAAACCATAGCTCTCGATCGGCAACAGATTGATGACACCGACCGCCTGGACGCCCGGAAGCTGCGCCACGCGCTGGCGTAGGTCGGTATAAAAACGGGCCGCGGCTTCAGGTTTGTAGGTGTCGGGCGGCAGAGCCATTTTCATGGTAACTACGTTCTGCACCTGAAATCCGGGATCGACGTGTTCCAGGCGCAGAACGCTCTTCATGAACAATCCGGCGCCAATCAGCAGAATCACCGCTCCGGCGGTTTCTCCAATCGCCAAGAGTCCGGTAGCCCAGTTCGACTGCGGACTGCCTGCTGACGTGCCTCCCTGTTTTAGCGCCAGCTGAATTTCTTCCTTCGATGACTGCCAGCCAGGGATGATCCCGCAGATCACGCCGGTAAGTATCGAAAGGCCGACCGAAAACGCCAGCACTCGCAAGTCGAGAGTCACTTCTTGCGCCCGCGGCAGATACGGGCCCGCCCATGCAATCAGGCTGGCCATGCCGATCTTGGCAAGAACGATGCCAACCATGCCGCCGAGGAGAGCAATCAAGACGCTCTCCGTGAGAAATTGAAATAACAACTGTGCACGGGAGGCGCCCAGCGCAGTGCGAATCGCAATCTCGCGCCGCCTCGAGGTAGCTCGGGCAAGCAGCAGGTTCGCCACGTTGGCACACGCGATCAACAGCACGAAACCCACCGCGCCAAAGAGCGCGATCAAAGTGGGTCGCGTGTTGCGTACCAGCTGTTCCTGCAAATTGACGATCTGCACCGATCGGCCTACCTGGATGTCAGGAAATTGCTGCTCGATGCGGCGTGCGATCAATACCATCTCGCGGCGTGCCTGATCGATGGAAACGTCTGGCTTGAGACGCCCAATCACTTCGAACATGTGCGCGCCCCGGTCGGACTGTTCGCCGGGCAACGGGATCAGCGGTACCCACGCCTGCACACCCGGAGCCGGAAAATCCACATACGCCGGCATGACCGCAATAACCGTGTATGCTTCTCCGCTCAGCGTAACCGTCTGCCCGATCACGGTGGGGTCAGAGCCGAATTGTCCACGCCACAGTCCCTCGCTCAGAGCAACCACTTTGCCGGATCCGGGTTGGTCTTCGCCGGGAAGGAAAGTGCGGCCGAGCAGAGGTTGAACTCCCAGCACCTTGAAGAATTCCGAGGTCACAGACGCAGAGGATAAGTGTTGCGGATTCGCGTCGGCGCGCAATGTCAAATCTTTGAGGCGAATCGCGGTCAGTCCTTCGAAGCTGGTGTTTTGCTGACGCCAATCCTGCAAATTGGGCCAGGAAACGCTGCCGGTAAACGCATCACGAGCCTCCCACAGGCGCACGATACGCTCAGGGTTCTTATAGGGAAGAGGACGAAGCAATACGGAATTGATCACGCTGAAGATGGCACTATTCGCGCCGATGGCGAGTGCGAGGGTAAAGATCGCTACCAGGGCGAAAGGCAAATCCTTACGCAGCCCTCGAAGTGCGAAAGCAATATCTTTTAAGAAGTTCATGTTCGCTCCCAAACCAATGCATGATGAAGAGGCTTACGCATAACCCTGACCTACAGCTCTAACCTCACAGGCTGAGACGTTTGTCTCGCCTCCCGGTCACCAATGCCAAGATAATAAATCACGAACATCCCTCGCTTTCTCGGTCGCTGCAATTAGGGTACGTGGCGCTCTACAAACAAAGTTCCGAGGAGGCGACGTTAAATCCTGAGACTCTCAAGGCCGCTTTGTGGAGCGGGGCCTCGCCCGCGCTGTTATTTTGTTGCGCCGCATTCTTGCTCCAGGCCGCGATCAGGTATAGTGCTGCCATAGTTTCTGGGGGCACTGGCACGGACGCTCAAGTCCGCGGGGCAGAATTGAGCACCCAACTGTGAATTCGATTTCCGCGAAAAATAAGAACAGGGCAGTCGCAATTGCGATTCTTGCCCTGGTGTATTTCGTCACCGGAAAGCTGGGGCTGGCCATGGCCCGCGTTCACCCCAGCGCGACCGCAGTTTGGCCTCCCGCCGGAATAGCGCTGGCGGCTCTCCTGATTGGCGGCTATGACCTTTGGCCCGGCGTCCTCCTGGGCGCGTTCCTGGTGAATTTAACGACTGCGGGTTCGGTCGCAACCTCAATCGGAATTGCTACGGGAAATACTCTCGAAGCGCTCACCGGCGCCTATCTGGTGACGAAGTTCGCGGGTGGACGCAAAGCTTTTGATCGCGAACAAGACACCATCAAGTTCGCAATTTTCGCGGGAATGCTCAGTACCGCGATCGCTGCCACATTCGGCGTCACCAGCCTCTGCCTCGCCGGATTCGCTTCCTGGGCGGCTTACGGACCGGTCTGGCTTACCTGGTGGCTGGGAGATGCGGCTGGCGATGTGATCGTGGCTCCGCTGTTGATCTTGTGGGCCGCGGCACCGCGCTTACGGTGGAGTAAGGCGCAATGTCGTGAGGCGCTGGTTCTATTGGTATGCCTGGTCGTGGTCGGTCGAATTGTGTTTTCCGGATTTCTGTTTCCGGAAAGCAGCAACTATCCGTTGGAGTACCTGTGCATTCCTGTTCTCATCTGGGCCTCGTATAGGTTTGGCCAGCGGGAAGCTGCTACCGCAACACTCTTGCTCTCAGCCATGGCGATCTGGGGGACGCTGCACGGCCTCGGTCCCTTTGTGAGAAAAACTCAGAACGAGTCTTTTCTTCTATTGCAGGCATTCATGGGCGTCGTTGCGGTGATGACGTTGGGCCTGGCGGCGGTGTTTGCGGAGCGGCAGCGCGCCGTCGAACAAGCTCGAAGTCTCGCCGTGATCGATCCCTTGACGGGCTTGGCCAACTACCGCAAGCTCGTGGATGAACTCGACGTGGAAATAAAGCGCTACAGCCGCACCGGAAGATCTTTCGCCATTCTGTTACTCGACTTGGACGGTTTGAAGACGATCAATGATACTCACGGCCATCTGTCTGGCAATCAGGCGTTGTGCAGGCTGGCGCGTGTTTTGCGTGTGCATTCCCGCGATATTGATACGGCAGCGCGCCACGGAGGTGACGAGTTCGCGCTTATCCTTCCGGAAGCGGAGCGGGAGGCGGCTCGCCAAGTGGCACAGCGAATCTCGGATGGGCTGGCCGACGACGGCGAAAAGCCAACACTTTCTGTGAGCATTGGGGTTGCCGTCTGCCCGGAGAACGGCGATAAGGTCGAAATTTTATTGGGAGCCGCAGATCGCGACCTGTACGAAATGAAACGCCGAGCGCGGAGCAAAGTGGCGTCCCCAACTCAAAACTGACCAATGGCCGGTCGTTGTTGCGGTCAATTCGCCTCTCCAGCGAATTTCGGAAGCTGAGTTACAGACTTTTGTTGTGATAGCATTCGCGCTGCACGGCTTCGAGGCTGGATAACGCGAAACCATCTCACATGAAACCTTTTTCTCGAAGAGATTTTGGCGAACTCGTGGTGAGCGGTCTTGGTTGTGTTGCCCTGAACCCCTTTTGCCCAACGTGCTGACGATTTGGCTCGACCATCCTTTCCGCCAAGCGCGACAGAGAAGCCATGCCGCCCTTCTCGAAGTTCCTTCTGACATTGCGCAACAGAATGGGCGACGGGACAGGAATGCGGTCAATTTTCCAACCTCACTTAGCATAAGAAAACTGCGGATCAATTCGTGAGACGGCGTCGAATTTCTCGGAACCCTGGCCGCCTCGACCGCCAGCCTTGTCATTCCGGATAAGCTCTCGGCCAAATGGCAAGAAAATGCAGCCCAGAATAATGCTGCTGCGAATCCCGGCAATACCATGCTCTGGTACCGGCAGCCTGCGAAGAAGTGGACCGATGCGCTTCCCATCGGGAATGGGCGCTTAGGCGCGATGGTTTTTGGTAACACCGCGAATGAGCGAATTCAGCTCAATGAAGACACGGTTTGGAGCGGAGGCCCCTACGATCCCACCAACCCGAAAGGACCTGAGGCGCTGCCGGAGATTCGCCGTCTTGTCTTTGCAGGTGAAAATCTCAGAGCGCATCGGTTGTTTGGGCGGACTATGTTCGGGCTCGCGATTCCCCAGATGCAGTATCAGCCGCTGGGAGATTTGTGGCTGACCTTTGCCGGGCAGAGTCAGGCAACCGAACATCAACGCCAGCTTGCGACGGACCAAACCGTAATTGTGCCCGCTCCGGTGAGCGATTACCGGCGGCAGTTGGATTTGGATGAAGCGATCGTAACCGTGACCTACCGCATCGGTGGCGTCACCTTCTCGCGCGAGATCTTTGCCAGCCCTGTCGATCAGGTGACCGTGATTCATCTGAAGGCAGACCAGCCACGGCAGATTTCCTTCACCGCGGCGTTGATTGCCGGGAATTCGCCGCAGCAGGATGGTGACGCGATCTATGATGCGGTGCTGCCCAACGAAATCGTTGCCCGTGGTCGAGCCATGTCCGACGAAGGGATCGAAGGGAAAGTTCGATATCAAACGCGCGCCCGAATTCTGACGAAAGGAGGAACGATCACAGCCGGAGAGGCGACTTTGACTGTCTCTGGCGCCGACTCGGCAACTATTTTCATCGGGGCGCGAACCAGCTTTATTAATTACAAAGACGCGAGTGGAGATCCCGAACCCAAGGTCAAGAATGACATCGAGCTGGCGGCTTCCAAATCCTATGAAGTACTGCGCCGCGATCACGTCGCCGAGCACCAAAGATTGTTTCGAAGAGTTCACCTCGATCTGGGATCGTCTGCGAACACGCAACTGCCCACCGACGAACGGTTGAAGAAGTTCCATGAATCCAACGATCCCAGCATGGTGGCTTTATATTTTCAGTTTGGACGCTACCTGATGATTTCGGATTCCCGGCCAGGTTGCCTTCCCGCCAATCTCCAGGGCATCTGGAACGAACAAACGATTCCTTCCTGGGGAAGCAAGTACACGACCAACATCAATCTGCAGATGAACTACTGGCCGGCGGAGACGACGAATCTCTCGGAATGTGCCGAGCCGCTCTTCAAGTTGATCGCCGACTCGGTGGAACCGGGAACTCACGTTGCCAAAGTGAATTACGGAGTGCGAGGTTGGGTGCTTCACCAAAATACAGACTTGTGGCTGGCGTGCGCTCCTATGGATGGCCCAACCTGGGGAACGTTTGCCACCGGCGGGGCATGGCTGTGTACGCATCTCTGGGAGCACTACCTTTTCAACGGCGATGTCGAGGAGTTGAAGAAGTTTTATCCACTCATGAAAGGCTCAGCGCAATTCTTCCTCGATACTTTGGTGAAGCATCCCACGCTGAAGTGGCTGGTGACTTGCCCATCGATGTCGCCGGAACACTTTCCAGATAGCCCTACGGAAAATATTTCGTTCTGGGATGAGGTCACGAATCTCCATTTGAAGGGAACTACCATCTGCGCGGGTCCGACGATCGACATGGAGATTCTGAGAAATTTGTTTGACGCATGCGCGCAAGCCAGCGAGATACTTGGCGTCGACGAAGATTTTCGACGACAAGTGAAGGAAACGCGACAGCAACTTGCGCCGATGCAGATTGGCAAATGGGGCCAACTGCAAGAATGGCTGGACGATTGGGACGATCCCGAAGATCATCATCGGCACATGTCGCCGCTTTGGGGACTCTATCCGGGCAATTCGATTACTCCCGCGGGAACTCCCAAGTTGGCGGCTGCGGCGGCTAAATTGCTTTCCTCTAGAGGAGACGGAGGCCCGGGTTGGGGCTTGGCGTGGAAGATTTGTTTGCGGGCGCGCTTGCTCGATGGAGAATATGCCTATCGCGAACTGCAAAGATTACTGACGTTTGTCGATGAGGAACGAACCAGCTATTCCGAAGGCGGAACCTACGGAAGTCTGCTCAATGCACTGCCGTTCCAGATTGACGGGAATATGGGAGCGACAGCCGGCATTGCCGAAATGCTGCTCCAATCCCACGCCGGAGAGATCCATTTGCTGCCAGCCATACCCGCAACCTGGGCTGATGGTTCGGCAAAAGGCTTCAGGGCACGCGGTGGTTTCGTCGTGGATATCGACTGGAAGGGCGGGAAAATTGTTGCAGCTTCCGTCGTCTCAAAGCTTGGAAATCTCTGCAGAATTAGGGGTTTGGGCGGCGTTGTGCATGTTAAATCAATAAACGACCGGGTCCAAATCACCCGCCCCGAGCCGACGGTTATCGAGTTCAAGACCAAAAGCGGGGAAACCTATGCCATCGCGGCCGGTGCGTGATTGGAACGGCATCCTAGACCCGTGTAGCCGACTCCGTGGAAAAGATGAGTGCTTTTGTTTGTAAACCCCTCTGCTGGCCCGTTTGCGCTAACATGTCCCTGAGGCGAATTCATGGGGGGGGACGGAGGAGGGCGTGACCGGCAGAGGGACGATGCCGCTGGCCTTCGCACGCCTGCGGAAGGCGAGAGTTCTTCTTCTGGAATGCAACATCCTGCCGATGCTCCCACCCAAATTTTTTCCCCCGACAGTCCAACCTTAGTTGACCGCTCGTTGCCGTCTTCTCCTTTTCCTCCACCTCGCAATGCAGGGTCGCCACCAGCGTCGATCGCCGAATTTGTGCAATCCACGCTCCCTACCGGCGTCATCTTGGCGCAGAGGTATGAGATCGTCCAGATGCTTGGACAGGGCGGCATGGGTGCGGTTTACAAGGCTACGGACAGGGAACTGAACCGTACCGTCGCGCTCAAAGTAATTCGCCCGGATCTGGCGCGCGACCGCGCCATTGTCGATCGCTTCAAGCAGGAACTGCTGCTGGCTCACCAAGTCACTCATCGAAACGTGATCCGTATTTACGACCTGAGTGAAGCCGAGGGCATGAAGTTCATCACCATGGAGTATGTCGAGGGAGAAAATCTTTTGACCCTCATCCATGAGAAGAAAAAATTCGCGCCGCCAGAGGCGGTGGAGATTATCCAGCAAGTTTGCAAGGCTCTGGAAGCCGCGCACAGCGTCGGCGTGATCCATCGCGATCTTAAGCCGCAGAACATCATGCGGGATACGGCTGGCCGAATCGTGGTGATGGACTTCGGCCTTGCGCGCACCCTCGAAGGCGACGGAATGACCCAGAGCGGCGCCTTGGTCGGGACCATGGAATATATGTCTCCCGAGCAGGCGCTGGGCAAACCTCTGGATCAGCGCAGCGATATCTATGCCCTGGGCCTCATCTTCTACGAAATGCTGACCGGGCAGATGCCCTTCAAGGCAAATAGCGCGGTCGCCAGCTTACTCAAGCGAACGCAGGAAACGGCAGCTCCCGCTTACGATCTGGACAATGCGATTCCAGAGTCGTTGAGCAATATCGTCGGTCGATGTTTGGAGCGTGATCTAGCAGTACGTTACAAGACCTCCGCCGAGCTTTATGCGGACTTGGAGGCGTGGCAGGGCAATCTCGCCGGCGCGACGCTTCGCTTTCAGCCTAAAGTTGGTCCCTGGGGTCAGACCATCCCGTGGCCGTCGATCATCGCAGGGGTAGTCGCGTTAATTCTTGCGATCGGCGGATATCGGTTTCGAGACAAGTTGTTTCCCGCGCCTGCGCAGACCAATGCGGCTCCAGCCGTATCGCTCGCGATCCTGCCTTTTCGCAATGCCTCCGGGGATCCGAGCTTGGACTGGCTGGGTTCGAGTCTGGCGGAAATGCTGAGCACCGATGTAGGCCAGTCATCGCAACTGCGCACCGTGAGTCCCAACCGCCTGCATCAGATTTTTACCGACCTGCGAATTTCCTCGACTACCGTTCTCGATCCCACGGTGATTCGTCGCGTGGCTGATTTCAGCACGGCCGACCGCGTGGTTTGGGGCCAGTACGCAAGGTTTGGCGATCAGATCCGTATTGACGCCACGCTGCAAGACACCAAGAGTGGCCGCACCGTTCCGCTGAAGATCGATGTCGCCAGCGAAAAAGAAATTCCGGGAGCGGTTGACCGTCTGGCGGATTCCATTCGCCAGAAACTAGCGCTCCCCGAGAACGTACTCAAGGAATTGAAGGCCAGTTCGTTCCAAATTACATCAACCTCGGTGGACGCGTTACGCGATTACAACCAGGGAGTTGGCCTGCAACGGGATGGCAAGAATCTGGAAGCGCAGAAGCAATTCGAAGCGGCGACCAAGGCTGATCCCAATTTCGCGCTGGCTTTTTCCAGGCTCGCACAAACCTATAGCAGTTTGGGTTACGACAGTGAGGCCGAGCAGTCCGCCCAAAAAGCCGTGGCATTGAGCCAGGACCTGCCAGTCTCCGAGAAGTACATGATCTCCGCCATTCGCTCCCAAGTAACCAAAGATTATCCGGAGGCGATCAAGGCTTACGAAACTCTCGCCAAGGCTTCGCCGGATAACTCGGATGTGGAATATGCGCTGGCCAGTCTCTACAAGGATTCTGGAAATCTGGTCAAGGCGCGCGAATACTACCAGAAACTTTTGGCGACGAACCCGAAAGATGTTGCCGCAACCCTTGAACTGGGGCGTGTTGCCATCAAGAGTGGCGATGCGCAGGGCAGTCTCGACCCGCTGAGTCGCGCCTACACTCTTGCCGTCCAGATGGACAATCAGGAGCAGCAGGCTGCGAGCTTGCACTTCATGGCAGTAGCTTATGGAATGTTGAGCAAGCCCGAAGAAGATCTGCGCAATGAAGAACAGGCCTTGGCTATCTGGCGGCGCATCGGTCAAAAGCGTGGTCTTGCACTGAGCCTGACGCAGATGGCCACGGCGCAAGCAGCGCTCGGCAAAACCAAAGACGCACTGGCTAACTTCGACGAGGCCCTTCAGGTGCAGCGTGAAATTGGCGACAAGCGCGGTCTGGGCGACACTCTGATCAATTTAGGCGGCTTCCATGATGATCTCGGCGATCACGATCAGGCCCTGAAGATGTATAAGGAAGCGCTCCAGATCCAGCGTGACCTGGGAAATGAGAGTTTGCAGGCCATCTGCCTGAACAACATTGGAGGGGCTTACGCAGACAAAGGCCAATACGAAGACGCACTGACTTACTTCCAGCAGGCACTTCAGTTGCGCGAAAAATCGAAGGTGCCGCAAGACATCGTAGAGGCCGTGCACAATCTCGGTTACACGCTTGCGGATATGGGCCAATACGATCAGGCGATCGCTTACTACCTGCGAGCACTGGATTTGCGGCGCAGCACGGACGACCCGCGTGGTGCAGCTATTGAGGCCTATAGCCTGGGTGCATTGTTTGGCTACCAGGGAAGATTCGGCGCGTCCATCAACTCGAATCAGGAGGCTCTGAAGACTTTCCGCGACATTAAAGACCAGACGCCGTGGATGGCCCGGGTTCTTGGCGGAACCGCGAAAGCGCTCATTCTCGCGGGACGTGGAGATGAAGCGAAAAGCGATCTGGACGAGGCTCTCAGCCTGTCGCGTGAGTTGAAAAACGATAGCGTGCTCGCTGATGCTTTGGGATTCCAGGGCGACGCCTTCTTTTACAGTGGAGATTTCAAGTCTGCTCATTCCTGGTATGCGCAAGCCCTGCAAGCTGCCACGCGCAGCAAAGAACCGGGCACAATCGTGATCGCCAAGTCGAACCTGGCCGAGGTCGGGGTTCAGGAGAAACGCGCCCAGGAAGCGATCTCCAGTTTGCGGCCGCTGATCCAGCAAGCGGACGAGCAAGGGCTCAAATACGTTTCCGTCGAGTCCTCGATCTCGTTGGCGGAAGCGATGATGCAAAACCGCGACTCCACGCATGCGCGACAAGAACTGGAGCGAGCTTTGTTGCTCTCAGACAAACTGGGGCAGCAACCGCTGAGCGCCCGGGCGCGCTATTTGTTGGCGAGAATCGAGCGAGAGTCCGGCAGTGGCAGCGAGGCGCAGGACAATTATCGCGAGGTACTGCGCCTCCTGGATACTATGAAAAAGGACCCGGGAGCGGAGAAGATACTACAACGCGCGGACTTCAAGGCGATGTACGACGAGTCTACCCGCGAGACCCAAACGGGCAAGAATTAAGGGACATACTCCGACGCATAAGAAAGGGCGCCGCATTCGCGGCGCCCTTTTAATTTACTCCGCGCAGATGCTCGCGAAGCTCAATCCAACTATTTTACGTTGTAAATAACCAGGTTCACGTTAGCGTTTCCACCGCTATCGATAGCAGTGACCGTAAAGAGGTGCGGCCCTTTGCTCGAAGTATCGACGGTTCCTGTGCATGACAGCCCATTCAAGGTTGGAGTGCACGCGCCTTGCACGCCCGTACTCTGCGTGCAGCTTGCGGCCGTCAGGTACGGTCCGGTCGGGTTGGTGGCAGGTTTGGAGGTCGTCGGGTTGTTGCAGCTGTACGACGCTGTGACCGACTGGCCCTTGGTGTAGGTCGTATATGTAGGCGAGGTTATTTTGATCCCTGGGGGAAGCTCACCCGGTGTGTCATAGGTTGCTACCCAGCATGATGCGCCACCATTGCCCTTGCCTCTGGTCGTGCCACCGTCGATAAAGAAGGTGTCAACCTGATTGCTCTGGAATAGTGCGCCGGTTGTGGGCGGAGTGCAGGGGTGCAATGGATCGGGGCCGCCATCTCCTTTGAGCCATCCCGGAAATGGATTCAGAAGCCCGAAGATTCCAGGATAGGTAAATAGCGGGTTGTCAGATCTTTGGAATTGGAAGTCGGTTCCCAGCTCCGCAAAAAAGTCTTGGTTGGAACTCGAACCGCAGGTGCCGCCTGGAGACTGCGGGCAAGTAACCTCGAACATGACCGCGGCATCCATCCCTGAGTTTTCCGCGTTGTTATAGACAAAGCAATGAGCCGGCCAGAAACTTTTCTGCACGATAACGTTGCATGCCGGTTGCGTCATCAGAATGGGCTTGATCTGTACGGTGGTTGGCGCACCGCTGGTCAGCTGCGAAGTGTAATCGTAAACGTTCTGCTGGGCGGTGTTCTGGAAGTTAAGCGTGGATTGCTGGTTGACCGTAACCAAAGCGGTCTGAGTTTGTGGAGTGAATGTCCAACTCAGGATGTCCTGATTGTCGTCCGCCCCGCCGGTTGCCGCAGTAAACCCGACCCAGGCATTGCCGCTATTCAACGAAATCGATGTCATGTCGAATGGGACGCCGCCCGTGGGATTCGAGTTGGTGGGCGGGAACAAATCGGTGTTGTCCAGGATTACATCCAGGGTTCCGGTGCTGACTCCCACGACTGGTGGCGCGAAGGTAATCGTCACCTGATGCGGGTTTCCGTCGGCCATATTGATCGCAACCGAGTAGGGAGTCGGTGTCGAGAATGCCGGAGGCGCAACCGTCACCGTCAACGACGTCGCGCTGCCAACGCTCGCAATGGACGAAGGGAGATCCATTGATCAGGATCGTAGTTCCCGGCACCCAAGCAGTATTAAATTGATTGCCACTCGCCCAGGTCACTGTCGTGGAGCCAGTGGTGGTTACGGCTCCGGTTGTCTGCAAATTGGGGTTGTCGGCTATGCGGCAGATCCCCGGGTCTCGGGTATTCGAGGACGTCTGGCAGCTTTGAATTGCAACATGGTTGTTACTGGGATCATCGCCGTTTTGGAAAGTGTCGAACTCCACTGCGACACTGTTCGTGATGCCGCCAGTAGGAGGGGTGCAACCAGTCGAACTATCGCCAAATCCGATTCCGCAACCGTCGGGGCCGAGCGCAGCCAGTCCTGAATTCGCTCCAGTCGGCGAATTCTGAATCAGGAAGGCAAAGCCATCCGCGGGACAGAAGCCGAACTGGTCCGGTGCACATCCGGGCTGCGTAGTGTTGGCCCCGCTTATTTGAAACGTGAAGGTGGTCGAAAAAGTGCCAGCCACCGGCTGCTGAATGTTGAACCAGGCGGAGCCGGCCTGGTCCAACTGATTTGGAGTCAGACGCAGAACGTTGCCGTTCTGGGCGGCGTTCCCATTGAGCGTCAAGCTGGTTAGAGAACCGCCAAAATTCGGAAAGTTTGGGCTCTGGGCCAGAACCGGCACGACCCCAGCAATCACCACCAAGGCCGCAATCGCGGCCAACATCACAAACCTTGTACCTACCTTCATAGATCCCCCTCCTTAACAATCGCTATTTTTTACAATCATGGATAACGAACTAAGACTGAATGCCGTTGAGTGCACATTGTCGATAGCTGGAGCAAATCCGCAGTTACCATTCCACGCGGACGTACCCTAGCGGAGATTCTTCGCCGGGACTTGAAGCGAAACCTGGGATAAGGCCAGAGAGCCTGAGAAATAAACGTCCTCAGCAGGACTCAGATCCCTGAGGGGGAATCAGGAACCCAGTGATCGTACCTCTTAACAGAATCATGGTCAATGTTTATTGAAGACTATGCAGATGATTGCAACATCGTGCAAACCCCCGACTACGCACGGAGTTTGGGCATCCTGGGTGACTGCGAGTCAAGAAGATTTCCTGGGCAAGAAAAGCCCTCTGACTGAAGCGGTCGAGTTGGTATAAGTATCTGATTTTGCGGGGCCCTCGGAATTGGAGCCATGAAAGGCTTCGTCATAGTCCTGGAGTCACGGTTAGGCTGACTTGCGGCGCGTCCACTCGCTCCAGCGTAAGACGCCGAGGTCGGGTCTCGGTGGATCAGGCAGCATGGCGATGAACTCCAGCAGATTGCCGTCCGGGTCCGAGAAGTAAATGGATGCCGCAGGCATCCACGCCAGGACCACCAGCTCTTCTGTGGGTTGGCCATCCAGCGCTCGCGGCACGATGCCGGCTTTCTTCAATCGAGCGGGTGCGATGTGAAGGTCCGCGAGTGCGACGTGAAAAGCAACGTGGGCGCTTCTGCTCTGCGGCATGGCAGCTGCTTCCCAAAGACCGAGCATAGACTTGCCAGGAGCGCCAATCCAGAAAAACGCAATTCTCCGCTCGGGAAATACTTCGGCCAACGGCAAGCCCAACACATCCTTATAAAAGGCAATCGCTCGATCGAGATCAGTGACGGTGAGGTGCCCTTCAAACAGGTACTCGACTGGAATCAATTTGGTCTCTCCGTTCATATCTAAAAGAATACGACGAAATGATGCGCACGGATGACCAGCGCGACGCGATGTTCTGGAGAGGTACCGGGGCTTAGCGGCGTGGGTCGATCCAAACAAGAAGTCAGACTTCAATCCAAAAGAACATCGAGATCAAACCTCGCAGCTGATTGCTTGACCGCGATGCCGCCGTCAGTTCTAATTCCAACTGAGAGTTCAAGCAATCAATCAGGAGCGATCATGCGCGTGGCTTTCTTAGGTCTTGGAATTATGGGACGGGCGATGGCGACCAACCTCGCCAAAGCTGGTCACGAAGTGACCGTATGGAACCGCACAGCCAAGGATGTGGAAGGTGCGCGAACCGCTGCTTCTCCCGCTGACGCAGCGCGTGGAGCTGAAGTGGTGTGGATGTGCGTCTCGGACACCAAAGCCGTGGACAGCGTTTTGTTCGGACCTCAGGGTGTGCATGAATCCTTGGCGCAAGGCATGACCATTGTCGATTCCAGCACGATTGCGCCCTCCAGCACGAAGCAGTTCGCGGAACGCGTCCGCGCCGCGGGGGTGGATTATGTAGATGCGCCGATGACTGGATCCAAGGCGGGAGCTGAAAGTGGCACGCTGATCTTTATTGTTGGCGGAGAAGAAAGCGCGATTGAAAAGCTGAAACCGTTATTCGCGGCCATGGGAAAGAAGATTTTCCGCATGGGCGAAACTGGAAAAGGGCAAGCCGCGAAACTGGCGATGAATTTACAGATCGCGATGATCTATGAAGGCTTCGCCGAGGCGCTTACGTTTGCCACCAAACTTGGGGTTGATGCCGCCGTATTGCTGCCTTTGATCGAAGCCTCGATGGTGCGATCGGGCGTGGTCGATTACAAAGCACCTTTTGTCATGAAACGTGATTTTTCTCCCAATTTCCCGCTTCGGCTAATGCGCAAGGACATCCGCCTGACCCTGGAAGCGGCGAAAGAAGCGCGCGTGAAGTTGCCCGGACTGGAAACGGTTGAAGAAATTTATGACATGGCCACGGAAGACGGGCACGCAGACCTGGATTACGCCGCGACCCTGACGCTTCTCGAAAAATGGGCGGGAGTGGAAGTGAAAGCCGCTTCGGCGTGAGGGTGCGCGCCTTACTCCGGGCATAATACTTCGGTAACCCTTTCTGACTTCCTTATTACACAAGTATTACAGTCAGCGTTGGCGGTCCCTGATAGCCTAATCTCATCGCACGCAAAACGAGTACAGGGACCAGTCATGGAACTCGCAGCTCTCGAACGCAAGCCAGCCGCTCCAACCGAAATTAATTGGGTCACCGCAATCTTCATGGCCCTGTTTCATCTTGGGGCAATTGCCGCACTCTTCTTCTTTACCTGGAAGGCGCTTTTCGTCGCCATGTTTTTATGGTGGGTTACAGGCAGCCTGGGTATCGGCATGGGCTATCACCGTTTGCTGACTCATCGCGGCTACAAAACCCCGAAGTGGGTTGAGTATTTCCTGACGGTTTGCGCCACGCTGACGCTCGAGGGCGGGCCGATCTTCTGGGTCGCGACCCACCGCATTCACCATCAATTCTCCGACGAAGACGGCGATCCGCACTCGCCCCGCGAGGGCAAGTGGTGGGCGCACATGGGCTGGATCCTAACGGGAAAGTCCATGCATCACGACACTACGACATTGGCGCGTTATGTTCCTGATCTTGCAAAAGACAAGTTCCATGTCTGGATTACGAAATATCACTACGTACCCATGATCGTGTTGGGTGTGATCCTGCTTGCGGTTGGCGGAATGCCGTTTCTGATGTGGGGCATTTTCGTGCGCACTGTGGTGGGCCTGCATGCAACCTGGCTGGTAAACTCGGCGACCCATAGCTGGGGCACGCGGCGATTCGTGACCCGCGACATGTCCACCAATAGCTGGTGGGTTGCGCTACTGACCTTCGGCGAAGGCTGGCACAATAATCATCATGCGCATCCGGTTTCCGCACGGCACGGCTTGCGCTGGTATGAAATCGACATGAACTGGTACGGCATTTGGACCTTGAAGAAGTTAGGGCTGGCGCGTCACGTGTACCACGTAAAACTTTCCGAGTTGCAGCGCCCTGAGGCAGAAGCCGCGGTTCCCGCCCCGGAATTAGCTTCGGTCTAGGAATCAACGCAACAACGCGAATAGCAATGTTATTTCCTAAGCGGCCCTAATCAGGCCGCTTTTCTCCGCTCCGGCAAGCGCTTTTGCCCACGTGACCGACTTTCGGTAAAACGAACATCCCGAACTCATGGTTCAACCTTTAACTTTCACATGGACCGTGTTCAATGGGTAGAATCGTGCCATGCGCATAACCAGCAGGCGCAAGGCAACGATCACCTTCCTCGTTCTAGGCGTGGGACTGGCGGGCGTGGCCGTGGCGGTTGGTTCGGGTTGGATCATCCTCAACTGGCGCGAAGGAATCAAAGTCTTCCTGGGCGTGATTTTCTTTGGCGCGATCACGGCTGGCCTGGTATTGAATACGATTTTTCTGCTTCGCGAAATTCGCCGCAACGAGCAGCATGATAGCTTCATCAACGCCGTAACCCACGAACTGAAAACCCCGATTGCCTCCATCCGCCTGTATTTGCAAACGCTGCAACGCCGCGAGGTGGACGAGGCGCAACGGCGGGATTTTTACCGCCTTATGTTGGACGATACCGATCGCCTTTTGGGCACCGTCGAGCAGGTTCTTGAGGCGGGAGTTGCCGGGCACCGGAAGACGAGCCGTGCCCGCATTCCCATTGAATTTGCCACGCTGGTTCGTGAGTGTGTGGATGTGGCGCGCACCGGGCATCATCTACAGCTCCCGGCATTGCGCTTCGAGTCGATCAGCAACAACGGCGCCAGCGCGACCGTCATCGGCGATCCCGAAGAATTGCGTACGGCGATTTCCAACGTGTTGGACAATGCCATCAAGTATTCCGGAGAGCGAGTCGACGTTTCCGTGCGCGTCGAGAGCCCTGACGAAAAGCGGGTGACGCTGAGCGTCCAGGATCGGGGAGTGGGAATTCCGAAGGCGGAATTGAAAAGCATTTTCAAACGCTTCTATCGCGTGTCGAATCGCTCGCTTGCCCACATCAAAGGGACAGGTCTCGGTTTGTTCATTGTTCGCTCGATCGCCAAGAAGCATGGCGGGCGCGTGTTTGCGCAGAGTCTGGGCGAGGGCCAGGGAACAACCGTGGTGCTGGAACTACCGCGATTCGCGGGAGAGAAGCGGGCATGAGCCGAGTGCTGATTGTGGAAGATGAAGCTCACCTGGCCAAGGGGTTGCGCTTCAATCTGGAGGCCGAAGGGCACAGCGTCGAAGTTGCCGGCGATGGCGAAAACGCAATCGAATTTCTCCTCGGCAACAAGGAGAAGAGTGCGGAGGAATTTGATGCGGTGGTGCTCGACGTCATGCTTCCCGGCAAGGATGGTTTTGCGGTCGCCACCGAACTGCGCGCCGCGAAAAATTTCGTTCCTGTGCTCATGCTGACGGCCCGCGGCCGGCCGGAGGATGTCCTCAAGGGATTTGCCTCTGGCGCTGACGACTACCTTGCGAAACCGTTCGAGTTACCCATCCTGCTAGCCAGATTGCAGGGGCTGCTGCGCCGTCGCGATTGGATGCGGGCGAGCCAGACAGCATCGACGAAAAGGCAAGCTGCGCCAGCAGGAGCCGCTTGAGGTCGACGAATACGACACGTTCTCTTTTAATGGGAGGACCATCGACTTCGGCAAGCTCGAACTGCGAGTCAATCGAAATGTGATCCAGCTGACTTTGATGGAAGCGGAATTGCTGCGGCATCTGGTTCGCAATAGCGGTCGCATCGTTGCTCGCAAGTCGATTCTTGAGGAAGTTTGGGGATTGCACGTAGACACCGACACTCGCGCCATTGACAACTTTATCGTCCGGCTGCGGCGCTACATCGAGGATGACCCCGGCAAGCCCAAACATTTATTGACGGTGCGCGGTGTGGGATACAGGTTCGTGCCCGATCCAGCGGCAAGCTGAATTATCAAGTCTTGTGGTTGAATCCCTACTCGTGTGCTTCCGCCGCACGCACGGTCGCGCGAACCTTCCCCCGCCGTCGCGAGAGCAAAGCCGTGATGGGGAACAGAAGAATCGAAAGCATACCTGCACCGACCAGAGCTGCCGCGTTGTCGGGTAACATCCTGCCGGTTCGTACTCCAATCTCGGCGATGGCAATCATCAGGGGAAGAGACGTTGCCGAGTAAAAAACGAAAGGGATATGGTCTTCCTTGGCCAGCTCGTAGCGATAGAAAACAATGGGAACGGAACGTGCCACAAACAGAAGGACCAAGAACATCGGAAGTCTCAGCAGAGCTTGACGGTTGGCGAATAGCGCCTGAATATTGAAATCCATTCCACTGGTCACGAAAAACATCGGGATCAGAAATCCGTATCCGATGGCTTCCAGCCGATGAACCAGCCTGGTTCCCTGGTGGCCTTTACTTCCCAGGGAAACGATCATTCCTGCGGTAAACGCTCCGAGAATCAGGTCGAGTCCGAACTTCTCGGCTACGGCGATTAGCAGCGCGAGCACCATGATAGAAATTCGGACTGGCAACTGGCTGGTGGAATTCATGGTGGCTCCGATAAAGGCAACTATTCTCGGAGGCTTCGGTACCAAGGCTAGTCCTGCCGCCAGGAGCGCAAACAGCACAAAAAATGCCATCAGCGCAGTTTGCAGCCAGCGGGTGTGCTCGCGCGTCATGATTACTGACAGCAGCACAATCGGGCCAAATTCTCCCATTGCCCCCGCGGCAACTACATAAGTCCCAAAGCGCGTGCCCAACTCGCCCGAGTCGCGCAGGATTGGCATCAAGGTGCCGATGCCCGTTGTGGTCAACGCCACCGCGACCAGCAACGTAGCTTTGACCAGTCCGATCCAATACAAAAGGCCTGACAAGGCGAGAGCGATGATCACGGAAAGTAGCCATCCTTCAACCGCGAGTTTGAGGGGCCTGCCGCGAACCGATTCAAAATCGATCTCCATGCCTGCCAGGAAGAAAAGAAAAATGAGACCGAGATACCCCAACAGCGCGAGCATTCCGACGGGCTCGGCCCAGCCGAGCACATGCGGACCCACTATGATTCCGAGGCCCACTTCGACGACCACCATGGGTAGACGCAGGCCGACTGGTATTTCCGAGATCAGCGGCGCGAGAACCGCGATCACCGCTGTGATGAACAGAGCGGCGCCATCGAAATGCATTTTTCCTCCTGAACCCGAACAGCGCCGGATTCCCCGATCAACTGGAGATTTTCTAGAGAGGCAGAATGGGATGGTCTGCGGACTAAGTCAAGTGAAATCCTCTGCACTTGTGCTGCGGTTTTCTCAGACCCTTGTGCCACCATGCCCCAGCTTTGGTGCCATGCCTGTGGCACGTTCGGGCGTTGACCGAGCGTGCGCTCGTTGTTACGTTGGACACCATGCTTATCCCCCTAAGTAACCTCAATGAACGTACTCGACAAAATTCCGACATTTCTTACCGTGGCCGTATTGGTCATCATCTTCGTGGGACTCAGGCGGCATGCACGTTGCGCACGTCTGACCCTGTGGGCCCTGGGTTGGGCCTTGGTCTGCACTCACTTCCTGGCACAGCTGCTGGAGCCTGCTGATGGTCATGCCAGCTCATTTCTCCTGGCGCTGGACCTGGGTTCGCTGCAAGCCTCGGCCGTAGCCTTCCTGGTTTCGATTTCCTCCGTTGTCGAAGACTCGCGAAAACGCAGCCGCGCCCTGCTGGCCCTGGGTCTGCCTTCTGTGGCGTTCGCGGTTTTGACTTGCTACGAAATTCCCGCGCGATGGCCGTACATCTTGTGTTTGACCGCATGCTTCGGTGGAGGGTTATACCTTCTTTTCCGGCTGCGCGCGAAGTTCTCAAAGTATGTGGCGATCGCCAGCCTGCTGTGCGCTGCAGCCGGAGTTTGGGCGATGCATGCTGCTCTCCACGGTTCCTTCGACGAAGGAACCACGGCACTGCTTGGGCTGGGATTCGGCCTGCCCGGAGTTTTCATCTGCAGGAATTATTGGCGCAACGTCTCCAGCGATCATGACGATGGCTGGCGGATTCTTCTGCTGGTCTGCGGTGTTTCCCGTCGGCATGCTGACCGACCACTTCGCTCCCAACCTGGTGGTTCCGCAAGAACTATGGAACGCTCCCAAACTCTTTGTCGCCTTCGGAATGATCCTGGCGATCGTAGAAGACAAATCGATATCGATTGCCGGAATGCAGCGCAAAGCTGAAACCCTCAATGTGCAACTAGAACGCTTCTCGGCGATCACTTCGCGCTTGCTGAGCGGCGCAAAGCCCGAGCCCATGTGCCAGGACATCGCTTCCGCGATCACCGAACTCAGCAGCTTTCGTTTTGCCACAGTTCATCTGGAAGATTCCGACCGCAAGCTCTGGGTCGCAGGATCCAGCGAGTCGTCCGCCGAAGCCGTTCTCACGCGACCGGGGAGGATCGAAGCGTTAACTTCGCCTAACTCCGCCGACGAAATCAAGGAGTTGTGCTCGCGTGCGCAATCCGTCGGACAAAACTCGTTCCTGGTTAGTGGATCCGATGCATTAGTCATGGGGAGTCGCGCAGAGTTTGTAGGCGCGTTGTTCATCCCGCTGCGCTCCGCCGGCGGAGGATGTCTGGGATGTGTTCGACTGGGCCCCGTTAAGCACTTGAATGATCTCGATTTTGACGAACTGTCGCGGATTGAATCTCTCGCCGTCGATCTTGCCGTGGCAGTTGAGCTGAAAGCTCTGCATGTGCAACTTGTGTGGTCGGAAAAACTGGCTGCATTGGGTCATCTGGTCGCCGGGGTCGCACACGAACTGAACAACCCCCTGGCCGTGATCATGGGCTATAGCGAACTGATGGGCGATGAAATCAGTTCCGAGAAGTCGCGCGATCAGCTGACGCAGATCCTGAGTCAATCGCGCCGCATGAAGAAAATTATCGACAACCTTCTGCGGTTTTCACGGCAAAGTGCGCGGGGCACGCAGGCTGTGGCGCTTGCTCCGGTGGTGCAGGAAATTCTGGGACTTCGTGAGTATTCCATGCGCGCCCACAACGTTCAGGTGGACCTCGACCTGTCGCCGAATCTCACGCCCCTCGCGATCAATGAGGACGAAATTAAACAGGTGCTGCTGAATTTGTTGAACAATGCCAGCGACGCTTTAGAGAGTATGCCGGGCAAGAAACAGATCAGCATCCGCTCGCGGCAAGTGGGCAGGCGAGTTGTGATCGAAGTGGAAGACAACGGACCCGGCTTCGCAAACCTCAACCGCGCGCTCGATCCTTTTTACACCACCAAACCTGTGGGCAAGGGTACGGGATTGGGGCTGAGTGTATGCTTCGGAATCGTCAAAGAACATGGCGGGGATTTCAGCGTAGAGAATGTTCAACCGCATGGCGCGCGCGTGAAAATTGTATTACCGGTTGCAGAGTCGGAAACGCAGCCTCTCACTGAGGTCGCGGTCGCGCATGCATGAGAAGTTCAAATGGAGGGCCGGCGTCACGCCCCTGCTATGATTTCTGGAACTACTGCCGGTGAGTCGAAGCTCCGGCGGCCAAGTCACGCAGCACACCGAGAAACCCGGCTGCGGATTGCTCGTCGGACAGCGCTTCTAAGTCGATGGTCGCGGCAAGGTGCGGTGACTCAGGGCGCAAACGGACGCTGAGCAGATTGTGCCCGCGGGTGGTCATGAGCGTGGTTACGATAGGCGGCACTTCCTGCTTCCATTGTGAGGACGTGGTAAGCACGACTGGGCCGGGACGCACGATGGTCCAGTCCCGCGATTCGCGAACGGGTTTATTGTCGCTGTGACTCACCCAGCGATGGCGAAGCACTTCCAGGCGCATGCCCGGCGCACAATCAAGGTCTGCCTCAAACGTTAGCGTTTCTCTTTGTTTGTGCCAGGCGCTGAACAACCACTGTACCGGCAAAGGGCGGGGCAGCAATCGGATGGTCACGCGGGCATTTTCAAACCAATGTGCCGCGAAACGGAGATGCGCTTGTAAGCCGGACGTCCCCAGCCAGCGGGCTTCCAGTACTCTTCCGCGCCCGACGCAAGCGGCTTCCAGGCAACGTAACGCCTTCGTGCCGCGGCGGTGGTTGTAACGGACAAAGCAGAAGTACCAGAGTCCTACCAGCGCGACCGCTCCACCTACGTCGATCAGGAAAAGGCGACCCACAATTAGTCTCAGATGCGAATGGTACGTCTTGGGGTGCTGGGCAGGCAACAGTTTCGTGGACTATTTTTTAGGCCCTTTCCGTAGCGCTGACGTCCTCGCCGGATCTGGTTTTAACAGCAAAACGAGGTCGAGAGGGGCGCTCCGCGGGCTCCTCGGGGCGGCAGGCTAAAATACGCCCCAGCTACAATGGCGATGTGGAATTCACCCTGCGAGATTTCCGACGCAATGACTTTGAAACCCTATGGCGCATTGACCAGAAATGCTTTGCGCCGGGGATCGCCTATTCCCGCATGGAATTGGCAGCCTATATCCGGCGGAGAGGCTCGTTCACACTGATCGCCGAACCGATTAATGGGGCCGTCTCCGGCCGCCCCGGCGAGCCGTCGCCAGACTCTGAGCCGGTGCATCCCGTGCTGGGTTTTATCGTCGCAGAGGCGGACCGCCGCCGGTTCGGCCATATTCTTACTATTGATGTGCCCCCGGCCAGCCGCCGCCTGGGTGTCGGTTCGAAGTTGCTCACGACGGCTGAAGATCGCTTGCGAAGCGCGCTGTGCCCCGTTGTCATATTGGAAACCGCGGTCGACAACGCGACTGCGCTGGCTTTTTACAAGCGAAATCGCTACGACATTGTGAAGACGATCCCTCGTTATTATCCCAACGGGCTGGATGCGTTTGTTCTGGAGAAAGGAATTACTTCCGCACCGCTGAAAAGTGCCATCCAATGGGCCGGCGAACCGCTCTGCGGAAGATTCCTGACGAGTTTCCAGCCCACCGTCAGCGCAGTGCGCGCGCAATCGTGCCGTGTACCTTCGATGGGGTGCAATCGCTGTCAGGAAGGTTTAGAATCCATCAGCCCCAAAAAATCAGTTCCGTTCATCAGTTTGCATCTTTCGGGGTGGTTGTTTCATCAAACTTGAGCATACTACACTCAAGGTGAAAATCATGGCACAGTCATCACGCGCTGAAAAGAATGCCAAAGAAGTGAAGGAAATAAAAGAAAACACAGGGACTAGCGAACCTGCGGGCGGAGCGCTGCCGATCTTGCCGGTACGGGATACGGTGCTGTTTCCCCACGCGGTGCTGCCGCTGACCGTAGGCCGGGAAAGCTCTGTCCAGCTGATCAATTCCCTGGGCGAAGACAAGACAATTGTGGTTGTGGCGCAACGGGAAGCTCGCGTCGATTCGCCCCAGCCCAGCGATCTTTATACCGTCGGAACTCTGGCGGTGGTTCACAAGGTCGTCAAAATGCCCAACCAGAGCCTCTTTGTGTTTGCGGAAGGCCTGGAGCGCGTACGTCTCGTCGAATTTGCCCAGCTCGCGCCGTTCATGCGGGCACGCGTGGATTCGGTGCCCGAAGCCATTCCGCCCAAGAGCTCCGAGGTCGAAGCTCTGCAACGCAACGTTCTCACGCTGTTCCAGCAGATCGTCGCAGGCTCGCCCACTTTGTCGGACGAACTCTCGACCGTGGCAATGAATATTGAAGAGCCTGGGCGCCTCGTGGATTTCATTGCGTCTTCGCTGCCTTCGCTTTCCACCAGCGACAAGCAAGACACACTCGAAACCACCGACGTTCGCGTGCGCCTGGAAAAGATCAATCAGCATTTGGCGAAGGAGTTGGAAGTACAGCAGTTGCGCAACAAAATCCAATCCGAGGTCCAGGACCGCGTCCAGCAGACGCAACGCGAATACTATCTGCGCGAGCAGATGAAGGCGATTCAAAAAGAACTAGGCGAGCAGGACGAAGGGGTACGGGATACCGAAGAGTTGCGCCAGAAGATCGAATCTGCCGGCATGCCCGACGATGTAAAGAAAGAAGCGTTGAAGGAACTGGGGCGACTCTCCCGCATGTCACCGATGGCCGCGGATTATTCGGTTACGCGCAACTACATCGAGTGGCTCGCAGTGCTGCCGTGGGCGAAGACTTCTGGCGGCGATGTCGACATCATCAAGGCGAAAGAAGTTCTCGACACCGATCACTACGATTTGAAAAAAGTGAAGGACCGCATTCTGGATTATCTTTCGGTTCGCCGATTGAAGCCCGGAATGAAGGGGCCAATTCTCTGCTTCGTCGGACCTCCAGGTGTAGGCAAGACTTCGCTCGGGAAATCCATCGCACGCGCTTTGGGACGCAAGTTCGTCCGCATCTCGCTCGGCGGCGTTCACGATGAAGCCGAAATTCGCGGCCACCGCCGTACCTACATCGGCGCTTTGCCGGGACAGATCATTCAAGGCATTCGTCGCGCCGAAACTAAAGATCCGGTTTTCATGCTCGATGAAATCGACAAAGTCGGACGCGATTTCCGCGGCGATCCCGGCTCGGCTCTGCTGGAAGCGCTCGACCCCGAACAGAACGCGAGTTTCCGCGACAATTATCTCGACGTTCCCTTCGATCTTTCGAAAGTGCTCTTCATTACCACCGCCAACATGCTCGATCCCATTGCCGAGCCGCTACGCGATCGTATGGAGATCATCGAACTGCAGGGTTACACCGAGGAAGAGAAAGTCCACATCGCGTTTCAGTATTTGATTCCGCGGCAGATTGAAGAGAACGGAATAACCGCCGAGAACATAGAATTTCCTGAAGAAGCGGTCAGCAACGTCATCCGCCACTACACGCGAGAAGCCGGCGTACGCAATCTGGAGCGCAACATCGGCACCATTTGCCGCAAGCAGGCGCGGCGTCTGGCGGAAGGCAAATCGCAAAAACTGGTCGTGACTCCCGAGATCGTGCAGGAATTTCTCGGAGGAATCAAAGTCCGCAGCGAGGGGGAGATCGCAGAACGCACCAAGCGCGCAGGCGTAGTGGTCGGCCTCGCGTGGACTCCTTCCGGTGGCGATATTCTGTTCATCGAAGCCAACACTATGAAGGGCAAAGGCGGCTTCACCATGACCGGGCAAATCGGCCAGGTGATGCAGGAATCCATGCAGGCCGCTCTGACCTGGGTGCGCTCGAACGCGCTGCTGCTCGGTATCCCCGAGACGTTCTTCGCCGAGCACGACATACACATTCACGTGCCCGCGGGAGCGATTCCGAAAGACGGTCCTTCGGCGGGAGTCACCATGGCCACCGCGCTGGTCTCATTGTTGACGGGTCACGCGGTACGACCATTGACCGCGATGACTGGCGAAATCACGCTCAGTGGCAACGTCCTGCCCATCGGAGGCGTCAAAGAAAAGGTTTTGGCAGCCAAGCGGGCCGGCGTGCACGACGTGATTCTTCCCGCAGACAACAAAATGAATGTGGAGGAGGACCTGACGCCGGAACAACTGGAAAACCTGAGCATTCACTATGTGAAAACTATTGGTGAAGTGCTGGCGCTGGCGCTTCCCGGCTCGGCGCGGCAGGAGAAACAAGATGCCGAAGAGCGAGAAAAGGTTCTAAGCGAACAACCGGTCGGATAAGGCAGATCCTCACAAACCTTAATTCGGCCACATCAGGTGCCAGCTTTTTCAACCAGGGCTGGCATCTTTTATTTGTTTATGGCTTAGGTACTTCCGTCACATGCTGGAACTTATTAGACCCGGTAGTGTTTATACGTATGGGAAAGCGGCGCCATCAGGAGCCGCGGGCGAGGGGCATAAAACACAATGAAAACGCATAGATTATCGATGATTGGGTTTGTCTTAGCTGGCTTGTTGCTGATTTTGCAGACACCAGTCAAGGCTGGCGCGCAGGACCAGCCGTCCGGACCTGACCAAGGTCCGCCACAGGCTTCGGAACAGGCTCCTCAACCGGGCGATGCGCCCGCACAGGATCCTCCCAGCCGCGTTGCGCGGCTTAGCTATTCCGTTGGTTCGGTTTCCTTTCAACCCGGCGGAGAAGGCGACTGGGTGGAAGCCGTCAAGAATCGTCCGCTCAGCACTGGCGACAATATTTGGGCGGACAAAGATTCGCGGGCCGAGTTGCAAAGTGGCTCGACCTCAATCAGCATTGACTCGGAAAGCAGTCTTACGTTCCTCGATCTCGATGACCATACGACACAGTTGAAGGTGTCGCAGGGTTCCATCATCGTGCGCGTTCGCCACCTCGATGACGACAACAACCTGGAGATCGACACGCCAAATTTGGCTTTTCAGATCCAGCGCACCGGTGAATATCGCATCGACGTAAACGCGGACGGCACCGAGACCGATGCCACCGTTCGCAACGGCCGCGGTGAAGCCACGGGCGGGGGAGCTTCTTACGTTGTGGTCGCGGGACAGCGTGCGCGCTTTACCGGCACTGACCAACTTGACCATGAGATAGACCAGATACCCAATCGCGATGACTTCGACAGCTTTGCCAACGATCGCGGTGAGCGCGAAGACCACGCCGAGTCGGCCAACTATATTTCGCCCGAAATGACCGGCGCTGGCGATCTGGACGACAATGGCACCTGGCGTTACGTCGCCCCCTATGGTCCGGTTTGGACGCCGACTGCAGTTGCGCCGGGATGGGCTCCTTATCGCTACGGCCACTGGGTTTGGGTCGCGCCTTGGGGATGGACTTGGGTTGAAGACGAGCCCTGGGGGTTCGCGCCATTCCACTACGGACGCTGGGCATTCGTAGAGAGTTCCTGGTGTTGGGTTCCCGGTCCGGTTTATGTCCGGCCTGTGTACGCTCCAGCTCTGGTTGTGTTCGTGGGCGGAGGCGGTTTCAGGCCCGGCGGCGCAGGCGTCGCATGGTTCCCACTGGCGCCGCGTGAGGTGTACGTGCCCTGGTATCGAACCAGCCCAGCGTACGTAAATAATGTGAACGTAACGAACACCCGGGTGAACGTGACCCAGGTCACCAACGTTTACAACACGACCATCATTAATAACAACACCACCAACATCACCCACGTGACTTACGCGAATCAACGGGTGAACAACGCGGTGACCGCGGTCTCCCACGACACGTTTGTCAATGCGCGCCCGGTCGGGTCGAACACTGTCAAAGTCGATCCGAAGGAAATTGCCGAAGCGCCGGTGGCGCGTATTGCGCCCGCCGCGCCTGTTCGCGCCAGTGTGATGGGCACAGGCCGTCCGACTGCGGCGAAGCCGTCTGCCACAATCATGAACCGGCAGGTGGTTGCGACTCGCATGCCTACGCCGCCGCGGGTTCCTTTTGAGCAACGTCAGGCTGCTCCCAATGTACGTACAGAGACGCCCGGACAACCGCAACCGGCTCACGCCGCAAATGAATCGCCTCGCCCCGGACAGCCGCAACCAGCTCACGCCGCGAACGAATCGCCTCGCCCTGGACAGCCGCAAGCGCGGCCCGAGGAATCACCCCGGCCCCAGCAGCCCGAAACTCGCGGAAATGAAGCAGCCCGTCCTCAGCAGCCAACGAATGCGGGGAATGCTCGCCCTGCAAACCCGGCGAATGTTCCGCGACCGGCGGCGCAGGTGCCACATCCACCGACAGCGTCGAACGGACATCCGCTGGTGAGGACTGCGCCTCCGATCCAGGAGAACCCTCAGCACCAGCAGAACGAACAGACCAAGTTCAACACCTGGCAGCAACAGCGCCAGTCCGCTCCGCGCGAGGCGCCACGGCCTTCGGAATCGCGAGCGCCGCAGCCACCACATCAGGAGGCTCCGCGTCAGCACAAATAACGCTCAGCTCTGAAGATGTAAGACCGCCAGTTCTCGAAAAGAAAACTGGCGGTTTTTTATTTGAACAGGCTGTTGCGCGACGGCCGCGCTACACTAACTGTGTTCGCTGATGAGTTCTATTTCATGCAAGTTCGAGTTTTGTTTTTCGGCGTATTGAAAGACATTGCTGGGCGCAGCAGTGATTCTCTGGATCTGCCAAATCAGGCAACGCTGGCGGATGTCTTCGTTCACTACGAGCGCATGGCTCCGCGCCTGCAGGAAATGACCAGCTCGATCGCCATGTCCATTAACCAGGAATTTGCCGGGATTGAATCGCGCTTAAATGATGGGGACGAGGTGGCATTTCTGCCGCCGGTGAGCGGCGGCGCCGACGCTCGCCACGGTGCCACTCCAGGCCGTGCGGACCGGCACTCGTCAATCACCCGCCAAGCCATCGACACGCAAGCCGTCGTTGCAAAGATGACGCAACCGGCGGATGGAGCAGCAGTGATCTTCGAAGGCGTCGTACGAAACAACACCCACGGCCGCCGTACCTCGTACTTGGAATACGAAGCCTACGAAGAAATGGCCGTCAAGCAAATGGAGGTTTTGGCGAACCGGGCATTGCAGCAGTTTGCCATACGCGATGTAGCCATTATTCACCGCCTGGGTCGTTTGCAGATCGGAGAAGTTAGTGTGCTGATCGTGGTCGCCTCCGCCCATCGAGCGGCGGCGTTCGATGCCTCCCGCTGGCTCATCGATACTCTGAAGCGCACGGTTCCTATCTGGAAAAAGGAATATTTCGAAGGCGGCGCGGCCTGGGCCGATGGCGAGCCTTTTCCGGCGGAGATCCCTACGGCAGAAAGCAGCCATTCCGGAAGGCCAGCATCTAAGTGAACAGCGATTTTCTCAGCGTACTTCGCGGATTTGCTTCGCGAACATTGCGGTTAAGAGCTCTCGTCCGCAAAGCTGGCACGGCGGAACGCGCAAAGTTCGCAACGGGAAAATCGGTCTCTTCAATGCCTCGTCTGATTGCGTTCCTGGCCATTGCAGCCACGTTCTCGTATGCCCAGGTGCCCAAACCACCGTGGGCATCGGCAGGCACAGCTTCAAAGACATCCCCCGACGCGTCGAAGAGTGTGCCCTCCGTAAGTGCGCCTGCCCCTCCGCAAAACGACCCGCAGAATTCTGGCACAACGCTGAAAGTCGACGTGAAGCTGGTCAACGTTTTCGCGACGGTCACGGACGAACACGGCGCACCCGTTGCTGGACTCAAGAAAGAAGATTTCTCTCTGCTCGAGGACGGCAATCCGCAGACCATTTCCGTATTCGACAAAGAATCGGCCTTACCTCTTTCAATTGTGCTGGACGTCGACACCAGCCTGAGCACGCGCAAAGACCTTCCCATGGAGATGGCTTCGGCGCGCCGCTTCGCGCGTGCCATCTTGCGGCCCATCGACGCACTCTCACTCTACGGCTTCAGTGAAACCGTCAACGAGGTTGTGCCCTTTACTTCCGACTTGAAAGCGATCGACCACGGCGTGGATCGCATGCGCTTGGGTGCGGCCACCGCTCTCTACGACGCGCTTTATCTCGGAGCACAAGCTCTCGACTCGCGCTCCGGAAGAAAAGTTCTCGTCGTTATTACAGATGGTGGTGACACCGTCAGCCGTGTTGACTACAAAGAAGCCGTTCGCGCCGCCCAAGAAGCCGAAGCGATCGTCTACAGCATCATTGTAGTTCCCATCGAAGCCAGCGCCGGACGCGATACTGGAGGCGAACACGCCCTTATCCAAATTTCCGAAGACACCGGCGGCAAATATTTTTACGCCACATCCGTGCCGCAGCTCGATGCGGCCTTTGAAAAAATCAGCGACGAACTGCGAACCCAATACCTGCTCGCCTATTACCCCTCGCAACGCTTCTCCGACTCCAGCTTCCGCCGCATCCAGGTCAAAGTAAATCCCAGCTCGAGCCCGTCAGCGCTCACCGTGCGCCACCGCACTGGCTACTACACCACTAAATCCAAATTCTAGTTTCGCTTTAATGATCGTCAAAACGTTTGTAAGTGACACATTTGTTGACGTGTTATTGGCTTTTCCTATGCGGTTTTCGGGAGCCAATCTACGTAACCTGGTAGCGTTATGCACCAGTCCTGCGATTTGGCTCTCTCGTTCGTCGCCTATGCCGTTGAAAGCAAACAGTGGTTCATGCCACATCCACGCCATTTTGCTTCTGGCATTGCGATTGCAAATCATTCATTGCATTGGCTTTACGCAACAATTTGTAGCCTGTTGTTGGGCTGTGTTTGTTGTGTTGGGCTTCGCATTTAACAAATCTCAGGATGAATGTTTTTGGAGGATTTTCATGGTCAAGGCTCGAGTATTGAGCGCATTGATACAAACCTTCGCAATTTTGCTGCTAGCGACAAGTGTCTTCGGTCAGGAGACAACAGCGGGATTGCAAGGCACAGTGAAGGATTCCACTGGCGCGGTCGTGGCGAATGCCCACGTCGTCGTCACCGGTACTTCACTGATCGGCAACAAAGCAACTGACACAGACGGCACGGGCTATTACCGTTTCGCCAATATTCCGGCTGGCACTTACACGGTCACGGTGACGGCCAAGGGTTTCTCACTCACCAAGCATGAAGGTTTGGTCCTTGAGACCGGACACCTTCCGACGGTTGATTTCGCGCTTCAGGTCGGAGGCAGTGAGACCGTTGTCGAAGTCACCGGAGCAGCTCCCACGGTTGACGTCACTACCAACGTGAACCAAACCAACATCACGAGCGACGTTATCAACGATGTTCCTCATGGCCGATCGTTCCAATCCGTGATTCAGTTCGCTCCTATGGCCCGCAATGAGCCTCTTGGCGGGTTCACCGTTAATGGCGCTGGCACGGGTGGCACCGGTGGCGCCGTGTTAGGCAGCAGCGGCAGCGGCAATACCTTCGGCTACTCGGTTGGAGGCGGCTCGGATTCGGAAAACAGCTACCTCGTAGAAGGCCAGGACACCGAGCAAATCTCCGGCGGTTATTCCAAAGCCAACGTTCCCTTTCAGTTCATCCAGGAAGTCCAAATCAAAAGTTCGGGCATCGAAGCCGAGCACGGCGGCGCTCTCGGCGGCGTAGTCAATGTGGTCATGAAGAAGGGCAGCAACGGCTACCACGGCCAGTTGTTTACCACCTATGAGTCCAGCGGACTGGATGCGAACAACAACAACATGTTTTTGCGGTACGACCCAAGTTCCACGGGCACGCCAAATTTTGACCCGACTGCCCAAGTCTACAATCCGAAAAAGGACCATTTGCGCATCATCCAGCCGGGCGTAACTTTTGGCGGCCCGATCATGAAGGATCGCCTGTGGTTCTTCGTAGGGCTAGCACCTCAGTTCAACAGCGTCGCCAAGACCGTTGACTTTAACTCCCCAAACAACAACATCGGCAACCAGTACTTCACGCAGGATCTGCAGCAGCAGTACCTAACCGCCCGTCTGGACGCGACTCTAACGCAGAAGATCCGCGTCTTCGGTTCGTGGCTGTATCAATACGCCCGCGAGACCGGAGTCAATCTCCCAATATCAGATCCGGGAAGTGGGCAGGCGAGCTACATTAACCAGTCAATCAACACGCCGGTGTCGAACTATTCACACGGTCTTGGTTGGTCGGCGCCGAATGCAACCTACAACATCGGCGGTGATGTCACCCTGACTCCAAGGATCGTGGCCACCACCCGCTACGGTTATTTCTTTGAGAACTATCACGACTTCGGCTGGCAGACCTCGACTCCCGATATCCGGTGGGTCAGCAGTGGTCAGGGCGCTCTCGATAACTTTGGCAATCCTGTCCCGGCCGGTCTGCAGCAAGCCAATGGAGCAAACACCGCGCCTTATGTCGGCACTTTCACTACGGTCAATGCCAACAAGCACTACCAATTTGACCAGGATGTGGCGTTCTTCAAGAGCGGTTGGGCAGGAACCCACAACATCAAGGTTGGCTACCAACTCAACCATCTGGTCAACGTAGTTGACCAAAACGGAAACGTGCCTCGTGGTCTCGTGACGGTTGGCCAAGGACTGGGACATCCGCCGAATACACTCACTGGCGTAGCCAACTGCAACGCCCTCACCGCCGTGTACGGAGCCTGCGCCGGCCAGTATGGATATCTGACCGTGCAGGATTTCGCCACCGTTCTGACCGTGCCCGCTAGTGACTGGAACCACGGCCTCTTCGCCCAGGATGCTTGGACGATCGGCCGCGGCCTCACCATCAACGCCGGAATCCGCATCGAGAAGGAAAGCCTTCCCGCTGCCCCCGGTGTCAATGTTCCCGGTATTGACTTCTCATGGAGTGACAAAATTGCTCCACGCGTGGGAGCAGCCTGGGATGTGAAGCGGAATGGCAAGATAAAGGTCTTCGGCAGCTATGGCGTCGTCAACGATGTCATGAAGCTGTTGCTGGCCCAGACTTCGTTTGGTGCGCAGGCATTCGAGCAGTGCACCTACGCCCTGGGTCCGGACGCGAGCGGCGGATTCAACCCCGCCAGTATCGATCTGGTTTACAAGAACGGACGTGCTTGCCCGAGCGGTCCAGCCACTCTGGGAGCCAACTTCGCCAGCGGCGCAACCCCGCAATCCCTGATCGACCCCAGGACCGGGATTTCGCTGATTGAAAACGTTAACTTCCGTCCGGCGGAACCGGTTTCGCCCGGCGTGAAGCCGTATCGCCAACACGAATACGTTGCCGGTGTCGACTACCAGCTTGCCAAAAACTGGGCGCTCGAAGCCCGGTATGATCGCCGCAGACTCGACCACGTCATTGAGGATGCGTCTTTGGCGGATCCTTCGGTCGGAGAACTGTATACCATCGTCAATCCTGGCGAGGGCGTAAACAAAACCATCGACGGCTATGCCAACTACCTGAAATCTCTGGGTCAGGCATTTCTCATCCCCGGGTATTCGTTCGATTCCCAGAATAACTTCGGGACTTGTCCAACCTGCCCGGCAATGCCTAAGGCCATTCGTGATTACGACGGCCTGGAATTCCGGCTGACCAAGAGCGTAAGCAAGGGTTGGGCCGGGTTGTTCAGCTACACCTGGAGCCGCCTCTGGGGTAACTACACAGGCCTGACCACCACCGACGCAGTCGATGGAAACGCAACTGGACGCAACTCGCCCGACACTTCGCGTGCCTTCGACGAGCCCTTCTATTACTTCGGGGCCAATGGCAAGTCAACCAACGGCGTTCTGCCCACCGATCGTCCGAGCACTCTGAAGGGCAATGTGTATTATCAGTTGCCTTGGAAGGGCATGACGACGACTTTCGGCCTCTTTCAGTTTGCCTACCAGGGTAGCCCGGTCAGTTCGTTTACTGACTTGACTGCCTCGAACGGCGCTCCGTATGAATCGGTGTACCTCTATGGTCGCGGCAAGTGGGTTGACACCACTCTCGATCAGAACGGAAACATCACGCTTGGCACGCCGTTCGACCGCCGTACTCCGTGGTTCACCCAGACGGACTTCAACATTTCACATTCCATCAAGGTGAACAAAAACAATGAAGCCCAGGTTCTTCGCCTGGAAGCAACCGCGGCCAACTTGTTAAACCAGCACGCTATCGTGGCGTACTATCAGGGCTTCAACTCACAAAATTCCGCGAGTGCGTTGTTCCCAGGACTCGTGGGTGGGGCACCTGTCAACCTCGCCAGCGGTGCGGCTTTGTATCAGACCCTCGAAAGCGGATACAACCCGCAGCAATGGATCAACGGAAACGGTGGTCAAGTTCCCCGGGTCATCCAAAGCTCGTGGTACGGACAGCCACAGCAGTATCAACAATTGCGGACGATGCGGCTGTCGATCAGCTTCAGCTTCTAGCTCGCAACGGTTAAACAACGAACCAGGGAGCCGGGAAACCGGCTCCCTTTTTTTGTGGGCTAGTTCCCGCGCCCATAACGACCACTTGACGTCCCTCCTAAACCTTCCCATCCCGCCAAGTCGGATAGCCCGCCGCTTTCCAGCCGAATTGCCCAGAATCGGTCCGCAATTGAGTCCGTTTGTTCTGTCTAACCCAATACTTTTTGAAGCTGAAATCTATGAAACCTGGAATTGGACTTAACAAATTCTTGACAAATATATGACAGATGGAATTCCGATACATCATGGCCAGTGTTACGACTCAACAAAATACATCCATAACTGATTGATATGTAAAGTAATTACCACGACAATGTAAAGTTTTGTGTTGTTATGTATAAATATGGGCGTGTGATTGCAAACAACTGACAACAACAGCTGTCAAGCAACACTTTGTAAAGTGTCTGCACTGGTGAACGATGGGGCCGTTCAGACATCGCTAGAAAAAGTCTAAAAACTTAAGCATTTAGGAGAAGCTCATGGGCAAAGCTCGGGCAATGAAGTTATTGCTACAGATCTTCGCTGTGGTGCTATTGGCGGCCAGCGTTTTCGGCCAGGAAACCACAGCCGGTCTGCAAGGTACAGTGAAGGATTCCACCGGCGCGGTCGTGGCTAATGCCCACGTCGTCGTCGTTGGTGCCTCACTCACCGGCAGCAAGTCGGCCGACACAGACGGAAGCGGTTATTATCGCTTCGCTAACGTTCCCCCAGGTAGTTACACCGTTACCGTAACCGCAAAGGGCTTCACCGTTTTAAAGCGGGAAGGTCTGGTTCTTGAGACCGGGCACCTCCCGACGGTGGACTTCGCTCTGCAAGTCGGCGGAAGTGAAACTGTCGTCGAAGTAAGCGGCGCGGCTCCTTCAGTCGACGTTACCACCAACGTCACGCAGACCAACATCACCCAGGACATCGTGCAGGATGTTCCGCACGGACGTTCGTTCCAGTCGGTGATTCAGTTTGCTCCTTCCGCTCGTAACGAACCCCTGGAAGGCAATAACATCGGTAGCAACGGAACCGGCGGCAACGCGCCGGGCAGCACGACTAACGGAAGCGACCATGGCTTCTCGGTGGCCGGCGGCTCCGATGCCGAAAACTCCTACCTGGTGGAAGGTCAGGAAACAGCCAATCTGATCGGCGGCTACTCGCACACCAATGTGCCGTTCGACTTCATCCAGGAAGTGCAGGTCAAGAGTTCGGGGATTGAAGCTGAGCACGGCGGCGCGCTGGGTGGCGTTGTCAACGTGATCATGAAGAAAGGTAGCAACGACTACCACGGCTCGGTATTCATGCAGTTCGAGAACAATGGCATGGATGGCGGTCCGCAAGCTTACACTCGTTACGACCCCAACAGCGTCTTAACGCAGAGGGCTAACGGTTCCTACATTGATGCGGTGACCCAGAACTACCAGCCGGTTCGTCCGCACACTAGCGACGTATTCCCGGGATTCACTTTTGGCGGGCCGATTCTGAAAGACAAAATCTTCGGCTTTGTCGGATTCAATCCGGAGTGGGATTATGTGGAGCGCAACGTGGTCTTCGGTCCCACGGCTAGCGATATTTTGCCGTTTAGCCGAAACACCCACAACTACTACACCACGGCCCGCATCGACGCCAGCATGTCGCAAAAAGTTCGCGTATTCGGTTCCTGGCTCTATCAATACCAGAAACAGAATGGCGAAAACCTGCCACGCCTCGACTCAACCACTGGCTTGTTTAACATCAACTCAGGATGTTTTGGGAAGGCCACCAATCCCGCCGATCCTAACTTCACCTGCAATGGCGGCAGTCCTGCTTCCAACTACGCGCATAACATCGGCTACAGTGCCCCGAACGTCACCACCAACGTGGGCGCCGATTTCACCATTACACCGCACATCGTGGCTACGACTCGTTTCGGCTATTACTTCGAGAACTATCACGATTTCGGATTCCCGACCACAGGCACGCTCGTTAAATTCCAGTCAAGCGGTGTTGGCGGTGTCACGGACAATTTGGGTGGTCCGCTGCCAGCTTCGCTTCAGTTCCCATCGGGTCTATTACAGCGACGGCTTACAGCCCCAACGCTACGCAGGAACGCGAACAAGGCGATCCAGTTTGATCAGGATCTTGCCTGGTTCAAAAGCGGATGGAAAGGAACCCACAACTTCAAGTTCGGTTATCAACTCAACCGCTCTCCAACGACATATCGCAGCACTACAATGAGCCTTATGTCCAATATTACCCCGGATCCAACGGCGCTTACACCGCGACAAGCACCTTGGGCAACACCAATTGCGCGCCCTTCGAGGCGCTGCTACGGTGGCAATTGCACCGGACTATACGGCACCATTCAGGTCTACGACTTCGGTACGAGCGGAAAGGTCACCAGCTTTAACCACGGCTTGTTCGCCCAGGATTCCTGGACGCTGGGCCGCGGGATCACCATCAACGCGGGAGTCCGGTTTGATAAGGAATACCTGCCAGCCAGCACCCATGCTGGTCTAGCCACCAACCCCATCGACTTTAGCTGGGGTGACAAGGTTGCTCCGCGTATCGGCGCCGCCTGGGATGTCTTCAGAAATGGCAAGATGAAGGTGTTCGGCAGCTATGGTGCCTTCTACGACATCATGAAGCTGAATGTGGCCATCAGTTCGTTTGGCGGCCAGTATTGGAACACCTGCGCTTACGCCTTGGATCCTGGCTTTAGCGTGGCTTCGATCGCTCCCGCATTCGACAGCAATACCCGTTATTGCTCCGGCGGCGTAGGGACCGGTGCCAATTGGGCGGGCGGGGCGACGCCTCCTGGCTTGACCTTCCTGGAGAACGTAAACTTCCGTACGTTCCCTACTACCTGCTCAACTTGCTCGTTGACCTCAACCGGCGTTGTCCCTGGGTTGAAGCCGTTCAAGCAACATGAGACCGTGTTCGGCGTGGATTACCAGCTTTCGAAGACTCTGTCATTCGAAGCGCGATGGGATCGCCGCCGGTTGGATCACGTGATCGAGGATTCGTCGATTATCGCGACGACCGGCCCCGCAGCCGGCAGCGAAACGTTCGTCATCGGCAATCCTGGTCAGGGTACGGAGCGCACCTTCAACGGCTTCTACAACTTCCTTTACCCACAACCTGCCAATCCGCCACCGCCAGCTTGCTCGGGCGCGGGTTGCCCAATTCAAAACATGATTCCGGGAGCCCGGAGCTATGACGGTGTGGAATTCCGGCTCAACAAGTCGCACAGTGATCATTGGTTTGGGATGGTTTCCTACACCTATAGCAAACTGCGCGGCAATTACACCGGCCTGACCAGTTCGGATATTTCCGACGGTCAGCAGGGTGGCCGCAGTTCACCGAACAACAGTCGTGCTTTCGACGAACCGTACTTCCAGTGGAATTCGTTTGGAGGATCCTCCAGCGGACTTTTGCCAACGGACCGTCCCAGCACCTGGAAGGGATATGCGTACTATGAATTGCCTTGGATGAAGAAGTTCACGACGGACTTCGGCATCTTCCAGTACCTCTACAGCGGATCACCGATGACCAGCTATCTGGACGTGGGTGCCGGCAACGGAGGTTGGGCAGTGCAAGCCTGGGATCGTGGAAAGTGGGTCGATGCCTCGCAGGATCCGACCACAGGGGCGATTGCGCTCAGCGCTCCGCGCACCCAGCGTACTTCGTGGTACACACAGTCCGACTTTAACTTCACGCAGAACTACAAGGTCAGCGAGCAAAAAGTTGTCAGCTTCTCGGCAACCTTCGCCAATCTGTTCAATCAGCGTGCCGTTACCGTCGCCAACGCGGACCTTACCACCTTGGGTGGCCTCAGCCAGTACGTAACACTGCCGAGCACCACGGGCTCCCCTTGCACGGTTGGACCACCTTCATTTAACGGGGAGTGCTACATCGGGGACGGTAATCCGTTCTACGCTGCAGCCGAGCGTCCGTACGACGTTTCCACGGGGATTAACAACTACAAAGGCCGCGGGTATGCGCTCGCTCTGAACAGCGCTTACAAACAGCCTTATTATTACCAAATTTCTCGCACCATCCGCTTGGGAGTGAAGTTCACCTTCTAACCAACGGATACGCGAATCTTTAACTTGGGAGCCGGGTTTATCCGGCTCCCTTTTTTTTTACGCGTGGAAAATTCGTAGTGCTTGGCGGACTGATAGTTCGTCAGCAATTCGATTCCAGCAACGTGCTTCATTTCCCCCTCATTTCGGCCTTGGTTAGTCGATCATTTTGACCTGTAGCATAACCAGTTTTTGGCGCGTCCGGTAGGTTGGTTGTGCCGCAATAAATCTCCCTGATCCGGCATGAATGGGTAGCCTCGGGCACCATCATTTTTTAGGAGCTTATATATGAAATATAGAATTTGCGGCTACTATCGGCTGCGAAATCTCCTCCTGGACAATCTCTGACAAGTGTCACCAAACAAAATACTTAACATGCAAATGTGTATAGGTGTCTCGTTATGGCGACGCAATTGCACCCCAACAAACCGCACAGCATGTACCACAGAGTCATGTCTACGCCTGTACAGTCTGGTTTTAATGTGCAGGTTTGCCCCCAAAACAATTTTCAGAATGCCTAGTTTTCAGGAGGATTTAAATGGTCAAAGCTAAGATCATGACCGTATTGATCGGGACCCTCGCAGTCCTGCTGCTGGTGGCCAATGTTTTCGGCCAGGAAACCACAGCGGGTTTGCAAGGTACAGTGAAGGATTCCACCGGAGCGGTCGTGGCTAATGCCCACGTCGTCGTGGTTGGCGCCTCACTCACCGGCAGCAAGTCGGCCGACACCGACGGAAGCGGCTACTACCGCTTCGCTAACATCCCACCGGGCAGTTACACAGTCACCGTCACGGCAAAGGGATTCACTGTCCTCAAGCGCGAAGGTTTGGTTCTCGAAGTTGGTCACCTTCCGACGGTTGATTTTGCGCTGCAAGTCGGCGGCAGTGAAACTGTCGTCGAAGTCAGCGGAGCGGCACCGGCAGTCGACGTCACCACCAACGTGACGCAGACCAACATCACGCAAGACGTCGTGCAGGATGTTCCGCACGGACGTTCGTTCCAATCCGTAATTCAGTTTGCCCCTTCCGCCCGCAACGAACCACTGGAAGGAAATAACGTTGGCAGCAACGGCACCGGCGGCAATGCTCCCGGCAGCACCACCAACGGAAGCGATCATGGCTTCTCGGTGGCCGGCGGCTCCGATGCGGAAAACTCCTACCTTGTGGAAGGTCAGGAAACTGCCAATCTGATTGGCGGCTACTCGCACACCAACGTGCCGTTCGACTTCATTCAAGAAGTCCAGATTAAGAGCTCGGGCATTGAAGCCGAGCACGGCGGCGCACTGGGTGGCGTGGTCAACGTCGTCATGAAGAAAGGCAGCAACGACTACCACGGTTCCGCATTCATCCAGTTCGAGAACAACGGCATGGATGGCGGCCCACAGAACTATACCCGTTACGATCCGAACAGCAACCTGACGAATGCGCCCAATGCGCCCTTTGGATTTCTTGATGCCACGGCTCAGGAATATCAGCCGATTCGTCCAAAGACCAGCGACGTATTTCCTGGATTCACTTTTGGCGGACCCATTCTGAAGGATCGCATTTTCGGTTTTGTCGGGTTCAACCCGGAGTGGAACGATCAAGAGCGCACCGTGAACTACGGCCCCACCAACGGTGGCTTAACGCCATTCAGCCGCAACCAGCAGACCTATTACACAACGGCTCGTGTCGATGCCAGCGTGTCACAAAAGATCCGCGTGTTCGGTTCGTGGCTCTACCAATACCAGCGCGAGACTGGCGTGAACTTGCCATTCTCCGATTCAACCACCGGGTTCTACAACGTCAGCACGGGATGTTTTGGCTCGGCGACTTCCGCCACCAACCCATGCCTCAATACCGGCACTCCGCAGTCGGTGTATTCGCACGCCGTCGGTTATACGGCTCCGAACGTTACGACCAACGTTGGCGCTGACTTCACCATCACCCCACACATCGTTGCCACCACCCGCTTCGGCTATTACTTCGAGAACTACCACGACTTCGGTTATCCGACCAATGGTACTCTGGTTGGCTTCAACGCCAGCGGCGTCGGTGGAACTGACGCCTTGGGTAATCCCCTGCCAGCATCGCTGCAACAGTCCAACGGGTACTTCAGCGCGGCCTTCAGTCCGAATGCCACGACTCAGAACGCGAACAAAGCTATCCAGTATGACGCGGATCTGGCCTGGTTCAAAAGCGGATGGAAAGGGACCCACAACTTCAAGTTTGGGTACCAACTCAACCGGCTGAACAACGTGATCTCGCAACACTACAACGAACCCTACGTGCAGTATTTCCCCGGAACCTCGTCTCCGTACGTGCCGGTGAGCGCGTTGGGTAAACAGAACTGTGCTCCGTTCAATGCTCTGTATGGCTCTTGCGTGGGGCTGTATGGGGACGCCATTGTGTACGACTTCGGTACGGGCGGCAATGTGACCAGTTTCAACCACGGCTTGTTTGCCCAGGATGCATGGACCATGGGTCGCGGCATCACCATCAATGCCGGCATTCGGTTTGACAAGGAATACCTGCCGGCCAGCAGCGAAGCCGGGCTCACCTCGAACCCAATCAACTTCAGCTGGGGTGACAAGGTTGCGCCCCGCATTGGCGCTGCCTGGGATGTCTTCAGAGATGGCAAGATGAAGGTGTTCGGCAGTTACGGTGCCTTCTATGACATCATGAAGCTGAACGTCGCCATCAGTTCATTCGGTGGTCAGTACTGGAACAATTGCGCGTACGCTCTGGATACGAGCAACATCGCATCCATCGTTCCCGCATTCAACAGTTCGCAGCGCTACTGCGTTGGCGGAGTTGATCAGGGGGCAAACTGGGCAGGCGGTGCAACTCCGGCCGGATTGACCTTCATCGAAAACCTCAACCAACGCACCTTCCCGACTACCTGCTCGACTTGCAGCTTGACATCCACGGGTGTCACGCCTGGCCTGAAACCCTTCAAGCAACACGAGACTGTGTTTGGCGTTGATTACCAACTGTCCAAGACGCTCTCCTTCGAAGCTCGTTGGGATCGTCGCAGGCTGGATCACGTGATCGAAG
This sequence comes from uncultured Acidobacteriota bacterium, assembly GCA_963771285.1. Taxonomy (GTDB): domain Bacteria; phylum Acidobacteriota; class Terriglobia; order Terriglobales; family Acidobacteriaceae; genus JABDBE01. The sequence continues at coordinate 650,667 of CAVYSX010000010.1, forward strand.
ACTCTTCGATCGTCGCGCAAACCGGGCCAACGGCCGGCAGCGAGACTTTCGTGATCGGCAACCCGGGACAGGGTATCGAACACTCCTTCAACAGTTTCTACAACTTCCTGTACGGCAGCGCCCCGCCGCCTTGCTCTGGCACGGGCTGCCCAATCCAAGAACTGATCCCTGGAGCTCGCAGCTACGACGGTGTGGAATTCCGGTTGAACAAGTCGCACAGCGACCACTGGTTCGGAATGGCGTCCTACACCTATAGCAAGCTGCGCGGCAACTACACTGGCCTCACCAGTTCGGACATTTCCGACGGCGGCCAGGGTGGACGCAGCTCACCCAATAACAGCCGAGCCTTTGACGAGCCGTATTTCTCGTGGAACGCCAACGGTAATTCTTCCAGTGGATTACTGCCGACGGACCGCCCGAACACCTTCAAGGGTTACGCCTATTACGAACTGCCCTGGATGAAGAAGTTCACTACGGACTTCGGCATCTTCCAGTACCTCTATAGCGGCTCGCCCGTGACCAGCTACGCAGATGTGGGTCTCGGAGCCACTGGTTGGGGTGTTCAGCTCGAGGATCGTGGAAAGTACATCAATGCCACGCAGGATCCGAACACCGGCTTGGTCACCTTCGGCAACACGACCACGCGCCGGACGCCCTGGTACACACAGAGTGACTTCAACTTCCAGCAGAACTACAAACTTAGCGAGCAAAAAGTTATTAGCTTCTCTGCGACGTTCGCCAATCTGTTTAACCAGCGTTCGGTGACTGCCTACAACGCGCTGATGGACACCGCTCAAGGTGCCGATCAGTTCATCGCCCCAGCGTCTCCCCTGTGCAACTCGGCAGGTATAAACGCATGCTACATCGGGGACGGCAATGCGTTCTACGCTGCGGCTGAACGCCCGTATAGCATTTCCCAGGGCTTCAACAGCTTCCTGGGAACAGGCCAGCCGATTGCTCTGAGCAACGAGTTCAACAAACCAGCGTATTACCAAATCTCACGCACTATCCGTCTGGGATTGAAGTTCACCTTCTAACCTGTCGGATGTACGCGAAATTTCTTAGGGAGCCGGATTTCCGGCTCCCTTTTTTTGTTTCCCAGTAGCTTGTGTGAAACCTCAGGCGGGCGATTTGATCGCTGGCTGGACTACAAACCGTGCGCTTGGCTCGAGATACCGACCTACAGCCCTCAAACCATCCGCGGATGGTTGTCCGCACTCCGTGACGCAACGCAAGAACATGCCCCATGCAACCACGTGTAGAATGTGGGAATGGCATTCAATGGACAGGCGAGCCTAGGTGGACCGCGCAAGCCTAAAGTCACTCCCCCGGAAGAGACTTCTGAGGAGGCGGCTTACCTAAAGTCTTTGGGCGAAAAACAGAAACCAGTCAGCATCAAGCTGGCGGATGGCGAAGTCGTTCATGGGTGGATTGAGTACTACGACAAACACATGGTTCGGCTCACCCGCGAAGACAGGCCCAATCTGTTTATCTTCAAACACGAGATCATGTACATCGCGGAAGATAGCGGCAAACGCAGGTGATGGTGCGCGCGGCCTCTTGCATGACTCGGCGATCTTTGCCGCCGAGTTTTCCCGATCAAAAACGCTGTTCACGCGATCGCAAAGTTTGCCCAGAACTGTGCAACCATCGCGTTCAGTGCCAAGTAAAAGCTGTCCCCGTGAAGATGATTTCATGACTGCGAATCAAAAGGATTTCGTTCCCGCCATCTCGGAGATTGCGCGCGAGGCAGGCGTGCTTCTGATGACGCATTTCTACCGGCGCGTGAAAGTGGAATACAAAGGTGAAGCCGACCTGGTCACGGTGGCGGACCGCCAGTCGGAGACGCTGATTCGTGAGCGAATCAGTCAGCTTTGGCCCGCTCATGACATTCTTGGCGAAGAAGGCGGATTGCGCGATACCGGCAGCGATTACCGCTGGTACGTCGATCCTCTCGACGGGACTACCAACTTCGCTCACGGGTTCCCGGTGTTTTGCGTCTCGATGGCGATCGAGCATAGGGGACAACGCGTCGCGGGTGTGATCTACGATCCGACGCGCGACGAATTGTTTGCCGCTGAGCAGGGAAGTGGGGCGTATCTAAATGGCCAGCGCATTCAGGTTTCATCAACGGAACACCTGGCTGAGTGCCTGGTAGCGACCGGCTTTCCCAGCCATAAGCGCCACAAAAATCCGAACATTTTTTTCTATCATCAGATCACGTTACATACGCATGGCGTGCGGCGGGCCGGCTCAGCGGCACTCGATCTTTGCAACGTAGCCTGCGGGCGCTTTGACGGATTCTGGGAATTCAATCTCAAACCCTGGGATACGGCGGCCGGCGTGCTTATGGTGCAGGAGGCGGGCGGCAGAGTCACCGACTTCAAGGGCGGGCAATTTGAGTTGAACGGTTACGAGACTCTGGCGTCTAATAGCTTGGTGCATCCCGCGATGCTGGCCGAGTTTGAGCAGATTTTCAGTGGAAATGGAATGGAGCCGTTGCCGAGCGTACACGAATTCAAGGCGTAGCCGGAAAACTACTGACGGAGGACCTCATATGAAACGAAGGCGGAATTTCATAATTGCGGTGTTGCTAGGTTTGACGACGCCGCTTCTTGCGAAGGCTCCAGCGGCCAACAATTCGCCGGCGACCGCTCCCGACACGGCGTATCTCCAGTCGTACGATAAGTGGAAAGTTGAACTGGTCGACGACCTGAAGAAAAACTGGTTGTCGTTGGCCGGGTTGTTCTGGCTGAAGCCTGGCGAAAACAGTTTCGGCAGCGACCCCGGCAACGCCGTCATATTTCCCAAGGGACCAGCCCATGCGGGGGTCTTCGACTTGCAGGGGACGGATGTCACGGTGAAATTTTCTCCTGACGCGCATGCCATGATTGACGGTAAGGCTGCGGTCACCACCAAATTGCAACCCGACACTTCCGGAAACCGCACCCAGGTTGAAATGGGCAGTCTGCGTTTTTATGTTGTTGTACGAGGGCAGCGCATCGGAATCCGGTTGCGGGATGTCGATAGCGAGACGGCCAAGAACTATCGCGGGCCCGTTTTCTTTCCGGTTGACATGTCGTATCGGGTGACGGGTACTTGGAATCCATCGGATGGAAAGAAAACTGTCGACGTTCCAAATGTCCTGGGCGACGTCACACCGACTCCGGTAGCGGGAACGGTCACGTTCAAGATTAATGGCCAGGATGTGCAGTTGACGGCACTGGGCGGAGATCCCGCGAAAGGCCTATCATTCGTTTTCAATGATTTGACCAGCAAGACGGACACCTACCCGGGAGGGCGGTTTCTCGACACTGACGCCGTCGCGAACGGAAAAGTAGTGCTCGATTTCAATGAAGCATATAACCCGCCCTGTGCGGTTACGCCGTATGCCACCTGCCCCCTGGCGCCGAAAGAGAACCGCCTGACAGTCGCAGTTCCGGCGGGGGAGAAATACGACCGGACGCACGGCCACCACTAACCGGAGATATTTCAGACTGCGAGATGATCTGATATAGAAACTCCAGGCTTCGGATTTAGTCGGCATGTCCATGAATCGCGTCAGGTATCTGCGGACTCGCCGCTACGCCACCTGCCAGCAGGCTCTCTGATGTGCCTGTCGGCTACGGGTTGGCGCGGTACAATATAAGGTTGGGCCACTGATCATGATTACTTCACTATTGGACCGTACGATCGAGAAACGCCACGACAAAGTGCGGCTACAAGGCCGCATTCTTTTTCTGACCGAAGATCCAGAACTCATTGAGCGGCAGCTTGCGGGAGAGGATCTGCCTTGGGACACCAAGAACCCAGCCAATAATCCCAAGCTGCGCGACGACATTTCCACGGACGAGATCACGCCCGCGCATTATTGCTTCTATTTCGATGAGACTTTAGGTGAGATTCCATACCTGGGATTGAAGTGCGGCAGCGTCCTTCCCATCGGCCGCTCGGATGTGAAGAAGGGCGGATTTGTTTGCGCCGTGAGCGGGAAGCGGCGTGGCAAGGGTTCCAGCCGGGAACAGTCGCCCTACGCGGAGATGTGTGCGGGCATAAAGCTCGTGATCGCGGAAAATATCGAGCGTATCTACAAGCAAAATTGCCAAAACCTCGGGTTGCTGACCTCAACCGATTTCTCTTTGATTGACAAGCTTCGAGCGGGCGAGGAAATTCCGCTTGCTGAATTTACCGCCGGCGAAGATGAAATCACGCGGCAGGTCATCGAATACGGCGGACTGTTCCCATTCAATGTGGCGCGTTTGCAGAAGAAAGTATTTCTGCCGCCGTTGAAGACAGAAAAGCGACCGATGACGCTTGCCGAAAAGATTTTCGCGCGGCATATGACCGAGTCCAGCGCCAGCTCCTACGTCAAGCCCGGCGACACCGGTTTTGCCCGCGCCGACCTTCGTTTCAGTCACGAATATGTCACTCCGATGGCCGCCATTTTCTTCGAGCGCTACGTCGGCAAGGATGCCAAGGTCAACGATGCGTCAAGCATTCTTTTTTTCCGTGATCACCTGACGTTCCTGGACGAAGTGATCTCGGAAGAGAAAAAGAAACTGGGGCTACTCGATCTGGCGACACAACTTAAGTTGAAACAGCAGGATTTCGCCGCCAAACAGGGAATCAAGCTGCACGGCGAGTTGAAGGATCGCAAGGGCTCCGAGGGAATCTGTCATTCGATCGTTCTGGAAAGTTATGCGTTGCCGGGACAGTTGAACATTGGGTCGGACTCGCACACGCCGCATGTGGGCGCGATCGGTTGTGTCGCGTTCGGCATCGGAACGACCGACGTATTCAACTCTTGGATCACGAAAGACGTTCGGGTACGTGTACCGGAATCGGTGAAAATAGTGGTCCGGGGCAAGAAGCATCCCAATGTCACTGCGAAAGATTTCATTTTGAAGATTCTCAGTCTGGACTACGTCCGCAGCGGGAAGGCTTTGGCCAAGGTAATGGAGTACGCAGGCGAGGCAATTGAGGACTTGAGCGTGGATGAACGCGCGACCATGACAAACATGGCGGCCGAGATCGGTGGTTTCACAGGAATTGTAGCGCCGGACCGAAAGGCGGTTGATTTTCTGGTAGAACGCCGGGGTATGGATCGTGCGAAGGCGAAGGCCATGACCGAGGGCCTGTACAGCGATTCCGACGCGCGATACGCTCATCTGATCGAACTGGATGCGGCCGAGATTACGCCCATGGTCGCGACGCCGGGCGATCCTGGGAATGGCAAGTACGTGCGCGACCTCAACACGCCTGTGCCCGTCGAACTGGCTTATGGGGGCACCTGCACGGCCGGCAAGAACGAAGACATGGACATGTACGCTCTGGTGCTGGCGGATGCGCTGAAGCACGGTAAGAGAGTGGCGGATTCGGTAAAGTTTTACATCCAGTTTGGCTCGCAGGAAACTCGCGATTACTGCATTCGGAAGGGCTATCTCGACATTTTTCAGAGAGCTGGAGCGCAGGTAATCGAGCCCAGTTGTGGAGCCTGTATCAATGCCGGTCCGGGCGTCACTACGCGGCCGGAACAAGTTGTAATCAGTGCGCAGAATCGAAATTTCCCCGGCCGCAGCGGACCAGGGCAGATGTATCTGGCCAGCCCGCTCACGGTAGCGGCGAGCGCGGTTGCCGGACATATTGTGGAGTACGAGCCGAGCGCGGAACGGGAGTTAGTCGGGGCCTGACGGATCGGCTGGATGTCCTCCCTACACAAGCTGCGGCATTCTTGCTAGAATTATCGGTTCTGTTAAGTTCCGCAAACATCCAGGGAGACAGAGAAATATGGCATACGTAATCGCTGAACCTTGCATCGGGACGAAAGACACAGCTTGCGTCGACGCTTGCCCGGTGGATTGCATTCATCCGAAGAAGGATTCTCCGGCGCACGCTGAAGAGGAAATGTTGTACATCGATCCCGTCGAGTGCATTGATTGCGGTGCGTGTGTGCCGGTATGTCCGGTCTCCGCCATCTTCGCACTCGATGACCTTCCGGAGAAGTGGAGCAGCTTCACCGAGCGCAACGCGAAGTATTTTGGAAGGTAGGAGTCGGTTCCCAAAATGGGCTGGGCGCGCGTCTTTTGTTCAGAGACCCGCGCCTTTTGCTTTTCGAGGCGCGTAGGATCAAGACAGTTGCAGACTTGAGGTCGCAAATTGCGACCTCAAGATTGCTTGGAGGTTCCGATGCGCCCTCGCCACATGTTGCTGATCAAGCCCATTGAGCCCAGAATTCTTGTCCTGCGCGGCCAGAAAGTAATGTTGGATTTTGAACTCGCGGAGTTGTACGGCGTGCAGGTCAAACGGTTGAATGAGCAAGTCAAGCGAAATGCAACACGCTTTCCGCGCGACTTCATGTTCCAGCTTTCGCCTGCAGAGGACCGAAACTTGAGGTCGCATTTTGCGACCTCAAGTTCAAAGCACGGCGGACGCAGGCGCGCACCGTTTGCCTTTACAGAACATGGATCCATCATGCTGGCCACCGTGCTTAGTTCAAAGCGCGCAATCGAAATGAGCGTTTTTGTAGTGCGCGCTTTCGTTCGTCTGCGAGAGATGGTCAACACCAATCAAAAAGTCGCAAACAAGTTGTTAGAGCTGGAGCGCCGTTTGAAGGGTCATGACGGAGACATCGATGACATCATTGGCGCGATCCGGGACATGATGGAGCCTACGCGAATTCCTAGACGAATCGGGTTTCAGCCGCCGAAGGTGCGCGCCGGGATCGTCTCGGGCTCAGCCGCGATTCGTCGGGCATAAGGCGCTAACCAGCTTACAGTCGCCGACCTCGAAAGTTCATCATGCCCTGGTGCTGCTTTCCATCTGCCGCCACTCCAATTACAATCAGAGATTACTTTTACAGGCTTCCATGGCGCTGAAGGAGTCGGAAGCGATTGTTTTGCGGACGTACCCGTTGCGCGAGGCCGATTTGCTGGTCACGCTCTTCACCCGATCGGATGGCAAGGTTCGCGGAGTCGCGCGCTCGGCGATGAAATCTCGGCGCCGATTTGGCGGAGCGCTGGAACCGTTGACCCACGTACGGGTCTATTACGAAGATCGCGAGCGACAGGAATTGGCGCGGTTGGATTCGTGTGAGGTTCTAGAGTCGCCGTTGGCGACTGAGGTAAGTTACCCGCGGGCTGTGGCACTGGCTCACGTGGCAGAACTGCTGGACGAGTTGTTGCCGGATCGCGAGGCCAACGACGATGCCTTTCGCTTGGCGTTGGCGGTGCTCGGGGCGTTGCGCGGGACCGATGTCTGGCTGCCGATTACCTACTTCGAGTTGTGGATGACCCGGCTGATGGGTTATTTGCCGGATCTTTCGGAATGTACCGTCTGCGGACGTTCGCTGGATGGGAGCCGGGCATTCTTCCACGCGTTGAGCGACGGGTTAATGTGCGCGGATGATAAGCGGCTGGCGTCCTCGGAGATCTCATCGGAATCGCGAGTGCTGGCCGGGCAGATGTTTCGGACGCCGGTGGATAGCCTGGCAAGTACTCCGTGGCCCAGGGGGCAAGCCTCCGACCTGCGAAAGCTCCTTCTGCAGATATTGCAAAGGCATATCGAGAAAAAGTTTGTGACTGCTGGAATGCTGGCGCGAATCGGCCCTTAGCGCCTCGGCGGTTTGAGTGGCCCCTCTGATAAGCGAGAAGAGATCATATTTGAATTCCGCTAAATCGAATTCGTTGACCTTTCAGGAACTCATCTTGCGCCTGCAGACTTTCTGGGCGGAGCGCGGATGCATCCTGCAACAACCCTACGACGTCGAAGTTGGCGCGGGGACGATGGCGCCAGAGACGTTTTTGCGAGTGCTTGGTCCAAAGCCTTACAAAGTGGCCTATGTGCAACCTTCGCGGCGGCCAGCGGACGGGCGTTACGGAGAGAATCCGAACCGGCTCTATAAGCACACCCAATTGCAGGTGATTTTGAAGCCGCCGCCGGAGAATGTTCAGGAACTGTATTTGGAATCGTTGGCTGCCATCGGAATTGATCTGCGGCAGCATGACATCAAGTTCGAAGAAGATAACTGGGAAGCGCCGACGCTGAGCGCGTGGGGAGTGGGCTGGCAAGTTATGCTGGATGGGTTGGAAGTCACGCAGTTTACATACTTCCAGCAGTGTGGCGGCGTCGATCTCGATCCAATTTCCGCTGAGTTGACGTATGGATTGGAGCGTATCGCGGCATTCTTACAGGATGTGGACAGTATTTACGATATTGTGTGGGCGCGCGATCCGGAGACCGATGCTGCGACGACCTATGGAGATGTGCGCCTGGCCGATGAGTTACAGTTTTCCGCATACAACTTCGAGGCGGCCGATGTGGATAAAGCCTGGAGGCACTTTGAGTTGTATGAAGCCGAGTGTAAGTTGTTGCTCGATGGGTATCCGGGACTCAAGCCGAAACGCGCGGAGGATAGCTCTTCGCAGGATCAAAAACGTTACTCGATTTTGGCAGCGTACGATCTCTGTCTGAAGTGCTCCCACTTGTTCAACATTCTGGATGCGCGGGGTGCGATTTCTGTCACCGAACGCGTGGGGGTAATCGCACGTGTACGCGCATTGGCGGTGGGAATTGCGAAAGCGTATGTGGATCAACAGGCTGGCAGTGCTTCGCAGCCCGAACCGGACACTGCGGTCGAGAAAAAACCGAAGGCGAATAGAGAGAAGTTGTCCTCGGTCGTGTCTTGAGAGCCTGAACCTCAGAGGACACAGAGGAACACAGAGGAAATGGCCGACTTTCTGCTTGAAATCGGTTGCGAAGAGATTCCGGCGCGGATGATCGATTCCGCATCGCTGGATTTGCGCGAGCGTGTGCAGAAATTGCTGGAGCGCGAACGTCTCTTCTCCGAAGGGACAATTTCTTCTGTCGATTCTCCGCGCCGTTTGGCAGTCCTGGTGTCGGGAGTGGCGGCGAGTCAGGCTGATATTACGGAACAGGTTAATGGACCTTCCGCCAGCGTGGCGTTCAAAGACGGTGTGCCAACACCGGCCGCCCATGCTTTCGCCAAGAAGGCCGGGGTGGACGTCTCTCACCTCGAGAGAGTGACGACCAGCAAAGGCGAGTACCTCGCCGCGAAAGTCACCAAGAAAGGCCGGCAAACGGCTGAGATTCTGTGCGAGCTTCTCCCTAAGGAGATCAACTCGATTTACTGGCCGAAGAACATGTACTGGCACAGGCCGAGTGAGAAGTTTGTTCGTCCGGTGCGCTGGCTGGTCGCGATGCTCGACAGGGAAGTGCTCCCCCTGGAATTCGACGGTGTTCGCGCTCAAAATCACTCCCGAGGGCACAGAATCCTGGCCGCAGGCCCAATTGCGATCTTCAGCGCCGCCAGCGCTGTCTATATCGAGTGTCTGCGCGCTGCGAAAGTTCTAGGTCGAAGCGAACGCGAGCGGCAGATCCGCAAGGCGCTGGATGCCGCTACCCGCACGGTTCCGGGAGCCCGTTGGCGAGAGGACAAGTATCTTCTGGATTCGGTCGTCAATTTGACGGAATGGCCAAGCGTGATTCTGGGGAGTTTCGACAACGAATTCCTGGAATTGCCGGAGGAAGTTCTGGTCACGGTGATGCGTGACCATCAGAAATATTTCGCCATCGAGGATGCGACTGGCAAACTGCTGCCGCACTTTCTTGCCGTGCTCAACACAGATGGCGATCCTCAAGGTATTATTCGCCACGGCCACGAACGCGTACTGCGGGCCCGCTTCAACGACGCGCGTTTCTTCTGGCAGACCGATCAGAAGCATCCCCTGCGCGAGCGCATCGGTTGGCTGAAGCAGGTTACGTTTCAAAAAGACCTGGGGAGCTACTACGACAAAACGTTGCGGGTGCAGCGCCTTTGCAGTTGGTTGTGTGAAGGTATTCGCCAAAGCGGAATACCTGTGCGTCCGGGCGTGGTTCACAAAGCGGCATGTTTGGCTAAGACCGATCTCACTACGGAGCTGGTCAAGGAGTTCACCGAGCTGCAAGGAATTGTCGGCGGCCTGTACGCTCGAGTCCAGAAGCTTGACGAGGACTTGCCAGACAGCACGCGCCAATTGATCGCGCAGACTATTTACGATCAATATAAGCCTGAGTCGATGGAGGACTCGGTTCCGCGGACAGTGGAGGGTGCAGTCCTCTCCATCGGCGACAAGGCGGACACGATTGCTGGAATGTTTGCGTTGGGCTTGCAACCGACGGGATCGAAAGATCCGTTTGCGCTGCGGCGCCAGGCGAATGGGATTGTGAAGACCATCGCCGAGCACAAGCTGCCGATAAGCTTGCGCCATTTGTTTGCCGATGCGCACGGAGTTTATCGAGGTTCGGCGGCTGAACGAAAGTTTTCCAAGGATCTTGATTATGGGAGCGCGGTGCAGACGTTCCTCCGTGAGCGGTTGGAGTTTTACCTCCGAGATGCGCTGGGCTACAAGTACGACGTGGTGAATGCCGTGCTGGCGGCGGACTCTGATCACGTGGTAGACGCGAGGGCGCGAGCCGAGGCGGTAACAAAGGTACGCTCGTCCGCGGATTTCGAATCGATTTCCATTGCCTTCAAACGCATCAAGAACATTCTTCGCCAGGCCAACGAATCAAAAAAACGAGTTGCGTCTGAGATCGATGACAGTGTTCTGCAGGACGCGCCCGAGAAGGACTTGGCATCTCTGATACCGCGAACCTCAGCTTTGGTGGAGAAGCTCCGTGCCGAAGGAAATTATGAAGGCGCGCTGGTTGAGATCTCGAAACTCCGCCCTGCGGTGGACCATTTCTTTGACAAGGTAATGGTGATGGTGGACGACGAGCGCTTGCGCGCGAACCGGCTCGCGCTGCTGCAGTCATTGCTAAGAGAGTTTTCCACCATCGCGGATTTCTCCGAAATTGTGACCGAAGGCAAGGTAGGTGGATAAGAAGAAGGACGCCCCGACTCCATTCGGTATCAGACATCTTTGGTAAAGGACTAATCAATATGGCTACGCGAACTCTCTCGGAAACCGACATCGACAACAGCAAGATGCTTGGCACAAAGTACGTTTACTTTTTCGGTGGCGGTAAGGCTGACGGCAACGGGAAGATGAAAGACGATCTGGGGGGTAAAGGTGCTGGCCTCGCCGAGATGACCAATGCGGGACTGCCGGTGCCTCCAGGGTTCACCATCCAGACCGAAGCTTGCCGAGAATATATGCGACATGGCGGTGTCTCGAAAGAAGTTGATCGACAGATGGAAGCTGCGCTCAATCATCTGGAAGAACTTCAAGGACAAAAGCTTGGCAAAGGTGAGAATCCACTGCTGGTGAGCGTACGATCGGGCGCGAAGTTTTCCATGCCGGGCATGATGGACACGATCCTGAATCTTGGTTTGAATGATCAAAGTGTAGAAGCCCTGGCGAAGCTAAGCAACAATCCACGCTTTGCCAATGATTCTTATCGACGGCTGATCCAGATGTTCGGCAATGTGGTGCTGGACATTCCAAAGTCGGCGTTCGACGACGTGTTCGACGCGAAAAAGAAGCAGAAAAAAGCCAAACTCGACACCGACCTCGATGCCAAAGCTCTGAAAGAAGTGATCGGGGAATACAAGAAGGTGGTCAAGAAACATACAAAGCGAGAGTTTCCTCAGGATGCACACGAGCAATTGGTAATGGCTCGCGATGCCGTGTTCCGTTCGTGGCAGAACGACCGCGCCAAGCACTATCGCCGCATCAATAATATCTCCGACGATCTTGGCACTGCGGTTAACGTTCAAGCCATGGTATTCGGCAATCTTGGAGATACGAGCGGCACGGGCGTCGGCTTCACGCGCAATCCCGCGAGTGGGGCGAAAGAATTCTATGGCGAGTTTCTTATGAACGCCCAAGGCGAAGATGTGGTCGCCGGAATTCGCACTCCGGTGCCGATCCTGGAACTGGAGAAGGTCATGCCGGAGGTTTACCGGCAGCTCCGCGAGATCACTACACGGCTGGAGAAACACTATCGTGACATGCAGGACTTCGAATTCACCATCCAGGATGGCAAGCTCTACATGCTGCAAACCCGCAATGGCAAGCGCACCGGACCTGCCGCGGTACGCGTCGCCATTCAGATGGTCGAGGAGGGACTGATCACTAAGGAGGAAGCAATTTTCCGCGTGGAGCCGAATCAGGTGTATGAATTTCTCCTGCCGCGTCTCGACGAGAAACACGCTAAGGTCGAAGTGTTGGCGACAGGGCTGCCGGCCTCTCCCGGAGCCGCGGTTGGTCAAATCGTTTTCACGGCTGACGAAGCAGTGGAAAAGGCTGGCCATGACCGGAAGAATCCTGTGATTCTGGTGCGCGCGGAGACCACGCCCGAGGATATTCATGGGATGGAAGTCGCGGTGGGCATTTTGACTTCGCGCGGTGGCATGACCAGCCATGCCGCGGTGGTGACCCGAGGGATGGGAAAGTGTTGCGTGGCGGGCGCGGGCGACATTGCCGTCGAGGAGAAAACTCGCGAGATGCGCGTCAAAGGCCAGATATTCAAAGCCGGCGACTGGATCTCGCTCGATGGCACAACCGGCCGCGTGATCAAGGGCAAGCTCAACACAGCTGGAACCCAAGGCGAACGATCCCGACTTGCTGGTGTTCATGAAGTGGGCAGACCCATTCCGGACAATGGGTGTGCGGGCCAACGCCGATATTCCGCGCGACGCTATACAGGCGCGAGCGTTTGGAGCGGAAGGCATCGGCTTATGCCGCACCGAGCATATGTTTTTTGGCGCAGACCGCATCCAGCACGTGCGGGCCATGATTCTGGCCAGCAATGAGAAGGAGCGGCGCGCGGCGCTGAAGAAACTGCTTCCCATGCAGCGCTCCGATTTCATCGGCGTGTTCCGCGCTATGGACGGATTCCCGGTCACCATCCGCACGCTTGATCCTCCGCTGCACGAGTTTCTGCCGCGCCGTGAGGATTTGATGGTCGAGATCGCGGTGCTCGAAGCCACGAAACCGAAATCGTCCAAGTTGAAAGGGCTGAAGACACTGCTTCGCCGAGTCGAAGAGTTGCATGAGTTCAATCCCATGCTTGGACATCGCGGCTGCCGGCTCGGCATCACGTATCCCGAGATCACGGAAATGCAGGCGCGGGCCATTTTCGAGGCCGCCGTAGCGGTTGCGAAAGATGGTGTGAAGGTAAAGCCGGAAGTGATGATTCCGCTGACGGCCACCGTGAAAGAAATGGCGAATCAGGCGGCGATCGTGAACCGCGTCGCGGAAGAAGTGTTTGCAGAAAAAGGACGAAAGGTCGACTACCTGGTGGGCACCATGATCGAGTTGCCGCGCGCAGCCTTGGTGGCGGACGAGATCGCCAAAGAAGCACAGTTCTTTTCCTTCGGCACCAACGATCTGACGCAGACTACTTTCGGATTTTCCCGCGACGACGTGAACAAGATTTTGCCCACCTACATCGAGCAGGGAATCTTGAAGCAGGATCCGTTCGCGGTATTGGATCGCGAGGGCGTGGGTCAATTGGTCCGCATGGCGACAGAGCGTGGCCGCAAGTCGCGTCCTGACTTGAAAGTCGGAATCTGTGGCGAGCACGGCGGCGAACCTTCATCAGTCGAATTCTGCCACCAGATTGGGCTGAACTATGTTTCCTGCTCGCCGTTCCGCGTGTTAACGGCAAGGCTCGCCGCGGCGCAGGCGGCGGCTAGCGATAAGTTGAGAGTCGAAGGTGGAAGAACGAAATGAAAACGGCCAGGGCGGAAAAACATTGGTAAGGGCGTTGAACGCGAACTGAAACGCCGCAAAGCTTTGATGCCTCCGCGCCCTCTGCGTCGTGATTTACTGCACCTTCTGCAAGCGCGCCACCAGTTTCTGTGCGAAGTTTTCTTCCGACTCTGACCAGAGTAATCGCCCACTCGCGCCCGAGGCTTTCTCCGCCTTGCTGGTGAACTCCACTAACTTGTGAACGTTGCTACGTACTCGTTGCTCCGTGTCACCCGTCCGCTGCAATTCATCTGGGAGAAAGGGCGTGTCCAAGCCGAGATCTACCTGGATGTGGCCTTCCTGCTGGTAAGTATTGTCGGCAAAGTCGACTCCGTGGACCAGAAACTTCACCAACGATTTGCCTTTCGACCATTCCCCCTGGGCGTCGGGAATCCAAAGATCCCACGAAGCTTCGAACAGATAGGCGTAATCTTCGTGCAGAAAATCCGAAGCCGCCCCCAGCGCCTCCTCGGGAGGGATGCCCGGCCGGTAGCGCTGTTCGAAAATTGTGGGCTCGCTCCAGGTCACGGGATGAACCGCCGAATAGGTGATACCGGGCTGCTGAGCAGAAAATGGAAACTGCCGCAGTACAGCCAGCGCGCGAGGCAGCATCTCGTCCAGTTCAAAACTCGGAAACCACAAGCTGAGATAAAGTGGATCGGCCACAAGTCTCTCCCGCCCAAGTAGGGCAAATTCTTGTTTATTGTAGAACGGTTCTTGCGCAGACGATGGAAGCGTGGTTGCAATTTACGCTACGGGATCCGTCAGAGAACTCGCGTCGGCTCGGGACAGACAGAATGAGAGCATTAGAGAACTAAGACTATGAAAGAGAAGTACGATCTGCTAGTCAACACATGGGATCCAGGTTCTTTTGACACCGAGCGAAGCCACTGTTACCATCAATAACTTAGCCGCAGGCTTCCCGCCTAAGTAGTCCCCGTCGTCTAGCCTGGCCTAGGACATCGCCCTTTCACGGCGGTAACACGGGTTCAAATCCCGTCGGGGACGCCAACCTTATTAACATCAGGCACTTGCAAATCCCCCCAGAATTTGTCCGTTCGTTAACGTCCGATAAGCCTCGGTGCTTGGTTTTTCTTCGTTTTTGTCGAGCAACAAGCTCACAACTCGGCTCTGCGCATCTCGCTTGGTTTGCGTGATCGCTTGCGCATAGACGTTCAGAGTGACCGAGATATTTGCGTGCCGCATTAGCTCCTGCACAACCTTCACGTCTTCGCCGTTCCCTTTGAGGAGCGTCGCATACGTGTGCCGGAACGTGTGCCAACCGAAATGGCCTACGATTCCGATCGCCTTGGCCGCTGGTTCCAAGCGCGCCTTGTAGCGAACCTGGCCCCCGAAACAAGGCTGGCAGAAAATGCGGACTCCAACTTACTTTTAGCTTGGCAGTGCCGGGACATTTCTATTGGCGAGGACAGGCCATATTACGCCACTTGACTTCATGCCGCATCAAGGGCAACCTATTGGGGTTCCGATGAGACCGTGGTTGGGAGGTCGAACTCTGGTGGCGTTTTCGAGATGGGGTTCAAACTCTATGCCCTGCAAGTCGTGCCATTCAATCGATCAAGCCTCATACCCTGCGGAAATCAATATCCACCCCCCTCATAGTTTGAAAAACCTGAATAAGCCCACGGTTTGGGCATTTCCGTCACTCGTCATTTGCTCCGAATGTGGATTCGTGGAGTTCGTGCTATCGCAAGACGAACTCCATCAATTCCTGCTCAACAAGGCCAACTATTGGGATTCGGATAATCAGCGTTTTGGTATTTAGCATCTAATTCCAGAGCCTATGGGCAAGAGATGACGACCAGAGTCCTTGTTGTTGATGATTACAAGTCCTGGCAGGACTTCGTCTGTTCGATGATTGAAGGGGAACAGGGTTTCCAAATCGTCGGCAGAGCGTCGGACGGCTTAGAAGCGGTTCAGAAAGCAAGTGAACTGCAGCCAGACCTGATTCTGTTAGACATTGGCCTTCCATCACTGAACGGAATCGAAGCTGCTCTCCGAATCCGACAGTGCGCTCCGAAATCGCGAATTCTCTTCGTGAGTGAAAACCGCGATACGGACGTAGCCGATGCCGCGATCGCTGCGGGTGCGGTGGGCAACGTACTAAAGTCGCATGCCGCCAAAGAGCTGTTGCCGGTCCTTAATGCCCTTCGATGGAGTCTGGCCCAAAACAAACCCTATCTACTAGGAGCCAGCCGGAAGATTGTGTACGAAGAGATAGTCGATGCTGCTGCGGCGCTCATGCGCTCCGACTATGCCAGTATGCAAGTGTTGTATCCAGAGCGCGGCACGGGTGGAGAACTGCGGCTTTTGGCTTTCCGGGGATTCAGTCCCGATGCTGCCAGTTCTTGGGAGTGGGTAGGCGCAGACTCGAAATGTAGCTGCGCAATCGCGCTGCGCAAGAATCGGCGGGTGGTCGCACCAGACGTAGCTACCTGCGACTTCATGGCCGATCCAGAAGTTCAGCAGATCTATCTTCAGATCGGCGTTCGCGCCTGCCAATCCACTCCTCTGATCACTCGCACCGCAAGAGTCGTTGGGATGATCTCTACCCTTTGGCGTGAACCCCATCAGCCCTCGGAAGACGACTTTCGACTGTTCGACATTCTGGCAAGGGAGACCGCCGAGCTGGTAGAACGTTGCCAGGGAGAAGACGAGAAGTAATTCAGAAAGGACCGTTATCCTGAGCTTTAGGCAGGTGATGCGAGGCATCACGCATCTCTACGCAGATGCGTTACAAGAAGCAATAGATAACGAAGTCAGGCATTACACTCGTTTAGAATTGGCCGCCTCGGTCCGGGATCAGTCCCGCGAAGCCAGAAATCGTATAGATTGAGAGGTAGACTTGCTTTTCCAAATCCAGGGCGAAGAATTGCGCAGAGCGTCGATGGTGTGAGGATTATGAATTTTCGCAACCGTTATCTGGTGATTGTTATCCGAATGCTGCTAGGTCTGATCATGCTCGCCAGCGGCATTAGCGGGCTGCTGATGGGCAATTCAACGCAAGGCGTACCGGCGAAGATGGTCGCCTTCACGCAAGTATTTTGGGCGTCAGGCATTTTCCAGATGGTGAAGGTTACTGAGATCGTTGCAGGGTTCATGCTGCTGGTTGGCATCTTGCCGGCGTTAGCAACATTATTCCTTGCGCCCGATGTTGTAGGAATTGTTATAGTCAACGCCCGGTTGATGCCCTCATTCTTGTGGCTTGGTGCGTTCGTCTTTGTGCTGACCGCTTATTTGGGATACGCCTACTGGGACAGGTACAAATCAATTTTCTCCCGCAATTGATAAAAAAAAGCAGGCAGAGCTGCCTTCCGCACCGCCGAGGGCCATAGCTCTCGTTTCATTGCAGACTGAGAACCAAGTCGCCGCCCGCCGCTTGATGAGAGGGGAGTGAATCGGCGTATACTGCTGGCCTGTTCGGAAGCGCCGTCAGAGTTGAGGATGAACGGGAACTCTTATGACGAGCACCGTGCAACATCGGAATGCGAAGTCGATTCTAAGCTTTTGCCCGACTAGTGTTGCACTAGCATTGGCGGCCGCTTTTGCGGCACTGCTCCTTACAACCCCATCAGCACAAGCGCAAACGTACAGCGTGCTCTACACCTTTACGAACGGTGCGGACGGAGCAAATCCCACGGGAGGTTTGGTCCGTGACCCAGCAGGGAATCTCTATGGCACGACTAATGGGGGTTTCGCCGGGTCCTGGGAAATACTGTTCAAACTGAATTCAACCGGTCATTTCACCGTGCTGCACACCTTTGGTGCAGCCGGGGACGGAAGATATCCTAATGGAGATTTGATACGCGACGCCGGAGGAAACCTCTACGGTACCACCGTATATGGCGGCAATGGGCCCTGCTACAACTACTCCGGCTGCGGCACAGTGTTCAAGGTCGACGGAAAAACAGGTAAGGAGAAAGTATTGCTCAGGTTTCGTGATTCGCGTAAAAGCGGCTGGCAACCCACAGCAGGTTTGTTCAAGGACGAATCGGGCAACCTCTACGGCAGCACCCCCGGGGTGGCACTCACGAAGTTGGGCTTGTGTTCAAATTAGATCAGGCTGGCATAGAGACCGTGGTTCATAACTTCACCGATCGTGCAGACCAGGGAATATCCTCTGCAGGCGTTATTCGTGCAGGCAGCCACCTTTATGGCACCACCGCCTCGGGCGGCGATCTTTCGGCTTGCGCTGACTCGGGCTGCGGCACGGTGTTCAAGGTAGATGAAGGAACGGACAAGTGGACAGTGCTCCATGCTTTCTCAGGTGGGGCGGGCGGGGCCGGTCCCGGCGGACATTTGGCCCGCGACGAAGCGGGCAACCTCTACGGCGCCACCTTGGCGGGCGGCGATCTTAACTGTGATGACAGTGGGTATGGCTGCGGAACCGTGTACAGAGTAGATGAAACCACAGGCAAAGAGACGGTGCTGTACAGCTTCAGGGGAGGAGCAGATGGCAAGCTCCCCTTCGGAGGTTTGGTGCGAGACGCATCGGGCTACCTCTACGGTACTACTTACTACGGCGGCGATTTCAACTGTAAAGGCTCTCCGGACGGCTGTGGAACTATCTTCAAGATAGACGAAAGAACGGGCGAGGAGACGGTGCTGTACACATTCCACGGCGGTACAGACGGAGGAGCTTCTGCCTTCTCGGACAAACCTACGTTTGTCCATTTGTTTCCACGTGAGGAACTCGATCCGAAGCGCTTGAACTAGGCGAAGCTAACCAGCACGCCACAAGAAGCAGGGAACTGGTAGTTTTGACAGTAGAAAGTGGCCGTCGAAGTCGGTAGCGTTTTTGTCGGTGGTCCTTCGTACTACCCACCTTTTCCGTCTTTCGATGGCGGCGTGCGTCGAGTTTTACCTAACATGGCTACTAACATCACCGCAGAGGAGAGCCGCGCACCAAAGATGGCCTATGGCGAGATGGTCAGCTTCGCCTACGAAACGTTCTGCAGTGATAAAGTGCGGTTTGCTCTCACGGCACTGGGGATGGTTGTCGGGACGGCCTCGCTTATTCTCGTGGTCACAATCGCTATGACGGGAAAGAAGTACGTTCTGGATCAGATTCAAGGCATCGGCGTGAATATGATCGTCGTGGAATATCAGGGCGGAGATCGCGAACGCGATTCTTTGACCATGGATGATATGCACGCGGTATTGCGGCAAGTGCCGGGCATCGTGGCTGCGTCTCCGGTGGTTCCGTTGGCTAGCCGTATCCCTATTGGACTCGGCCAGGAGCGTGCCCTTCAGGTCTTGGGTGTGCTCCCCGAATACGTCGCGGTGCGTAATTTGGTGGTGCTTTCCGGAAGGTTTTTCGATGGGCAGGACGAGCAGGCACACAACAAAGTTGCGCTCATCACACAAAACTTCGCTGAGCAAGTCTACGGGTCGGCGGATGATGCAGTGGGGAGGGTTGTGAAGCTGAGTGGGTTGCCTTTCACCATCATCGGGACTTTCCGGGAGCGGGTGAACACCTTTGGGCGGTCAGAGGTGACAAACAACACCATGGTGATTCCCTACGCCGTAGTTGGGTATTTCACGAGCTCGCCCGAGGTGCGACAGATTTATTTTTCAGCCGCCGAACCGTCCATTGTCATTTCGGTCACGGGTCAAATCCAGAAAGTTATCCAGTCCCGCCATCGGCCGGAGTCGGTCTATTTCGTGCAGAATCTTAGCGAGGTACTCGCAATGGCGGACCGGACTGCTAATGCGTTGACCTTGGTGTTACTGCTGATCGCGGCAGTGACGCTCCTCGTGAGTGGCATCGGAATCATGAACATAATGTTGGCGACGGTAGGTTCACGCGTTTTCGAAATTGGCATACGCAAGGCAATCGGCGCGACCAATCGTGATATCCGTTTTCAATTCTTGTCGGAAGCGATGCTGATCTCTCTTATCGGCGGCTCCGCCGGAGTCATCTTCGGACTGGCTTTGCCGTTGTCGGTCCGCATTTTTACCGAATACAGAATCCCTATCTCAGCACTCTCTGTGGTAGTGGCGATTGCGGTTTCTTGCTCCGTAGGTATTCTTTTCGGAACGGCTCCGGCCACGTTTGCGGCTGGGTTGGATCCAGTGGAGAGCATGCGCCATGAGTAACGCATATCGAAGACAAGCGAGGCAAGCCCGTTTGATTCGAACCATAACGGTTTCACTGACTCTTCTCGTGCTTTTCGTCCCTCCACCGACGTGGTCTCAGGATCATCATGCACTCCATCAACACGCCGGCATGTCCATGTCTCCGGAGAAATCCCCGCAAGATGAATTGTTAAGTAAGCAGGAGAGCGAGGGCAATCACCACCTCATCGGATTCTTCGTGGTTCTTGGTGGCGCTTTCGTCCTGGCCCAACCCATCCTGAGGAGGCGCTTTCCCGCAGTAAGTTATGTTTGGCCCTTGTGTTTTTTGCTTTCAGGCTTATTCATTCTGGTATACAGCGATACAGAACTCTGGCCGTTTGGCAGGAAGCCATGGATCCAAGGCACCATAACCAATCCCGAAGTTATTCAGCACAAGCTCTTCGCCGTCTTGCTTCTTGGCCTGGGACTGGTCGAAATGCTGCGCGCGCGGGAGCGTCTCAAAGCAGTATGGGCTGCCTGGGTTTTTCCTGTTGTGGCGGTAGGGGGGGCCGTTCTGTTGCTCTTCCATTCTCACGATGCGGGAATGCAGGGCGAAAACCAAATGGCGATCATGGCGCGTATTCAGGCCGAACATTTGAGCTATGCGGCCACTGGTTTTGGCATTGGCCTGACTAAGGGTTTGGCGGAAGTCGAGACGAAATGGCGCGCTATCTTCGCGAAACTTTGGCCCACCTTGATGATTGCTCTAGGTGTTCTTCTAATGTTTTATACCGAGTAGCTGCAAGGTCTCGCCAGGACTGCAATGTGGTGAGATTGCTCCGTTTGACACTCTGTATGTCTGGGGCTATCATCCGCTTCATAACTGGGCTGATTGTTTGTCTAGAGATCTGTAAGACCGGTAAAGTCTTGCGGTTGACACTGAATATTCCTTTGGGGTTCGCTTCCGTCGGCGATTAATCGTGAGCCTCTTTAGTTTTTACGAAATCAGAACAAGAAGCATTATTCGCTTTAAAGTGCACTGAGATTTGTGCATAATGGGCGGGCATTCTCCGCGCCCAAGCATAGGAACCAACTACGACCATCTCCACTTGAAGATGAGGATCGCGTCACAGGGTCTCTGCAAACGGCTCGGACTTAGCTACGAGTTGAGGAGGTGGCCTATGGTGACTAGCACATCGCTCTCTTCACCCTCACAAATTAGAACTGCACGTGATCATTCCCCTGCAAGCGTTGAGTCTTCAGTTGCGGCGAAGCGAATCCTGCGGGCCGTGAGACCCGCGGTGCTGGTGGCAATCAGCTACTACTTAGCGACGCGGATAGGCTTTGCCTGGACCCCGATTGGGCAGCCAAATTCGACTTTTTGGCCCGCCAACGCGATCCTGCTTGCGGCCCTTTTATTGGCCCCGCAGCGAATGTGGTGGACTATCCTCTTCGCAGTGCTGCCGACTCATATGCTTGCTCAACTACAGGCCGGAGTGCCAGTAGGGACAGCTCTCGGTTGGTTCTTAACCAACACCAGCGAAGCATTGATTGGAGCGTTTTGCATCTCGCGGTTCACTCATCCAAAAAACACGCTCGACAACATGCGTGGGGTATTCACCTTTGTAGTGTTTGGCGTCGTGCTTGCCCCGTTGGCAACTTCATTCCTGGATGCCGCGGCAGTTGTGATCACAGGCTGGGGCCGAGTGTTCTGGCCGCTCGGAATAGAACGATTTTGGACTAATGCTTTAGCGGAGTTAACACTCGTTCCGGTGATAGTACTCTGGAGCTCAAACGGCATTTCTCGGCTTAGGAGGGCCAGCGTAGCTCAGTATTTGGAAGCGGCGCTACTCGCCGTTGGCACAGTACTGGTTGTGGTTTTCGTATTCGGCTTTCATCTTGTTTCACCATCTGAAACTCCCGCACTTCTGTATCTCCCTCTACCGTTTTTGTTATGGGCTGCAGCCCGCTTTGGTGTGGGTGGATTGAGCTTCTCTCTCTTATCCATCTCGCTGATCTCGATCTGGTACACCATACACGGGCGTGAGCCGTTCCCGTACGTATCCATGGCGCAAAACGTTCTGTCATTACAGATTCTATTTTGTGTGGTGGCTGTGCCACTGATGTTCCTCTCAGCCGTCATGTCCGAGGCTCGAGGCACGGAGGACTCCCTGCGCAGGATCAGCGGCGGCCTTATCGAGGCACAGGAGCAAGAACGTCACCGGATTGCACGTGAGCTCCACGACGACATCGTCCAACAACTGGCGCTTCTGGTGCTGGAACTCGAAGGAGTCCAGGAAGATATCCCTGACGTGGCATCGGAAATCCGCAAGCGCATAGGCGCGCTAAAAAATGAAACCACGCAGATAGCGGCCGATGTTCAATTGTTGTCGCACGAATTGCACTCTTCGAAATTGGAATACTTGGGCCTGGTTGTCGCGACGAAGAACTTCTGCGAAGAGTTTGGTGAGCGCCAGAAGGTCGAAATTGATTTTAAGAGTCGCGATCTACCTGTTCCCTTGCCAGCCGAACTTTCTCTTTCTCTATTCCGAGTTGTGCAAGAAGCCCTGCGCAATGCGACGAAGCATAGCGGGGTAAAACGTTTCGAAGTGCGCCTGTGGGGCAGCACGGGAGAGATCCACCTCTCGGTCAGCGATCTGGGTACAGGTTTTGATACAGAAACCGCAATGCGAAGCACTGGGCTTGGCCTGACGAGCATGCAGGAGCGCCTACGGTTTGTGCGTGGAGAGCTTTCAATCAAGTCTAAAGCGAAAGGTGGCACCACGATCCACGCTCGCGTTCCTTTCGATTCAAGCAGCGATTCTGCACGGGCGGCAAGCTAAAATGCGCCGGAGATCGCCGCTCGTTTGCTAGGAGGAGACGCCGGAGTGCTCCGCAAGGATCCTTTCGTAGATGCCGGTTTCCTGTTCACGCTGAAATCTGTTCAACACATACCCGCACAAAATATCGACGTTGCAGTCCTTGGCGATCTGGTCCCATAGGTGTTCGACCTGAATTGCCGCATCCGCCTTTCCTTGCGCCCACAAACTAGGCGCAATTTCACCGCAGACTGCGACACGCGGAGGCTCCCCTTGCGCCGCCTTCGTGGCTTCTATCACGAGATCGCGCGCGACCTGGAGGCATCGAGCCGAATCAGGCAGATCATTCACCATGAAAGTCGAAAGCGTTTCGACAACATCCAAAGAGATATAGCGCCCCTGTTCGATGGCGGCGGCAATATCCACGGCATGTTCCCGCAAACTCTGAATAAGCCGATTCCGATGTGACTCCGTCGCGACCACTATAACGGCATTACCTGCCTGCAGACGGGCTTCGATGAACCCAGTAAAGCTACATACAAAAGCTGCATCATCAGGAAAGAACGCAACCTCGTGGCTGCGCGTGGCCTCCGCTTTTTCCGATGCAAGCGACGGGGAAGCCTCGTTGCGCAAGAGGCGGTCGAGGGTTTCTGAATCCGTTGCGTCGGGGCTATTGTGAGCTGACAGTGCACGACTGAGATATTGCCTACCTCGAAGAACGGCGTCCACGGCAGTCAGTAGCTCGCTTCGCGCATCCGTCTTAGCAACATAACCCTTTGCTCCCTCGGCAAGGGCTGCGTGGACCACAGCAGCAGAGAGTTCTTGACTTACAAAGAGTATTTCGGACTTAGGGGAGAGCGTGCGGATTCGTCGAGCCACTTCGAATCCATTCAGAGTGGGTAGCCCCATATCCAACAAAATCAGGTCCGGCTGAAGTTCTTCGGCTTTCTGAACCGCCTCCAATCCGTCTGAGACCATGCCGACGATCCGCAAGTCCGGTCTTTTCCCAAGTGTCGAACAAATGAATTTTCGAAAAGGCTCCGAATCCTCGACCACAAGAACTCGGATCGCAAGGGCAGGCATGTGTAGTCTCACTTTCATTTCTTCGAACGTCGGATTTGGTTTCAACATTCGGAATCCTCTGCAAGCATGTCACAGCAGAGTTCTCGGCTTGACGCTCAACAAGCAAACGCCTGAACACAGCGTTTCCTGGCGACCTGCTTTGCAGCTTCGACTTCCTGCCGAGGTAGTTCACATCAACCTAACTGTTTTGATGCTATGGGGGAATGGCTCGAACGGGCCATTCATGGCGGATTCGGAGGAGGAGGCAGGCAGGGTGACGTCATGAATCGAGATTGGGGAGCGCCTGCATCGTCTAGCCCGCTGGCTCCTTCTCCTGATAGGGAGGGGTGCTCGTTTTCGGATGTCTGGTATTTGTTTTTACATCATTTTCGCGCTTGTTGGTGCATGCTCACTGAAATTCTTCGCAAGGCGATATCTCCAAGATACCGGCAAGCTGTCTCCGCTCTGCCAGGTTGCGTCAGCGCAATCCCTAGACATCTGCCCAGCCAATCTCAATGAGCGTAAAGACCTGGGGTGTTGAAAAAGTCACCGTGATGTGCGATCGGGATGAAGGCAGAGGAGCATGGTAATAAGAAGGAGGGATGCTTCTCACCACAAACACACTGGCTTACAGCGTGGCCGAAATTCTGCTGGTGCGAGCTGGTCAAGCGGTGGGCCGTCGTCCGCTAAAACAAGGAACAGGTGCCGGAGTTTGGAGCGGCGTGGCGACCCGTCTTGAGTAGCTGGCGAAAATCGCTATTACATTCAGAAAAGTAGGATTGGTGGCCGGCAGTTTTTGAATTTTGTCGGCCATCCAAGCGTAGCGCGTTTAGTGGAAGGTTAATCCTCAGGCTGCAATCTTCTGGCCCAAGAATTCCTTGGCTTTGGCTTTTTCGTCGTCCCACTTCTTCAACTGCTCGGGACTAAGGAAGCCGACGACCCGCTGACGAATCGCATCGCGATTTGCAACAACCTTGCTGATTACGTCAGCTTTGGTTGTGTCGGGATTCTTTTGCAAGTACTCTGCGATCTTTTCTCTTGCTTCCGTAAGAGCGACGCGAAGCTTTTCCTTTTGATCGTCGGTGAGGTTCAGGTCGCCGGCGAAACGCTTCAATTCGGTCGCCACTTGTTCGCGTTCTTCATTGCTCAGATTCATGCCATTTCTCCTTGATCGTGTGGTGAATTTACGGTTAAAGACGGATCGAAAAGCTCTGCCCAAGAAGCTCTTGGTCTAGGCTTTACACCCATCAAAGCGGGAACACGGAGTGAATGAAAAATCTCTGAAAGGGATTCTTAAGATCCTCATCCCACTTCAGATCCCCCACCCCAGCCAAAAACCTGGCAAGAGTGGGGGCATGCAAAAGGATGAACCGACCTAAACGTATCGCACGCGAACCAACTAATTCGACTGTCAAAACAACAAGCAATGTACCTGTATTACTTCCAGTCGCAATGCCCGGATATGCCCAGGGACCAGAACTCTCACGGTCGTTGACCCTTGATCAGTTTTAGTGGATGAAAATCTCTCAACACCATCAAGACTTTCGGTTTTGATACAGCTTGCATTTGCCTGATCCAAAATGCAGAGACGCTGGCATTAGTAACAGTTCCTCGGATTCAGATGTTGCCGATACGTTGGAAGCCAGCCGAATCGTGTAACCATTTTTATGGGGATGAGATTTCCGAGCTTTCTCGTGATCTTTCTGACCTTGTGGAGTCCTTTGCTCGGATCGCAGGAGCAAACCGACGCCACCTCCAAAACGCCCGGCTCCGTCCTCAGAGACGACCTCTTCAACTTCCTCAACATGGCTGGCACGAAGAAGGCGAAGGAATTTCGGCCCATGTCCCAGTCTGAACGTAACCAGCTCTACTTTAAGACCATGGTTAATCCCTTTAGTTTCGTGAGGGTGGGGTTCTCCGCCGGAATCGATCAAGCGAACGACAAACCCACGGAGTGGGGGCAAGGGGCGTCGGGCTACGGCAGGCGGTTCGCCAATATCCTAGGGCAGTACTCCGTTCAGCGCACAGTAACTTACGGGCTGGGGAGCATTTTGCATGAGGACAACCGCTACTTCAACTCCGGCATGCAAGGCATCTGGCGGCGCACGGAATATGCGCTCGCAAGCGGCATTCTGGCGCGCCGCGATGATGAAAGCCGGCGCTTTTCCATCTCCCAGGTGGGCGGGGTGGCAGCGGGGGCGTTCCTCGCCCGGATATGGCTTCCCCCAAGTCAGAGTTCCCCCGGCGACGCTGCCATCAGCTTCGGTATCACCATGGCGAACAATATGGGATTCAGTGTGGTGAAGGAATTTCTTCCCGATCTTTCCCGGGCCTTGACAAGAAAGCACAAGAAGCCGTATACCGGCCCGGGTAACACGGCACCGCACAGTGTCATAAGTTCATCCACGAAAGACGCTGAGACGCCCTAAAATGCAAATCTCGGTCTACTGCCCGCTCAAATCAAAGGTGACGGTGTTGGAGTTCTGGCCAGCGGTGCGAACGTAGACGTTAATCATGCCCGCGAAACTGAGGTCCGTATCCGTTAGCGCGGCCATGACCTGGTTCGAGGTAATGAACATTGTGTGCAGCGGCATCCCGTTCCAGAAAACCACTGCATCGGTTCCGAAATTGCTGCCGTTGACCGTCATCGTGAAAGGCACGCTGTTGACCGGCACACCGTCCGGGGTCAATGTCGTTATGGCGGGCGGAGAAAATGTAACCATTCGGAGCGGATCTCCACCCTTGGTAGCGTTTCCGCATCCGATCATGAGTAAGCTGGCGAGCAAAAGCTCGATGTACCGCATAACCACCTCCTGCAGGTTTAGGAAAATGCCGACCGCAGAGGAAAGATGAGGCCACAACTCCTGTCGTTGAACGAGTGCCGGGTCACTCTTGAGGCTATGAGCAAAAAGCGAAATTAAGTCTGCTTTGCCTAGGGACCTTTACCATTCAGGCGCCCCAATGTCAGAACTTTATAACGATGCCAGCGGAAACCCTGCCCTGCCTGTCTTGGGTCTGGTCGCCGAATTTAGTCATAACCCAATCTGCCTGCACCAGGCGAAGTCCGATCCCTTTCCGAAGCCCGATGTCTAAGCCGCCACCAAGGAACATGGCAAACGCGTTGTCGCTTACCCCTGCCGTTGAAGTCGTGGCGCCACCAAACAAGGCATGTACAAAGGGCTGAACTACGGGTAGGCGTGCGGTGAGTACGGGACCAACGGTATAAGTGTAAACCGAAGAGCTCGTCCTTCGCGAGTTGTAGACACCACTGAAGTCCCCTGTAATCCCCAGAATATGTTTGAAGTTTCCAGTCACCGAGGCGTCCCAACCCACGGCGTTATAGCTGGGCTGTAGATGCTCGTACTGGGCTCCTCCGAAAATTTCCACTCTTTGGGCAAATGCATGGGCACACAGGACTCCAGCAAGCAAGATTGTGTGTATGGCCTGTTTCCTCATCGAATCCTTCCTTCGAAAGAAACCGCACGTCTCTCGAATCATTCTGATTTACCTACAGAGAATCCGAGATCAGCCTAAGCTGATCTTGTCGATACTAGATCTGTCAAAAGTTACAGGGCCGTGAATGGGAGGGAATTGCGACTGGATACCCGCACACACGTTTATTCGCTCGGCGTAGTGCTTTACGAACTTCTTTCGGGCGAGTTGCCCTTGATAGTCCCAGAATTGGCGGACCAAGCCGCTCTATGAAGTGTTGCGGCAACTACTTGGATTCGGGTGAGAGTTTGCGAACGCGTCGGGCGGGTTCGATTTCATTCAACGGTTGCAGTTGCGCTTGCCGAACGGCTTCCCATCCGTCTGTGACCTCTCCCAAAATCGCAAATCCCGGCCTTTATTTTGAGCACCGTTATAAGCACCGACTACCTAATTAAAACGATTCCGGCGCATATAGGGAAAAACTGTAAGTCTTGCCAGTAAGCAAACACTGGCACGATTGGTAGTTATCGTACTTGGAACTCTGTCGGGGATTACGTTATTACTGTGCTAAAATTCCGGAACATTGGCGGAATAAGGCCCCTAAGCGAAGAGGGCGAGAAGTGCGTAGACGAGCGACACGTCTGATCTGCATTGTAGTCGCGGTAGGTCTTTTGTTTCCGCGAGCGAGTTCCGCCAAACCTGCACAAGAAGTCCGGCGCGTGCTTATTATTAATGACCTTAGCATTATCTCCTCGCCCGGCTTCGCTGAAATCGATCAGGCGGTCCTCACTGGTCTACAAAAATCTCCGTACCGGATCGAACTCTATGAGGAGAGCCTGGATCTCACCCTATTTCCGGACCGAGTTTCCCAAGACCGGTTTCGAGAAAAGATTATTCAAAAGTACGCCGCCCGCAAGCCTGATGTGATCATAGCCGCCGGGCCAGTATCCCTGCAGTTTATCGTCGAGCGGTACGACAAGTTCCAGGGTGTCCCAATTATTTTCTGCACGATTTGGGGCGGAATTCCGGACCAGCTAAGGCACGGCATTCCCTCTACGGGTGTTTTGGCCCAGTTACACCCTGAGGGAACCCTGAATGCGGCGTTGCACTTGCTGCCCAACACTAAGCACGTGGTAGTCGTCGGTGGAGTGGGTACGTTTGACGAAGGATGGGAAGCTATCGCTAAGCAGAGTTTCCACAACTACGAATCGAAGTTTGAATTCACGTATCTTTTCGACTTGACCATGCCCGCCCTGCTCGAGAGGCTCAAGCATCTACCCAACGATACGATTGTTTTTCACACTTCAATCTCGCAAGATCTGGCGGGAGACCGCTTTGTCGATTCAGCTCAATCGATAACGATGGTGGCCAGTGCAGCGAATGCTCCTGTCTTTGTAATGGACGATGTCGATCTTAAAGCAGGAGCGGTGGGTGGCGATCTGGTGAACTGGGCGGACGACGGTCGCATTGCGGCAGAGATGGCTACGCGGGTTCTCAACGGCGAGAAGCCCCAGGATATCCCCGTCGTCACGAGCAACCACGCCTACATGTTCGACTGGCGTTCGCTCCAGCGCTGGGGTCTCAAGGAACGAGACCTTCCCGCGGGCAGCATCGTCCTGAACCCGCAGCGCAGTGTCTGGGAGTCTTACAAGGCGTACATCATTGGCGGCATCTCGTTGATCTTATTCGAGGCGTTGCTGATTGGCGGGTTACTGTGGCAGCGAGCGAGACGAAGAAAGGCAGAAGCTGCGGTGCGCGAGAGCGAGGAACGCTTCCGCCTGGTCGCCAACACGGCCCCCGTGCTCATCTGGATGTCCGGGCCCGACAAACTTTGCACTTATTTCAATCAGCCCTGGCTGGAGTTCACAGGACTTCCTGTAGAAGCCCAGCTTGGCAACGGCTGGGCAGAAGCAGTGCACCCTGCAGACCTGAAGAGCTGCATGGATACATATACGGTGCGGTTTGATCGGCGCGAGCAATTCCAGATGGAGTATCGGCTCCGCCGCCACGACGGGGAATACAGGTGGGTACTCGATATTGGAGTGCCGAGATTCAACCCAGACGGTTCGTTTGCTGGATACATAGGGTCTTGCATTGATGTCACTGAACGAAAGATGGCAGAGGCGGCCCTCGAGAACTTGAGCGGCCGCCTGATCGAGGCGCAAGACGAAGAACGCAAGCGAATTGCCCGTGAACTTCATGACGATTACAACCAACGGCTGGCTATGGTGGCGATTGACCTGGAAGAGTTGGCTGAAACCATTGGGGACTCTTCGGACGAAGCCAGTCAGAAAATCCATAAACTCTTCAATCGCGTCGGCGAGCTTGGTGCGGATCTGCACTCCTTATCACATCGCTTGCATTCTTCTACTCTGGAGAGTCTAGGGCTGGTCGCTGGTCTGAAAGCTTTCTGCCGTGAGTTCTCGGACCAACAGGGCATACAGGTCGACTTTGCGAACGAGAATGTTCCGCGTGGCATTCCGGAAGATGCGAGTCTCTGTATTTTTCGTATCGCTCAGGAAACACTTCGGAACATCAAAAGGCACAGCGATGCGCACAGAGCTGAGGTTCGGCTGGAATGGTCAGGCGATAGTCTGCATCTGTCAGTTTCTGATCGAGGAAGGGGCTTTGATTCGAGCAAGCTCTCAGCGGAAGGTGGCATCGGCATTCGGAGCATGGAGGAACGTTTGCGACTTCTAGGAGGCCAACTGGAAATTCACTCGCGGCCCATGGAAGGAGTTAGAATTGATGCTTGGCTGCCGTTGAAGCTTGCTGCCCAACGCGCGAGTTAGGATGGATTGAGGACAGCCGATTGTCTGGTGGATGCTATGCAGGAACTCGACCAGTCTACAAATCGCTTGAGGGTCCTTATTGCCGATGACCACAGCGTCGTGGCCGAAGGGCTCCGCTCGCTGCTCGAGAAAACATACGACGTGGTTGGCATTGCTGGGGACGGCCGAGAGTTGCTTGTCAAAGCCTCCGAGCTAAAGCCGGACGTCATCGTTCTTGATATTTGTATGCCTTTGCTGAACGGTCTGGATACGGCGGAGCGGCTCAAGTCAACTCTCCCCGCAGCGAAGCTTGTCTTCCTGACCATGAATGATGACCCCAATCTTGCGGCGGCCGCCCTCAATCTCGGTGCCGTGGGATACGTCCTCAAGCACGCCGCAGCTTCCGAACTGCTGAAGGCTGTTTCGGAAGTACTTCAAGGCAGGGCATACGTAACCGCGAAACTCCGTGCTGAAAACTGGGCAGTCCGCGAGGCCCGTGCCCAGCAATTCTCGAAAGAACTGACACGCCGGCAGCAGGATGTGCTTCAGTTGCTTGCCGAGGGCCGTCCGATGAAGGAAGTGGCAGATATTCTCAAGCTCAGCGAGAAGACTGTCATGTTCCACAAGTACCGCGTGATGCACGCGTTCAACCTGAAAAACAACGCTGAGTTGGTCTTATTTGCTCTCAAACGGCACCTTATTTCCCAGTCACAGAGGTTCTAGATCGGCCTATCGGTTTTCCTAGTTGCGGTAACCAGGCAGCCTGCCTAGCATTGCCAAGGAAGGCCGAGTCACGCGCGGATAAGGCCCCTGCCAGCGAAAGGGAAGATGTACCGTTGAGCACACCAACACTTCTTCTCGCCGACGACCACGATGCGTTGCTCGGACGTGCCCTGTCGCTCTTACGGAACTATCAGGTGGTCGGGACTGCTAATAACGGGAAAGATCTAGTGTCCCAGGCGTTAAAGCTTCAGCCAGACGTGATTGTATTGGATATATCGATGCCGATAATGACCGGGATCGAGGCCGCCCATGAACTCCGTGAGGCTGGATCAACCGCCAAATTGGTGTTCTTAACAGTTCATCAGCAGCCCGCGTTTCTATATGCATGCTTCGCCGAAGGCGCATTCGGCTACGTCAACAAATCACACCTGGGAACGGATCTTGTACCTGCCATAAATGAGGCGCTGTCAGGCCACCATTTTATTTCACCGTCGATAGCGCGCTAAGAGTTGTAAAAGCTAGCCGTTGCGTCGCCAGCTGGCTCATTCGAGAATAATGCCGAAGCACTCCATCTAGCTCCTGCTCGCGACAGTAAGCCATATAGTCAAGTCTCGCGGCCTTAACCGCGACCTAGGACTTTTCCTAGTTGGCGAAACCGCTGGCTGCACTAGAGAATTGCGATAGGGGTATCAATGCCATGTCGACACACCGCTCTCGCATTCTAATAGCCGACGACCATACCTTGGTGGCGGACCTGTGCAGGACCCTGCTCGAAAAGGAATTTCACGTGGTAGGCAGCGTTCGCGACGGCCGCGCCCTGATCGAAAGCGCTATAGATCTCAGGCCAGACGTGATCATAGTCGATATCGCCATGCCGATTCTGAACGGGTTGGATGCCGGCCAGAAGGTGAAGGAGATACTGCCCGCCGTAAAACTTGTATTCCTCACGATGAATCCCGACCCTGAGATAGCGGCCGAAGCGTTCCGTCGCGGGGCCTCAGGGTATTTGTTGAAAACCTCCGCCGCGGATGAAATGGTCCTTGCCGTTCGGAGAGTGCTGCGAGGCATGTCGTATATTTCCCTACCCCTGTCAAAGGAAACTGTCGACTACTTGCGTAGGCAATCTAAGATGCCGGTGGAAGAGGAAGAACGGCTCACACTACGGCAGCGCGAAGTGCTGCAACTACTGGTGGAAGGCAAAGTCATGAAGGAGGTCGCTGGTATTTTGAACATGACTACCAGGACAGTGGCTTTTCACAAATACCGCATCATGGATGTACTTGGCGCTAGAAGCAGCGCCGATCTTGTCCGCTATGCGATCCGGAACCATTTGGTCGCTTAGTTGGCACGCATCCTGACAACCACTGCTGACAAAACTCAAGAGAATTAGAACGAAAGCGAGTCCTGATTGCGACCGCCAACAAGGTGTGGCCGACGCCATGCCTGCAAAGTTAGTCGCCCTTGCTTGATGCAGTTGCCGCTCGGCCTTTGCTGACCACGTCAGTCTCTCCCATTCCAGTTCATGACTCGAAGATTCCCGAGTACAGTGCTCCTCCCAGGAGGGCGCCAATGATGGGGGCTATCCAGAACATCCACAGCTGGGCGATCGCCCATCCGCCAACAAAGATTGCCGGCCCCGTACTCCGTGCAGGGTTTACTGAGAGATTCGTGACCGGGATTCCGATTAGATGAATCAGAGTCAACCCCAAGCCAATCGCGATGGGTGCAAAGCCCGCAGGAGCGCGACGGTCTGTTGCTCCCATAATGATCATGAGGAAAAAGAAGGTCAAGACCACTTCCGCGACAAAGCATGCTACTAGAGAATACCCGCCGGGTGAATGTGAAGCGTAGCCGTTCGATGCGAAACCTCCGCTTAGGTCGAATCCTGCTTTTCCACTCGCGATCACGTACAGTACCCCAGCTCCTGCGGTAGCTCCCAGAACTTGCGCGATCACATAGGGAAACAATTCTGCGATGGGGAACCGTTTCCCGGCTACGAGACCGAGCGAGACTGCTGGATTCAGATGGCAGCCCGAGATGTGCCCGATCGCATAAGCCATCGTCAGCACGGTGAGTCCGAATGCGAAAGCGACTCCGTAGAATCCAATCCCTAGTTGGGGAAAGGCCGCAGCCAGTACTGCACTTCCGCATCCACCGAACACCAGCCAAAAGGTTCCAACAAACTCTGCAATTGCTCGCTTAGATAAACTCATAAATCGCCTATCGTGAAGACTCCTAGAAAGAGTAAACGCGTTCCGCCGGGAGCTACGGTTTGTTGAGGTCGTCATCCTTATAGTATTTTGTGCCCTGCAGGGTCAGTTGAAGCGCAAGACCCTTCTTGGTGATCTGGTACACCCACACGTCCGGCTCTACCATGGTCGCTCCCGAATATGCCCCGCCCGACTTACTGGTCTTTGCCGCGGCATCAGCTTGTCCCGAACCTGACCAACCTGAATCGAGAAATCCCGCCAAGGCCTGCTGCGTCTGGAACGCAAAAACCACTCGATAGTCCTTCACACCCACCCCCAGGCCTGCGCCTGCTGAGACCATCTTCATGAAAGTCTCTTGCCTCGGTTTCGAACTGATGGCAACACCTGCGCCGCGTGCCGTACTCATCAGCAGCAGATTTGTGCCGGTGTTGCTGAAGACTGCATATCCGAACGACTGCTGGATAAGCTGCCTGGACGCGGGTTCAAGCTTATAGAGATCCTCCAGGGTTGCCGCTGCCATTTTTCGAGTCTTGTCTTTTTTTTCGTCAGGTGAATCCCCGGCATTCGCCAAACTTCCAACCAGCAAGATCACAGCCAGAGTTGAAACAAAAGTTCTGAACTTCATTGCCGATCTCCTTCACTGTGGATTTGAGGGCAGATCATGGCGTGACGTCATGGCTTCCCTGCATTTGCAACTGAGTAGAACAGAACGGAGGGCTTTCTTAGACCTGTCAGAGTTGCCAGACGTTTCATGAAAGATGTGTGCACTTTCTCTGACGCATCTAGTGAGTGCAAAGCTGCGCTCTTCGAAGCCACAGCGGCAACCTTCTTGGGAAAAGAAGATCTTCGATGTTCTCGTATGAAGACTCCCACAGTGGTTGTTGCCGTATGCTCTTTGGCAACAGCAGATTCAGTTCGGGTTCGCCTTCGGCATTACGTTCATCTCGTTCGTACCCATACCTCCTCCCGGGCGCTTCGCAAGAGCTAAGCATCGATCTTCCCAAAGCTTCATAAGCCTTCACATACTTTGGGTAGAGAAGACCAGTTCAGTTGTGCGCTTCTGCTTGACTTTGCACTCGAGGATGCTCTCCCCTCAAATGCTGCCGGATTTCAGCCGCTGAAACCTGTCATATCTGACAGGCGACATGGCATTCCAGTGACCCTATTCTCCCCTTGAAAGCGTCTTTCTGCTTAGTTCGCTGGAGCCCAGGCGTTGCCTGTCTATGAAAAGGAGTAGACGATGTTCATCTTTACTTGGTTTGCTGCGACTCTGCGACAGTATCCGGAGATTGCCATTTTTCTGGTGCTTGCTCTGGGCTACTATTTTGGCAAGTTTACGTTCCGAGGAATCGGCTTGGGCTCGGTAACGGCTACGCTCCTGGCCGGTGTTCTGATCGGCCAAATTGGTATTACGATTTCGCAGCCCCTCAAAGCCACCGTCTTCCTTATGTTCCTGTTTGCTGTCGGCTACGGAGTGGGCCCTCAATTTGTTCGCGGAATTGCGAAGGATGGCGTGCCGCAAGCGATCTTTTCCGTGGTTCAGTGTTTGTTCTGCCTTTTAGTGCCCGTCGCGATTTGTAAGATAGCTGGCTACGATTTCGGCTATTCCGCGGGATTGTACTCCGGGTCGCAAACCATTTCCGCTGCACTGGGGCTTTCCACCGATGCCATCAACCGTCTGGGCCTTTCGGGTGACGAGGCCAAGAAGCTAATCGATTCCATGCCCGTCGCCTACGCCGTCACCTACATGTTTGGAACCGTCGGATCCGCGCTCGTGATCGCGTTGGCCGGTCCGGCGCTGCTGCGCATCGATCTTCCGGCTGCCTGCAAAGACTACGAGGAGAAACAAGGCGGCATCAAGGAACTCGGCGGAGTTGGATCTGCCTGGCGCCGTTGGGAAATGCGCGCTTTCCGTGTGCAGCCGGGCGGCATAGTCAACGGCCTTCGGGCCGCTGAGGCCGAAGCGCTGGTTCCCGACCTGCGTGTTTTTGTGTTGCGCGTGCGGCGTAACGGGATCATTGAAAACGCGACTGCGGATACCGTTTTGCGTGAGGGCGACATCGTGGCAGTCGCAGGTGCCCGCGAGGCGCTCGTGAAACTTGTGGGCGAACGGCGGAAGTTGGCAGCAGTAGCAGGCGCTCGCCCGGCGCCCATGAACGTCACTGGCGAAGAAGAATTGGAAGTCGATGATCCCGAATTGTTGAGCGTTCCCGTCGAGGGCGTGGACGTTTACGTCACTAATAAAGATGTGGATGGCAAGACTCTTGCTGAACTCGCCGGAGTACCCAGCGCTCGTGGCGTTTTCGTGCGCAAGATCGTTCGGGGTGCGGTTGCGACCTCGATTCCTATCCTTCCAAACACGGAAATTTTCCGGGGCGATATCGTTACCCTGGTCGGCCGCACCCAAGACACCAACAATGCGATCAAGAATGCTGGGTGTTCCCGATCGAGCGACTGATGTCGCGGATGTCGCGTTCATCGGTGCTGGAATCGCAGTCGGCGCGCTGATCGGCTCGCTGGTGTGGAAAGTGGCCGGAGTACCGATAACGCTTTCCACCGCCGGCGGCGCGCTGATATCGGGACTCGTTTGCGGGTGGATACGTTCCGTGCATCCCAAGTTTGGCCGTATCCCAACCTCGACGGTCTGGTTCATGAACTCCGTCGGCCTCAACATCTTTATCGCCATAGTCGGCATCTCGGCTGGCCCAGGTTTTGTGAACGGCTTACGAACCCAGGGTGCTGGCCTGTTCCTGTGGGGAGCTCTGGCAACGACGTTGCCTCTGGTGTTTGGAATGTTCATCGCCAAGTACATCTTCCGCTTCCATGACGCGATCACACTCGGCATCATCTCCGGGGCGCGCACCACGACAGCTTCGCTCGGCCTGGTCTGTGACATCGCCCAAAGCCAGGTGCCCGCGCTGGGCTATACCGTAACTTACGCCGTGGGCAACACCCTGCTCACGATCTGGGGCATGGTCGTCATCATTCTTATGTCGTCAGGATTCATGAAATAACCAAGGAGACAACAATGGAACTCGCAAACCTCCGAAGCTTCGAGACTCTCAGCCCGTTCGAAATCAAAGACGAACTAATCAAACTCGCCAAGAAAACCTCGAGAACGACACAATCGGCATTTCTTAATGCCGGACGCGGAAATCCCAATTGGATCGCCACCACACCACGAGAGGGCTACTTCCTGCTCGGACAGTTTGCGATTACCGAGAGCAAACGCGTAATGGAGCACCCAGCAGGTATCGGTGGAATGCCGCAGGCGCAAGGCATCGCCGGCCGCCTTGAGGCTTGGCTAGGCAAGCACTCCGATATGCCCGGAGCCTCCTTCCTGTCAGCGATGGTGCCATTTGCCGTCAAGACGTTTGGTTTCGAGCCCGATGCGTTCGTGCACGAACTCGTAGATTCGATCATTGGCGACAACTACCCAGTCCCGGACCGCATGCTTGTCCATAACGAGCGCATCGCCCACGAGTACTTGATGTGGGCCATGTGCGGAGATCCGCGGCCTAGCGGCAAGTTTGACCTGTACGCAGTCGAAGGCGGCACGGCGGCGATGTGTTACATCTTCAAGTCACTCAAAGCCAATCGACTACTCCGTCCGGGTGACACCATCGCGCTGGGCACACCGATCTTCACTCCCTATATCGAGATGCCGCATCTCGAGGACTACGCCTTGAACGTAGTCAAGATCGAGGCTCCCCAGGAGAATCGCTTTCAGTTCACCGACTCCGAAATCCAGAAACTGGAGGACCCGAAGATCAAGGCATTTTTCGTGGTGAATCCGGGCAATCCAACCGGCGTCGCCCTCAGCAAGGAAACGATTGCCAAGCTTGCTAAGCTCGTGAAAACGAAGCGTCCCGACCTTATGCTCCTGACGGATGACGTGTATGGAACGTTCGTCCCGGAGTTCCGGTCCTTGCTCGGGGAATTGCCGCAAAACACTATTGGTGTTTATTCGTATTCGAAATATTTCGGGGCTACGGGCTGGCGACTTGGCATCATCGCAATCCACGAAAACAACATTTTCGACAGAATGATCAAGAAGCTGCCAGATCCAGATCTTCACGCGCTTGATAAACGCTACGGCGCCCTGACGCTCGAGCCACGCAATGTAAAGTTTATTGATCGAATTGTTGCGGACAGTCGCGACGTGGCCCTGAACCACACGGCCGGGCTTTCGTTACCGCAGCAGGTCATGATGAGCATGTTCTCTTTGGTGGAGCTGATGGATTGCGAGAAGCGGTATCAGAAGGCGTGCCGCGAGATCGTGCATCGGCGTGCCCTGTTGATGATCGAGGGACTCGGCCTCGAAGTCAGCCCGAATCCGCTCTACGACGCATACTACGGCTTGATCGATTTCGAATTCTGGGCTCGCAAGAACATCGGTGTGGACGCTGTCGAGTATCTTAAAAAACACGTCCACCCGCTTGATCTTGCTTTCCGACTGGCCGAGGACCACGGCATCGTGCTGCTGAACGGTGGCGGATTCGATGCGCCAAACTGGTCGCTGCGTGTTTCCCTCGCCAATTTAGGAGATGATGTGTACGAAGAAATCGGACGAGGCGTTCGGGCCGTGGCGCGTGGTTATCGAGGTGCATACGAAGCCTCGAAGAAAACCACGGAAGAACTCGTAGAGCGCTAGAAGTTGGCATTCGCTCGGTCGATGAGTAGCGTGAACTTCCGATGCGATTCGGGAATAGAGCCGGGCACTTCGGTCAACGCATTGTCACAATGCTATGAGGCTGAGGTGCCCACTATTTTCCGCAATGGGCGATAGATCGCCCGGCCGTACAAACACGTAATCCTGACGGTTGGGTGAGAGGAAATATCGGCATTTGAGCCGCTCCATCACCTGCCGTCACTTGTCGGTTCTGCCAGTGAATCCGGGAAAAACCGCTATTGCGCCCAGTGAGAGTTGGCAGGCCTCCAAATAGGATTTAGAACTGAGTCGCTCCTCGGATTTCCTCTGTGCCTCCTCGTTGTCGCCTCAGCGGACCTAGAGGCGACCTGCTCACAGCCCAGAGCGGGACATTGATGATGGAGTAGAGAATATGAGCCTTACCATCCCCGCCGCTTCGTACCGGAGTGGATCGGCATTGTCTGCGTCTTTCGCAGGGCAACATCTGAGATCGGTATTTCTTGAAGGTATGACAAAGGCGGAGGTCGACGCGATCCTGGCGATCGCAACGCGCCGGCGCTATCCCGCGAATTCTATCGTCATCAACCAGGGTGATCCTAGCGATTATTTTTTTCTGCTGAGCACGGGCTGCGCCAGAATGTTCTACATCACTCAGGATGGTCGAAAGGTCTTCCTGCGCTGGCTTCCGCCCGGTGAAATTCTCGGTATCGGAGCAATACTCTCCAGCCCCTCTCTTTATCTCGTCGGTACGGAAATGGTGAAAGATAGCTCGGCATTCGTATGGTCCCGAACTAAAATCAGAGCCCTTGCGGCTCAATACCCAAAACTGTTGGACAATGTGTTGCCATTTGCCTCGGATCATTTGACCTGGTTCGTCGCGGCTCATTTAGCACTGGTCTCCAACACCGCGCGCGAGCGGCTTGCGCAAGTCCTGCTGAGTCTCGCCCAGGGAATTGGTGACACGGTTGTAAATGGTCTTGAATTGGATATTACGAATGAGAATTTGGCCAATGCCGCGAACATCACACCGTTTACTGCTAGCCGTCTTCTGAGCGAGTGGCACCGAAGGGGAGCGATTCTTAAGAAGCGAGGGAAAATCGTACTACTTGCCCCTGAGCGACTTTTTCTTCACCCGGTTCGGGAAAACCGATCTTCCAATCATCACTGAATTCTGGAAGAAGTGTTATTGCCACACCTGAAACATCACTGGCAGGCTCGGATGATCCACGGCACAACTACGCCTGCAAAACCAACTCCAATCATGATCTTGATTCCCGTGATCCAGGGCGAAGGAGGTTTATCTCCTAGAAGGACCATGCCCCCAGCAGGAAGTTCTACTCTTTGGCGGCTGTAAGGAAGGCATTCACGGTAACCCGAAGGAGAATCCAGGTAATGAATTGCAGCCCAGATATAACAATCAGTGACGCGAACCGGGTTGC
The DNA here is from genome assembly GCA_963771285.1 of uncultured Acidobacteriota bacterium. Classification (GTDB taxonomy): domain Bacteria; phylum Acidobacteriota; class Terriglobia; order Terriglobales; family Acidobacteriaceae; genus JABDBE01. Next base: position 689,546 of record CAVYSX010000010.1, read on the forward strand.
CGCCGATTTGTTCGTCGGGCCGTTGCGCATTCATAGAAGTTCGAAAACTCCAGCCTTCCCGACTTCCATATAGCCAAAGATCAAAGGAGGTGCCAACTGCCAACTTTGACAGGTAAGCATGGGAACTTCAGAGAGCGAACGTGGCCGCTCGGAGTGACATTTTTCTTGCTGGTTTCAACTGTAGGTTTTACCAGTCCCAACTCAGGACCAAGGGGCATAGGCTGCTTGCAGCGCCTCTCCAGACGTGCGTGCGATCGGTGGCTGCTTGTTCGACCTAGAGAAATTGATTGATGCAAAACAAGCTCCGTGGCCCTGGACGCCGTGGAGCATTGAGAGAGGCAAAACAACGCCCTCAGCAGGTGCTTCCTGGCCCGCTGCCAATCATAAGGCCGGTGACCAATCCATGTTCCGTCGATCTCTGGTGTTGGTAATGACAATCGCCGCCTTCGGTGCGGTCAATCAACAACTCATATCGCAAGCAGTCCAGCCGCCCGACACGATGCAATCCAGTACCAGCGGCCAAGTTCCCCAGAAACACGAATCTGCAAAGGACGACATAAATGCCATCGGGAACCGCAAAATTGGGAGGAGCGGTGCTGGCAACTGGTATTCACTTGAGAGCGAGATCCGCATGGGACGCGAGTATGCACAGGTGGTGGACTCGCAGTCGAAGTTACTCGACGACCCGATGGTGACTGAGTTCGTCAATCGGCTAGGGCAGAATTTGGTGCGTAACTCTGATGCACAAGTACCCTTTACTATTAAGGTAATTGACTCGGACGAAGTGAATGCCTTCAGTCTGCCGGGTGGGTTCCTTTACGTAAACTCGGGGCTGATCCTGGCCGCCGATGATGAAGCCGAGCTGGCCGGCGCCGTCGCTCATGAGATTGCGCATGTGGCGGCACGACACGCGACGCGGCAAATGACACGGTCCCAAATGGCGAGCCTGCTATCTATCCCACTGATATTCGTCGGGGGTGGTGCCGGCGTAGTGATACAGAGCATCATCCGAGTAGCAGTCCCGTTGACTTTCACTAAATTCTCGCGCAGTTTTGAAGCGGAAGCCGATTACCTCGGAATCGAGTACATGTATGAAGCTGGCTACGACCCGCAAGCGTTAGTCACGTTTTTCGAGAAAGTTCAAGCCCAGGAACCTGGGAAAGCGGGCAGGCTGGCTCGAGCCTTTGCCTCGCATCCGCAAACCGCCGACCGCGTGAGCAAAAGCCAAGCCGAGATCGCCAGAATCCTGCCTCTTCGGGAACAGTACCTTGTCACCACGTCGGAGTTTGACACAGTCAAGGCGCACCTATTGGAAATCGAGAACAGGCGGCAGCGAAAAGGGGAGAGTCCGTCGGTCCCCACCCTTCGGAGGGAAGTAAACACAGCGAACGCGGACAAGTCTGACTCCAAAGATGAGGACGACCATCCCGTTTTGCAGCGCCGATGATAAGCGCTTGGCGATGACCGTCCAGTGCGCCGTTCCGATGGGGATCCAAGCTGAGAGTCAGCCGAAACTAGATAGCTTTGTGGCAGCCCGGAGTGCCTCTCGTCGCTGCTACGGAATCAGCGGAATCTGAGCCGCCAATTGCAGATTGATCATCAGGCTCAGGCGGTTATCTACCTGATAGAACTTCGCTGCTCTTTTTGCCCCCAGAGCCTGCTCGAATTTTGGCCAATACTTCTCGCGCAGATTCAGTAATTCGTCATCGACATTCATCATCCGCTGAACCATATCCTTTGCCTTCGCGTTATCCATCGTGTCGTAGGACTTCGCATAGTCCTTGATTACCTGCAGCCTCTTGTCAGCGATGACATTCTGATCATGTGTGTAATCGCGGTAGACCGGCCAGAATGCAGTAGACTCGGCTTCGGTGAACTTCATGGTGTCTGCAATGACCTGGTTTTTGGCGGCCTGCAAATCGGAGCGTAGCAATTGGATGTCGGTGTCGGTTATGGGCGGGGCTGAAACTTCAACTGTTTGCGCCAAAATAGCTGGCGTAATCAGTAGGCACATCGCGCAAATAATAGCTAGATTCCTCATACGGCCTCTCTTTTAATCTTTGTGATTTCTACAGTTCTTCAAAAGCTGGCGACGCCAATGACTTCCATGTTTGCACTGCCGAGCTTGTCTGCCGCGAACTACTGAACCGAGTATCCGCGGGCATCCATGCATGCCGAGAAAGCCTTCTTAAACGTATTGAGCTGATTCTGGTGCTGTGCAGTGGTCTGGGACTGAGCCTGTTGCTCGGCCTGAGCCGACTGTGCGGCCGCCTGCTGCTTAGCCTGTGCCTCAGCCTGCCTCTGACGTCGCCTTCCTGATACAGCACCTACGGTTGCCCCAATCGCGGCCCCGGTTCCGGCATCACCAGCGATGGCTCCGATAGCCGCGCCCCCGGCCGCACCCTTCGCGGAACCCTTTACCGTTCCACCTTTGGGCACGTCGTTGCCAGCCTGTTGGGCCGCTTGTTGTTGTGCTGCTTGCTGTTCTTGTGCACTGGGTGCTGATGGAGCGGGAGCTTGCGGGTCTACTCCTGAATTCTGTTTGGCAGACCCGTAGCACTCACTCTCATCCTTCAGTTGCTGGTCAGAATTCTGCTGGTTCCTCGGATAAGCAAACATCCCAATGCTTTTTGCAGGCGACCATGCCGGCGCAGTCGTTTGAGCTATGGCAACGGAGGCGAGCAAATCCAGGAGAAAAACAACCGCGAGATATTTCATTAGTTCTCCTCATCTTGCCGCACGATTGCTACTACCACCGGCGGCAAGACTCTGTCCGGAAATCCTCATTCCTTCGAAAGTGGAACCGGGTCCGTATCAATCTCACACCTCGACTTGGACCAGGTGATAATCGTGCTTAGCTAAGACGCCGAACCGTTTTCAGTCCCAGCGCCGCAGCAACAAACGCAAACCCCAGCAATCCGATCAATGGCAGCAGACTGCCGGTTTTCGGCAGTTCTGCCGGTGTTTCAGGGGTTGGCGTTGGTGAAGCTGAGGCGATGAGGATAGGTTGATCGGCTGGCGGCGCTGGTGGCGGCGGTGGCATTGAGCCGGTCAGCTGCTGCTCGTGGCTGACGTGAATCTCGGGTACCTCGACAATCTTAGTAGCCGAAACCTTCATGCCTTTCTTCAACCCCCAAGCATCGACCATCTTTCCGTCAACGCTAAATTTCTGGTCTTTGGGAATCTTGAACTGCTGATTGGTACCGTCTTCGAGCGTCAGAATCACGTTACTCGGAGGGTTGATGTTCCACACCTTTCCGGTTACAGTCTGGACTGTGGTAATGGTCTTGGGAGTGGAAGTTGTAGTGATCGACTTCTCGAGCTTCATCCCGACTTTCACATCGTGAATCCCGATCTCCCGACCATCAACAATGACTCTGGCGCTTTCTGGAACGTTGGCAAAATCTCGGAGCGAACCATTGTCCATCTTGACGACCAGCTCATTGCCCTGTACGTAGACGACCTCACCCCGCTCGACCGTGGTTTCGATCGTGGGTGAGTGACTAGTCGTACTGGTTTGCGTCTGCACTTGCGCGCTCATGCCCAAGGAAAAAGCCAGGCAAAGCAATCCCATCATAAGCATCAGCGATAGTTGTTTCCATGTTGTGTTTGAGCTCATTTTGTTTCTCCTTGTCAGTGTCAGTTTTGCTGTTACCAGATCAAAAATCATTAGTGCTTCAGTTTCGAGGCGAGTCCCGTCGTTTTTGCAGCTGATCAAAGTTGTTGATGTCAGCATTTGACCGTTCCACTGTGCGAGTAGTTTCTGCAACCGAATCGGCAAGTGACGCTTGGACGATGTAGCGTTGAGGGGCGCTCCCGATGAAATGAAAGGGGTAGCAGGTCACCAGCGTTAGTGAGGGGCGCTGGCGGGCGCGCAGAACCGATGTGTCGTGGGGATCAACGATGACTACGTTGTCGATAATGTAGGTTTCGGTGCGTCTTTGTGTAACCACCTCGACGATATCTCCCAGCGCGACATCTTTCAACCCGCGAAAGAACCCATCGCGATGGCCCGCGATCCCAATGTTGCCTGGCTGCCCCGGGCTGGCGGTACCGGCAATTCGCCCGACCCCCCGGTTCAGGGCCAACTCATCGGTTCCATCCAGGAGCGGCACTTCGACGTGAATTTTCGGAATCCGAAGGATTCCAATGGCTGGGGTGAAATAGGTGGCTAAGCTGTCCTCGTATTCGGCGATTCGTTTTGGCGACCAAAGAGTGAAGTCCGGTTTTTCCGCGGCAAGCACTGCAGTGTTCTCTTGATCCGGCGCTTGGAGCTGTTCCCGCTTGAAATTCTCCACTGTGGACCGGGAAGATGAGGCCGAATGCACGCGGGCTCCCAAATATATGCCCAGCATCAACAGACCGAAAATAAATAACAGCCGCTCGAGTGTGAGAAAGAAACGCATTGCATTTACTCTCGTGAACCACTCACGATTCCAGGACAGGGACTACATCGGCACCAGCCCCCGGGATTGTCCGAAGGTGCCCCGCAACCGTGATTGACGGAAGCGTCCTGCAGAAACAGTAGCGGCAAGAAGTAAAAGCGGTAACTGTTATAAGTGACAGTGGTTTATCTTGGTGGCAGGCGAGGGGAGCCAGGAGTTCAGGTTCGCTCGCCGAGCAGGCTGGGTGAAACAAAGAATTTGTCGCAGAGCGCTGCGTGAATAGCGGGAATCAAGTCTATACCTAACCTTGACTTCACAACGTAGGCCGAACCGCCAGCGCCCATTGCGGCATTCACAAATTCGGCATCTTCGTGAACGGTTAAGAAGACGATTTTGGAATGGCAGCCACAATCGCGCAACTGCCGTGCCACATCGATTCCGCTCAGCAGTTCCATTGTGATGTCGAGCACAATTACGTCTGGCCGGAGCCGCTGGTACTCGCTCAACACAGCCGCACCGTCATTGAGAGCACCAACAACTTCGTACTCATCATCGCTTTGTAGCAAGGAGCTGACATGATGGATAACAATTGAATTGTCGTCAGCGAGCAGTATGCTTGCTTTCCGCACGAAGGCTCCTTTAGAGACCGGAGCTGCAACATTCCCCGGCGAGCACCTCAAGAAACATTGCCCAGCTCAACTTGTGACCTACATCCGAGCTACGTTTGCATCCTATTTGACGTTCAGCATTCTTGCATACTGGCAAAAGTGACGGCGGACGCACTATATCTTTCAATCCAGGACTAGACAGCTATGGAGTTTGTGCGTACTTTGCCGCAATGGGCACAGTAGCTTCCACCTGAGTGCCAAGTGAAGGGTGGGACCAAACAGAGAGCTGGCCGCCGACCAACTTCAGCCGCTCTCGCATGCTTACCAATCCCAGTCCTCGACCATCCTTCGCCCGTCTATGATCGAAACCAACTCCATCGTCGGATATGCGTAGCCTTATATAGCTCTCCTCTACCGTCAGCTCCACTTTTGCGAGATGGGCATGACTGTGTTTAGCTACGTTATGCAGCGACTCCTGAGCCGTGCGGAATAAACCTAAAGAAACGTTTTCATCCAGGCTAGCCGGCAGATTTCGTATAACGCACTCGACTTCAATCTTGTGCAATTTGGAAAATTCATTGCAGAGGCCCCGTGTGGCCGACGCCAAGCCAAGGTAATGCAGCTTGGAGGGATGCAGTTGATGTGAGACCTGCTGGAGATCAGCAGCGATTTCGCTGGTCAGCTGCCAAAGTCCGTGAATCTGTTCTTTTGCTTGCAGGGACGATTCGGGCTTCCAGAAATGATCGAGCTCCTGAATTCCATTGGCTAGAAGCGCCAATCTTTGGCTGATATCGTCGTGCAGCTCTCTGGCGATTCGCGTACGTTCTTCCTCATGAGCATGCATCAATCGACCGCTGAGTTCCGCTTGCACTGCTTTGGCCTGTTTCTGCTCGGTAATATCGATGCAACAGCCGACGTAGCCTCCAAACTGCCCGTTTTCGAGGAACCATGGTACCCCCTTGTCCAGGATCCAGCGGTATTGGCCGTCGTGGCGTAGAAGCCGATACTCCATGGAAAAAGGTTTTCGTGCCTCAAATGTGTAAGCGTAACTATGAAGGCACATTTGCAAATCGTCCGGGTGGACGCCGTGTGTCCAACCTTCCCCTAACTCCTCTTCATTACTGCGTCCAGTAAATCTCAACCATTCATGGTTGAAATCGGCGTGAAGCTTGTCGGGGCCTGACATCCACATAAGTACCGGTGCCGAGTCGGCCATAAGGCGAAACCGTTTTTCACTCTCCAGGAGTGCCAGCTCGGCTCGTTTGCGATCGGTAACGTCTATCGCCGCCCAGAGAACACATGGCTCACCATGAATCTCGATCAGCACGGCAGAACCATTGGCGACCCGGATCTCGCCAGTCTTCGTGACAAAGCGAAGCTCAATATCTCGCAGAGTGTGCTCTGCTAGCAGCCTTTCTATGTATTTCGATCTTTCAGAAGGGTCGGCCCAGATACCCAGTTCTGCCGGAGTGCGCCCGATGAGCTCTTCCCGGCGATAGCCCGACAAGTCTTCGAACGCTTTATTCACATCGATGTAGCGCTGGGTTTGAGCGTTGGTCATAGTTAGGGACATGGGGCCTTGCCGAAAGGCTTTTGCGAACGTCTCCTCGGATTTCATGAGCTCGAATTGGGCTTGTCTTTTTTTCGTGATGTCACGCGCCAGCCTTGAGGTTCCTACGATTCGACCTGTGGAGTCTCTGACTGGGGAAACAGTTAACGAAACGTGCACCTTCATACCGTCTTTCGTGATCCGAACTGTTTCGCGATGTTCAACTCGTTCTCCCGCGAGAACTTGACGCGTGATGATTTCTGATTCGTCCTGCAGTTCGGGTGGCACCAGAATTGAGATCGGCTGCCCGACGGCTTCAGCTTCTTCGAAGCCGAACATCCGCTGTGCGCCCGAGTTCCAGCCGGTAATAATTCCCTCGAGAGTGGCGGAAATGATCGAATCATCGGAGGACTCTACAATGACCGAGTGTTTGAGCCTGGCTTCTTCGGCCCGCTTTCGCTCCGTGATGTCCTGCATCGTGCCTCGCACCTCCGCCGGAGACCCGATGTGACCGCGAACGGCCTCGCCACGCACACTGACCCACAGCTTATGGCCATCTGCCCGTGCACCTTCTAGTTCAACTTCGCAGGGGTCGTTCGTACGCAAAACCTTTTCCATACTTTCCGTCAGTCGGACCCGGGTCTCAGGAGTGAAACATCGTGCGAGCTGTTCAAGTGATGCCGGTGGCAGTGTGGAATCCAATCCGAAGAGATTGACAATTGCATCCGAACAGGCAAGGGCATCAGTCTTTGGGTTCCAGCGCCAACTTCCTATACCTGCCAAGCGCTCGGCTTCTGAAAGGTCTGCCTCCTTGCGTCGCAGCGATTCCTCAACACGTCTCCGGGTCGCGCGATTACGAAGGAGAAGAAATATGAGAAGCGTCTCGATGACTAGGGCAGCGATAAGCACGAAGAGTTTCCAGCGGAACGGTTCCCAAGAAGAATATTGCCAATAAAGTGCCGGCAAGTAATTCAAACGGGCGGTTATTCCAACGACAGGAGTCACCGCGCAAATGCAAAAGAGGAGGAGTGGGAGCGTCTGGCGCAGGCTGGCTCTTCCACCAAGCAACAATTTTATGTCTGTCGCGGTGGGGGTACCGGTGCGCCTAATTCCGTGGATCGCGTATGAAGCAACTCTGCTCGCAACATTCGGGCTTTCCACTGAAGACACATCGTGTTCCGCATTTGATCGTCCTGGCAACATTGTCGACCAGCGACAACGTAGGCTAGTTAACGCAGAGCCTTGTCACTACTGTCATTACTGACAGTTCGCATAGCCACCTTAGACCATTACTGTCGCGATGGGCCGCTGGAGTATCGAAGCTCGATGCGTCAAAGGAAATATTGCGATGACGAAAAGATGCCGCGGTTTTCTAGCCGGTTTACAAGTAGTACGAAGCGCAACAAAAAACTTAACGATGAGCGCATTCAGGTGATTTAAGAGCAATGCGGCCTCTGGATCACTTTGACGGATGTTGAGGCAAAAAACTGGCGGAAAAGTCACTGGATTTGGAGAGCCGAGGCCGACCGGAGAAAGGGATATTTTGTGGAGTTCCGCAGAGTGCTGCCCGGATTCACGGTTACTGAATGTTTCCAACTAGAATATCGCCTCGACTCACTGGTCGAACTGAGGATCGCTTCAGAATTATCGGCGTTCCTGGCTAGGCCATCGGCAACCAGCAGTACAGTCCAGGCGAATCCAAAGTAGTCTGCCTTTTCAATCAATCCTGGTTGACTTCGGATCTGAAATGCGGGCTTGCTTGAAGTGCACGCTTTCGATTGTATCGATACTGTACTCATTTCAACTGGTGGCCCAAGACCTCGCCCCCCGTGCTTACATCATAACGCCAGTCCATTCGAATGCGCTGACCTTGGCGTATTCCTTCAACAGCGGGAACCTGATCTTCGACGGTGCAATACCGATCAGTGATGCGCGAGCCAAAGTCAGCGTGTCGATTTTCAACTACTCTCATTCCCTCAGTTTCTTTGGACGCACCGCCAGCTTTCTGGCTGCCGTGCCCTATGGCATCGGCAACTTTCATGGCACAGTGATGGGGAGCCAAACGGACGTCTACCGGTCCGGTTTGCTGGCCTCCGCTTTTCGCTTCTCCGTAAACCTGAAAGGCGGGCCGGCGATGGATCTGAAAGACTTCGTCAAGTGGCAGCAAAAAACTCTGGTGGGCCTAAGTTTGAAGGTGGTGACTCCGAGTGGCCAGTATGACCCGACGAAGCTGATCAACTATGGCGCCAATCGTTGGGCCTTCAAGCCAGAACTGGGCGTCTCTCAGCGCTGGCATCATTGGCTGCTCGACACCTACGGAGCGGTATGGTTTTTTACAACTAACGGTGAGTTCTTTTCGCGCAACCAATACAATCCGGGAGTGACCACACAATCGCAGGCTCCTGTGGGCGCCTTCGAGGGTCACCTTAGCTATGATGTGAAGCCGCATTTGTGGGCTTCTCTCGACGGGAATTTCTGGTTCGGAGGGCAGACCAGTCTGAATGGTAAGCAAGACATCAAAAGCCTCCAGCGAAATTCGCGCCTCGGAGGGACGGTTTCGCTTCCGGTCAGCAAGCATGAATCTCTCAAGTTCAGTTACAGCAATGGCGCGTACATCAGGTATGGCGGCAACTTCCAAACCATCACCGTTGGTTGGCAGTATTCTTGGTTGGGCAGGCCGAAATAAGTATTTCTTAGGTGCGAACGCTACCTGTTTCCAAACGTCCAGCTAAGTCCTGAGCTGGTGCCGTAGTCGCTCCCGGGCAGACCGCCTGGAGGGCGACTGTCCCAATTGCCGTAGAAGGAAAAATTCCAGGACAGGTTGTTGAACAGCTTCAAGTAATAGGATGCATTGGCGTTGAAAAAGATACGGCCCGGATCAGAGAGGGCAGGAAGGAGAGCTGCGCTGAGGGCCAGATTTGTGCGGCTGAACTTGAAAGCCTTTATCTCGGCAGCAATCAGGCCAGCTGCAATATTTTGTCTGCCCAACGGGGTTGCTAAAGGCTTGTAATTCGTGCTCTGCCACGCCAAACCGCCGAGTAGTGCAATGCTGGTGCGGTTCGTATTCTTGAAGAAATGTCCAATACCTCCGCCGACTGTAGTTTGAAGCTGGATTCCTTGTTCGGAGCTTTGCAGGAAGCTACCCAGCCCGCCATAGTAGTAATTGTCCCAGGGCAAAAGGTGATAACCGCGAAACGTCAGCTGATTTCGAGTGGAGGCATTTGAGCCGCTACTCGAGGACAAGTTCGAACTCAGCAGAGATTCTGCTGCCCACCGTTCCCGCAGGTAGTCAGCCTCTGTGCCTAAATTATATTGTGTTGCACTGTTGCCTTTGGAATAGATGACTCCAAAATTGATGGATCCGTTAAATCGCTGGTAAATCTTTTCCGAGGTCTCGGTCATCTTGACGATCTGCTGGCTTTCAATGTCCACGGTGTTTTCCTGGCTTTCCATGACCTGAATCTCCATGGGTTTGTTGCCCACGGTTTGCACAGTGCCAAGTGTGCCCTCATGTGACGATCCGTCCTGACTCAGCACCACGAATAGCTGACCACTTTCCAAATGCGCGACCTTCGACCAATCCACGGAGACTGTGCCGTCGACATAATCCAGAGCAATCGAGAGAACTCCTCCATTAAGGGATTTCACTTCACAAGTGATGCGGTCTCCATTCTTCATGACGAGCAGGTCAGTTTTTTGTCTTGCGAAAAGAGGAATTGCAGAGAGGAACGTACAGCTGAGAACAACGGTTCGGATATTCATGGCAGTCCCATCCTGATATTTGTAGTTTCGATGCATCTCGAGACCATCACCGGCGAGTGAAAACTAACCCATCAAAGACACCAAGTCTGTGATCCCGTCAGCCCTGTTCTCCAGAGGCGAAGACAGTGGTAGAGAGGCCGTCCAGCACCATTCGTTCTTCGTGAAGGCAATTGGATAAATAGACCACCAGTCGGTGCAAAGCGCAGAACGTGTGGCGCGAAAGGTTGGTTCACTGGAGCGGTTTAGAAACAACGACAGGCAATGTTCTTTGACTGAGGTGGGGAACATGGTGATGTCGCGCCATGAATGACCCAACTCGCGGTAAAACGGCGCGACCCTCGTAACGGCTCGAGCTTAACCCGGCTTCCTGCGTGCTTAGCGTAGAAGCACATGGCAAAATTGCGGAAGAACTGGTCACGGAGCTTCCGTCGAAAGAAAGAATCGTGTCCTGAACCTGAAGACCTGCGGCTTCGGCCGGGCCATCAGGGATTATGTCTGCGATAAGTAATCCCGACCCCACGGAGCGTCGCAGCTCCAGGACCATTGTTTGAAGCATTTTCTTGGACTCCCACTCAATGTCGCCGACTTCGACGTACCCCTTCGCCCGCAATTGCTGATAGATCAGGTACACCAGTCTGGCAATGCGAAACCAAGCCCTTCACTGCCTCCACCCTTCGTTACCATCGAAGCAACCTAATCTTCCACAATTGAGGCTAAGACACGAACACTTTTCACTAGGCAGCGTGAGCCGACACGTTGTGGTCCTCTTGTATTGCGCCGCTCACTTGGTCAGAGTCCTCCATCCAAGCCAGCAACAACTTGTATCCAACGGACAAGACGATGGACCCGAGAAATAATCCGATCGTGCCCATCGCCATGAACCCACCAATTGCACCCAGAAACACGACCGCGATCGGAACTGGAACGCCACGTCCGAGCAGCAGCGGTTTCAGCACGTTATCCATGAGCCCGACTATGACACACCAAACCAGAAACATCACAGCTTTGGTTGTACTCGCAATCGCAAACATGTAAATTGCAGCGGGTATCAACACGACAACGCCTACCTGAACCACGGCTGCGAAAAGGAAAATTGCGGACCACAATCCTGCCCCGGGCATCCTCGCCACCACGAAACCGAGTGCCGCAAACACTGACTGGACAAGTGCAACGCCGATGATTCCTGTGGTGACGCTGCGAATCGTGGCGCCAACCAGTTCCGCAAATTCCGCTCCTCTGTCACCAAAGACGCGATGCGATAGTGAGTGCGCCAATTTCGCTGCGCCGGGCCCGTTGCTGAGTAGGAACCCTGCGATAACGATCGACAGAATCCATTGCAGCAACCCCAGGCCAACTGCAGCCGAAGCGAGGAGCAGCTTGGGAATGAAGGCCTTGATCTCGGGCGAAAAGGTGAGCAGTGCAGCGGACAGGTTCGTGTAGGCGAGGTGCCACACATTGCTTATGGGAATGCCGACGATTGGCCAGGTCTCAATCCGGGGAGGCGGAGGCGGGATCATGGGGGTTCCATCTTTGAGGCGTGCAACCAAGCCCTGGATACCCTCGACGAAAGATCCCGTCAACAGCACGACCGGAACGATCAGGATCGCAAGTAGAAGGATGTCACAGATAATCGCGGCCGCCCCACTACGTCCACCGAGAAAACTTTGGAGCTTCTGATAGCTGGGGTATGTCGCGATAGCAATGATGATGCCCCAGAGAACCAGAGGGACGAAGGGACGCAAGATAAGGAGGCATGTACCAGTCAACAGAATGAGCAGTCCGACGTGAATGGAAATTTCCAGTGCACGGTTTAGGTAACTTTCATGTTGGAACCGTAACTCGGACATCGGTTGATTCCTTCCTGCCACGCCGAATCCATTGGATGGCAATGCATCTCTTGTTATCGCCCCAGACCTCGCTTGCGCTCGTCTCGTCTGTGACACGTATGGTTTGTGAAGGGCAGGGTGTAGTTGGCTTCCAGATCAGCCTCGTGAAGCGCAAGCAACGCCAGGAGCGCGGCGATGAATACGACGGCTAATATCGCGAAGGTCATAACCCGGGCGGTGGCAAGTGGCCTGTCCGCCTCCACAGGAGGCGCAGGTTGTTGCTATGTCTGGCCTATCCCAAGCTAGTAGACGCCACGTCGATGTGACACTGGCAGTTCTAACAGTCGCAAACTCGAATGGTGAGGAGGGGAAGGTACGCTGCCGGGTTACCGGATGAGTTGCGAAGCGTGGCTCAGGGAAACGGCTTCGCGCGCTGTCTAAGCGGCCATCGGCCTGGTTGTTTCTGATGCTTGGCGCTTTTCTTTTCGAACAAAATAGAGATATGCACCGACGGTGAGCGAATTTATCAATACTGCGATCACGTTCCATATGATTACGGGCCGCGAAGCGATCAGCAAACCGTAATAGACCCAGAGGATTTGAAACACACCCATGATCGCGACCATCCTCGGGTTCATGCCGGCGCTCGACCGCCGCTTGAGCATGGCGATCAAGTCGGGCATTGCGGCGAACGTTGTTCCAAAGCCTGCGGCAAATCCAAGAAGTTCCGATCGGTGAAATCTGGGAATGAGGAGGCTCGCTGTGTCGTGCGGAACCAATTCCGCGCAACCACATAGCGCGATGAGGGTCAGATCGAGAACACAGACCAGGACTTTGTGCGGTCGGCGCATCCTACTCTCCTTCGCTCCGGAATCGCTATCCGGCCACCTGCTGACGGGTCATCTCCCCGACAAGCTTGTCCTTGGATATCTGGAGTGCAAGAGCCGGGCTCACTCGGGCGAACAGATCCAATGCCCGGGCGATGATCCCCGTCCAACCAGTTTGGTGGCTGGCTCCCAGACCCGCGCCGTTGTCTCCATGGAAATATTCATAAAACAGGATGTAGTCTTTCCAGTAGGGATCTTCCTGAAACTTCCTGGCTCCTCCATAGACTGGGCGCTCGCCATTGGCATCGGGCAGAAAGATGCTCGACAGCCTTCGGGAAATCTCTCTTGCGACCTCATACATGGTCATGTATTTTCCCGAGCCTGTGGGACACTCAACTTTGAACTCATCCCCGTAAAACTGATAAAGATTCAGCAGACCACGGATGAGCAAAGCATTTACTGGCATCCAGACGGGTCCTCTCCAGTTGGAATTGCCGCCGAACATTCCGGTGTTCGACTCCGCCGGCAGATATTGGACTTTGTACTCTTGTCCACTGAGATCGAAAATAAAAGGATGATCCAAGTGGTATTTGGATAGTGAACGTATGCCGTACGGACCCAAGAACTCGTTCTCGTCAAGCATGTATTTCAAAAGTTGCTCGATTTTCCGTTTGTTGCAAACCGACATGAGCTGACGGCCAGCATATCCGACAAATTTGTCATCGGCGGGCGCAATATGCTTCAACAAATCCGGATGCCTTTTCTTGAACGTTTCCAACAGGTTCTTCAACCGCGGGCTCTTGGCAACAATGCCTGCCGGCTCAAGCACTGTCGAAGCGCACAGAGGCAGCAGTCCAACCATCGAGCGAACCTTCAGCCGCATGGCGCTACCATCCGGGAAATGGAGCAGGTCGTAGAAGAAGCCATCCTCCGAATCCCACATTTCGTCGTGGCTGTCTCCGATGCGATCCATCGCGTATGTAATCCAAAGGAAATGTTCGAGGAAACGGAAAGCGACTTCTTCATACATCGAGTCGTACTCGGTCAATATGAGTGCAATCTCGAACATGCACTGGCAGTAAAAAGCCATCCATGCCGTACCATCGGCTTGATCAAGATGACCGCCCGTGGGGAGCGGAGCGCTGCGATCGAAGACGCCAATATTGTCCAGACCGAGAAAACCACCGGCAAAGACATTCTTGCCCGATGGATCTTTCCGGTTGACCCACCAGTTGAAATTCTGCATCAACCCCTGAAACGACCGCTCCAGGAAGCGCAGATCGGATCGACCTAACTCTCTCTCCACGTTGTACAGGAACAGAGTCGCCCAGGCATGCACGGGAGGGTTGACATCGCTGAAATTCCATTCGTACGCGGGGATCTGGCCATTGGGGTGCGAATACAGGTTCCGTAGCATCAATAAGAGCTGGTCTTTTGCAAAGTCGAAATCCACGAGCGACAGAGCAAGCGTATGAAAGGCCAGATCCCAGGCCGCATACCAGGGATATTCCCATTTGTCGGGCATCGAAATAATGTCGCTGTTCAGCATGTGGAACCATTCGGTGTTCCGCACATTCCGATGGGCGTTCCCCATCAGGGGATGGGCGTCATGCTCGGTCAGCCAGCGATCGAGGTCGAAATAGTAATACTGTTTGCTCCACAGCATCCCCGCTATCGCTTGGCGGTGCACGCGGCGCTCCTCTTCGCTCAGAGAGCGTGGAGTAATTCGATCGTAAAATTCGTCCGCTTCCGCGACACGAGCCGCGAATATCTGGTCGAATGAGTTGAACGGGTTGGCTTGTGTTTTTGCACTTAAACGCAGGCGCACGACCTGGCTGCCCTTTGCAGGAATTTGCATGCGGAAAAGGGCTGCCGCTTTGGTACCTGTCTTTGACGGATTCACCAACTCCCGTTTGCCTGAGATGACATAGTTGTGAAATGCGTCTTTCACATAGGGAAATGCGTTCGACTGCCCCCAGAGCCGGCTGGCGTTGGTCTCATTGTCCGTGAACAGAAGCTCGTCCGCACCTTCGCAGTAAAGCGTATGAGCGCCTAGTTGCGGGTGCCCAGCTACAATTGACTGCTCTCCAAGCTGACTGAGCGTTGGCTTTGTCACCTCTTCCCATGACCAGGTATTTCGAAACCAAAGGGTTGGAAGCAGATGAAGCTCTGCTGCCTCCGGGCCTCGGTTGTAAACAGAAATGCGGATGAGAATGTCGTCTGGGTCGGCCTTGGCGTATTCCACGAACACGTCGAAATATCGATCGGTGTCAAAGATTCCAGTGTCAAGCAATTCGTATTCGAGCTCTTCGCGGGAGCGCCGTTTATTGGTTTCCACCAGGTCGCGATAAGGGAACTCCGCTTGTGGATACTTGTAGAGAAACTTCATGTAGGAGTGCGTCGGAGTGCTATCGAGGTAGAAGTAATATTCCTTGACGTCCTCGCCATGATTGCCTTCGCTGTTGGTGAGACCGAACAACCGTTCTTTCAGGATTGGGTCACGGCCGTTCCACAAAGCGAGTGCGAAGCAGAGTTGCTGCTTGTCATCGGAGATCCCGGCCAGACCATCTTCACCCCAGCGGTAAGCCCGAGAACGCGACTGATCATGACTGAAGTAGTCCCAGGCATTCCCGTCCTGGCTGTAGTCTTCGCGAACCGTGCCCCACTGCCTCTCACTCAGATAGGGCCCCCACTTCTTCCACGGTATACCCGCTTCCCGCGCATCATTCAGGCGCCTCTGTTCTTTGGTTTCAACATACGCGATGGTAGGCTGCGGACTAGGTTTCATGGTGGCGACTTCCTCCACTCACATGCTAGAAGGAGGTCATTCCTGATGACACTGGCAGAAATACCAGTTCGATGGCGAGCCGACGGTATCAAGTGTTACAAAAAATCCCATTGGCAGGACGCCAGAGGCGCAACGCAAGTGCCGCTTAAACCAGAGAGCGAGATTAGACAAGTTCCAGCTGGCCCTGAGTCAGCGGAAGGCGGTGAAACCAAGCGTCAACGCTGCCGGCAACGTGGGCGGATGGTTTTTCTCGGTGTGTTCGCACAGAATGACGAACGGCGCGGTTCCGGGGAGACGGGCGATGATGATGCCGAACCAGCGGCCGTATCTGTACCCGCACTTCGCGTTCCGCCTTTCTTGGATTCTCGTCGTAGTCCGGATCGAACATGGCGATTACGGCCACAGCCCGAGTGGTATAGCGTCTGGCCCAATCGCTCAAGATAAGCATGCGTTGCACTCTTCTCCAGTGTTCCTCTTCTGTCTCGTCGATGTGCCAGGCATCCCGGTACCCATAATCGTGGTTAATGGCGCTGAGGAACTGAGTGAACCCCTCGAGGTTGACACCCATCTGAAACACCAGTTGACTGATTGCCATCTGCTGCGATGCATTCAGGTGATCAAAATCGTCGCAGTACGCTCGGGCGTTCTGGATAGCCTGGAGCACAGAGATGCGCAGCAACCTTGTGCCTTCTTCCTCCGTTAACTGTGGCGGCAGTTCGTGTGCTCGGATCTTCTGGCGAAAGTCCTTCTTCGTCCATCTCTCGATGTCGCGATCGAACTGGTCGCGGATGCTCTGCAAGCGTTCCAAATCGAGCCCTGCTGTTTGCCAGAGTTGAGCAGTCGAAGGCTCAACGAACTGGTAAGCATTGGAAGGGTTGCGCTGTATGTGCTCGGTCGCCTGGACATCCAGATTGAATCCTGCCCCAATTAGCGGTCGACCTGTTTTAGGATCGGGGTAAGCCGCTAGAACCCAGCTCTCGTGCCTGCTGTCACGAAGTATATCCATCAGTTCTTCCAGCTTGAACTTAATGTCCGAGTCCCGGACGTCAAACAAAGTCTGGGATGGCAAGGAAAATTGCGAGTTCGGTGCGAAAAAAGACGTGTGGTAATTTTCCGTCAGCTGGCTTTGCGACATACCAGAAGCGGATTGCGATAGTTGTGCTTGCGGGATATGTTCCTTAGCGTTAGAGGGCCCAATCTGCGCGATTATTGCTCTTCCGTCAGCCAGCAATGCAAATACGAAGGTGGCGGCGAGCACACGTTGCACAACAAGTCTCTCTTTCACGTCGTCGATTGCAGAGTAGAGCGATAGTGAGCAACAATACGTGGGTCATCATCAGGTTGTGACCTGTCAAATTCATCAGTCTGCTAAAGAAAATTATCGGTTTCTGAGCCGTTCTGGCGTGGAAATGTGATGTGGTGTCCCCGAGGGTTCTGTTGCTCAGCGCCAACTAACAGCGTCAGCATGGCTCAGATTCGCTGGTCCTTGACGAGCACGTCTCTCCAGCAGTTGAGTTCTTGAATGTGTTCCCTGCGATAAGTCAGGCGATAGAGAACTTCCTTCCACTCCCGCACAGGGGTACGCCAGACGGTGACGGAATATTCCATGAAATTTTTCCTTCCCTCTGTCTACACGGTTGGCCCAGGGAGGTCTCGGCCCATTCAGGGCGACCCGGAGCGTTAGCACCTGCCCGCTGCCCAAGCAGAATCCTTAACGGGCCGAGATTTCAGAAAGAATAGGCCCTGTGGCGCTCAATGTCGTTGCTCGGAGGCAAGGAAGGGTGAGCCTCAGACCTATTTAGTTGGTACCTGTACAGAGGCCTGAGAAGGCTGCCCGGATATGAGAGGCCAGAATAATTAGCTGTAAAAATGAGGACTCAAACCGTGCTTACCTTGAACACGTGATAACCCCATGGGGGCATGTCCAAGTAAAGCCCTTTAGCAAGCAATTCGTCACCATCGCGTTCGTAAACAGCAGGGCTCATCAAGTCCTGCAAACGAATTTTATGTCCGCGCAACTTCTCAAAGGGGATCTGCAAATAGCATTGACTCTGATTGGCTGCATAATTCGTAATAACGAGCAACGGCAACTCTTCCAAAGCCTGCCAGGAAAAGCCGATAAAGCAGTCCCATGTCCAGTTGCCGTCCCAAGACGGATTGCAATCCAGTAGCCTCCACTCTCCGTTGCGAACGGCAGGCTGGTGAATGCAGTCGAGCAGGCGATCGTAAAATTGGCGGAGTGGTAATTCCACTGCTTCGCTCGGCCGGCGGCCTAAGTGCACGGAGAGCTTTTTTGATCTGCCCTCGAACTGACCATCGTGGAAAAAGCGCAGCCCTGGGCAAAGAAAGCTTAGAACAGCGGCGGCGCGGTGCATCTCAAGAGCGAAGGTGGCAGCAGCTCGAGGTTCATCATGATTTTCCAAAAACCGCGAAGACTTTCGTTGAAATGCAATATCGGCACGAAAATGGTCACGTACCGGTCTTGCTTGTCCGTCGCGGAGCCTGTCGTAAAGTCGCTTGTCGTATGTATAGTCGAAACCTTGCTGCTGTAGCGTCCACTCCAGATCCCAGTAAACCTCGGCCACAAAGAGAAATTCTGGCTTGTAAGAACGTACAGAACGAATTGCAGCGGGCCAGAACGGTTGCGCGGGAAATCCCCATGTCCCTTCAAAGACTTCAGGCAGGATCAGCATTGCCATGTCGCAGCGGACGCCGTCACAGAGCGCGGCCACCTTGAGTAGCTCCAACCGCATTGCTTCTTGCAGACCTGGATCGCCATAGTTCAGCTGCAAGGTATCGGGCCACCCGGCAAAATAAGGATCACGGCCGTAGGCGAAAATAGTGGGTCCTTCGGGCGTTTCAAGTCGGATGTAGTTCTGGGGCTCGCGATGCAATAGCTCTTCGGTGCCACGCACGTAGAAACTTGGATATTTCTGGACCCAGGAATGGTCGAGCGCTGTGTGATTGGGAACGAAGTCGAGCAGCAATCGCATTCCGTGTTTGTGAACCCTGGTGCGAAGACGCTCCAAGGCGGTATTTCCGCCGAAGTCGGAATGTGCCGCGTATTGCGTGATGGCGAAGCAGGACCCGCAAACATCTTCTTCGCGGAAATCGCTAAGAACCTGGTGAAATTCGGCTTGCCATTCGAGGTGGGCACGCGAGACTTTTCGGCCTGCAGACCCTGTTTGCCACACCCCCAGAAACCAGATCCAGTCAAAGCCCCTCGCTGCCAACCTCTCCAGTTGGTGTTCGGGAATATCATCCAGACTCGCCTGGCGACCAAGGCTCTGGGAAAGATCTCGAATCCAAGCGCGCGTATTGATTTGATACAAGGATGGGTATCGACATTCCCTTGCGAGGCTGGACTCGAGAGCATGACGCGGGTTAGATTCATCCCGTGAAGTAAAGACTGAGGCCGTGGAACTGGACATACGCATCACCTAAGGCTACTGTCGCTCCCAGAAGTTAGATCTGCGAGTCTGGCAATGTAGACTGTCACTGCAGCGGGCGCCGGAGCTATTCCGCGGCTGAAAGATCTGTCGGCCACTCATCGTCGGTGCGACGCCAAGTCTTGTCCGGGTTGTACCGCTCCATGGATTTAACGACGTTGAGGGAATCCGGCCCGAGGTCCTTTTCGTATACGATTGCGTTATAGCTGACGATGAAGGTTTTCACGCCGGTGACGCGGTACTGGGCCGGCACTGCTACTAGTGCGAAACCGCCGATCATCGCTCCTTCGATCACGTAGTCGAGTTGTCCGAGTGGCGCAGCCGGACCCTGTCCCTTTAAGACCTTGAAGTAGTAGCCGTGATAACCAGCAGGATTCGCGGGATCGTAACCTTCTGCGATGACCTTTGCAACCGCCTCACTTATGGGGCCGCCTGGAGTGCCATCGGGATTCTGCCAATACAAACCATCATGCTTTCCGGGAGAGCTGAATATCTTTTGGGCATACTGGGGCACCCCGCTGTCGTCGCGAATCTCTGAGGCGTATTCGTGTTGCGCCTCCACAAAGCCGCGGCAGACCTGGATTGCGTCAAGTTCATTGGCGCCAATGCGGCGAAAAAGAATTTCCTTAAGCCCTAGTTTGGCATCGAAGTACCACTTGCCGTTCTTCTCGACGAGCGGGATAGGCACAGGCCAATCGTCATCGCCAACCGCCAGGATGGCCCGGGTTTTATGCTTGGGATCCACAGTCACCACATTTTTTTCTTGCGCCTTGGCGGCAAAGTCTTCGGCGTGCTTTTGGTCTTGTACCGGGTCAGCGGTGGACACGAGATCCTTGCCGTCAGGACCGAAAATTTCCAGCAATGCAGAAACGTCATACGGCTGTGCTGCCTTAATCAACGCCGCTGCCGCCAGTTGCGGCGTGCTAAACGCCTTTTGCGTTTGCGGCGAAGACGCAGTCGTGTTCGCTGCCGACTGCGATTGCAAAGGACCGGCGGCAGCACATAGGAAGAAGGCGGCCAAAATGATTCGCATCATGGCGCATACAGTGAGATCTAACGGCTTGCTTTTCATAGCTCCTCCTGGTTCTTGACTTACCTGCGCCTACCTCCACCACCACCGCGTGAGCCGCCACCACCACGGGAGCCCCCTCCCATGCTGGAAGAACCACGTGAACTGCTGGCTCGTGCGCTGCTTCCACTGGATCCCCCTCCACCAAAGGTGCTGGAACCGCCACGCGAACCGCTGGGAACGCTACGATTGCCTACGCGGTCTCCGCCTCCTGCCGCTCCGCCACCCGCGCGATTGCTGCCCGCGTTGCCTGCACCACCACCCGCACGATTGCCGCCCGCGTTACCTGCACCACCACGGTTGCCGCCCCCGTTGCTGCCGGCACCTCGGTCGCCATCACCTCGTCCTCCGGCAGAACCACGGTCGCGATTACCCGAATCTCGATTTCCCATCGAAGAGCGGTCACCCGCCTGTTGCACGCCTCCTCTCCGTTGACTCTGGTTCTGGCGGGCACTCTGCTGACGATTGGCCATTGAGTCTCCGCGTGTTGTTCCGCCATACTGCTTGGCTGTCGCTCGGTTCCCATAGGGAGCGCCGCCGCGGTGCTGCGGGTTATGCTGCCAGTTGCCATTACCGCCGGTCCGATTCGAGACGTTTTGCCGGTTGGAATTTTTTACGAAGTTATTGTTGTTATTAATGTTGATATTGTTGTTTCCGCCGCTCCAATTGTTGTTGTAGCCCCAGCCGCCCCCCCAGGCCGCTCCCATGGCGAGCCCCACGCCAAACGAAATCGCCATCCCAGCCGCGTAATAGCCGGCTGGTGGATAAACAATCGGCGGGTAGGCATAAACCGGCGCGCCATATACCACGGTTGGGTTATAGCTGGGAACATAGATGACTTCTGGGTTAGCCTGCTCAACCACGATGATCTGCTTACTTTCGATCACCTTGGTTTCCACTTTTTGCTGCTCAGTGGATTTCAGGTTCCCCTTGTCTTGGGCTTTCTTGCGCATGCGTTGCACTGCGTCCATCACGTCGCCTTGCTGAGCAAGGAAAGCGTTACCCAGATCTGTGGTCCACTTAATGTTATCCGCCAGGTATTTGACCACGTCCGGGAGAAGCGCCATTGCTTGAATACTTGGGTCCCAGTCCTGCTTTTTCACGGCATCGGCCAAGGCTTTGTCTTTCAAAGTTTTGTTCTTCTCCAACCATTGCTGCAGTTGGATGATTTCCAAAGGGTAGGTGGAGGCCACCAGTGTTTGGCTCAACATGGGGTCGGGATAGAGCGCGATCGGAGCAACTAAAGAGTCAAGTTGGTCAGCCGGCAGGCTGGCGCTTTCCTCCCCCTCCGCGGGTACGGGTGTTGGTAATGGCCTGGCCAGTACGCTGATATCTCCCGGCACCAGTACCATTGCACAAACCGTGGCTACCAAGTTTCGAATGAAACGATTTTGAAACCCTGACCGACTGGTTTTCGGGTTCATAACGTACGTCCCTCCCTGCGATACGGAACGACCCAGCCCGACGTCATCGACGGGCCTGAACACGCCCGGCTCGTCCCGCAAGCTACGGTGTCTGGAGCGGAGTTTTCGCCGGCGCCTGGCGCTCTGGAGCATGAGATCATTCGGCAATTCGCATTCAGATTAGTGGCCCATGGAAGTTGTCGAACACTGTCAAAAATGCCAGTTTGGCAACGACCTGCGCGCCTGGTTCTTCCGGGGTTCGTTTAAGTGTGAACTGTAACCGCCCTTGGTGTGGAGGAAGCGGAGGTCAAAACCTTTGACGAGCTGAGGGCATGTCTAAATCGCTTCGGAGCCGGAACCTAATGTCAGCTTTCGGAGTCCTTGCAAGCTTCGATTTCCTCCCGAAGCAATTCACATTAATTTGACCGTTTTAATGCCTTTGCGAAAATGCTCGGATGAGCCGTGCCTCTCGGATTGGGAGCGCAGGCAGGGGAGGTTGTGAAACGAGAGTGGGGCTCCCTCTGCCTCGTCCTACCTGCTGCCTGTCGCACGGATGGGGGAGGTCTGCTTTTTCAGGACAGTTATGTTGTAACATCACCTTGCCGATCGCGATGCAATGTTCCGTAAATATATATCGCACGGCGATACCTCCTAGATATCTACTAGATGCCTTCCTGATTCCTTTTGCTGCTCTTGGGCAATGACAGGGCAATCATGCGGTTGCACAATTAACCGGTATGAAGAACGAGAAGCTCAAGTCTACGACTGTTCGATTTACGGAGTCAGAGCTGCATCTTATTGACAGCCTCCAAGAAAAGCTCGGACTCGGAATGATTCACGTCATTCGACTTGCCATCAGGCGCTTGGCCGAAACCGAAAATCTACCGTCCTCCCCTTCGAACCCAAAGAAACGTTAGGAACACGCGGTGCGGCCCGATTAATCTGGCGAGCACACCCATCTGCTCGCCAGACTTGACATGAGGCCGCGTGCATCAGTCTTGCGGCACCTCGGCCCGGCTCGCGATACTTAGTTCAAGAACACGTGCCGGTGGAGGTGCTGCACCTTCGATCTCAGCATCCGTCCTTAGGAGTTCCGAGGCAATAAGCGATGCAATCTGGTACCAAATCTTGGGGTCGTTCTCGATCTCATGGTGAGGTTTATTAAAGGTCCGGGAAATCCATCGATAGTTGTCGCACTTGATTTGGTCGTTTTCGTATTTCATCTGAAAGTTGCCCAAGATTTTAGTTCGTGTCGCATCGGCTGGAAAGATGAGCGGTTGCCCCGGCGTGAAACCTTTTCTTTGATAAAAATTTACTGCTTTCTCCACATTAGCGGGCACTTTGCGGTCGTCGCTTCCGAACTTCTTCACGCTGTCGATTTGGATGGTCAATGCCACTGGGATTCCGCGACGTTCCAGTTCTCTTGCGAAGGCCAGCGCCTCCGAACCTCCCCAACTGTGTCCGTAGAGAATGATCTTCACTTCTTTCTTCTCAGCGGCCGTTAAGAAACCGCCATTGTCCGTGTCGAGGAGCAAAATAGTGTCCTCCACGGCTTTTTTCCCTTGGTGATTCCCGAATACTTCGGCATGAACAGCGGACGCGTACCGGCTGCGAAGATACCTTGCGAACACGACTTCAGGATGTTTCACATCGCCGGGTTTGACAAAGCCACCGACGAATCCAAGAATGATGGCTTTCCGAACGCCGCGATTTACCACTTCAACGTCGTCTCTCAAGCACACCAGGCGAAGAGCTTCCTTCAAGGCGGAAGGCATCGAAGGGTCTTGGCATGGGTCTGCGGTCGGTCCAGAGACACGATGATCGACGCCTACGATCGATGAACTGTCTGAGGTCTGCGCGATCCCGAGTCGGCTCGAACAGATCAAAGCCAGGATGAGCATTCCCACTGATCTTATGCACGTTTCTCTTGAACGAAACGACCGGATCGCTGCCTTCCCGGCAGGCTGCATGCCCCCTGCTTTCTCCCTGCCTGAACTGCCACGAGAGAAAGCCCGTAGCGGAAGCTCGTGTAGCCACACAATCTCTGCAGCCTCCTTTTGGTTCCGCTCGAAAAGTTCCCGGTCCCCGGTTCTGATTGTCAGCTCCTGGCTTCGTTACCTTAGCGCTGGTCGGACGCGCGGTTTCGAACGCGTGGGGTCAATCGTCGAAGCACGAACTCCTGAAGCACACCCTCAAAGGAAACCTCGCCGAGCCTGATCAACGAGTTTTGCACCATTAATCCGGCGCCATCGTGATCGCTTTTCGGAACGTACAGATATGAGAGGCCGGCTGAAGTAAAGGCTCCCGCTACAGTGGAATAATTCGGCTGCCAGCGCATGTTGTCGCCTTTGCAAATCACAGGGCTGGCGAGGGCGTAAAGCAGCCGCGATCGAGTACTACCAGTTCCTTTGTAGAAGTAGCGTGGATCTTGTTTCAGCAGGGACGGCAATACGGCACTGCCAATAAACGTGCCAGTGACAACGTTAGTGTAGGTTGCGCCCAACCGCTTGAAGTAGCCCTGGGCTCCTTGACCATATCCCTCGAAAGCATTCGTCGCCTGCTCGACTCCGGCCACCGCAGCGACTGCGACAACGGTGAAGGGATCCTTGGTTGTCTTCCAGGCGAGCCTGAACTTCTGCTTGCTATTGAGAGGGAGCGCGCCGCGGTCGTAGGTCGCGTAGAAATTTGGAATGAGACCGAATATGCGTTGCTTCTCTTGTTCTTCGATCTGCATGTCCGCTACCTGGACTGGGGTAAGCGGACTGGCGTTCACATCCACTTTGGTCACCGCCGAAGCGACCGCCAGGAAAATCGGAGGAACTAGATAGGCTTTCCCGGGGTCCAGAGTTGCAGAGAATTCTCGCGTTGCGAAGCCCGGCGCCGTAACTCTCAGGGAAAAGGATCCCGGAGCGACGTTGGAGAATAGAAATTCGCCATTGCTGCCGGACTTTACCTTTCGATCCGATGTTTGGACTTCCCGGCTAAGGGACACATCGGCCCCGGTACTCACCGCTCCCGACTCATCGAAAATCGTTCCGCTGATGTAGCCCGACGGTTGATGACTGGGCGACTTGTGCGCCGAGCTGCTCAGGTAGGCTTGCTCTCTCCGGGTACTGTCGCCTATAGGCGAGCCATAACCATTGTCATCACTACCACTAGCACCGCCATCGCCGGGTTTTGCCGTCTGTGCGCTGCAATACGTGGCTACGACAAGGACCAGTAGCAGCCGCGTGGATGCTTCAAGGATGCGACGTCTCATACTGAGCCTTCTGAGCCTTTTCAACTCGCTCCATTTCTCTCGACAGATTTTGCGATCTGCCCATTTTGCGGAGAACTGGCAAAACTCCCAGCTTTACTCTGCGGGTTAATTGGCTTCGGAGGGATGACGAAGACCCGACTCAGCCCCGTCAACGGTTTGCGAGCCGGATATTGGGCGAATAGTCCATGGCCACTCGGGTTGCTTCACTTATTCATCGCCGAACTGTCGTTCTTGACAGTGCCCCGCAGCACCGGAGAGCACTAGGGTGGAAAGCAGCTCCCGAGGTTGCTTGAACTTCTCATGCGTCGCTTGTTGCTACTGGTTTTCACACTGCTGTGTAACGTAGCGTTATTGGCAGATGCGACGCTGCTTGTGCAAGAACCTTATGGCCTCTTTGGGGCGATCAATCCTACGGGGCACGCTTCCGTTTACTTGTCCCGAGTCTGCGCCGAGACCCCGGTTGTGCTGCGGCCTTGTGATCCGGGAGAGTTGGGAATCGTGATCAGCCGCTACCGCAAGCTCTCTGGATATGATTGGATCGCGATTCCGCTGGTCCCCTATCTCTACGCAGTGGAGGACGCAGCAAGTATTCCAAAGACGGCCGACTCGCAGACGGTCGCCTATCTCCGCGACGAGTACCGGCGCAAGCATCTGCGAGAGATAGTTCCTGACGGACCCGGTGGCCAAATGCCGAAGGGATCATGGGTCGAACTAGTGGGCGCCGCCTACAATCGCAAAATCTACGGCTTCCAGATCGAGACCACGGAAGCACAGAATCAGGACTTGATCCTCTTGCTTAACTCGCGGAAAAACAAAAGCCATTTCAATCTCTTCTTCAACAACTGCGCCGACTTTTCCCGCAGTATTCTAAACCGCTATTATGCGGGCGCGATTCGGCGGAACTATATTGCAGATGTGGGCCTCACGACTCCCCAGCAACTCACAAGAGGCTTGATCTCATACACGAAACACCATCCGGATATACCCCTCTCTTCCTTCTTCCTTCCGCAGATACCCGGCAGCCATCGCCCCAGCAGCCGGCTGCATAGTGTTTCTGCGGCCTTCGTGATGAAATACATTCTGCCACTGGCCGCTTTTCATCCCTGGGTAGCCGCTGGCATTTTTGTCGCTTATGTGGCGAATGGCCGCTTCGATGTGGCACAACACGCGGAGACGGAGTACACACCGGCTGATTTGTCGATAGTGCAGAATTCACCGCCTCCAGCACTAGATGAATTGGCGCAAAGAAAGTAGTGCGAACTTACCCGACTTCGAAGCCGAACCGCCTGCGGGGACCATCACGGGCGAATCACCACCCGGATTTTGGATCGCTTGATTTATCTTGCGGCCGCAGGTTGTCGGATACTCTACGCAGCCATAAGAAGAACAAGCAAACCATCAACAACCGGATCTTTCTGATGTCTTGAATCAATCAGTATCATCAATCAGGGAATCCAAGCTGGGCTGAATGAATCACCCTATCATCTTGACTTCTACGCTGAGTACATGGATACGTCGTTGTTCCCCGATCCGGCCGTCCAGCAGGAGTTCCGCGATTCCTACATTCGCAGATACCAGAATCGTTGGGTCTTACGAGCAGGCTGGAACGAATCCGCTTAGTGAACGGAACGATTGCCATTGAATCGAAGCTGAAGGGGGGAACGACAATCCATGCTCGCGTTCCGTTCAGCTCGGAGAAATTTCTTGAACGGGCAGTCGGTTAGCCTTCTAGTTCCCGTCCATGAACGGCTGAGTGTACTGCGCAGATTTCCTGGAAGACTGGGTCGGCTTCGTGATGTGGGAACGCACTCGACAGATAGCCACACAGAGTGTGTACCCCATAGCGTCTCGTGATCTCGTCCCACAGGCGTTCCAGCTTAACCGCTCCCTCTCCGTTATCTTTTGCCAACAAGGTAGGGGCAATTTCTCCGCAAACTACAACTCGGCCTCTTGCTCCACCCACGCCTTCGGCTGCTCCCATAATGAGATCGCCTACCACTTGGTTACAGAGAGCAGCATCGGGTACATCGTTGACCGTCAATCTCGACAGAGCATCGGCGGCGTCCAACGGAATATAACGCCCCT
Source organism: uncultured Acidobacteriota bacterium (assembly GCA_963771285.1). Taxonomy (GTDB): domain Bacteria; phylum Acidobacteriota; class Terriglobia; order Terriglobales; family Acidobacteriaceae; genus JABDBE01. Next base: position 716,556 of record CAVYSX010000010.1, read on the forward strand.
GTTCGATAGCCGCTGCCACGTTCACACCCTGTGCTTCCAATTTTGGAATAAGGCTGGCTCGGTGTGACTCAGTCACGACAACAATGACCGCATTCCCACCTTTAAGAGAGGATTCGATAAAGCGTGCATACCCATCTACGACAGAACTGTCATCCGCGTGGAACGCAACCTCATGGGAATGCCTGATTGCCGCGCCGAGGTCATTCATGGGTGCGCTGGATTTGTGACCAGTCAAACTGGCACTGACGAACTGCTTACCCTGAAGAACGGCTTTCATCGCAGGCAACAATTCGCTTCCGGCGTCCGACTTGACGACATAGCCGCTCGCGCCCGTGCGCAAGGCATGCTCTGCGATGTCGCGAGAACGGTTTTCGCTCACGAAGAGGATTTTGGATTTGGGGGAAACTTCTCGGATTCGACGTGCGGCTTCGATTCCATTCAGCGTCGGAAGTCCGATATCGAGCACAATTAAGTCTGGTTGCAGTTCTGCGCTTTTGTGAACCGCTTCCAGTCCGTCTGCGGCCTCGCCGACGACCTGAAATTCCGGTCTGGTTCCCAGCGTCGAACAGACGAATCGCCGAAACGGTTCATAATCATCGACCACGAGAACCTGGACTGGTGATTCCAAATACCCCCCTACTGTCAAACCCGACCTTGCGGGTTTAGTTGCTGACCGTATTCAGAATCCCATGCTCCGCTAATTCAAGTTGTTGCGGACGCGCATACTTCGATCATGGATGAAAACGACACAAGAGAAGTGGACCAATAATACACCTCAGTCATCGCTTGCGACCGATGTTCCAGAAGTTGGCGGGATCGATTCGCCGAACACAGTGTTGAAGGGCTCGCCATCTGTCAAGAATGACAGTTCCTCGTCACTTCCTCTCTGTAGTTACCTTGAACCGCGCCCTAAGGACGCGTGGGGAGCGGGCAGCTCGAGTACGAGAGCGATTCAGGGCGGCAGTCGGACCTCGAACGCCCTTGATATTGTTCCAGACCCGTAATGTCCACCCGTCGAGTGGCCCCTGACAAATCTGTCAGAATTGCGCATTCGGCCGTAATACTTATGACCTACCGCAACGTTATGCGTTTCCATGAATGCTTGATTGTCTTGTTAGGGCTTCTGTTTTGCTCGCGGTTACAAGCAGAGAAATGGACACTCTTGGGTCCCGATGGTGGTGACGCCCGCAGTCTGGCATACGATCCTCGCAATCCCGACCGTGTCTTCTTGGGCACCAGCTCGGGAAGCATATTCGTCTCAACGGACGGTGGACACAGTTGGTCACGATTTGCGCATCTCGGCAGCGGAGACAACTATGTTCTCGATCACATCATTATCGATCCCAGAGATCCGGCCGTCATTTTCGCGTCTGCATGGAACGTAGAGGACAATAAGGCTGGCGATATATTTCGCTCGCGCGACGGAGGCGAAACCTGGACGGCCCTTCCAGGAATGCACGGAAAATCGGTGCGCGCTCTCGCGATGGCAGCTTCCGACTCGAATGTGCTGGCCTCGGGCACCCTGGAAGGTGTGTACCGCAGCAAAGACGGCGGAGACAGCTGGCAACCAATATCCCCTGCTTATCAAGGGGAAATCAGGAATATTGAGTCCATCGCCATCGACCCCAAAGACCCCAACCTCATTTATGCGGGTACCTGGCATCTGGCCTGGAAGACTACTGACGGTGGAACAACTTGGCGTCGCATCAACCAAGGGATGGTCGACGACTCAGATGTTTTCTCTATCATCATCGATCCGATGAATTCCTCATTGGTGTACGCGAGCGCGTGTTCGGGAATCTACAAGAGTGAAAGTGCGGGGGACATATTTCGCAAGATCCAAGGAATTCCGTTCGCTGCACGTCGCACGCGAATGCTTAAGCAGGCCCCGAACAATTCTAGTGTGGTCTATGCGGGGACCACGCAGGGGCTCTGGAAAACGATCGACGCGGGCAAAACCTGGAAACGGATGACCAATCCTGAAATTGTCGTGAACGACGTGTTCGTGGACCCGCGGGATTCTTCGAGGTTACTCCTGGCTACGGACCGCGGCGGTGTAATGGCAAGCGAAAATAGCGGACTAACCCTTACATCTTCTAATTATGGGTTCACTCATCGTTACATAACAAGTATTCTGCCTGACATTTATGACCCAGCGAGGATCTTTGTCGGGATAGCCAACGACCACGAATGGGGCGGAGTTTTTTTCTTTCGCGATGGAGGCACGTGGGAGCAGAAAAGTGCTGGGCTGGGTGGCCGAGATGTGTTCGCGCTGAGACAAACTACCAACGGTACTCTCATCGCGGGTACGAACCGCGGCATCTTTTTACTTGCCCGTAATGCGACCGCGTGGCAGCCAAGCGGCAACCCTAAGATTGACAAATCTTTTCAACCGGCAAAGAAAACGATCAGGGACAGGGCATTGGAATCTTCTGCAACACATTCGCTAATGGATGCAAGGGTCAATGATATCGAGATCGTATCTGGACAATGGTTAGCCGCGACTTCAGCCGGATTGTTTACCAGTGCGGATGAGGGGAGGACGTGGAATGGAGAACCAGGGTTGGGGAAAATGGATCTCACCGCAGTGCAGTGTGTCGGAAGACTGCTAGTTGCATCGACTCACGCGAAGATCCTGATCTCTTCGGACGATGGGAGGAACTGGCAGGTTGCTGCGCTACCTGCCCAGCTTGTTGGCATTCGCAATCTTGCCCTGACACCTCACGGGGACATATTTGTTGCGTCCCGGGAAGGGGCCTTCCGGAGTACCGATTCTGGAAAGACCTGGGAGCACCTGCTGAACGGTTTACCAGAACGGGAGCTTGGCTCGGTCTCGTACGATGAGTCCACCAAAGTCTTGTTGGCAACCACCTTCTCGACTGGGGTGATCTTTCAGAGCGACGATGGCGGGCGCAATTGGTCGCACGGATGGGATGTTGGTGTTCCACTGCGTCTCGTTAAACTTGTGCGAGGCCGGTTGGTGGCAGCGACGCACTTCGATGGTGTTGTTGCCCAAGAATAGGCCGTAGCTCTGTTTTCGTGGCGCTATCGCATTCCTCGACTCCACGCTCCACATGATGCAGACCATATCGTGAGGCTGCAAGAGTTTCGCCGCATTAGAGATCCCAAACCGGATGATTTGATCCTGTGACGCTGTCAGAACTGACAGTTGTGTGTGCAAAGTATCGCCATCACACTGGCCAGCGTCACAGTCGCACAGTCAGGAGATTTCTTGCGCCATAGCCATAGGAAAGGTGCCGACATGGTTGCAAACCTTCTGCCTGCGGGTAACGTTTATGGGAAGAACAGTACACGAAAAACAGCTATCGCAAAACATCAGGGTTCTCGTTGCGGCTGAAAATCGGCTCTTGCGCGAAGCTCTGGCGAGAGCATTGCGGAAGGACAATAGTATTCGCGTGGTTTCGACGATAGACTTCGCCTCCGAGACTGTGAAACAAATTGCCCAAGCCAAACCGGACGTGTTGATTATTGATCCCACCGGGGCTGACTTTTCGATTGTGAAGCTCGTCGCGGACGCGATCGGAGAAGTGCCAGATTTGAAAGTCATATTGAGTGGAATGGAAGTTGACCACCTCGCCTTTCTGCGGTCGGTGCAGGCTGGTATAGCTGGGTATCTTCTAAAAGATGCGTCGGCAAACGACGTGGTTGCCGCGGTGCACTCAACGGCTAGAGGCGAAGCTATCTGTCCGCCTGAATTGTGTCTGGCGTTGTTCAACTGGGTAGCGCGTCAAGAAATGCCCATCTGTAGTCCAGATGGAAACCAGCAAATCCGACTAACTCGTCGTGAAGCGCAAATGCTGCACATCGTCATCCGTGGGCTCAGTGACAAAGAAATCGCGATGCATTTGAACCTTTCAGAGCAAACCGTAAAGAACCATGTTCATCGCCTGTTGCATAAGTTAGGTACTGCGAATCGCCAGGCGGCATCGGAACTTTTCTCTCCACAGGCGCACACTCCCGCGACTGCAACCCTTCCCGGGAAAAGAATCCACCCAAGCTACCTCTCCCAAGAGGTTCTTCCAGTTTTGGAGACCTAGTATGCACCAGCCACCCGTTCGGGGACGCCACATTCTTGCCGGCAAGAGGGTTCTCCTCGTTGATCCCTACCAACCCGCGCGTCACATACACGCTGGCGTTCTGCAGAGTCACGACATGGAGGTTCACGTCGCGGAGAGCCTTTCGGTAGCCCTATGTTTGTGGCGACCGAAGCTCTTCGACTGGGTATTGCTTGACGTGCGCAGATTCCTCCCCGGAGAATTGCTCGCGTTCTATGAACAGATCGGAGAGGTGAGCTCCCGAGTGCACTTTGTATTCTTTGTTGGACCCCCGGAGTACGTGTCTCTCAGTTTGCCAGTGGAAGTCAGTGCCAGCAGCGTCACTTCCGTTGCTTGATTGTCCCGAGAAAGTAGATCAGAAGCGAACACCTAGGACTATCGCTCGCCACTGCTGGCTCATTGCTTTCCGGGCAGGAGAAAGTGCTGCGGCAGACTGTTTCAAAGGTAAGCCAAGAACTCGCTCCCAAAACTACGGTGCGCCACGCTTCTCAAGACGTGACGCGAGGAATCGAAGAAATTGAACATTCCCTAAAAAAGGCATTGACCGCCTTGATCGTCGACGCCAAAAACTGCGAATCCAAACACTGCTCGCCAACAGTAGATATGAGGTCGCCCCGCTAGATTTTTGCCAACCTTGACAATCCGCTGCTGAGGAAGTGTCCGCCTTGTCGAACCGCTTCGAAGGCAGCTACGAGTTCGCTTCCCGCATGGGCCTTAGTCACGTACCCCGACGCTTCTACGCTGAGAGCTTCTCGCACTACGTCGGCCGACGATTCCTGACTGACAAACAAAATTCTGGCCGCCGGGCAGAGCTTGCGGATCCGGCGAGCGGCTTCGATTCCATTCAATCCTGGAAGCCCAATGTCGAGCACAACCAAGTCCGGTTGTAGATGTTCGGCTTTCTTAACCGCCTCTAATCCATCTGAGGCTTCCCCAATGATCTGCAGGTACGGACTCCGCTCTAGGGTCGAACAGGTAAATCGCCGAAATGGTTCGTGGTCGTCGACTACGAGAACCCGGAGTGACGATGTTGCCATGTGTAGCCTCGCCTATCTGAGAAACCCAAAAAGTCCAAGAATTGTTGCTAACTCCAAACACAAGAGAAAGAGAATTACATAGACAGAGCGTTCCATTCGTTGCGCACGGGCAATGTCCCGCAGGCCTTGCCGTCAATTTAATCGTGTTACCGCTAAGCGGAATAGCTCGGGTAAGCCACAGGGGAAAGGTGGCCCGGTGCAGTGACCACCCAGGGCTGCTCAGAAGGAGAGTACTGTTCTAATGGCTTGGCGAAGGCATTCAACTGCGTCAGCCTTCCGCACTATCAGTTTTGACAGTTGAACGGCCGGCGGGCGGTTATAAGCTGATCTTAGTTTTGGGATCGACAAGCGTCTGTTTCTACCTATTGCCAGAGAAGTTTGCCCTCATTCCAGTCCTTCAGTGAGCTGATGCGGGGAATCCAAAATGCTGGGAGGTACACGCAATGCTAAGAAACATGTGGGCCTCGCTCGCGACGTTGGTGCTCCTGCTCACCGGAACTATCGTTGCCCAGGCTAATAATCCGGGTCTGACGTTAGTGATAAATGGGCGGACTGCACCAGCCGCGGTTGTCCAGATTAACGGGAAGGTCTACGTTGACCTCCAGATTCTGGCAAGCATCACGAATGGGTCACTAGGTTTTCGAGGAGAGCGGGTAACCTTGACATTGCCGCTCTCCGATCCCGGCATCCCAACGCCCGCACCGGCGATCCCACCTGAACCTGCGACTGAGGCAGGCTTCTCCGGGGACTTCATGAAGGCGGGAATCGAAGAAATTGCCCTCCTGCGAGAATGGGCGAGTCCGCTTGCTTATGCCATTCAAAATGGATATCCGATCACTGAACACTGGGTGGCGGGTTATCGTGAAGATGCAGCCAAAGGACTTCGATTGGCGTCTGCGGCAGCAAAGACCGAGTCTGAGCGAAAAGCACTGCAATTGCTTAGCAACGAGTTCGAGTCTGTGCGGGAATGGAGCAGCAAATTGGTGGAGGCGAGTAAATCGATGGACACCGCCAAATATGCTATGTCCGCCGGCGCGCTGCAGAACGACCCTCTCTCTCAGAAAATCATTGCATGTGGGCATTTCCTGGGATCGATGTTGGGCAGCGGTACCTTCGAGGACAATCCATCGTGCCACTAGTCCGCATCAATTTCCCGCTTCGAAGCAGTTCGTACGCCGCTTTAATACGAGGCGGTAAGTTCATCGTGCGGGTTGTCCCTTGGGAAATCCTGTGGCCCACTGCTAATCTTTGATTAGTCTCTGGAGAAGCCGCCACTCGTGCAGGAGACCGCGCCTCGCTGACAGGATGTCGCCCAAGGATATCCTGAACCACTCCAAGTGACGACGAAGGTTCTGAAGGGACCCGGAAGGAGCTGCGGTGAGGCTTATCCCCGGCTGCTCAACAGCCCGCTGGGGCGGTCGTGAGATACTCTTGTGAGCTGCCACATGGTCGCCTTCACGAAAACACTTCTTTGCTGCGACCCAGGCAAGAGAAAGTACAAGCCCGATAGTAGAAGCAACAACCAGCGCTGCCTTGGCGACTACGAAGGTGTACTCATCACCCATTTTCAGCGCTCGCAGAGGCTCCGCCAGCCACAGGGCAGACAGAGTCATTCTTCTGGACCAATGGTAGGAAAAACACAACGTGCGCGGAACTGTAAAAAGTGACAGGTGATCGTCAAGAGAGTGTAAGGCGACGTTCGTTGCTTCAGTGAGTTGAGTTCTGGAATATTCAGTTGTTCGCTGTGACAGTTAACAGTTGGCAGCAGTCCCACTGCCGACTACTTTTGTCGCGCGATGCAGATTGGGGAGTCTTATGTATAACCTGGTGACTAGGGAATCTTCCACCGACCGACGAGCGCTCAACGGCACTCTTTGGTACTGCTCGCGATGCAATTCCTTCGTCACGGTGCACTCCGTACAAAGGGTTGACCAAGCACTCTGCCCAGTGTGCGTGGACATGGAACTGGAATTCTGCGGAAAGTTCGCCAGCATTCTAGGGGGTCCCTTCGCCGATGCCTGAATTGGCTTGTATGAATACGCCGACTAGATGCGAAGCACAGGCCTGATGGAATGACTAGTCGTTGGCAGCGTTCGAGCGGCGCTTCCTGATTAGCCTTCGGACAAGGGTGGGAAGAGGTTCAAGCGAGAGTGAGCACGTCGCATCTACGAATCACGTGACGCAAATGTACCGCCAACCATCGCCATCTTGATGGCTTCCCCCAAGTCGGCGACCATATGTTGTTTGAGCACATAACCCAGCGCGCCCGCCTCCGTGGCAGCTCGCCGAAGTTCGGCAGAGCCGTCAACGGTAAAGAAAATAATTTTCGCACCTGGATGCGATTTCCTCAGGATGTGGGCCGCCTCAATGCCGTTCAGGATGGGCATGGATACGTCCATAACGACCACGTCTGGGGCTAGTTTTGCAAAAGCCTCTAGTGCCGACTGGCCGTCACTTACGGCACCTACCACGTCAAACCGCGAAGCTAGAAGCCTACCCGCCGCCTTCCGGATTCCAGGGTTATCGTCTACTAATAAAACGCGTGTCGCTGGCAACGTCTGCCTCTTTTGTACAGAACAACCCGAAAAGTCCTAGCAAGTTGCGGACCATTCTGGCGAAATCCGTTCCGCGCGTCAGCGACTAAGGTTTTCAACAAGGGTCAATCGAGCATAAAAGAAGGTCTTGGTTTCCTCAGCATGAAGGAACGCTTGCGCCAAGCAGGTGGGGAATTCTCGATGCAACCGCGATCCAGCAAGGGCACTCAAGTTGAAGATCGAATCTCCATTGCCTTTGCGCAACAACCCTCAGGAGGCATGTAGTGGCTTGCTGTAACTTCAAACCGTCCCGGCCGGCTCGACCAAGATTAACTTCAATCGCACGGCGAACAGGAGTCAGGTGCTGCAATCAGGGAGAGCTTTGCCATCTCGTGACCGATCTCGTGTAAGCAAACCACGAAACGGTTGTGCTCGCGCCCGGCCGATGCTGTAGAGACCGCTGTCAGGAGCGCTGTGACAAAGTATCCCTCATCGAGTGACGAGCATCAGCCACCCACTCCCAATCGTCAGGAACACAGCTAAAAAGAAGAGCGTTGTTAGCAGGCCGAGGCGGTAAAGTTCGCGTTGTGTGAGGTATCCGCTGCCAACAAAGATGACGTTCTGGCTTCCACCTTGGGGCGTAATCACAGAGAAATAGCTGCTAGCGAAGAATAGGGAAAAGGCCATCAGCTGTGCCGGAACTCCCCCGCGAATGCCGACATCGAGAAACACACCCAACAGAGCCAGGACCTGTGAAGACTGGCTCACGAACATGTAGTGGATCGCTACGTAGATTAGGATCAGCGTCACGTACGTCACTGGCCACGACAATCCTTGCATATGGGATGCCAGACGCTGTCCCACATAACCCATGAACCCCAATTCGTTGAGCTGACCGCTTAAGGCAAATAGTACGGCGAGCCAGAGGAACGTGGCCAAAGTATCGCCCTGTGTCGAAATGTCATTTGCGGTAAGCACTCCCGTCATCAGCAACAGACCGAGACCCGCAAATGCGATACTCGTGACGTTGAGCTGCAGCTTGTCAGCCAAGATCCAGCCGGTCACCATCAACACGAAAGCGATAGCCGTGATCCATTCGTCGCGCGACAGCGGTCCCAACACCGCCAGGGCTTTACGAGCGGCGGCTGGCGCCTCCGGGGTCGCGCTCACACCCGGAGGGAACAAGCGTGCGACCAACCAGGGCAAGACCAAGATTGAGGCGAGTGCTGGGACGGACGAGGCGACTAGCCATTTTCCGAAGCCGACATTGATTCCGTATTCCCGTGCCACCTGCATCGCGATCGGGTTCGCGGAAGTAGCTGTCATCCAGAGTGCAGAGGAGACGGCAAGGCTAGCCATCCCACAAAACATGAGATAACCGCCTAAACGGCGGCCCTTAGGATCATCTCGACGCGAGCCAGATCCTTGCGCGACGGAAAGCACGATCGGGTAAAGCACTCCGCCGCGTGCGGTATTGCTCGGGAAGGCTGGCGCAATCGCTGCATCAGTAAGAACAATGCTGTATGCGAGTCCCAGCGAGGAGCGGCCGAACAGGCTCACCATGAATAAACTGATTCGCCGTCCCAGTCCGGACTTAACCACCGCTTGCGCGACGAGGAAAGCAATCACTACAAGCAGCACGCTCGTATTGGCGAAGCCGGCGAACGCCTTTGAAGCGGAAATTGTGTTGGTCAACACCACCGCTCCCGCTGCCAGCATCGTCGAGGTCAGTAGTGGGAAGACCCCGAGCAACACAGACACGATTGCGGACACGAATAGGGCGAACAAGTGCCAGGCTTGGGCCGTCAGCCCGGCGGGCACGGGCGAGAACCAGATAGCTGTCGCCAATGCGAAGGGGGACGCACGCTTTAGCAGTAAGATCACGCTGTTTCTGGCTGCGGGCGGTGTGTGCGTTCTTGTTGCCGGTGCTGGGCTGCTCATGAGCGCGGCGCTCCCTTGTCGGCTGCTCCAGCCTGCCGCGAGTCTAGTCGGACTCGTCCGTGCAAATCCTTGGACTGGCCTTGAACGAGCCCTTCCTCATTTTCGAGAACAAAGCGCCAGGAAAACTCGTATGTGCCTGTGACGCCGGAGTAGCGTCCCGTTCCGCCGACAAATGTCCCAGTAATCTTGTTGTTTTTAGCAGTCCCTTCACCTAAAAGTTCACTGTAAGCTTGATCGCCGTTCTCATCGGTCCAAACCGCCCGCCCAACCATGCCCGTCGCAGAATCGCTGAACACGATCGCTTCTGATCGGAAACCGACACCCGGGCGCGATTGACCTTCGAGCACGAGAGAGCCGTTGAACATCGAGATGCTGGCCTGCCGTTCTCCACGCAGGTGCATGGTATTGCGGACGCCGGCAGCCGTCCATGTTCCTTGGAAATCGAGCCATTCACCGCCGGACAAAACGGACTTTGAGGCTTGCGGCGCGCGATCGCAGGCGGTCACGAGAAGAAGACTGACCAAGCCGGTACCGAAAAAAGTAGAAACGACGTAGCGAACACGTTGGAATGCCAAAGAGGAGATCGCATTTGGAGTGCCTTTCCTCATTGCAGGCGCCATCCCGTCCCCGGAGTCCTTCCGTTGAAGAGTGCCGAATGTAAAGTTAGCTCGATCAAATCCTGCCGTCGCCTGTTAAAAGTATCAGTCACGTCGACGGAGGCTTACGATCTCAAATGCCGCATCGCCTCCTCAATCATTGACCTCAATGAGATCGTGGGACAACCCATTGCCGACCACGCCCCACAGTTCCGGACGAGCGCTCGTTGGCGCATCCAGTTCGTATCCCGGAAACACTCGGGCCGCCCGGGTCACTAGTCCTGTCTCGCAAAGAGTTGCACAATTTTAAGTCCTACTCCGGATTTACCAGTGAGATGGCCGACCAGGAATTCCGAAAATGGACCCTCCCGTTTTGCAATGCGCTTCTCAGGTCTGTGGACTCCGATTCAGTCACAGGGGACTAGTCCTGACCTGCAACAAGTGACAGTTTGATAGTTCTCAATCAAGGGAGATCATGCCCGACGACGCCGAGGGGAGTGTCGTCATCAACAATGAAATCCCGACCGGCCTTACCGATGCGCGGGCCACTTTCGGGCCCGGGTGAGAGCAGGTGCTCATCCTCTTGACATAAACAGCGAAAAGAAGGCGCTATGGAGACTAGAGAGCCAATGCAGAAATACAGGCTACCGTTAGCATCGATGCTGGTGATTGTTTTTCTAAACCTAGGACAGGCTCAAGAACGTGGCGAGATGCCGGCTGAGTTGGAGATCAACCTCGACCGGACCACAAAGTTGGGACTTGGCTATCACATCCGTGGGACCATCGCTCTGCAGCTTCCAGACACAGATGACACCTTCGTTGTCAAAACAAGAATGCGAGCTTACCAGCGACTCACACCTGTGCAGCGTAAGTGTAATTTGAACATTGCGTTCATCCCGTTACAAATAGTCGGAAGGCGAAATCAGGATCGGCTGACGTTGTCGCTCAGGCTCGACCCTCAATTCCTGCAGCCTGCTTGTAACGATAACCAGCCCACTATGACGATCTCTAAATTCATGGTCAATACTGGCAAACTGGATTCTACGGAGTTTACACTGTTGGTCGCTGATGGCAGCAATGACGAGCGCACGGTGGAAGACTCCGCGCACCCGGGCAAGTTGACGGGAAAACTGGCGCTTCATCTCGCGTGCCCAGTGATATTAGACGCCCGTGAAAATGAGCCCGCCATTTCTGTTTTACCAACAGACCCAGTCCCCTGGCCGTTGCTTTTTGACAATAGCAAAACTTCCGAGGAATTAAGCGCAATTGCCACAAGACCTTCGGCGGTGCTGGGACTGACTCGCCCGAGTAAACCCTATCCTCCCTTGGTTTTCTTTCGTGCTGCGAGCAGACGCGCAGCTCTGCGGCAGGGATTTTGTTTCTGGGTAAAATCTATTCGGGTCGAGTTCACACCCGTTGAGATTCTGCTCGCAAGCAAATACCCAGCTGGAAGCTGCGAGTATACGGTCATACGGGAGCACGAGATGCTGCATTATCAGGATATGCAGATCCTTTTCACACGTTACCAGGCGCTCGTAATTGCAGCTCTTCGACAAGCGAGTCTTCCCACGGTAGAGCGCCCCATTGTTGTCGAGTCCGTCTTGGAAGCTGCGAATCAGAGCAGAACACAAATCGAAGCCACGCTTCAGCCCATCTACGCTTCAATGGAAAAAGCTCTTCATGCGGATGCCGATGCGCGCGACTCACTGGACAAAAGAATTCTGAGTTGGAGCCAGTGCCGAAGCCGGTATCCGACTGTCGCTCGACAGGTCACTATCCCCTAGTCTTATCGTAGGTTAGGTTAATCGCACATTAACCTGTCATTGACTTCGTCCAGCAGTCGAGGTCTCAGGTCATGTAAGGAGGGACCCGCGGCGCGTGCCACACTGAGCGTCGCGGGGTGAAGGTAGGCATTCGTTGAGGTTGTGAGCGGCTTTGCTAAGGTACCTCGCCACTGTAGGCTGGCACCGGCACGTTAGTAGCTGACAAACTTGACAGGAGTTACTCGGATAATTGCCAGTCACTTGCGGATGCTCTGGGTCGGTATCTTGCTCATCGGGTTCGAATGCAGGTGACTTCTTCAGAATCGCAGGGCTCACTTCGTCAGAAAAATACGAGTAGTGATTGCACTGCAAAAGTAGTGGAGCTGCACTGGTAGATTTACCAGTGGCCATCGTGTACATACAGACTTGACACTCGTCGCGACGATAAGGCTTGACTTGGCTCTGGACTAGACATAGGCTTGCGCTTTTCCGCGTATCCCATCGCGGCGAAAGGTTCCCATGGAAAACCGTCCGAAGATTATAGTTGCTGACGACCATACGCTTGTAGCGGAAGCCTGCAAAAAACTGCTTGAAGCTGAGTATGACGTAGTGGCGACAGTGGGCGACGGCCGAGCGCTCGTTCGCAGTGCCGTCATCTTGAAGCCGCAAGTCATCGTTGTCGATATAAGCATGCCTTTGTTGAATGGTCTCGACGCGGGCCAACAGATAAAAAAGTTGTTGCCTTCGGTTAAATTGGTTTATTTGACGATGAATCAGGACGCAGATTTAGCGGCCGAGGCATTCCGTTATGGCGCCTCCGCGTACTTGCTGAAAACATGCGCGGCTTCTGAACTCACCATGGCCGTTCGGGAAGTCGTGAAAGGAAAGTCGTACTTGTCGCCTGCTATCGCCAAAGATACGGTTGATTTTCTTTTAAAACAAGGTGAGGACACTCATGAAGAAGCTGAACAACTGACGGAGCGTCAGCGCGAGGTGCTGCAACTCTTAGGCGAAGGAAAATCAATGAAAGAGGTAGCGAGCGTCTTGAATCTGACCACGCGCACCGTCGCGTTTCACAAGTACCGCATCATGGAAGCACTCCATGCCCACAGCAATGCTGAACTGGTCCGATATGCGATAAAGAAACATTTTCTTGCCGCGTAATCTTGATTTCTTGAAGGCTCACCTGTCGACTGCGGGGCCGGCTTTTCGCGGTTCATGCCCGCTTGCATGCTGGCCCGAACTTGTCTCCGCTCCAGAAAAACCCACGATCGCGGTCAGGAACAGCGAGATGAGGCAGCAGTTGAAGAGGTGCTCTTGAGCGGGCACGGACTGGGAAAGCCCTGGGCCTTGGGCGTGACCGCGGTCGGCACCCTACGCATGAGGTATTTACCTACAAACTGCCAAAATCCTCGCCGTGTGAATGTCCACACTCTGGTTCAATAACTCACGAAACCATGTGGTGTTTGATCGCGTACTGGAGCAATTCGGTATTGGTTTTCAGACCCAAACTTTCCATCGCCCGGTATTTATGAAATGCAACAGTGCCGGGCTTCAGATTAAGGGCCCCCGCGATTTCTTTCATAGACATCCCTTCGGCAAGCAACCGTAAGACTTCGCGTTGTCGCACCGTGATTCGTTCTTCCTCTTTGTATGTCTTGTCGCCTCGCAACAAGAACTTGACAGTATCTCCAGTGATCAGAGGCGACAGATATGACTGACCTTTCAGAGCCTCACGAATGGCGATCATTAATTCCGAGGCTGCGGAGTTCTTAACAACGTATCCTGATGCGCCACGGCGGAACGCTTCAGCTGCAATTTCCGCATCGAGATTCATGGTGAGGAAGACGAGTTTGATCGAGGGGACAAGACGTTTCAGTTGTTCGCCAGCGTCGATCCCATTCAGCTGCGGCATGCCAATGTCCACGATGGCGACCTCGGGCCGAAGTGCCTCCCCTACGTCCACCAAAGCGCGCCCATTGTTCACCACGGCTACAACATCGAATTCGGGTTCAAGTAATCTCTTACAGGCTTCAGCCACCAGCGTATGATCATCTGCTATCAGCAGCCGAGCGCGATGGCGACTTTCCATGGTGGATGCTGAACTCACATGGCTTCAGGTTTATGCTGCAGTGGTCGCTCAGCGAATACCTCCCGCACGTGAAGACCGTTCAAAAGGCACAAAGTTCGCTCAAGTAACCAACGAGTTAAATGCTAGGCGTACTTCTGCACCTGACATAACTGTTACTTTTGTCAGTCTTTGCCTGCGCAAAGCTAGGGGCAAGTGGAGTCGGGAATCCTAAGCGAGTAGTGAGAGGGTTGCCTGTAGAAATGCGCGGCAGTGGTGGACTGAGTCGGCAATTCATCTCATTCGGCTTACTGGCACTTCTGACAGTATGCAGCGTTCATCGCTGTTCTTAGCATTCCCCCAGACAAGCTGAACCGGTCAGACACGGCATTCTTCCCTGGGGCGACAACGATGCGTCCTTTTTGAAGAAGCTACTCTTGAGTCTCAACCAGACGCGGCTCAGTGGAAGGAGAGTGAATCAACATGAAAAAGCATTTGTTGACGTTCGCATGCTTGTTCCTGTTTGCGATCCATGGAGCCGCGCAGGATATTCCCAAAGCAGAAATCTACGGCGGCTATACATTCCTCCGCTTTAACGCTTCGTCACCTACGAACGCGTTTACCGCGAACGGGGGAGTAGCCTCGTTTCAATATAATTTCAATCAGCACATCGGCATCGTTGGAGAATTCGGCGGTGAACACAACGGTAGCCTTACCATTGGCAGCAGCCAAACCCTTCATCCGGACCAGACGGCGTTCACCTATTTGTTTGGGCCGCGGGTCTTCATCAATAAAGGCGGAGTGGTATCGCCGTTCTTCGAGTTCATGGTCGGAGGCTTTCACAACTCCAGGAGTTTCTCTCTACCCGACTCCTTGCTCCCGCATCCAGTTAACCCGATTTCCGGCGTAACTGAGACCCCATCAACAACCACCACAAAATTTTCCAGCACACAGAACGCGGCAGCACTGTTGTTAGGTGGAGGCGTCGATATCCGGCTGGGTAGAAAGGTGGCTTTCCGACCAATTGAACTGGACTATGTGCCCACGAATTTTTCTCCCTTCAACATTGCAGGGCTGGGATCTATCAATAACGCAAAGTGGCAGCAGAATCTTCGCTACAGCACCGGTCTGGCTTTCCGCTTCGGCGGTGCACCTCCCATACCGCCCCGGGCTTCTTGCACCGCCACACCCACCGAATTGCTTGCTTGGACCGGTCCGGTGAATGCGACTGTGGAACCAGCAGATTTCCATCCCAAGCACGACTTGACCTATAACTGGAGCAGCACCAGTGGACCATTAGGCGGTCAAGGGACGTCGGCCACGATAGACACCACCGGCCTCGCTCCCGGCAATTACACCATTACTGCCAATGTTGTGGATCCCAAGGCGAAACAGAATAACAGCGCGTCGTGCAGCGCTTCTTTCAAAGTAAAACAACCGCAGAATCCGCAAGTGGGATGCTCAATCAGTCCCGCCAGCGTGAAGCCGGGTGAGCCACTAATGGTGACCGTGCAAGGCAGCAGTCCCGACGGCAGCCGTATTGAAAAGCGTAATTTCTCCACTAGCGCCGGAGCGCTGAAAGAAGGCGAGACCTCCGTCGGCAGCCAGCCAGGCGAATTCACCACAGTCGCAACTCTGGATACCACCAACGCTCCCCCGGGAACCATCACTGTGAACGTCGGCGTGACCGATGTCCATGGTTTTAGTGGGAGCTGCGTTGCTACCGCAAGTGTGAATGCACCCCCGCCTCCTCCGGAAGTGGCGAGCGAAACCCTGATCAGCGAGTGCGACTTCAACAATTCGAAGAAGCTCGCTCGTATTGACAATCAGTGTAAGGCGATTCTCGACGAGGCTGCCCTGCGCATGCAGCACGAGCCGAGCGGCAAGCTGGTGATTGTCGGCTACGCCAGCGACATGGAAGAAGGGCTAGCCAACGATGTGGAAGCATTGCGCGCCGCCAATGCGAAGGCGTATCTCACGGGGGGCGAAGCCAAACAGCAGATTGATGGCAATCGCGTTGAGGCACGCAAGAGCAGTGCGCGGGACATTAGCAACAAGGCCAGATTTTACTTTGTCCCGGAAGGTGGAAACTTCACATTGAACGACACCACCATCGTAGACGAAGCCTCCTTGCCCGCGGACCGCACCGGTGCTCCGAAGAAGTAAGGCTATACCTGCAATTATGATCAATTCGCATCCTGATCCGGTGGGTCGACTGAAAATACCTAGTCGGCCCCTTTTTTGTTCTGAAAAGCGTGACGATTCTGCTGGGAAATCGGATCAATCCGTCGGAGCGATGTATCCTTCCTTAAAATGCACGTGCACAGGCGGGGCGCTGGCTGAAGCGGTCACGTGCACTTTGATTTTCCGCCACTTGCCATCGCGGACGGTACGATCTGATTTATAGGCGAGAACATATTCCTGGCGGAGCTCGCGGCTAACCGCAGCTGCGATTTCAGGGATCTTGTCCCGATTATCTACCGCTATGGTGCGGCCACCCGTTAGTTCGGTAACATTGGTCAGCAGGCGCTTGCCCAACTTTTCTTCGATCGTCTTGAAGACAGGAACGGGCATGCCGTCAAAGATGCCGATCGAGTAGATGAGTACATCAGCTTCCTCAACCAGCCTCTTCGTTTCTTTAGCGTTGTAATAACTGTGATTGTCACCACCGTCGGAAATAATAAGGAGAGCGCGCCGTTGATATCGCGCTGAGCGCATTTTTGAAATGCCTAGGTATATTGCATCTAGAAGTGCGGTGTTGCCCGCGGGTTCCGCCAGGACCAGCTTGTCTTCAAGATCAGTAATGGACTGGGTGGAATCAGCGATTAATTTAGGACGGTCGGAGAAAGCGATCGCGAAATAATCATCGCGGGGATTTGCATTCTTGAAAAATTCCGTCAGCGCAGCTCGTTCCGTATCGAACTTGTTGCTCATGCTCTTGCTGTAATCCAGAATCATGCCGATAGAAATAGGAGCATCCTCTTTGGAGAAAAAGCGGATGCTCTGTTGCCGATCATCCTCAAAGACTTTGAAATTCTCCTTTTGAAGATCCATGACGGGCCGGTTCAGCGCATCGGTGACGGTTACCGGTACTAGAACAAGATCAACGTCGGAGTGAACATGTCTCAAATGAGAGGTCCGCTCTGGTTCGCCGGCGACATCCACCTGAGGCGCTGACTTTCCCAGGGGACGCGGTACGACGTGGACGTCATCTGCCGATTGCGGCAATGCAGCCTGGGGTAAGAAAAGAATGATCGCAATCAGGAACAAGGGGAACCGCGCTCCGGCGATTCGACGAGAACAGAATTCATTTGTCACGGTAGGCCAACTGCTAAGGCGACCACGAGCGCAAACATCGTAGCACAGCCCCTCACAACCCGGGGCGAAACATTATCATGCGTAGTTTTCGTCCAAATGAACGAAAACTCGACCTCATTCGTGCATATTCGCGTTCGTCTCATCGATCTGGTGGGTAAGACCCAATCACAGGTCCATCCGTAGTTGATCCTGGACTTGAAGTCTGACCAAGTAGCGCCCAGGTAACACCATCATCAATAAGCTTGTCCAACTGCTCCTTGTCGATCCCTGGCATTAAGTGAAAAGGCAGACGGTTATTCTTATAGTCTTCGGCTAAGTCGGTGAATGCTTCCCACGCCGGCCAGTGGGGAAGGGAATCGAACCATTTCGAACCCGAGGTCGTAATGGTCCGGATGACCACGGGGCCGCCAACGAGTCCTGGCTGAACGGCCGCAGCATAATCGTCAATGGTCTTTTTCATGATTTGCGCCGCGTCTTCAAACGAGAGCGAGCTTACGTTTCCAAATTCGACGATTTGTTGGTGGGGGCTGGACAGATACCCGGAATTACGGCACTTTATCGCCCGGCTGGATTCGCCCTCATAAATGCACAGCATCGGCTGTTTTTTCTCATACCCAGCAAAGATGAGGGTTTGCAGCTTTGCGGACTCGGCGCCTGCCGCGGGCAAGGCAATGTTCGCGTACTTGAAATATGAGTTTGGCAGTTGGCCAACATCGACCTGGGAAAGCGGACTATGCGAAAAGTGGGACATTAATGCAGAAAGAAAAGATACCTTGGCATCATTGAGAGATGCATATCCGGTATCGGCAATGAGTTTATCGCCCAGGGGAAAGATCTTTTGATTAGTGTCGTAGTAAGCGATTCGCCGCCCTTCCTTGTTTTTTAAGGTGCCCCGCGAATCGGAGGCCACAATAATCCCATCTTTGCAGATCGCGGCAATAACAAAAGAACCTTTAATCCGAACGGGCTGAACTTGCTCAGAATTCGCACCCGCAACCGTGACCAGAAAGAAAAGAGCTGACACCAGCAAGATTATGATCAGGGAGCCAAGAAACAGTTTTGGAACATGCCGCGAAAGTGTCTTCCATGAGAGGTTTGCCGAGATGAGGTCCTTGTTGCGAGAGAACATCACGATCTAAGTCATGGCTGCGGGCCATGCCTCCTTATTATTTATGGCTACTGTAAAAACTGACAGGTATCACACTACCAAAAACTTCAGCAAAGAAACATGATTGGCAGCCTATTGAAAAAACTGGGGTAATCTGGCTTTGCCTTCTTTAACATCCAAACATTGGCTGATCGATCGAGCTACCTCTGGCGTTAGGTAACCTATTGATTGCAGAGGCTTACGGGACATGCCAGCAGCGTGCGAATGCATCCTCGACTGAAATGCCGTCTCTCAGGATAAGCCTGTTAGTTTTACCAGTTTCCGGTTAAGCAGTCGTTGCTTAACATCAAGCTTCGCTGAAAGTGTGTTTTGTTTGGGCAATTGGCCCGGGAGAAAGAGCCATGAATCAGTGTAAACACCTTGCAATCAAATGCTTCGCAGCCCTTTGCGTGTTCGGATGTGCTCTCAGCGGCGCTGCCGGCGAAACCACAAACGTCGAAGGCTTGATCAAGGCACGGAACGGGGAAACCATGATCGTACAAACTGCCACCCTACCGAACTTGATCGTGATCTTGACTGACAGTACCGAAGTAGGCCAGGTCCAAGGCGTGCTGAAGGCGCGTAGGAAAGAGATGTCGATGGCTGCCCTTATTCCTGGACTTGCGGTGAAGATTGAGGGCACATACAACGACCGCCATGAGCTGGTAGCAAGTTTAGTTAAATTCAAGGGCAATGATCTGGAACGCGCACAATCCATTCAAGCTGGCATGCATGAAACTCAAGAAGAGTTGAAGAAGCAGCAAGCGGAACAGGCCGTGCAAAATGCGGCACTGCAGCAGCATGGGGCGCAATTGAGCGAACAGGAAGCCAAAATTGCTGCGAACAAGGCGGCCGTGGAAGCTGCGGTGACGCGCTTTGGACAACTCGATGACTATTATATTTTCGACGAGGTAACCGTCTATTTTGACAACGGGAAGGTAACGGTCGATTCGAAGTATGGTCCACAGTTGCTCGCACTCGCACAGAAGGCTAAAGGCATTCAAGGTTACATGATTGAAGTTAAAGGCTACGCCTCGTCGGTTGGCAGCACAGCCGTGAACCAGCGGCTCAGTGAGGACCGCGCCGGCAATGTGGCGAATGTCCTGATTCAGCAGGGTAATGTCCCGCTCACCCGAATGCTGGCTCCAGGTGCAATGGGTGAGAGTCAACAAGTCGCTACTAACAAAACTGCAGAAGGTCAGGCGGAAAACCGCCGCGTGGTGGTCCGCGTTTTGCAGAACAAAGCCATTGCTGGAATATAACCACGCAGGTCCTGAGCGACAGTTTCGTTAACGACTTCGCATCGCCGGGATGCGCGAGGCGATCTTCTTCCCGGAATCGCGGGACGGCAGGCTTCCTTCGGGTATTTCAAATACAGTCTGATCTGATTTCAGAGGTACGGTCGGAAATCTAGCCGAGACCTGCTGGCAATTCTGACAGTTCCGTGATCGCCAGTCTCAGCTGACCATCTATTTGTCCGCATGCGAAGGGTCAGCCGGTTGATCCTTTTCCGAATTGCTGCGCGGAGATTTCTCGCTTAGTTCAGCGAAGACAGAGAGAGGCAACTATGAAAAGGACGGCGATTGTAGCGACTCTGATGTTGTTCTTGGCGGCGTCGGTTGGAGCTTTTGCCGGGGACAAGGCCGAAGTAAAAGGAATGATCATTGCCCGCACGGGCGAAACGTTAGTCGTAAACGGCCCCGACGGACGAAGTACCGTCGTGCTGACCGGTGATACGAAAACGAAGGACGATACAGGGGTGTTTGGCCTGGATGAGCAAGTAGCCAATACGGTGCTCATACCGGGGCTCAAGGTTAGGGTGGACGGTGCACCCGACGGCCAAGGCCGAGTTGTGGCCAAAACCATCACAGTGGATGGCGATGACTTGGAAACAGCCGAAATGATTCAGTCCGGCTTGCATCCCACTGCAAAGCAAGTAGCCGCGAACGTGCAGGCCCTCGAAGCCCATCAGCAGGCTCTAGCGGGTCACAATGTGCGCCTGGCGGCGCTTGAGGAGAAGGAGAATAATCCGGCCCAGCAACAGCAGATCGAGCAGAACATAAAGGCCATCGAGGAGACCACTAATCGCTTTACCGCGTTGAGCGAATATGACGTCAAGGGCCAAGCGATCGTGAAATTCAACGTCGGCAGTTCCACGCTCTCGCCGGAGGATGAGGAACAACTCAAGCAGGTAGCGCAGACGGCAACTGCACTCACCGGGTACATCGTCGAGGTCACAGGCTATGCCGACTCGACCGGCGACGCCGCAATGAACACAAAACTGAGCGAGGAGCGCGCGAAAGCGGTAATCACTTTTCTGATGCAGCAGGGCAACGTGCCCGTCCGGCACATTGTGGCGCCGGGGGCAATGGGAGAATACGGAGCTGCGGCACCGAACGAGACGGCGGCTGGGCGTGCTGAGAACCGTCGGGTTGAGGTCAAAGTTTTCGTGAACAAGGGTATCGCTGGCAGCTAGGCATCCCGCCGGTTTGCGGGCGGGTGACATCGGGACGACCGGCCTCGTTATCAAAAACGAGGCTTCGGTCGATTCCGGCTCATGTGGTACCCGCAGGGGCAGTTCTGACGGTAACAACCAGCCAAGCATTAGGTTCCAAGAACAGCCAGGCAGTGAGCGCAACTGCGGCCCGCTGCGCTGCTCGGCCTACGGCGCGCTACAGGGATGGCTAAGGTTCAAATACTTGATCAACAGAACCTCGTTGCCTTTCTCCCCATAAATGAGCTCATCAACCAGGTGGCGAGCGAGGAGCACACCAAAGCCTCCCGGTCGAAGTCCTTGGGCGTCCCGCACTGCTTGGTGTCGCAAGGGGTCGCCGGGTGGGTTGGCGACTGCGGCATGCTCGATTTCTTCCAACGAAAATCCTTCGCCGGGATCCTTCAATCGGCAGAGTACGATGTGGCTGGCTCGCACATAAGAAATCTCGACGTATCGATTTCGATCAAAATGACCGCCATGTTCAATAGCGTTTAGCAGCATCTCGCGAAAGGCAGAGGCGACATCTTCCCGCTCGGGTTCTGGCAAGTCGATCATTTCATGAAAGAACTGTAGCAGCCGTTCTGCAGCTTTTTGGTCACAGCGAGTGGCCAGCCTGACCCACGCCGGATTGGCTGAAAGCACCTCAATACCGTCGTCCCAGCTTTCCTCCTCGCTCGCAAGGCGAAGCATTTCTGCGAATGAACCCGAAGAAAACGGAGTTGAAAAATAGCTGAATGCGCGCTCGCGCATAGAAGCGATGACATCAACTGGCGTACTTTCGTTCGTAAGAATGATGATTCGGGTGTGCGGCCGCACACGCCGGATCTTGCGCAGCAGCTCAACGTCAGCTGCGCCCGAGGTGTTCTCTCCGGTAATGACAAGATCGAACGGCCGCCTCTTCACCAGTTCCAATGCAGCAAGATTATCTACTGCCCGATCAATATTCCATTTTGGTAAAGCAACTGAGACCTGAGCGGCTAATTTGGGATCTGTGCCTACAATGAGCACAGTATTCTGGGACGAAGCATTAACAGCGGGTTGGGTCGTCGAGCTCATCCGTTGACCGGCCCCCTAGTGCTTTGTTGCCGAAGATGCGTGGCGTGCGCGGTTAGTGGTGATCGAACCGTATTACCTCCCCAGTATCGAGTTGGTACTCGGCTTCAAGAACCATCAGATTTGCTTCCTGTACAAAATGGCGTAGCGCTTCACTTTTGGCTAGAACATCCTTGGCACACTGGTGAACGTTTGCTTGATTGCTTCTCGACGAGTGAATGACAAAAAGATCGCCTAAACTCTGGTCAAGCAGCCAACAAAGCAATGAGAAGGAGAGTTAGGCATCTGAGTAGAATGAATTTCATTTGCGTGCCCGCCAGGAACATTGTTGTTCCCGCCTAGGACTCGCCCCACACGATATTCGCGCCCGCCTTGGTGGCGGCACTACTGGCAGTATTGACAGTCAACAATGCCGTGTTGGCAGGGCAACATTGCGCAGATTGGGGAGCAGGGAGGAAGAGTGGAACAGATGTTGGTCAGGGCTTTGGCGGGCGCGTGCCTTCTGCTCATTTCTTACCCTGGGATGGGACAGGATTCCCCTCGCTGGAACTTCACAATGGGAGGAGGAGTCGGATTTCCTGAAGGTACGAGCGCTCATTTCGTTAACAATGGTGCTGATTTTGTCGTCGGTGGCGGACCAAACCTCTGGCCCTGGCTTGGAGTGGATGCCGAGTACATGTGGCACGATCTGCCGATCAAGCAAAACATCATCCGGGATCTTCAAGTGCCAGGTGGGGGTGCGCGGGTGCACGCAATCACCCTCAATGCCATCGTCCCTATACCGACGCACGGGAAAATGGGGTTCTACATTATCGGGGGCGGCGGGTGGTATCACCGTTCCGGCGAACTTACCGAACCAACGTACGTTCCAGGCACCGTTTGTGCTCCCTTTTATCTTTGGTGGGGTGGATGCGTGGATGGATTCTTCCCAGGGAAAAACGTGCTGGCGTCGTCGAGTACTGATGCCTGGGGCGGCAACATCGGTGGCGGAATTACTTACAAGCTCACTGTGGGCGGCCTGAAGCTGTACACGGAGATTCGATATCACCATGTGCCTCACCAGCAGGTAGCTACAGACCTGCTCCCGCTGACGTTCGGTTTGCGCTGGTGAGTCAGCATTTGTTTGCATTCAATTCAAAAGGTGAAGATGGCAAGAAGAATGATTTCGTCTCTGGTCTTGCTTGAAAGCTAGCTTTTTGTGCCCGTTGACGATCTGCCGACTAACAGCATCCATGCGGCCCGATCGCGAAAGGCTTGAGAGTCGTTAGCCGGCGATTGCACGAGGCCCACCGAAACGAAGCGCTCAGGAAGGTTGTGAAGATTGGCGTGCCAATCCTGACCGGCAAAATGATCCAGGAAAACTTGCAATCGCCTGTTTCTGATTATTGTCCAGCGGTGCAGGTGTGTCGAACAGTCCCAGCCGTGGATTTCTTCGGGGTACCCGAGAAACTTGTTTATCACGCCTGTCATATCCACAATCGTACCGCTCCATCAGGGAATCTTCAGCGTTCTCGTCTTTCAGCTTTGCCGACTTGTGCGATGACCTCTTCCAAGTGACAAGACTGACGGCAAAGTCACCCTACGGATGGCAGGGTGCGCGAGGGACTGTCAACACTGACAGAGGTAAAGCTGCAATTGTAAAGCGGCAGACTATGATTGTTTTAGCTGTTTCAGCGCTCCAAGCCAGGCGGGGTTTTTCGTTTCTATTGTTGTGCGTTGATGTCGGCCTTCAACCTAATCATCGCTCGATGGTCCAGGCGTATGAGCCCGCTGCTTGGTGTGTCGAGATCGGCGATAAGAGCGACGACAATCGCGATGCTGAGTGGCGCGAGCACAAGCGTCAGCCAAAAGCGCCCAGCCAGGGTTAGTCCGCGGGTGAAGAGTGCGATGATGGAAACTGAAAAGATCAAGAGCCAAACGGAGCTGGGGATTCGGTTCTCCAACGCAGAAATGCGCTTTTCATCAAGATCGATCATCTGATTGAGCGAAGTGATGTATATGGCGGCAACAGCCGAGCGATCCGTTTTCGTCAGTTCCGTCACGGTCTGCCACAGTTGTTCGTGGGTTTGCTTCGCGCGATTCGCTGCTTCTGAAAACTTGGAGCTATCCAGGCCCGCATTATCCAGATCAAGTCGCGCGTCGACGTATTGCCTGAGCAAGCGCTGAGCTTGCTCGCGGGTTGGCGATGGCAGAGCGCTGGCACGCAAGTAGGTAGTTCCAATCGCATTCGCCTCGTCGATTAACAACAAACGGCGATCAGTAAAGCGCGGGGCGGCCAAGGCCAGTGTAAAGCCAAAAAGCAATCCAACAAGAATGAAAAGCCCGTCGCGCATGGCAATCATTTGCTCTTTTCGATTTGCGTGTTCCTGAATACGCAGCCGGATGGCACTCTGGTATCCCGCCTCGATTACAGCGGATAACACCACGGCGGTGAGCAGGCCTAGCGGCCAAGGGTAATTGAGAAGAGATTCCATTTGTGCGTACTCTCAATTGCTGTAGATCGATGAGCGCACGATTCAGCGCGCGAATTCCGCTTTCTGCCTCTATCAGGTTAGAGCAGTAAGCCAGAGAGATGACCTGTCATATGTAGCAGTGGAAGGGGGCAACATTCGAAGAGGAGGCGTAAATGTTACCGCAGATGTGGGGGGCACAGCACACTCCGAGTCTACGGACGAGTGCTCGGCACAAAGTGGTTCTAATGGATCTCGATTTGCCGAGGATGATTGGATGAGTCTCTCGCGAGGCGAACGCCGCCCGCTGACTCTGGGGCAACAGCAACAACACGCCAACTCGGTCTTTGTTCGAGAATCGGCGCTATGAGTGTTCGGAACTGACGGAATTCCATCAACACAATAACGCGGACTGAAGTAGGCAAGGCACGCTCCGTCAGGCAAAGGTCGACAGCCGAATTTCGGCCAACCAAAGAAAGGGAAGAATCGCACGTCATGCTGCGTTCGCCGTTGCGATAGAGCAATCCGCTGATTGCTTCAAGCCATCCACTGCCACATGCTCAGAACGTGAGGAACGCCGTGAGTGCACTGGGTAACGACTGGCAGAACTGCCAGTCCACAAGAATAGACTGATCGACGGACACTTGACCCAACTGCGCCACGCGGAAACTGTTCATTCGCGGATGGGTTCAATGAAATGTCCTTCGCCTAAGAAATTGGTGGGCTGCCTCCGCCTCGGCAGTTGTGTTGTTTCCGTGGTCTTACTTTCGTGCTTTACAGCGTGGCCTCAGGTTGCGCTCCCCGGAGCCAATCCACCTGCATCCCAGCCTGAAGTTCCGAAGGATTCTCTAGGTCGCACCACGCCGCGCGGCACGGTACTCGGATTCCTTGCCGAAGCTCGAAAAGGCCAGTATCAGGCAGCCGCCGAGTACTTGAACACTCGTTTGAATGGCAAGGCCGCGGCGGTTCTCGCCTACAAGCTCTCCGTCGTCCTGGACCGCCGCCTGCCCGCTCGACTGAATCAGCTTAGCGATAAGTCAGAAGGCTCGCTATCCGATTCCCTAAGCCCCGATAACGATCTCGTGGGAATCGTTTCCACCGGCGGAGGGAGCCTGCCGATACTTTTGGAACGGATTGACAGGGGAAAATCTGGGCTGGTCTGGCTGTTTTCCAGCAAAACTTTGGAATCCATTCCCGAGGTGTTTGAGGAAATCGATGTTGTAAGTGTAGAGGATGTTCTGCCTGGATTCCTGGTGACCACTCGCATATTCGGAATTCCGCTGTTCGAATGGGCTGCCTTCTTCCTGGGTTTGCCACTTCTGTACGTCGTCACTGCATTGTTGAACCGGCTGTTCAGCTTATTGGTCGGCCGTGCACAGCGGCGTTTGAAGAATAATCCAAATCTGATCAATCCTGAGGTTCTGCATATACCGACGCGTCTCTTGCTGATTGCCCTCACTATTACGTGGCTACGCCCGAGAGTGGGACTATCGCTTTTGGCTCGTCAGTTCTGGTCAATCACTTCGATGGTGATCGCTGTGATTGCCATAATCTGGATACTTATTCTTCTAACCAGCATGGGCGAAAAGTATGTTCATGGGCGCTTGCGGCGGCGTAACCTCTCTGGCACAGCGTCCGTACTGCGCCTCTCGCGCCGGGTTGTCGATTTGTCACTTATTTTCGCCGGCGTTCTGGTTATTGTGTACTACTTCGGATTCAGCCCAACCGCGGCACTGGCTGGACTCGGTGTCGGCGGTATCGCCGTCGCTCTCGCCGCACAGAAGACCCTGGAAAATGTAATTGGCGGAGTTTCGCTGATCGTCGATCAGGTGGTCAAGGTCGGAGACACGCTAAAGGTCGGAGAAGTCGTAGGCCAGGTCGACGAAGTTGGGCTCCGCTCCACCCGAATCCGGACGTTGGATCGAACGATAGTTAGCATTCCGAATGGTCAAATGGCCACAATGAACCTTGAAACCCTGTCAGCGCGAGATAAGTTCTGGTTCCATCCCTTGATCAGTCTTCGCTATGGTACGAGCGCGGAAGAGACAGAGCGGGTTCTGACCAATATTCGAACGCTGTTAACAATGCACCCCTCTCTCGATCATTATTCGGTCCGTGTTCGACTCTTGGGGTTTGGTACTTCTTCATTTGACGTGGAGGTATTCGCATATGTCTATGCAAGGGATTGGGACCAGTTTCTTGAAGTCCAAGAAGGACTACTGTTGTCGATCATGAGAATCGTCGAGCAGACGGGAACTCAGATTGCCCTACCATCGCAAGTGATATATGTTGCCAGCCATTCTGCCCGCGACCGAAGTACGCTGTCGGAAATGCTCCAGCAGTCGGGTTCCGAACATAACTTGCCTAGCCGTGATGCAGTCGCAGCACCCGAGTAAGTTAAACGGCAGTCGCAAAGCATACTGCCTTGCGATCAGCAGGCGCTGATCAATCAGAATACCCGCCCGACTCTGTAGAAGAATTTGTAATGGTTGGTAGCGCCGAATGCAGTGCCAACGGTTACAGGTCCAAAAATAGTGTTTATAACCAGAGCCCCTGCAATGTCCGTCGGCAAGGAAGACACTGTCTTCAAACCATAAACTTTTGCGATTTCATAAGTGCCCAGGGCGTAAATCTTATCTCCCAATAACGGGGGCAGGTGCCACAGCCTACGGATGTAACCAGTTTTGAAGAGAAAATACTGGTCGGTAAGAAACTCGTTAGTCCCGTAAGCAACCATGTTTTGGTTTCCACCCAATGAAAATGGCGGAACTCCCGTCTGATGGTACGTGAATGTAGTACCGCCTGCTGCGTTAAAGAACACTGACGACGCAACGTTCAGGGGTGTGAAAAGTGTCATGTGGGTCTCGGCGAGGGGGAATCCGGTCTTAGCGCCAGGACTGGCGTCGCTCCATGAGGTCCGGAACTGCAGGTCGAAACCGCGAGTCGGAATAATGGGGTTGTCTCGCCCGACGCGACTAAAGCGAAGCGATGTCGTCCCGATTCTGCCTTGCAGGGTCCCGAAGGCTGCCGATCCGACCGAAGGAGAGAATTTCTGTTCTGCGGCTTCGTAACCCAGTCGCAGTTCACTGCTTCGGTTGAACAGGTGGCCCAGGTCGAATGCGCCACCTCCTTGACGGTTCCGGTATTCCGCAACTAGGGTTTCGCGTGAATAGAAGTCTTCTTGATTGTTTTGTGCGAACACTTGTGGCGCGACAAACCAGCGAAAGTTCTTCCCAAAGGGGCGGTAGTATTCGGATCTGACGCCATATTCGGAACCTACTTTAATATCGTTTCGCCATTCCGAACCGATACTTCCCACATCGAGAAGCGTGATCCGCGCACCCAGTATGAACTGCACTCGGTCGTACTCAGAACCGTCAATCACTACCAGTGGATGGATAATTGGCGGTCCGTATTCCTTTTCGGAGGCAACTATCAAAAGCCCCTGCTTGTCGTCCCGTTCAATCATGCGATACCCAAGGCGGGAATAACGTCCAACGCCTAATAAAGAGTTAAGCTGCCGGTCGAGTTTCGCGGAGTCCACCGGCTGCCCTATGTTATTCGAGAGGGCGTGTTTTATTTCCGTGGCCAGAGCCGGTTTCGTGCCCGTTACCTCGATGAACTGGGGAGAAGGCGTGCCCACTCGACGTGCGTCGCGCTGCGTTCTGTAGTTGTTCCAGCTTGTTTCATCCAAACTGAAGCGTGACAGTAGCGCAGCTTTGTTATCCGCCGCTTCGTATCCGAGCCGGATGATTGCGTCGCTCTTCTGGTAATCACTCGAACCGTACTCGCTGACGGGCACCGAAATCAGAATGTCGGCTTGCTCGATGCTTCGAAGTTCGTTGGCGGCAATTACCACGGAAACCGATCGTCCCAATACACCGAAAGTTGAAAGCGATTCGGCGGCTTTCAAAGGTTTCCCTTGAAGGTGAACTGCGATCACAACATCGGCGCCCATATCCTTGGCGACATCGACCGGAAGATTGTCGAGCAGGCCGCCATCGACTAAGACGGAATCGCCTGTTCTTACCGGAGTGAAGATGCCAGGAAGGGACATGGTCGCTCGCAGAGCCTGCGACAGCGAGCCGTCACGGAAGACATGCTGCTTGCCGGACACCAAATCGGTTGCTACACATGCAAATGGGATCGGCAGATCATTGAAGCTTTTCATTTCTGAATACGAAAGTGCGATGCGGTCGAGGATAAGGCCGACTTGATGTCCGGAGTTGAACCCCTCCGGGAATCGAATCCCCTGCTTAATTCCGAATTCAAGCCCGTTGGGATAGGCCAGGGCGTCTTCTTTGCGTCGGTAGGCGAGGTCCTGAAAAGGGATCTCTCCATGCAGGACCTCACCCCAATTTATCTGCTCCACTAAAGCTCGGATCTCGGCGGAAGACTTCCCAGTGGCAAAAATGCCGCCGACGAGCCCGCCCATGCTCGTCCCAGCGACATAACTGACCGGAATGTGATGTTCTTCGAGCCACTGCAACACACCGATATGTGCAAGGCCGAGTGCCGCACCACCTTCAAGCGCCAACCCTATCTTCGGACGCTCTGCAATCGGCCCAGCATCTTGTGGAAACATATCGGAACTGCCACTGGTGACGATCACGAGAAGGCAAAAAGCCAACCATCGCGGTGACATAAATCACCTCTTTACGGCGAGTTACGCTCGTCAAAGTTTCCGGGGCTGCGACTAGCAAAAGTGTTACCGGCCGATTCAGGAGGGACAACTGTGATATCTGACAGTGTGGGAGCGAAGAGCCATTTCCGTAGTGATCGCGGCCTCAAGCTGTCGGCACTTGAGCCACACCTTCGAGCAGAGCCGGTGATTTGCGACGTAGCAAGAAAGCACCTCCACACATGCCCGCGGCGATAGAGGCGAAGATAGTCCCAATTTTTGACATGTCTAGCATATGCCCGCTTCCGAAAGCCAGATCCGCGACAAATAATGACATCGTGAAGCCAATTCCACATAGCCAACTCGCCCCAAGAATCTCCCCCCACGACAACTCTGACGGCGGCGTCGCCAATTGAAGCTTGGCTGAGATCCAGGCGAAGAGAGAAATTCCCAAAGGTTTGCCAACAAAGAGGCCCATAGCGACACCCAGGCATACCTTGTCTGTCACGGCAGGCAACAGGTTTCCGAAAATACGTACACCTGCATTGGCCAAAGCAAACAGGGGCATAATCAGGAAACTGACCCACGGCTGAAGGTAATGTTCTATGCGGTGCAAAGGCGATTCGATCAATTCACATTGGGCTTCCAGGGAGTGAATCGCTGTGTGCGCTTGAAAGGAATTGGGTAAGGCATCTTCGAAAGCCTGCAATAGCCAACGCCCTTTGGCAATGAAGAGGTCGCGGTCAACGTATGTACGCGCTGGGATCGTGAATGCGAGCAGAACGCCGGCAACCGTTGCATGCACTCCTGATTTGAGCATGGCAACCCACACCCCGACGCCGATAACCGCATAAATTGCCGGCTTCCGCACACCCAGCAGGTTGATGCCGAAGGCTAGTAGCACTCCGGCGAGGCCTACCGCGAGGCTGACCACCTGAATTTTATCTGTATAGAAAACAGCAATGACAAGTACTGCGAGAATGTCGTCCACGATGGCTAATGCCGTGACAAAAATCTTTAGGGCTACCGGAACTCGATTCCCAAGCAGACTCAGCACCCCGAGAGCAAATGCAATGTCGGTGGCCATGGGGATGCCCCACCCTTTTTGTCCTTCGCTACCACGCGTAATCAACAGATAAATTAGCGCAGGAACCAGAGTTCCGCCGATAGCCGCGATGAAAGGAAAAGCCGCATGTCGGATTGAAGATAATTCTCCAATGAGGACTTCGCGCTTGATCTCAAGCCCCACCACGAAAAAGAAGATAGCCATCAGCCCGTCGTTGATCCATTGCTGCAGCGTTTCTGACAAGACGAGCCACCCAAAACCCATCGGTATTTGCCTATTCCACAGTGCATGGTAACTGTGCTCCCAAGACGAGTTGGCCCAAACCAGCGCTGCAACCGTGCTTGCCATAAGCACGAGGCCGCTCGCCGACTCGATTTTGGCGAAACGCACGAAGGGGCTTATGAGCGCTTCGATCGCCAGACTGGTGGTCCGGGAAGCCTGAGGTCGTGCGGACATGTTCTTTACTTAAGCTGAGGTGCAGTCCAAACGAACTGTAACTTCTACCAGTTTGCCCTAGTAGGTCTGGCTTCTACCTTTGAATTGGGTCTGCATGGATTTCACGGCCGGAGTGAGTTCCTGCGATCAGGAGTGTGCTTATGTCAAGCGGGCTTGAGTTTCCTTTTGCTCTCTTCTTTGTCATTTTTGTCATTCGTGTCCTTCGGGGGAAATCCCGTTGGCTCCTACGTCGGTTGGGCTGGACTGCGGAAATCGCCGGCCTCCTTATGGTTCTGCTGCTTATCGGTTGTGGCAAGAACGAGCCGAAGACTGTTGCACAACCTCCCGAGGTCCGGGTTGCCGATGTTCTTGAGCAGGACGTCCCCGTTTACGGTGAATGGGTAGCGCAATTGAACGGCCCTGTGAACGCTGACATCACTCCGAAGGTACAAGGCTATTTGCTCCACCAGAATTATGTGAACGGATCGTTTGTAAAAAAGGGGCAACTGCTTTTTGACATCGATCCGCGTCCGTTCGAAGCGGCCCTGGATCAAGCCAAGGCAGATGTAGAGAGGGCAGCGTCATCGCTGTCGAAAGCCACAAACGATGTGCAGCGGGACACACCATTAGCAAAGCAAATTGCGATTCCGCAGAAACAACTAGATGATGACATTGCCAACCAGGCTTGGGCGACAGCGCAACTAGCCGCGGCGAAAGCCCAAGGGCAGCAGGCTGAACTCAACCTGGGATGGACCAAGGTGTACTCGCCCGTCGACGGCATTGCAGGGGTCGCGAATTCTCAGGTCGGCGATCTGGTGGGCACAACGACCAAGATGACGACCGTCTCGCAGATCGACCCGATCTGGGCGTACTTCAACATCAGCGAGAGCTTGTACCTTAAGTTCGCACCGCAGATTTCCAATGTCCTAATGAGATCCGCTGTTCGCAGTAAACTTCCGGTCGAATATATTCAGGCCAATGATGTTCCATATCCAGCGAAAGGAAGCATCATCTTCGTAAACCGTGAGATTACTGCCGGCACGGGCACGATTCAGCTTGCCGCCGCTTTCTCGAATGAAGGTGGGATCCTCCGTCCTGGCGGATTTGGCCGAGTGCGCGTGCAGATCGGCACCAGCAAAAACGCCCTGTTGGTGCCGCAGGCCGCCGTGATTGAAGTGCAGTCTAACTATCAGCTCATAGTTGTCGGTTCTGACAACAAGGCCACCATGCGACCCATTAAGGTCGGGGACCGTGTTGGTGTGAACTGGATTGTCACGGAAGGCTTGAAGTCCGGCGAGCGGGTTGTGGTCGAAGGTATTCAAAAAATACAAACCGCCGCAGCCCAGGCGCCAGAGATGGCGAAGGAAGGTATTCCAGTTTCTCCCAAGCCGTACTTGGGTGCGGCAGGCGGGAGCAACTGACCATGGCAAAATTCTTCATCAATCGCCCAATCGTCGCAATTGTCATCGCGATTCTGATGGTTGTGGTGGGTTTGGTGTCAATGGCCAGCCTCCCGACCTCGCAATTTCCCAATATCGCCGATCCGATGATCAAGGTAGCAGCAACCTATCCCGGTGCAGATGCACAAACCATTGCGGAGTCGGTTGCAACTCCGATTGAGCAACAGATGTCGGGCGTCAGCGGGATGAATTACATGTATTCGCTGAGCGCGAGTTCCGGGGGCGGGGGCACGCTCTACGTCGATTTTCAGCTTGGGACTGATGTCAACACCGACCAGATTCTCGCCCAGATGCGCACCGGACAGGCCAACTCGCAATTGCCGAGCGAGGTCGTCCAGCAGGGCGTCATGGTGCAGCCCGCTACAACCGCGCCATTCATGCTGCTTGATCTCTACTCAGCGGCTGGCGTTTACGACAACGTCTTTTTGGCCAACTACGCCATCATTAATCTGCAGTATGCGCTGACGCGTGTCTCGGGGATCTCACAGGTTCAGATATACGGTGCAGGCCCGTATGCAATGCGTGTTTGGGTCAACCCGGATCGATTAGCAAGACTTGGCGTGACTGTCTCGGACATAACCAGTGCGGTCAAGGCACAAAACAAGGTCAATCCTGCAGGTCAGATCGGAGGCGAGCCGGTTCCTTCCGGTCAGCAGTTCACGTATAACGTGCGTGCTCCGGGGAGGCTTCCCACAGTTGAAGAGTTCAATGACATCGTAGTTCGTGCCCAGCCTGACGGATCAGTCTTGCGCCTGAGGGATGTGGCCCGAGTGGAAATGGGTTCGCAGTATTACTCCTATATGGCACGGTTGGGCACGGCAGGGGAACGTAAGCCATCCCAACCCGCAGCCCTCATCGCGCTCTATCTGAACCCAGGCAGCAATGCTCTACAGACCCGTGCAGCTGTACTCAAGATGATGGATGAAGCAAAGAAACGATTCCCGCAAGGCTTGGAGTACATCGTGGCGCTCGATACCACGCTGGCCGTCAGCGAGGGCATCCATGAAATCTACAAGACGCTGTTTGAAGCGCTGATCCTTGTCATTCTGGTTGTCTACATCTTTCTTCAAGGTTTCAGAGCGACGCTGATCCCACTGCTCGCGGTTCCTGTCTCTCTGATTGGCACTTTCGCTGTTTTTCCGATACTGGGTTTTTCCATCAATACGCTCTCGCTTTTTGGCCTTGTACTAGCTATAGGACTCGTGGTCGACGATGCGATCGTAGTGGTTGAAGCCGTTGAACACCACATTGAACACGGCATGACCCCCCATGACGCGACGATCAAAGCAATGGAGGAAGTTTCTGGACCGGTGATTGCGATCGGCTTGATTCTGGCCGCTGTGTTTATTCCCACGGCTTTTGTTCCGGGTATCACTGGCCAGCTGTACAAGCAGTTCGCACTGACGATCGCCGTTTCGGTGCTGTTCTCCGCCTTTAACGCCCTGACTCTAAGCCCCGCGCTCTCGGCGATGTTGTTACGCCCAAGAAAACCAACTCGTGGACCAGTCGGAGTTTTTTTCCGTTGGTTTAACCGCATCTTCGGGCGAGCTACCGACGGCTACGTGGGTTGGTGTCGATTCCTGATCCATAAGGCGGGGTTCGCTTTTGTCCTGCTTGCGTTGCTCACGGTCGGCGCTGGTCTGTTCGGCAAAGGAGTTGCCAAGAGCTTTCTTCCTGATGAGGATCAGGGATACATCTACGCCGGCTTGCAATTGCCGAACGCTTCCTCACTGCAGCGCTCCTCGGAAGCTGCCCGGGAAGTGGAGGAGGCAGTCATGGAGACGCCCGGCGTCGAATATGTCAGTTCGGTGATGGGATACAGCATGCTGAGCGGCGTTAATGGCACTTACAGCTCTTTCTTCTTCATCTCACTGAAACCTTGGGAGGAACGGAAAACTCCAGAAACGAGTTACGAAGGCATCAAGGCCCACCTGCAAAGTGTTCTCTCAAAACTGCCGGCAGGAATTGCATTCTCATTCCCACCGCCGGCGATCCCCGGTGTTGGAACCTCGGGAGGAGCAACTTTCATTCTCGAAGACCGCTCGGGAAGCGGCGTCGATTTCCTCGCGAAGAATGCGCAGTTGTTTGTGGCCGAAGCGCGCAAGCGCCCGGAGTTAAGCGGAGTCATGACGACGGCTCTGTTCGGTGTACCGCAGGTCGGAGTCAAAGTTGACAACGCGAAAGCAATGACCCAGCAGATTCAACTGAGCAATTTGTACGAGACCATCCAGACATTCATGGGCGGTGCGCTCATTAACTATTTCAATCGTTTCGGATTGCAATGGCAGGTGTACGTTCAGGCCGACGGCGACTTTCGCACTAATGCCGACAACGTAGGCAGATTCTACGTGCGAAATGCCACGGGCGAAATGGTTCCGTTGAGTGCGCTAACCACCACCTATCCGCGGACTGGTGCTGAGTTCATGATGCGCTACAACTTGTTTAATTGCGTCCAGATTAATGCGTCGGCTGCGCCCGGGTATAGTTCAGGGCAGGCCATGGCAGCCTTGGAGGATGTCTTCAACAAGTCAATGCCGAGCCAGATGGGATTCGACTACATGGGCATGTCATACCAAGAACAGAAAGCGGCGCAAGGCATTTCGCCAGCCACAATTTTTGGACTTGCTTTCTTTGTCGTATTCCTCATCATGGCGGCGCAGTATGAAAGCTGGACACTGCCGTTCAGCGTGTTGCTCGGAGTTCCCATCGCAGTATTCGGTGCGTTCATGACGCTCTACTTGCGTCATCTCGACAACGATGTGTACGCGCAGATTGGTCTGGTGATGCTGATCGGACTTTCCGCCAAGAACGCCATTCTCATTGTCGAGTTCGCCAAGGCGGAATACGAGAAGGGAAGATCGCTGATCGACGCTGCGCTAACCGGGGCAAAGCTGCGATTGCGGCCGATTCTTATGACTGCATTCGCCTTCATTCTGGGATGTGTACCGCTCTGGGGCGCTTCCGGGGCTGGTGCGATCTCCCGTCAGGTGCTGGGTGCTACGGTCATTGGGGGAATGCTGGCAGCGTCGGTATTGGCCATTTTCTTCATTCCGGTCAGCTTCGACGTTGTGGAACGGTTCGGGATATGGGCGTCGGGAAAGAAAAATGGCCCGGAAGCGTTGGCACCAGGAACAACTCTGGGAGGAGCAGCCGCCGATGACTAAGGAACGTCTCGCCATGTTCAATTCGAAGCGGCTTTGCCCGTTTTGTAAGGGTTGCTTCGCGGCGCTTGTAGTTGTACTGATCCTCGGCTGCAATGTAGGCCCGAACTATAAGCGTCCCCCTGTGACCGTTCCCGGCGATTATCGAGGCTTGGCGCCGGACGCCCACGAGACCTCAGCCTCACTAGGGGATGAGAAGTGGTGGGCTGTTTTCCAAGATGAACAACTTCAAAAGCTGATCCGCCAGGCACTCACCAACAACTTCGATGTGCGGGTTGCGGCCGCGCGCGTCATGGAAGCACAAGCTGCGCTTGGGATCACTCGCGCCGATCAATTTCCGACGATCGCGGGCGGTGCATCCGGCAGCAGCCAACGGTATCCGAAGACAACAGTAACACCAGTGTTCGAGGCGAGCCCCGCTCAGGTCAACCTGTCCTTATTCTGGGAGCTCGATTTTTGGGGTAAATTCCGCAGGGCCACCGAGGCCGCACGCGCCACGCTATTGGCGACGGAATGGGGCCATCGTGCCGTCATGTCTTCCCTCGTCAGCAATGTGGCCACCGCCTATTTCCAATTACTCGAGCTTGATATGGAGATGGAGATTTCCAGGCGGACGCTAGATTCTCGCAAAGAATCGTTGCGCCTGGTCGAGATACGAACGAATGGCGGGACGACGTCGCTGCTGGACGTTCGCCAGTCGGAACAGTTGGTCTACACGGCGGCAGCCTCGATTCCGGATCTGGAACGACGCATTGAGCAGCAGGAAAACTTTATCAGCATTCTGTTGGGACAAAATCCTGCGCCTATCCTACGTGGGAAGGCCTTGCTCGCAACCACGATTTCGCCGACTGTGCCCGCAGGCCTCCCTTCCGCGGTGTTGGAGAGACGTCCGGACATACAATCTGCTGAACAACAATTGGTAGCTGCCAATGCCCGCATAGGAGTCGCGAAGGCGGCTTACTTCCCGCAGATCACATTGACGGCGATAGCTGGGTACCAGAGTTCGGCCTTGACGGATCTGTTCACGGGACCAGCCGGATTATGGAATTTCGGTGGTCAATTGGCTCAGCCGATTTTCACCGGGGGAAGGCTTCGTTCCGGAGTCAGACTGACCGAGGCGCAACAACAAGAGGCCCTGTTGACTTACGAGCAGTCAATTCAGCAAGCATTTCGTGAGGTATCGGACGCATTGATTGCCTACCGCAAGAATCAGGAGTTTCGTGAACAGCAGGCGCTCGTTACCGCGGCGGCACAGGATGCGACTCGCCTCTCCACTGTTCGGTATAACGGAGGGGTGAGCAGTTACCTCGAAGTCTTGGACAGCGATACTCGCTACTTTGATGCGCAGCTATCGTTAGCCCAGGCACTGCTGAACGAAAGACTCGCGCTGGTGCAACTCTACAACGCTCTTGGCGGTGGTTGGCAAGCGTAGTAGCTCCACTCCCGTGCGGATCAGCATAGCCGACGTCCAGCGTCTTGCTTCAGTCGACGACTGAAGTAGCATGCCTGACATTCGCCACTTCAGCCGCACCCATTCGTCTCGATCTGAAAAAGGCGCACAAACATCGTCCGCATCCGGCGTTGGCAGCGAATTGCCATGATTCGTGATCTATCGCGTCTTGGATCCTGATTCCAGTCTGGTAGTTCTGACAGTTGTTCATCGAGATGCCGCCATTTACGTTATCGCTGAGTGCGACAGGCAATATCTCGGGCTCGTGTGGAGGCGTGCTCATTGTACTAAGGCGCTTGCCGCAATCGCGAAGCGGGAGTGAAACATGAAAAAGAATCTGATTAGCTATGTTTCGGTGGCTCTGTTGGCAGGCATGTGGGTGCCAGCTATTGCACGGGCCCAAAACGATTCTTCTGCTACGAGCGCCGAGCAATTACGCCAGCAGCTTTCCGATCTGCAAACGCAAATGAAAAAGGTACAAGCACGGATCGAAGACTTGGAGAGCGCGAAAACTCAAGTGGCCACCCAACCTGCAACTACGTCTGCTGACCAGACTGGCACCAGTCAAACCAGCGAGCCTCCACTCCAGGGCCCGACTTCTCCGCAAGTTGGAAATGCGACCACGACCTATAGCATATTTTCCGAAGATACTCTCGCCGCACCTCGCTACAATAATGTTCCCCTTGATCCGAAGTACCGCGGATTTTTCCGTTTGCCGGGAACGCAGACGATGCTGAAGATCGGCGGCTACTTCAAAACTGACTTCATCTATGATCTCAAGCCTGCCGGAAATACTGACGCGTTTGTTCCCGCATCGATCCCGATACCTCAGATAGCCACCGTAAATAACGCCACGATCTCAATTCGCCCGACGCGCCTGACCCTCGATTTCCTGATTCCGAGCACCAGGCTTGGGGAGGTGCGCTTCTATCTCGAAGGCGATCTGTTCGGAACCAACTCGACCACTCCACGGTTGCGCCACGCTTATGCTCAGGCCAGTAATTTTCTGATAGGCCAGACGTTTACAAACTTCATGGATCCAGACGGATTTCCTGACACTTTGGATTTTCAGGGGCCCAATGGAATGGTTAACCTTCGCAATCCGCAGGTCCGTTACGGCTTTGCCCTGAGCAAGAGTATGACGCTTGTTTTCGCCGCGGAAAAACCCAGTTCCGACGTCCTCTTCAAAACCGATCAGTTCAACTCCCAGCCGAATGCTCCCAGTCCCGATGGAACAATTCGACTGCGGCAGGAGTTCCCGGGTGGTCACGTTCAAGTGTCCGCCTTATTTCGAGACGTCGCAGCCTTTGTCACAACCAATGGGGTTGCCAAGACAAATTCTGTTTTTGGATGGGGCCTGAATTTGTCTGGAGGCTTTAAGACATTCGGCAAAGATAACATGGTACTTGCGGTCGTCGGCGGGCACGGAATCTCGCGTTACATCCAGGACACCTCGGGGTTGGGCATCGACGCGGAGGTAACCACTTCTGGCTCCCGTCCTCACTTGCAGGCAACTCCGGATGTGGGAGTGGAAGCCGCTTACCAACACTATTGGAGAAAAACACTGCGATCCAGCGCGATCTATTCATACGTTGCCGTAAATAACCCTGCTTTGTCCGCTTTTGTGCCCGGCGGTACCTTTAACCACAGCGATTACATGGGCGGAAACCTCATCTGGAATCCCTTCTCGTCTTCACTCAACGTGGGCGCCGAGGTTCTGTACGGATGGCAGCAACTCCAAAACGGAAACAAAGGAGACGATACTCGATTCCAGTTCAGCGCCAAGTACAGTTTCGTCAAATTGGAAGCCGACAAGGACAAGTGATTGCCCAGCACACGTTTCTTTTTCGAAAAACCAGCCGATTGTGACCAGGATCTGCCGAAAAACACGGAGGAATCATGAGTACCGCGAACAGCACAAAGAGCACACGCGTCGATCAATTTTTCACGGTGGCGGAGGCGCGCCTGGATCGTTGGCGGGAATTTCTGCAAGCTACGAAGAACTGGGAGAGGGTTGTGGGTCATCCTCAGCAATCTGCTGTCGCAACGCTCTTTCGGGAGATGCGGCAGTGGGAGGATTTCTTTGCGTATCCCGGCCTCGCGTTGTTGAGAACGCTCGACGAGCGCATTGCTTCCGAGGACGCGACAGGAACCGCTCGTCTGGTGCAATCAATCAGTGCAGCCCTGCTCACACGCTCATATCGTACAAATCTTGCCGATTGGGAGCACGAAGAGACGACAATCAGCCTCGCCGATCGCGTTCCTGGCGCTGAGGACGGAGCACCCTATCGGCCTTATTTCGAGGTGCTTTTCGTTAGCCCCGCTCGTCCTGCCATGTTCCTGGAACTCGCTCAAGACTTGCGCAAGTTGCGCCGGCCCCAGGACAGGTTTGTCTACGAGCCCGTGTTTGTCTCCAGCTTTGAAGACGCCGTACTTGGAACCATCCTGAACGGCAGTGTCCAGACGGTAGTTATTTATGAGGGGATCCCTTTCGCCTCAACCCACAATAGCCCGGTCCTCCGCGAATTTCTTACTAACCACCTTGCAGCGACCGGGAATTCCTTAACATCCGGTGAATTGAGTTTGGCCCTGGCGAAGGGAGTGAAGCTGGTACGCCCTGAGCTCGATATTTTCTTGCTCAGCGATCGCGCGGTCGAGAAAATTGCCGGCGACGTTTCGGCAGATTGCATCCGCCGTGTGTTCTATCAGGTGGAAGAGCCGCTGGAGTTGCATTTAAGCATTCTCGATGCCATTCAGGACAGATACGAGACCCCATACTTCGACAACCTTCAGAAGTATGCGCAACGTCCGATCGGCACGTTCCATGCCTTGCCGGTGGCGCGGGGCAAGTCGATCTTCAAGTCGAATTGGATTCGGGACATGGGTACGTTCTACGGAATAAACCTGTTTCTCGCGGAATCTTCGGCAACCACCGGAGGACTCGATAGTCTTCTGGAACCGACCGGCAATATAAAGGTTGCGCAAGATAAAGCGGCACGGGCATTCGGCGCAGATCACGTATTCTTTGTCACCAATGGCACTTCGACATCAAACAAGATGGTCGAACAAGCGTTGCTGGCTCCCGGCGACATCATGCTGGTCGACCGGAACTGTCACAAGTCCCACCATTACGGCGCAGTGCTGTCCGGAGCTTTGCCTCTGTACGTCGAAGCATATCCGCTAACCAAGTATTCGATGTACGGTGCCGTACCCTTGCGTACCATTAAGAAAGCCTTACTGGATTTGAAAGCCGCAGGGAAGTTGGACCGGGCAAGAATGTTGGTGCTCACCAACTGCACCTTCGACGGCCAGATTTACAACGTCGAGCGAGTGATGGAAGAGTGCCTCGCCATCAAGCCGGACCTCATATTCCTGTGGGACGAGGCTTGGTTCGGGTTCGCCCGGTGGAGTCCGTTTTATCGGCGCCGCACGGCAATGGGAGCGGCTGCGATTCTCGAAAACAAGTTCCAGGAGCCAGCATATCGTCAGGCCTATGAGGATCAGGTCAAGAAGTTCGGCGCTGAGCTCGATCCAAATGATCCAGCCCTGCTGGATACCCGCCTGCTGGTTAATCCGTCCAAAGTGCGGTTGCGGGTTTATCAGACGAATTCCACTCACAAGTCTATGTCGTGCTTGCGGCAGGGATCGATGGTGCTGGTGAAGGATCAGGACTATCACACTGTCGAGGAGCAATTCCACGAGGCAGTATTTACGCATGCATCAACTTCGCCCAACCTGCAGATTATCGCGACTTTGGATATTGCCCGCCGCCAGATGGAACTCGAAGGCTATGAACTGGTAAACCGGGCCATTCAGTTAGCGCTGGATATACGACGTGAGGTGAACTCGCATCCGCTCATCTCGAAGTACTTCCGAGTTCTCGGCGCCGACGACATGATTCCTGCCGAGTACCGCGCCACTGGATTTGTGGACTACTTGAGCCCGGGAGCAAACTGGGCGACGGCGGTAAAGACTCTACGGGAAGATGAGTTCGCCCTGGATGTGACACGGCTTACGTTAGTCTGCGGTTCCGCCGGGTTCGACGGCACGCAGTTCAAGAATATGCTGGCAGCCGACTTCGACATTCAACTCAATAAGACATCCCGCAACAGCGTATTGCTGCAAACCAACATCAACAATACGCGTAGCGATATCGCTCACCTCATCAAAGTCCTCGTCGAGATATCTCGCAAGATCGAGAAGAGACTTGCGGACGGGGGCAGTGTAGTCCGGGAGGCGTTTGGGGCTCGGGTGAAGTCTTTGATGGAAGACGTGCCAAATCTTCCAAATTTCAGTCAATTCCATAGCAGCTTCCGCGAGGATCCTCTTAGTGTGACAAGCGAAGGCGACATGCGCTCAGCCTTTTTCGGAGCGTATCGCGAAGCACAGTGTGAACACCTGAAACTGTTCAGTTCCGATATCGACCAGCGTCTCAAGGAAGGGCCTGAGTTGGTCTCGGCTAACTTCGTAATTCCATATCCACCGGGATTTCCCATCATGGTTCCTGGCCAGGTGATTACCGCGGAGACCATCGAATTCATGCGCAAGTTGGATGTCAAGGAGATCCATGGTTTCGACGCGTCGCTGGGCTTGAAACTGCTGAAGCCGTCGTTTCTGGGGGCCAGAAAGGTCCGAAATAAGGTGGAAGAATCAAAGGAGATAAAGCGGAAGACCGCCGCATGACAGCGGTAATCCGCAACGGAATTGTATGGAGCTGCTGGCCGAACTGTTTGAGAAGTATCCCGAAACGAGCGTCCATGTCTCGCTGGGTGTCGGATATTTGATGTTGCTAATTGGGTGCGAGTACTTCGCGACAAAGATCGTACATTAAGACCTCGGTGCATTGCGGGAATACGCCACAGGAATTTGTCCCGGGCAGCACGGCCGAACGAGGACTATGGAATGGTTGGCAAAACTGTTTGAGAAGTACCCCGAGATGGGGGTCTATCTCGCAATCGGTATCGGATACATCATTGCCCGCATCAAGTTTCGCGGCGTCGGACTCGGCGCAGTGACGGGATCCCTGTTGGGGGGCATATTGATCGGGAACTTTTTTCATGTTCCCGTCTCCGACCAGGCGAAATCGATACTCTTCCTGCTATTTCTCTTTGGAATCGGTTACTCTGTCGGACCGAGCTTTTTTCGCAACCTCAAAGGAGATGGGTTGCGGTGGGCTTTGCTCGGGGTTTTCGTTCCAGTCGTCGGTCTTTTCACAGCGTACGCCGTAGCCCGTTTCTTGAAACTCGATCTGGGATTTTCTGCGGGCTTGCTTTCAGGAGCTCTGACCGAATCGCCTGCGATCGGAACTGCGAGCGAGGCAATTCGGGCCTTGTCCCTGCCTGATATCGAAAAGCAACAACTAATCGGCCACATCGCCGTAGCCGATGCAATCTGCTATATCTTCGGCACGATCGGCGTAATTTGGTGTTGCAGCAGCCTCGGGCCGAAGCTGCTGGGCATCGACTTACGTGTGGAATCGAAAAAACTGGAATCGAGTCTGGGCATGCGTCAACCCAAGTTGGGAGTCCAGTCTGCGTGGCAGTCAATCGGATATCGTGCGTATTCGGTGGCGCAGAACGGATTGGTCGCCGGTAAGACAGTAGCGGATGCCGAGAAATCCATGCCTGGGGCGCGTCTGTTCGTCGAACGAATACGGCGCAAAGGTGACATCTTCACCCCTCCAGGCGCCACAGTCCTCGAAGCAGGCGACACAGTCGCTGTGCTGGGGCGAACCGAGATCCTGGTAAAGTTGCTTGGCCGGGCGAACGAGGTTGCGGATCCAGAATTGCTCGAGATTCCGGTGGTTTCATTCGATCTTTATGTAACCCAGAAAGCATTCGCCGGTAGGACTCTGCAGGATCTTGCGGACAATGTTGCTGAGACCCGTGGTGTTCTGCTACGTGGTGTGAGCCGGGGAGGACACTCACTACCCATAGGAACTGGGTTAGTCATTGAACGCGGTGACACGCTCCAGGTGGCCGGGTCTGAGGCTGCTGTTAGAAACCTTGCACCCCTGGTAGGCACAATACTTAGCCCCGTAGAAGAGAGTGATCTCGCGACCCTCGGTATTGCGATATTCATTGGCATATTGGTCGGAGCTGTGGTTGCAATTCCTGTCGGCCACTTAAAGCTGACTCTCGGTACAAGCGTTGGCACACTGATAGCGGCGCTAATCGTCGGATGGCTACGGTCGGTTCGGCCCTGGTTCGGACGGATGCCAGACGCAGCAATTCTCTTCATGAGATCGATTGGGCTATCCGCCTTCGTCGCCATGATTGGACTCAAGGCGGGACCAATCTTCATTCATGCAGTTACAGAATACGGCTACATGCTTTTTCTCGGTGGAATCGTGGTGACGCTCGTTCCGCTGGTTACCGGAATCTTGTTCGGTCGCTACGTTCTGAAGCTTAACCCCTTGCTGCTTCTGGGTGGAATTGCGGGTGCGCAAACCATGATCGCAGGAGTTGCCGCAGTCCAGGAGAAATCGGACAGCGCGATTGCAACCTTGGGTTATTCCTACACCGCTGCGATCGGCCACATCCTACTGACCACATGGGGTTCGGTGATAGTGGCAATGCTCTCTTGAGGCCACTCGGCGCCTTGGAAAAGGAAATCGAGTAAGACCGGTGTGTGGATTCGGTACTGGCACAGGCCCTACCCGCCAGTAGTGACCAAGGGTCCTCTAAAGAAGAAACCTCGCCTGGCCAAGTGACACTCGAAGATCACGGCCCAATCCTAACTGCCTATGAATCGGTCGGGGGTGTTGTTATTGGCGGTCGCCTGATCATGGCGGTTAGACTCGCGGACGCAGAATTCGCGGTAAACCCAGGGACCAACTCGCCGCGGAGTACGCGGGCAACATTGTCCGGACAATTCCGACCTACCGTCAGGAGCAGATCGAGAAGGTTGGACTGTTTTTTCTGACAGTATGCGTGCCTCCACTCCCCGATTAGCGTTGTGTGTCAAGGGCGTAACGAATCACAGGCCCGTCGGCAGATTGCTTCAGTTAGCCGCGGGACCTAAGCACGACGTTACGCCTCCAATACATGGCCTGTCCTAGTGGCGCACTCGGTACGCCGCTGCTCGGGGATGTGCTCGAACGAGAAAGTCCCGACCGAGAGTGGACAGGCCCCAGGGCATTCCTATGGCCAAGGCTAAAGGCAACAATCAGGACGAGAAACTGACGCGGAAGAAATATGAAAAGGCGCTCGGCCGCCTGCAGGCTGAGCTGTGCAAGCTCCAGGATTGGGTGAAGCAGGAAGGCTTGCGAGTCATCATCATCTTCGAAGGTCGGGACGGGGCCGGAAAGGGAGGCACCATTCGAGCGATCACGGAACGTGTAAGCCCGCGCGTGTTTCGCATCGTGGCGTTGCCGGCCCCGTCCGACCGCGAAAAAACCCAGATCTACCTGCAACGTTACATGCAGCATTTCCCCGCGGCGGGCGAGGTCACGATTTTTGACCGGAGCTGGTACAACCGCGCCGGAGTCGAACACGTGATGGGTTTTTGCTCGAAGGAGCAATACGAATTGTTCCTCGACGCTGCCCGGAAGTGGAAAAGTATGTCGTGAAAAGCGGCATCATGCTCATCAAATTCTGGCTCGAGGTGAGCGACAAGGAACAGCAACGCCGTTTCGAAGCCCGCATCACAGACCCGCTGCGCCAATGGAAACTCAGCCCCATGGATCTGCCTTCGCGCACCAAGTGGTTTGAGTATTCCATGGCCCGCGACAGGATGCTCAAAGCCACCGACACGAAATGGGCTCCGTGGTACGTCCTCCGCTCAGACGATAAAAAACGCGCGCGGCTCAATTGCATCGCGCACCTGTTAAAATTGATTCCTTACAAAAAGGCACCTCGCCCGAAAGTGAAATTGCCGGAACGATCCAACAAGGGGCGTTATAGCGACGAATTGAAGGGTAGGCACTTCGTGCCCGAGGGGTACTGATTCGTCTGCGCTGCGGAAGCAGAGGGGTAAATGTCATCCAAGACGGCAATTTCTCGTTTCCTGCCCATTACCGCTTGGCTGACTGAGTGTTCGCCTCGATCAGATATCGTCGCTGGTGTTGTGCTGGCCGGCTTGCTCGTGCCCCAGGGCATGGCATACGCTGGCATCGCCGGAGTCCCTCCCCAGATGGGTCTCTACGCCGCAGCGGCAGGCATGTTTGTTTACGCGATGTTTGGTACCTCCCGGCAACTTGCGGTCACAACA
Organism: uncultured Acidobacteriota bacterium; assembly: GCA_963771285.1. GTDB lineage: Bacteria > Acidobacteriota > Terriglobia > Terriglobales > Acidobacteriaceae > JABDBE01. The sequence goes on from CAVYSX010000010.1 coordinate 761,437, forward strand.
ACTTCCTCTTCAGCGGCCATGCTGGCTGCTCTTGTGTCGCCTCTCGCTCCAGGCGATGTGTCTCATTACTCGATGCTGGCTTCAGCAGCAACAGTTGCTGCAGGTCTCATATTTCTCGCAAGCGGTTTGCTTAAGTTAGGTTCGGTATCGGAGTTCATTTCCAAACCCGTTCTTAAAGGGTTTGTCTTCGGGTTGGCACTCATCATCATGGTGAAACAAGCGCACAAGTTCATGGGAATTCCTGGTGGCCATGGAAGCTTCTTTCATCAGGCTTGGAATGTGATTACCTCGCTTCGGGCGGTCAATCCATGGACTCTGTCTGTTGGGACAATCGCGCTTGTCATTATGTACTTGCTGGCTACGGTTGCCCCACGGGTGCCCGCGGCGTTGGTGGTTCTGGTACTCGGAACTCTCGCGGTCCCCTGGTTTGGTCTTCAGCAACATGGAGTGGAAGTGGTGGGCACGATGCACGCAAGCCTGCCCTCTCTAAGCTGGCCGAAAATCGGCGAAGATGAAATCGGAGACATCTTTGTGGGGGCTATCGGGATCGTGCTGGTGCTCATGGCGGAAGCGCTCGTCGCGGGCCGCACATTTGCTGCGAAACACAAGTATGAAATCGATCCCAATCAGGAATTATCCGCGATAGGGCTTGCCAATGTAACGTCAGGCTTGGTGGGTGGCATTATCGTGGGCGGAGGTATGTCAGGTACGGCTGCTAATGATGCCGGAGGCGCCCGCAGCCAACTCTCGGCTATCACTGCTTCGTTGTGTGTCGTTCTTACTCTGGCGTTCTTGCTGCCGGCGATTCGCAATCTGCCGGAAGCGGTACTCGCAGCCATTGTCATCAATGCCGTCGTACATTTGGCCGATGTTGCCACCCTGAGGTACTACGTGAAGCTTGGCACCGGGAGTTTCTGGGTTTTGCTCATCGCGCTGGTGGCTGTATTACAGATGGGAATTCTCAAAGGCCTGATCTTCGCCGTCGGCCTCACTTTAATCGTTCTGATGCGGAAATTGAGTAAGCCGCAAGATTCGGTGTTGGGCAGGCTGGCGGGATCGGGAGACTTCGTAGATATCGCGCGATATCCCGAGGCAAAGCAGGTCCCCGGCCTCCTGATATTCCGGCCCAATGGAGTCTTGTTCTTCGCCAATGCCGGCCGCATCCGCAATCGATTACGCGAACTGGTTCAAAATTCTGATGCGCCGCTTCACACAGTCGTTCTGAACCTTGAAACCTCTCCGGAGATAGATCTTACGAGTTTGGAGATGCTGCAGCAGATGGCGGGCGAGCTGCAAGAGATGGGAATTGGGGTCTGCTTCGCACGAGTTGCAGATCCGGTTCGTGATCTTTTTGCGCGCAGCGGATTTCTCGAACATTTAGGGCAACAGCGGATTTTCCGTGGAGTGGGCGCCGCAGTCGACGCATTTCTTGAAAAAGATCAGCCTGCGGGTCAGGCCCGAAGCGCATGATGCAAATGGGTTGGCGGAACTAGGCGCAAGTACATAACGCAATGCTTACGGGAGATCGAACATGGACACGGTCATCGATAGGGCACGCGAGTTCACGGTGACCACCCGCCAGCCGCGACATAAAACATTCAAGCGTCCGCTCGAACCGATCGACAGAATTTCAGAGATCTGGTTCGGATTGATGATGGTCCTGACCTTTACCTGCTCCATCAGCGTCACCGAAGCCGGACGGGAAGACGTCAGCACCATGCTCATCGCCGCGATTACCTGCAACCTGGCCTGGGGAACCATCGATGGTTTTATGTATTTGCTCGCTTGTTTTGTGGAACGGGGTCACAACAGCTCTGCGTTGCGCGGTGTGCGTCAGGCGTCCGATCCTGTTGTCGCGCATCGTCTCATTGCCAAGGCCATGCCTCCCGTGCTGGCTTCCGTAATGTCTCACAGTGCGTTTGAGGAAATAAGAACGAATTTGAATCGGCTGCCGGAACTCCCTGCACGCCCAAAGCTTACCAAGGAAGATTGGCTCGGTGCCGTCGCCGTGTTTTTGGCGGTGTTCCTGTCTACCTTCCCCGTAGTAATTCCGTTTATTGCCACCGGCGATGCAGGGTTGGCTCTGCGTATTTCCAACGGAATTGCTGTTGTGATGCTGTTCTTGTGTGGCTACGCATTCGGCCGTTACGCGGGGTATCGCCCCTGGAGAATGGGCCTGTGGATGGCGATCGCTGGCAGTGCACTGGTTGCGCTCGCAATGGTTCTTGGCGGCTAAGATATGCGGTCGTCGTGATGCTGGGGACATGCGCTTTCGTCGCTGGCCCGCTCTTTGCGCAGCAGGCTACAACTGGCGCGCTTTCGGAAGACAACAACAAAAAGGAATGGTCTTTCTCGTTGGCCGCGTCTGGCTATATCGTCCCAAACGACAGATCTTATGCCTCCCCCATATTTACAGCAGACCGCCAACGGCTCCATCTTGAGACACGCTACAACGACGAGGATAAGGAAACAGCCTCGTTGTGGGTTGGCTACAACCTGAGTGCAGGCAGCAAGCTGGTGTTCGAAGCAACCCCCATGCTGGGAGGCGTATTTGGAAATACCAGCGGCGTCGCTCCTGGCGGCAGGCTGTCATTGACGTACAAACGCGTTAGGCTCTCCAGCGAAGTTGAGTATGTGTTTGACATCGTCGATAGCCACAAGAGCTTTCTATACAGCTGGAATGAACTCGTGTACTCGGCGACAGACTGGTTTCATGCTGGTCTAGTGTCGCAGCGGACAAGGGCTTACCACACCAGCCTCGATGTGCAACGCGGCGTATCAGTCGGGTTTTCGCATAAGAAGGTGGATTTCACGACCTACGTATTTAATGCAGGCTGGACCGATCCTACAATCGTGCTTGTACTGGGCTTTAATTTCTAGCTTTAGGAGGGAATTGCTTCAGCAGCTTGGTGACAGCTTTGCTCGCGAGCTCCAAAGACTTGGTTTTGTTCTCAATGTCGAGTTTCTGGGAAACCGTGCCCGACCAAACCACACGATTCGCAGCCCGATCAACAAACTCCAACACCAACGTTCCTTCCGGCACTGCGGGCATAAGTTCTCCCCCTCCTTGCGCTCCTGTCCACATCGTGGCATTTATGGCCGGAGGAGGCCCGGTAAAAGTAGATGACACAGGTGCTCCCGAGGAGACTGCGATTGCAAAGCCAATCCCACCGGCAGGGATTAAGGTTAGGTCTCCGTCTTTATCAACCCGCGAATATCCCTTTGAGCCTAGCTGACCATCGATGTCGCCCATCACGTTTGCATAGAGTATCGGCCGGGTTGGTGGCATTGCCGGCACGGCTCGGGTGTAGGTCTTGTACTTGGAAAAGTCCACACTCTTGTCGTAGCCCACTTCGACTTTCTGCGCAAGGGCGACAGTTGTAAGCGCGACCATACAGGAGCATGTCCACCATGTATTGCTTCTGTTCTTCACTGCCGCCTCCAACTCACTGATATCGGGCCAATTCGGCTGGCACCTCAGAGTAAAGCGGCACCGAGGCCGCGGAACCTGTCATTAGTTACAGACTGAATCAGGAGTATTCGGCTCATTCTTTCGCCACTGTCAAGAGTGACAGTTCACCCCTCATCGCGGCTCAGCTAGGATCGTGATGGATTGCCCAGCGCTAGGAGATGAGGAGGTCCATTTCTGCCCGTCGCGGCAGGCCGAAAATTCGATCGGTTCGGAGATCAGCCATGAAAAGAGTTTTTTGTTTCTCAATCGTCTTGTTGTTGCTTGCGGCTGCTAGTGCCCTTGCCCAGGATGTTCGGTACAACTTCGACAAGAACACTGACTTCTCGAAATTCAAGACTTATAAATGGGTACCTATTAAAGGCGCCGACCATGCAAACGACCTCGTCGACAAGCAGATCAAGGATGCATTGGATGCGGAGCTGGCCCGGAAGGGCTTGAGTAAGGTCGAGGGAGATTCGGCTGACCTTTACATTGGTTATCAGACCGCCGTCGGACAAGAGAAGCAGTTCAACTCGTACAGCACGGACTGGGGTTACGGCGGAGGTTGGTACCGAGGGGGATGGTACGGCGGTGCGGGAGGATCGACCACCACCACAGGCCAGACCTCTACGATCTACACCGGACAGCTGGCCGTTGATATGTACGATTCCGCGAACAGGGACCTGGTCTGGCGCGGGGTCGCGAGCAAAACGCTTGACCCGAAGGCAAAGCCAGAAAAACAGCAGAAGAACTTGGCGAAAGCTGTCACAAAACTGCTAAAGAACTATCCACCGACACCGAAATCTTAGTTCTGAAACGAAGGCCATAGTCGCGCTGTGGTGGGGTGGCAGCTGATTTCGAGCTCAGGCCATTCCACGTCAATCGGCGGCACCGTCGCCGATCCGCCCCGAGTTACGATTTCATACGTCACAGCCGGATGCTCTGTTTGATATTTAGCTCCAGCAATCGACAAGGCAGACAAGCCACACCCAAGTACTCCTGACTGCGTCCGAACGCACGGCTGGAGCACTCCGTCAATAGCAAAGTCCTCTCTGGCTCGCGTGGGAATATGTCAAATACACGGCGCTAGTCTTGGTCAGCCGCTTGATTCGTGCGGCAGTTATTTTGATTCTTTGGTCATGCAGCGGAACTCTTAAGCTCTTTCGTACTGTCTTCGGTTGTTGCCACAGGTCCGTTGTTCTTTACCGACTGAATTCCGTTCTCCATCGCCGCGAGCGAAGAATACATTTCGCTCTTTCCGATAATCTCTCCATTCGTTGCCGTCAGAACAAAAAATGGCTGGCCATTCTTCGCCGTCTTGCGCTGGTAGCGACTATCATCGGCGGCGTTAGCCTTCACAGACTCGATGCCACCAATAGCGCTCTGCTTCTGCTTGTAAAGCTCGCTAGTCAGAATCACCTCTCCGTTCACCGCTTTCAGATTGAACATGAATTGACCACTTCCGCCTTGCTTCAAGTCGAATTTAGCTGCCATGGATTTCCTCCTCGGGAACTGTTGGACTCTGTTCGATTCTGCCTGTAGCCAACCGTCGAGGTCATGCCCGTCCCGTCCTCCGCGTTGCTCATAGAGGTCGTCAGCACGCCAACGAACTTTGTTGCTGGCGCGCAATGCTGGAGTCGATACACGCTTCATTTGCTGTCACTTCTTATCACAACGGCCCGCAGGAAGGCTCGAACGGTTTACTTGTCTCATCGGTAGCGTCGTATCGTGAACTGCATCTATTGACAGTTTTCTGCTAGGTAAACAACAGTTGAAACACCATCTTTGCTACCGCGGTCATAGTTTGGGTGTTTTCCCCTGCGCGGCACCACTATAGGGGTGTCGACGGCCGCTGAAGTATGCGGTATGAAACGTCGGCGGGTTCTTTCGAACCTCGCCGTGCTGTTGCTCGCTTTGCTGGTGTTCAAGGGTTGCAACGCGCTCAATCTCGGGTGTGGGAGAAGCGGCAAACGCAAAGGAAATCGTGCCGTGATTCAGTGGATAGGCCGTAACCATCCATGAACTGATGTCTGTCAGCGGGAAGTGACCGATCTGCGTTTTTGAACTTCGCCTCGGGTGGCCCTCTGAGAAATGCTCACAATTACAAACGCAGGATCATTACTTCGGTGGCTTTGATCAAGGCTGCGGCCGTCTGTCCGGGCTTCAGTTGCATTTCGCGGGCGGAATGGGCGGTGATGATGGAAACAATTCTCTGTTCGCCGATTGAAATGCTTATTTCCGCCATCAGGCCGCTGATGCGAACGGAATCGATTCGTCCTACCAGTTGATTGCGTCCGCTAACTCGCCGGACCACCAGTTTACGTTCCTTCTCCGTTTTCCCTCTGGTCCTGAACAGCAGGCGGTCGATCTCGCTTTGCGGAATGCGGTGGTGCCCGCCGGCGGTGCGGATGCTGCGAATCTTCTTCTTATAAATCCACTGTTTGATGGTAGGGAAGCTGATCCCCAGTTCCAAGGCTGCATCTCGCAGCTTTGACAACTCGGCTTCTTTCGGCCGTCGAGTTTTGGCCTTCGTGCCCATTGGGAAGAGATGCTACAGCGATGCCAAGCCTTCGTCAATCAGCAGACTAGCCGAGCCATGCGCGACGCATCGATGGTCGTGCTTTCCTGCAATGACCCAGAACTGTATACGATTGGACATCACAACCGATTCGGATATACACTTTGAAACTTCCAACGACCTCAGAGGAGAAGAAAGAGTAATGTCTGACGCCGCCCCCAGCCTTCACTGCGCAACCCCGATTACGAATCACCCACTTCGACCTTTAATTGCAGAGGCCTTCCGTGCTGGCAGCGTTTGGATGCTGCCCTTGCTGGTGTTTTGTGTAACCTGTGTTCCGCTTACATCGGCGCAAGTATCCGCGAGTCTGTCCGGAGTCGTGACTGACCAGGCCGGCGCAAACGTATCCGCCGCGGCCGTTACGGCGAAAAACGTGGACACAGGGTTTTCGAGGAGCACGGTTACAGATCAATCGGGCCGGTACCAGGTAGTTGCCCTTCCCCTCGGTCAATATGAAGTGCGGGTCAAGAAGGACGGTTTTGCGGAAGCGGTTCGCACGGGAATTCGCCTTGTCGTTGGGCAAGATGCGGTAGCCGATCTTAGATTGAAGATTGGGGCCGTCAGCGAAGAAGTGAAGGTCAACGGAGATGCTGCAGTGGTCAGCGTCACCACGCAGGATATCTCGGGGCTAGTGGGAGAGCAGGAGGTAAAGAATCTGCCGCTCAACGGGCGAAGTTATGATCTCTTGCTGACCTTGAATCCTGGAATTGTGAACTTCACGGCCGAAAAGACGGGCGGGCTCGGCGTATCGAATTCAACTACCGGGAACAATTTTGCCGTGTCGGGCAATCGTCCGCAACAAAATCTTTTCTTGCTGAATGGGGTTGAATTTACCGGCGCGGCCGAGAACAACATGCAACCGGGAGGGTCCAGCCAGGAGTTGCTGGGAGTCGATGCGGTTCGCGAGTTCAATGTACTACGCGATTCCTACGGCGCGGAGTACGGGAAGAGGCCGGGTGGTCAAGTCATTATCGTCACCCAGTCCGGCACCAACCAACTTCACGGGTCGGCCTACGAATTCTTGCGCAACAACGCACTGGACGCGCCCAATTATTTCGATCAGGGATCTGCTCCGCCTTTCCAGCGCAATCAGTTTGGCGGCTCTCTCGGAGGCGCGATCCGGCCCGGCAAAACGTTCCTGTTCGGAAACTACGAGGGATTGCGACAAAATCTGCACCAGACCTCGGCGGCATTTGTTCCGGATGCCGCTTCCCGCGCCGCCGCCGTGCCAAGCGTGGTTCCCCTGCTGAATCTATGGCCGATTGCCCCCGCCGGCGCGCCGGATTTTAACGGGATCGCGCAGGTTTTCAGCAGCCCCCTGCAAACCATTCGCGAGGATTTCGGTACGGTTCGCCTGGATCACATCATTTCTTCACACGATCAGCTGGCTTCTGTCTACACCATTGACGACGGCGGTGACGTTACTGCCACGACCCTGAATCCTTACAGCACTGACATTCTCAACCTGCGAGAGCAAGTCTTCAGCCTGGAAGAATCCCACACGTTTTCACCTTCCCTGTTGAATATTGCACGGATCGGCTATTCGCGAGCCGGATACTTCTTCACTGGCGAACCCACTCCCGGCACTCCAGCCGCCAGTGTTCCTGGTTTTCTGTCTGGGCATCTGGTAGGTGCAGTGGTGGTGGGCGGTAGCGCTGCCTCGAACCCTCAAGCGCAAATCGGCTTGGCGGGAAGCAATAACGGCAGCAACCTGCACATTGCACGCAATCTCTACACGCTGGAAGATCGCGTAACCCTCACAAAGGGGCGGCATCAGCTGAGTTTCGGGGCTTGGTTCCAGCCGTTTCAATCGAATGAGACGATCGCGCTAAGCCAATTCGGTCAGGCGACTTTCGCCAGCCTGCAAACTTTCCTGCAAGGAACAACTTCGAGCTTTCTTTACGATCCCTCCCCGACCCAGATGAACTGGCGCTCGCTGTTCGGCGCTTTCTATGCTGAGGATGTCATTCGCGCGACTCCCAATTTGACGGTTTCGCTAGGCTTGCGTGACGAATTTTCCTCGGGGTGGAACGAGGCCCACGGCCGCGCCGCCAACTACACCTTCAACAATGGCGTGATTTCGTCGCTGCCCCACATTGGGGACTCGACCTTCACCACTAACAATGCAAAGTTCCTACTCCAGCCGCGAATCGGTTTGGCGTGGAGTCCGGTGAGTCCGAAGACCGTGTTTCGCGCCGGATTCGGAATGTACAACGAGCTGCAGGACGCACTGGGCTACCGAACCGATCAAAACGCACCGTTCAACCCGACCTACAGCATTGCTGCGCTGCCCGTCTCCGACCTGCCCCTCAACCCAACTGCTCCCGTTCCGGCCAAGGCATTGTTGGTGCCGGGAGGAGTTCAACCCGACATGAAGATGCCAACCCTCATCTCATGGTCTCTCAGAGTGCAGCGGGAAATTTCTCCGAACACGGTTTTGAGCGTGGGCTACGTTGGGTCTCACGGATACCACGAGATTGTCGGTGTAGATGGCAACGAACCCATCCCGACGATTTGTCCCGCATCACCTTGCCCCGCTACCTATCCCAGCACTTTTCCTGGCGCTCTGGCCAACGCGCCTGTTCCCGCCGGCAGCTACTACATTCCTCCCAAGACTCCAAAGGCTAATCCAACTTTGGCGAACACCTGGACGTGGTTTTCGGAAGGAAGCAGCAACTACAATGCTCTACAAATTGATCTGAATCATCGCTTCAGCCATGGCCTTTCCTTCCGCGGCGTCTACACCTGGTCGCGCGCGCTGGATGACGGAGACTCGCTGAATGCCACGACTGCGGGTAATGCTCCTGGGCTGGTGTCAAACCCATTTAACGTTGCCGCCGATTACGGACTTGCGACTTATGATGCCAGGAATGTGGGCGTGATTAACGCCATCTACGTCGCTTCCCTTTGGGCGCGGACAGGCGCTCGCAGCGGGCTTGCCAGGCTGGAGCAATGCATTGGTGAGTGGCTGGTCGGTGACCAACATTGTCACGCTGCAGGGTGGTTTTCCGTTCACGCCCCAGCTCAGCTACAACCCATCCAACAACGGCGACACGCGTAATCCCGTGCGCCCGTTCGTGAATCCGGACTTTAGTGGTCCAATCATTCTCGGCAAGCCCGGTCAGTGGTTCAACCCCAACGCTTTTCTCCCACCGCCGGCGAACAGCGGTTTTTACGGAGACCTTGGAAGGAATACGCTGATCGGTCCGGGATTAGCGACGTGGGATTTTTCCGCCATAAAAGACACGCCCATTCGTGAGCGCCTTGACTCTGCAATTCCGCGCAGAGATTTTTAATCTTCTGAATCGAGCAAACTTCAATACTCCGAACCTGATTGCGTTCACTCCGACCGGGGTGTCGGGGACGGCGGGCGCAATCTCCAGCACCTCGACCTCATCGCGGCAAGTGCAATTTGGCTTGAAGCTGATTTGGTAAGGAAGGTCTTCGCGGTCCGCGGCGCCCATGCGCCCCGAGGCGTGGAGATGCTTGTGTCCAGGCGCGCAGGTAGTTGCAGCTCTAGACTTTGTTCTCGCCATCGCAATAGGGATTACCAAAGTCAAAGCAATGAAAATTTGGAGAGTCGTGAGAGTGTTATACTTTGCTTAAGGATGGTGTGAATGCCGCCGTCAGCGAGCCGACAAACGGTGAATAGCCAGCGTTTGAGATGGTATGCGTTGGTGGTTCTTCTCGCGATTTGCGCTCTCACCACCAGCCTTGCGACCCGCACTTTCCGCCTGCATTTTTCTCACACAAGAATTGTTAACGCAAACTCTGGGCGTGCGATACGGCAGCATATGGACCGCGACTCGGTTCGCCTAGTCGCGCCTGTCCCAGTGCTAACGACTCTGCAGGCTCCTACTTTCTATCCGCATGTTGCGCCCGCCGGACCTCCCGTCCCAGGCCTTTTCTTCGACGAAAGTCTCTACAATCGACCGCCTCCCAACTGCTAGTCATTTCCCGCGATAAGCATTGATCGTTCCCAAACAATATCTCGGCAATTGAGCTGAGATTGAATGCATTCGCTTGGAGGAAGCTATGAAAAGAACCCTGGCAATTCTTGGGTTGGCATTGGGCGTTCTGTTGATCTATCTGACCGCCGACGCCAAAACCAGCCCCGATGGAGGATACGAGACCGCAACGGTAGTCAGTGTGCAGAAATACCAGGCACCATCAAACTATCTCGGTGATAACCCTTCGGACGCTCCATTACAGGCGCGCGATTACTCCTATGACATAGGCGTCCAGTTGGAGTGCAAAGTCTATGTCGGACGCTACCACTCCCCGACCAACTATCTGCCTTCCGGTTTTGCTCGCGACAAGACCGTCGAGGTTCGGCTCCAAAAGCACACTATGTACGTCAGCCTGCCCGATCACGATTGGGACTTCAAGCTGGGCATCGTCAGCCATGGCCCGGCGAAAGATGAGTCGTGCCGGGCAAGCGGCTAGCGTCGTGTTTGTGCGCAGCTCTGAGGCTTCGCAGAAATTCGGTGCAGAGATCAATCGCGATCACCAGGATCGCTTCACAAAGTTTGAGGAGGAAATATATGAATCGGAATATGAATCGGATCGCACTCTTCATCTTTCTGCTCGCCGCATTGGCAGCAGTCGCTCAACAGCCATCCTCTGGTGCAACCCCCGCCGGTGACTCGGCCACTCCTGTTCGAGGAGCTGCGACGGTTCGCGGCTGTCTTGACGGCTCTCGCGGAAACTACGTACTCATCGAAGATCGAAGCAGCATGGTCTATGTACTGAAAGGAGTCGGAAACAAATTGGATGGTCAGCTTCACCACGAAGTCGAAGTCAAAGGCCGCATGCTGCCCGGGACGATCAAGACAGGTATCAGAGATGAAAAAGTCGGAAGCAACCCCAGCGATACCGTACATGGCGTGGATGGTGTTCCGTTGCAGGTGGCAGATCCCGCCACCGACGTACGCATGATTGCGAAACACTGCAAAGCCGCAGACCAGGAATAACGGCCAGGAATGGAAAGACCAGGAATAACGCCCAGGAATAACCGTTCGACTGGGGGAACTCCGACGAAGCCTCGACGGTCTTTTATTACCGCTGAGTCTAGAGTTTTTGTCAGAGTTCCCCAAGTCGGCGTGGGGAGATGCAGGCAAGCCCTATGCGCAAGTATAAGAATCTGATTGTTGGTGTAAGTCTGGCGGTTGTCGTTTTGATCGCAGTTATTGAATTTCACGCGCGCAAGAACGATCCCGATCCCAGGGCCGCAGAAGTTCCCACAGTTGCCGTGGCTATAGCCACTCGTGGCCCTCTGTCGAACACCCTCACTTTGTCGGGGTCCTTCCGCCCCTACCAGCAAGTGGATGTTCACGCCAAGGTGGCCGGCTACATTCGGACGATTTACGTGGATGTGGGCGACCAGGTGAAGGCTGGACAAGTTCTCGCCATTCTGGAAGTTCCTGAACTAAACGCGGAAGTTGCGGGTGCGAAGGCCGACATTCAGCGTGATCGGGATGCGATTCATCGCGCACAAAGTGAAATCCAACGCGCCGAGTCTACTTATGCCGCCTATCACTCGGCTTATACGCGCTTAAAGCAGGCTTCCGAATCCCGTCCCGGATTGATCGCTGAACAAGAGTTGGATGATTCGCTAGCCAAAGACAAGGAGAGCGAAGCGCAGGTAGCGAGCAGCCGGGCTGCGCTTGCGGAATCGCAGGGCCAGCTCGCGAGTGCGAACGCTGCGCTCGACCGGCTATCGGCGCTCGAAGCGTATTCCCACATCACGGCTCCATTTGCAGGAGTCGTGACTAAGCGTTACGCGGACACCGGCGCGCTAATCCAAGCGGGCACGGCTTCGGAGACGCAGTCGATGCCCGTTGTGCAATTGGCGGAATGGTCCCGGCTGCGCCTGGTCGTGCCCGTTCCGGAGTCCGCCGTTCCAGAATTGCGGTTGGGAAGCTCGGTTCAAGTGCACGTTTCCGCTATCAACCGGGATTTCGAAGGACACGTCGCCCGTTTTGCCGATTCTTTGAATGACGAGACTCGGACCATGCACACCGAGATCGACGTCGAAAATTCCGATGGAACTCTAAAAGATGGCATGTACGCGGACGCGAGGATTGTCTTGAGTCAGCAAAAAGACGCGTTGACAGTTCCTATTCAAGCGGTCGAGCGCAATGGTTCGGGCGCCAGTGTCCTGATTGTCGATACACAGGGTCGAGTGCAAGAGCGCGAAATCAAGCTGGGAGTGGAGGCCAGCGACCGAGTCGAAGTGCTGGCGGGGCTGACAGAGAATGACCGCGTGATCATTGGCGGGCGCAGCCAGTTTCGCACAGGCGAGCAAGTCTCGCCCAAAGTCGTGAACGCAAGTCTGAGTACGTCGGAGGGCACACTCTGATGTCGGGATTTGCCATCCGTTATCCATTCTTCATCGTCGTGCTTTGCCTGATGGTAGCGATTGTGGGAACGGTCACGCTGGTTCGCATGCCGGTCGACTTATTTCCTCCCATCAATATTCCGGTGGTCGTAGTTGCGACGTTTTATTCGGGCATGCCTCCGCAGCAAATCGAAACCAATATCACCAACCCTTTCGAAAGATTTTTCACGCTGGGCAGTGGCATCGACCACATCGAATCGCGCTCTCTCCCGGGTGTGAGCTTGATCAAAATCTATTTTCAGCCGGGCACCGATCCCAACGCCGATCTCAGCAACATTTCCAATTTAGCAATGGCCGATCTGCGGCGGCTTCCGCCGGGAACGCTGCCGCCGGTGGTTCTCAAGTTCGACGCTTCCAGCTTGCCAGTTTGCCTGATCACTCTCAAAGGCGAAGGACTAAATGAAACTCAATTGCGCGATCTTGGCCAATACAACGTGCGCAATCAGATCGCCAGCGTCCCCGGCGCTTCCGTTCCGCAACCCTTTGGCGGACGTTATCGCCAAATCATGGTGTATGTCGATCCGCTCAAGCTGGATGCCCACGAGTTGTCCGTTATGGACGTGGTGCGCACCGTTAATGACAGCAACCTGATCCTGCCCGCAGGCGACGTTAAGATCGGTCCCGTGGACTACAACCTTTACACCAACAGTCAGGTGCCAACGACCGAGCAGATTGACGACATGCCGATCAAGACGGCTGGGCAGGCTTCGGTGCTGGTGCGCGACATCGGGCAGGCGAAGGATGCCCAGCAAATTCAGACGAACATCGTGCGCGTCGACGGCCAGCGTTCGGTTTATCTGCCGATTCTGAAGCAGGGCGGCGACAGCAATACGATTTCGGTGGTTAACGGAATCAGAGAGGCCCTTTCAAACCTGGTCGATATTCCCAAACAACTCGTCACCAAGGTGGTCTTCGATCAATCGGCTTTTGTGAAGGTGGCCATCGAAAATCTTTTGCATGAAGGTGCGATCGGTTTAGTGCTGACCGGGTTGATGGTCCTTCTATTCCTCGGAAGCATGCGGGCCACGGCAGCAGTGTTTCTCTCGATTCCGCTTTCTGCGCTGGCCGCGTTCATGGCCATCAGCGCGGGCGGCGGAACCGTCAACACCATGGTTTTGGGAGGTCTTGCGCTGGCCTTCTCACGCTTGATCGACAACTCGGTGGTGGTGTTGGAAAACATCTTCCGCCACATTGAAATGGGTGAACCGCCGGAAGTCGCGGCCGAAAAAGGCGGTCAGGAAGTTTCGCTCGCAGTTCTCGCCGCCACGCTGACGACAGCCATCGTGTTTTTCCCCGTCATCTTCTTATACGGAGTCAGCAGATTTCTATTTGTAGCGCTGGCGATGGCCGTAGTTCTCTCCTTGCTGGCTTCCTACCTCGTCGCCATGACGGTGGTTCCGCTGTTTTGCGCCAAGCTGATTCGCAAGCACCAGGCGGACGAAGAAGTCGGCGAAGGCTCTATCGGCGCGCGCTTCGGCTCAATCGCCACAAAATTTAACTTCTATTTCGATAAAATGCTGGGAAAGTATGACCGCACCCTGAGCACAGCCCTGCTTAAGCCTGTGGGCACGGTAGTCGGGTTGGCAGGCGTCTCAATCCTCTGTCTTTCGATGTACCCGCTGCTGGGCGTCGCATTCTTTCCGCGCACCGATCCCGGTCAGTTCGTAATCAATGTGAAGGCGCCATCGGGAACGCGCATCGAACTCTCGGAGCAATACACCAAGCAAGTGGAAAACATCATTCGTCAGGTGGTCCCCGAGAACGAGCTGGAAATGATCGTCTCGAACATCGGGATCACCACTGACTTCTCCGCCATCTACACTCCTAACTCTGCGCCCCACACAGGTTTCGTACAGGTCAGCCTCAAGGACGGCCACAAGATCGGAAGTTACGAGTATATGGAGAGAGTGCGCAAGCGCCTGAGCGAGGACTTGCCGCAGTTGAGCACCTACTTCCAATCGGGCGGGCTTGGTGGACTCTGTATTGAACATGGGTATGCCCGCGCCCATCGATGTGCAAATTAGCGGCAACAACTTGAAGAAAAGTTTTGCCGTGGCCGCGCAAATTGCTGGACAGGTTCGCACCTTGCCCGGAGTGAGCGACGTTCTGATTCCGCAGGATATCGATTATCCCGCCCTGCAACTCGATATTGATCGCGAAAAGGCCAGTCTGGTTGGGCTTTCACAGAAAGAAGTCGTCGACAACGTGATCACCGCCCTCACTTCCAACGGGATGATCGCCCCCAACTACTGGATCGATCCCAAGAGCGGGAATCCTTACATGCTGACGGTGCAGTATTCCGAAGATGCGGTGAAGACGCTGCAGGATCTGAAGCAGATTCCGATGCGGGGAGCGAACAGCCGCGAACCTACTACGCTCGACACCGTGGTCAGCGTGAAAACCATTCCCACACCCACCGAGGTTGACCATTACCAGTTGTTCCGTGTGATTGATCTGTACGTGTCTCCAAAGACGGAGGATCTGGGCCGCGTCAGCAGCCAGATCGACAAGAATTGTCGGACGCACCAATCTGCCCGAAGGCGTGCGCATCAACGTGCGTGGATCTGTGCAGAACATGAGGTCGTCTTTCAAGAGTTTCGGAGTCGGCTTGTTGCTTGCAATTGTGCTTGTCTATCTGATCCTGGTGGCGCAGTTTGCTTCGTTTCTTGATCCCTTCATTATTCTGCTGGCCGTGCCGCCAGGACTGGCGGGTGTGTTGCTGTTCTTGCTGGTCACGGGCACAACCCTGAATATCATGTCGCTCATGGGCACCGTAATGATGGTAGGAATCGTCGTCTCCAACAGCATCTTGATTGTTGAATTTACCCGGCAGTTGCGTCATCAGGGCAGCTCTCTCCAACAAGCCGTCGCAGTAGCATCCCGGCAGCGTTTGCGCCCAGTGCTGATGACTTCGCTTGCCACGTTGCTCGGGCTTATCCCCATGGCGTTGAAGTTGGGAACCGGCAGTGAGGCCTACGCACCATTAGCGCGTGCCATCATCGGAGGCCTGCTCGTGTCCGTGGTAGTCACGGTTTACCTGGTGCCTGCAGCGTACCTCTGGTTTCATCAAGAAGAACAAGAGCCCGCAAAGGAGGTATCGGCGTGAGAAGTTCGATCATTTTGCTTCTTGGGGCAGCAAGCTGTCTGGCGCAGTCGACATTGGTGCTACAGAATCCCTCCGATGCGCCGCTGGGCGCGCTATCGAGTTCTCAATCTACCGACGCCGGCCAGCAGGTACCAAGCGCCATCCATCGTCTCTCCTTGAAGGACTGCGGAAACAATCGCGCTAAAAAACAATCCCGTTATCTCGGTAGCGCGACTGAACGCATTGGCTTCCCAGCAGGTCGAACGAGAGGCTCGCTCCAGCCTGTGGCCGCAAACTTATGCCAATTTGACGGCGGTCGATGCGCGTGACAACAGCCGCATCACTGCGGGAGGATTGAACAATCCGATCATCTACACCCGAGCTGCGGGAGGAGCCACAGTCAGCCAACTGATTACCGACTTCGGCCACACCACCAATCTGGTTTCGAGCGCGCGCCTCCAGGCCAAGGCCGACGAACAAAATGCAGCGGCAACCAAACAGGACGTGCTCCTGGCCGTCGATCAGGCTTTCTACAATGCTCTGCAAGCCCATGCCGTTCTCCGCGTGGCGGAGCAAACTGTGGCTTCGCGCCAGTTGCTCTCCGATCAGGTATCGGCTCTGACCGCCAGCAAACTCAAGTCTGAACTCGATTTGAGTTTTGCCAACGTCAACCTCGCGCAAGCCAAACTCCTATATCTGGACGCTCTTAATAACGACAAAAGCGCGATGGCAAGCCTTTCCGCGGTGCTCGGATATTCCACGCTGGAAAACTTTGAACTGGTGAACGACGTCGAATCGTTACCGTCGCCTCCCGCGGACATCGACAAGCTGATCGCCGATGCCTTCGCCCGGCGTCCCGAAATTCTGGCGCTCGAGTTCGAATCGCAATCGGCCAAGAAATTACACAATGCCGCGCACGACGAAGAATTTCCCACCATCAGCGCCCTGGGCGCGTTTGGCGATGCTCCGGTCCGCGATGACCGTGTCTATGGCCCATACGCAGCCGTAGGCGTCAATCTCCAGATTCCGGTCTTCAACGGATTCCTCTATTCCGCTCAGAACGCGCGAAGCCGACCTGCGAGCACAGGCGGCACGGCAGCGCCTGATGGATCTGCGAAATCGCGTCTCGCGGGATGTGCGAACCAGTTGGCTGGCGGCAAGCACCGCATTTGATCGCGTCAATGTCAGCGAGCAATTGCTGGCGCAGGCGAATCAAGCTCTGGATCTTGCGCAGACGCGCTACAAACTGGGACTAAGTTCGATCGTCGAATTAAGCCAGGCCCAGCTGCAACAAACTCAAGCCGAAATCGGCAGCGCTCAGGCGGGATACGCCTACCGCCTCGCACTATCCGAGCTGCGGTACCAAACCACGGGGCTGTGACAGACTTCCCGAATGCTCGCTGCGCGGAGATGAAATGGCGGATGCGAGGCTGAGTGTAGCCATCGCCTCTAGAAAACTCCAAGTCAGCTATTTCAAACTCGATACGTAGGCAACCAGGGCTTTGAGGTCATCTGTGGGCAGCGCTACGGGAGGCATGCCTCCGGCGGTCATTTTGTCGTTAGGGTGAATTAAGAGCGCGGTAATTTGGTCCGTGGAGAGTTTTGCGCTCACTCCGACCAGCGCCGGGGCGGCGGCGGTGCCCGTGCCTCCGTCTCCGTGACAGGCGTTGCAGGAGTTGGCTTCGAAAATAGTTTTGCCCTTAGCCGCAAGCGGATCAGCCAAGGCTGTGTTGGCGGCCACCAGCGATGCCGCCGAGAGTTCGGGCTCGAAGGGTTTGCTCATGAAGTCGGCTTCGGCAGCTGCTTGCTTGGCTAGTTGCTGGACTACTCCCGGGTCATGCTGGTCGAGGTAGTGGCTGCGGAGGCCCAGTCCCAACAGCATTGCCAAAACGAAAATATATGCTCCCAGCGCTACTGGCCGTTTCCACGGACGACGCTCGGTGCCTCGATCCAAAAATGGAACCGCGAGTACGGCAAGCACCAGGATGGTCGGCATCACAAGGACTCCGATAATGGAAGCGGCTCCTCGCCAATACTTCAACCACTGAAAAATGGGCAGGTAATACCATTCCGGACGAGGGATGTATTGCGCGTCGGCGGGATCGGCGGCATGGCTGAGTTGCACCGGAACGAAGAAGGCGAGAAATCCCAGGCCGATGATCAGGAGCGCGGTCAGGGAGAGATCCATTAAGACTTGGCGGGGATAAAACGGTTCAGGCGTTTGCCGGGGTGCGATCGGATCTTCGTCGACGGGGCCGGCGGGGCCAGCTTTGCGGAAGAGAAAAATGTGAGAAGCGACAAATGCAAAAATTAATGCCGGAACCAGGAAGACGTGAGCGACAAAAAAGCGCGAGATGGTGAGCGTCCCCATTTCGGTGCCGCCGCGCATCACCCGTTTCAGGGATTCTCCGATGAATGGCACTTCACTCACAGCGTTGGTTCCTACGGCGGTGGCGAAGTAGGCTCGCTGGTCCCAGGGGAGCAGGTAGCCGGTGAAGGCCATCGCCATGACTAGTCCGAAGAGGACGCAACCGGAGACCCAGAGCAGTTCGCGGCGGCCCTTGTAGGATCCGTAAATATAGGTTTGCGAAAGATGGAGCAAGAGCACAACCACCATGGCGCTTGCGCCATAGGCGTGCAGGCTGCGCAGGAATGAACCCGCAGTTACGGCCTTAGTGATGTAGGCCACGGTGGTGTGGGCGTGGTCAGCGGAGGGGACATAGTAGAGCGCGAGAAAGACTCCGGTGATGATTTGCGAGAGGAAAATAAAGAGAAGGCCGGAGCCGAAGATGTAGGCCAGGCGCGCGCCGCCGGGGATGGGTTCGTCGAGGGCGGTGCGGAGAAGATCGTCAAGGCCGGTGCGGTGGTTGATCCAGGCGCGGATGCCGCCGGTCTTTAAGTTGCGGTTCTCATCTTCGTGATTGGCGTTTTTTGCCAAAAGGCTTGCTCCTAATCTTTTCACCACAACTTTTCAGCCGATGACTTCCTTTCCAGCAACCAACTGTCGGAAGTATTGGAAACGGACTAAAAGCTGGCCGTCTTCGACTTTGCTTTCCAGGGTGTCCATGCCCCTTAGAGCGGGACCGCCAATGCGATTGCCGTCGGCTGCGAACGTGGCTCCGTGGCAGGGGCAGGCGAAGGCATTTTTCTCGACGGACCAGGGTACGGTGCAACCCAGGTGGGGACAGATGGAAGAGAGCACGCACAGTTTGCCCGCACTGTCCTTGGTGATGTAGACGGCTTTTTCCGAGACAGTTCTGCGCCAGCCGTCTACTTGCTCGATCTGAATGGTGCGCTCCACGGGAGCGCTTAGTGCTGAGAAGTCGCTGACTGGGCCGACCGGTGACTCTTTGAGTTCGGTCGTCCGTCGCAATAGCGGAAACAACGCGAAGCGAATCAGCGGGGCGGAGAGTAGAGCGGCTACGAAGGCCGTGCCCAGCGCGAGTAGAGCCCCCAGGAACGAACGGCGGGTTTCCGAGGCCGAGTTCAATGTCGGACTTTGTGAGGAGGCGTTGTCGCGACCACCCGCGCCTTGGTTCATCGAATCCCCTTTGAAGAATTCTGATTGTTCTATGTCACGGGCCAAGCGAGATCTGCCTTGCCTAACTCTTTGGAAGCGCCCGTATGTAAGCCACCAGCGACTTGATCGCATCCGGCGAAAGCTTTTTTCCAAATGCCGGCATCTTGCCTTTGCCGTTCGTAATGATGCCAGCAAGATCGGAGTCCGATGATTTCTGGACGTCGTCAGAACGCAGATCTTTGGCTTTCATCGCTTTTCCCGTCGGCGAATCACCGCTGCCATTGGCGGAATGGCAAAGGACACAGTTGGTCTTATAGATCTTCCCAGCGTCGTCTTCAGCACGAAGGTGAGCGGGAGAAATCAATAGCACAATGGAACAGGAGAGGACGGCGCTGAGCGCGACTCGCTTCGAATTTCGTTGCATAGCTCCTCCAACGTACGTTCGAGATCAGCAACTACCGATCACGAACTCTACGATGGCACGTAGTTTACTCTTTTGTGGCCGATCAAGACAGCGCTCCAGCCGTCTGGACAACCCAGGCGGCTGGAGCGCAGCCAACTTCACTTCCAGTACTCGTAAGAACAAGGTCCTTAGAATATGAACCTCGCGAGCAAGTAGACCGAGTTGTTTGAGTTTGCTGCACGTCCAGCGCCATCGTAATTGCTGCTGGCGCCATTGAATTTCAGATAGCCAGTGTACTGAAATGCAAGGTCGATATTCTGTTGCGGCCACCAGGAAAAATTCATCAGGTAACCCTGACTTCCCGGGCTCCCGTTGGCGCTGCCAGCAACCGCAGCCGTCGCAAAGAGCAGTCCGTCGGCGGTTCCGGTGACATTGAAGAACCCGCCGGTGGCTGAATAGCGGGTACCGAAGTGATATTCGAGATTGGTTTGAATGGTGTTGAGGTGGTGGGGAATCAACGATGCTCCTCCGCCGGCGAAACTCGCGAGCAGGGAGGAGTTTTCGCGGATATAGCTGCCGCGGAATGAGAGCACATCATTCTTGAATTGGGGTAGAGTCCGATCGTACTGGAAGTCAGCCGCCCAGTCCGTGAAACCGTCCATGGGCCCGGTAATGTTGTTAGGCGTGCTCTTCATGTGCATGCCATAAGTGCCGACCTCAATGTTGTTGTTGCCTTTGGCGGTCTCCCATGCGACGCGCCAGTATGGAGCGACGCCGCGAACGTTGAATGCGAATCCGGTGCCGGGATTAGGCTGGGTTCCGCCGAGATGTTCGGAGCGGTAGATGGTGCCTCCTACATAAAGATGTTCGTTCCACATGGTGTAACCACCGACGCCAGCGACATCCTGCGCCAGCGAACCGTTGATGACGGCGGCGGCCGAAGGCGAAGGCGCAACATTGGACGAAACGAAGGGAAAACCCCAAGCTGGCGTGCTGTTCCACAAATCTTCGACGGTGGGATTGTTGTTTAGCGTTATTCCGTAAGTCAGAGGTTTGCCGAACAGATGGGCGTTGCTATTGGCGAAGCGGATGTCGGTGTTGTCCCAGCTAAAGTGGTCGGCCTGACTGTCATAGGTGACCTGCACGAAGCTGCCGACGTGGCTGCCCCAACTTCCTGCCAAGAAGAGCGACGCAGCCTGTGGAAATTCGAAATTCCCGTTCTGAGTCGTGGGTTGGGGAGACTTGGTGTTCGTAAAAGACGTGTCGAAAAGAATAGACAGCGGGAATGTTTCCAATATCTTGAGGCCGGAGTCGTGGTCTTTTTTCTCCGCGCTCACTTCCGGCTTGGTCGCGAAGGTGTAGGCCTCCAGCTTGAATTTCCTTCCGAATGGCGTGAGTTCGGGAGGAGCGAAGTGGCAACTGGAGCAAGCCAGGCCCGTCTGCCGCGAATAGCTCGGGACAGCCTGCGCGCGGAGGCCGGACAGGACGACCAGCCCAACGATGGCAAAACCACTTAGGACGGTTTTACGGAACGAGTATCCAGATTTTGTGTGAACGATCACGATCCCTCCTTGATTCCAAGCCCCTAGTGCCCACTGTTCGAAGTGATTCTCGCTCCGGGCACAGGAAGTTGCAGTGGTGGGCATCACTTCGTCGTGTGATCAGGATCACAATTTCGGGACAGGGGATCCGGGATCCAGCCGGGAGGGAAGTCGAGATTCCGGGCGGACTAATCAAAAGGATGGAGTCATCGGCACGCGAGTCGCCCCGTGCCCAATGCCCAGAGCTTGCGTTTCGGCGTTGTCACATGTCAGACGAGGATGAGTGCAGCGGAGTTCTTGCGCCAACCACGAGCCCGATTAATCAGAACTTCCCGCAAACGCCGTTGTTCCTGACCAAACTTTAAAACCATGTGCTGCGCCGGTATTCCTCGTAACGCTCGCCGAACTTGTCGTGCAACACCTTTTTTTCTCTGTAAGCGTTCATCACTTGAAGTGGCACCAGAATCAGCAAAATCATGGCGATGACCACAGTCCTAAGACGAGTGCGATCCCGAGGATCGTCAGATCCACAAATAAATACATCGGATGGCGCAATTTGGAATAGAAGCCATGAGTTACGAGTTCTTTAGCTTTTGGTGTTACAGCGAACGACTTCCCCAATTGTGCTCGCGCGACAAGCAAGCAGATCAATGAAACAACCGCCAGCACTGCGCCTAGTGTCCTGCTGAAGATCATTCCCACGACTCTATCATCTACGGACCAGGTCTTGTCCAAGGCCGGCAAGCCCGGAGAAGTCAGCTTATGGCCGTTGTGCAAAATTGACCATTTTCCACCGGCAGGTTGTCGCATCATTGAGAACCGCAAAGGCACGGAAGTGGCGGCCCGGAGGGCACAGTGTGGCGAGAACAGTCGCTGAAGATTGTGTTGGTCGTGGTGGGCTTGATCTTTTGCGGTCTAGCTTATCCCATGATTATGTTTGTGAAGCAAGCGCCTGCGATGGCTATGATGTTCAGCGTGTACGTCATTCTCGGCATCTTCTTGCTTTTTGGGTCTCGTAATCCGTCAGCGAATCGGAGCCTGATTGCGTTCACAGCGTGGTCGAGCCTCGCCCATGCAGTGCTGATGGCGGGGCAGGCTTTCGCCAGGCTGGTCGCTCGCGGAGAACTCGTCGGCTCGGCCGTGCTCGTTGCCATCTGCATAGCCCTTGTACTGTTGGCTCCGGCAAAAGAGCCAGTCGAGCGGCTGTCCGCACCGGTTACATAGGACATTCTTGGTCTGACTGGTTAAATCAGATGGGATGAAAAGGCCGGTCTCCTTTTGGCTGTGCCTTGAGCACGCCGGTAACTTGGGAGCGTACAGCTGTCAACGCGGCGTTCCGACGCACCACGAATTGAAGCGTCGCTAAATTTAGTGCGTCGTGCCCGTTCCTGGGTACACGCCCATAAAACTCAAAGTATCGCCGCTCTCGATGAAGGTTTGTAACTGCGCCTTGGTGTACATCGCATTACTGTCGCTGACGTAATCGTCTTTCAACGGTTGATAGAGCAACCCGTGGACTTGTCCTTGAATTGTGCCTCGTGCAATCAGGTCGATGTTGGCTGCGACGGCTTGGGACTGCAACGTTGCCCAGTCTTTTTGTTCAGTTCCGTCCTTGATGTTGGCCGCGGTCAACGTGATCGTGTATCCCACCGCCGGAGCAGTTCCGGTATCGAAGCACAAGAGATAGGAGATCATGTCGGTTTTCTGCGTGCTGGTGTAACCGTTGAACAGAGGCAGCGCCAGCAGATCTCCCGCGGTGGAAAGGTGGCCGTCGTGCTCCATCCCAAAGCCATCAATGGTGGACGCATCATGCCGCGTATAAAGCAGCTTCTGGTACACATTCCTGAGTTCCGGGACTTTCATTGGCTGCGGTAGAAAGCTGCCTTTCACGATGCGATTAGTGCCCGGCCCCGGATTCGAAGAATGGCATCCGTTGCAAGTTTGTCCAGAGCCTGAACCGGGGATGGTCAGAAAATCCATTTGCCCTGCCACCGGATTTCCTCCGGCTAGTGAAGTCGGAAGGCTGCGATCCAAATTCTCGTTGGGATTCGGCAGAAAGAGAATGCTGTTGACGAACCGGGTATAAGCAGCGATGTCCGCTTTGGAAAGCTGAGAACTGCCCATCAACTCATCAAACACGAGATTGAAAGCAGGGAAATCTGGGAAGTCCCCGCGCCAGTGATATGGAGAGAGGTTCAGTAATCCACGCAAGGTTTGCGTCATCATCGGACCTTTCATGGGATGAAAGTTGATGATCCGGCCATGCTGGACAATTTGGGTCATGCTGCCACCACGATCACCCAGGTCCCAGGCCAGGTGATCCATGTCAGCATCTACGTGGCACGATGCGCAGGCGCCTGTGCCGTTTCCAGAGAGCTTGGCGTCGTACAAAAATCCTCGCCCCTCTTTGATGAACGGAGGCGTGGGATCGGCTCCGACTGGGATCTCGCCCGACTTCAGCATCCGCGATGTATCGATAATCGAAACTGTGTTCGAGATTCGATTTAAGGCATACAAAGTTTGTGAAACGGCATTGAGGGCCAAGCCTCTCGGGCCGCGCTTGTGCCGGGGATCCGCTTTGGTGCCGGATCCGCCTGGCCCCGAGACCTCGACAAACGACAAGACTTTTCCACTCGTATCCACTTGCGCTACGCGGTCGGTACCGAACGCCGCGACGTACATGAAATTTCCACTTGGATCGAAGACAACGGCGGCGGGCTGCGCCAACGCGGTTCTTAACGCCGCCGGGTTGGGAAGAATTTTGTAGTTGATGTTGGGATTCAGGTCGAACGGTGTGATCTGGCTGTTCGCAACCTGAATGCGCGTGATGCGATTGTTTACCCAGTGTCCGCGAAGCCTCGGCTGAAAAAACGTGAGATTGAGAGCGTCGGTGTTTGCCACAAAAAGATCGCCCGTCACCGGATTGACGGCAATCCCCAGATTGATCGTGCCTACGCCTGAATAGTAGCCGGCCACGGTGGGAGAAACGCCGGTCGCTATTCTTACTACGTCGTTGTCCGGCATTTTGAAAGTGATGTACGAACTCCACTGCGAGTCTGACGCTGCAACGATCAGCGCCACTTGAGGCGGCGTGGGCAGCTTCTTATTCGTCGGAGGCGGCTGCGGTGGCGCGAGAAAGTCCGGAATGATGGTTGTCGCATTGCCGGAAATGGCGAATGCAGCGTAGACCGTGTTGCCGTCCGGGCTCACTGCAAGCGCTCGCGGGCTGGCTCCGAATACAGGCAGATTTCGGATCAAGGCATGTGTCGTCACATCAAAGACCGCGATCTGATTGTTGCGCGAGCAACTTATGTAAGCCTGATTAGGGCCCGCAAAGACGACATCCATTGGCTCGCTGCCTGCTCCGGTGCGGATAGTGTCTGTGACAATGCCCTTCGACACTGAAGCCACGCTTACGCTATTGGAGGCCTGATTGACCACCCACGCTTCATCGTCGGTGTGCGCGTTTACCGAGACCGGTCCGGTTCCGACTGGAATTTCGACAATCAGACGGGGGCTTCTCGGCTGTGCTACATCGAATACCGACAGGGAGTTGTTCGCCGTGTTAACCGCGAACAGCCGCGTTCCATCGGCAGAAAGGCGGATCGGGTTGGTCTGTGAAGCCTCAAGATTCGCGAACGCAGCGGGCGGGGTACGGAGTTCTGCCGGCACACAGGCTACTGGAATCGCTAGCAAGGTTAGGAACGTTGCTATTGGTGAAAACCATCCGGCGCGCAGCATTGCTTTCCCTTCAGCCGCGGGGCTTTCGCTGGTTATTGAGGCGAAGGTTGGAGACTCGGGCACGGCCCAACCAAGCGCGGAGTTCAAACCCTGGAGGAAGATCCAGCGAACAAATTTGGCTGCAAAATTATCACAGTGCGACTGCCTCGTCAATCAACATTGACATCCCGAAAAACGTGTATTTTCATCATCCGATGACCAGGTGCCGTGGAGTGTGGATGACCTCAGTCCAGCAATCGTTCCGTCGCTACTTTCCCAGAGGCCGTTCGAGGTAGAGCAGTCACAAATCGAATTGCAGTGGGACACTTATAGCCGACCAGATGCTTTTCGCAATGCTTGAGGATATGGTCCTCACTAAGGTCTCCTCGACACACCACGGCCGCCTCAACAACTTCGGGCCCCAGGTGGCGGCGGGCGTACACCTTGACCTCCACGATTTCGGGCAACAAAGAAATCACTTCCTCAACTTCGCGCGGAAGCACCTTCAAACCGAAGACGTTGATCACCTCCGAAACGCGGCCCTGCAAGAAGATTCGGCCTTGCGCGTCCATGCGGCTGAGGTCGCCGGTTTCAAACCAGCCATCGTGAAGCGCGCCACGATTGATTGTGCCGTTTTCCAAGTATCCCGCCATCATGGACGAGGAGCGAACGCGCAACACCTTGGCGTCCGAGGCGGGTGCATCGCCGCTCAGCGGACGCAGATCCACTTCCACGCCCTTCATGGCTGGGCCAACGTCGCCATCGAATTCGTCCCCCGCGCGGCCGATGGAAATACCTCCAGTCTCGGTGGTGCCGTACAAGGGACGAATCGCCTGGTGGTATTGCCGTTGAAAGGCGTCGAAAGTCTTCTTGGTCAGAGGGGCGCCCGCCGACAGTACCGTCCTGAGATGCACACTCGATGCTCCCGTGTCCGTGGCGAGTAAGGAATCTAGAATGACCGGCACCGCGGGCAGTATGGACGCCGTGCGTTCGCGCAGAGCACGATGCATGAGTGCTGGATTAAAGCGGCGCATAAAGAGCAATTCAGCGGACGTGAGAATTGTCACCAGGAAGCACATGCCATAGGCGTATGCATGGCTCATGGGAATGGCACACAGGATCGAATCCGAACGGTCGATAGAAAGAGTTTCAATGTAGTGCAGGGGTTCGGCTACGGCGCATGGTCCCGGACGGACTGCCAATTTCGGACTACCTGAAGTTCCCGAAGTTGGATGCAAGGGAACCGAAGTAAGCCGAATCGGGTCGCGCTCGCCTTCGAGCCGCTGCCAGCGCAGAGAGCCTTGCTCCCCCGCGGACAGGAACTCAATCGGCTTCAGGTCTGCTGTGTGACTAACATCGGCTTCCACCAAAAGAAAACTTGCTCCCCACTGCTTAGCCATGCGATGCAGTTCAGGCGGCGGAGTCTCGCTGTGCACCACGATCGGAGAGGCTCCCGCTTCGAGGCAGGCAGCCCAGGCGGCCGCAAACAGAGGTCCATTGGGCAGCGCCGCAAGCACCCGGTCGCCTACCGTCAACCCGCGAGCCAGCATTTGCTTGTACAGCGAAGCCTTCAGGTTCTTTAGTGCGCTCGCCGAAACCGTCGTGTTCCGGTCGAGGTCGAAAAACGATCCTTGAAAATTATCGAAGGCTTCCAACAGCGGCGCTGGCGAGAGATCCGCAGCCTCGTCAACGGGCGGTGCTTTGGATCGCTTCATCCATTCGTTCAAGGGCTTCATCGATATCCTGCCTGCGATGGGCGGTCGAGAGATACAAAGGTTCAAATTGGTTGGGGTGTACGTACACGCCGCGATCGAGAAGCGCGTGCTGCCATTTGATATAACGCTCCAGATCCGCGTGGCGCCGCACCTCGCGATAAGTCGTCAGACCCTGCGTCGGCCCCTTGGTTAGCAAGATCGATAGCATAGGTCCTACATGCTGGACAACGTGCGGCACCCGTCTCCGGGTAAGAATCTCGTCCGCGCCCTTTGCCAGCTGACTTCCGCGTTCGTTCAATTCACGGTAAAGGTTTTCTTTCCTGGGGAGAACGTGGGTCAGCACTGCGTTCGCCGCCGACAAAACCAATGCGTTACCGGAATAAACACCGCCATGGAACAGCTTTCCGCCGACGATGGGTTCCATGATCTGTGCCGACCCGCCAAAGGCAGCTACCGGAAATCCTCCGCCTAGCGCTTTGGAGAGAATCGTGATGTCGGGCACAATGTCGTAAAGCTGCTGCGCGCCTCCCGGCGCGACTCGCATGCCGGTAATCACCTCATCAAAGATCAACAGCGCGCCATGCTGCTTCGTCAGCGCTCGCACCGCAGCCAAATACCCGGGCAGAGGAGGAATCACCCCGGAGTTCCCCATAACTGGCTCCATCAGTACGGCGGCGACCGAACCCCGCATTGCATCCAGCGTGTCTGAGAGCGCAGCCGGATCGTTCCAGCCGACGACATACGCGTCGTTGGGTGCGCCCGCCATCCCCGCAGTGCCAGGAATCGCCGAGCGGGCAGGAGCGTCGCCAAGCGCCTCCAGCGGAGCGTGATATTGATGAAAGACGGCGTCACTCCATCCGTGATAGTGACCTTCAAACAGAATGATGTTCGTGCGTCCGGTAAATGCGCGGGCCAGCCGAACGGAGGAGGCTACCGCTTCCGTACCCGAGTTCGCGAATCGCAGAAGCTGAATGCTGGGAAATAGTTCTTTGATCTTTTCCGCAACAAGGAAGTTCAGTTCCTGCGGGAAACCGAGCTGCGATCCGTTCTCCTGAAGTTGTCTGGTGACAGCCTGCACGAGGAATGGCGGGCGGTGTCCAAACAGAAGTGGCCCGTAGGCCATGTTGAGGTCGATGTATTCGTTGTCGTCGACGTCCCAAATGCGAGAACCCTCGCCCCGGTCAACGACGAGTGCGGGATGATACGGCAGCACGCGCATGGTGCTGCTGTCGCCGCCAGCTACCGATTGTTTCGACCGCTCCAGCAGTTGCTGGCTGCGGGTGCGGAGTCCCATCGTCCGCGGACTCTGAACCATACGGTCTTGCCTCTTCCGTCGCGCATTTTCAGCGCGGTTCTAAGCCGACTGGACTATACCTCGAAACAGCGGTTTCTGACTACCCTATGCGGTATTTCCCGACCCCTGTCAACACTGGCCCACCCGCGCCCCGCATTCAAGAGGGCACCTCAGACTGAACGGCAGGGGCGCTTCGTAAGCCATTGAAATATGGCGGAAGCGAGTGGGAGTCGAACCCACCGATGACACCGAAAGATGCCATCCGCCGGTTTTGAAGACCGGGAGAGTCACCGGACCCCCTGCGCTTCCGTGGTCTGTCGGACAGGACTCCTTCATGTTAACTGGACTGCTCACGGCTGCCTAGGCCTGCTGGGAAGAGAGAAATTGTCAAAATGTTCCATGTGGCACGACTTTGTGCTGGCGGTTATGTCAGTACATCTGTATACATATAAACTGGGTATCAGGGGGCTAAGTGAAACGACGCAAACCAGTTAAGAAGGGTCAGAGTGCCAAACGGCATGCTTCGGCATCCGCGGGGAAGCGAGCGCAGAATTCGATGGCGGATATGTCCGGGATGTACCGGCCGATCAAAAAGCCGATTACGCTTCGCATCGACGCGGACGTTTTGGCCTGGTTCAAGAAGCAGGGATCCGGTTATCAGACACGGATCAATCGAGCATTGCGTGGGTTGATGCTTGAGGGTAGAAGGCCGCACGGCGGATAACCTGCGCAGCCCTGCGACAACATAAGGCCGGACAGCGTATACTATTAACACTTAACCTCGAAGACACGTCACCAAGCACCGTTTTCGCCTTCGCGATTGAGAGATCGAGGGCCGTCTTCCTATGGGGCGAGAAGGCAGATTATTCCGCTCGCGCCTGGGCAAGGGCACCTCTGCTCGGTTTAAAGACCATAGTTTGAATGGTTTCCAGTGCTTGCCTTACATCGCGGATTCATTGCGGTCCGGGTAAGGAACGATTGTGGAACCGATAACGGGTCAGGCCGACGAAAAGGAGTTTACTGTGTCCAGAGTCAACGGCGATAAAGCCAGATTTCATCGAAAGAGAAAACAGAAAATAGCCCAGCGCGAACGAACCCGGGAACTCGTACAGAGTCTGGCAGTCGCTCACAAGGCGCCGGGTAAAGCGTCCGCTTCCAAGCCGAAAACCGTTTCGGCGTAATGAACCTGTCGCGGGCGGCCCGTACGCCCGATTGGTTCGGACAGCACAGAATTTGTTGATTTGCCGGGAATCGCGACCCCATCGCATTGCCTGGCCAGAGAACAGAATACATATTTGGGAGATTACTCATGCCACGAGGCCGATCGACATTTAATAAACGACAAAAAGAACAAACCCGACAACAGAAGCAACGGGAAAAATTAGAGCGCAGGACCCAGCGCAAACAAGAAGAAAAGCCGGAAGGCACGGTGGACGAAATGATGGAACTGCGGGAGCACGCGGCCGCCCAGGCTGCATTGTTCCGGGTAGGATTGGATGAATCCGATGCGGTCGAAGAGGTCACACCGCTCGACGGAGGCCATCGTTAGAGCTTTTGACGCCCAGCCTTGACCTTGGGCGACTCAACAGCATCGCTCCCATCTTGAGCCCAGGATGGCGAAAGATGGAGCACCCTTTTTCCCGGTGATGCCGCCGAAAAACACCGGTGCCTCTTAGAGGCTGTTGATATCTGCGCTTTCGAGCACCGGTGTCGCAGAGCCTTCCCTGACGACTCTGATCATGGCGAGTCCCAGTTGCTCAGTCGTGGTCACGTATCGTGGGAACAGCTTGTAAAGAACGGGAAGTAAAGGTTTCGTTGCCGCGTAGAAAATTCTGTAAGACTTGGTTTTAGATTGAATTCCGTGCAGCGGAACAATTACGGCTGGACGGAACATGTAAGCGGCTTTGAACGGCATGCGGAGCAGCGCATTTTCCGTCTGGCCCTTCACTCGCGCCCACATTACGCGTCCGCGCTCCGAGCTGTCCGTGCCCGCTCCTGAGACGTAGATGAAGGTGAGGTTGGGATTCAGTTTCACCAACGTCTGCGCTACCGCCAGCGTAAGGTCATAAGTGATCCTCCGGTAGTCGGCCTCGGCCATTCCGGACGAGGAGATTCCGAGACAAAAAAAGCACGCGTCAAATCCTGAAAGCTCACTTTCGATGGTTGACAGATCGAAAAGATTTTGGAGCGATCGATTCACGCAGCTTTTGATCGTGCAGGCCGGTTGTAGTGCGTCCGATGGAAAGTACGCGCTCGACGCCTGGATCGAGCAAGCATTCGCGAAGCACGCCCTGGCCCACCATACCCGTTGCGCCGAACAGGATGACTTTCATCATTTCAGGATAACAACAAGATTGAGCCGGAGTAATGCTGAAGTTATCAGGGTCAGCTCGTGCTGGAGTGCGATGAAACTATTTGCGCTTGCCGAGGTTAGCGGATGCCCACCTCTCGCGCAAACCGCGTGAGAAATAAGGCACCCGCTTTGGTTTCTAGACGAACACCTCGCCGGGCAAAGCGGTTAGGGTTCGCGATGCCAACGTGTTTTGGATGGAGCGCTTGGGTTGTTCGGGGGTTGACTTGTCGATCTCCAGGCGTTCGATGCGTAATTGTAAAGTGCGTTCGATGCCTCGCAGTTCGAGGATCTCGGCACCCGCTACCAGCGATGAGGCGCGTCCTTGCAAGCCGGCGCGTCCGGTGCGGCCGACGCGGTGAATGAAGTCTTCAGCCATTTTCGGAAGGTCATAGTTGATGACGTGAGCAACGTCGTCCACGTGCAAACCGCGCGAGGCTATGTCAGTCGCGACCAGGATCTGGTAGCGACCTTCCTGGAATCCACTCAAGGCGCCGTTGCGTTGTGACTGCGAACGGTCGCCGTGAATCATGGCGGCGGTGAAGCCGTCCCGCGCGAGTTGTTGCGCAAGGCGTTGCGTGCCGCGTTTGGTGCGGGTAAAGATCAGAGTCTGTCCTTTTTCCGCATACAACAATTGGCGAAGCACGTCCAGTTTCTTGCCGGGACGAACTTCGTAGGCGGTCAGCTTGACGCTCTCCGCAGGTTTGAGTACTGAGCCCAGCGTGATTCTTACTGGTTCGCGCATGTATTCGTGCACCAAGCGGGAAACGGATTGTTCCATGGTGGCGGAGAAGCACAACGTCTGGCGGGTCCTCGGAAGAATCGCCAGGATGCGTTGGATCGCGGGCAGAAAGCCCATGTCCAGCATGCGGTCAGCTTCGTCGAGTACCAGCAGGCTGACGTGGCTGAGATCAACTAGTCTGCGGGTGATGAAATCCTGCAAGCGGCCAGGCGTCGCAATTACCAAGTTTGAGCCGCCACGGATTCCCTGAATTTGCGCCTTCTCCGAAACGCCTCCTATGACCAGGGCCGCCTTGGGTATGGCTCGGCTGCGCAGTTGCTCGTACTGTTCGTGAACCTGCATGGCGAGTTCGCGCGTGGGCAATAACACCAGCGCTCGCGGTTGCCGCGATGGTTCGCGATTCAGCATCTCGATGAGCGGAATCAGGTAAGCCAGCGTTTTGCCGGTGCCCGTCTGGGCGGTGCCGATTACGTCCTTGCCTTCGAGGGCGGGCGTGATGGCACGGGTTTGGATTGGGGTTAGGTCAATGAATTGAGCTGCCGCCAGCTTCTTCTGTAATAAAGAAGACAGAGGCAGTTCAGAAAATGTGGTCATTCGAATGTTTCTTTCTGGAGGGGCTTGTTGTCACACACTCAGACACACGTCTGGGGTTTCCATGCCGCTCACAACTAATTTTTAGAATTGGCGCTGAACTGAACGGCGGGCAGGAAAAGCGGAGATAAATCTGACCCAACGACGGGCCACCGCATGACGAGCAAACCGGGCAAAAGCGTCATGGTTAGTATAGCAGAGGTGGGCGGCTCGTCGAATCACATAGTTAATTACTGAGGTAACACCACGATCACAGCACTTCAAACTCGTCACCAGAAGAATTTCGAGGGAACAGCAGAAAAACGGCCCGCTCTAACCTGAGCCAGAGCGGGCCGGAATTTTGCAGCGCTAGATTCTTTAGGACAGGCGAAGTTTGCGGATTCCCATTGCAAGGCCGCAAGACAACAGTCCCAGCAATCCAACCAGCGGCATTTTGCTGCCGGTCTTGGGCAGCGCAGTTGGGGCGGCCTCGGGCGCGGCTGCCGGTATAGGCCTGGTCACAAGTACGACCAAGATTGGCTGATCCGGCGGCGGAGGCGGCGGAGGCGGCATCTCACCGGTTATTTTCCGCTGTTGGGTGACTACCATCTCGGGCATTTCTACTACCTTGGTGGCGGAGATTTGCATCCCCTTCTTCAGACCAAACGCGTCGAGCGTCTGCCCGTTTACGTTGAAGCTCTGCCCTTTGGGAATCGTGAACATCTGGTTCTTACCGTCATCCATGGTAAGAATGACCGACGAGGGTGGATTCACGCTCCACACTTTCCCCGTGACGCTTTGCACCGTTGTAATCGTTTTCGGAGTCGTGGTTGTGGTGATGGTGCGCTCCAGCACCATGCCGGGCTTCAAATCATGGATCCCCATTTGCTGACCGTTAACCGAGACCTTGGTGGTTTCCGGCACGTTGGCAAAATGATGAATAGTGCCGTCTTCCCCTTTTACGATCAGGTCATTTCCATCGACCAAAACAACCGTTCCCCGTTGCACTTTCACTTCGTGAGTAGGCTGTCCAGTGGAGGTAGAAGTTTGGGTTTCAACTTGTGCGTTCATGCTCACGGCGAGGGCCAAACAAATAGCGCCTGTCGCGAGCCATGTATATGCGGATTTTCGTATCTTCATGGTTGTGTCCTCCTAATCATTGATTTTTTTCTGCGGAACCGGCTTGCTGACCTGCGTTTTTTATGCCCTGCTGAGAGTTCAGCATTGAAGCATGAACAATATAACGTTGTGGGGCACCGCCAATAAAGTAAAACGGATAACACGTCACCAGAGTCAACGAAGATTCCAGTGTGGGCCGCAGTACAGTGACGTCATTTGGATTTACGATCTGTATCTTGTCCACGACGTAAGTATCCGTGCCGTTCGCGGTTGCCAGTTCGATCTTGTCCCCGACTGCGATATCCTTCAGCCCGCGAAAGAATCCGTCTCGATGACCGGCGATTCCGAGGTTGCCACTCTCGCCAACTCTTGAAGTGCCAGCGATCCTCCCCACGCCGCGATTTAAGGTGACATCATCGGTGCCTTCCAGCACTGGGGCTTCCAGTTGGATCTTTGGTATTCGCAGCACTCCGAGTGGTGGATTAAAGCGTTGAGCGAGACTTTGCTTATATGCGGCGATACGGTTTTTCGACCAAAGACTGAAATCGACCGCGGCAGCATCAGTCGTCGTACCATTTTTTGCATCGGGCGTTGCCGAGTGCTGCGCAGCTTCAAAACTCAGAATCGCCGCGCGAGAGAGGAATGCGCTTTGCATTCTTGCCGCCATGTAAAGTCCGAGCAACACAATGCCCACTAGCAACAGGGCCCGCTCGGTCGCCAACAGCAATGTGCGCTTGCGATCCGAGCGGCTTACAACACCGATGCCTTGACCTTGTGTGGTCACCGTAACTCTCTAAGATTGAAGGTTGGAGTCAACACCGAACCCAACCTGAGTGGCATCGCAAGAAGAGTCATGCTGCCAGCTGGTTGGAACTGGGAAATCACTAGCCCTGTTGTCGATGTGAAAGAACGTCGAGACATATTACACGAAAGCAGGACAGGGGCAACGGCTAAAAATAGAGATTAAGCGCGAGCGCACAATCTTCCCTCTAAGATCAGCCACTGTTCGCACAGAATGAACGGACATCGAAATCGGCATGTGAATTCAGATTCTTGTTTTCACCTGGGCGCTGCTTTGCCGGCGCAATGGGAATTCTCGGCTACAAGGTTGTAATTGCTCTGCCGGAGTTGGACCCCGGGTTCACGGACAAACAAGTGCTCTTGGCTTTCTTGAAAAACGGAAAGCCTCTGGACGACAAAGAGGGGCCATACAGGATCGTGATGCCCGACGAGAAGAGAATGGCCCGCTGGGTCAGGCAAGTGACGGCGCTGAAGATAGTCAACGTGCAGTGACGATCAATCAGTCCTTCTGGATCATTACTTCAGTGGCCTTCACGACGGCAGCTACCGAGTCGCCTTTCTTTAGCTTCAATTCTTCCGCGCTGCGGCGAGAGATCAGGCTCTCGATGAGATTGTCTCCCACGCGAACTACGACGTGAGCCATAACGTCACCAAGCGTAACTTCCTCAACCGTCCCGCGAAGCTTATTTCGCGCTGAAATTGGCATGCAACGATTATAGCCTTGCGGTTCCGCGAGAACGAACGTGAACTGCCCGCGGCCGGCTCAGGGCTATGACGATTCCAGGAAGGTTTGCCGCGGTCTGAGTCCCAAACCGGGGCGTGCGGCCAGGGTGCTTTGCTTTATCAATTGATGGATTTCGGTCTCGAGTGCGACGCGCTCCTGATCACGCAGATCGAGAAACCGGAACGGCTGTTGGTACCCTTGCTTCGTGCACATCGGAAACAATGTCGCTGCACGGCTTCGGATGGTGTGCGTCCCCATGTGCAGGGTCAGTTGAATCGCGACTCTTTCATCCAGACAGGTAGCCACTTCCAACAAACCTCCGGTGACGGAGATGCGCAGCGTTTTGGCCCAGAGTTGGCGGCCGTTCTGGAGCTGAATGGTCGCGGAGACGGTTCCCCACAGGTTGACCCGAGGTGCGCGGACGTATCGTCGAGGATAGGGGAAGGCTTTCATTGTTACGTCATTACTATGTCACGAGATGCGGGCTTCGCGCAGATTACGAAAGCACTGCCGTGAATCGGGCCGGGATCGCCGTACAGGCGCACTACCGCGTCGCGCGCAGTGTCCTACCGTGCATGTACCGAGAGTCGCGTTAAGCTTGTTTTGAAGCCCAGAAAACGCAATATTCCAGCAATAGCTTGTTGAGCATGCCCGTACAGTATCTTTCGTAATCTCCCCCTTATGGCCAATTCGTAACATACTCGGCTTGTATGAACGGCCTCTCCCCACTGCATGCGCAACTCCGCTCCCCGCGGGTGCAACTCGCGGACTTTACTCCTGCTGTGCTTCGCTTCGATGATGGCCAAAGGGCTTCGGGGATGGTACAGGTACTGTCCCTGACTGGCGGCTTACTCAGTTTGCCTGCTCCAATCCATCAGGGTTCGCAGGTAAAGCTGCTGTTTCTGACTCGCACCGGGCCGGTGCTGGGCGCGGCGGAGATGTTGAGCCCGGTTACCAGCACGCAACAGCCGTTTCGCTTTGTTTCGCTCCCGGTGGATGATTGCCGCAGGCTGGGAGCGGCCATTCAGTCGTCCTTGAATCTAAATATCAGCAGTGAGAATGCCGCAGAACAGAGGTGGATGGAAAAGCTGAAAGCCGCGTCGGTTGCCGACAAGCGGCCAAGTGCGCGTCTTTTCCGGTTTACGGCAATTGCGCTCGCGCTTGGGATGTTGTGTCTAGCTGGCGCACTCTATCTGATTCAGGTGAACGTACTGAAATAGTTATGGCCCCCGCAAACACCCGTCGTTGGCCCCGTCATCAGGTAAAACTGCCGGTCCGCATCATCACTGTAAACGGCGTTTCCAAAATTGCTGTGCCGGGACTGACCACTGAGATCAGTCGCGGCGGTATGGCGCTCTATGGCGGAGTTCCCATGCAACCCGGCGATCTTATGGAAGTGGAATTCCAGACTGCGAGCCGGCTACGCGTCGCCGGATCGGTCCGCGATCGCGACGGTTATTGTTTCGGGCTGGAATTTCTTGGTCTGATGCCGGAGGAAGACGGGGAGCTGGCTGCTCTGGATCTTGCAGCGATGGTTCGCAAGCAGACCGGTACAGCGGAAATCTATCCATCCGAAACGGGTGCCTCTTTGCTTCAACACTCCCCTCCTTCAAGCATGGAACTTGAAGTTGCCCAGGGAGCATCCGAGATTTTCGAACTGTTTTTGGAGCGGCATGAAGCCTACCTCCAACAAAGAGAGA
The DNA here is from genome assembly GCA_963771285.1 of uncultured Acidobacteriota bacterium. GTDB lineage: Bacteria > Acidobacteriota > Terriglobia > Terriglobales > Acidobacteriaceae > JABDBE01. The sequence goes on from CAVYSX010000010.1 coordinate 797,150, forward strand.
TGGAGATCCAACGCATGCGTCGAGAAATATCCGAGATCCGCAAATCGCGCCGCGAGATCGAAGTCATGGCCCAGCAGTTTCTTGGAAGGTAGAAGTAGAACCAGTACCGCATTCATGAAGTTCACCTCAGCTTGTAAGAGCCTTACTTCCGGACGACCACGCCGCCTTTCATTACGAAACTTACTTTCCGGAGCACGCTGATATCTTGCAAGGGGTCTCCGGGGACAGCAATGATGTCGGCGAGATAGCCCGGCTTGAGTGGCGCCAATCTGGCCTTGCCAGTCCAGCAGTTTCGCTCCATTGAGGAGGTCGGCTTGCAGCGCGGCTAACGGCGTCATGCCATATTTCACCATCAGCTCGAATTCGCGGGCTTGTGTGCCGTGAGGGAAGGGGCCGACGTCGGATCCGACAGCCATGGGCACTCCGGCGGCGAGCTGCTTGCGAAATTCTGGGACATGCAACTCCAGCAACTGGCGGTCGCGGGCCGCTTGCTCTGCAGAAGTTCCATGAGATGCGAAGTATTCGTAAATTGCGAACGTGGGCACCGCGAAAATTTGTTTTTCGCGCATGATGCGCATGGTTTCATCGCTGAGTTCGTTCGCGTGATCGATAGATACGACGCCGGCGCGGGCCGCGTACAGCGTGCCCGGTTCTCCCGTAGCATGAACGGCGACGCGTTTGCCGGACCGCGCCGCTTCCTGCACCGCGGCGCTCAGTTCAGCTTCGCTGTATTGATAGATGGTCGCGTGGTGATTGTCGCGAACAGTGTCAGGGCCGGTCTCGTAAATCTTGATGAAGTCGGCGCCTTCCTTAAGTTGCTCGCGGATTACCGATACGAGTTCAGCGGCATTGTTGGCATAGCTCGCATTCGACAAGACATGCTGCGCTGGGTTGTAGTGATTCGCGTCTTCGTGTCCACCGAGAATGTCAACAGCATTGCCACTGATGCGCAGCCGTGGGCCTGGGATCAGGCCGTGATCAATCGCATCGCGCACGGCGGTGTCGGCGGAGCCAGCGCCTTCAGTGCCCATATCGCGTTCCGCGGTGAAGCCGGCCATCAGATCGTCACGAGCCGCCAGCGTGGCGATGATCGTTCGTTGCGGCACGGATTCTTCCACGGTCTGCAGATCTTCGGCACCGGGATGCAGGAACAGGTGGACATGTGCGTCGATCAAGCCAGGAAGCAGGGTCGTCTCGCCGAGATCGATTACCTCGGCGTTTACCGGACGCGTCACTTTCGAACCGGCTTCAACGATGCGCTCGCCCTGTACCAGGACTTCACCGGGGGTAACGATGTGTCCGCTCCCGATATCAAGCAAGCGGGCGGCATGCAGCACGATGGCGTGAGTTGGCGTGGTTTGTGACTGAGCGAGCGGGCACAACAAAATCATCGCCACGAACGCAATGAGGAAATGTTGTTTGATCATAGTTATCGGAAGGATGGTAGCACTACTCTGGCCAATGCGGGCGGGGTTTTCGGCTAGGCGAAAACTGACTTTGGCCCCTCCGAAGGGAAGATGGAGAGGCCAAAAACTTTTCAGCTCTTGGTTATGTTGAGTCCTACATCCCCTCGGCATACCTGCGGAAGAAGCTGTCAGGCTTCCACTGAGGCCGGCTCGGAGTATTTGCGACGTCGATCAGCAAGGTGCGTATGATTTCTTCGTATGTGGCCGCAGTCTGCAAATTGACCGGTTGATTCACGTCATCCGATGGAGCGTGGTAGCGATAGGTCCGCCAATCCTCGAAGAGCTTCTTGTCAGGAGACCCCGGCTCCCACCCCACGTCCATAGCGAGGGCTGGGATGCCGTGGCGAATAAAGTTGTATTGATCGCTGCGAACGAAAAAGTTGTGCTCGGGCGCGGGATCGGGCTGCACATGGACGCCATGAGCCTGCGCAGCTGCGCGCGCCATGTCGCCCAGGTCAGACTCCGCCAGCCCGAGAACTGTAAGAACTTTCAGCGGGACGATGGGCAAAAACATATCAACGTTAATGTCGGCGATCATGGTCTTTGGGTCCACGGTGGGATGCGCCGCGAAATACTTCGAGCCCAATAGACCTTTCTCTTCTCCGGTCACGAATAGAAACAGAATCGAGCGCTTCAACTTCTCGGGAGATTTCTTGAGGGAAGCGGCGACGTCGAGCAGCAGGGCGCTGCCAGATCCATTGTCCATGGCTCCGTTGTAAATACTGTCACCGTTGATCGGGGAGCCGATGCCGAGGTGATCGATGTGGGCGGACAGGACTACATATTCATTCTTGAGCGTCGGATCGCTGCCGGTCAGCTTCGCCACCACGTTGGCGGAATTCACCTCTTGTCTTTCAAGTTTGGTCTTCGCCATGACGGATGCCGTCAGGGGGAAACGGGGAAGTTGTTTGCGCTCTTTGGCGATAGCGACGAGTTCATCGAACGTGTGACCGGAGCCTTCGAAAAGCTCGGGAGCTTTCGCAGGATTCAGTGTCGCCAGAAGTTCGATGCCTTCGCTCTCGTTGAAAGCGGGATCGGCCAGAGCCATGCTGGGCATCGTCCGGTTGCCGGAAATGCGCGACCAGGGGATTTCCATGCTGGCTGGGTTGGGGACGGTGATTAGCCCGATTGCTCCAACTTTCCGCAGAAGTTTCCAGCGTTCCGCGGCCGATTGATAGTGCGCTGCCAGAGCGCCAGGAATCTCCGCAGGCGAGCCGCTAATCGTAACAACTACCTTGCCCTTCAGATCGAGGCCGGTGAGATCGTCATAATTTTTTTCCGGAACGCTCAATCCGTAGCCTACGAAGACCAAGGGAGCTTCTACTTCAGGCGCAAGATCGACCCGCGTACTGAAGATAGCGTCTTCGCCGAGAACGAGTGGCTGAGTTTTGCCGTCGCGGATCAGCGCGAGACTTGAATCTTTTTCAATCAGCTCGCGCGAGCGAAACTTTACCGGTTGATAATATCCGTCTGAACCGGCAGGTTGCACTCCAGCCTGTTTCAATTGCTCCACAACATAAGCCTCAGCTCGTTTCAGACCCGCGCTGCCGGTTTCGCGGCCTTCCATGTTGTCGTCCGCGAGGACTTTTACGTAGCTCCACCAGGTTTTGCCATCGAAATGATCGGAAGTCGCTGGTTGCGAGAAGGCAGAAACGGCGAAGAGCAAACTTGCTGTGCATGCAACTTTCTTCAACATGAAGGGAGTTCCTCCGGAGTCGCTGAAACGATCGGCGATTCAGCGACAAGAAGTTTATCGCAATTCTGCACGGAGGTGTGAAAAGCAGGGACGAGCACAAAGGAAAGCGGGGTGAAAATAGGAAAGAAAAAAAGGGGCCTGCATGAAGTCAAGCCCCTCGGTGTTTTTGCTGACCAAAACGAACTAACTCGCAGGCGCAATGTCCGATACGTGAATCGTGCCTGTACTGTTGTCGAGACTACCGTTCACCTTGACCTGCTGGCCTACATACTTCTTGGCTTTGGTCTGGTCATCCAGTTGGTAGTTCGCGTCGGCGGTCTTCAGCACGTATTTGCCGCCCGCCTTTACAACGGTGCCGGCAAAGGTAGAAGTCTGTTGCATGGCAGGAGACGAATCCTGCGACGGAGAACTGGGTTGAGCTGACTGATCCTGATCGGGTTGAGATGCGGTCGGTTGTTGGCTGTTGGGAGCTGATTGATCCTGTTGTGCGAAGCTGATAGCTGGACAATGCCGCGGCCAATGCCATCGTTCCGAAAATCGTTATGAGTTTTTTCATTTTTTTGATCCTCCGTGGAGTGATTGCCATCGCGAGACGGTATATTGCAAACCGCATGCCAATTCGCTGGAACCTGCATTCCCAGTCAGATAGAGGACGAGAGCGCGGATGAGTTCGGCTGGGCAGGACGTTTTTTCCGAAAGCGATGAAACTTATTCGTACAGGGAAACCAGTAGGCTCAATCTGTCGTATTCGGACGCAGTCGCTAGTCGTCGGGCGGAGTCTGCAACGCGCTTGCGTTCTGTATGCCACGCGCAATTTCAGGAATGATGCCCATCTTCTTATAGATGGGATGCACGACATCTCGAATTGAGTTTAGCTGTGAGGCAAACCAGGAACCGCCGGCAATGCAGACGATCCCATTAATGATGACGGTCCGCGGCGCACCTAGGCGATTGGCCAAAGTTCCGGCCAACAGGCTACCGAAAGGCGCCATACCCAGAAACGCCATGGAATAGAAACTCATCACCCGGCCGCGTTTGTCGTCTTGCACGATGGTTTGCACAACGGTATTGCTGGCGGCCATCTGAATCATCATGGCGCAGCCGACGAACAACATCAGCATCAACGAAAGCCAGAGGACGTGAGAAAGGCCGAGTGCGATCAGGCCGGCGCCAAAAGTGGCGGCCGCGACGGGGATTAGGCGGCCCAGGCCCAGCACGCTTTTTCTGGTTGCGAGGAACGCTGCTCCGGCCAGGGCGCCTACGCCTGACGCGCCCATCAGGAACCCCAAAGTGTGAGCGCCGCCGTGAAGCACTTGCGCAGCGAAGATCGGCATCAGCACGGTGTACTGCATCCCCACCAAACTGACTAATGCGAGCAGCAGCAGGATGGACCGGATGGGAACGAAGTGCGTGACATACTTCCAGCCTTCTTTCAATTCGTGGCGAACGCTTTTCTCCGTCTTTTTGGGGGGAGCTGTGGCAATGCGCATGGCGAGTAGCGAGACGATCACTGCAAGGTAGCTGAAGCCGTCGATGAGAAAACAGTAGCCTTCGTTGGAGACGGCGATGATTACTCCCGCGATCGACGGGCCGATGAGCCGTGCGGCATTCACCATCGAAGAATTGAGAGCGATTGCATTGCCGAGATCCTCGCGATCTTCAACCATCTGAATTACAAATGCTTGCCTGGCAGGCATGTCGAACGCGTTGATGATGCCCTGGGCTACGCTCAGCCAGATGATCTCGTGGATCGTGATGATTCCCGGGAGCGCCAATCCAGCCAGCGCGAACGATTGCACCATGGAAAGAACCTGCGTGACGACCAGCGTGCGATGGCGGTCCCACCGGTCGACCCAGAACTCCGGCGAATCGGCCCTAGAACAAAAGCAGGGATACGTGCGGCGAAGCCGACCACGCCGAGGAGCAGCGCCGAACCGGTCAGGCGATAGACCAACCAGCTCGTGGCGATCTGAGTCATCCACGTGCCGATCAGCGATACCGTCTGACCTGTAAAGAACAAACGGTAATTTCGGGAACGGAGAGCGCGAAGAGCAAACCTCCAGCCTTCGCTGCTAGATGGCATTTTTGGCTCCGGACGGTTGGATGATCCGTTCAATCTCGAATCGCCTTCCTTGGAAGTTCGCCCCGGCCGACGCTATTCGATTCGAGATTGAGCGTAAGAGTCAGTTGCCCCGCCGCATCCGTGTTTTTCGGGTCGATAGGTTTCAAGTCGATAGATCCGCAACTGTTCACAATCCAATTAGCGCCGGCGCCGCTCAGTTCCTGATCCGAAGCCGTGGTTCTTAGGGCGATCACTCTGGCACCGGCACTTTTGCCTGCGCGGATACCTGCTGGAACGTCTTCCACAACGACACAATCGCTTGCGACAACCCCCAGCAAACTTGCTCCTCTTAAATATGGTTCGGGGTCGGGCTTTCCGTTTCTTATGTCGTCCGCAGTTACGAATTCATGAGGAGTGGGTAGTCCGGCCGCGCGCAGGCGAACTTCTGCCAGTGCGCGAGTGCATGAGGTGACAATGGTCCAGCGATTCGCAGGCAGAGTAGCAAGCAGTTCTCGCGCGCCCGGCAATGTCACCACACCTTCGACGTCTTCCATCTCACACCGCTCGACTTCTCGGTTCTCTGCCTGATGATCTGAGTTCGGAAGGAACTCGCGGATGGTTTCAATACTTGGACGCCCGTGAGCCTTACGTACGAGTTCCACCGGATCGAATCCATGGGCACTGGCCCAGCGCGACCAAACTCTCGTGACCGCGGGTGTCGAGTCGATCAGTACTCCGTCGAGGTCGAAAAGCATCGCGGTGCACATGATCTCGAGCATGCTCCACGATAGCTTAATGGGTGCGCTTGCGTCCCGGTTGCGATACGAGCAACTTGCCGTTTGCGGCGGCGCCGCCGGCGCCTACATTTATTCGGGTTCCTTGGTGAGTTCGGGATTCGGCATCGGGCCTGACTCTAACTCCTGATGGCGTTTCTCGCGGGCGGCGTTCGACATTTCCGTAAAGATTTGCATCTCCACTTTCGCTTCTTGAACTCGTCCCAGATGTTGCAGAACTTGTCCACGCAGGTAGTGAGTGCCTTCGCTTTCGGGATCGAGTTTGATGGCCGCATCAATTTCGCTGAGCGCTTGCGGATACTTGTTCTGACGCTGATATACCTTGGCCAGTTGGAAACGAGAGCTGGCCATTTGCGAATCGAGAGCTAGAGCCTTGCGAAACATCTTCTCGGCCTCCGCATCCTGCTGCTGAAGGTAATAGACTTGCCCGAGTTGGTCGTAGTTGTACGCGACGTCGGGATCGATCTCGATGTCTTTCAGGAATTCAGCCTTTGCGTGATCCAAGTCTTGCTTTTTTAGATATGCAATTCCAAGATTGAAGTGTACGAAGGGAAGTTTGGGGTCTCCCTTGGCTGCAAGCCCGAGTTCGGTGATGGCTTCATCATATTCTTCCCGGTTCAGGTGAGCCTTTCCCATCAAGAGATGAAACTCCGGAGAGTTTTGGCCGATTTCGACCAAGTGGCCGAGCGCGCGCTGCTCCAAGTCCGCGCGGCCGGCTTTGTTGGCGGCGATGCCGAGCACGTAGAGATAATTCAATTGTCCAGAAGCCTGCGACCAGAGGGGCTCTAACGTGGTAGCCGCCTCCCCATAGCGCTCGACAAAGAAGTAGCACAATCCCAATAAATAGCGTGCCTGAAATGAGTCGGGGACATCGTGCACTACCGATTCAAACGGAGGAATCGCGCTGTGGAAGTCGTTTTGCCGGTAGTAGGACAGCCCAATATTCAGGCGAACGCCCGCGATTTGCGGAGCCAGGTGCTGCGCCTTGCGCAACATGTCCAAAGCATGCGGCCACTGTTTCCGCCGCATATATATGACGCCAAGGTTGGCATAAGCTCCCGCGGCTTGCGGATCGATCGCCAGCACGGCTCGAAACGCATGCTCGGCGTCGTCCAGATTGTCCGTCTTGAGCGCGGTTTCACCGCGCTGAAAAAGCTCCCGCGGATCAGCATTCTGGGTCGTTGTTCCTGGGGCCTTGCTAGCGGGTTTTAGCCCTTGAGCATGGTGGCGCGGTTTGCGCGTGGCCAACCGGACTGGCCGCGAACAAGAAGGAGATGAGTAAGATTCGGGTGGCCAAACTTGACACTGGTTTCACTCTCTGCTGTAGTGTCCGCCAGCAGCAACGCGAATTCAAGCCAAGTTCAGTCACGGAATAACTAAAGGATAGTCGCAAGCATGAAAAGTACAGTGGTCACGATTCGAGACGTGGCAAAAGCAAGCGGATTCTCCTCGACCACGGTTTCGATTGTCCTGAACAATGCGCCACTGGCGCGCTACATACCTGCCGTTACCAAGAAACGCATTGAGCGCGCCGCCAAAAGTCTAGGCTATCGTCCGAATCTTTTCGCGCGGTCGTTACGCAGCCAGCGCAGTCACACGGTTGGAGTCATGGTTTTCGACATGACCGACCCTTTCTGTACGCTGGTGCTGCGCGGAATCGAGAATACTCTGTATCAATCATCGTATCTTCCGATTCTCACCGATGTTCACAATGAGCGCAGCCGGTTCGAGCGGTATTTGGAAATGCTGCTTGACCGGCGAGTCGAAGCCCTGATCGTAGTGGCCAACTGGCTGTTTGTGGACATCGAAGTTCTCGCCGACCTGGAAAAAAGCAGCATTCCCACGGCGATGATTGGCCGCGAATTGGAGAACGATTCGGTCAGTTCGGTGCTGGTGGACAACGAGCTCGGTGCGCATGCGGCCGTCGAACATCTTTACTCGCTGGGACACCGCAAGATTGCGTTTATCCGGGGCCCGAAGACTTTGGGAGACAGCGCTCCGCGCTGGAAGGGAGTCCGCGCTTTTGCCAAGACCAGTGGGTTGGAATTGGATCCGAGGCTGATTGTCGATTTACCCGAATCAGGAGACCCGATTTCAAGTTTCGAAGCTGGTTACAAATTGACCGAAGATTTGCTCAAACAGAAACGACCGTTCACCGCGCTGATGGCATTCGACGACATGACCGCGTTCGGGGCCATACGCGCCCTCGCGAAAGCCGGCCTGCGCGTTCCCGAGCAATGTTCGGTCGTTGGTTTCGACGACGTAGCGGCGTGCAGTCTGTACACGCCGTTGCTGACCACGGTCCGCCAACCCATGGAAGCGATGGGCGGCGCCGCCGTCAATATTATTCTTGATGGAATTAACGCCGTGCAGGAGAAGCGAGAGGTCGGCGCGGTGCACCGTAAGATGGCTCCGGAACTCGTCGTTCGGGAATCAACTCGGTCGCTATCGTAACGCTCATCCCTGTGATAAGTTTGGGTTTTGCGGCATTTTTCACTTGACAGGGCACCGAGGCTGCCGCACTATTAACACGTTTTAATAAAAGGGTTTTCCGACTTTAATGCCGGGCAAGATTCGGGCAGGCGCAGGTTTCTGAAACCGGCGGATACTGCGATGGCAGGACATTCCACGATCGAATGTGCAGTTAAAGCCGAGGTTCACGGGTGAATCTTGGCGCGGTTAAGACGGCTATTCTTGAGAGTACTAGGGAGTTGAAAATGAAATCCCGTCTCCAGTGGTTCTGCATTTGTGCGTTCGCATTGTGTTTCTCCACTGCGCTCCTGGCGCAAGACACAGCCTCGATTACTGGAACCGTGACTGACCCCACGGGCGCGGACATTCCAGGGGCGCAAGTGACGGTAACCAACCTGGAGCACGGCATCAACCGCGCCGCCACCAGCAATGGCACAGGTGACTACTTGTTTGCGGCTTTACCGATCGGTTCTTACGACCTCACGGTCGTCGCTCCGGGCTTTAAGAAATTCCAGGCGACGGGCATCATCCTGCGAGTGGCTCAGAAAGCCCGCATTGATGTGGCCATGCAGGTAGGAGGCTCAACCACTGAAGTGACCGTCGAAGGAACCAGCGTGGCCCAAGTGGATACCCAGTCCTCCGAACTAGCGGGTACGGTTACAGGAAAAGAGATCACTCAGCTCCAGTTGAATGGCCGGAATTTTACCCAGCTGATCACTCTGGTTCCCGGCGTTACCAACCAAACCGGACAGGATGAGGCCGGGGTGGGCGTCTCGGGCAACGTCTCGTTCAGCGTCAACGGAGGCCGAACCGAATACAACAATTGGGAGTTGGACGGTGGCGACTCCATGGACAACGGGAGCAACACCACCTTAAACGTCTATCCCAGCATCGACGCCATCGCCGAATTCAAAGTGCTGACCTCCAACTACGGTGCTCAATACGGTCGCAATGGCTCAGGAACGGTGGAGGTCGAGACTAAGTCGGGCACGAGCAGTTTCCACGGGGATGCGTATGAATTTGTACGCAATGACATGTTCAACGCCACTCCCCAGTTTCAAACCAGTGCCCCTCCCTACAAGAAGAACGATTTTGGCTACACCTGGGCGGATTGGTTTCACCATCGGTGGTCCGATCTTCATTCCCGGTCACTACAACACAAACAAGCAAAAGACGTTTTTCTTCTGGTCCGAGGAATGGCGCCGTGATCGTGTTCCTGCTACCGGCTTTTTCGGGCCGACGGTGGTTCCTACGGTGGCCGAGCGGTCGGGAAATTTTAACGACGTATGCCCGGGCCTAAATTGCCCGGTGAATCCGGCCACCGGCCAACCTTTTCCGGGCAACCAGGTTCCGGTAAACCCCAATGATCCGACGATCAATGGCCTGTTGGGACTGATTCCGCTGCCAAACACCGGACCGAATACCTGGTTTGCAACGCCGACCCTTCCTACCAATTGGCGCGAAGAGTTGTTCCGTGTCGACCACAACGTTAACGATAAAATTCGGGCTTCGTTCCGCTACATCCACGACTCGTGGGTCCAGGACTTACCCGGTTCCGCTCTGGACCAGCGGCACCAGCTTCCCGACGATTCAAACGAACTTTAACGGCCCCGGCGTTAGCATGGTCGCTCGTTTAACGACTACAGCTTCACCAACTTTGTTGAACGAATTTGTCGCGAGCTATACCACGGACCACATCACGACGAGTTTGATTGGCCCCTGGCAACGTCCATCGGGAATGCTGCCGATCGGAATTTATGACAATGGTTTTGGTGGCAGGGTGCCAGGCATCAGTCTTGCCGGCGGCAACTACGGCGATATCGCCGAAGATCCCGGCTATGTCCCGAACGGCCCTCTGAACTCTAATCCGACGTATACATATCGGGACAACGTCACCAAGATTTCGTTCAAGCACAATTTGCAATTTGGCGGATACTTCGTTAGTCGCCCAGAAGAACGAACTTCCTCAACCCGGCATCGGGACCAATGGCTTTCTGTCGTTTGACAGCAGTGCGACGGCTGTCACTACCAGGAAATGCCTTTGCCGATTTGCTGTTGGGCAGATTGCGAATTCTCAGCAGGAGAAAGCGGCCACCAAAACCTACAATCGCTATAAGATTTTTGAACCCTATTTCCAAGACGATTGGCATGCGACCAGCCGACTGACGTTGAATTTGGGGCTGCGCGTCAGTATGTTCGGGACCTACTATGAGCTTCATCACAGCGCGTGGAATTTTGATCCAGCCCACTACGTTCCCGGGGCGAGCGGAGTAGACGCCAAACGGTAATTAACTGGGAATCCTTACAACGGCTGGGTGGATTGCGGCGTCACAGCCGGGCGTGCCAGGGGCTGCATGAGCGGCCATTTATTCAATCCTGCGCCTCGCATGGGTTTCGCCTGGGATCCATTCGGCAATGGCAAGTGGGCTGTGCGCGGCGGATTTGGCGTGTTCTTCGAGCACACCAACCAGGGAGAGGCCAATGCGGGCACATTAGAACAGTACAACCCGCAAACCCAAACCGGGACCGTCCTGAATATCTCTGGATACCAAAACCTCGTGCCGCAAGGCACTTCCTCACCTCCTTTGAGCTTTGTTTCTATCCCCACCAAGGCGGTATGGCCTTACATGCAGCAGTGGCACCTCGACGTTCAGCACGAACTCGCCCGGAACACCGTTGCCACGCTCTCTTACGTGGGTAGCAAGGGAACGCATTTGACTCGGTCGTTTGAAGTACAACCAGATTCGTCCAGTGCCAGCCAGCCAGAATCCTTATAAGCCTGGAGAGGTGATTGGCGGAGGGATCGATGCCAATGGCAATCCGCTGCACGACGATTGTGGGACGATGCAAACCCCAAGCGGTGTCCCGATTACTGGTCAGGCCGCGATTAACCTCAGTCGCCGTATGCGGTGCTGACTCCAAATCCCTTTCGCCCTTTCGTGGGAATTGGTGATATCACGCGCAGAGGATGAATCCGGATCGTCGAACTACAACGGGTTGGAATTTGCGGTACGCCACAGCATCGGCGGCCTGCAACTGAATTTCGCCTATACCTACAGCCACTCCATCGACGACTCTTCAGACTGGAACGATACGGGACTCGTCAATTCTTACAACTTGAATGCTTTTCGTGCCAGTTCGAATTTCGATCAGCGGCACAATGTTCAATCTGGGTTACGTTTACGACTTGCCAATATTCAAAGAGAAGGGATGGCGAACAAGATCTTCGGAGGGTGGCAATGGTCGGGCATAACTCTGATTCAAAGTGGAACTCCGTTCAGCGTCTATAACGCCGGAGAATGGCTTCCATCCCTGGCGACAATGCTGGCGTCGCGAATACAGTTTGGCAAGCGGCAATGGCAATCGTATCCCGATTTGGTGGGCGATCCGAGAGCCAGGGGTCCACGAATGCTGAGCTTGGAGGCTACGGCCCTCTGTTCTTTAACCCCGCCGCGTTTTGCACCCCGAGCGGTTTGACGTTCGGCAACGCGGGGCGGAATATACTGAACAATCCTTGCCGCACGAATTTTGACATGTCGTTGATCAAGCATTTTGCGATAACGGAGAGCAAGTACTTCGAGTTCCGAGGCGAAGCATTTAATGTTTTTAACCATACCGAGTGGGCATGGCTGGGCGGAGACGCGGGTTCTGCGGCTTCGGACAACGCCAACGGATCGGGAGTCACAGGTGCGAATTCGGTTGGCTGTTACGGCGGAGCGAACAATTCAGCGGGCGATGCTTCTTGCACGGGGACCGCGGCGTTTTCCACGCCAACTCAGCGCACAACGCCCGCATCTTGCAATTGGCTCTGAAGTTTATTTTCTAAAACAGTACGGAAACGCGGGGCCTGATTTCTGGCACGTTCTTTGCGCGAGAAGCGTGAGTTTTCGGCAGCGCTCTAGCGGGTTGCGATTGAGCTTGCCACGTCTCGGCTGACGGCGGCGAGCGCTTGGTCCAGGTCAGCAATCAGGTCATCGACATTCTCGATTCCCACCGAAAGCCGAATCAGGCTGTCGCTGACGCCCATCTTCTTCCGCTGTTCTTCCGAGATCATTGCGTGCGAGCTGTAGCGCGGAATCGTGACCAGGGAATCCACCCCACCCAGGCTCACCGCCAAGGTGCATAGGTGCAACGATTCAACGAAGCGACGCGTATCTTCTCCGGAGCCATCAAGTTCAAAACTCATCATGCCTCCGCCTCCGCGCATCTGCTCCATCGCCACGGCTCGCTGCGGATGACCCTCGAGAAATGGATAGTGCACCTGGCGCACTTTGGGCTGCTGCGCGAGAAACTGTGCGATGCGCAACGCATTTTCGTTTTGCCGCTGCACGCGCACAGCCAGCGTCTTGATCCCGCGCAATAACAACCATGCTGCGTGCGGGTCCATATTTACGCCGAGGAGCGTGCGGGCTTCATGGATGGTTTGGATCAAGTCCTTACGGCCTGCGATCGCGCCGCAGATAAGGTCAGAGTGTCCGGCGAAATACTTGGTTCCGGAATGAAGCACCAGATCGATACCGAACTCCACCGGGCGCTGATTGATGGGGGTGGCAAACGTGCTGTCAATCATGGTGATGAGATTGTGTTTTTTGGCAATGCCAGCCGCCTTGTGAAGATCGATAACTTTCAGCGTGGGATTCGTGGGAGATTCCAGATACAACAGTCGGGTGTTGGGGCGGATGGCACTGACGTATTGATCGTAGTCGGTGCTGTCGACAAACGTCGTCTCAATGCCCATCCGCGGAAGCCAGTGGTGCAAGAACTCCGTAGAACCGCCATAAATGTCGCGCTGCGCCACAATGTGATCCCCGCTTTTCACCAGCGCCATCACTGCGGTGCAATGTGCGCCCATGCCGGAGGGAAAGACCAGCGCCGCATCTGCGCCCTCGAGTTCGGCGATCGCACCCTCAGCCACGGAAATCGTCGGATTGCCGTAGCGCGTGTAGAACATGTCGGTGTGCCGCGAGGCGAACGCAGCGTCCACATCCGTTGCTTCGAACGTCGATGTCTGGTAGATGGGTGTTGCCAACGGGGCATTCTTGCGGCTGAGGTCGGTGCCTCCGCGCACGGCTTCGGTCTCTGAGTGGTATCGATGTGGCTTCATGGGTCCCTCCACGAGAAAGCGCGCCGAATCGCATGGGCGGCAACTCCCGTAAGACTATCGCTCGGACTAAAAGTGAGCAAGAGCACAGAGCCGCAGAATTGTGACCGGCACAGGCCGTCCGCCTGCCGTTATAATTCCAAGACTATGGATACAGGGTTGAAAGATCGGGTCGCGATAGTGGCCGCTTCGAGCCAGGGAATTGGTTTGGCCACGGCACAGGCTTTTGCGGCGGAAGGTTGCCGCGTGGCCATGTGCGCACGCAACGACAAGAACCTGCAAGCCGCTGCCGATGGGATGCGGAAACAATATGGTGTAGAGGTTTTTACTCAGGCATTTGATGTGACCAGCGCCGAAGCCGTACATAGCTTTGTGGACACGGTAGCCGCGAAGTTTGGCGGTGTAGACATCTGTGTTACCAATGCCGGCGGCCCGCCCGCGAAAGGTTTTCTCGCGGCCAGCATCGAGGAGTGGCGGAAGGCGGTTGACCTAAATTTTCTCAGCACCGTCTATTTTGCAAGGGAAGTGATCCCTTACATGCAGCGCAAACATTGGGGTCGGATCATCACGATTACTTCCATCACCACCAAGCAGCCAGTCGCCGACCTGGTGCTTTCCAATGCGGTGCGTGCCGCGGTTGTGGGACTGGTGAAGAGCTTGGCCAACGAATTCGGCAAGGATGGTGTCCTGGTGAACAACGTCGGGCCGGGATATACGGCAACCGATCGACTGAAAGAACTGGCCAAAGCGCGGTCCGTAGCTTTGGGAAAAAGCGAAAAAGAAGTCGCTGCAGATTGGACGGCGAGTGTGCCTTTGGGTCGCCTCGGTGAACCGCGTGAAGTGGCGGATACGATTGTGTGGCTGGCGTCGGAGCGCGCTTCCTACATCACAGGGCAGACCATTTTAGTGGACGGTGGCAATTATAAAGGGCTGTAGGCGGGGCGTTCTGGCCCGTGCGGCTGCAACAATGAAAGGCAGGCAATGCGACCGTTAGCTTCGCGAATGGCGGTAATGACCGGAGAAGGCGCGCTGTCGGTGTACGCACGCGCGAAGGAATTGGAACGCGAAGGCCGCTCGATCATTCATCTCGAACTCGGCGAACCAGATTTTCATCCTGCTCCCTCAGTGAATCAGGCCCTCAAGCAGGCGCTTGACGATGGCAAGGATCGTTATTGCGCCGTCGCTGGAGTGCTGGCCTTGCGAGAAGCGCTGGCCGCATATCTCAAACAAACTCGCGGATTGACGGTCGCCCCGGAGAACATGGTGATCGCGCCGGGCTGCAAAATCGCTCTATTCTTGGCGATGATGGCCCTGATCGATCCCGGCGACGAAGTGCTTTTCCCCGACCCCGGCTTTCCGGGCTACCCGTCGATCACGTTGGGATTGAACGGGATCGCAGTGCCGTTTGCGCTTTCCGAGCGCAACCATTTCCAGCCTGATCCCGATGAAATTGCCGCCAAGATCACGCCGCGAACCAAGATTTTGATCACGAACTCTCCCGGCAATCCGACAGGCACGGTTTATACGGACGCAGTCCAACGCCGGCTGGCAGAGCTGTGCGTGAAACACGATCTGCTGGTCCTCTCCGACGAAATTTATGCCCGCGTGATTTACGGGCGAGAATATGTCTCGATGATGAATTATCCGGGCATGCAGGAGCGGACACTGATCATCGACGGATTCTCCAAAAGCTTTGCCATGACCGGATGGCGTCTGGGTTATACCATTGCTCCGTCGCGAATCGTGCCCGCGTTGCAGATGCTTGCGGTGAACAGCTACACCTGCGTCGCCGAGTTCAGTCAGTATGCGGCCATTGAAGCACTCAAGGATCGCGACGGTGCAACTCCGCGGATGGTTGCGGAATTCAGCAAGCGACGCGAGCACTTCATTGGCGACTTGAATCGCGTTCCCGGATTCCGCTGCTCCCAGCCGGAGGGCGCATTTTATGCGTGGGTCAACATTTCCGAGACGGGCATGAGTGCGGAAGAACTGTGCCAGATCATGCTGGAAGAAGCAGGAGTGGCGGCGATTCCGGGTGCAGCGTTTGGAGCGGAAGGCAAAGATTTCATCCGCTTCTCATTTGCATCCTCGACCGCCACATTGCAAGAGGCCGTGGAACGGATTCTGCGTGTTTCGACGAACTGGCAAGGAACCGTCGCGACACGGTAAAGCCGGCAGCTTTAAAAACTATGTGTGGAGATTTCATGAGAGGAAGATTTCGGCGCTGGCTCGGTCCGCTGGCGCTTTGCGCCGTTGCAGTTCTTGTTCACGGCCAGGCGCAACCTTTGCCCGGTTCCGACGTCCAGCAAATCTACCAGCGCCTGCTGCCGCAAATTGAACAGATCCCAATTTTTGACCATCACGCACATCCTGCGTTTGCCGACGACCCTGACGTCGATGCGATGGCTTCTCCGCCCGGTGTCCTGGCCTTGCGCGAACGCGAAACGAATCCCGAACTCATTGCCGCGGCCAAAGCTTTGTTCGGATACCCGTACGCCGACCTCTCGCCGGAGCATGCCGCATGGCTCGTCCAGAAGAAGGCTGAACTCAGAAAAAAAATGGGCGTCGAATACTATTCTGCGATTCTCGACAAGCTGAACATCGAGCAAGGCGTCGCCAACCGCGTCATGATGGCCGACTATCTCGATCCCAAGCGGTTCGTGTGGGTTTTCTTCGTCGATGCCTTTATGTGGCCGTTCGACAATCAGCGGGAAACAGCCCGCAATGCCGACGAACAAGTTTATATTCCGCTTCAGGAGAAGATGCTGCATCGCTGGATGCAGCAGGAAGGCGTCAGCAAGCTACCTGCGGGGTTCGACGACTACCTGGCGTTCGTGAGCCGGACGCTCGAGGATAATCAAAAAAAGGGCGGCATCGCCATGAAGTTTGAGGTGGCATATTTCCGCTCGACGAAGTTCAGCGATCCTACGAAAGAAGAAGCTGCCGGTATCTATCAGCGGCTGGTAGGTGGTGGAATTCCCGGCGAGCGCGAATACCGTACGTTTCAGGACTATGTATTTCGTTATCTGATCCGCGAGGCTGGCCGGCTGCAATTGCCGGTGCATATCCATTCGGCGGTTGGTCCGGGCGATTATTTCAATCTCTCGGAAAGCAATATCATGAACCTGGAAAACATTTTGCGTGATCCGCGTTACTCGAGTACTACATTTGTGATGATTCACGGCGGGTATCCTTACGACCGGCAATCGATTTGGCTAGCGGGCATGAAGAACGTATATCTGGATTCGTCGGAAACAGAGATCCTGCTATATCCTTCGGAGTTCAAGCACACGCTGAAGTACTGGCTGGAGACGTTTCCCGAGAAAATCACCTTCGGCACCGACGCCTTTCCGTACAACGAGGTGCTAGGTTCGGAAGAGGTTTACTGGCTGGGGGTGCAATCCTCGCGAACCGCGCTGGCTGCGGCTCTGGCGGAGATGATTTCGATGGGCGAAGTCAGCGAAGCCCAAGCGTTGCGGATGGCGCATGGTTATTTGCATGACAATGCAGTCTCAATTTATTCCGGAAAGGTGCACTGATGGCGAAGGCTGCGAAGGCTAAACGCGCAAGCAAGAAGGCTGGAAAGAAAAAGACGGCGAGACGAACGCAGTCTGCAAAGCCGCGCAAACTTGAACTCAAACATATTCCGTGGAGTTCGATCGAACTGGAAGATTTGAATCCACTACTGCAGCGTCACTTCGTCGTGGGGCAGAATGTGATGCTGGCGCGCGTCCTGCTGAAGAAGGGATGCATCGTGCCTGAACATAGTCATCACAATGAGCAGATCACCTATGTGCTCGAAGGCGCGCTGAAATTCTGGATAGACGGCAGGGAACTGGTGGTTAATGCCGGCGAAGTGCTGACCATTCCTCCGAACATGCCGCATAAAGCAGAGGCGCTGGCGTACACGGTGGATTTGGACGTATTCAACCCCCCGCGCGCCGACTGGATTGAGAAGACCGACAAATACTTGCGCGGGAAGTGAATCCGCCGTTGGGCTCGCGCCGATTGTTTCCGAATTCATGACTAATCACACTGTGCCTGGGGTTCGTCCGACGCAGACGGCGCAATTGCGTTGTATTGGTTGCGGTGACGTTTGCCTGAAACCCGGTCCTAATTTCCGCTGCGATCATTGCGCTGATCTGCTGGAGGTGGTTTATCCCGCGTGGGCAGCCCATTCAACTCGTCCCGATGCCGCTGGTTTGCAAGCTCTGTGGCGTCAGCGCCGTGCTTCTGGTATGGCCCTTGATGAAAGTGGAGTTTGGCGTTTCCGGGAATTGCTGCCGGATATCCGTGTTGAAGACGTTATCACCCTGCGCGAGGCCAATACGCCGCTCTACAATATGCCGCGCTGCGCCCGCTCTGCCGGCTTGCCGCATCTTCTCGCCAAGCACCAGGGGATGAATCCCACCGGATCTTTCAAGGACACGGGCATGACCGTCGCTGCATCGATTGCACGGCAAGAGGGGTTTCGCTGGGTGGCCTGCGCTTCTACTGGCAATACCTCCGCGTCGATGGCGGCCTATGCGGCGCGCGCGGGCATGCGCAGCCTCGTGCTCATTCCCGAGGGCCACGTCGCATGGGGGAAGCTTTCGCAAGCTTTAGACTACGGCGCCGTAACTTGCCAGTTGCGAACCGATTTTGACGGCTGCATGCGCGTGCTGAGCGAAGTCGTGCAACGCATGCCAGTTTATCTTTTGAACTCGGTAAATCCCTATCGTTTGGAGGGGCAGAAGACCGCGGCGATCGAACTCCTGGAACAATTGAACTGGCAACCGCCCGATCACGTTATCGTTCCAGGCGGGAATTTGGGAAACTCCTCGGCGCTCGGTAAGGCGTTTCTCGAGATGAAACAACTGGGTTTCATCACGAGACTGCCGAAACTTTCTATCATTCAAGCGGCGGGCGCGAATCCCCTGGTTCGGATGATGCGTGAGAACGGTGGCAAAGAATTGATCACGGTACAGGCTGAAACCGCCGCTAGCGCGATTCGCATCGGAAGCCCGGCATCGTGGAAGAAAGGGGTGGCCATACTGAATGCCACCGGCGGCGCCGTGGAAGAGGTGAGTGAAGTTGAAATGGCCTTGGCAAAGGCGGAAATCGGATCCGACGGTGTCGGTTGCGAGCCCGCGTCGGCAGTGACTCTCGCGGGTCTCAAAAAGCTGGTTAAGCGCGGCTTTGTGAAAGCGGGAGAATCGGTGGTGCTGATTCTTACTGGACACTTGCTGAAAGATCCGGAATTCACTCTTAAGTTTCATCGTGGCGATCTGTTTGCGGGGACTAGAGACGAGAACGAAGCTGTTATTCTTAAGCCGCAGCAGCGTGCTCCTATTGTCCTCGATGCCAGCGTGGATGCAGTTCTTCGAACCCTGCAAGAAGCTGACGGTCAATTGAAGAATTAACCGCTTCATTAAGGTAGGGACGTAGCGAGCTACATCTCTACAGAGAACGAGATACCCGGTAGGATGTTGCTCGCTTCGTGCCGCGCTCCGCATGACTGATCGCAATTCCAAGAACCGTCGACTGCTCGCGCCTGTGGAGATTGTTCTTCCGGCGACCTCTGCGAACCTGGGGCCTGCCTTTGACGCTGCCGCTCTGGCCTTCGCAATGTTTCTTCGAGTGCGAGCCAGACCTGCCGATGAATTTTCAGTGGCGGCGCGAGGACGGGACAGCGAAATATGCTCCAACCTCGAGAACCATCTTATTTTGACGACTTATCGTGATCTGATGGGCACGGAAGGGAAAGCAGTGCAGCCGCTGGCGCTTCGCATTGATAACGAAATCCCCATCGGCAAAGGATGCGGATCGTCCGCAGCCGCACGGCTCGCCGGAATCGCTCTGGCAGTCCGCTTCGGAAGGTTGCGCTGGACCGAAAACCAGATCGTGCGCGAAGCCGCACGGCTCGAGCACCATACCGACAACGCCGCCGCCTGTTGGATGGGAGGCTTGGCGGTGGCGCGAATCTGCTCTGCAGGCGAGGCACAGATTGCTCACCTCACGCCAAAAGGGAATTGGCCTCTGTTGCTCGCCGTGCCTAACGAAAGCTTGTCGACAGAAAAGGCCCGCCGCGCGCTGCCCGAGCAATATCCTCGCGGGGACGTCGTTGTTAACATCCAGAATTCAATGCTCCTGCTTGCGGCATTTTTTCAGGGACGCAAAGACTTGCTCGCGGCGGCAATGGAAGATCGGATCCATCAGCCCTACCGCGCTTCACTCTGCCCGTTGTTGCCTGCATTACAAAAGCTTGCTGGAACCACGGGAATCCTGGGAGTGGCTTTGAGCGGTGCCGGACCGTCCGTCCTGATTTTTCTGGATCCCAAATCGAATGCAAATCGCGCCCGGTTGCGGGTGCGCGATCATCTACATAGGCAAGGCCTTTGGCCGGAACTGATTCACTCGGAGATCACCGCACGCGGTGCTGGCCAACGCTTTCGCTGAAAAAACGGGAGGATCTACTCGGAACGACGTCGCTCTTCGTCGGGAATGCAACGGTCCCTGGTCACAATGCTGGAAAAATGCTGCTGAAAACTCAAGTGAGGTTCGCGCGCAAACCGGTCGGGATAGGAACTGAGAGCGCGAAGGAACCGGTCAATCTCGCATTGCACGCTGCGTTTCCGCGATCCTGCGGATACTGCTGATGCTTCCTGGTTCTTGTACTTCATCTACTTCTCCCTACCCAACGGCCGGACTCGCCTGTACCAGGCAAGTTGCATCCATCGTGCAAAGCACGCCAGAGCTTTGCTTCAGCAAATCCTCATCAAAAGGGGGAACCCGAGCGTATTTCGGGGTGTAAAGGTTGTAAATGGCACTTTCGTGCTACAGGCTTTTCCCGATACCAAATGCGCCAAAGACCGGGCCTGAGGCCCGGTCCATGGTTTCCCTGAAGAATATAAGGGTCAACGGCTAGCGGGGGGGACAATTCCATTCATTCGCAAATATTCCACCATCTGGCCATAATGGTCGAAGCAATGTCCGACGATTAAAGTCGCCATCGCCAGCCGAGTCGTTTTACCTTCGCCAAAAGGACTTTTGATCGGTTCCAGCATGTTTGCTTCAGTCAAACTTGCAACGGCTTTGTGAACGTAGGCGAACGAATCATTTAGAAACTTAACAGCGTCGGCCTTGGTCTTCACGGTAGGTGGACCGTTTTCATCGCCTAGATCGATGGGTGGCTTCTCTCCCAGAATGCTGGAGGCTACCAGGTAGTTGACAGCTGCCACATGCTTTACTTGTTGGGCGAAGGTGCGAACCCCCTTGAATTCACCGCTGGTCGGGGCGAACGCGAATTTGTCCTCGGGCATGGCTTCGGCTGCCGGGACGAACTCTTTCTCGACGCCGGTTACGCCGCGGTCCATCACTTGGGAGACAGTTGTCTTGGCATCCTGCGCCAGAGCAAGACCACTACAGCAACACAACAGAAACATGGGTACACACAACAATCTCATAGCCTTCATAAGAACTCTCCTGAAAATAGGGATGTGAGAATTGTAGACGAGAGACTGATTTTAGTCCCGTACCACCGAAGGCGCGTACTGGAGTTCCTGCGAGGACAACGGATAGCGCCGCACACTGAGCAGTCCAGCGACGAGCGCGACTGCCGAATACAGAAGCGCAGTCGGGATTCCAACCCGGCTGGCCAGCGCGCCCCAGACGGCGCTGCCAATCGCCATGCCGCCCTGCAAGACCAGCAGATACAGTGACAAGGCACGTGCCCGAAGAAACGAAGGCGACATGGTTTGCGCCGCGACATTCAGACAGGCCAGGATGCCAATCCATGCGGTTCCGCTGGTAAACAGAACCAGACTCCAGCCAGCCGAAGGTTTGAACCCATCCCGCGAGGAATGTCATGACGGCAAAAACCAGAATTGCGAATGTCACCACCCCGTCGACCGAGAGTGTGCTTCTCAATTGCGGTAGTACAGCTGCGCCGGCAAGTGCGCCTAGCCCGAATGATCCAAGCAATAATCCGTAGCCCGTGGCGCCGTGCGGCCGCGCGATGATCGGGAGCAGTGCGAGTAGAGAACTCGCTCCTAAACTGAACGCGCCGGTGCGGATCAGGACACAACGCACCACCGGTGCCTGCCGAACATAGCGCAGGCCGGTGAGGATGGCGTCGGTCATCCGGCCGGTCTCAACGTCTTCGACACGAGGCCGCTTCCAGCGATACAGGAAAAAGATGACGCCGAAAAATGAAGCGGCATTCAGCAGAAATGCTACGCCCGATCCTGCGATCGCAATCACTATGCCGCCGAGCGCTGGGCCAACGGCACGAGCCACGTTGAAGCCGACCGAGTTTAGGGCGACGGCAGGCGCATGATGCTTCAGCGAAACAATTTCTGGCGTGATGGCCTGCCATGCGGGATCGTTCATCACCGCACCGAGGCCCAGCGTGAACGTGAAGACCAGCAGGATCCACGGCGTCATGTGTCCCAGCAGCGTGAAGACGCCAAGCAAGGCCGCCGCTATTACCATCCAGCCTTGCGTGATCAGCAGGAACCGCCGCCGATCCACCATGTCGGCCAGGGCGCCAGCGGGCAAAATAACTAAGAACACCGGCAGAGCGGACGCGGCCTGCACCAATCCCACCATCAGCGGTGACATTGTGAGTTGGGTCATCAACCAGCCCGCACCCACATTCTGCATCCATGATCCGGTATAGGAGATCACGGCCGCGACCCAGAGCGACCGAAACAGTGGCTCGCCCAACGGAGCCCACGCAGCGCTGTTCGAGGCGGACGGCAACCTTGGCGGAATCGATGTGTTCACTGCACCGGCCATACTCACCTGCCTGCAATCTTGTCCGCCGGAGCGTGATCGAAGAAAGGCCAT
Organism: uncultured Acidobacteriota bacterium; assembly: GCA_963771285.1. Taxonomy (GTDB): domain Bacteria; phylum Acidobacteriota; class Terriglobia; order Terriglobales; family Acidobacteriaceae; genus JABDBE01. The sequence continues at coordinate 819,570 of CAVYSX010000010.1, forward strand.
TCATGTTGCTGCCAAGCGCGTACTAAATAAATTCCGACGCCGCTGACCAGGATCAGCCCCGCATAGCGGATTTGGCTAAGCGAGTTGGTGCGCGAGACGAGGACGAACAGGAACCCGACCGATGCCGCGAGCGCGGGCAGCGGGTAAAGCCACATGCGAAATGGGCGTGGCAGGTCAGGGCGGCGGATGCGCAACACAATCAATCCAATCGCCTGCACCAGGAATTGTAGGGTGATGCGAATCACTACCAGACCAGCAATTACATCCGCCAACGATAGAAAGCAGAACAGCGCTGCGACCGCCGCCAGAGCCAGCAATGACACATACGGGAATCGCCCCTCCATGTGCACGCGCGCGAAAGCTTTGAAATAGTTTCCATCCAGCGCTGCGGCATACGGCACCCGCGAGTAACCGAGCATCAGCGAAAAAATTGAAGCAAACGCGGTCCACATGACGAGCGCAGTCGCCAGATTCGCAGCCCAGGGCCCGTAGATTTTGCGCATGAAAATAGATACAACGTACAAACCACTGTTATTTTGGCCTCCTTGAATCTCGCGCCACGGCACCACGCCCAAGATGCTGATGTTCATCACGACATATAGACATCCCACTAAAAAAATGGATAGCAGAATTGCCCGCGGGATGGTTTTTCCGGGATCTTTGACTTCGTCGCCAAGAAAAGCCACGTTGTAATAGCCCCAATAGTCATAAGTTGCGATCAGCATGGCCGAGCCCAGGCCCAGGAAGAAGTTGCGGGATAAAGTGAACGCGCCGCGCGGGAAACTGAAGGCTTGGGACGCATCGAAGTGGCTGAGTCCGGCGATGATGATCCACAGCATGGTTCCGATGACGCCGGCCAACATTAGTTTGGAAATCCATCCGATGCTGGTGATCTTGCGATACAGAAGCACGGTGGCCAGGAAAACCATGCCGATGGCCACAAATGTTGCGCCTGAAACCAGCCAGTGTATTTGCAGGGTTCCAACCACTGGCAGAGGAACCGCCCAATGGCGGGCGACTAGCTCTTTCTCCAGTCCCGGAAAGAAGTAAGAAGCGTAGCCAGCGAGGCCAATCGATCCGGAAGCGATGGAAAGCGGCGCGCTGAAAGAAAGTTGCCAGATGAAGAGAAACGAGATCAATCGTCCTAGACGATTTGGCCCATAAATTTCACGCAAGTAGCCATACGATCCGCCCGATTTTGGCATGGCCGCTCCCAATTCGGCCCACACCAGCCCATCGCACATGGCAAAGATTGCGCCTAGAATCCATCCCAGCATCGCCTGCGGTCCGCCCATGGCGGTCACGATCAGCGGGATGGTGATAAATGGCCCCACGCCGATCATGTCGATCATGTTGAGCGCGGTCGCGCTGCCCAGACCGACCCCGCGAATCAGGTTTGGTGACGCGGAATCGGTTTGCTTCGGGATGGACATTAGTGGAGGCGAGTAGCGCTGGCGTCTCGCCGGCCGCTTCGATCAGTGCGCACTGGCTTCATGCCCCGCACTCAGCAGGTTCACGTACAGCCGTATCGCGCCGGGCACACCGGCTGGTAGCTGCCGGAAGAAAGCGTAGCCGGTGTAAATGTAAGTTCCTTTGCCATACTGCGCTCGCAGCAATCCGCCTTTTTGTGGCGGTTCGTCCGGATCGTGTGACGACAGCAACGGCTTAAATCTGTCGTCCCACTGATCCATGAAGTACAATCCGCGTTCCTGTACCCACCCGTCAAAATCACTCCTGGTGATTTGGTTGGGATAATGAAAGACGCCGTCATCGGGAGCCAGGATTTCAATCGCAGCCTCTTCGACGGACACCCGCGCTCGGCTGAGTTGCGCTGCGTATGGAGTGAAGCCGCCTTTGTTAAAGTCGGCGACGCCAGCTTCGTACTGCACCACTAGCGTTCCTCCGGCAGAAGCGAAGTCGAGGAGTTTCTTGTTGTTGGCCGCAACATCTTTCTGCGTGTCGTATGCGCGGATTCCCAGAACAATGGTTCGAAACTCACTCAAGTCTTGCGCCGCAAGTTTGTCCGCCGGAATGAGGCTTACGTTCATCCCAATCTGCTCAAGCACCGTGGGGATATCGTCGCCAGCGCCCATGATGTAGCCGACCTTCAAATTGTCGGGCACCTTAACGTCCACCATGCTCACGCGCTGTAAAGCCGGCTGGTAGTAATAAAAGCTGTCCAGGTCTTCCCGCGTGACCAGGCTATAGCCTTCACTGTAATTGGAGCCGCCCGATTCAAGTACCGCCCGCATCTTGGCGCGTCCTTCTTTCAGGCTTACGGGGAATACTTTGAAGTCGAAATTTTGTTTCTCGCCGCGACGATGGAACTCCACCGGCAATTTTGCGGGCTCAACCCGCCAGCCAGTAGGTATCTCCAGATGAATAGCTCCTTTCACGTCACGCGACAGGTTGCTGGAGACACCAACTCGCACTCGGCACGCCGAGTCGCCTTCGGTGCGAATCACCTGCTGACCCGGCTCAAGCATAACGGAGAACGCAGGAACCACAGCCAATGGCCGTTTCCGCTCGGTGCCTTTCGCATCCGCGAAGGGGACCACGACCGGAGATGAGATTTCGTTCACGGGTCCGTTCGCTCCTCCCAATTCATGCGTCCCACCGAAGAGCGTCAAATCGTGCGCGGAGCGATGCGTGTGGTACTGAATCATGGCGTGGAACGGAGGCGGTGGAAGGGCCAGTGTAACGTAGCGTTCATCGTCGATCGTGTTGATGCTATCGGTTTCCGGGTCATCGCGATGCCAGTAAGGACGCGTGTAAAAACGTCCCGCGGCTGCGTCAGCCGGAATGTGTACAACGAAGTTCGCGTACTGATCCTCGCCGGGCGCGATATCCGGGACGGCCTCTTGATCAATCTGCTTCGCCCATCCTTCCGGAGCATCCAGCTTAACTTTGTCAAGCACTAGTTTGTACTTCGAGCCATTGTGGAACTTCACTCTGACCAGGAATTTCTGGCCGGGGGATACAGTGGTCAGCGCGGTGTCTTCACCTGGAAGCTTGGAGCCGGAGCCCTCTGGAGGTGCGACCGTGGCTTCAATCGTGACGCTCAGGGCGAGGTTAATAGCCGATCCGCACCTGTCGCTGCTTCTCGCGAAGAATCTCCAACAAATCTGCTTTGACAACCGGAGTAAAGCTGGTGCTCTCCGCTTGTGCGATAAGTGCATCCAATTTCTCAGACGCAACAAAGAGCGGGCCCGCGGCTAAGATCGGCCCTTTAGCGCTCTGTTGGGTGGCGTCTTGAATTGCGGAAGCGATTTCGACCAGCGCCGGTTTTAAGAACGGCGCATCGGCTCCTTCCACTCCCAACCGCGAAGCCAGCCCGGTCAGACTTGTATCGATCCCGTCGAAGAAATCTTGCTCGTGACCATCTTTGTCGAGCGTTTTTGGGAGCACCGTATCAACCAGCTTGTAAAACGTATAACGTGGCCCGGGATCTACCGAGAACCCACCCGCGCCCTGAGACATCTGATGCCGCAATCCCTGCAGCGCAAACTGGATGTATGACATTCCCAGCCGTGGATTGTTCTCGCCGGTGTTTAGCTTGACGGTGTAATTCTCATCGGGGCAGGTTTGCGCTCCGAATCCACACACGTTGCCGATGTAAAACTTCTTAGCTTGCCAGGGCAGGAGTCCTTGCTTGATCTGTTCAGGAAACCGATTAGGATCGGCCGCCGCGCGGAAGGCTTCCCGCGCAAGGATGGACGAAGCCTGATGATGTCCGTGGCCGTCGCGGTCAGTGCCCGAAAAACGCGCCACCAGCACCTCGGGACGGAATGTCCGAATCACTCGAACCATGTCGCCGAGCGCGATATCGTGGCCATGCCACTTCTGGAAAGTTTCGTCTGCGTTCTTGGAGAAGCCGAAGTCAGCAACTCGCGTGAAGCGCTCTTCCACGCCGTAATATCGATCGGCGGCGAGCAATTCCAACGTCCGCAAAACACCCAGCACATCGAACAGATTGCTGCCTATTTTATTCTGACCACCCTCGCCGCGATTTAGCGTCAACAGCAACGTGGTTGTGCCGCGGCCGCGGGATTCCAGCGTGAGCATGCCGCCGTCTTCATCGTCGGGATGAGCCACCGCCTGCATGAGGCGGGCAGTGGTGTGCAGCCGCAGCAGCATTTCCTGCAGTCCCGCCGCGCCCGTGTCCTGCGGCAAGGGATCCCACGGACTGACAGTTTGCGGCGCAACCTGCGAAACAGAAAAGAGCAATAGCAGAAAGAGAGAGACAAGAGCCTGGCAGCACCGGGCCGCGCCGGGCCATACGCGAGCATGCCCGACCGAACCCTCGACATTGGTCATAGATTAAGGATTGTTCTTTGCGCCAATCGGAAGCAAATATTTTGATTAAAGCGTACCCACTGCGTTTCCTCTGTGGACCCCTGTGTCCTCTGTGGTTTAAGTTTTGGACTCGTGGCCTTAAATCACGGGACAAAGGTTAACAGCACCACAATCCTACCTGATTCACTGCCCCTGTGGGTTGCGGACGTTTTCCTGGCACTGGTGGGCGTCAGTCAGCACAGCATCGAATTCTTTGCTGCTGCGCATCTTTGCCAGCAAGGGATCCGACAATAGAGCAGAATACGAGCAGTAGTTTTGTCCAACTGCGGCTTTGATCATGCGCAGAGCAACTTCCGGCTTGCCGCAGTACGCCATGATCGTTCCTTCGTAATACCACGGCTCGGGATCCGGCTCCGCCAACACCGACGCTTCCTGTTGAGCCACGATCTTATCCACTTCAGAAGCGGGCCGCATTCCGAGGCAGGCTTCGAACAAATCACGGTGGTAACGCGGATTGTCCGAAATCTTCTTAACACTCTCTTTCGCCTCCGCTATTTTTCCTTCGCGCAACAGAATGGACGGTGTCACATAGGAAGCCCACTCCGAGCCGGCGTCGAGATTGACGAAATCCATCGCCCGCTTTCCTTGGCCCAGTTCCATGAATCCCCAGGCACAAGAGCGGAACTGGTAATTTCCCGGCGACAACTCGATTGCCTTATCGCACTCACGCGCCGCGTCCTCCTGCATTCCCGCATAGCGGTAAACATACGCGAGAGTGAAATGCGATTTGCCACTCTCCGGGAGCCTCGCCACCAACGCTTGCGCCGCTGCATAAGCTTTGGCCAATTCGCCTCTCTCCACACGGTTTGTGATCAATTGGCTCGCCGCTACGATCCGGTTGGGATCAAGCGCCACCGCACGTTCCGACGCACTGTTCGAGCGCTGGAACATAGCCTCCCCGCCGTTGGAGTAGTCTGCATCGTAGTAAGTGCGCACCCCGAGTTCTTCCCAGGCCGGAGCATAATTCGGATCGACCTCCACCACGTGCTCGAGCACAGCGATCGCATCTTTGTTCGGCCCCGCATCGTGAGAGAGCGCCAGACTGTGCAGGTACAAGTCATAGGCCTCCTGACTCTTGGGACGGCTGCCAGTATCACGGAAATCTCCGGCTGCACCCAGAATCGGCAACAGCCCCTGGCGAACCTGCTTAGCCAACTGCCCCTGCAACGCGATCAAATCTTCGCTCGATGTGCTGAAAGTTGTTTGCCACATTAACCGGTTATTCTTGGTTTCTGTCGCCTCCAGCGTCACCAGCAGGCGATCTCCCTGCCGCAGGAAATGTCCCGTCAGAATGTTCGCGACGTGTAGTTCACGCCCTACTTTTTGAGGGTCGAGGTCCGCACTGACGTACTTCCGCGTCACTCCAGACGGCCTCACATCGAGGGTGCGGCTGTGAGTAAGTACATTGGAGATTTCGTCCGCCAAGGCGAAGCGCAGATAGTCTACGCTGAAATCGCCGTTCATATTCTGCAAAGGCAAGACCGCGATGGCGTTCCCGCCCGGATTTGCGTTGGCCGCGCGATGCTTGAACCACCACGCCCCTACCGCAGCCAGCACAGCGATCAGGAGCCCACTCATCCCCAGCAGCAGATATTTTTGCCATGCGTTCGAAGTCTGGAACGTACTCGTGCTTACCCGCAATGCTGTTTCCCGGGAAGTAACCTTGACTACGCCTGATTGCGTTATTTTCCTCAGGCGTTGCAGGTCAGCCTTCATCTCGCCGGCATTCGCGTAGCGCTTGTCCCGATCCTTCTCCATCGCCTTTCCGATAATCCCTTCCAACTGCGGAGGAAGAGTCGGATTCAGCGTCCGGGGTGCAGCCGGCTTATGATGCAACATCGCATCCAGAGTCGTTACGACATTCGTTCCGTGAAACGGTTTCTTCCCGGTCGCCATCTCGTAAAGCACCACTCCGAAAGAAAACAAATCGCTGCGCGGATCGAGTTCTTCGCTGCGCGCCTGCTCCGGCGACATATAAACCGCTGTCCCCGGTACCACCCCGATTGCGGTAAGCGAATCTTCGTAGGGCGTGTCATCGTTGGCTGCGACGCCCTGATCACGAGAGAGTTTGGCCAATCCAAAATCAAGAATTTTTACCTGGCCGTTCAAGGTGATAAACAAGTTGGCAGGCTTAATGTCTCGATGAATAATTCCCTTGGCGTGCGAAGCCTCCAGCGCCTCCGCTACCTGCAACGCCACATCGAGCAACTCATCAAACTCCAGCGGCTTGCCGTGGATGCGTTGCTTCAGGCTCTCCCCTTCGAGTTTCTCCATAACAATGAAGGGGTGGCCGTTGTTACTGTCGATCTCGTGGATGGTGCAGACGTTAGGGTGATTCAGCCGCGAAGCCGCGCGTGCTTCGCGCTCAAAGCGATCCAGAGATTTCTGGTCGCCAAGCAAATTGTCAGGAACAAACTTAAGGGCAACATGGCGGCCCAGGCGTGTGTCTTCCGCCTCATAAACCACACCCATGCCACCGCCGCCGATCTTTCCCAGGATGCGATAGTGGGAGACAGTCTGGCCGATCATGGAGGCGAACCGCCGCTCGCGGTAATGTTAGGCCGCCAGCCGGAGTAGGTCAACCCCGGCTCGCGTAGCTATACCCGGCAACCTCTGTTCGGTGCTAGGTATATAGCGACGGCAAAAATGCTACACCTGCCTTCGCAGTTATCCGTCGACGATCCGCGCCGAAAACGGCTCTGGTCAACGAGCGTCAATGGCTTCCATGAGAAGCTCCCAGAACGCGTACATCATTAAGTACGACCGTAACAGGATCTGCGGTGCGTCCCGGCACTAAAATGTGAAAATGGAATGCGCCAGGATGGCCGTTGCCGTGGCAGCGTTTTCGTTGTTGGCGCTAGGTGGTTGTGAACCTCCAGTAGAAGGGCCAACCGCAATCCTGGTCGAAAGCGGTCCCACCTTCTCACTTCGCGGACGCGGCCAGCTCGCGAGGTTCACGGTATATGGCCCGACAGCGGGAGCGAAGATAGGGAATCCGTTTGACCCCTCCGCTGCCGTTTGGGAGATTGAGGGACCCAAGGGGTTTTTCCGAGGCGTTAGCATCGAGGGCCTACGCTTGGTCTACGCGAAGGCTCCAGAGGGATACACTCAAACTGAACCGAGGGACTTGCAGCCCGTCCCTCATCTTGAGACCGGCAGGATTTACTCATTTGAGGCTTGGTCCTCGCTCTCAGGGGGACTAGGCGGCGACTTCTATGTGGATAAGACCGGGGCCGTACAGGCAATAGATTTGGGCACTTGCGGGACATCTACAGGCCACGGCATGGTGAGGACGGACTGCCGTACCCATGAGCCTCTCCGCGATCCCTCTGATATCGACAGATATGCCAGAGAACACCTACGCACATCCGCGTTCACTCCACTGGCGAGATAGAGACTTCGCTAACAAGGGGAAACCTGCGTCCGAAATAGGAGAACAGACGTGACGAGCTATCGTGACTGCAAATGTCCTTGCCACAGACGAGCAGTGCTGGTGCATCCTGTTCCTTGCTGCGATGGCATGGGCACTCTCTTCCAGCAAACACAGCAGTCCGTCCCGGCAAAACGTTCCGTCCAGAAGCGAGGCGTCAGGAAAGTGAAAAAGTCAAGATCCTAGGAATGGTGGTTAACGCTCTACTACACTCATTGGCCTTCGACGGGGTTTTGGGTGCTAGGTTAACGGAAGTTACGAACGTACTCCTGTCTGAACGAGTCCTGGGGGTGTCTAATTTGGTATGCGTTTTTTTCAAGGTCGCTGCCATTCTCGTCCTAGGCACATGCATTGCTGCTCATTACCAGCAGTCAAAACATGTAGTGGCCTGAATTTCATCAGTTGACATTTTCTTCCGCTTTGCCAGTTACGGAACAACCAGCGTTCACCCACCCAATCGTCTCGGCAAAATTACTCGCCAAGTAACCGTGCATCCCGCCCTTAGAGATCGATGGAGTACACTGGCTTGCTGCCGATTCTTGCAGGTCAATCTTGCGAGGAGTACAGAAATGCGTCTCCTGTTCTTGTTTGCATCGTTGCTCGTGGCTGCGATCACCGTCGCCCAAACCCAGAAGGCCAGTGATGTCGCGGACTTCGTGAGCATCGATGCACCAGTCTTCGTCCTTAATCACGTCCGCGTCATCGATGGAACGGGGTCGCCGGCGAAGGAAGATCAAGCCATCGTCATCGCGAATGGCAAAATACAGTCCATCGGCGATGCTGCCTCCGCCCAAATTCCTCAGGGAGCGCTACAGACGGACCGTTCCGGCTATACGGTGATACCTGGTCTGGTTGGAATGCACGACCATCTGTATTACACCGATTCCTTTGCCGTCCAAGTTGCCGGCGGAAGAATTGGCGAGCCGGGATTATTCATTGCCGAGATCCCCTACACAGCGCCACGACTTTATCTCGCCGCTGGCGTGACCACCATGCGCACGACCGGGAGCCTGGAGCCTTACACCGACTTGAAAGTCAAGAGTCGTATTGACGCGAACCTGATGCCGGGACCCAGCATTGACGCCACGGCACCGTACCTCGAAGGCGCGCCGACCCGATTCGCGCAGATGCACGAACTCACCGGACCGGACGACGCTAAACGCACGGTGGACTACTGGGCGGCCGAAGGCATGACATCGTACAAGGCCTACATGAACATTACGCGCGAAGAGCTGCGCGTGGCCATCCAGCAGGCGCATGCGCACCAACTCAAACTGACAGGGCATCTGTGCTCCGTCACCTGGCCGGAGGCGGTCGCTCTGGGCATCGATGATTTGGAGCATGGCCCCGTCTTTGCCGACACCGAATTCGTCGCCGACAAGAAACCGGACGTCTGCCCAGCAGGTGGTGGCAGCAGCAGTTGGGCCAAGCAGGACGTGAACGGAGCGCCGGTGCAAGAGATGATTCACAATCTCGTGTCCCATCATGTCGCGGTGACTTCGACGCTGCCGGTGTTTGAAGCCGGTGCACCCGGCCGGCCGTCGTTGCAGTCGCGCACCTTGGATGCGATGTCCGCAGCATCGGCGCAAAGCTATCTCACCGCCCGTGCAAGAGTGGCTTTGGATTCACCGATGCCTGCGCTGCTGCGCAAAGAAATGGATTTTGAGGTGGCATTCGTCAAGGCGGGAGGTTTGCTGCTCGCCGGTCCTGATCCCACTGGAAACGGCGGCGTACTGCCGGGCTTCGGCGATCAACGCGAAATCGAGCTACTCGTAGAAGCAGGCTTCACTCCGCTGGAGGCGATTCACATCGCCACCGAGAATGGTGCCGTATATCTCGGCCAGCAAGATCGAATTGGAACCCTCGCACCCGGCAAACAGGCAGATCTCGTCTTAATCAAAGGCGATCCCTCAAAACGCATCGACGACATCGAGAACGTGGAGACAGTGTTTAAGGCCGGGATCGGCTACGATTCCAAAAAGTTGATCGATAGCGTGCGAGGACAAGTCGGAATTCGTTAGCAGCACCCGAGTGGCTGGCGTGCCGTCGGCAAAACAGAAAGTACTCCGCGCCGCCAACCGCCATGCGCTCGCTCAGTTGTTTATAAATCGCGCGGCCGCTTACTGAGGGGTTTGAGCGTACAGGCTGGTTTCGACAGCCCGGGGCCAGGAAACGAATCAGAGTGGGATCCGCCACCGTCGCTCAAGAGTGCTTTTGGCTGGAAATGCCGAGGGTAGCGGTGTTCTGAATTCGCAACGATGGTGTTTCGGCGCTTGAATACGCGTGGCAGCAGGATACGCCGAGCCTTTGCGCCGGGTGCGCGTATCGAACCGGCGCCAACCTGACCGAAACCGTGATCAACAACAGCTCGATTCAGAACAACTTCGGCCAGCTTTTGCTCTGCCAGCTTGGATGGCCAAGTGTACGCACAGCCGCTGATTGTGACCGGCGTTTAGATTCAATGGGCTCCCCGCAGTAAAGCGGCTGGGGAAGTCTTACAGCATTCCGTGGCAATCTCTAGAATTCACAACCGTCGCGCGTGACCTGAGTCTCTCTGACGCCACTATGCAATTATCTTCACATTGACTTACGAGTGTTTTCGGCCAACAATGGGTGGCTCCTTACCCAAAGGATGTTACGCGCAGGTTTTCGAATTTTCACGTGAGGAAAATCAAATGAAGAAGCTGTGGCTATGTATTCTGCTCGCGGTGTGCTTTGTCTGCTCCGCGCTCGCCCAAGACACATATTTGGACCATGCACTACGCCCCTACAAATCCGGTCAGAGGCCTCCCTCTAATTGCAACGGCAACCCATGCGACATCAACTACAACGGCGGTCCCGTGGTTGAGACCGCACCGACCGTTTACATTATCTGGTATGGCAACTGGACGAAAAAAGATAAGGCGGTCATCGACTTCTACTTCTCGCACCTCGGTGGTTCCACGCAGAACAAGATCAACATTACCTACAGCGACAACGCCAACAAGAGAGTCCCTAACGCGGTAAAACATAATCCCGCGACCGACGACTATCATGACAATTATTCGCTGGGTAAGAGCATCAATGGCTCCGGGCCGATTCAGACCATCGTCGCCAATGCCATCAAGAACAAGCACCTGCCCAACGACACCAATGGAATCTATTTCGTGCTGACCTACAAAGACGTAATTGACCATGGTGGCTTCTGCTCGTCGTACTGCGGTTATCACAGCCCGTCGACCTCAATCGTCTCCGGTGAGGTCATCCGGTTTTCCATGGTTGGCGATCCTGACCAATGCCCGAGCGGTTGCGAAACCAGCGTCGTGCTAGGCGACCACGGCAGCCCCAACAATGACCCTGGCGCGGACGGAACGACTGCCATCATGTGGCACGAGTTCTCCGAGACGGTCAGCGATCCGCAAGTTAACCTCAAGACAGCCTGGGCCGGAAACTTCTGCGGCGAATCAGGTGACTGCTGCGCATGGCTGTTCGGCACCGTCAAGACGGATGCCAACGGTCACAAGTACACCAACACCGTCGGCGGCAAAAACTATGTCATGCAGGAAATGCTAGAACTGGTCGGCAAAGGGCGTACGGGGAACATCCGGGGCGTCTGCCAGAACACGTTCTAGTCTGGCTTGCTCAGACTGCTTTACCGAGGCGCCCGCTCTCGCGGGCGCCTCTTTTGGTTGGTGTATGCTCTGCTCACGAGTCCATACATCTTCGCATAGTGAGCGATAGAAATCGCCGGGTGGCCCGGATAACAGATAGAGACATAGGTGTGGGTGCCCCGCTCCTTGCGCTTTCTGCAAGGGGCGGGTACCAAGAGCATCAGGATCTGTCGAGTCGGATCACGGGCGGCGGGCCAGGAACTCATGTAGCCTGCATCGGAATTTTGTCTTGCCCTCGCCCCACTGATGGCTGGCACAAATCAACGTTTACTTCTGCGCGGAGAAAAAAGCTGTGACCGCCGACTTCGCCGTTTCCGCCTTAACGAAAAACGTGAAGGTCGAGCCAGCCCGGCCCCAGATCAGGCTCGCGCCTCCGTCAATGCGACGCCTGTGTTGATGATCTGATTTAATGGCGCAGTCGAAGGTTGATTTCACATCCCATTGATCCTGAGTTGGCCAATCCTCAATGAGTGAAATGGCACGAGTTAAACACCCACTCAAAACATTTTGAGTTGTATAACGTCTAATGTTCTCATCTAGTGAAATTCGTGAATTCAGCGCTGAATTTGTGACTGAGAAACTGCACCAAGTGCATCCGCAGGATGCGCGCATGCATATCTCGTTACGAAAAAGGAGTCAAACGTGCAAATTCATAAGCGCCTGGCAGTAACGGCTTGGCTGATTCTGGCTCTAATAGCGCCCGGGGTATCTGTCGCTCAGTCCTCCCCCGGTTCGGGAGCAGAGATGGGTCATGCAGAAAGTAATGTGCCGGGATTGCATGACTTCGATTTCTTATTCGGACACTGGCAAGTCCATCATCGAAAGCTGAAGCATCGCCTCGTCAACAGTCACGAGTGGATCGAATTCGAAGGGACATTATTCTGCCAGCCACTGATGGGTGGATACGCTAATGTCGACGACACCGTGTTCGAAGTTCCAGGCGGCACTTACCGCGGCGTAGCTACCCGATCGTTCGACGCCAAAACGGGGCAGTGGTCGATCTGGTGGTTGGACAGCAGGACGCCACTTGGGCCGATGGATCCGCCAGTGAGAGGCAGCTTCCACAATGGCGTAGGAACGTTCTACGCGAACGACGATACCGAAGGCGGGAAACCAGTCCGCACCCGGCTCCTATGGTCCGCGATCACACCCACCTCGGGTCACTGGGAGCAGGCAGAATCACCGGACGGTGGTAAAACCTGGGAAACGGATTGGATAATGGACCTCAAACGAGTGCAATAGTTGGGCCGCGTGGCCCGGATCTTAACCGATGAAGAAATAGGTTTGGGGTGCCCCGTTCCTTGCGCTTTCTGCAAGGGGCGGGTGCCAAGAGCAACGCTGTTGATAAATCTCTATTGCGCCCAAGACCCCTCCAAGAGTGAAAATGTCTTAACAAATAGTGTTAGCGTTTCAAGACCAGTGTCGACCGTTGCCACGGCGCAGTCGTCCCATCCTCTTGGCTCAAGTCTGCCCAGTCCATAGTGTCTATGCCATTGCCGAAGGCGACTAAGAAGGAGTGGGGGCCACAGCTCGTGTGGACTCCACCGCGGCCGACCTGACGTAAACAGCCAAGGAATCGGTTGCCGACGCTTGCCCAGTACGTGCGGCGAGGGAATTGCACTTTGCCATTGGCGTCCGTCAATCGATCTTCCTCCTGCGACGAATCCTCAAGGCCGTACTGTTGCCAGACCTCACGGACAGTGACGCCTGTCAGTGGCCTGCGCGCCGCGTCTAAGGTGGTGATAGTCCAGGCTGGGCGCTACGGTCTGCGGCAAAGGAATGAAGGCTGCTACCAGTATCACTGCTGCGGACGCGAGGATCTTGCTGCGAGTATTCACAATTGAATTGATTGTAGTTACTTACAGTCTGGGTGGCGACAAATCGCCATTACACTCATCTGGCCCTGCGCGGGGGATTTGAGTGTAACGGCCTGGTTACGTCAGTTGGCTATAATCAGCAGGCAACTCCTATGAAGCTGAATCTAAGGGCGGCGTTTGATACGCTTCGGCGATCATTGGCGTCTCCCGACAAAAACAAGGGCGAGGATCTCCCCGTTTCCATGGTGCTGCTTCTTCGCGAACCTCGCTTTCTAACACTAGAGCAACTTCGATCCGCAGGGGAGAGAGCTTTCGGAGTGCCTTTTTCGGGCGACAAATCGTCACCACCTTGCGTCTTTCAGGAGGTATTGTTCACCCTGATGAAGGCTGGCCCCCATACACTCAGCTTTCTGAACTATACAAAGCCCTACGGAGATCACCCGGAAGAATTTGGAAAAGCGATGCCGAGAGCAAGTCAACGCCCAGCGTGGGCTGAGCATACATCGTGGATAGCAGTGGATTACGTCAAAGGTGGGATTGATCTCGAACTCGAGTACGCAGTGCTAGCAGGGATGTGCGCTGAAATGCTCGACGGGAATTGTGTGGGGGTTTACGTACCCAGAGAAAGAAGCTTCATTCCCAACGATGATTCTTTGCTCCCAGAGTTACACCGGATTACATTCTCTCGACATCATGGTCTCACGCAGGATCGCAGCAGGGTGAACTGACAGCCGTGCGTCATTGTCAGCTGGCGAAATATCGCCATAACGCTCATTACCAGCGGTCAACCGCCAAACGGAAGACCGTACCATTCTCGCCGTGAACGCCTCCGATCTCTGTCGTCCCATAGAAATTTCCATCGGCAGCCTGCACCAGACCAGCAGTAGGGAAAGCGCCGCCACTACATGGCGCACCGTGCGGGCAAAAGCTGTGGAGCTTGGCCAGCTTTCCCTTAGGCGTGATTTCGAAGATCGTGCCCGCATTCGTGGCTCCTCCTCCTTCAGTCGTCCCGTAAAAGTTGCCGTCGGTAGCCTGCACCAGAGGCGCGAGGGGCGAACGGCCGTCCGCACAGTTCGATAGCGAGCAGAAGCTGTAGTTCGTGGTGAATTTTCCCGTGGGCGTAAGCCTGAAGATAGTGCCCTCGTTGTTGGCGCCTCCTGCTGTTGTCGTCCCGTAGAAGTCTCCGTTAGTGCCCTGCACCACCCCGGCGAGGGGAGAATAACCATCCGGGCACCCGGTTTGTGAGCAGAAGCTGTGCAGCGTGGTGAGCTTGCCCTTGGGCGTGATTGCGAAGACCGTCCCGCAACCTCCCGAGTTAACACAGTTAGCCCCGCCCTGGTTCGTTGTCCCGTAGAGATTTCCGTCGGTGGCATGCACCAGCGCGGCGGTGGGAAGAGAGCCGTCCGCGCAGTGCGATTGCGGGCAGAAGCTGTACAGCGTCGTGAACTTGCCCTTGGGTGTGATTTCAAAGATCGTTCCGCAGCCTCCCGAGCTAACACAATAGGCACCGCCGTATGTGGTCGCCCCGTAAAAGTTGCCGTTGGCGGCCTGCATCAGCCCAGCGTAGGGGACGGCGCCGTCGGCGCAGTTTGTTTGTGAGCAGAAGCTGTACAGCGTGATCAGTTTGCCTCTCGGCGTGACCTCGAAAATCGTGCCGCATTCTTCCGAGCTAGAGCAGTTGGCTCCGCCATTTAGGGTGGTCCCGTAAAAGTACCCATTGTTGGCCTGGATTAATCCCGCGTAAGGAGCACCACCGTCCGCGCAGTTTGTTTGCGAGCAGAAGCTATATAACGTCGTCAGCTTACCTCCGGGTGCAACCTTGAAGACCGTTCCACAACCACCGACGGGACACAGGTAATTTTTCCCGCCTTGGGACGTTGTCCCGTAAAAATTCCCATCGGTGGCCTGCACCAGACCGGAGGGCGAAGAGCCGTCGGCGTCATCAAACGACTTTAAAACCCGGAACGTTTGCGCTGGGCAGCCAATCACTGTCGCCGCGCAAACCAGCAGCAATGCATAGGCGTTTTTCCAACCGTCGAATTTCGTCATTGCAGTCCTCCGCGCACTATGAAGTTCCAAATTGTTCCAGGGTTCGGTTCACAAGTCCGGGTCGGCGGGGTCTGAAAACACAGGGGAAAATTGCAGGCGACCCGAGACCCGAGACCCGATTCTCGTCCCGCGAAGACCGGTTGTCAAACCTGAATTAATGCGTCATGGCGGTATAGCATAGAGAGTTGCTGCCGGCCACATGTCCGAAGTAGCCTGACTGTTACAAAATCGCCATTACACTCATCTGTCGCCGTTACACTCATCTCTTCCCCGAGGGGATTTGAGTGAAATGGCCTGATAGCGACAGTTATGGCTCAAGCGGGTTCTGTTGGGCGGTGCGAGTTGGCGAAAAATGCACTACAACGGCGCTGGGCAGCGTCGTACGGTTGGGACATAAATCCAGGGAGTCAACGAACCCGCCGCTCTCCTCCGGCCTAAAAACGTTTCTGTGAAGCCAGAAATCACCCGATAAACGCAAATCGACCGGTTCGGAAGGCCAAGTGTGTAGCTTTACGTTCGCTTTCACTCGAATCCATTCATTTGGCTTCAATGTGACAATCGTGTCCTCGTGGTCTGCTGATCCATACAGCTCAACCCAACCAATGCCGTTCGCCTGCGGCGGGCTAATGGCATGCAGTCTTACCACTAAGGCGAGGCTAAGGTATGGGAACTCCTGTAGCTTTCCTGGCGGTTGGAGGTCGCTCAGGTGCGGAGAAACTGGAATGTCGACCGGCGCAGCTCCTGCGTTGAGAACACGAAAATCCGCTCCGAATGAATCTAACGTGATCCCGGTGGACGTGACGTGATCAACGCCGACACGTAACCCGCTCGGTCCTATCGTGCAGTCGCCCACAGAGGTTTCTCGGTGTACGACGCATGGTTGGGGGAACAGTTCGGCTGCTTTTCTAGCGGTACGCGCAGGACGGTGCGCTGCTGGCTACTCGACAGGTCAATGAATCTAGTTTCTTGGGCTCTCAACACCACAGAGCAGACCAAGAAAAAAAAACAGCGACACTGACCTGCGAACAACCATATCAGTATTGTATCGGCTGGGAATGATCGGCGAAAAA